>NZ_CP151964.1:3760000-3904321 GCF_038593115.1 Metasolibacillus sp. FSL H7-0170 | reverse complement strand
GATTTTCCAGAATTTCAAACCGCCAACACTTGTATATCAAGTGTTTGGCGGTTTTTGTTATTTTTTATTGAATTTCAAAATAGAAAACCATAAGCAATCAATTTATTGATGAGTTAGGGATGATTTTAAGTTTGTATATAAATATGAAAACTTCCCCTACTTTAGCAAAAAGACCAATAGTGCCCCACTTTTTTCTATATGCTAAAAGCAATTCATATAACTTCACGCTCTTTTCGGCTACTAACAGGCATAATCGCAAGTGTATTATCAACTATAAAAGTACGTTTTGCGCATTTATTGAAGCAGTACACCTGCATTGTATCACCTGTTATTTTAATAATTTTTACACGTCTCTTTGAGATTTTACCATCCTTCGCCATATACATAATATCTAAAAGACATTGACGTTGCATTGCTTTTATAAGTTGATTTCGCATCATATCCCACCCCAAACAGAACATTTGTTTCATTTCATTTTAGAACATAAGTTCCTTTTTGGCAATGTGTAATATTTGGTGAAAACAAAAAAAGCCCCTCTCATGCTGAGAGGAGCTATTCTTGAAATGTACGAGTGATAACAGCTGCTTGATAGCTCAACAATTGAATATCACCGTATTTTTCAATTTCTTTGTCTGTGTGTATAGCTTTATTAATAATATTTTTATCACGAGCTTTTTTAAGTAATGCCCGAATTTCTGCACGACCCGTCGAAGTTAAGAAGTCTATTTGTGTTGCCTCCTTTAATATGGGCTGCTTATTAAGTGCATCTAATGCACTTTGCACACGCTCCTTGAAGCTTTCCCAACGATTTTCATCCAAAATTCGATGCGGGCAATATTTGCCGCTCCAATCTTGATGCTTTTTAATACGTTCTACACCCCAACCAAACTGTTTTAATAATGTCGCAATATACTGTACAGCATTTTCCTCGGCTGCTTCATAACGAGCTCCACCACTTTTACTATAGCAAATTTCAATGCCAATGGATTTACGATTTCCATCACCTTGTCCATCACCGCAATGCCAAGCATTGCGATTAAATGGCAGGCACTGGATTACCTCTCTATCATCAATTGCCACATGATAACTAATTTGATTGTCATTACGATTGTGGTAAATCACCTCATTATATGCCGATGCATCATTGGCAGTGTTATGCACCGTAATATAATTAGCTGTCATAGGGAATGGTGATTTGAGCGAGTATTTGTTGATAGGCAATAAGCTTTGTTTGAACACATAACTCATTTTCCATTATCCTCCCCTGTTTTATCTTTAACAATCGCCAATAAATTTTGGACAAACTTTGGCATCCACAGCCCCATTTTCGTGCCATTTTCCGTGATAGAAATAAATTCTAACACACAAAATGCAACAGTAGCTCCATCACCTGCATACTCAATTCCAGGTATTACAAGTGCAATCAAATACACAGACGCAACCAACATTAAATAATATATTTTACGAATAATACCATTAAATCCTACCCGAGAATTTAACGATTGGTTGATAGTGGCTTGCATAAGCCCCGTCACATAATCCAAAGCCATAAGCGCAATGAGCACAGTAACAGCCATGCCTAAGCCGCCTACTAAATAAGATACGATTGCTCCAACAGCCCCACTAATGAACGCAATATATTTTTCCATTTGAACACTTCCTTTTTTTAATAACGAAAAGGACACGTCTGTTGACGCGTCCTTTGAGGATTTTTGGTTATTGCTTGTTTTGAGAATTAAAATAAGTTAGTAATTATACGAACCCAACCTATAATAGATGTCCACAAGATAATGCTTAAAATAAAACCGTTAAATAGGCCTATGAAAAACTTATTTTCCATGTTACCACTCCTTAATAATAAGAGTGGACAAATAATTCTCAAACTAATCTACTATCAATTTGTTTGAGGTTTGTAATTGCCAGCTAAAAACCCTACACCGCTATCCTCTAAATGTTCGTAAACTTGTAATTTTAAGCTTGTAGGCACTGCATCAAACTCTAATTTCATTAATATTACTCGCTGTGCTAATAATAATGCCATCATAAAATCATCTCCTATATAGTTTTGTTTAAAATTTCGCAGTAAAAAAGGAACATCATGAGTTAATCGTCAGAATAATTTCTGTCAATATTTCCTCGTGAAATTCCGTTTGTTCTACTAATGCTGAGTTTTGCGCTTTTAATAATTTGTTTTCTTGCTCTAATTTATGTTTACGTTCCTCTGTAGGTACATTAATAATTTCATAAATTTCCTTTTGTACTTTACCTTCGCCCCACCCTATTCTTGTCCAATTCGTCTTTTAAAAATCCAATATTAGTATTTGCTCATTAGCGTTAACCGGCGTTGTTGATTCCCATGTCCAAAAGGACTTACTATCTATTTTGTAAACCCCTTGTATAATTACACCCCCACAAAGAAATTACTGTTAAATCTTAAAGTACTTGTGGCAGATAAACTTTGCATAATTGTAATCTCTCCTCGACTATTTATTTGAATTGGACAGAACGATGCATCATTGGCTCTTATTACTTGAATTGGTATTGTAGAGGTTGGTCTATAGCCAACAGGTAGCGTTGTAATAATTGTGTCTTTTATAATTGCTCCTCCTAAAATCTCACCTCTAACATACACAATCCCTAAGCTATCTCTAATATATTGTAAACGCATATATTGTTCCATTGGTTGCTGCCATCCATTTTGAGGAGTGGCTTCAATCCAAGTTAAATTACTAGTTATTATAATTTTGTACCAGGGGCTAAATACATTGTTAATCATAGTTCTTTCAAATGTAGTTGGAATTTGGTGATTAACTTTTATTGTTTGCCTCAAAAAATTTATAGAATCGCCTGTTACACGCTCCACTTTCATTGTAAATCCTGAATTCGTCGTAACCGGACAATTTAATAATGTTGTAGTTACATTAGCGGAATTAGAAACATAGTTTCCTAAGGTTTTTATATCATTTAAGTCCATATCAATAACGATTTCTTGTGCATGGGCAAGTGAATAATACTTATTTAATCCGTGTGCATCAAAATTGTCCAAATGCTCAGCAAATTGCCGCTCTATACCATCTACTTTTTTATCCACATATTTACGACTAGCAATAATAATTGAAGGGTCAATTGAAAGTTCAACAATATCTGAATTATTTGTTTCAAGCACGAAATGAATTAATATTTCTTCTGCCGTGCCTTCACTTAATTGAGGCTTATACTTCTCTGGATACTGCCCAACAGCAATTAATTGGTTTTGGGCATCAAATACACCTATTTCCCGGATAGTAAAACCACCAGCAGTGGTTGGGATAACACCATCAACGATAATTCGGTTTTTATTAGCTGGGTCAATTGTTACATTTGCAACTGGTCCACGCCATACCTCATTAACTAGTGCACTTTGATTCTGAGTCGGTATATAATGAGCACCGTTTCCATCTCCTAGCGCAATATATTCTAAACCAACCTTCGTTTGGGTTGCTTGCGCATTTGCAATTTGTGCCAAACCACTATTCGTTATAATTGTTCCATATTGTGCCATAATATCATTCCTTTCAATTATTATATTATACCTATATTTAGAATTTGAGTAAATATTTCACAATTTAAAGCTATTAAAAAACGTAAAAAAACCATTCCAATAGATTTTCTAACGTTTTACTTCATTAAATAAATTATCTAATCTACTGATTATTTTTTGTCCAGATTACCGCACATAAGGGGACTGTTACACAGCTAAAAGCCAACTACCGAATCCACTAAAATCTCCTTCACCTCTCGTTATAAAGTTGAAGGCACTTCATTAAACGTCGTTTTACCTAAAATTACACGTTGCGCTAAAAACATCGCCATCATAATTTCATCTCCCCTCAAACACAGCAAAATCCATTGAAAAAGCGCATCATTCATATACTTTCATTGCAATTTCTGTAATCAAGTTCTCCATGAATTCTATGCGCTCTGCGTTCGCTTGATTTTGTAATTTTAATAACTTATTTTCTTGTTCTAACCAAACAATACGATTTTCTTGTGAAGGCTCTTTGTCTAAAGGTTTTATTGACTCATCGATTTCTTCCTCCGTCAAACCTTCTACAACTTGACCATCAACTAGTTTAGGATTATAAAAACTGATAACCTCGTCAACGTCTGCCACATATTGATTCTCATCGGGTTCTACGACTTCAAGTACAATTTCCTCTCCTATATAAAAACCATCTTTATCAAAGGTTAGTAAACGCTTCATATCTTTCCACTCCTTTTTTACTGTTCTGCTTTATATGTCGCGTAAGCAATAAGAGCTCCCTTACCACTTGAAGTAATACCTGTAGAAATAACACCAGAAACCCCTACAGATATAATTCCCGCTATTTTGTCAGACGAACTATTATACTCAATCGAGGTAATATAAAAAGTTTTGTTTGGACGGTAACCTTTGGGTAAAAGAAATATTGCTTCATTAGGCGAAAAAGCCCTAGGTGTATTCAAGTTAATTATTAAATGTACCATTCCACTAGAATCCTTTGTATAACGTGTCCCTGAAACAGTTTGAGTAGTGCCATTTAATAACGTAGGCATAATCCACTCTACCCCATCACCCTCATTTATAAATGTGTCTAACATGCGCGTAACCGTATCATGTTGTGTAGCGCTGCTCTCAACCAAACTATTAACGACTACTTGTAGACTTTCTGCATACACAATCTGTACTGCATCAATAGGTGCAGTTACTTCCCACAGGTACAAAGGTTCATAGTCTATTGTATAAGTATTTGTAGGGTCATAGTCTTCCAATCTTAACAAAAGCCTAGGAGTTCCATCACTATTAGAAGAAATACTTAGTAAAAAAGGTTTCCTTTTTGAATTTTCAAATAAGCTCAAAGCCTCTCCTGTTTTATATTCAAGAGGATTGAATAAATCATAATTAAAATAAACTACTGTGGAAGTTGCCCCTCCTAAGTAAGGGTTGTTTAACTCGTTTACAATTCTACCTGCATGCACCTGTAAGTCGTTATCTCCTTTACTTAGTAAAAGGTCTCCTGAAGATGTAATTACTTCTTGTATAGGCTCCGCATGCTCGTAAATTAGGCGATACGGTTGCCACATACTGTTGATAGGAGCTTGTGTAGTTGGTAATGTGCCAGTGAGTCCATTTACTTTAGATGTTGTAATTGGGTCTCTGTATGCCCACCCTTTACTCCCCGTACCATTGTACAAATCACCTTCACCACCATAACCTCCGTCTGCATTATACATCTTCCATCCTAAGAAATAGGCTTTAATTTCTTCATCTGTTGGATTGTAATTATCCCCCCAACCGCTTTCACTGTTCGGTATAACAATATGAAGGACTCCCATGTTTAGATAATTCATTTCCATTGACGGATATGGATCTCCAATACGACCATTTAACACTACCTTGCCTATATGATTGGTTAAATATCGGTTCATGTCTATAGTGGTATTCATTACATGGTTTGTTCGGACTTGACGATAGCCATTACGCTGATTAGAAGTACCTATTGTCGTCCATATTAATTGGGGATCTGAAAGTTCCATCTCTCCCCACTTTCTATACTTCACTAAATCCCCTTTAGTGTTATATTCCACATATTCACCATCATATAGCGTTGTTGGAACCACTAAGCTTGTATCATTCGTTTTATTTATAATTGTCGGATTTTTTACACCTTTAACGTTGGCTACAAAAGGCTCCACTTGTGAGCCTTTATTTAAAGTAAGATTTTTTACACTATAAGTACCATTAGGAGCACTTCCGGAACCAACATAAACAGAGATTGAATTTATATTATTAGGTACTGTAAAAGTGAAAGGTACAGTGTCAGATGTGCTTTTTATAATAATAGATTGAGCATTGTCCCAAATTGTAAATGCTAACCTAGTATCACTAATCTCTCCGTTAATTGTATATGTTTCATTTGGTGTTATTTGTATATCCAATCTATTGTTTTGAGCAGCACCTGTTATATTAAATTCTAGTTCATTAGGAGCTTTTACAGATGCTGTAGGCAAAAGGCTCCACGCACCACTATCGAATAGTGGTATATGATTAACAATTGTTTTACCATCGATGCGTTTTATATTTACAGGTGATTTTACAGATGCATCAATTACATTTAGACCTGAGTAGATTGTTAGGTCTTTTAATGCTGTATCGTCTAAATACTTAGTAAATTGTCGTTCAATATCATCTATTTTTTCATCCACATATTTACGACTAGCAATAATAATTGAAGGGTCAATTGACAGCTCAACAATATCAGCGTTATTCGTCTCAATCACAAAATGAATTAATATTTCTTCCGCTGTACCTTCATTTAATTGTGGCTTATACTTCTCTGGATACTGCCCAACAGCAATTAATTGGTTTTGGTCATCGAATACACCTATTTCCCGGATAGTAAAACCACCAGCAGTGGTTGGGATAACACCATCAACGATAATTCGATTTTTATTAGTTGGGTCAATTGTTACATTTGCAACTGGTTCACGCCATACTTCATTAACTAATGCACTTTGATTCTGAGTCGGTATATAATGAGCACCGTTTCCATCTCCTAGCGCAATATACTCTAAACCAACCTTCGTTTGCGTGGCTTGCGCATTTGCAATTTGTGCCAAACCACTATTCGTTATAATTGTTCCATATTGTGCCATAATATCATTCTTTCCCTTTGTTTAGATATTTTTTATAAATGTTTTAATATTGATAATATTATTTTTAACTCCATTAGTAGTTTTGCCAATTAAAAATAGTAAAAAACGTAAGACAGCCTTTTCAATAGGCTACCTTACGCTTTATTTCATTAAATAAATTATCTAATCTACTTATTATTTTTTGTTCACATTACTACACATAAGGGGACAATAACATATATCTATTTTCAAATAAAATTATACATAGTTCTCCCCGTTCCACACTTCCTTTTTTTGAGGCTTTAGTTCTGAAGTGTAGAAGAACCATTTTATAACCACTGAAGAAATACCAAAATTAACCATATCTTTCATCGTGCTATTGAAGGGTCTGTCCTCAAATAATCGTTCGTCTTTTTCATCAATATCCAAGGTATATCTAAATTTCGGTTGATTATCTTGGATATCTTCTGAACTAGTAGTCAGCCAAATTACTGGTTTATTAACAGCTTTTAAATCCTCACCTCCATGTCGAGTCGGACCCAAAATTGGCTTTAAAACCTCAACATCTTGGTTAGAATAATGGTACAGTATCAAAAAACTCCCTCCTTAAAAACGAGATTTAAATAACACTACTTAATAGGTATAACATTATCATTACTCAGCTAAAAAGCCAACGCCTGAATCCTCCAAAATCTCCTTTACGCCTGGTTGTAAAGTAGAAGGCACTTCGTTAAATGCCGTCTTGCCTAAAATTACACGTTGTGCGAAAAACATTGCCATCATGGTCTCACCTCCTCTCAAATAAAGCCAAATCCATTGAAAAAAGCGCATTATTCGTACACCTTCATCGCAATTTCTGCAATGAGTTCCTCGACAAATTCCATGCGCTCGGTATTCGCTTGATTTTGTAGCTTCAACATTCTGTTTTCTTGTTCTAAGTGAGCTGTTTTTTCTGCCGCTGTCATGGGTGGTTCCCAACCTACTTCACGCCATCCATACTCATCTGTAAAAAACATATCTCTTTCTTCTACTGTTGCCCCCTCTGGCAATGGATTTTGCTGAACTGTTTCTAAAATTGGTTCAGGTACTTCAACATAATTTTCTTCATCTACAGATGCATTATGCTCTTCGGCTGCATCAATTTCATTTTGGTTAATCACGACCTCATGCTCTTGATAATCCCAATCACCGACATTGATAATTACATTATCTGAAACAATTACTGTTTTTAATTCACTCATTTTTCCACCCACCCAACATTGCCTGTACCACTTTGTTTAACATAAAGTGTTGTACCTACACCACCATTTTTATTTAGATACAATGAGCCTATAGCGGCTGATATTACTCCTTCTGGCGAGCCTGTCCCTACGCAAATTTTATTGTTTGAAATTTGTAGGTATTCATCTTGTAGATTGAAAATAAATCGCGGCGCTGTTGTACTATCTCTAAAATCTAAGCCTGCTGAACTTATTCCAATGGAACCTCTTGCTGCCGAGATTCCTGTCCTTTCTAAAATTAAATGAGAGGAATCATTTGGAAGGACAATACTAGTTCTTTTTGTGAAAATATTTTCTTCATCCGCCGTTACCACTTTAGTCCATGAGCTAAATACATTATTAATCATACTTCTTTTAAAAGTACTCGGTATTTGGTGATTGCTTTTAATTGTTTGTCTAATAAAATTTACAGCATCTCCTGTTACCCGCTCTACTTTTAGCGAAAACCCTGAATCTGTTGTAACCGGGCAATTTGATAATGTTGCAGTTGTAGCACCAGAAACCGATATATAATTTCCGATTGATTTTATATCATTCAAATCAGTATGCTCTTCGATTATCTGTGCAAGTTCAAGCGAGTAATACTTGTTCAACCCATGTGCATTCTTATTGTCCAAATGCGTAGTAAAGTCCTCTTCCAACTGCACCAAACCCGCACTGACAGTTGCGACTTTTTCATCCACATATTCACGACTAGCAATAATAATTGTAGGGTCAATTGATAGCTCAACAGCGTCAGCGTTATTTGTTTCAATCACGAATTGAATTAATGTTTCTTCTGCTACGCCCTCGCTTAGCTGTGGTTTGTATTTTTCTGGATATTGCCCTACTGCGATTAGTTGATTTTGGTCGTCAAATACAGCAATTTCGCGGATTGTGAAGCCGCCTGCTGTAGTCGGAATAAGGCCCTCAATGATAATGCGATTGTCGTTTGCTGGGTCGATTGTTACATTCGACACTGGTCCGCGCCATACTTCGTTGACAAGTGCGCTTTGATTTGCAGTTGGAATGTAGTAGGAACCATTTCCGTCTCCGAGTGCGATATGCTCTAATCCGACCTTTTGTTGTGTTACTTGGGCATTGGCGATTTGCGCTAAGCCGATATTTGTTATAATTGTGCCGTATTGTGTCACAATATCACTCCTTCCATTACATAGGTGTTATTGTTATTTTGCAGCGGTTTTAACACCAACAAGATGATTGCTGGATGTGCGCTGTTCAATGTCGTCAATGTTCATTGGATGCAAAGTAATTTCCGAGCCACTCATCAGAAAGCTTGGAACATATAATTTGGTCGTTAATCGCCTTGCAATTTTTAAGGCGATATTCATTGGTATAATGCGATCAAGTGTGTAGTCAATTTCCTTATCAACCGATGCATTTGAGGCATCAAATATAAATAATGCCTCGCAGTCCTCTACACTTAACTGTTCTTCCCAATTACCTTCTCCTACCAATTCATTGATAATTTCACGCACTTTACGTTGGGTAATTGGCAAGCGAGTAGATTGTCGTACAATTAACCGCCTGCGGCGAAAATCTAACGATTCAGTTGCTTGGTCAGCTCGAATATTATAGCTCCGCTCTCTTGCACGAATCGTTTTTTCACTAGCAGTCATAATAAACTGCTCATCCTCCACCTTTTTTCGGGCGTTCTCTAGTGCATCCCATTCAGTAGCAACAGTACTTGATAGCTCTTCCATTTCCTTAATGCCAGCATAAATCGGCGGCAAGTTTTGCATGATTCGATTACTCATACAATGTCACCGTCCCTAATATCGGAATTTGATTGGCTGTTAATAGCAAATTACTATCAACGCTATTAATGGTTGATTCTAATACATCGTTTATGCTTGTAACTTCGAGTGCTCTCGATTCGATTTGTAATTGGCGTATAATTAAAAATTCACTGTTTTCCCACGCTTTACGCTGTTCCAATAAATAGGCTTCGACAATCTCCTCAATTTCAAGCTGTACTTGTCCAATTGTTACACCGCTTAATACAAGCTTCATCGTAATATTAACTGGCACAGTTTCTACGGCATCAACTGTTACACGATGTCCATATGGAGCTATTCCAAGCCCCTCTCCATTATTAGGTATTGGGTCTACGATTGTTTGCACTTCATTAATCACTGCCTGAGAAGGGGGATTGTAATTCGAATCGATAATTGTAATACCAACTGTACCTCCGCCAGCTGGGGTGCGATTAGGTTTTACGCCACCGACACCTTGTATAGTCATAATTTTTTGCTTGTAATCATCGCGATTCCCACCGTACGGTATTTGATTGCGCGTCACAAAAAAGCGTACACGAAAATCTTCTGTCGGCTCTTCCTCCTCCCCCGGTATAAGTAGTTCTGTTAATTCGGCACGCTGCAATCCATCAATATATTCAATTGGTATAAGCTGTCCAAATTGTGTATTTCCTACGTCCCCAACTTCCTCGCACTGCATCTCATAAATGCCTATACTGATTCTGCGTATAGCAATATAATTTACTTCGCCAATTGAAAAGCGGGAGCCAATTGGTATATCTTGATTAAACTCACCCTTCAAAATAGCATGTGTTGCAGGATATGGGTATACACCATACTCTGCAGCACGACGAACTAGATTAGGGCGCGAAGCTGTTTCTGGAAATGTTTCTAAAATAACACCATCAAGTGCAATATACATTTCTTGTAGCTCCTTGGCTGTCATGGCTCCTGCATCGTAAATAATTGCCCCTTCTCGTTTATCTACATCGTGACTAACGCGTTCAAGCATCCGCGTTATAATTGCTTCGAAAGTTTCATGTTCAAACATTAGGCTACCGTCACCTCTCTTTCTGCTTCGATTGGGCCGAACACAGTATTCACCGTCATTTTTACATGCACTTTGTTTTTGTAATGGCTAAATGAAAAAGCATCAACGCTATCGATACGATCGTCATGCGTTAATGCTTCTGTAATTAGCCTTTTTAGCTCAGAATAAATATAGGGGATAGGCTGACCAAATAGGCGAGCCATTTCAGTACCATAATTCCAGCTATAAATTAAATATTCATAACGCTCTGTCTGGAGCGCTTTTATAATAAATTGCTTAACAGCCTCACGCTCATCGATATAGCCAACGATGCGCTTTTTTTCAAAATCGATTTTATACGTTCTGGAGGTCTGTGCTTCTTCTTCAAAGATAATTTCTAAACCATCATTTTCTTCAAATGCTGTTGGTAGCATTTAAACCACCTCCTTATCGAGGATAATGTATTGCTGACCACCTTGAGCGCGAATCATCGTAACTTTATCACCAACGACCAGGCCATTATGAATAAGGAACTTTTTACGACCTTTATATTCGTGGTTATGCGAAGCAAATTCTGCATCGCCACTGCCTCCTGAACGGTTTTCAGTTAAATGGTCAACGGTCATTTCAATTTCATGGTCCATTACATCACGCGTCAATTTTAAATTTTCTTGCTCTAAAGTTAATTTTTGATCAACCTGTACTTTTAACGGTGAGGTGCTTATAACTGTACCATAAACGATTGTTGCAAGTTTTTGGGCATTGACTGCATCCAATACTAGTTGCCGTAAAGCCCTCACAATATCAGACATGTCACGCAACGAAATCACCTCCAATTAAGCTTAAATCCATACGATGGTCACTCTCTGAAAACGTATGTTTCACTTTTTCCACCATCATATAGTGAGCCACTGTTAAATCACCTAAATACATTTGTACCCCTAGTGTAGATCCGCCTCTTACCCTTGTGTCGCCAAACACTTTATTAATATGAAGCTTACGTGATTTGCGATTGTAAAGCGCTAATAAAGCATCTGCCTTAACTTGCCCATTCTCGCCTTCGTCAAGACTTTCAGTAAGCTGTAATATGCCCCATTGATTCATATTTTCACCATGTTGAGCGATATAGTTATCGCGCTTACCTGTCTCCTTATCCTCTCGATATACCCTCACTTTATTGTAAGTATTATCTGCAATAGAAGTCGTATATTCAAATGCTTCACCGCTTTCTTCATCAATCAGGATGTCTAGCTTTAGCGTTTTCACATCGCGTAAATTTAATTTCCCGTAATCATCGTACAGTACATATAAAGCACCTGTATTTTTGGTTGTAATACTAAGCGCATTGTCAATAACAGTAAACAGCTCGACTGTGTCCTCTACGCGTGTAGCAATAACATGCTTTGTATCAGCAACAACACCTAATTTTAGCCGAAAATCCTTCGCCAGCATTTGTAGCACTTGCGCCGCCGTTTTCCCTTTGTAGGTAACGACATCTTTGTTTTTTAAGTACCAAAGTTGATCAAAGGCTGTGACTGAAATGATACGATTATTCGAGCGCTTTTTTGTAAAAACGAAACCGGAGAATATTTCCTTTCCGTCATATATAAATTGCACTAAGTCACCTTCGTGAAAACCAAGAATTTCATCTTTCAACACATTAAAATTAAGTTGCCCTGGTGCACCTTTACGGTGTGTTTCCCAGGTAATACCTTCCTGAACAGCACATTCGAAAGTCCGTCCCCTTGATGTAATTAACAATTGACTTTTAGCCAAGCTTTATCACCTGCCCTACTTTAATTACATTTGGATTGCTGATGTTATTAAGCTTGGCGAGTTCTGTGTACTTCGAGCCATCACCTAAATATTTTTTAGCGATTGCCCACAATGTGTCACCTTGTTTTACTGTGTATATTTTTGATGTTCTCTTACTTATTGTGGGACGTTGCTTTTTACTAATTACTATTGCCTCTTTCTTAGACGATTTATTTGTTACATCCACTCTATTTGTACCATATGGTCGCCATTGTTTTAGATTAATCTTGACATTCACATCAAAGCCGTTTTCAGCGTCTTCCTCGATTGTATACTCTTCCAATGAAAATAACATATCGTTGTCAGTATCAAATAATAAAGAACCATCTGGTCTCATGCGATTAACGATGAAAGGAAATGGCTCTTGTGATATTTTTAATTTTTCTAACTTATTAAGGTAAAATGCAGCAGGCTGAAAACCATTTGGATAAACTGCAAACGGATATTGGACATTTGGAAGTAATATCTCAAAGTCAACCTCTGTTAAACCAGGCTTTTTAAGGATATTTACCTCACCTTCATTCATCAATACAATGGTTTGGTTGTTATTATTAATTTTCATGGACATAGACGCTGGAGCAATAGGAAGCTGTACATCATCTATAAAAAAATTATACAAGGCTCACACCTCCTGTTTCTGCCAATCCAACAGCAACTTCCTCTACCTTTTCACCGAAGCGATCAATGACGCCATCAATGTCTAGCTCGCTATTAATATGATTTTCGCTACGTGCATCGACAATCACTTCTGCCGTTGTATAGCGGTTAATTGCCTCACGCTCCGCCAGGTCACGCATATATTTCAGTTCATCATTCAATAGCGTTATGCCATTCGCCATTGAGCCTGTATTATCTGCGATTTGCTTGCTGTTTTCGTTGCCTTTGTCCATCTTATCACCAATGGCTAGAGCATTGTTGATAGCTTCCTCAACTGAGTTATTTTCTTCTTTTTCTTTTTCCTTCGACTTGAAAAAATCTTCTCCCCATTTATAGGAGGAATTCCATGTATCACCATAATTAAAACGTTCTGCTTTTAAACCTAATTTTTCAAGTGTTTGATTCATATCTAATTCATTAAATAATTTTTCATATTCCCCATTGCCGTATTCTTCAGCTGCCCAATTTGTTAAATTAACTAAATCTTTTCTCCATCCAGCTACAGTTGTAGCAAAGTTCGTTCCGAATACGAAGTCTAATGCAGAAGCAATTTTTTCAATTACACCTAGTGCATTGTCTCCAAGATCACCGAATAAGTGGATAATTGCACCTACTGGGTCATTAAATACATTGGCGAAAAAGTTGGCAAAGGCCATCCAATGATTATAAAGACCTTCGATAACTCCAAATGCAATTTCTGCAATAGCAAATAGCACATTCATTATAAACGCTCCTGCCACTGCAAATGCTCCTGCAATTAGACCTGTTGCACTGTAAGATTCACCTGTAAAGTAATTCACTGCAGCAACAGCTAGATAAAAGATTAAAATTAAAGCTACAATAGCCCCAATTAACCATGCAATAGGGTTTGCTGCTATAGCAAGACTGAGTGCCAACATGGCTCCCGTAAATCCATATGTCGCAAAAGTAGAAGCTACAGTAGTTGCTATATACCATAAGTTGCGTATTGCTGCTGTAGCCGTCATAAAGGCATTAATAAACAATTCTCTATTAGTCCATATCAATATAGCTAAATATGCACCTAGTGCAATAGCTCCTGCAACAATAATTGGCTCTAGACGATACCAATTATCATAAATAAAACTTCCACCAGCGATTAATAACTCAATTAGCATCATTGCCCATCCAGCAACGAGCTGTATTGCCTCACCAATGCGATCCACCACTTGCTTTATCCGCTCACTATTAGCAACCTCATTGATTTTTAGAAGTACTGGCGCAAACGCTTGTAAAGCACCCGTTTGGATATTCTGCCATATACCTCCCCATGTAGTAGGTATGCTAGCAAATGCTGCATTTGTATCTTCCGCTGCATAGAACATCGCGTTTTTAATGACATCGGCTGTAATAACACCTTCTGTTGCTAATTGTTTAAGATTAGAGGCATCTATATTCATAACATCTTCAAGATATTTTTGAATATTCCCAACAGCGGCTGGTGCATCCGTTAATAAATTATCAAACCCTGCTCCATCCAAACCTCCACTAGCCATCGCCTGTGCTATATTAGACATTGCTTCAGGAGGGGTACCTGCAATCGCAAATGCTTTATTCATTTGCTCTGTAAATGCGATAATTTCTGCGGGACTACTAAAAGCACTAGAGGCTTCTGTACCAAGTCGATTGACCATATCAGCAGTTGTTTGATAGGTGCTAAATGTACGTTGTGCCGAATCAAATATCATATCTTGTAATGCTGAGGTTGATGTAAGTGCTGTATTGATAACACCTGCTTCCTGAGCCTGCTTTTGATAATTTTTATTCATCAGCTCCAAACGACCTTGTGTACTCGCTAAATCATCTGATAAACCAATGACGATTTTGGCATTTTCAAAGGTCAATAGCTTCCCGGCTAAACCCGTCATTTTATTCATCAGTGTATTCATTAAAGAAGCACCCTTATTGGCATTTTCATTGAGCTGTTCCTGCGCCTGATTTGCTTCTTGAATCTCTTTTTCCATTTGAGCATATAGCATGTTAACTTGTGTTAATTCTATTGTTAAATTTCTTACATCAAAATTTGGTGATGCACTATTACTTATCCGAGAGACATTGCTATATTCTTCCGGCAAAGCATTTATTACTTGAGGTGTATTATTTATTACTTGAGGAAAATAATTACCTGTCTGTAAAGCGTTTTGGAGTGTAGCCATCTTTGCTCCTCCTTTCTTTGCATTCTAAAAGGGCGTATCTAAAAAAGGATACACCTTTTTCAGATACGCCTCTGTTTTTGAGCAAGTTCACCTGTCTTGCGAGCGATTTTTAATATTTAACGAGCGAATCGTTACTTTTGAACTAAGAAGTTAAAAACCACTAGCTTTAACGTCTTCTACCCTTTCCTCTACTTGCACGCTTTGATTCACGTTCGGCCTTTTTATCCGCTTCGATTTTTACTTGTATTGCTGCAATAATACATGCTTTATCGGCTATGGATAGTGCGAAATATTCAGATGGCAGGCGACGAAACTTGTGTACCCACCAGTACATAAGATTGGCGTCACCATCACCATCCTCGATTAGTTTTTTACTTCTTCAACAAGGTCTTCAACGTTCACTTCATAGCCATTTGCTGCCTGTGCTGCTGCCGCAGCATCTGCCATTTCCCCAATTGTAAGCATTTTGCTTAGCAATTCATCAGCGCCATATACACCATACGAATCCTGTAAATCACGATCATGTAAATTTGGGAAGACAATCGATTCTACTGTTAATAAGCGCTGGTAAGTAAAGTGGTCAAAATCTGTGTTATATTGCCCTTTACGCTTACCTTGCGTAATCAAAGTACGCTTTGTACATTGTCCTTTTAATTCTGTATCACGCTCCGGTGAAATTGGCGCAAACTCCCATTCAATTACTTGTCCCGCTTCATCCATAAAGCTTTTTGAAATCGGCTGTTTAATATTGTCCTGCTTCTTTTTATTGTGTGCAAAAAACGCTTGTAAGTTACTCATCTATTTTCACCAATCCTTTTATAATAATTAAAATAAATTTTTATAGCATTTCAGGTAATGTCGCAAATTCTACAGGCATATCCCAATCCTCAAACGTAAATTCGATTGAATCCTCTAGGTACTCTGCATCTGCATCAAGTGAAGCAACAAGACCGCCATCTAAATTACAGTCAATTAAAATCGTCGTTTGGCTACCTACAGTAGAAGATTTATCCTCATTTGTTACTTGAATATCGAAATAAATATCTTCACCTGTATCCTTGTAGCGCTTTAAAAGCTGACGGAAAATCGATGTATTGAAATGGAATGTAGCTGAGCCTGTTCCTTCCCAGCCTGTTGCCTTGTTCCCTTTACCCGTGCGGCCCATAATCGGCACCTGTGTTTTCGTTTTTTCCATATTTGCCTCTAAATTGATTAGCTGTGCAAATAAATAACGATTCCCCTCAATCGTGACGTATGCTCGTCCCTGTGCACCATGAATTGCATTACGGGCATGCATTGTTGCTTCCGCGAAATATTGTAAATCTAATGGCATTAATAATTCATTTTTCTTCATCTACTGTTCCTCCTTATGCTACTGTTGTTGTAATATATAACTGTGACATCGCTACTGTAGGCGTCACAACCTCATTAACAACAACAGCCTTTTTCGAATTGCCTTGCTCTACAGTAAGCGCATCTTTATTGTAGTTTTCAATCGCACGAATACGCTGTAACTCTAAGCGATGTGCGCCGATGTCATTCCAAAGCGAGATGCGGCCATCTTGATCATTCGGTACTTTACCAAGATATCGCTCATTAAATAGCTGCGCCGTATCAATAGCGATTTGATCTAATACGCGAATTACTTGATTCATGCTGAAATCCTCATTTTTATCTGTTGTGAAGGATATAAATGTATTGACGTCTTCCAGTACACGTACTTCTTCTCCTACACGATGGAAAACATACTTACCTGCTTTTAGTAATGCTGTAAGCTGTGGTTGTGTTTTTGCTTCAGATATATCAAGCTCAAATTCTCCATCATAGCGCTTGTTTGTATTTGAGCGATTAACTGCAACACCTGCTTGTGCACCTGTAGTCCAATAAACAGCGCCAAATACTTCATCACCATTTGCATCGTTTTGTACGTCAATAATACCCTCATGATCCGTAGTGCCGAGCTTATGCCCTACTAATTGGAATTTTGCCCCTACTTGATCACGTAAACGCTTTGTATATTCCACATAAAGGGATTTAATTGTACTTTCAGATGACAGACAGCCCAACGTATTAAAACCATATGCTTCTAAAGCATCTAATGCCTCTTGGTGTGCACCACCTGTAATCGCCGCGCCATTAGAACCACCTGTTAATGGCGTACCTGCTGTCGCTTCCAATGTGGCATCCGCTTTAAATGATACAAAATCATTCGCCACTAAATCAGCAGCAGACGCTACAGCTACTTGTTCATCCACAATTACACCATCCAATAATGTTTGAACATCAAATTTCGTTGGCTCATCTACATTTGCCTGAATAACAATTGAAATATCATTTCCACGTGTCCCTTTATACTTTGCTTCAGCAAAATCATTTGATGCCGCTACAGCATCTACAGACAACTTGTAGAAAAATACTGTGATTGCATTTTTGAAAACATCACGAATGCCTTTTAATTTTGGATTTGTGTAGTCATAACCGAAAATTTTACGACTATCTTTTTGTAAATCCTCTTGCGTTACAGCAAATACCTCACCATCTACGCCCCAATCAAGCGCCATTGGTAAACCAACATAGCCTCGTTCTGATAAATTAACAAAGGCACGTGCCGCGCTCATAAAATTATGGTACGTACCCGGTAATACTTTGTTTTGTGTTAAAAATGTTCCTCCACCTAATGCCATTCTATTTTCCTCCCTTATCAAACTGCTTTAAAATTTTGTCTACCTGCTCATGTGAATACATTGTATTCGCTTCTAATAATGCATGAAGTGCATCCTGTCGATGCTGATATTTTTGACTATTAATTAATTGATTTTTTGAAAACTGTTGCGTAGCCGTAGTATCGATTTTTCTCGATATAGCCTTTTTTCCAGGCATTTTTTTAGCATTTGTCAATGATGATCAATCCTTCCCTTCGTATACAATGACTCCATCAATGTCCTTTCCTCCCTGTCTTGTAAGAGGAAATCGAAATCCATAAAATTGTGGGCAATACCATCTAGCATTTCACTATATGCACCTTTAGCTAATAGCACCGTTTCATCAGATAATGTAATTTCGCTTAATGCTTGTTGGATGCGTAGTGCATGATTCGCTACATCCACTTGTCCATTCAGTGGGAAATACTGCACATCAAATGATAGCTTGACTTTAGCCCGCCCACTCATTTGCGGCGTATGCTCTAGCTTCAATAATTGAATAAAAAAAGCTGGGACTTCCACCGTCTGCGGCATTTCATTGGTATACTGCTTGTAAGCATCTCCGAACCTTTCTTGAAGCCTTCGAGAAATGGCTTCTATAATATGGCTAATGTCCATCAAACCACTCCTTTAGTAGACTGCTGAGATATGTGGCGTTGACATTTTTCACAAAGCTTTACATAAGCATTGTAAATTGTGTCTTACCAAAATTACTTTTTCTTTTTCAATCGTTCTCCCCCCTTAAGCTTTACCAGATTAGTCTTTAACGTCTGTAAGCTGGAAAAAGACGCTTTCACTATATAGGTGTTTGTATGGCAAGATAGAATGACCTCAATCTCGCTTAAATGAACTCCTCACTATATAGGCATTTGTATGGCAAGCCCTTAAAATGAACTTTTCGTTATATAGCCACCTCCATGACAGATTAACTTTTTGCCATTAATATTGTTTTTTATTTTTGTTTCTGCTCGCCTTAAATAACTTTGCACTGAGCTACGTGTAATTTCTAAAATGTCAGCCACTTTTGAAAACGTCATGTACTCGGCTCGAATAAGTATAAATACTTTACGCTCATTTTCTGTTAACCCCACCAATGCTTCTTTAATAATGCTTTGAATATTGTCTAATCGCTCGTCCTCGTTATTTAGCGATTTTTCCTCCTCATCTAATCCAGTGAAATTACAATCAAGAGATATAAGAAATTGCTGCATTAAATAATGGTCCATGACATAGCTATCAGTTCTTGTAGCAGCCCGATATTCAGCAGGGTCATAGCCTGTCTCCATCCATTGAATCGCCTCCTTTAAATCACGCTCCATACTTGTGCAGCCATCTATTTCCTGCAAGCTTTTTAATGATTGCTTATATTCCTCAATTAAATCTGGAAAATATTTAGCCATTCCCTTTCCCCTTTCTTTTATCAATTACGCTTCGCTTTCGATACAAAAAGAATTTAGCTCCTGCGATTACTCGTCGCAGTAAACATGTGCTCCTGCGATTACTCGTCGCAGTAAACATTGCTGATGGAAGTTAAATAAAAAGGACACTAATTGATTTGGCTAAATAGCCAAAATCAATTAGTGTCCGTCGGTTTTTCCGTAAGGACTATTATTTATCTTGTTGAATGCGAATACGCTCCGCTCGCTCTACATCTAAAACTCGCCCGTTTTTCCAAATGATAGTATCTTGTCCAAACGCTTTCGGCTTTAGCGGTGTAACACATCCATCCTGTACAATATAAATACCATTCTCAAATACATTCATTTGCTGATTTTCTTTCCCCATCAAAAACCCTCCTATTTTTTATTTATATAGCATCCGATATAAAAGTTGCTTTTTTAAATATGCCTCTCAATAAATTTCTATTTCAGCAACTAGTTAACATAAATATAACATTGCTGAAATAGAAATTCAAGCATAAAGTTGCTATTAAAGAAATTTTTTATTTCCAAAACAGAAACATGCTATAATTAAGTATGAAATCTCTGAAAGCGGTGAATGATGATGAGTATCGGAAAACGAATCGTTGCATTAAGAGAAAGCAAAGGATGGACACAAAGAGAGCTAGCAAGCCGAGTGAATCTGAATGTTAGCGTGATGAATAGAATTGAAGCAAATGAGCGACCTGTAAAAGATAGTGAATTGCTACAATTAGCAAATATATTAAATGTTAGTACAGACTATCTTCTTGGCCGTTCTAATTCACCTGCATTGACACAGGAGGAAAAGGACGAGGCTGAATTTCAAGCTTTTGCTAACAATCCAACACTTCAAAAATGGTATAAGGAATTGCCAAAATCAAAGGAAGAAGATTTAGAAAAACTGCGTAAAATGTGGGAGATTTTAAAAGACCATGGAGAGCTTTAAAATGACATTTTAAATGAATAATTAGCAGTTGTCCTTATTGATTGTCAATCATATTCCAAACCTCACTACCAAAAGGTGAGGTTTTATAATATAATAAAATAGAACAAATGTTCTCAAATGGCTTTTTAGGAGTTGTTTTAATGTACTATTATACACATCTTGAGGATTATATTACGCGCTTTTATATGCAGTTGGGCATTACCGATTTATCTTTATTGAGCTTTCAAGAAGTCGCAGCTAGATTAGGGGTTAAAGTATTTTATTGGTCAGAACGTAGTCAGGCTTTGTTTATTGAAGGTCGTGCTTATATTTTTCTTGAGGAAAATTTATCACCCGAAGAGGAATGGCAAGATTTCTGTCATGAATTATGCCATGTGCTGCTGCATAGTGGCAATCAATTTGACTTGCCCCCACTTTTTCAAAAATATCAGGAGCATAAAGCAAATAATTTTATGTACCATGCATGTGTGCCAACCTTTTTATTAGAGCGAATGGAGCTATATGACTTTACACATAAAGAAATAGCTAAAATCCAACAGAATTTTTGTGTAGAACACGACTTTGCTAAAAATCGACTCATTCAATTTTTAAACAATAAACAAAATCAATTATACCGTTATCAAGGTTAATTTTAAAAAGTAAAAGTAGTTATGTCATAAAAATCCACCGAGCTATGGCACTGAGTATCATTTTTGAGACAGTATGAAAACACCTTATTTTACAGCCAGTTGACGGTATTGAACCGGCGACTGGTTGTTTAATTTCGTTTTAATCCGAATATTGTTATAATAGTCAATGTATTCTTCGACAATATTTATTACACACGCATTTGTTGTGCGATAAATATCATCGAGGTAGAACGTTTCAGACTTTAGCGAGGAGTGAAACGTTTCAATTGGGGAATTATCAGCGGGCATGCCTTTACGAGACATGCTCATGGTAATTCCTTTTTCTTTGACTTCCTTCTGATACGCGTAAGATGTGTAAACAGAACCCTAATCGCTATGCAGGATACAGCCTTCTGGTAGATCGGGTAATTGATTTAGCGTATCTAAAACAAAGTCAGTGTCTTGTGTAAAACCAATTGTATACGCAATCATTTCGCCATTAAATAGGTCTAAGATACTTGAAAGGTACATCATGGATTGTCCAAAAGGCAAGTAAGTAATATCTGTTACAAGCCTTTCTAGCGGTTTGGATGCCGTAAAATTACGTGCTAATAAGTTAGGAACAATGTGAGCCGGTTGTCCTGTACGTTTACGTTTCTTTATCTTTACACGACATTGCCAGCCGTATTTTTGCATCACACGTTGCACCGTTTTCTCACTAATGCCAGTAAGTAATTCTGTGATTTTTCGATAACCGTATCTGAATTTGTGTCGCTTACACAAATCGCCAATTTGTTGGTCTCGAAGATCCTTTTGAGTGAATTTATTTTCATTGGCCTTCCAGCGGTAATACGACGAACGAGCTACACCTAAATGACGGCAGATTTCACCAATCGGCATGATTTCTTTTAATTCCTCTACAAGCTCTACTACAACTTTTGGAACCACTTCCTCTCCAACTCTGCGTACTTTTTTAACACTTCAATTTGTTGCTTTAAATAACGATTCTCTGCTTGTAACTTAGCGGTTTCACTTTCATATTCAGGTCCTTTCCCAAATGTATATTGTTTTCCTACAGGCTGCTCAAGACGATGTAATTCGCCGTTCCTGTACCATTTCATCCATGTTTTTAACTGAGAATGGTTACGAATATTTAGTTCCTCTAGTACTTGTTTTACAGGAATCCCTTCTAATCTCATTTCTATTGCTTTCATTTTCACTTCTACTGGGTAACTCACTCTTGTCCCCATAGAAAAACACCTCCACGTTGATTTGATAAGGTACAATACCCGTTTTTCAACGAAAGGTGTTTTTATTTGTCTCATTTTTTTAGGTCAGTGCACTATAAGGCTAAGTGGATTTTTTCATTCGACCGAAAAACAATCATTTATTCACTCATTGAGTGGCACATATCCTACTTTTTCAACTAACCCTTGCCCTTGAGGTGATAAAATCCATTCAATAAGCCTCGCTGTATTGTCATTTGACGTATTTGTTGTTATTGCATAAAATTCCGATGTAATTGGATATGTGTTATTGCGGATATTGTCCTTTGTCGGTGCGATTCCTTCAATTGATAATAATTTGATTTGGTCGTTTTGCACCATTTCTGTTGAATAGTAGCGGAATGTATAACCAAGCGCATTTTTATAATTTTTATATTGTGCGACTTGTTGAATAATGCCCCCCATTCCCGAAACAATATCCTCTCTCGGGGCTTCCATAATCGGTGTATCTTCCA
This sequence comes from Metasolibacillus sp. FSL H7-0170, assembly GCF_038593115.1. NCBI lineage: Bacteria > Bacillati > Bacillota > Bacilli > Caryophanales > Caryophanaceae > Metasolibacillus > Metasolibacillus sp. FSL H7-0170. The sequence continues at coordinate 3,881,536 of NZ_CP151964.1, read as the reverse complement.
TTAAATATTGCAGTGCCGTTTGAGAACCGCTATCTTCAGGTCGTTGAAAGGCACGAATTTTTTCGTTAGCTCCTCCTATTTGTGACCAATTCGTAATCTCTCCTGCATAAATACCGCGAACTTGCTCTAATGTTAAGCTATTAATTGGGTTATTTTTATGTACAAAAAAGACAAATGCTTCTTTGCCAATCGGTGTCATATTTAATTCAACATTCTTTTGCTGCGCTATCTTTAGCTGGCGCTCAGACGGCGCAGCAGCAAAAATGACATCCACTTTGCCATTAATTACATTATTATAGGCATCAGGTGTTTTATTAACCATTACTGTTTTTTTGAAGTAATCTGCGTTTTCTGGATATGTAGCTTGTACAAATGCTGTATACAATGGATATAGCGCCGTTGCACCATCTATTTTTGGCATTTTGCCATCCAAAGTTAACGTTGACACCTCGCCTAATTTTGTAATTTGATTATTTTCGGTGAAGGGATGGTACACCCATATATCTACCTCACTATCCACTGTAGCTAGCTGGCTTTCATAATATGTTTGCCCAGCTAAAACAGTTGGTACAATCATAATCCCTAACATAATAAACGCCGTTATTTGCTTGCGCCTTTTCGTTTTGAAGAATTGCAAAATTCTTAATATGAGTAAAATATAAACTACGAGAACAGCAGCAACTAAAAGCCATACATAGCTTTGATGCAGGAAGAACATCGTTAAAAATAATAATGGCGCGCCAAAAATAATATACCTATTGTTAGCAATACGATACTCCCTATTTTCTCCATCATTTTCCTCCCCCTTTTTAACATAAACGATAAAGTGAACCTTCAATCAGTGGGGGTTTTCTTCATCCCCCACTGATTGGTAGTTTCACCAATCGGGTTTTTACAGGCTGTTGAATCCCCCACTTAAACATCTTGATTTTATCTGTTGTTTTGAAGTGGGGGTCTTACAGCCTGTTAATACGGGATAAAAAAAGAAAAAGTGTTCCAATAATTTTTTTGTATTTATAACTAGAAAGTTAACTTCATTTTCAAATATACTTCTACAGCTTTTCTTGGTTTGTGTTTAGGGTACTTCTTGAAATCTTTTGGTGGAACAAAATAAAAGCGCATGAATCAGATTTTTCAATTTGAGTTCATGCGCCTTTCTTATTTTTTAATTAAATTTCACCATATGGTATTTCTTTTTACCACGGCGAATAATGGAAAAAGCGTCTTCTAAACGGTCTTTAGCATCTACTGTATATTCTAAATCCGTCACCTTTTCACCGTTGATGCTGATGGCACCATTTGTTACATCTTCACGCGCTTGACGCTTTGATGGGGAAACACCTGCATCGACAAGCATTTCAACAATGTTTTTATCTTCTTTCGCCATTTCAATAGAAGGAACATCTTTAAAAGCATCTTTCATTTCTTCTGCAGATAAAGCTTTTAAATCTCCAGAGAATAGTGCTGCTGTAATACGCTGTGCAGTATCAAGTGCCTCTTGGCCGTGAATTAAGCGCGTCATTTCTTCTGCTAATGCCTTTTGTGCTTTGCGTAAATGTGGTTCTTGCTCAACACTTGTTTGTAATACCTCGATTTCTTCACGTGATAGGAATGTAAAGATTTTCAAGTATTTAATAACATCTGCATCACCAGTGTTAATCCAGAATTGGTAGAATTCATATGGGCTCGTTTTTTCAGCGTCTAACCATACTGCGCCACCTGCTGTTTTACCGAATTTCGTGCCATCAGCCTTTGTTACTAATGGAATTGTAAAACCGAATGCTTTTGCATTGTCATCATGCGTTTTACGTATGACTTCTAAGCCTGTTGTAATATTGCCCCACTGATCCGAGCCACCGATTTGGATGCGTACATTATGGTTGTCGTATAAATGATTAAAATCAATTCCTTGAATGATTGTGTACGTAAATTCTGTAAATGAAATACCTGTATCTAAACGTGAAGAAATCGTATCCTTTGCTAGCATGTAGTTGACATTCAATAGCTTCCCAAAATCACGTAAAAACTCGATTGTACTCATTTTTCCAATCCAATCGTGATTGTTGACAAGCTTTGCTGTATTTTCTGCGCTAGAATTAAAGTCAAAAATGCGCTCTAATTGTTTTTTAATGCCCTGTACATTTCGGTCAATTTGCTCTACTGTTTGCAATTGGCGCTCCTCTGAACGTCCAGATGGGTCCCCTACCATTCCTGTTGCACCACCAACTAGCAATACCGGCTTATGACCAGCTTGTTGGAAGCGGCGAAGCGTTAATAATGGTACGATATGGCCGATGTGCATCGAATCAGCCGTTGGGTCAACCCCACAGTATAATGATACGGACTGCTCATTTAATAGCTTTTCCATACCTTCTGCGTCTGTTTGCTGGTATAACAAACCACGCCAATTTAAGTCTTCAATTAGTTTGTTTGTCATGTTGTGTCCTCCTCTTTTTTTACGCATAGAAACAAAAAAGTCCCTACACGCACTATGCATGCAGGGACGCTATCGTAAAAATAACGCGGTACCACCCAGCTTGAAGAGCATTACTCTTCCTCTCATCCGTCTTAACGCGACGTCAACGTCCAAGCTCCAAGAACGTAATTCATGTTATACATTATGACTAGCTCTCACCACACGCTAGCTCTCTTGACAGGGAATGATAACACTACTGCAATCTCTTCAATACTTGAAAAACTATACAGTCTATTTTACCTAAACAGCGTCTATTGTCAATAACTATATTTTAGCTGTAGAAAAAATGTGCTATAATCAATTACGCATTAGCGTAATTGCGGTTGGATTTTTCCGAGTTCATGAAGGAAACAAAGCTAAAATCCATGACATCCGCTGGAGACTTTGAGTCAACATGATGTTGGTCACTCAGTTATTAGCACCAAAATGTGGTGTTCTTTCGACTGAGTTCCTCTAATTCAGTAAGAGCCCTACTCCTTTGGTTTAACTGAATCGAGGTAAATGAGTTTAGGAGGTCGTTTCATTGAAAGAATGGTTGACACAAATAAATAACAAATTAGAAGCTCTAGCAAACAAATCTTGGATGCGTGCGTTCCGCATTACAGGTGGCGTTATTTGGAATTTATCATTATTAATTCTTATATTAGTAGCAACTTTAACTGTATTTGCTGGGGCAGTTGGTGCGGGATATTTCGCATCACTCGTAAAAGAAGAGCCTTTGCGTTCTAAGGAAAATATGCGTGAGCTTATTTTCAATTACGAGGAAACGAGTGAAATTTACTTTGCGGACAATATTTATATTGGCAAGCTACGTACAGATTTAGAGCGTCGTGAAACCTCTCTAAAGGATGTTTCGCCCATTGTAATTGATGCTGTTCTTGCAACAGAGGACGAGTACTTCCGTGAGCATAATGGTATCGTCCCAAAAGCTGTCCTGCGTGGGTTGCTACAAGACTTTACAAATTCGGCTACTCAAACAGGTGGCTCGACATTAACACAGCAATTAATAAAAAATCAAATATTAACAAATGAAGTATCTTATGAACGTAAAGCAAAAGAAATATTGTTAGCATTACGACTTGAAAAATTTATGACAAAGCAAGAAATATTGGAGGCCTATTTGAATATTATCCCCTATGGGCGTAATGCTTCAGGTCGCAATATAGCTGGAATCGAAACAGCAGCGGACGGTATATTTGGCATTAAAGCTTCTGAGCTTTCTTTACCACAAGCTGCGTATATCGCGGGAATACCGCAAGCACCGTATGCCCATACACCTTTTACACAAAAAGGGCAATTAAAAACAGAGGAAGCTTTAAAGCCCGGCATTGACCGGATGAAAACGGTTCTATACCGTATGAAGGAAGCTGGCTACATTTCAGAAAATGAATATCAAGAAGCTATCGTCTACGATATTACGCAAGATTTTAGAAAACCTGAATCACGCCCTGAAGACCGCTACCCATGGTTAACATACGAGCTTGAAAACCGTGCGAAAAAAATTATTGCGGATATGTTAGCTGAGCAGGATGGCATTGATCCAAAGCGCTTGCAAGAAGAATCACAGTTGCTTGAAAAATATATGATTTTAGCAGACCGTGATGTGCGCTCAAAAGGCTATCGCATCTATTCTACAATTAATCAGCAAATGTATGACGCAATGAAAGCAGCAGCCGAGAATTTCCAATACTACGGTCATACGTATACAGCAACGACGATAGATAGTGAAACTGGAGAAGAAATAACAGTTGAAATGCCTGTGCAAGTTGGAAGTGTTGTTATCGAGAACAAGACAGGACGTATTTTAAGCTTTGTTGGCGGGCGTGATTTTAATATTGAGGCACTAAATCATGCTACACAGGCATATCGTTCAAATGGTTCAACAATGAAGCCACTTTTAGCATATGGTCCGGCTATTGAGTATGGAAAAATTGGTGCAGGTAGCCCTGTTGTCGATGTGAAATTTAAGCGTAGCTATGACGGCTATAGCCCTTCGAACTATCTTGAAAATGAAGAAAGAGGAATAATGCCTGCACGTGAGGCCTTAGCTCATTCTCAAAACTTAACAGCGCTTCGCTTATATGATGATATTTTACCAAATCGACCTGCTGAATATTTAGCTAAAATGGGCTTTTCTCGCTTAACCGAGGGCGATTATGTCAATTTAGCAACAGCTATCGGTGGATTAACGAATGGGACAACAGTTGAAGAAAATACAAATGCATTTGCTACACTTGCAAATGGCGGTCAATTTATTGATGCTTATATGATTGAGAAAATTGTTGATTTAGATGGCAATATTATTTATCAGCATGAGGTAGAGCCAGTTGAAGTATTTACACCTGAAACTTCCTACATTGTTACAGATATGCTGCGTGATGTACTTGATTATGGTACAGGTATGCGTGCAAAGAGCACATTAAAATTCTCTTCTGATTTTGCAGCAAAAACAGGTACAACACAGGATTATAAGGATGTTTGGTTAGTTGGCTATAATCCTAATATTTCTTTAGGTGTGTGGATGGGCTATGACCAGCCTAGATCATTATATACATTCAATAACACTTACTATCAGCCAAGTACCCGTGTGAATTTACTATGGGCTTCGTTGATGAATACTATTTACGATATCGACCCTGAATTTATCGGAACGAAAGAAAAATTTGAAAAGCCTGCAAATGTTGTTAGCGCATCGTTTTGTGGAATTTCAGGCTTAGCACCTTCTGAAGCTTGTTCAAGTGCTGGGCTAGTGCGCTCCGATTTATTTAATCGCAATGTATTTGTACCTTCCATTCCAGATGACAGCTTAGTTTCTTCTGCATCTGTCAATATTGATGGTAAATCATACAGTGCTCTCCCTTCTACCCCTGCTGAATTCGTTACAATGGGGGGCGTCGGCTTAAACGAGGAGTTTGTTAAACGCATGCTTGGCTCTTTAGGTGGAGATCCTGCAAAGCTCTTACCTAACAATTCTTCCTTAAGCTCAACTGTCGTTACAGGGGCAGCATTTGAAGCGGATGAAGAGGCACCAGCATCTGTTATTGTTACACTTGATGGCAATACATTAGTATGGTCGAAGTCGGCATCAAATGATGTTATCGGCTATCGAGTCTATTCGACAGAAGGTCAGCTTATTGCGACGAATGGCTTTGAACAAGGGCGTCGGGCTCAAATTGCCATCGGAGCTAACTATTATGTTGTTGCAGTAGATATTACAGGGCGTCAATCTGAGCCTTCAAACATTATCGAAACTGCCGCTCCACCACCTGAAATCGATGAGCCAAATACAGATGAAGACAATGAACCGCCCGTACCAGAGGAGCCACCGACAGGGGACCCTGAAGACAATGGGGAAGAACAAGAGGAATAAGCACAACAATAAGGCTGTCTGAAAAAGAATCTCTTTTCAGGCAGCCTTAGCTTATCTATTAAGTATTCGCTAAAAAACACTGCTCCTTCAGCAGTCACAATAAATTGTCATTATCCTTTTCGCCAAGGGCGTACTTTAAAGCCTATTCCCTTGGAATTTTATTTGGAAAGTAATTTAGATTTTTTAAACAGCTCGGCTCTAATTGCATAATATTTGTTGTAAAATAGCAACTGCTTCATCCATTTCCGACTCACTTACTGTCAATGGTGGTAATAAACGAATGACTTTTGTGCCTGCCTGTACAACGAGCAAGCCTGCCTGCTCCAATTGAGTAACATAGCTCGCTACATCTTCACCACCGCAGTAAATACCAAGCATTAAGCCTTTTCCTTGAATTGTGAACTTTTTGTCATTTAATGCCTGCTGTAGCCTCGCCTGCAAATAGGCTGATTTATCCTGCACTTGCTGTAAAAAAGCCTCGTTAAAAACATGCTCTACGACTGTTTGTGCAACTGCCACGGCTAACGGGTTACCACCGAATGTTGTACCGTGTGTTCCTGCATTAAATGTTTCAAATAATTCTGCCGTACCTAGTATGCCGCCAATTGGAAAGCCGCCTCCTAAACCTTTAGCCATCGACACAATATGTGGTTTTAATGCCGTTTGCTCAAACGCAAAGCGCGTCCCTGTACGACCAATTCCTGTTTGTACCTCATCGACAATTAATAAAATACTATGCGCTTCACAAATTTTTTGTATAGCTTCTGCAAACTCTGGCGTCACCTCATTAATGCCACCCTCACCTTGAATCGGCTCTAACATAATCGCTGCCACTGTTTCATCAATAGCGGCTTCAAGTGCCACCACATCATTAAATGGCAATGTCGTAAACTGTTCAACTAAAGGACCAAAGCCATTTCGCACTTTATCCTGTCCTGTTGCCGACATCGCACCAAATGTACGCCCATGAAATGATTGCTCAAAAACAATAATATGATGCTTCCCTGTATGTTTACGCGCAAGCTTAATCGCCGCCTCATTAGCCTCTGCCCCACTATTACAGAAAAAGGCATACGTTAATGGCAAATCCTGAACTAATGTTGCAGCAAGCTTCTCCTGCCCCTTGCTCTCAAAAAGATTGCTAATATGCCATAGCTTCTCACTCTGCTCCTGCAAAGTTTGCACAAGCGCTGGATGAGCATGGCCAAGCGAACAAACAGCAATCCCACTTGTAAAGTCTAGATAACGCTTCCCACTATCGTCATACACGATTGTTCCTTGCCCTTTAACAATATGAATCTGTCGTCTTGCATAATTTTGAAATAATGCACTCATCCTACAGCCATCTCCTTTAAATTGAATTGTGCGAGAATTGTGTGAGTGCCTGGCACCCAACAATTGTTGTGCCTGTTAATGTATCATCTACAATTTGAACAGACGGAATGCCTGCTGCCAAACAAGCAAGCGCTCCTTGTACTTTCGGAATCATTCCACCGTAAATATGTTCATCAGCAATCCATTTTTCAATTGCTGATTTTGTCACTTGCTGCTGATATTGCCCTTCAATTCGGATGCCGGCGACATCTGTGACAAGAAGTAAACTTTCTGCTTCTATAGCGAGAGCCACTTCGCTTGCTACTGTATCACCGTTAATATTTAATGCCTGACCATCTGTTGTTGTCCCAATGCAAGCAATAACTGGGACAATATTTGTGTTTAAAATAGTATTTAATAGCTTCGTATTTACCTTTTTAATTTGCCCTACATAGCCGTAGATTGCCTCATCTAAAAATGTACTTTCTAATAACTGACCATCAAAGCCGCTTAATCCGATTGCCTCAATTCCTGCTCTATTTAATTCGTGTACGAGAAGTGGGTTTACTTGCCCAATTAATGTTGTTTTCACTAAATCGATTGCTTCTGCTGTAGTAACCCGTATGCCATGTAACACATGGGATGCTACTTGATGAGCAGCTAATGTGCGGTTAATTGCTGGCCCTCCACCATGTGTAATAATAACGCGATAGCCCTCTCGTTGAAGTGCCTGTATTTTTTGAAAAAAGGCGCTGTTCAAGCCTTCTATTGCACTGCCTCCCAGTTTAATGACAATATTACGAGCGATATGATGCGTTGATTTGAACGTAGTCATATGTTAAATCACACCCCCAAGCAAAGCCATGTCCATCACCCTCGCCTAAAGAAACGAAAATTTTCACTTCATGCTGCTTTAGTATTGTAATAAGCTGTTCCTCCGAAAATGCAATTGGTTCACCATTTTCGACCATTGTTACGCCCCCGATTTGAATCGTAATTTTCTCAGGGTCGACCGTTGCACCGCTATAGCCAACTGCCGCAATAATACGTCCCCAATTGGCATCACAGCCAAAGACAGCCGTTTTCACAAGTGGTGAGCCTACAACTGATTTTGCAATTTTACGTGCCTCCGCATCATTCATTGCGCCGACTACTTCAACTTCGATTAATTTTGTCGCCCCTTCACCATCGCGAGCTATCGATTTTGCTAAATCCTCTGCTACCGCTTGCAGTGCAGTATAAAAATTTGCCCACTCTGGATGCTCTGGCGTTAAGGCTGTATTACCAGCTAAACCATTTGCCATGACGACAACCATATCATTTGTTGATGTATCACCATCTACTGTAATTGAATTAAAGGTACAATCTGTAATTTGTAATAGCGCCTTTTGCAGCTCATTTGATTGTATGTTGGCATCTGTCGTAATAAAACCTAGCATCGTTGCCATATTTGGCTCAATCATCCCAGAGCCCTTTGCTGTACCAGAAACAACAATTTCTTTGCCATCAATTGTCGTTACATAGGTTGTATTTTTCATCACTGTATCCGTCGTTAAAATGGCCTGTGCAAAATCAATGCTGCTCTCTAAATCATCATTAGGTACTAGCATGGCAACACCCTTTTTCAACGGCTCCATTTTCATTATTTCTCCAATAACCCCTGTAGATGCTACCCCAACTAAGCTAGTGTCGATATTTAATTTTTCTGCAGCCAATTTTTGCATTTCATAGGCATCCGCTATCCCTTGCTTGCCTGTACAAGCATTGGCATTGCCTGAATTAATTAGCATTGCCTGCATTTTTTGCGTGCTATAAACAACCTCCTTCGTTACCTTTAATGGAGCCGCCTGCACAGCATTCGTCGTAAAAACTGCTGCAACACTTGCCGGTACCTTACTTACAAGTAATGCTAAATCCTTTTTCTTATGCTTTAAACCACAATGCACCCCCGCCGCTGTAAAGCCTTTTGGAGATACGATATTTTTTCCAGATAATTTTTTCAATTCAATAATAGCTGTCATTTATTTTCCTCCTTAAATGAATAATGGTACTGTTTGTAAACCCATCGTTTGTGGTAAGTTCATTTGTATATTCATATTTTGAATTGCTTGCCCTGCCGCACCCTTGACTAAATTATCAATGACGCCGACAATCGTTGCTCGATTTGTGCGCTTATCTAATTGCACATACACATCACAGTAATTTGAGCCTTTCACACGATTTGTACCAATCATTGAGGCTTCTTTAATCACGCGTACAAATGGGTGTTTCGCATATGCAGCTTGCAAACAATCGAGCAGTTGTGCCTGCGTAACGCAAGGCTGTACAGCGGCATATGATGTTGTTAAAATACCGCGCGTCATTGGTACTAAATGAGTATTAAATGAAATTTTTGTCTGCACATTTGCAAACATTGCAATCGCTTGCTCGATTTCTGGAATATGCTGATGCTCGTTAATTTTATAAATTGAGAAATTTTCATTTGTTTCACTAAAATGTGTTGCCTGTGTAGGCTTATTACCAGCACCTGATACACTGCTTTTCGCATCGATAACTAAAAAGCTCGGGTCAATTAAATTTTCTTTTATTAATGGCAATAGTGATAATAAAACTGCTGTCGGATAACAGCCGGGATTGGCAATTAAATGTCCCTCAGCAATTTTTGACTCATTCCATTCTGCTAATCCATAAACACTTTGCTCGATTGCCTCCTGCGGTGCAGGCGTTTTTTTATACCATTGCTCAAAGCTCGCTCGATTCTTTAAACGAAAATCACCTGACAAATCAATAAATTTTGGTCCCTGTTGCAATAATGGCGGTAATAAACTAGTCGTTACCCCTGATGGTGTACTTGTAAAAATAACGTCTAAATTTTGCAAAGCTCCTTCAGCGATTTTTTGTAATGGCTGGTCTTCAATTCCTTCTAAATGAGAAAACTTTGTTGAAAAAATGGTTCCTTCTTCTGATGAAGTGAATAATTCAATTTTCTCTACTTCCGGGTGATTATGTAAAAAGCGAATTAACTCAAGTCCTCCATATCCTGTAGCACCGATAATTCCAACTTTCATTGCCGTCCCTCCAAATATAAGATAGCATTAGTATAAATATGTATAATTATTTAGTCAACTGAATTTTTATTTATTTTCTAAAAAATTAATTTTTTAATTGTCCGTACGTCGAAAAAAGGGCTAGCACAACTTTTAAATGCCCGTTGTACGGATGATAAACAAAATCTCCTTATAAATTAGTTTGTTGCGAATTATCAACGGGATTACAATATTAGGAATTAGGCTATTATGAAAGAAATTACTTTCTGGACAGCCCCTTCCATCTTCCCTTTTCCCTAAATTCTTTTGTATAATAAGGATTAGAATAATTAGGTGGTGTATAAATGGAGCATAAAAAAACCTTTTTTAGCACTGCAATGGAGACGAGGCATGGGATTGTACATGTAGAAGGCCCTGTACATCCTGAGCAATTAGCTCGTTACGCATTTCATGATGATTTAGTTTCATTCCGCCCTGCCCCGCAACAGCACAAAGCCTTAATTGGTATCGCTTCATTAGAGGAGGGACGCATTATAATCGTTCGCAATGGCGAACTTGTTGTTGGCTATGTCACATATTTATACCCAGACCCTATCGAGCGTTGGGCGGAGGATAAAATCGAAAATATGATTGAGCTTGGTGCAATAGAAGTCATTCCAGATTATCGCAGTACAGGTGTAGGAAAAAAACTGTTAGAAATATCGTTTGCGGATGAGGCAATGGAAGACTATCTTGTTATTACAACTGAATATTATTGGCATTGGGATTTAAAAGGGACAGGACTAAACGTCTGGGAATATCGCAAAATGATGGAGCGTATGATGAGTTCTGTAGGTTTTGAATATTTTGCGACAGACGACCCAGAAATCGCATCACATCCAGCAAACTGTCTAATGGGGCGCGTTGGTAAGCATGTCAATGCAGAGACGATGGAACGCTTTGATCGTCTACGTTTTAAAAGGCGTTTTTTGTATTAAAAATCAAGCAAAGGGGATTGCAAAATGATTGTAGAAGAAATGATGCAAGTTAATGTGCACACACTACTCCCTACAAATACAGTTGGAGAGGCTGCACAGTTAATGCATGAACATGACATACGCCATATACCGATTGTCAATACACAAAAGGAAGTCGTTGGAATTATAACAGAGCATGATGTTAAGCACGCTTTTCTTGATGAGCTGAATGAGCAAGAAAAAACCGTCATTAAAAATACACCTTTAATGAATATGATGATTAAAAATCCAATTGTTGGCCATCCATTAGATTTAGTTGAAGAGGTAGCCTTAACTTTTTATGAATCTAAAATTAGCTGTTTACCAATTGTCTCAGGTGGTAAATTAGTCGGACTTGTTACAACAACAGACCTTTTATACACTTACATTGAATTAACTGGTGCACATAAGCCAAGTTCTAAAATCGATATTCGCGTTTCCGATAAAGCTGGTGTGCTACATGATATTTCTAAAATATTTATGCAACATAAAGTGAATGTGTTAAGCGTGCTTATCCATCCTGATGCTACAAACGACGAAAACCGAATTGTGAGCGTCCGATTACAAGTTATCAATCCATTAGCAATTATTCAAGATTTACGTAAGCAAGGCTTTCATGTTTTGTGGCCAAATGTACCAGGGATACAAGTATGAAAAATGCACTTTTTGTCTATTCACCTGACCAGCTTGGCTATAAATTTTCGGACACCCATCCGTTTAACCACAAACGCTTACTATTAACAATGGATTTACTAAAACAAATCGGCGCTTTAAAAGATGAAGATATTATTCCAGCACGCATGGCTACAGAAGAGGAAATTGCCCTTGCACACGATGAAAAATATATTGATATTGTAAAGAGGGCTGGACATGGTCAGCTCACAGCTAAACAAGGTGAAAGCTTCGGCATCGGCACAGAAGATACACCAATTTTTCCAAATATGCATGAAGCAAGTGCATTGCTCGTTGGTGGTACTTTACAAGCTGTAGACGCTGTGCTGCAAGGTCGGGCACGCCATGCACTAAATTTAGGCGGCGGGCTTCACCATGGCTTTTACGGACGAGCTTCGGGCTTTTGCATTTATAATGATAGCAGTGTAGCCATTCGTTACATACAGAAAAAGTACGGCTTGCGTGTATTATATGTCGATACAGATGCCCATCACGGTGATGGGGTGCAATGGTCTTTTTACGATGACCCAAATGTATGTACATTGTCTATTCATGAAACAGGACGCTATTTATTTCCCGGTACAGGTAATGTGACCGAGCGCGGAAACGGGCAAGGCTACGGCACATCCTTTAACTTTCCAATTGATGCTTTCACAGAGGATGAAAGCTTTTTAATGATTTATGAACAAGCGATGCGCAAAGTGTTTGAGCATTTTAAACCTGATGTTGTACTAACGCAAAATGGTGCTGATGCTCATTATCTCGACCCATTAACACATTTATATGGCACGATGAAAATTTACAAGGAAATTCCAAAACTTGCTCATCAATTAGCGCATGAATATTGCGATGGTAGGTGGATTGCAGTTGGTGGTGGCGGCTACGATATTTGGCGTGTTGTACCCCGCGCTTGGTCACTAATTTGGACAGAAATGAACGATTTAGCTTGCCCTACTGGTCCATTGCCGAAAAACTGGCTGGAGCATTGGCAGCAGGAAGCACCAAATGAGCTTATCCCAACTTGGGAAGACCCTACCGACCTATATGACCCGATTCCGCGCAAAGCAGAAATTGAGGAAAAAAATGCACAAATGCTACAAAAAGCATTACATATTTTGCATAAATAAAAAATAGCTGTTGGAAAAACATGCTTACGCACAGGATTTTCCGACAGCTATTCCATTTTTATTAAAGTATAGATTTACGCTCTTTTAAAATCAAATAAATGCTCAAAAATCATTATTTATTTACCATTTAAAACGATGGCAAATTTAATGAGACGGAGTTGTCCGAAAAGTCCATTTTGTTTTGACACCGCATTGAAATCAATGTTCCCTTTTACTGAAGGATAACACTGCTAAAGCCAATGTTCATCCCATTTTTAAAAGAGGCGTTCTCTGCTTATATGAATCAACATTTTGCGAAACATCATCGCTACTGTCCAAAATTCCGGCTATGCACGGCTTTTTGGACAGCCCCCTCCATTTTTAACGCTTCGTTGAGCTACGAATTTCCATATGATATGGTAAAACAACTGTTTGCTCTGCCACTTCTTCTTTATTCATAATTTTCGTTAAAAGTCGCATTGCTACAGCACCAATATCATAAAGTGGTAAGGCAACACTCGATAGCTGTGGACGTACCATGCGGGCTAACTTGGAGTTTTCAAAGCTAATGACTTCGATATCATTTGGCACTTGCTTGCCAGCATCTTGTGCCGCATGAATAATGCCGATTGCTAATTCATCGCTGCCTGCAAAATAAGCAGTCGGAGGTACTGCAATAGCTGTTAACTCTTCATATGCAGCGATGCCATCATCATATATGCTATCCCCCGCAATAATGAGCTGCTCATCTAGCTCAATATTGGCATCTTGCAATGCCTGCTTATAAGCAGCTAGTTTATATATACCATTAATCGTATAATCCAATGGACCTGAAACAAATGAGATACGCTTATGTCCATTTTTCAACAAAATATTAACAGCTTCATATGCTGCCTCATAATAATCAATATTGACAGAGGCAGCCTCCTGCTGTTCATCAACAGAGCCTGCTAAAACAATCGGTACTGGAGAGGCTTTGATTGCTTGTTGAATGCTACTCGATACTTTATCGGTCATCATTACAACGCCATCTACCTGCTTGCTTAACATCGTATCAAGCAATTCCAGCTCCTTGTCCTCCTTTTGGTCTGAATTCGATAAAATAATATTATAGCTATACATTGTCGCAATATCTTCAATGCCTCGTGCTAATTCTGCATAAATTGTATTTGAAATATCCGGAATAATCACGCCTACTGTTGTTGTTTTTTTACTAGCCAAGCCACGTGCCACCGCATTTGGCCGGTATTCTAGCCGCTCGATTACTTCCAATACTTTTTTTCTAGTGGCAGGCTTCACATTCTGGTTGCCATTCACAACACGCGATACTGTAGCCATTGATACATTGGCCTCGCGCGCTACATCATAAATTGTTACTGTCACTATACTCGCCTCCAGTCGTCTTCTCTCAACTTATCTTCTATTTCCCATTAACAAGATAAACAAGTAAAAATACATTTTAGTTTTATAAAAAATGCTTTTGTCTTTCTGAATATCCCTTAATCAATGATGCCTCGGCTAACTTTAGTCCAAATTTTTTCGGGCTGTTTGGTGGACGTTAACCTAAAGCCTTCACGTCCTATGACCGTGGTTAATTGATTTGCATCACGCAGGGCTTCCTTCAAAATCTGTGACATTCGCCGCAAGTTTAGCTGACACGATGTCGTTATCGTAGGACGCGATGTTCTTAGACGGAGTTCCTCTTTATCAGCACCCACTGAAATGAGCCTAAAAAGCATTCATTTCACTAGCTGTAGAGGTGGGAAACCTCTGTATCTATAGCTGTCGCCCTGCTATCTGTACAAAAAACCTTGCTGCCTCGTTTTCATACAAAATAAAATTGGCTGCTGCGGTTACTCGTCGCAAAAAACATCGCTGAAAGATGTTAAAACTCACTTTATACCATCATATATACTTTCATTTCCAATTTCAATAAAAAATGAAGTTAGACAAAAAAATGCCTTAAAAAGCTGTAGGACATCTTTTTCAATGACTATTATCTCATTGAAAAATGTAAAAGGCATCTGAAAAGTGGCATGTTCGCCTCCTTTTCAGACACCTCCTTTTCGACAACTTTAAAGTTTAAGCTTTTACTTCATATTGCTTCATGAACTTTAGCACTTCGTCGTAGAATGCATCGAATGTTGGAATATCCATTTGCTGCTGCTGGTCTGATAAAGCAATTGATGGGTCTGGATGAACTTCAGCCATTACGCCATCTGCACCAATTGCAATCGCCGCTTTTGCACATGGTAATAATAAATCGCGACGTCCTGTTGAGTGCGTTACATCAACCATTACTGGTAAATGCGTTTCCTGCTTTAAAATTGGCACTGCAGAAATATCTAATGTATTACGTGTCGCCTTTTCGTATGTACGAATACCACGCTCACATAAAATAATATTTTCATTGCCCTTTGACATAATGTACTCAGCTGCGTGAATGAATTCATCAATAGTTGCTGCTAAGCCACGTTTTAACAATACTGGCTTATTGATTGCCCCTGCTGCCTTTAATAATTCAAAGTTTTGCATATTACGTGCACCTATTTGTACAACATCTACATAATCAAGTGCTACTTCTAAATCAGCAGGTGTTACAATTTCTGTAATAACAGCTAAACCGTATTCCTCAGATACTTGCTTTAAAATTTTTAAACCTTCTAAACCAAGCCCTTGGAAATCGTATGGAGAAGTACGTGGCTTGTACGCGCCACCTCGAATTAATTTTAAACCTTTATCACGAATAGATGCGGCAACTTGCGCCACTTGCTCATATGATTCAACTGCACATGGACCAAAGACGAAAGATGGTGCACCTGCTCCTAATAATTCTCCATTAATATTAATAACTGTATCTTCAGATTTCTCTTTACGCGATACAAGTAATTCTTTTTTCTTCTCTGCCTCTAACTGCTTTAATGCTGTTTTAAAAATTTGTTTAAAAATATAATCAACCGTCATTTGATTTAACGGACCATTGTTATGCTCCTTAATTAAATCCAGCATATGGCGTTCTCGAAGGGGATCGTAACGATGCACACCCTGCTTCTCTTTAATCTTACCTATCTCATTAACAATCTCTGCTCGCTCATTAATTAAGCGCAAAATCTCTAAGTTTAAGCTGTCGATTTGACCGCGTAAACCTTCTAAATCGTGTTGACTCATTACTTATTTCTCCTTCCTGAGTACACATACTCTTTCAGAACGCTGAAATGTATGATACATTTTTAATTAATAATATCATTATAGACAACTTGTTTATAAATGTCACGCATTTTTAATTTAGCGCTTCAACTCGCTAAAGCTATCTCTAGTAAGGACACGAAAGGAAGCGATTACAAATGACTTCAAAGTTATTTGCTTTAGATATCGGTACACGCTCTGTAGTTGGCATTATTTTGGAAGAGCGAGATCAGCATTTTCACGTTGCTGATATGGTTATTAAAGAACATAAAGAGCGGGCAATGGTAGATGGCCAAATACATAATGTACTCTACGTAGCAGATTTGATAACTGAAATTAAACAGGTGTTAGAAGAAAAGCATGGTCCTTTAACAAAAGTAAGCGTTGCAGCAGCAGGTCGTGCCTTAAAAACAGAGCAGGCAAGCATTACGATTAATATAAAAAACCGTCCTATTTTTACGGAGGAAGACATTAATCGCTTAGAGCTTCAAGCTGTACAACAGGCGCAGCAACAATTGCTACAACATAAAGAAGATGCGAAGGCTAGCCACTATTATTGTGTTGGTTATTCGGTATTATATTACAAATTAGATGATGAAGAAATTGGCAGCCTATTAGACCAACAAGGCGACATGGCAACAATAGAAGTTATTGCAACGTTTTTACCTCGCGTTGTTGTAGAGTCGCTGTTAGCAGCATTAAAGCGTGCAGATTTAGAAATGGAGGCCCTGACGTTAGAGCCGATTGCAGCAATTAACGTACTTATTCCTTCTACGATGCGCCGTTTAAATGTTGCACTTGTCGATATAGGTGCTGGTACTTCGGATATCGCCATTACTGATAAAGGGACAATTATTGCTTATGGCATGGTGCCAACAGCTGGCGATGAGATTACCGAGGCATTAAGCGACCATTATTTATTAGATTTCCCAGTTGCAGAGGCTGCAAAGCGCCAGCTACATACAGCAGATAGTGATATACTTATTCAGGATATTTTAGGCTTTGACCAATATTTGCCTCACGAAGAAGTAATACAAGCGATTTATCCATCTATTACATCGTTAGCAAATGCGATTGGAACAGAGATTTTACGCTTGAACAACCAAGTGGCCCCAAAAGCAGTAATGCTCGTCGGAGGTGGTAGCCTGACACCAAAATTAACAGTCGAGCTTGGCAAAGTGCTAGAATTACCAGAAAATCGCGTTGCGGTTCGCGGCATAGACGCTATTCAAAATTTAACGAAAGAACCATCTATTCCGGTAACACCAGAGCTTGTAACACCAATAGGCATCGCAATTGCGGCAAAGAAAACACCGATTCAATACATGACGGTAACAGTGAATGAGCAAATTGTACGCTTATTTGAACTGAAAGAGATGACGATAGCCGATGCGTTTTTAGCGGCAAATATTCGAGCAAAGCAGCTTTATGGTAAGCCTGGTCATGCCCTATCCATAACGGTGAATAATCAAGCAATTTTCATTGCCGGAGAGCATGGTCAGCCTGCCCAAATTTTATTAAATGGTACGCCAGCCTCTACAAAATCTTCCATCAAAAATGGCGATACAATCACGCTTATTGAAGGACAAGATGGGCAAGCTGCAACTGCCCTTGTACAAGATATTGTAGATACTGCACTTTCAAAAAATATATCAATTAATAACATTCCTTATACTGTAAAGCCTAAAGTTTATATAAATACGAAGATTGCGACATTTGACCAAGCTTTACAAGATCGAGATATTGTAGATATTTCAATAATAGAAACGGCAGAGGATGTTTTAAAGCAGACAAATAATGTAGATTTACTGGAGCAATTGCGCTCCTATGTCGTTCATATCGATGGACAGCCCCTCTATTTACCAATGTTTTCATCCGAATTATTAATTAACGGAAAACCAAGTAAAACCCATTATCCTGTAAATGATGGTGACCGACTTGCATTTACACAAAATGCTTTGCCTACTGTGCAAACATTGGCAAATCATTTAGATTTATTATTAGAGGATCGAATGCTAGTGACATTTCAGGGAGAACGCATTGAGCTCGTAAAAATCGTACGCGAAATGACGGTGAACGGTGCTGTACTCTCTCCACAGGCTACTGTACCAAATGGTGCGACGATTAAAGTGAATGCCCTTGAGCACAGCCCATGGATTTTTCAAGATGTATTCCGCTTTTCAAACTGGCAACTTCCTGCACAAGCGAAAGGTGGCTTTACCATTTTAAGAAATGGTATCCCTTCTTCCTTCGATGCAGAAATTTTCGGTGGCGATATATTGGAAATTAAATTTACTTAAAAAAAGAGTTATCCGAAAAGTCTATTTTGTTTTGACACCGCATTGAAATCAATGTTTTCATCACTTCCCTTTTACTGAAGGATAACGCTGCTAAAGCCAATGTTCATCCCATTTTTAAAAGAAGCATTCTGCTTATCCCGTATTAACAAATTTGTTTGCGACGAGTAATGGCAGGAGCAGGCTGTACTTTTGCGACGAGTAACCGCAGGAGCACAGACCCCCACTTCAAAACAGCAGATAAAAACAAGATGTTTAAGTGGGGGATCAAACAGCCTGTAAAAACTAAGAATGAGGCCAACACGATGTTGGTCACACAAGCGTTTTCGCAGGATGCGAAGATTCTAGCTTGTGTTCCTCTATCACCAATCAGTGGGAGTCTGCGAAGCCCCCACTGATTGAAGGTTCACTTTATATGAATCAACATTTTGCGAAACATCATCGCTACTGTCCAAAATAACGGCTATGCACGGCTTTTTGGACAGCCTCTTCGCTTTTGGCACATAAAAGATTTACTGCTGTGATTGTCGCTATTCTCGTCGCAAAGAGGCTGGGACAAAAAGAAAAAATGTTAGACCGCAAACTAGTTGGTCTAACATTTTTTTGATTTAAGACGGAATATTTAACTCCATAAAGCTGAAAAATTGTTATCTATTTTCGTCATTTTTCGAAATAATAAAGTTACGTCCCAGCCTCTTTTTAGAGGCTAGAAACACCGCATTACGCTTCCACTAAAAGCGCCCTTAAATTGATGATGGACGAGCGATTTCAGACATATTTTCAATCGGGTCTTCCTGTGTAGCTGGTTCCACTACTGCATTTATTAATTCTTCAAGTGGCTCTTCGCCTTCAGAAGACACTGTACCATCATCAAAGACATTTGGTGCTTTTGCTGTTTTTGCCTTTACTTTATCTACTAAATTTGTCGATTGCTCTTTTAATTGGCTCGATAGCTGAACTGTTTTTTCCTTCGCTGTAGAGGAAAGCTCTACACCTCGGTCACGTAATGTTACAGCCTGTGTCGCGACAGCTCCACGTAAATCACGACCAGATTTTGGAGCTAATAATAAGCCAGCGGCCGCACCGACAATGCCTCCTACCAATGCGCCGATAATAAAGTCTTTCATATTTACTGTTTCCTCACCGTAAATGTCTTCGTTTCTAGTCGTATATACTTGTGGTAAGTTCGTCATTTTTTGTTCTGTCATTGTATATCAATCCTTTCATTATTTTTTAGGCTTGGCATTTACACCATCTACAGTATAAACTGTCACATCATCTGGATTAATCGCTTTACGCTGGCGCCATTTATCAGCAATCCCCATCGCAACATTACTCCACTGAACAACTTGGGCTATTTTTTCTTCATTTTTTGTTACTTCAGAAGAAATGGAATTTGTAATACGCTGTACAGATTCATTTAAACCATTTACTGAATCCCCTACACCTTTCACAGCATTGACAACAGTATTCAGCTTTTCTGCTTTTTCCGTAATATCATCAGCAAGCGAATTTGTTTTTGTTAACAGCGATGTCGTTTCACGTGTGATTCCTTCCATCTGCCCTTCAATACCTGCTACTGTTCCTGCGATATTGTTTAATGTTGTTTTCACTGAAAATAATGTCATACCGATGCTTACACATAAAAATAAAAAACCGATTGCCGCGACTAATGCAGCGATATAAAGTACGACTACCATGAAAATGACCTCCTATAGCTAGTTATATTTCTGATTCGACAAACATTTCAAAAATCCTGCCTATTATATGGGATAAAATTATACTTTTTGTAACAATTGCTCAAATGCTGTTTGATATTTATTAACATCCCCAGCTCCCATAAAGAGCAATACGGCTCCCTCATGCTCTTTAAGTTGTTCGATTGTATCTAGTTCTAGCACTTTGCTTCCTTCAACTAGCTGCACTAAAGCATCAATTGTTAGAGCGCCTAATTGCTCACGCGCTGAACCAAAAATATCACATAAATATACTGCATCTGCATCGTCTAAACTATCCGCAAATTGTTGTAAAAATGTTTGAGTGCGCGTAAATGTATGCGGTTGAAATACCGCAACAATTTGTCTTTCAGGATATTTTTGTCTTGCTGCCTGCAATGTTGCCGCAATTTCAGTTGGATGATGTGCATAATCATCTACAAGTACTGTATTCCCGATAATCGTTTCTGTAAAACGTCTTTTTACACCTGCATATGTGTCCAAACGCTCCTGAATAACATCTGTCGGTATGCCTTCATAGTGACAAAGAGAAATAACAGCCAATGCATTTAATATTGCATGGTCACCAAATTGTGGAATAAAGAATGTTGCATAAAATTCATTGCGCACATACACTTCGAATTCTGTGCCTTCTGTTGTCTTAACAACGTTGCGCGCTGCAAAGTCGTTTTCAGCATCAAAGCCATAATAAACAACAGGTACTTGTGCCTGAATGCGCTGCAATTGCTCATCATCTCCACAAGCAATAATTGCTTTCTTCACTTGCATCGCTAACGATTGAAAGGCATCGAACACATCGTCAACACTCGCAAAATAATCTGGATGGTCAAAGTCTATATTTGTCATTACTGCATAATCTGGATTATACGCTAAAAAATGGCGTCGATATTCACATGCCTCCATAACGAAATACTTTGCATTTTCCATTCCTGCCCCTGTTCCGTCTCCTATTAGGTAAGACGTTGGCATATAGCCGCCAATAACATGGCTCATTAGGCCCGTTGTAGATGTTTTTCCATGTGAGCCTGTAATAGCAATAGATGTATAATGATTGCTATAATCCCCTAAAAATTTATGATAACGAACAACTTCTACACCTAGCTCACGTGCGCGTATAAGCTCAGGATGGTCATCAGGAAATGCATTTCCTGCAATAACTGTCATTCCTTGCTCAATATTATTTGCATCAAATGGTAAAATGATAATTCCTCTATCGCGTAATGGTTTTTCAGTAAAGTAATATGTTTCTACATCCGAACCTTGAACTTGTTCACCAGAATCAAAAAGAATTTGAGCTAATGGACTCATACCAGAGCCTTTAATACCTGTAAAATGATAACGTGTCATGTTGAAACCTCCTAGGATACAGCGATCCTGTTTAAAATTGCAAAAATTTATATGTTCAAGTAGGGTGAAGATTGAAGCTCAATCAATAACAGACCTATCCATGCGCATAGCATCTATATAATCGGCGTTATATCGGTAGAAAAACAATGAACTCCTCTTCTCTCCTTCACCTAAAACTTTGTATTCGCATCCTGCTGCTACCCGCAGCAAATAATGTCTATAGCTGTCACTACAAAGTAATTATTATCTGTTATAGTGAAAAATACTAATTTATTATAGCATTAAATATGTAGAACAATAAATGAACGACTATTCTAATTTTTCCTACATTTATAGCAGCTAGAGCTGTTCAACGTCCTTCAGCAAAGTTTTCACTCATCCCGCGTAGTTTGTTGATAGAAGAACACAAGCTAAAGACTTTACATTCTATGAAAACGCTTGTGTAATCAACATCAAGTTTGCCAAATTCGATTTTTACAGGCTGTTGACCGCACTTAAACTTTTAGTTTTAATATGGCAATCCTACAGCCTGTTAATACGGAAAAAGCTTCATTCAACTAACTTTTTTGAACAATCTTCTGCTAAATTGTAGTAAATTATCAGAATTGTTTCGGTGCCTGGCACTTTTATAAGTTTTCTAAATCAGATTCTGTGATGAAAGATTCTCGTGGCTTACTTCCTCTCTGCTCTGACACAAAACCATGCTTCTCTAACATTTCTATCAGCCTTGCTGCTCGATTATAGCCGATATGATATTTGCGTTGGATTGACGATGTAGAAACAGCTCCCTGCTCATAAACAAAGCGACATACTTCTTCAAAAAGTTCATCCTGTGCCTCAATTGTTTCAACTTTCTTTAATAGCTCCTCTTGCTCAAAAATATAATCAGGCTGTCCTTGGCTACGCACGTAACGAATTACTTCCTCAATCTCGTCATCCGTTACAAATGTCCCTTGAATACGCTGTGGTGCTGACATGCCATTTCCTAAATACAGCATATCTCCACGCCCAAGCAAACGTTCTGCTCCTTGTATATCAAGAATCGTACGTGAGTCAATTTGTGATGATACCGCAAATGCAATACGCGTTGGAATATTGGCCTTAATTAAGCCTGTAATGACATCTACAGAAGGACGCTGTGTCGCTACAATTAAGTGAATACCACATGCGCGGGCCTTCTGAGCAATACGGCAAATGGCATCCTCTACATCTGTAGGTGCCATCATCATTAAATCGGCTAATTCATCAATCACAATTAATAAATATGGAAGCTTTTGTGCGTATTGTCCATTTGCCTCTGCTATCGCATTGAAACGTGTTATATCACGTACTTCTGCATGCATAAATAGCTGATAGCGACGCTCCATTTCCTCAACTGCCCATTTTAAAGCTGCCGCTGCTGCCTTCACATCTGTAATAACAGGGCTAACTAAATGAGGAATATGATTAAATGGTGCTAGCTCCACCATTTTTGGGTCGATTAGCATAAGCTTTAATTCATTTGGATCTGCTTTATATAATAGACTAACCAAAATTGAGTTAATACAAACAGATTTTCCAGAGCCAGTAGCACCTGCAATTAAGCCATGTGGCATTTTTCGCAAATCTAATGTAACTGGCTTACCAGTTAAATCTAAACCAAGTGCCGCCTCCATTGGCGATTCTGATTCTTTAAAGGCTACGCTATTCGTTACCTCCGATAAACGGACAGCACGGGAAATTAAATTCGGTATTTCAATACCAATCGTGCGCTTTCCGGGAATTGGAGCTTGAATTCGAATATCCTTCGCCGCTAACGCTAGCTTTAAGTCATCAGCTAAGTTGCGAATTTTACTTACCTTCGTGCCTTGCCCAATCGTAATTTCAAATTGTGTTACAGCCGGTCCTTGCATAATTGATTCGACTTGCGCAGTCACTTGATGATAAGAAAGTGCCTCTACTAATGCCTCCGCTTGTTGCTCCATCCAATCATAATCTTCCGTTTTTTGCTCAGCAGGCGCTAAAAATGTGGTAGAAGGTTTTTCATATTGCGACTTTGGCTGAGCAGCAGTAACTGTTTTCTCTTGCAGCATCGGCGTTTCCTTTACTGCTGCAGTAGCTTTAGCAGGCGACTGCTCCTCCGTTTGATTTTTTACTTCATGCGCGGTTTCAACAGCCTTTACTTGTTGTTGTAATGGCATTTCAATTGGCTGCTTTTCTTGAACTAGAGTAGCTGCAACTTGCTGTTCATGCTCTTCTTTCACCATTTTCATTTCTTGCTGTTGTAGATGTTGCTTAACAAATTCCTTTGCAAGTTGCTTTTGCTTATCAGACTTTAACATTAAAACATTAAATGGCAAACGGCTGCCACCTGTTTCAATAGCACCTTCCTCTGATGGCGGCGCTTGCTCCACATGCAATTGACCGATATGGATTGTTGAGTTTTCAATTTTTAAATTTTCCACCTTCAATTCACTTAGCAAATCAAACTCATCCTGCTCATCCATAATAGGCGGTTGCTCTATATCCTTATAATCAGATGTATTCAAATCTACTGGCTGTGGTGCTTGACCATCCTCTAATATTTCAATCGTTGATAAAGATGGGACCTCAAATGTTGCTGTTAACTCTTGTGCTTGTGGGATTTCTTCGATGAACGGCGCTTCGGTGAATTGTGGCGCTGGCGCCGATTGCTCCTCTGGCACAATCGGTTTTGCAAGTTCTTCATCTTTCTTCGGCAACAATTGTTCAATCGGCTTAGGCTTACCAAAACCGTAAACGGGCGATGGTACATCAGTTGGTATAAAGCGTTTACGATTTTGTAAAGGACTAACCGTTGTTTGCTTTGGCTCATTTTTCTCACGAGATTTTGTAGGCGTTAAAAAATCTTTTTCTTCTCTCAAAGAATTATTACGCCGTCCCTGCGGCTGACTACGAAAAACATTGACCTGCCCTTTGTTTTTTTGTCTGCGCGCTAATAGTTCGCGAATACCTGATACCTCTACATCATAAATCTCCTGCTGTTCCTCTCGTAAATGCCTTGGCAACTCAAATGTTGACTGGTCTATTTCTATATTGTCCATTTGACGTTGCTGCATCGCTTGAGGCGCTGGTTTTTTTTCGATTAACTCCTCATCTGCAATAAGGGGGAAACGGAAGGTTGTCTTTTTCATTTGCGGCTGTTGCGTAAACTGCTCGTTTTGCTCAACCTCTTGCTCGTACTCATCATATTGCTCATCTGTATATAAAATTTTATTTATTTGCTTTTTAAACCAATTCATATGCTCACTCTTTTCTTTAAAAAAACTCATTATTTTAGAAAATAGAATACTAAAAGCATACCATATTTTAAGCCATTGAGGCAGAGTTTACGCAGTGCAAATAGGGAAATATTAAGAGAAAGGGAGGTTTATCGACTTGTTGAAAGATGATTCACAATTAGATGAAAGAAAAAACACGTTTTACCTTGTTCTTTTTAATTTTAAAATGTGTGTTTTTAAGCCTTTGTTGAATAATTCATTTTGAGGTGAGATTAGCCTTAGGCAAAAATAGAGGCTGTTTGAAAAGAGAATACCTTTTCAAACAGCCTCTAAAATTTTAGCGCGTTGGAATTTCAAACGCTGAACCTACTTCAACATCTTCCGCTAATACTAAAATTCCTTTTTCAGAAGGCGCATTTGGAATTTCTAGCTCACGTGCTGAGCATAGCATACCAAATGAATCTACCCCGCGTAAATTTCCTTCTTTAATGAGTAAACCTGAAGGCATAACTGCACCAATTTTTGCGACAACTACTTTTTGTCCCGCTTCTACATTCGGTGCACCACAAACGATTTGCAGTGTTTCATCGCCTACATTTACTTTACAAACACTTAATTTATCAGCATTTGGATGCTTCTCCTTCGTTTCTACATAACCGATAACGAATTTCGGTGAAAAATCCACATCTAATGATAATGTGACATTATTTGCTGTTAATGCTGCTTCGATTTTTTCCACAAGCTCTGGCGTTAGCTCTACAATGCCTCTTGCTGTCAGCTCGATATATTTGCTGGCATTAAATAAGTTGAATGCCTTTACTTCCCCTGTTGCTTCTTCTTTTAATAAAGCTACATCGCCTTGTCTGTCCACTACTGTTGTAATAATTTTCTCTGTTGCTAGTTGTACTAAAAGCACATCACCAACATGCTCTTTGTTATATGCTACATTCATTTTTTCTCTTGCTCCTTTTTTACTTTGTTTTTTGCGAGAATAAAAATTGGCTCTAAATTGCCCTCATCATAAATAAACGATAAAGATGTGATAGGTACCGCTCCTACGGAAAAGAAGTGCATCGTCATCTGCGCCAATACATCATACCCTACTTCATTGCGAATATCACCTATTATTAGCACATCCTGATGCGGCACAGATACGGTCATATCGCCTTCAATTTGCGCGGCCATCTCCTTTAAAAACTGGTCATTTAAAATACGACTTGCATCATAACCATCGTTATGATTGACAAAATAAAATATACTGCCTGCTACCTCATCTTTTTTCGTTGCGGTCGGCAATTTTTTCACTGAAAAGCGTGCAATCTCTCGCACTTGCTCCGCTGTAACGCCAAGCTTTTCTAGCATTGCTTCATCAATTAAACGATACGTTGTTCCTAAATCAAGTGCATAAAAAATTCGCGTTTCCGCCGTATGTTCTGTCGTTATGAATGAGTGCCCGTCCTTGGACTTTTTCGGAAATGAGCCTGAACGAATAATTGGGTAAACCGCAGACAATTGCTCAAAACCTACCTCCTGCTCCTGTAGCATTGCTGCAAATGTTTGCTCAATTGTATAGACAACCTCATCGATTGCCGCCTGTTTCTTCGTCGTATACTTCGCTAATATTTCAGACAACGAAATATCCATCCCACGCTGCAATACTTTATGCTGTAAACGCACTTTATCTGTCTCTTTATCATAAGACCAATCAAAAAGCTCTTCACCAAGCTGTTTTTTTAATGTTTCCACAAGTTCTGGAGATTTCACATTTGTCCCTCCTTTTAAATAAAGTGAACCTTCCCTCAGTGTTTTTTCATCCTCCACTGATTGGTCGTTTCATCAATCAGTTTTTTCTAGGTTGTTTGTTCCACACTCCAATATTTCTTTACATATTATTTTGAAGCCTAGGGGATTTATAGCCTGTTAATACGGGATAAACCGATATTATTATAACAAAAAAGAGCGCCCTGCTGTAGCATTTGGACGCTTTATCAAAACCATCCCAGCAGATTTTTAGCAAGCTTGGCTTCAAAACCTGTGGCATTTACTTAGGCTTATTTTAATTCTCAATCAAAATAAATATCGTTATTTTGTAATTTGTACAGAACGAACAATTTGCATCATTGTATGTAGCTTTTCTTCGATTTTGCGATCTTCAGAAAGCGTCGTCATTTTAATACCGCCACTACTCACGATTAACTCATACTGTTTGTCATCAAGCTGAACAACTGCTGAAAAACCAAATTCATTCGTTGTTTCAATTTCTTGTGATTTCACAATATTTTTCGTTTCATCGGCAATGAGATTGTCATAATGCAACTTGCTGTCTTCTTGTTCATTCGTATTGACAAATAATATATAAGAATCTTTATCTTTAGTTAAAATGTAGTTCATTTCATTTGCACCTTGCTCTACCGTATAGGATTTAGGTACAAACAATTCGATTGAACCAATTGTTGTGTTAGGTGCTTCAGCACTTTCCTGAAAAATTGTTTCAGCGCTTGCCACCCCAACTTCAATTTGCTCCTGCACTGACTTGCCACAGCCTGTTAGCGTAAATGCAAGCGTCGTAATTGCAAGGCCATGAAGCCATTTGCGATTCATACAAATTCCCTCACTTTCTATTACAGCATATATTGTAATTTATTTTGAGGTAAATGTGCAAATACATTGCTTATTTCCTATCCAAATACATTATTTGACCGACCAACAATGTTACGATATGCTCAAACATTTGTTGGCGATTTATTAAATTATTCGTAAAAATACCAATTGCGCCTTCATTGTGACGGGTATTTTCCTTCTTTGCAAAAGCATCCATTACTGGTCCGAGCTCTTTCCCTGCTCGTACCTCGCTTGCTACTGACCTAGGTAAAACAAATTGTGCCCCTGCACTACTAATAACAGTTCCATCCTTCAATGCAACTGCTCCCCAATTGCAGCAGTACAGCTCTTCACCTACTGGCTGCACACCGCCTTCTAAGCCAAAACCCCAATCTGCCTCTGTTTGTTGCAAAGTATTTTTTGCGCGGTTAATCGCCCCTTGTCGTGTTTCTTCAGCAGACAAAGGCTGTGCTGCTACGCCTGATTCTACATTTAGATGAACAAAATTTGCCTGCGGAAAATAAGTGTGAATCACCTTTTCTACCGCATTCGTTTTTGCTTTATTTTGTGTGCCAATTGCTACTAACAACGCCATCATCTCCTATTTGTTTTCTTTATTAAGGAAATACTTCTTGTACGAAAAAAATTCAGTTTTTACGTTTACTGCGGTTTACATGAGTAGGGCTAAAATATGTAAAGCTATCGGGAAGTAGATTTCCCGATAGCTCGTTTATTAAACATTAGCTTTAATTGTTTCTAGTGTAGTGTTGTCGACTGATTTAACAAGCTTCACTAATAGTTCTTTCGCTGCCGCATAATCATCGACATGGATAATTGATGAAGATGTATGAATGTAGCGAGAGCATATGCCAATAACTGCTGATGGTACACCGTTTAATTGTGTGTGAACTTTACCAGCATCTGTGCCACCACCCGGTGATACGAAATATTGGTATGGAATCTTGTTTGATTCAGCTGTATCTAATACAAATTCACGCATGCCACGGTGCGTAATCATTGTACGATCGAAAATACGTACTAGCGCACCTTGCCCTAATTGACCAAATTGCGATTTATCACCGGATGTATCGTTAGCAGGTGATGCATCTAAAGCAAAAAACAGGTCTGGTTGAATCATATTGGCAGAAACGCCAGCGCCGCGCAAGCCTACCTCCTCCATTACATTCGCACCTGAATATAAATGATTTGTTAGCTGCTCATCTTTTAATTCTTTTAATAATTCAATTGCTAAACCGCAACCATAACGATTATCCCAAGCTTTCGCCATAATTTTTTTCGGATTAGCCATCGGTGTGAATGGGCATACAGGGATAATAGATTGTCCCGGACGAACGCCCATTGACTCTGCACCTTCCTTAGAATCAGCACCAATATCAATCAGCATGTTTTTCATATCCATCGGCTTTGCACGCTCCGCATCTGTTAATAAATGCGGTGGTACAGAAGCGATAACCCCCGGAATTTCACGGTCTTTTGTATAAAGTGTTACACGTTGTGCTAGCATTACTTGATTCCACCAGCCACCTAGTGTTTGGAAGCGAATGAGTCCATTATCAGTAATCGATGTGACCATAAATGCGACCTCATCCATATGTCCTGCCACTAAAATTTTTGGTGCATCCGCTTGTGTAGATTTACGAACACCAAAAATTCCACCTAAATTGTCTTGAATAACCTCATCCGCATATTTTTCAAGCTCGCTGCGCATAAAATTACGTACTGCACGCTCATTTCCGGGTGCTCCCGGAAGCTCTGTTAATGTTTTGAAAAGCTGCATTGTTTCTTGATTCACTTATGATACACTCCCCTTGTTAATTTACGCATCTATTATAACATAAAGTAAAAGTATTTCGCCCTTCGAATTTTCTATTTTTTACACGCTCTTTTATATGTGATAAAGTTAGAGCAAGGAGGGAATAAAGATGAAATTGAGAGATTTTGTTTTAGGGGTAGCGACGGGATTAGCAGCAGCAATTATTATTAAAGAGGTAAGTGAACGCGTCGATCCTTACTTATCAGCAGATACAGTATTACAGCAAATTAAGGCTGAATTTAAAAAAGAAGCACCTATTGATGGCTCATGGGTGTTTATGAAAGTAGAAGAGTTTAACAACGGATTTACAACTGCTCCTGTTTATCGCGGTGGCATTTCACGCATGATGGACGGCGAAATGGAATCATTTGAATTCGCAGCAGACGCCCGCTCAGGTGCGGTTTTAGAGCTGACGAAGCTATAAATATAAAAGTCGCATGAAACCAAATCATAAGTGCTGATTTCATGCGATTTTTTTCTTTTATAATAAATCATTTTATTCATACAATCTTTTTACATAATCCCCTGTTTCTGCATTTACTATATAGACAGATGTATCTGTGTATATATAATACATACCTTCTTGCCCTTTTGGAAAATCACCTTTATTATATCGGATTGTCTCCCCAGTCGTCCGCTCAATCATTTCACGAGCTTCAACTATATGTATAATTAGGTAATCCACTCACTATATTAATAAACAAACATTTTATAATAACGGCAAACAACAGCGCCCAAAATGCCGGCTACTGCACGGCATTTTGGGCGCCTCTGTTATTTAAACTGAATCACTGCCTCATTACTGCGCTTTAAGCTGTCAACAACTTCCTTGCCTGTTGCGTCCCATTGAAGCATACGGTAATAGGCATCGTGATAGAAAATGAATTTATAACCATTTTCCAATGCTTCCTTCATCAGCTTTTCCTTGGCAAACACGCTCGTCATAGGGTAGTCATCATATGCAAGCACCCATAGTGGATTTTGATGTGCGTGTGTTGGCATAATGTCTGCCATATGTAGGAGCACATCGCCATTTTGCTCTAGGCGAATAATGGCATGACCATCACTATGGCCACCTGTGTGCACCATTTTTAAGCCCGGTGCTACTTCTAGCTCCCCTTCGAACGTTTTCACTAAATGTTGAATAGGCTCCCAGTTTTCCTTCCAATAGGTGTTGCGCGAACGAATATTCGGATTACGCATCTCATCCCATTCGATTTGCGTCGTGTAAATCGTTGCATTTGGGAATACCGGAACAAGCTGCTCACCCTCCCAGCGTGTTAAGCCACCCGCATGGTCGAAATGTAAATGCGTCATTAAAATAACGTCAATATCCTCTGGCTTCATGCCGAGCTCAGCTAAGCTTGTTTCCAATGTTGACTGCTCGGAAACACCAAAGTTGCGCAGCTGCTTTTCCGTTAATTTGCCTGCACCTACACCCGAATCAATTAAATAATTTTTACCTTCGTATTGAATTAAAATTGGCTCACATGCAAGCTCAATTTGATTTAGCTCATTAACAGGATATTTGCGCGACCAGAGCGCTCTTGGTACGACACCGAACATTGCTCCTCCATCTAAAGCTGTTACCCCACCATTTAACCAAAATAGTTTCATATTATGAAATACATATTGATCCATCATTTCTCCCCCTAATTCAAAAATTAAAATAGCTGTAATCAACGGGTGTATGCCTAATACAAGGCATTTCACCTTACAAAACAAGCTAATATTTATATAAGCAACACATTATTAACTGTTTAGAACGAGGATATCGCTACTCCGCACCAACCGCAGTGAAGATTATCGTTTATAAGTTATATTTTCAATAAATCATGCTTCAATTTGCTTGCGAAATTGACACTCTAAACGATAAATAGGCTGCCCCTTTGCCGAAAACTTTTCCTCGTACTCTGTCATCACATTATCCTCTGGCATATTTGCATGCAAATCGAGAGATACGTAGTTTAATGCCATACCGTAAGCATTCATGCTCACTAAGGAGTACTCGAATAAGCCACGATTATCTGTTTTAAAATGAATTTCCCCTCGTTCAATTAAAACATTTTCGTAAATTGCTAAAAAACTTTCATGTGTTAAACGGCGCTTCGCATGGCGTGCTTTTGGCCATGGGTCTGAAAAGTTCAAATAAACACGATTAACATCGCCTTTGGCAAAATAGTCTTGTAATTTCGCACCATTTACTTTTAATAGACGTAAATTAGCAGGCTTGTCGGCTTCAACAATGCGCTCAAGTGCACTAACAATCACGCTATCATATAGCTCGATTCCGATATAATTAATATCTGGATTTTGTAACGCCATACCTAGCATGAACTGTCCTTTGCCCGTTCCGACTTCGATATGAATCGGATGGTCATTGCCAAATACACTTGACCAATCGCCCTTATGCTGCTCTGGATTTGGCAAAATGACATCTGGATGTGCATGAATAAATTCTTCTGCCCACGGTTTGTTTCTTAATCTCACTTACTTTTCCTCATTTCTTTATTACATCTTTTCTATGCTACAAAATTCCTAGCCTATGTTTTAATACAGCAATCCGAAAAATTGTCGCGGACTGAAGATTCACTTTATTATAACTGATTCACTTATTTTTTGTCGCATACCAGCTTAATGGCTCAATGTGAAACTGCATTTGCTTGTTTGGCTCAGTTAATATTTCCCCATCCGCATGACAAGGCAGCTCCGCCTTATGTGTGAATTGAATTTTTTGCCCTGTAAGCTGTATTACTTCCTGTAAACGAATATGCGTACCCGAAAAAATCGTAACAAACAAAAATAATAATTTTATTGCCGATATATTATGTACAACAATTACCTCAAGCATTTGATCATCGGTTTCCGATGCTGGTGAGAGCTTCATACCCCCACCGAAGTAGGGCTGATTGCATACTGTCGCAAACCAAACATTGTGAATATGATGTCGTTCTCCATCTATAAGTATTTCTAATTCAAACGGTTTAAAAATAAATAATTCTTTAATTAAAAAGTAGATATAGCTTAATTTACCGAGCCCGATTTTGCCGAGCTGCCTTTTCAAAGTTGAGTCATTGGCAACTTTGGCAACCGCCGCATCAAAGCCAATGCCACAATTATTCATAAAGGCGTGCTCCTTTTGCAATTTGACAACACCACAGTCGTGCCGCCTTCTTGCAGGCTGCTGTACAAAGTCTATCAACTGCTCAACCGTTTGGAATGTGGGATAAGTTCTAGCATAATCATTGCCAGAGCCTCCCGCCATTACGCCAATCGTTATCCATTCACAATGAAGCACACCGTTTATGACCTCGTGAATTGTCCCATCTCCTCCAATAATAACAATACAAGTCGGTCGTTGCTGTTTTTTTGTCTGCTGTGCAATTTCTTGTGCAATTTTAAAGCCATGCCCTCTATAGTCTGTTGTATGTAGTATGTAAGGAATATTTAAAGCAGGTTGCCAACTTCGCCAACGCTTAAGCCCTCTGCCACTACCTGCATAGGCATTCAAAATAATATGGAGCTGCATTATTCGTCATCCTTTTTTTGCTCGCTCCATATATCTCGATGAAACGATGTAGTTTGACCAATCGCTAATATCGACTGTGCAGCTCGAATTTGCATATGCTTCATCGGTGAAACCGTCCGCTTTATTTGTTGAAGCCACCCTGCATATTTACGCTTATCAATAAACTGCACACCATAAACAGCGCCTGGATAATCAAAATAGCCATTGCGCGAAAGCAGCACTTTACGTATCGGCATGTCTACGCCTGCTTGCTCAAAAAGTTGCTTAACCAATGTTTCCATGCGATTTAATCGAATAAAAGGATTAAGTGTTTTTTTATCTTGCTTCCCTACCTTTTTAACCCAAAAACGTTCGCTACCGCCAACATAAACAGCTTGATTTTCTTCCTCCACTACCGTAATACAAACACATTCAACAGGCGTAATCACAATGACCTCTAACTCGATTGGCGCTTTTTTCACACGTAAAATTGGGTAATAAAACACGAAATAGTTATCTGGTAAGTCTTGTAATAATGTGCGTAGTAACGTGTCACGCATATACTTAGGGTCAACATATGATTTTTCACGCAATGTCGAGCTAGCCCACTTCATTTGAAAGTGGAAAAATTGGTCCATAAACATGCGCTTTAATTCCTCTAATGTTTGTGGATTATAAACGATGTTTGGTTCAAAAAACAGCGTTGTTTCCTCGTCTAAAAATTCGTCATCCGCTACTACTTCGTCAGTCGCAGGCTCCTCTATGATTTGCTTTTTTTGAGAGAAAAATTTCTTTAAAAATGCGAACCTCGATTTCTCATTTTCAACGACATCCTCAGTCGTATCAACATGCTCCCACTGCTGGTTTAATTCACCGCCTGTTTCCCATTGGTGTTTGATGCGCTCCCATTGTACTTTTTTCAAGCGAACAAACTGTGTAGGGTAGCGCGTTAAATCTATTTCATAACGAGATATATAATCTTGTATTTTTACTAATTGAGCCATCGCAAAACACTCTCCATCTACTTGCTTTCGTAGTATCTATTGTACATGAATCGCCAGCAAAAAAATATAAGTTTGTCTAAAAGCTGGCGAGCACACCGCTATATTGAAATATTATCCCATGAGTGTTGATTAGCCTTTCTTTTACATAGAATACTTAACAATTCGTTAATTTCCATTGCGGGGGCGGCTTGTCGCCGAAATGAAAGTTTACTTTGCGATGAGTAGTCGTAGGAGCATCCTGCTCTTCACGCCAATCAACAAGTAAATCCTTTATTAACAGTGCGCTCCACACCTTAAACATATCATTTGCGTTAAATATATCCTATTGTGGATATGCTGTTAACCCTATGCTCGCTACTCTATCTAATAAGATAAGGAATATTGCTTTTGATTATTATAAGGTAATAAAAAAACGTCTGAAAAGCAATGCCTTAGCACGCTTTTCAGACGTTCTATTTAGATTGAAACTGGTGCTGGAATTTTTGTCTCAAACTGCGCTTGCAATTTGCGTGTCCATGCACCTACTTGACCACCATTAATTTGCTGACCATCAATATCGATAATTGGTGTCACCTCTGAAGTTGTCGAGGCAATAAAAACCTCATCCATCGCTAGAAGCTGTTGCTTTGTCATCGCTTGCTCCTGCACAGGTAAGCCAATTTCCTGCGCACATTGTAAAACAACATGACGTGTAATTCCTTTTAAAATGAAGTTATTCGCTGGATGTGTGTGTAATACACCATCCTTCACACCGAAAACATTTGTTGATGAGCCCTCTGTCACCGTTTCAGCTCGGTGTAAAATAGCCTCATAGCAGCCTTTTTCAAATGCTTCTTGCTTTGCTAATACCGCCCCTAATAAATTCAATGATTTAATATCGCAGCGTAGCCAGCGAATATCCTCTACAAAGGTTGCCTTCACACCGTTTTCTAAGTTAGTGAATGGACGTGATGTTTCCACTGCTGTTCCTGTTAAGACAGGCACTACGTCAGCACTTGGGAAAATATGATTACGCGCGGAAGCGCCACGTGTAATTTGAAAATAAATATGACCGTTATTAATCTCATTTGCCTCTACTAGCTCATGCAATAACTGGTGCAATTTATGCTTCGTATAAGGAATCGTCAAACGAATTTCTTCAGCGCTTACATAAAAGCGATCAATATGCTCTTGCGCCGTGAACAATTGCCCATTATACACTTTAATTACCTCATAAATTCCGTCCCCAAACTGATAACCACGGTCCTCTTTATGAATAACAACTTCCTCATCTGTAACGATGCGATCATTTAATAAACTATACCCCATCATATATACCTCTTCTCCACTTTATTCCATATTAACAATTAGTAAATCTTCTATCCACACGCTGACTGCCAGCAAAAGATAAATGAATAAAACCTTATAATCAGTAAACATATACATTAACTAAAAACCCCATACTTGTATGCGACTATGTCGCTGTTAGCCTATTCTATGCGTTAAAGCTTCCACTAATTGAAATTTTACTTTATTCGCCTGCTAACTTTGCAATAGCCTCCGCGTAAATTGCTGCTGCAGTTACTAAATTTTCTATTTCAACAAACTCATCCTTTTGGTGCGCAACATCCGCTTCTCCAGGGAATAGCATACCGAAAGCTACCCCCTTCTTTAATACACGCGCATATGTGCCTCCGCCTGTTGATAAAACTTGCGAAAAGTCATTCGTATATTTTTGATATACAGCCACTAATGTTTGAACAAGCTCATCTGTTTCTGATACATAATGCGGCTTAGAATTGCTGACAATATCCATTGTAAAATCCGCTTTCTCAAGCACTTGTTGTGCTGCTGTCATCTTTTCCTCAAAGGAATAGGTTACGGCGTAACGCATGCTTACCTCAATCGTTCCACCATTTGCATCAAATTTCAACATGCCTGGATTTAATGTTGTTTCACCAGACATTTCATCATAATAGTTTAATTGCAATGCCGTACCATAGTGATCCTTGCCAAAAACATCGACAATAAACTGAGCAAAGGCTAAACCGTTACCAGCTAGCTCAGTAGTCAAAAATTTTGCTAGTAGTACAGCAGCATTTACGCCTTTTTCAGGCTCCATCGCATGGGCTGATTTTCCTTTTACTGTTATTATATATTCATTATGTTCATTTGTTAAAGAACCTTCTGCCCCATTTTCCTGTAAAAATTTTTGGAAATTTGCAGCAGTCTGCTGTGAAATTGTCGCTACTTTTGCCTCCGCAAAATCTGGTACCATATTTATTCTTTTTCCAGCAATAAATGATAATAATTGTTCATTGCTAGTTGGCTTATTTTTCAAAGAAAATACGAGATGTGCAATCCCTTTTTCAGCATTAATTAATGGGAAATCAGCATCTGGTGCAAAGCCAATTGTCGGCATCTCCTCTTTTTCAAAATACCGTTTTACACAGCGAAAGCCACTTTCCTCATCCGTGCCGATAATCATTCGCACCCTTTTTGATAGAGTGATACCGCTATCTTTTACCATTTTCATTGCAAGCCATGCAGCCATCGTTGGCCCTTTATCATCAATCGCCCCACGACCGTACAATTTGCCATCGACGACACGTCCTTCAAACGGAGGATATGTCCAGCCATCTCCTACAGGCACTACATCTACATGACATAAAATACCTAATAGCTCCTGCCCTTGGCCCATTTCGATATGGCCGGCCATTTGGTCTACATTTTTCACTGTCATACCTGCTGCCTCGCCCCTCTTTAACATAAAATCTAAAGCATCCAGAGGTCCTTTACCAAATGGCATTTCCTTTGACGCAGCTTCTTCATCTAATACGCTTTCAATTGAAATGAGCTGCTGTAATTCTGCAAGCAGCTCTTCTTGACGCTCACGCGCAATTTGTAACCAATTCATTTCTTCCACCTCTTTTTCTAATATCGTCTATTTTACGCTTTCTATGTGAAAAAACAATGAAAAATGCACTAGCTCACTATCCTTTTTCTTGCAATGAGGTAAAATAAAATGAAGCGAACAATCGATTTTTACAGCCTGTTAATAAGGATTAAAGAAAATTGTCATGGGGGAATCATATGCTACAAAAAATAATTTCAACAGCACTACATAGAAATGAATTATACAAATATCAGAAGCTTAGTTATCTCATCAACACGATGCTTGGCGGTATTTATATCGGCTTTGGTATGCTACTCCTTATGACATTAGGCGGGCAGATGACGGACTTACCCGTATTAAAGCTACTGCAAGGCGCAACATTCGGCATTGCATTGACAATGGTTATTATGGCAGGGGCTGACCTTTTTACAGGCAATGCCCTCATCATGCCAATCAGCTCTTTTCATAAATCAGTTAGCTGGTTGCACACATATAAATTGTTTTTTACGAGCTATATAGGCAACTTGATAGGCGCACTATTGTTAGCTATTACATTTGTCGCAACAGGATTAGTGAGTGGGGCATTAGCTGACTACGTCATTACAGCAAGTACAGGCAAAATAGCCCCTTCTTTTTTAGCGCTTTTTGCACGCGGTGTTTTATGTAATGTACTTGTTTGCCTTGCTGTTTGGGGTAGCTTTAAATTACAATCAGAAAGCGCCAAAATACTATTTACTTTTTGCTGCATTTTACCTTTTATAACGATGAGCTTTGAGCATAGCATTGCAAATATGACATTATTTGCTGTCGCATATTTTATGCCAGACAGTCCTTTTATAGCTAGTGATTTTATTTATAATCTTATTCCCGTAACGTTAGGCAATATAGCTGGCGGCATGTTTGTTGCATTTGTTTATTGGCACACAGCACTAAAGGGATTATCTGAAAAGTCCTTTTGAAACGGATTCCTTTGCGGTGAGTAACTACAGATACGGATGGCTTTAGCAAATATTTAATATAGAAGCTACGGCCGTCGGAAAAAATATTTGTGGACGGCTCCTTCACCTCATGTAAATAATAAGTAAATTTTTTATGAATTCATTCAAACTAATAGAAATTATGAAGCATATACGCTATAATCATATTATCAGAATATTTGTTCTGATAGATTACTTTTGAAAAGGGGTTGTCTGGGGCAGAAACCAAAAGCCTACGTGCACTCCGCACATATTGTCGTCCGCTAGTCTTTGCCATGAGAATTAAGATCGAAGGAGTGGTTCACTAATTATGAAACCAACTACTGATAGAATGCTTAATCGTATTAAAGACGTGTATATGTTTATTCTTACAAAAGGAGAAGTGTCTACACAGGATTTAGTCGAAGAGTTCAACATCACTCCTCGCACCATTCAAAGAGATTTGAATGTGTTAGCCTTCAACGACTTGGTTATGAGCCCAAGTCGAGGTAAATGGACAACGACGAAGAAAAAAGTAAAACTGACATCTTAGTTCTACCTATTTTTTAGGAGAGCGTAACAAAAAGAATGCCCTTTTCGTCGGGGGCATTCTTTTTCTGCATTATCCATATATTATGAAATGGCTGATAGTGAATAACGGTTTTTCCCATCATTTTTCGAGGCATAAAGTGCATCATCTGCTCTAGAATATAAATCTCTCTCTGTTTCTTGGATATTTGCTTGTAATGTTCCTCCAATGCTTAATGATAACACTTGCCAAGCTAAATCATTGCTTTCCTTTTTAAGACGAACTTCCTCTATCGCTTCATTTGCAATGTGCTCCATTTTTTCAAGCGTCGCATTTTTGATAACGATTGCAAATTCATCGCCGCCAAAACGCACAACAAACCCTTCTTTGTGGGCAAGACGTTCAAGTATTTTAGCAAGCTCGACTAAAATCATATCTCCCTTTAAATGACCGTATTGATCATTTACTTGCTTAAAATTATCTACATCAAATAATAACAGACCAATTTCCTGATGCTGCCTTCTTTTTAATAGTCTCTCAATTTTCTCCAAATAAGTCGACCGATTATACACACCTGTTAAAGGGTCGCGCTCAGCCAATCTTATTGTTTTCATCAAAATTAAATTAAGCACAACAAGCGTAATAAAAGAGGTGATAATCGCTATAACTAATGTGAAGTAGAATTGCTGCGTATTTTTTTTCAGCAAGGCCAACTCCGTCATATTATTATATTTCATAAAAGCAACTCGCTTCGTTGAATAGCCTTTATTTCGTAATGTATCATACGGTAAAAAACGGTAGGTCTCGACAATGCCACCATTATAATATTTTTCGTATTGTACAACAGAAGATG
Organism: Metasolibacillus sp. FSL H7-0170; assembly: GCF_038593115.1. Taxonomy (NCBI): domain Bacteria; kingdom Bacillati; phylum Bacillota; class Bacilli; order Caryophanales; family Caryophanaceae; genus Metasolibacillus; species Metasolibacillus sp. FSL H7-0170. The sequence continues at coordinate 3,842,591 of NZ_CP151964.1, read as the reverse complement.
TTTCAATTGCACGTTGAAAAGCCTCTTGAAATTCCGGGTCACTCGAATTTACTGAATAAATTTCATCCTCATTCGCACTTAAGTGAAAGCCTGCTTTATTAAAAATTTTAATATCTAATAAATCATCATATTGCCCAATAATGATTTTAGCCTTATCAAAAAAATTAAAATTCCCGAATAAAGGTATCTTATTCATTGGCACACCTAACTCCAGTAAATACTTATGGTCAGGTGTAGCTAAATAGCTATACTTCCATACTTCCCCTAGCTTAGTAGAACCATCTAAGCCATCAGAGAAAAACTCCCCACTCATTCTTCTTTGTGTTAGAACCCTCGACAATTCTTGACAGCATTCATTAAAATTCATGCCTAAATCAATTGGGTACGTAGTATGGATTACCGTATTCGTCTCATCCAAAATAAAAATTTCCATCCCGTGTTCCTTTTTCATTCTTTCTAAATCCCATGTAGCAACATCTGGATTTTCATTATATAGATTGGCCATTTTGCGTAGCTCTTTTTCCACTTCATGTGTTAATTGATCCTCTAAATAATATTGTACCGTATCAATTGTTTGTAAATCATCTATAACCTGACTTTCAATCAACAACCAATTGCTTAATGTTTGTTCTTTTATATCATTTTGTATTAGCTTCCTGTTCGTAAATGTGACGACAGTTACTAAAATAATCGCAAATATGATAAGAGACAAAAAAAGCTTAAAATGCAAATTTTTCATGCTAAACACGTTCCCTCATTAAGATTTACTTCTTAAAATGGATAATCTATACTATGATTAAAATTTAACGTCTTCCAGCAATGTTTTCTGTGACGAGTAAGCGCAGGAGCACATGTTTTTTGTACTGAAAGCGTAACGACAGGTACAGAAGTCTCCCACCTCTATAGGCGGCGAAATGAATGCAAGTATAAGACCGATTTCAATGGGTGTCCAAACCACTCGCTGAATCATAGAAACTCAGTCCAAGAACATCGCCTCCTGCGGATGTCAGGGATTTTGAATTGTGCAAGTACAATTCAAAATCCCAACGCAATTACACCTCGGTGTAATTGAATATTGTATTGGGAATTTTACTTCTCGTTTATCAAAAGAAGGATGTGAAAACAGTCTATTATGAATAGCCTAAGCGTTAAAAATCCGCACGTTAATGAGCGATATTTATGTAATCAACAAGCACAAGTAGCTGTCTTCCTTTTTTGAAACTATTATAAGACATGAATAAAATATTATCAAAAGTAAAAATAAGGAATTGGAACTAAGTCATATTACCTATTTCAAGCGGTCACTTTTCCTATTTTATCATTTTGAATTTTAAAATCCAGTAAACATATGAGTAATTTCCTAGCCAAATAAAAAAAGTAACAATAAGAAATAAATATTTCCTATCATCATTTTACATTTTAAAAATTATTCCGAAAATTATTATTTATTTTCAATTAATAATGCTAGTTCTTCCTCTGTAATTTCTCGATATTCTCCTAATTTCAAGTTTTTATCTAACTGTAATGGGCCCATTGATAAACGTTTTAAATAAGTCACTTTTTTGTTAACCGCTTCAAACATTCGCTTTACTTGATGGAATTTCCCTTCCTGAATTGTTAGCTCGATTTCTGATTGTTCAGCCGATGTTAAAATCACTAGATGTCCCGGCATCGTCACATAACCATCCTCTAATTCAACTCCAGTGGCAAATGCCTTCACATCCTCCTCAGTTACTCGCCCATCAATTTTTGCATAATATGTTTTTGGCACATGCTTTTTTGGCGATAATAAATTATGAGCTAGCTGTCCATCATTTGTAATAAGCAATAAGCCTTCTGTATCTTTATCTAGCCGTCCAACCGGAAATGGTTTCAAATGCTGGGCAAAAGGGTCTAATAAATCAATAACTGTTTTATCATAATCATCTTCAGTAGCGGAAATAACTCCCGGAGGCTTGTTCATCATCAAATAAATAAATTCGATATACTGTACTCGCTCGCCGAAAACAGCGATATGCTGTGCCTCGGGGTCGACCTTCAAAGCGGCATCCTTTACAACGACAGCATCAACAGTTACAGCCTTTTGCTTCAATAATTGCTTTACTTCTTTTCGTGAGCCAAAGCCCATATTTGCTAATAATTTATCCAGACGCATAGTTTCTCCTTTATATATGTACGTATTGAAAAATGGCCCACCACCCTAATTATGATGATGGACCTAAAGATTAATTCATGCCTAATTTCTTCGCAATTTTCGTTACTCTTGCACCTAGTAGCTTTTGTGCTAAGCCTAAACGCAGTGCTAAATAGCCGTACACTATAGCGCCTGCTGCCGCACATAATAACACATAAAGCAATGCTAATAATTTACTATCGACTGGCGCAATCCATTGTAAAATAAAATACATAACAGAAACAACAATTGTCATAATAACTGTTAAAATACAAATTAATAATATGCGGCGCATTGCCACCTTTGCATTGTATTGCAATGTTTTATGAATAACGGCAATATTGATTGTGCAAGTTACCGCATAGCCAATCATCGTCGCTAAAATGGCTCCATCTACTTCCAGCCATTTAATCATCGGAATATTTAATATTAACTTCACTAAAATACCTGTTAACAAACTGAAAATAATCCACTTTTGATAGTTAATCCCTTGCAGCAATGACGCCGTAACGGAAAAGATAGCGAATAATATCGCGGCTGGTGCATAATGCATTAACACTAATGCCCCATTCTCACTCTGTTCATATAAAACATGGTATAGGGAAGGTGCTAAAATCATAATTCCTACTACAGCAGGGATTGTTACAAATAACAACACTTGATACATTTTATCCATCGTGCTACGCAATGTATGTAGCTGACCGAGCGTATAATATTTCGTAATCGTTGGAATTAAAGCCATCGATAAGCCCGTTGCTAGCATCACAGGAATAATAACAATTTTATGCGTCAATAGATTGAGCATTAAAAAGTATGTATCTGTTAGCTTAGCATCAACACCTTTAGCGAGCATCGCACCGTTAAAGGTTAGCATATCTACTAATTGAAAAAGTGGATTGGCTATCCCGACAAAAATAATTGGAATGGAATACGTAAATATTTCCTTATAAATTTCTGTATACGCTACTTGATGGCTAGTAATGGAATTAGCCTGTAACATTTGAAATTCTGGCTTGAGCTTTTTCCAGTAATGATACAGTATAACTAGACCCGCCAGTGCTCCAATAAATGCTGCAAACACAGCAAATTTAATCGCTGTTTCAGGCAGTCCATCAAACAAGACGATTACAACGAAAGAGCCACCTAGCAAGACAACAATACGTGCTATTTGCTCAATCAACTGCGAGACAGATGTTGGCATATAGTGCCCGTAGCCTTGAAAATAGCCGCGAATTAGGCTCATTAACGGCACAACAAGAAGTGCGTAGCTAACCCAACGAATAACAGAAGCAATTTGCTCCACAGTATATAACTGCTCCTCATCTTTAATAACGGCATTAGCAAGTGGTGTTGCAAGTAAATTTAATAAAATAAATGATAATAAGCCGGTGAGTAGCATCACAATCGTGCCCGATTTCATTAATCGTACACCCGTTTTGTAATCCCCTAGCGCATTATATTTAGCAACAAATTTAGAAACGGCTAGCGGTAAACCTGAAATCGCTATTGACAGCATAATCGTATACGGTATGTATGCATATTGATAAAGAGCCATATTCTCTTCTCCAACAATCGCATAAAATGGGAATAAGTATACGAGCCCTAAAAGCTTTGATAAAAATAACCCGATTGTTAAAATCGCGGTCCCCTTCATTAATGATGACATATTCTTCTTCCTATTCTTATATCAATTACGCCTCGGCGTAATTGCGTCGGGTTTTTGAATTGTGCTCGCACAATTCAAAAGCCCTGACATCCGCCAGAGGCTTAGGCCAACACGATGTTGGTCACTCAGTCTTTATCTTAGTATGCACTTGTTTTAGACTGAGTTCCTCTTTATCAGCTAGTGTTTGGACACTGGCTGAATAAAAGACAATTTAAGTATTCATCCGCACCACCTATAGAGGTAGGCGTTTTCTACTTAATCATGATAAATCTACTACTACGACGCAATTAGCCTATTTGTAAGTTTACATCTACAAGACCATTAACTCAATTAAATTGTGCAATTTGTGTATAATTAGATGAAGGTAGATAAAGTGAACCTTCAACCAGTGGGGATTTCCCTACATCCCAACTGGTTGGTAGTTTCACCATTCGAGTTTTTACAGGCTGTTTGATCCCCCACTTAAACATCTTGATTTTACCTACTGTTTTAAAGTGGGGGTCTTACAGCCTGTTAATACGGGATCAATTGTACGCGAAAGTGAGCTAACGAATATGTATGATGTTATTGTAATTGGCGGTGGGCCATCTGGGTTAATGGCAGCCATTGCGGCCGCAGAGCAGGAAAAAAAAGTTTTATTAATTGAAAAAGGGGGGAAGCTCGGCAAAAAATTAGCCATTTCTGGTGGTGGACGCTGCAACGTAACAAATCGCCTACCTGTTGAAGAAATTATTCGTCACATTCCTGGTAATGGTCGTTTTTTATATAGCCCATTTACTATTTATAATAATGAAGATATTATCGCATTTTTTGAAGGTCTAGGTGTAGCTTTGAAGGAGGAAGACCACGGGCGTATGTTCCCTGTCTCTGACCGCGCTCAAGATGTTGTTGACGCACTAGAAAAACAGCTAAAAAAGCTCAATGTTGAAGTTCGCCTTCATACAGCCGCCCAAAAACTGTTGCTAGATGAAGAACGCGTTTTCGGTGTACGCTTACAGGATAGCACTGAAATACGTGCCAATGCAGTAATTGTCGCAGTGGGAGGAAAGGCTGTACCACAAACAGGCTCCACAGGAGATGGCTATCCGTGGGCAGAGCGAGCAGGACATACCGTCACAGCACTCTACCCAACAGAGGTGCCTGTCTTATCTAAGGAACCTTTTATCGTGGCACGCGAGCTACAGGGGCTAGCACTACGCGATGTAGCAGTTTCTGTGTTAAATGCAAAGGGCAAGCCACTCGTAACCCATACGATGGACATGCTCTTCACCCATTTTGGCTTAAGTGGTCCTGCAATTTTACGCTGTAGTCAATTTATCGTCAAGGAGCGCCAAAAAAATGGTGGTGCAGCAGTTCAAGTACGTATTCAGTCACTTCCCTCATATAATGAAGAGGGTTGCTACCAAATGCTACAGCAAAAGATTAAAGACGAGCCAAAAAAAGCGGTCAAAAACTTATGGAAGCCACTTGTACCAGAACGCTGGCTATTATTTTTACTAGAACGCGCGGGAATTGATAGCACCCATACAGGTGTAGAGCTTTCTCAAGAAAAAATCCGTGCACTAGCTCATGAATTAACAGCCTTCACAATGGATGTGCATGGCACACAACCTCTGGAAAAAGCCTTCGTCACAGGTGGTGGTGTATCAATAAAAGAAATCGAGCCAAAAACAATGGCTTCGAAGAAAAGGCTTGGGCTTTATTTCTGCGGTGAAATTTTAGATATTCATGGCTACACAGGTGGCTACAATATTACTTCTGCCCTTGTGACAGGACGTATTGCGGGAATGAGCGCGGGCTCTAATTAATTTTTGTTTCGCAGAGGGCTATCCAATAAGCTGTGTAGTTGCACAGCTTTTCGACAATAGCGACGAAAAAGCTTACACTTCAAAATAGAAATTAGGAGAAGAATCGCGAAAGTCAGCGTTTCTCTCCTAAGTAAAAGACATAAGACAAAAATCTTTCTTTCAATGCGTTGCCGTAACAAAGTGCTCTTATCGGATAGACTTTAGCCGTCATCTCCTATCTCAATTATTTTTTTGTGGCTTCTATTTTTAGCGTTGTTAAAATAATACTAAAAATTACAAAGGGCGTGTCTGAAAAGCGATTTTGAGACACGCTCTTTGCGATGTTGTTTATTTGAGCGAATTTCAAGATTTAACAAGCTAATCGCTCCTTTTTGGAAAGCATAGCTTCCATATCAATTCTTTCAATTTTAAAACGGTTCTTCTCCTTTCAGCAAATTTCCTTGTTGATCGTAGTAATGAATCGCGAAATATCCATCATCACTTTGCATACTAACAGGTATAGAGAAATAATAAATACCTGCTTCATTTGTTAAAATATTCAAGGTTACAATTTCTTTTGTCATTACATTTTCAAACTCAATTCGCCCAATATTATGGTTGGCTGGTAATGCAAAAATATTGCCTGTAGAATCCCCTTCATATACTGCTGACGATAAGAATATTTGTAACACATCATCTCTTCCCCAAATTGTACGTTCTCGTAAATAACCTCGCCTCTCCTTTATATAAATAAAATTCGATAAAATATAAATATTATCTCCAGCATCAATTAAAATTGATAACTGTTCACCAAACCTTGCTGTATCAACAATTTTAGCCTCTGATACATCAACCCATTCCCCCATAAACTCCTTGTAGGAAGCGACGGACTGTTCAAATAATGCTTGTTCATTCATAGCATATTGTCCATTGGAAGGTTTCATAAAGCTAATGATTATTGCTAGCAAAATTGTCACTTGAATAATCGCAAAAAAATAATTCCGCTTTCTGCGCCAATTGCTATAAAGTAAATAAGCAAAAAAACTAAACAAAGCAAATTTGCCGATAATTCTCCAGAAATCCATATAAAATATTTCTATATTTGGCAATTGATTTTCCCCTAATTTTTGTATATTCCATGCTCCATAGGTTTTTTCAAGCTTATCTATTAAATCTGATGCTTGCGCTGTTAGCTGCTCAAATGTTGTGATTTCTGGAAATTCTACTTCCGTACTAGCATCGCCTACTATGAATGTCATATGCTGAAGTAACTCAGCTAATAAACGACCATTTTTCTCTTCGAGGATGGCTTGTTGTAATAACCAATCGCTTGCTGACAAATATTGTATCCGAGCCTGCGTGTCAAAATTACTTCCCACTACTGTTGTAAACTGTTGCCATCGCTCCATATAAGCCTGCTCAATAGATGCTATACTTTTACTACCAACCGTTTCCGTCATATGAGGCGAGCCTTTAACAAGGAATAGTAGCAAAAACACCACACAGCATGTTGTCAACACCGTCAGTGAAAACGGCCATAATGCCCTTTGCTTTCGCTGTGCTCTGCGAAGTGTCTCTAGTTTCTTTTGTTGTGAAAAAAATCCCACTTTATAAGCGTCCTTCATTGCCTTTTGAATTGGGTCTTTCATATAGCTCTCCCTCCTCTAACACTTGACCTAACATGTGCCGCGCCCTTCTTAATCTTGTTTTCACTGTATTAACAGGAATTTTTAAAACCTTACTGCTTTCATCCAATGAAAACTCTGCGAAATGAAATAGGACAATTACATCTTTATATTTTCTAGGCAAATTTTCTATCGCATGAACAAGCTGTTGTTGCTCATCTTTCTGCAGTACTTCTAGCTCCGGTGTCTGTGCTGTTTTCAACCATTTTTGAAATACTTCTGAAACAATGACTTTTTTATGTTTCCAGCTCATTAAATAATCGTGTGTAACATTAATTGCAATACGGTATAAATAAGTTTTGACTGTTGCCTCGTGACGATATTTTGAAAGTGAACGATAATATCGAATAAAGGTTTCCTGTGTTAAATCTTCGGCTGTTTGCCAATTGTGCACATATGTATAAATAAGTCGGACTAAATAATCTCCGTAGGCATCCATCGCTTGCTGCAATAGCTCGTCATGCTGCTTCACGCGCTCACCTCCAAATAGCAATTTTTAGTTAGACTGATGTAATAACTTAAAAGTTTCATTTTTTTAATATAAAAAATGCGAGAAAATAGATATTTCTCTACTTCATCGCATCTTCTAAATTATTGAATATGTCTTGCAATTTTTTCTGTTAAGTGCATCGTTACCTTCGGCAGCACCATTTTAATGACCGGTGTTAACACCGCACCTGATAAGCCACCTGCATTTACTTCAATAATGCCTGTCATTGTCGTGTGCTCTGCCGTACCTTCTGCAGTAAACTTGCCACTACCAGTAAAATTATCCGTTAAACCTTTTAGCTCAAACTTAATGCTAGAAGGCTCATTCCATTCGATAATGTTTAACTCCATTTTAACTGTCTTTTTAAGCCCTTTAAAACTGCCCTCGAATGTCCAAATTGATTTTCGTTCATCAATTTGCTCATGCTCCTTATACGCGGGAACCATCGTTGCCCAATGCTCAATTTTACTAACGTAATCCCATACTTTTTCAACGGCTACAGGAATCGTTACTGAATGTGATGCTACTGCCATTTGTTTCACTACTTTCTTTTGTCTCTTTATTGTCACTACCTATGTCATTATATAGTTTGTGACTTTATTTTTGCTAGTAATTGCTGTGCATTTTTTTCAATTTCTTCAAAACTATTTTCAAGTATAGTTGGACGTAAAGGCTTACTAACTAAAAAGCCTTGAATATAATCACATTTAGCTTGCTCTAAATAAGCTAATTGGCGCTCCGTTTCAATTCCTTCCGCTACAACATTTAGCTTCAAATGCTTGGCCATTGATAAAATTAGCAACACAATCGCATCCTCTTCCTCGTTTTTATCAATATTCCAAACAAAACTTCTATCAATTTTTAAGCAATCTATCGGAAAATCCTTCAAATAGGATAAAGATGAATAACCCGTTCCAAAATCATCCACTGCAATGGTAATCCCCTGCTCCTGCAACTCCTGAATAATTGCCATAATTGAGCTTGTATTGATGGTCATACTTTCTGTAATTTCTAATTGCAAATAGCTTGTATCTAGCTCGGTTTCCGCTAAAATTTCTTGCACACTTTCTACAAAATTGCCCTGCAATAGCTGACCTAATGATAAGTTAACTGCCACTTTAATGAAGCGATTTTGTAATTGCCATTCCCTCGCTTGTTTACACGCTTCCCTTAATACCCATTGGCCAATTGGTACAATTAGCCCGGATTCCTCGGCAAGTGGGATAAATTCTCCCGGCGAGATAAAGCCTCTCTTGCCATGATGCCATCTCACTAACGCTTCTACAGAATAAATTTTACCTGTTTGCAAATTAAATTGTGGCTGGTATTCAATATACAGCTCATTTCTTTGGATAGCTTGCCGTAAATCATGTTCCAATAAAATACGATTTGCGCGCTTCGCTGCCATTTCCTTCTCATAAAATAAAACATTGCTGCTGTCATTGCGCGCCTCATACATTGCAAACTGGGCATATTCCGAAAGCCCTTCTGCGCTATCGGCATCTTTTGGGTATTGTGCAATACCAACATTAAAATGGCTATTTAAAGAGAAATGCTGAATTTGAAATGGCTCCTCCATCATTTTTTGAAAATTCTGAATAATTCTATACAAATGCCAATCATCCAAATCCTCAAGATATATAGCAAAAAGTTCTTCTCTCAATAAATAGAGAGAATATTGCGATGCTAAAATTTGTACAATTTTTTGTGCGACTTTTTGTTTAAAAATATCCGCATAATTTGAGCCAAGTGTCGACCGAATCATTAATAATCGGTCTATTTCTAAAACAATTACTGTTTTCTCTCCTTTTCTCTCAATCAAAGCATGATTTAATCGTTCTTTAAAATAGCGCTCGTTCGGCAGCCCTGTTAACTCATCATAGTAAGCTAATTTATGAGCAATTCGCTCTGACTTCTCCAAGGAATCCTTTGCCTCCAAAATTTCTCGATAAGGCTTTTCTATACCTGAATAATAAATCGTTTGAACAATCATATAGTACGCTACAAGCTGGAATAAATGTCCTACAAAATTATTAATGCTAAATTTATCTGGAAACATGATAAATAAAGCATCACTAATTAATAGACAAATAGAAGCGAATATATAATATAAATTTTTCTTTTTTGTTCCTTTTTTCATTACAATAAAAATAAATGCTACTTGCAAAATCATTGCTAACCCATGTAAAGAGAGCTTTAAAGAGGTTGCACCTTGCGCATCGATTAGTAGTGGGAGTGGGGATGACGGCATATAAACAAGGATAATATAGCTGCTCAAAATGATTGTAGCAATGATAGTAGATGCCAGCATATAACGAGCATCCACCTGCCTTAGTTTTATAAAAAAGAAGAGCCCTAAGCCAATCGGCAAGCTAAATCTCGTAAACATGTAAAGCCAAATAGTCCGGGACATATCACTTTCATAAAAGAAGAAAGGCATGCCCGGATAGGAAATTGTATGTAAAACTTCAATAACAGTAATACTAGCAAAAATGCCGATTAAAAAAACAAGACGATTCGTTACACTGTAGCGCATGACCGTTATTACATGGATAATGATTGATATGGCAGCTGCAATAATTAACATCTCTAAAATAAGATGGACAACAACATAATTGTCCATGCCAAAAATACCATATAAATAATTATCAGCTAACAATGAAATACCTACAGTGAATATGATAATAATCATTAGACGAATGGGGTGTTCAATATATATAAATTTATCTACTTCTTTTCCCATAATCTCATTCCTTTGCAGTCATTTCCTTTAAATGGCTATCTAACTGTCATTTTAACATATTTCTACTTTTATTTTCCCTCTTATATTAAAAATAATCGTTATTTGTGAAACTTTATTATAACAAATAAATTAAATATTCTGTAAACTTTTAACTCAAAGTAAAAGAGCCGCCCCATATCGCCTTAGGCAGCTCCTTATTATATATTGGTTAAATCAGTTATTTTTCTAATAACTTCGCTTCATAATTCACTTTTTTTAATAATCGTTGTGCATTGCTTTCAATTTCTTTCAATCTATCCTCTAATACTTCTGCCGGTAATGGTCTACTAATTAGGAAACCTTGAATAATATCACAGGAGGTTTTGACTAAATAGGACAGCTGCTTCTCTGTTTCAATCCCTTCCGCTACAACCCCTAGCTTTAAATGCTTAGCCATTGATAAAATCATGAGTACCAATGCATCCTCGTCTGTACTGCGATCAATATTCCATATAAAGCTGCGATCTATTTTTAAGCAGTTTAGGGGGAAATCCTTTAAATAAGACAGTGACGAATAACCTGTACCAAAATCATCTACTGCGATAGTCACACCATACTCCTGCAATTTTTGAATAACCGCTGTAACAGACTCAATATTCATTGTCATGCTTTCTGTTATTTCTAACTGTAAATAATGAGCATCTAACTCGGTTTCAGCTAATATCCCTTGGATAAACTCCACTAAATTATCCTGCAATAATTGCCCTAATGATATATTTACAGCAACTTTTATATAATGCCCTTGAGACTGCCATTTTTTCGCTTGCATACAAGCCTCTTTCAATACCCACTGCCCAATTGGTATAATCAGCCCCGTCTCTTCTGCAATCGGTATGAAATCCGCTGGTGAAATAAGACCAAGTTTACTATGCCGCCATCTAACCAATGCTTCAACAGAATGAATTTTACCTGATGGTAAATGGAGTTGTGGCTGATATTCTAATATTAATTCGTTCCTTACAATCGCTTGACGTAAATCGTTTTCAAGCACTAATTTTGCTGAACGTTTTTCTGACATAGAGGATGCATAGAATAGGACGCTTTTCGCGCTATATCTTGCTTCATACATCGCAAACTCCGCATATTTAAACAAATCCTTACTATTAGTAGCGTCCTTTGGATATTGAGCAATTCCTGCATTAAAATGGCTCATTAATGAAAAATGTTGGATTGGAAACGGTCTTTGCATTATTTTTTGTAAGCTATCTACAACTTGTAAAATAGCCTCATCTCCTAAATCATCCAACAGCAAAATAGCAAAGCGGTCTTCCCTCAGCAAATAGATACTATATTTACTTGGGAGCGTGTGTCGTATTCGGTCAGCAACGCTGCATTTTAAGCTATCTGCATAGTGGGAGCCTAGCGTTGATTGAATGACTGATAAACGGTCTATTTCTAAAATAATAACTGTTTTAATCGCTTTAGTTTTATGAAAGCTATTTAATTTCTCCATGAAGAAGCGCTCATTTGGCAGCTGTGTTAATTCATCATAATAAGCCATCTTGTACATTGCCTGCTCCGATTCTTCCAAGGATTTTTTAGCGATTGAAATCTCCCGATAAGGCTTTTCAATAGCGGAATAATAAATAGCTTGGACAAACATATAAAAAGCAGATAAATGAAAAATATGTCCTAAAAAATTGCTAAAATGATAAACATCAGCAAAGAAAATAAACAAAATATCGCTCAAAATTAAACAAACTGATGCAAATAAATAATGTAAATATTTATCCCTTTTATAGCTTCGCAAAATAATGGAAATTAAAATAAGCTGCAAAAATGCCGCACTTGCCTGTAGCGTATTTTTTAATGCCGTTGGACCTTGCTCACTTACAAGTGGCGGCAAAATTTTTGTCGGTGTATAAACAATATAAATAGCGCTGCACACAACCGTTATCACTGCTGCACTAAATAATACCGCAAAGCTTGTTTTTACAATTTTAAGCTGTGTTGAAAATATAAAAATCAGTCCTGCAGGCAATAATATTCTTATAAAAATATATAGCCAAACAGCTCTATATCCATCACTTTCATACACTAAAAAGGGCATTCCTTCATAAGACAATGTATGCAAAATTTCCATGACCGTAATTGAACCGAAAAGTGAAATTAAATAAACAGCTCTGTTTGTTAAATTATAACGAGTGGTAGTCAATACTTGCATAACAATCGCAACAGTTGCTGCAACTATAAACATTTCTACAATAAGATGTACCATCACATAGTTTTGTTCACCGAAGAGAGCATATAATTGATTTTCCAATACTAATGCAATAACTAACGCTGTAATAATAATGACAAACAGCCTAGTTGGGTTTTTAATATAAGAAAACCTATCATCTATTTTCCTCATAAATTGCCCCCTCCTCTACAACAATTCTAACTATTTTAACTCTTGCAGTTATCTTATCATATCTAACATATATGCGTTACATTTTTCATAAAAAACCACTTTTTTTTATTTTCATTCAGTATAAGCTTGAAATTACCTCTTGCGTAAAGGTATTATGCATAATAAAAAAATAAGATTCAGTGGATGTTTGAACACCCACTGAATCTCGTCTAATGCTTGCATTCATCTTCACACCTATAGAGATGGGAGACTTCTACTAAAAGAAGTTAAAACTAAACTATATGCTAGGATTAGGATAAGCGTCCTTTAAAATCTTCATAGCTAAATTGCTTTTGAATGCGACACTCGCCATTCGCATCTTGAATAACAATCGCAGGTAAAGCCATCCCATTAAATGTATTGTTTTTTACCATGGAGTAAATCGCCATATCTTCAAATACGAGACGATCTCCTACAGCTAACGGCTGGTCGAATGAATAATCACCAATCACATCGCCTGCTAAACAAGTCGGGCCTCCTAAGCGGTAAGCATGTGGCTTTTCGCCTACTTTGCCCGAGTTTTGAAGTGGGGGTCGGTAAGGCATTTCAAGCACATCTGGCATATGACAGGATGCTGATGTATCTAAAATCGCTAGCTCCATGCCATTTTCCAATGTTTCTAAGACAGTCGTAACTAAATAACCCGCTCTGTAGGCAATTGCCTCACCTGGCTCTAAATAAACCTCTAGCCCATATTTATCCTGCATTCGTTTAATACAAGACTCTAATAGTGGAATGTTATAATCTTCACGCGTAATATGGTGCCCTCCACCAAAATTAATCCATTTCATCTGCGGTAGCCATTGTCCAAACTTTTCTTCTACTGCATCAAGTGTCACTGCCAATGCATCGGAATCTTGCTCGCATAATGTATGGAAGTGGATGCCGTCAATTTGCCCCAATAACTCGGGCTTGAAATGCTTTAAGGTAACACCAAAACGACAGCCACGAGCACAAGGGTCATAAATTTCAGGTCCTTCCTGCGTAGAGCATTCAGGATTAATACGCAAGCCGACGCTTTTGCCAGCTGCGCGTACTTTCGCTCCGAATTTCTCCACTTGCGCAAAGGAATTGAAAACGATATGGTCGCATAGCTCGATAATTTCGTCGATTTCATCCTCGCGATATGCTGGAGAAAAAACATGGTTTTCCTTCCCCATTTCCTCTCGACCAAGCTTAGCCTCATACAAACCGCTTGACGCAGTACCGTTTAAATATTTACCGATTAACGGATACAGTGAAAACATCGAAAATGCCTTTTGTGCCAAAATAATTTTACAGCCTGTTCGCTCCATAACCCCATGTAAAATTTTCAAGTTATTTTCAATTAACACTTCATCTACAACGTAGCTTGGTGTTGGTACTTGTTCAAACTTCATCATTAGTCAACTAACTCCGGATTGAAGCTTTCTTTCCAAGGTAAGCCCCATTTATTTAATGCATCCATGAATGGGTCTGGATTGAATTCCTCTACATTATATACACCTGGCTTGTTCCATTCGCCATTGACAACGAGCATTGCACCAATCATCGCAGGCACGCCTGTTGTGTAAGAAACTGCCTGTGAACCAACCTCTGCATAACAAGCTTCATGGTCACAAATATTGTATACGTAGTAAGTTTTATCTTGTCCGTCTTTTTTACCACGGAAAATACAGCCGATATTTGTTTTTCCTTTTGTACGTGGACCAAGTGATGCTGGGTCTGGTAATACTGCTTTTAAAAATTGTAATGGAATAATTTCTTTACCTTCAAACATAATTGGCTCGATTGAAGTCATGCCAACGTTTTCTAAGCATTTTAAATGCGTTAAATAGCTTTGGCCAAATGTCATGAAGAAGCGGATTTGCTTTAAGCCAGGTACGTTTTTCGCTAATGATTCCAGCTCTTCATGGTATAGCAAGTACATATCCTTTTCGCCAACTTCTTCAAAATTATAAACACGTTTAATTTCCATTGGCTGTGTTTCAATCCACTCGCCCTCTTTCCAGTAACGACCATTCGCAGATACTTCACGAATATTAATTTCTGGATTAAAGTTTGTTGCGAATGGATAGCCATGGTCACCACCATTGCAGTCTAAAATATCGATATATTCGATTTCATCAAAATGATGCTTTAAAGCATGTGCTGTAAATACACCTGTTACTCCTGGGTCGAAGCCTGAGCCTAAAAGTGCCGTAATACCAGCTTCTTTAAAGCGATCATGGTAAGCCCATTGCCATTTATATTCAAATTTCGCTGTGTCCTCTGGCTCATAGTTTGCTGTATCCATATAATGTGTTTTTGTTGCTAAGCATGCGTCCATAATCGTTAAATCTTGATATGGTAATGCAAGGTTCATCACAATATCAGGCTTTACCTCGTTAATTAACGCGATAAGCTCCTCTACATTGTCTGCATCAACTTGTGCAGTTGTAATTATTGTACCTTTGCCATCTAATTTTGCTTTTAATTCGTCACATTTTGCTTTTGTACGACTAGCGATACAAATTTCCTCGAATACCTCGCTATTTTGTACACATTTGTGTACTGCTACAGATGCCACGCCACCTGCTCCGATAATTAATGCCTTTGCCATTTTACTCGTCTCCTTTGTTTTCAACTTCTGTTAATAATTTTTGTACGTAATTCGGTAAATAGAATGCGCCTTTATGCAGATTCGAATTATAATATTTCGTTGCAATATTATTGGCCTTCCAAACGCTTGAACTCATATCCTTTACCGGATGATATTTTTTAGATGCAAAACCAAATAACCAGTGCCCTGATGGATATGTCGGGATGTGTGCCTGATACACACGACTAATTGGGAAGCATTCAATAATACGTTGATGCGCGCGCTGCATTGCAGCAACATCCTCATCATAAAACGGGCTTTCATGCTGATTAACCATAATGCCATCTTCTTTTAATGCTTTATAACAGCTCCCATAAAACTCTCGTGTAAATAGGCCTTCGCCTGGTCCAAATGGATCTGTCGAATCAACAATAATAATATCGTATTCATTTTCACAAAACCGAACATATTTTAAGCCATCCTCAATATGAATGTGGACACGCGGGTCATCAAACTTGCTTGCTGTTTGTGGCAAATATTTTTTTGCCGCCTCAATGACCATTTCGTCGATTTCGACTAAGTCAATATGCTCAATAGCTTGATATTGTACAAGCTCACGTACAACACCACCGTCACCCGCTCCGATAATTAACACCTTTTTAGGATTCGGATGCACAGCCATCGGAACATGCGTAATCATCTCGTGATAAATAAATTCGTCCTTCTCTGTCAACATCATAAAGCCATCTAGTGTAAGAAAGCGTCCGAATTCCTTCGATTCAAACACATCGATGCGCTGAAATTCACTTTGCGCGCTATATAGCTGTTTATCTACTTTTATCGACAGTCTTACATTCGGTGTATGGCTTTCGCTAAACCATAAATCCATCCTACCGCACCTCCGTTAACACGTTGAGTCGTGCAATTTCCAAATCCTCTGGACCGATAATTGTACAGTCCTTGTCTTTCGCATATTCAATATATTCGACAATTTCCTGGGTAATTTTTTCACCCGGTGCTAAAATCGGAATGCCTGGCGGGTAACACATGACAAACTCACTACAAACGCGTCCAACCGTTTCACGTAGAGGCAAAAGCTCCTTTTCTGCATAAAACGCATATTGCGGCGTTGTAATTACTTGCGGATCGATATATTCTTGCGTAATAAGCCCTGCCTTATCTGTTTTGTAGCGACGGCGAATTTCAGCTAATGCGCTAACAAGTCGCTCAATGTCTCGCTCTCTGTCCCCTACAGAAACATATGCTAAAATATTGCCAATATCGCCAAACTCGATTTGAATATCGTATTCATCCCTTAAAATATCGTATACTTCAATCCCTGCTAGACCAATATCCAATGTATGAACCGATAACTTTGTTGCATCAAAATCGTAAATGCTATCGCCATTTATTAGCTCGCTTGAATACGCATAATAATCACCAATTTTGTTAATTTCCTCGCGTGCATATTGCGACAGCTTCATCACATGCTCAAAAATCTCCTTGCCATTTAACGCTAAATTACGACGTGATAAATCTAAACTTGATAATAATAAATAAGAGCCGCTTGTCGTTTGCGTTAAATTGACAATTTGCCGTGCATAGCCAACGTTGATTTTAGGACCCATTAATAAAAATGAGCTTTGCGTTAAGCTACCACCAGATTTATGCATACTTACCGCTGCCATATCAGCACCAGCTGCCATCGCCGTAATTGGCATGTTTTCACCAAAATAAAAATGTGTGCCATGCGCTTCGTCAACGAGCACTAACATTTCATGGTCATGCGCCAGTTTGACGATGCCCTGTAAATCAGAGCAAATGCCATAGTATGTTGGATTATTCACTAAAATTGCTTTAGCATCCGGATTTTCTTTAATCGCTTTTTCTACTTGAGAAATTTTCATTCCTAGTGCAATTCCCAGCTTGTAATCCATATCTGGATTAACATAAACCGGCTCAGCTCCACATACAACAAGCGCATTAATAACGCTGCGGTGTACGTTACGTGGCAAAATAATTTTATCACCGCGCTTACACGCTGTTAAAATCATCGATTGCACTGCTGAAGTTGTGCCATTCACCATGAAAAAGGCATTAGCTGCCCCGAATGCTTGTGCTGCTAGCTCCTCTGCATCTTTAATAACAGATACAGGATGGCATAAATTATCTAGCGGCTTCATCGAATTGACATCGACACTGACACATTGCTCTCCTAAAAAAGCTGTTAGTTCAGGGTTGCCGCGTCCACGTTTATGCCCCGGCACATCGAATGGTACGATGCGTTTACTTTTAAATTGTTGTAGTGCATCGTAAATTGGTGCATCGTGCTGTGACAATCGTGTACTCATCCTTTTCCCCCCTAAATTCAGTGCTTATCCGTTCAAAAGAAAAAAGCAAGTGAACGGTATACGCACCATCTCACTTGCTTTTGTATGTATTGTTTATGAAAAGTCCCTTTGTAAAAAAACCCATTTCTACGGCGCAAAATAAACCCGTAGCAGTGCTAAGAGGAAAGTCTTTTCAATATTCATACATAACCGAATAGGTTTTTTTAGAGTCTATATAGCAAATAATTACTTTTACTACTCTTATTGACCGTTTCACAAGTTGATGTGCATTTCTACACTGGTTGTAAAGTAACCAACTTATAAAATTTGAGCTTCTAACTCAATCAATAAAGCAACTTGACGTTGCCAGTCGGCAGTTGACCCGGCTGTCCGTATGGCCTTAACTTTCCTCAGCAAATGAAGCTTACCGAAAGTGGTCAAAAAGTATTTGCTGGAAAGACTCTTTTTTGAATATTTGCTTTCCAATTTAACAACTCGTTCAGTTTAACAATGCATGTTTTATTTGTCAATTACATTCAGCATATTTTTTTGCGGAAAGCGAAAGAAATTTCTTTCCCCATTATGCGATTATAGTTATATCAAGCTTTCAAACAATTGTTACAGTTTGATTGCAGGTGGGGAATTTTTGTATCTGACACTTAAAAAAACATGTACTCCTACGGTTACTCATCGTAAAATATCACTGCGGAAAATCAGAGAATTCATTTAATTCGTTGACAAAATAATCGTATAAACAGTAGACCTTAATTGGAGAGAATGATTTTATATAATTTATCATCATACTTCTGTGGATTACCACGACCATCTGTATTATTGCTAATAAAATACAACACACCATCTTCAATATATACATCGCGAATTCTGCCGAGTCCTGTTACAACTTCCTCGTATTGCTTTGCTTCAATGTCAAATGCTAAAATGGCTGTGCCTCGTAATGCTGCCACATATAATTTACCATCATAAAAATCCATTCCGGAGGGTGCCCAAGTTGTCTCCGTTCCTGAGGTAAACTGTGGGGAATGCATCCCTTGCTGTGTTTCATTTCCTTCAATTAGTGGCCAGCCATAGTTTTGACCTGCTTGTATTTGATTAATTTCATCATTTTTAGCGCTACCATGCTCACTCGCGTATAGTGTAGCATCTGGCAACCAGCTAAGACCTTGCGCATTGCGATGACCATAACTATAAATATAGGAATTAGGAAATGGATTATCCTTTGGAATCGAGCCATCCAAATTTACTCTTAAAATTTTACCTCCTAATGATTGGAGATTTTGAGCTAAGCTTGCTTCCGATGCGTCACCCGCTGTTGCATATAGCTTTTGGTCTGGCCCAATTTTTAGACGTCCCCCATGATGATATGTCCCACTTGGTATTTGATCAATAAGCAAGTCTTTTTCATACCAAATATTATCCTCTAAATAAAGCGTTATAATGCGATTAAACTGCGCTACTTTATCAACATATGTGTAATAGGCATAGGCTAATTTTGAATCCTG
This sequence comes from Metasolibacillus sp. FSL H7-0170, assembly GCF_038593115.1. Classification (NCBI taxonomy): domain Bacteria; kingdom Bacillati; phylum Bacillota; class Bacilli; order Caryophanales; family Caryophanaceae; genus Metasolibacillus; species Metasolibacillus sp. FSL H7-0170. The sequence goes on along the minus strand of NZ_CP151964.1, from coordinate 3,823,206 downwards.
AAAATCAGGTGCAAGCACAAAGCCTAATAAACCTGCCTCTGCTACTGTTGCTAGCTCTTTCTCAAGTACAACTTGCTGTCGTTCCATTTTTCCATTTTCAATTTTAACAATGCTTCCCGCACGTTCCGTTAGATAAAAAGTATTTTCTATTTTTGCGATTGCCCAGGGTGCTCGTAAATTTTCTGCAGCCACTTGCTGTACCTCGTTTTGTTGCTTATTGAACACAAACGATTGCGGCTCATCTATAGAGCATCCTGCGAGTAGTAGAATGCTTAATAAATATAAATATTTCATCCATTCCCCCCTAGTTAGCAAAATATACATCTATAACGCCTCGATGCAATTGGATACCACCTAAAAAATCAATAGAAACACAGAATAAAATACTTTTTTTATAGCTTTCCAGCTCTTTCACGTTATTGTACCAAGATTTCTTCGAGCTGTTTGGTCGAGGTGAATCTAAAACAAGTCTATATGAAACTTTAACAACACTTTATCTCATCGCTTCCCTTTTACTTAAGATAAACACGGCTGAAGCCAATGTCTCTCCTCTTTTCAAAGTTGGATTTCTCCATTTTCATAAGTAAACATCTTATCATAAAACAAAAACAAAGATGTTCTTAAAGCTAGCTAAGGACTCCCTACCCTTAAAGCACTTGAATAACAACGACTTTTAAATAATTAAATTCTGGGTAATTATGTGGCACTTGAAAATCTTCCGGTAGCTGGTGCTGCTCTAAAATTTTATAGCGCTTGTTTGAATCTTTAAAGGCCTTATCAATGAAGGTTTTGAACTTTTTCATATTGAAGCTAGCATTATTTGTCGAGGCAATAATTACACCATTTGGCGCTGTAATTGTTAGTGCATCTCTCAGCAATTTTGGATAATCTTTCGCCGTGCTAAATGTCATTTTTTTCGTGCGTGCAAAGCTCGGTGGGTCTAATATGACAACATCAAACGTTAATTGATGACGGGCCGCATAGCTAAAGTAATCAAAAACATTCATCACTTTAATATCCTGCGCCTCGTAGTCAATCGCATTGACACTAAATTGCTCAATTGTTTTTGGCAAGCTACGTTTCGCTAAATCGACGCTCGTTGTTTTTGTTGCACCGCCAAGTGCTGCAGCCACCGAAAATGCACCTGTATAAGAAAATGTATTGAGCACTGTTTTTCCTGCTGCATACGAATCGCGCAGGACTTTACGCACATTACGTTGATCGAGGAATATACCCGTCATCGCCCCATCATTCAAATCTACCGCATAATGCATGCCATTCTCTTGAATAATAATTGGAAACTCGCCCTCTTCCCCTGACACATAGTCATCCTGCTCCACATATTGCCCGTTCACATTAAAGCGTTTCTTCTCATAAACACCGCGTGCATTTACCACTTCCATTAGTGCCGCATACACATCCTCGCGGAACGTATAAATTCCCTCGCTATACCAGCTCACCATATAAAAACCATTGAAGAAATCAATCGTTAAACCGCCGATGCCATCCCCTTCCCCGTTAAAAATGCGGAAAGCTGTTGTGTCATCTGCCTCAAAAAAGCTCGTTCGACATGTCACAGCCTCATGAATTCTCTTCGCAAAAAAAGCACGGTCAATTTGTTCATTTGCGTTACGTGTTAGCACCCAACCAACGCCCTTATTTTGCACACCATAATAGCCTGTTGCAATATATTGTCCCTTGTTGTCTACTAATTTCACAAGTGTTCCTTCTATGATTGAGGCATCCTCATTTTCTACAGCATCTTTTAAAATTAATGGATAGCCATTTTTTAATTCTTTTACATAATTTTCTTTAATCAATAATGTTGTCATGTCGTCATCCTTTGTCTTTGGCATTTCTTCTATTATACATTAAGGGCATCTCAAAAGCGTGCTATAGCTGCTATTGGATTTCTTTTAAAATGTGATAAACACTGAATTTTGCGGCTTTTCTCTAAGGTTAAATTGAGTAATGAAAACAAACTTTCGTTACATTAAAAGGAGGAGCTATCTTTTTCGACAGCTCCCCCTTCTTTCCACTACTTCACTACAATATTAACTAATTTACCCGGGATAACAACTACTTTTATTACGTCTTTGCCCACAATAAATTCTTTTACTTTTTCATCTGCTAATGCAGTAGCTTCCAAGTCTTCCTTCGAAATATCTTTAGCAACTTTAATTTTTGCACGTACTTTTCCTAGCACTTGCACAACGATTTCTACTTCATCTTCTACCAGCTTTGATGGGTCGAATGTTGGCCATGCTGAGTACGTAATTGTTTCAGTATGACCGAATTTTTGCCATAGCTCCTCTGCAATATGACGAGCAACTGGTGATAGCATTTGTACAAAGCCTTCAGCATATTCTTTCGGCACTGAATCTACTTTATAACATTCGTTAATAAATACCATCATTTGTGAAATCGCCGTATTGTAGCGTATTGCTTCAAAGTCTTCTGTCACTTTTTTCACTGTTTGATGATAAGCAAGCTCTAGTTTACCATCATTTGTGTCAACGATTTTGCTACTCACAGCACCGTTATCATCAATGAATAGACGCCAAATGCGGTCTAAGAAGCGACGTGCACCATCTAAGCCATTTGTCGACCATGCTTTGGATGCTTCAAGTGGCCCCATAAACATTTCATAAAGGCGAAGCGTATCCGCACCATGTGATGCCACAATATCATCTGGGTTGATTACATTACCTTTCGATTTAGACATTTTTTCGTTGTTTTCGCCTAAAATCATTCCTTGGTTAAATAGCTTTTTGAAAGGCTCCTTCGTATGCACGACACCGATATCGTATAGCACTTTGTGCCAGAAACGCGCGTATAGCAGATGCAGTACCGCATGCTCTGCTCCACCAACATAAATATCAACAGGTAGCCAGCGCTTTGCTAGCTCTGGGTCGATAATCATTTCATCATTGTCCGGGTCGATATAGCGTAAATAGTACCAGCAGCTACCCGCCCATTGCGGCATCGTATTTGTTTCACGACGACCTTTTTTACCTGTTACTGGGTCTACTACATTTACCCATTCGTCAATATTCGCTAATGGTGATTCACCTGTACCACTTGGACGAATATCATTTGTTTTTGGAAGCATTAGAGGCAGCTCTTCCTGTGGAACAGTTGTCATTGTACCATCTTCCCAATGAATTACAGGAATTGGCTCGCCCCAATAGCGTTGACGTGAGAATAACCAGTCGCGTAGACGGTAAGAAATTTTCTTCTCACCAACACCCTTTTCCTCTAGCCAAGCAATAGCTTTTGTAATACCTTCTTCCTTATTTAAGCCGTTTAAAAAATCTGAGTTAATATGCTCACCGTCACCAATAAATGCTTCTTTCGAAATATCACCGCCTGCAAGCACCTCTTTAATTTCTAGGCCGAATTCTTTCGCAAACTCATAGTCGCGTTCATCATGAGCAGGTACTGCCATAATTGCACCTGTACCGTATGTTGCAAGTACATAATCAGCAATCCATACAGGAATTTTTGCACCGTTAATTGGATTTACTGCATAAGCACCTGTGAATACACCTGTTTTTTCCTTTGCTAAGTCTGTACGCTCAAGGTCTGATTTTGTTTTTACTTTATCAAGATAAGCGTCCACTTGCGCACGCTGTTCAGCTGTTGTAATTTCAGCAACTAGCTTATGCTCTGGTGCTAATACTGCATATGTTGCACCAAATAGCGTATCTGGGCGCGTTGTGAAAACGTCAAATGAGTGCTCTGTACCATCGATTGTAAATGTGACCTCCGCACCTTCTGAGCGACCAATCCAATTGCGCTGCATTTCCTTTAAGCTTTCTGGCCAATCAAGCTCATCTAAATCCTCTAATAGACGGTCTGCATATTCCGTAATGCGTAGAATCCATTGACGCATTGGGCGACGTTCTACCGGATGCCCGCCGCGCTCGGATTTACCATCGATTACTTCCTCATTCGCTAGTACCGTTCCAAGTGCTGGACACCAGTTTACAGGTACTTCATCTACATACGCTAAACCACGATTGAATAATTGGATAAAAATCCATTGCGTCCATTTATAATATTTAGGGTCTGTCGTATTAATTTCGCGGTCCCAGTCGTAAGAAAAGCCTAAATCATTCATTTGACGCTTAAATGTCGCAATATTTTTCGCCGTAAACTCTGCAGGATCATTTCCTGTATCGAGTGCATATTGCTCAGCAGGTAACCCGAAAGCATCCCAGCCCATCGGATGTAGCACATTATAGCCTTGCATGCGCTTAAACGAGCTTAAAATATCCGTCGCGATATAGCCAAGTGGATGTCCTACATGCAAGCCTGCCCCTGATGGGTACGGAAACATATCTAATGCAAAAAACTTTGGTTTACTGTTGTCATTCACCGTTTTAAATGTTTTGTTATCTGCCCAATACTTTTGCCATTTCTTATCAATTTCTTGATGATTAAAACTCATATTACTCCTCCTCAAAATCATAGTATCGACTTGTTTTCCACCGTTCAAACTGAAGTGACAGAATTTTTAGAAAAATAAAAAACTCGCCCCATTCCGTAGAAAGGGACGAGAGTAAATTTGACTCCCGCGGTACCACCCAAATTAGTGACACTGCACTCAGCTCCAGCTTCTTAACGCGAAAACACGGCTTCTAGTTAATCTTTTTCACTAAAAGCAACTCAAAGGCGAGTTCAATTTGTTCACTTGCTAGCTCACACCAGCCGCTAGCTCTCTAAAAAGTGTCGAAATTTACTATTCCTTGTCATAGTCGTTGTATATAATGCCTTCATTCTAATGGAATTAGCTAGAAAGCACAAGCCTTTTTTAAAGTGCCTGGCACGCAAACAATTTTCACACAATTCACCAAAAAAAATTTTTGGTGTTTATTTATTATCCAAACTTAAAATTTCATCTATTTTTTATAATCAATTTTCCTATTTGCGACATTTTATATAAAGTTTATTGCCTAGTGTGATTTGACAATATCTTTAGCTCTTTTTAAACTTAATAACAATATAAAAAGGAGGTTTGTTATGGCTAGAAAACATCGCCTTTGGTCACCATACCATTATTTCCATATAGTTATGCGCGGAAATAATCGGCAAACAATTTTTTTACATCACACAGACTACCAAGCTTTTTTTCGCATTGTGGAGTACACCTACCAAAAGTATCAATTTTCAATTATTGCATTTTGTATTATGCCAAACCATTATCACCTATTGCTCCATTCCCCTTTTGTTCCTCATAGCAAAATTATGGCGATGATTAATAGGCGCTACAGTGATTATTTTAAAAAGAAATATGACTACAGTGGTCACCTATACGAAAAAAGATTTTTTTCAGATTTAGTCCCCTCTCCCCTAGATATCATTGTTGTAAGTCGTTATATCCACCGCAATCCGATTAATACAACCATTCCTTTAGTAGAAACCTTAGCCTTTTATCCCTACAGTTCTTATTATTACTACTACACTAAAGCACCGACACCATTCAACTTCTTACACCAAGATTCACTTATCACCTATCTTTCCCATACAAAATATCCAACCCTTGACCTCTATTTAACCTATTGCGAAGATGATTATGATTTATAGCCAAAATCAATCGTGCCCTAGCGTAACTGAGTCTAGACTTTTTGAACTTGCTCAAAGATCCCTCTTCAAAAATGTGATATCCGCTTGAGGCTTTGCCTAACATAATGTTGGTCATTTAACCATTACTCACACATATTGGGGTGTTCCTATACTGCATTCCTTTTTGTCAGCAGGTGTTAGGTCATTTGCCGAAAGAAGTGAATTAATGTATGCAAAAAAGCTAGTACCATTATTATTCGTGGTACTAGCTTTCTTTCTAAACTGTAGTTAGTTTTCTGAATTTTCCGTATTGTTTGCGTGCCAGGCACATGCGGGGATAATCGCTATGAGCAATAATACGACTAAACTCCACATCAACGTCTGCATATCGAATAAATCTACCATCAATCCTCCGAATAAAGGACCAATCATGCGACCAATTGTTGTGGCGCTATTAACAATACCTTGATAAAAGCCTTGTCGTCCCTTAGGTGCAAGGCGATTGGCAATGGTAGGAATTACAGGTGTGAAAAACACTTCTCCCAACGTTAAAATCACCATTGCCGTTGCAAACATTGTAAATTCTTCAGCTATTGCAACGATGCAGAAAGAAAATGACATAAGCACAAGTCCTAATACGAGCTGGTGCTTTAATTTCTTTTCCCACCGGCGAACGAGTGGGCGAATAATTGGTTGGAAGCCGACAACGAGCAAGCCATTAATTGTCCAAATCACACTGTACTGTGATAAAGACATGCCTAAGCCTTGTGTATAGGAAGAAATTGTGGCGCTCCATTGTGAATAAGACATCCAGCATAACACTAATGCCAAGCATAAAGTTAATAATGCATAAAGCCCTGCTCTGGACTCTTTGTTCCCTCTTTCAGCAATCACATTTTTCGGAGCCATGCTCTTCGTATCAAATCGCTTATATGTTAGCACAACGAGCGTAAAAAAGATGAAATACGTAAAGAAATTCGCTTTGAATACATATTCAAAATTAACATCTGCGATAAAGCCTGCCAATGCTGGACCGACAGCTACACCAACATTATTTGATAAAAACAATGTGTTAAAGGCTTTACGTCCTCCTTCTGGCCATGCAGCACCGATTAATGCATACATCGCAGGGAAAACAACACCACCACTGAAGCCAATAATTGTTAAAAGAATGACATACGGCCACCAATCATGCCAGAACACAAGTAGCCCTAACGTAACGATATTCAAGGTGACACCAATGACAATGGTTTTAAAGCCACCAATTTTATCAAAGAAATAGCCGCCTAATAGATTACCGATAACTGCTGCTAATGAGTTCAACATTAAAACAATTCCTGCGATCGTCAATGTTTTTCCAAGATGATGATGAATATATATACTATTTAATGGCCATAAAAAGGAGCTCCCTACTGTATTAAGAAACATCCCTATGACCAAATACCACACTTGTTTCGGCACATTCTCTCCTCCTTTATTTTCAGCTAGCAATTGCACTCTATCATGAAATTCCCTTATTAATTATTCAATATCCGAAATAACAGTCTATGCCTATTTTGCAAAACTTACAAGAAAAATATTTTTCTGCATGTTAAATGATAAAATTGCGTGTTACAATCAATGGTTAGAGGAGTGACTATAGTGGTAATAAACCAATTTCCTTTCCCTTCTGACGGGAAGCGTTACTATACATGGAATCGCTATTTACGTAATGAATTCGGACAAAAAGTTTATAAAGTAGCTCTAGATGCAGGCTTCGATTGCCCAAACCGTGACGGTACGGTTGCCTTTGGCGGCTGTACATTCTGTTCTGCGGCAGGTAGTGGCGATTTTGCAGGTAATAAAGTGGACCCAATTGCTGTACAATTCGAAAAAATTAAAGCAAAAATGCAGCATAAATGGAAAGATGGCTTAACGATGGCTTATTTTCAAGCATACACGAATACCCACGCACCTTTAGATATTTTAAAGGAAAAATTTGAAGCGGCACTTGCTTGTGAAGGTGTGATGGGAATAAGTATTGCGACACGCCCTGATTGCTTACCAGACGATGTGGTTGAGTATTTAGCTGAATTAAATGAACGCACTTATTTATGGGTAGAGCTTGGCCTGCAAACAGTGCATGAAAAAACAGCACATTTAATTAACCGCGCACATGACTACGCGACATATGTGGAAGGTGTAGAAAAGCTACGCCGTCATAATATCCGCATCGTTACACATATTATTAACGGCTTACCGCTAGAAACCTACGATATGATGATGGAAACAGCGCGAGAGGTTGCAAAACTTGATGTGCAAGGTATTAAAATCCATTTGCTACATCTATTAAAAGGCACACCTTTAGTAAAGCAATACGAAAAAGGGCTTCTACAATTGATGGAGCAAGATGATTATATTCAGCTTGTTGTCAATCAGCTTGAAATACTTCCGCCTAACATGATAGTCCATCGCATTACAGGAGATGGCCCAATTGATTTAATGGTCGGCCCGATGTGGAGCGTTAATAAATGGAGTGTCTTAAACGGAATTGATGCGGAGTTAGAACGCCGCAACACTTGGCAAAGTAAGTTTTATAAGGTGGACGAAAAATGAAATTACAACGAGTATTACAATATGCACACAGCCTTTTAGCAGATGTGATTCAAGAAGGTGATATCGCGGTAGATGCAACGGCTGGCAATGGGCATGATACATTATTTTTAGCTAACTTAGTTGGAGATGACGGCTATGTGTATGCATTCGATGTGCAAAAAGAGGCAGTGGATGCAACATTACATCTTCTTTTGGATAATGCCTTAGAGCATCGTGCCCTTGTACTAAAGGACGGTCATGAAAACATCGCAAAATATGTCACAAAGCCTGTAGCAGGAGCCATTTTTAATTTAGGCTATTTACCAGGGAGCGACCATTCTATTATCACGAAACCAAACACTACGATTGCAGCACTGCAATCTCTTTTACAGCTATTAAAAATAGGCGGTATCATCGTCCTCGTGATTTACCATGGACATGAGGGTGGGGCTGAGGAACGTGATGAGGTGCTGCGTTACGTTAGCAGCTTACCTCAAAAATATGTACATGTGCTACGCTATGAATTTTTAAATCAGCAAAACACCCCTCCGTTTGTTATTGCCTTGGAGAAAATGAAGGATATGTAACTTCCGTCATCAAATAAAGCCCTAAAACACATGAAAGAGGCTGTCTTAAAAGTCCAATTTGTTGTGACGACGCATTCATCGCTTCCCTTTTACTGAAGGGTAACACCGCTAAAGCCAGTGTTCGTCACACTTTCAAAAGAGATTTTCTCTATTTATATGAGTTAACACTTTTGTAAAACGTCATCTCTACTGTCCAAAAAGCCAGCTATGCACGGCTTTTTGGACAGCCCTAGCTTCTATAATCAATTACTCCTTGGCTGAACACGTTGTTCTTAGATTGAGCCCTTTTAAATTTAGCGAGCGTCTCTAAACACCTGCTAAATTAACTGCAATTTCCTCGCCCGGAGATTTTTATACCTTCCATCTTGCTTTCAGTACAAAAGTAATGTACTGAAAATAGTTGATTATTCACTAAAAAAAATGTGCTTTTCTTAGTAATAACTATGACTTATCACTATCCTCAGTGCCTTCATGCCCTTTTATTTATTCCTCATCCACCCAGCTTGCGCGTGTTGCTACAAAAAAGGCGGCTATTACTGATAAAACAACGACGAGAAATGGGGCAACAAATATTAAAAAATCATTCACGATTTCACCCTCCTATACATGGTGGTCAGACTTACCTGACACATATTCCTTATTAAATACAAATAAGCGAAATACTAAGTAAAGTGACGGTAATAATAAAGCAAGTCCCGCTATAAATACAATGACTAATGCAATAGCCATCGCCTCGTTGGTAAAGCTATCATAAATTGTTAAATGTGGATATAGCAAGTACGGATAGTGCGAAACACCATAAGCAAAAAATGCCAATGCAAACTGGACAATGAGTAAAGTTAATGCCCAATTATAGTGCTTGCGCTTATATATGAAATAAACAGTTCCCATAAAGAGCAAGCCTGACAAGGCAAAGAGCCACCAAACATCTAGCATATTTTCATAATGCCAATTGTTTAATTGGCGCATTTCAATAATAATGCCGAACGCACTAATAATTAGCGGCCCTGCCCAAATAAGTACATATTTCCTCATAATTTCCGTTGCATCACGCTCTCCTGCCTTGTTAGCATACCAAGTTAAAAAGACAGCGGAAATATATAATACTGCCACAACGGAAAGCACGACGATTGACCAAGATAATGGGCTAGCTAACAATGCGCCATAGTCGAGCTTCGGATGCCCGCTATCCATATTGACAAAGCCGCCTTCTGAAATTGTTAAAACGACTGAAAAAGCGGCGGGAATAAATAGCCCTGCAACGCCATATGCAAGCGCATAGCCTTTATGTCCGCTAACACCGCTATAAGCTTCAAATGCATAATAGCTTCCTCGAATTGCCAACAAAATTAAAGCAATTGATGCAGGTACAATTAATACCGTTCCATAATAATAGGCTGTTTGCGGAAAAAAACCGACGACACCGACAAAGAAAAACACTAGAAATACATTGGTAATTTCCCAAACAGGTGATAAATAGCGCTTAATAATTTTCGTCAATGTTTGATGGTTTCCTCTAACCAAGCTATAAGCATTGAAAAAGCCTGCACCAAAATCAATGGAAGCAACAATGACATAGCCAAACAAGAAGAGCCATAACACAGATATGCCTAATATTTCTAATGCCATGAGCTTTCACCATCCTGTCTTGAATTTAATTCCTTTTCAATCGGATTACGTTTAAACATTCGCTGTAAAATAACGATACTGCCAACACCTAAAATAAAGTACACAACGGCAAAGGCGATAAATAAATATTCTACACCTGTCGCGGATGTTGCTCCTTCTGATGTGCGCATAATACCGTATAAAATCCATGGCTGACGGCCCATTTCCGCAAGCCACCAACCAGCTTCAATAGCAACAATCGAGAGTGGACCACCTAAAACGATAAGCCATCTAAACCATCTCGCCTCGACCCAAGACCAGCGTCTCCATTTCCCTAGCACGAAAGCAGCGGATAATAAAATCATAAAGATGCCAATGGACACCATAATATCAAAGAAATAATGTATGATAAGTGGCGGATGCTCATCTTTTGGGAATTGATCAAGCCCAATTACTTCTGCATTAAAATCAGTATGTGATAAAAAGCTTAGCATTTTCGGCAGGCGGAATTCATATTTCACTTCTCCATTATCAAGTACACCGAATAAAATTAAATCAGCGCCTTCCTCCGTTTCAAAATGCCATTCTGCGGCAGCAAGCTTTTCCGGCTGATATTCCGCTAAATATTTTGCTGAAAAATCGCCAACAACTGCTGAAGCAAGCGCAAATATTAAACCGAGCTTCATCGTAAAAACAAGCGCTTTTTTATGATAAATATGATTTTCCCCACGCAATAATCGATAAGCTGCAATTGCTGCCAAAATAAAAGCAACCGTCATATAGCTTGTCGTTAAAACATGGCCAATTTTTGTTGGCATCGCTGGCGTAAACATCGCCATAAAGGGCTGAATATCAATAAGCGCATCACCTTTTACTGTGAAGCCCTGTGGCGCATTCATAAAAGCGTTAACAATCGTAATAAAAACAGCCGACATGGAAGCACCGATACCTACTGGAATAAGCAACAGCATATGATATTTCGGATTTTTAAAGCGATCCCAAGTATATAAGTAAATACCAAGGAAAATTGCTTCAAAGAAGAATGCAAATGTTTCCATAAATAGTGGTAATGCAATTACTTGCCCTGCCAGCTCCATAAATTGTGGCCATAGCAAGGACAGCTGTAAACCGATAATTGTCCCTGTCACTACTCCTACTGCAACGGTAATAGTAAAACCACGCGCCCAGCGTCTTGCCATCATCGTATAATGAATATCATTTTTCTTATAGCCGACATATTGGGCGATTAAAATCATTAACGGCACACCTACACCAATCGTCGCAAAAATAATATGGAACGACAGTGTCAGCTCAGTTAAAGCCCTACTCCAAAAAACAGTTGAGTCCACCTTCTTCACTCCCTTAGTCATATTTCAACGAATACTTACTTAACTTGCCTTCATCGTAGCATTAAATATTACGGTAATCTATTTTCGTAGCTTCGTACAAACGTCTATTCACATAATCGACATACAGAATTTTGTCACAAAGTGTGTAAAACGGTTCATGGCTTGAGTGTAATCCTTTTCAAAAATGACAAATTTATTATACCTTTACAATATAGATATCAAGAAGCGAGGTGTGTATCGATGGTCTGGTTAAAGCAGCTTGCAGTTTCAGAAAAAAAATACTTGCTACTGTTTGTACTATATAGTGCCATGCTTGCTGTGACGATTATTGGACAAGCATATAGCATTGTGAAAATTGTTGATAGCGTCTTTATTCAAAAATCATCATTTGAAGCTATTTTGCCATTTGCAGCGCTTTTAGCACTTGCCATCTGTACAAGACTTGCTACACAGGCAGCTTTACAGCTTAGCGCAAATCTCTATGCAGGCCGTGTAAAAACAAAGGTACGTCAGCAACTAATAGCACATTGGTCTACACCATCTGCCAAGCCTACCGGTGAAAAAATTGCTATTTTGCAGCATACTGTTCAAGAATTACATGGCTATTACGCACATTACATTCCACAATTCATTAAAACCTTGACGCTACCAGCAAGCATTATTATCACCTTATTTTTCGTGCATCCGACAAGTGCCATTATTATGCTAATTACTGCTCCTTTTATTCCTTTAACATATATTTTAGTGGGTATTCAAACAAAGGCAAAATCTGAGCAGCAGCTAACGAAAATGAATCGCTTCTCTAGCACATTTTTGGAAATGCTTTACGGCTTACAAACATTAAAACTATTTGGTAAAGCACGTGAGCAGGAGCAAAAACTCAATGAACATAACAAGCAATTTACGGAAGCAACTCTCACTGTCTTGAAAATCGCCTTTGCCTCTACCCTTTTTATCGAGCTTATTACGACGCTTGGTATCGGCTTAGTAGCGTTAGAAATTGGCTTTCGCATGATTGTTTTTCAAACGCTTACTTTTGCACCAGCCTTTTTTGTTTTAACATTAGCTCCTGAATATTATCAATCCTTAAAGGAGCTTGGAGCCGCCTTTCACACAGGGAGAGGCAGCCTAGCCGCAGCAGAAATTTTACAAGATACGTTGAAAACACCAAAGCGAGAGCCTATTTGGGGGACAGCACATTTTGCCGAACCTCCCTCTCTCGCTTTAAAAAATGCTTCAATCCAATATCAACAGCAAGAAATTGGGCCCATTACAATGCATATTCCTGCAAAGCAAACCGTTGCTATCATCGGACCATCTGGTCATGGCAAAACAACCATTTTGCATATGCTAGCAGCGTTAATCAAGCCTGACGCAGGGCAACTATTTATAGATGAAAAAGAACAATCTACTATAGAAGAAACAAAATGGCGAGAAAGAATGATGCTCGTATCGCAAAAGCCCTATTTATTTGCCGCAACGTTACGTGAAAACTTGCAAATGGGGGCAAATTATTCAGATGAGCAATTGCTTGAAGCTTTACAGCAAGTAGAGCTCACAGCATGGTTCGGTCAGTTAGAGAATGGGCTTGAGACGAAAATTGGGGAAGGCGGTCTTGGTTTATCCGGCGGAGAGCAGCAGCGTGTTGCTTTAGCAAGGGCTTGGTTAAAAAAGCCGTCCGTTCTGTTGTTAGACGAGCCCACTGCCGCGCTCGACGTTCAAACAGCAGAGGCTGTTCATCAGCTTATTCAGCAATTTCACCATCGCAGTACCGTCGTTATTGTCGCACATCGCTACGAAAGCATCGCACATGCTGATATGATTTATGAAGTAATTAATGGGCAACTGAAAAAGGGGTGAAAAACATGTGGAAAATGATTTTAAGTGAAAAAAGGGATTTTTTATTAGCACTTTTAGCTGGAACGATTAGTGGCTTAACAGCCGTTGCCCTATTTGCACAAAGCGGCTTTTTAATTTCAAAGGCAGCGCTGCTACCGCCGTTTTATATTATTTTAATTTTAACAGCCTTTTTAAAGCTATTCGGTGTTGCTAAATCGGTTAGCAAATATGCAGAGCGCTATATTTCACATCGCGTGACGTTTTCCTTGCTTGAAAAAGTGCGACTACGCTTCTTTCAAAGCTTGCAACCACATGCGCACTCCCTTCTTTCTAGCTACCGCGGTGGCGATTTATTAACACGCATGACCAAAGATGTTGACACATTACAGCAATTTTTTTTACGCGTCGCTTATCCACCACTCGTTGCATTACTTGTTTTCTTTGGCACAATGCTTGTGACCATTTGGTTTTCTGTTTGGATTACATTGCTATTATTCATTAGCATGATTCTTTGCACTGTGATTTTGCCGATGCTTTGGCAAAACCGACAGCAATCGACTAGCCAGCAGCAGTATACAGAAAGCTTAACGGAATATTTTTACGGCTTAACCGACTTAACTGTTGCGGGCAAACGACCTGCTACGGAGCAAAATTTGCAGAAGCTAAGCATTCTGTTTGAGGAAGATTTGCAAAATGAAGAAAAAATTGCATTAAGGGCACAGCTCGTCAACCAAGCGATTGCGCTCTTGACCGCCTTTACTGTCGTAGTTCTTGGCGCTTATTTTGTTGTCAATGGCTCCTTAGACGGGCTTTACTTAGCGATGCTGCTACTAATCGCTTTAACTGTTTTTGAAGTAGCGATTCCACTCGGCACTGTTCCAATGCATAAAGCAAAATCAGCACAAGCCTATGAACGTTTGGTAGCATTTGAGACAGCCCCATTATCAGTACAACCTTTACAGAAGGGTGATTTTCAAACATTGCAGGCCATGAACATTAGCTATCGCTATCCAAATAGTGATTTTCAAGCATTGCGCAATGTATCATTTACGATAAAGCAGGGCGAAAAAATCGCCATAGTTGGTCCAAGCGGTGCTGGCAAATCAACACTTTTCCAATTGCTTATTCATAATTTACAGCCGAATGCTGGAGAAATTTTATGGAATGGACAATCGACCGCCAAAATTCAACACGAAGAACTTTGGCAAAAACTAGGAATTATGCTTCAGCACAATCATTTTTTTAGCGGTACAATAAAGGATAATTTATTAAGTGAACAAAGTAATATGCGCATGCAGCAGCTACTAAATAAATTGCAATTACCATTTGCATTGGAGCAAGAAGTTTTAGAGCAAGCGCGTAATTTATCAGGTGGGGAACAGCAGCGTTTAGCACTTGCTCGTATCCTGCTACGTGATGTACCTGTCTATTTATTAGATGAACCATTTGCCCATCTTGATGCAAATTTAACAAACCTTTGCACTGATTTATTATTAGCATTACCTCAAACGGTTATTTGCATTACGCATAAGCTAAATGAGCTCGAACATTTTGACCGAATTTTCGTTATTTATGAGCACCAACTTGTAGAGTTTGGTCATTACGATGATTTAATCAAAAAGCAAGGGATTTTTTATAAGATGAGAAATTTAGAGCGTCCAAACGCCGTAGAGTAGCCGCCATTTGGACGCTGTTGTTCTGCTGTTTAGATAAAATATTTACTTATGAAAATAGCAAAAGCCATCTTTGAAAACATGGAGAAATGCTGGGGTTAGCGGTGTTTTTCTTATATGAAAGAGCAAACTTCCTTTTAAGGTGTGTCACTAAGGGGATGCGTTTTTTATTAGGTACATACTATTGATTGTAGCCGAAGGGGCGACTAAGGTCGCGACATCCTGTGGTAACACCTCCATGACCAGCATCGTGTTGGCCTCGTGCGGAAATCTGGCTAAGGCTGAAATAAATTAGTTGCCCCTGCACCCCGTAACAGAAATCAATGATTTCCTAATAGAATTTGTAAAACAAAGGATAATAAACAAACCCTTTACTGTATAAACTAGTTGTCAGACGACTGATTTTATGTTAGGATAACGAATGTATAACCTCAATAATATGGTTTGAGGGTCTCTACCAGAAACCGTAAACTTCTGATTACAAAAATTTTTATTTTTGTAATCAGAAGTTTTTTTGTTTGGAAAGAAAGGATGATTTTATGAGCTGGAGAGTGTATATTCTTGCTATTACTGCGTTTGCGGTTGGTTTAGTTGAATTAATTGTAGGAGGGATTTTACCTAATATTGCAAAAGACTTAAATGTTTCAATTTCTACAGCGGGACAACTTATTACTGTTTTCGCTTTTATTTATGCATTATCTGCCCCACTCCTTCTATCATTAACAGCGAAAATTGAAAGAAAGCAATTATTTATTATTTCATTAGTTATTTTTGCTTTAAGTAATTTAATGATGTATGTAAGCACGACATTTACAGTCGTTATGATTGCACGCATTATTTCTGCGATGAGCACGGCGCTAGTTATCGTTTTATCGCTCACAATCGCAGCGAAAATTGTAGAACCACGCTATCGAGCCAAAGCATTAAGCTATATTTTTATCGGAGTGAGCTCAGCCCTCGTAATTGGGGTTCCACTTGGCATCTTTATTACAGAAGCATTCGGCTGGCGTGCCGTATTTTTAGGTATTGCTGTATTGTCAGTTTTATCGATCGTCTTAAATAGCATTTTCCTAGAAAAAATGCCTGTCGCCGAAATTATTCCATTAAAAACACAGCTAAAATCATTAGCAGATGTCAAAGTGTTAAGTGCACAATTTACGACATTATTTATGCTAGCAGGGCATTATATGCTATACGCCTATTTAACAGCCTTTTTAGTAGAAGCTTTTGATTTAAGTGCCTCATGGATTAGCGCTTGCTATTTATTATTCGGCGTTTCTTCTGTTAGCGGTAATGCGCTAGGTGGCTGGCTAAATGATAAGCTAGGCACGAAAAAAACGATATTATTTGTCGTAGCCTCATTCACTGTTGTGCTACTTCTTATTCCATTTACAATCATTGCATTACCGTTATTTTTAATTATCACAGTATTTTGGGGGGCACTAAGCTGGGCATTGACACCGCCATTGCAAAATTATTTAATCCAAATAGCACCGAAAACATCCGATATTCAGCAAAGTTTGAATACCGCAGCATTACAAATAGGCATTTCAATTGGTTCAGCAGTTGGTGGCATCGTATTTGCTTTCACTTCATCTGCCATTTACTTATCTATATTTGGTGCCATTTTTGCTATCGCAGCTTTAGGCTGCGCAGCAATTTCTTTAAGAAAATCCCCTGCGACACAAGCGGTTCAGCATAGTTAAAACAAAAAGCTACCAAAAGCAAATCATACACTTTTGGTAGCTTTCATTATTCCCTTATGATTTTCCTTTGTTACGTTCAACCCAGAAATCTGCATTTTTAATACCCAGCTTAGTAGGGTCAAATTGTGGGTCTTTTCCTTCTTTTTTCTGTCTATCATAATCTTTTAATGCAACAATTGCTGGTTTCATAACGATTAAAATGGCAATGACGTTTACCCAAACCATTAATCCTAATCCAACATCCCCCATAGCCCATGCTAAATCTGAAGTACGTACTGTACCTAAAAAGGCTGCAATTAAAATGGCGAATTTAGCAATCCATATACCAATTTTCTCCGCTGTTCCAGAGAATAAATAAGCAACGTTTGTCTCAGCAATGTAATAATAAGCCATTATTGTTGTAAAGGCGAAGAAGAATAATGCAATCGCTACGAATGGTGCACCAAAGCCTGGAATAGCGCTTTCTACAGCATGTTGTGTATAAGTAGCACCTTCTTTAATTGATTGTGCGTATGAAATTTGAGCGTCACCTGTATAATTATTTTGACCAAACTCACCCGTGTAAATCGTCGGGTAAATTTCATATTCTGCTGATTCATGCTGAACAACGATTTTATCCCCTTTTTCATCATGGACATTGTACATACCTGTAAATAAAATCATAAACGCTGTTGCTGAACAAACTAATAATGTATCAATATAAACAGATGCTGCCTGTACAATCCCTTGCTTAGCAGGATGAGATACTTCTGCTGCTGCTGCAGGGTGAGCACCTGTACCTTGACCAGCCTCATTTGAGTAAATACCACGTTTAACTCCCCAAGCAATAGCCGAACCTACGATTCCGCCAAAAATTTCTTGAGCACCAAATGCACTTGAGAAAATTAAACCGATAACTGTTGGTATTTCTGAAAAATTCATCACAATAATGATAAATGCCATAATCATATAAGCGGCAGCCATAAATGGAACGATAACTTGTGCCGCATTCGCAATTGATTTAACCCCACCAATAATAATTGTGCCTAATAAAACGATAATAATAACACCAGTAATCCAAGGTGCTAAACCAAAGGCATTTTCTACCGCACCTGAAATCGCATTAGATTGCACACCAGGCATTAAAAATAACATTGCAATTACTGCTATAACTGCAAATAATACACCAAACCATTTTTGTCCTGTACCTTTTTCAATATAGTAGGCAGGACCACCGCGGTATTCTGTTTCTTTTTCTTCTTTATAAATTTGCGCCAAAGTAGATTCAACATAAGCTGTTGCGGCACCAATAAAGGCAATAGCCCACATCCAAAATACAGCACCAGGTCCCCCCATACCAATCGCAGTTGCTGTACCTGCGATATTACCTGTACCTACGCGTCCTGATAAAGCAATAGACATCGCTTGGAATGATGAAATACCCTTATCAGATTTCTCCCCTTTGAACATCAACACAAACATGTCTTTAATAAGGCGTACTTGTAAAAAACGAGTAATAATCGAGAAAAATAGTCCAACTAGCAAAATAGCATAAATAAACCATGGTCCCCACAAAACATCATTTAAAAAACCTACAACTGACTCCATCAAAATCCCCCTTTGAAACAATGTATTATTTTGAAATTTACTATATTACATATACATTTTTTATGCAATACATTTTTTAAAAGATTCTAAATATTTCGTGTCCCAAAATTCTGAAAAGTTAGATTCCATAAGCCTTTAAGCTAAAAAAAGTATACTAGAAATACATCTAGCATACTCAATTTTCATCTATTAAATATTTTAATAAAGCGTTTCCAATGCCTATTTTTCAAATAAAGTCAACATTGTATGTAAAGTATTTTCACATGACACAACCCGCAAAATTTATTATCAAATAAATATTTTATTCTAGTATTTTTACATCGTTAAATTATATAGCCTAACGAGCGCAACACATTATTCATAAAATCTTTTGTGTATAAATATACTTCTTCTCTTTCCATTTCAAAATATAAACTGTGCTGACAATCCGACCATTCTTTATATTGAAAATGCGTTAATGGTTGTTGTAATAACCAATTTTTTGATACTTGTATATCGGTAATTGAATCCCTTTCTCCCGTCATCATTAAAATAGGTAAATTCGGAAATTTCACTTCTACATTTTTTAAACGCTTCAGTAGCTGTTGCAAATCTTTATACCACTTTACTGTAACAGTTGTATTATGAGGAACATCATCCTTTAGCTCCTCATATACCTCATAATTTCGAGACATCCGTTGCATCGTAATATCATGCTGAAGCTTGACACTAGAAGTCAACGCACTAATACTTGTTAATGCATTTGACATTTTACCAGGCTGTAGCTTGAGCTGTAGCCAAGGCGACACAAATATGGCGCCTGCACATTCTAATTTCTTTTTTTGTAAAACATTCATTAATACTGTTGCACCTAAACCATTCCCTATAACAAATACAGGTAAGTTTTCAGATAACCCTATTTCTACCAACTGTTTTACATAGTCCTCATATTTAAAAAAATCCTCATCATGGTAGCCTCTATTCTGTGCCTGTTCTCCATGGCCTGGCAAATCTCCCATTACAACGTGAAATCCTGCACTACGCAGCTTTTCAATGAGCCAAGCATACCAGCGATGATGCTCATATGCACTATGGACAATTGCCACAACTGCCTTTGGCTGCCCATCAGCCTCCCATTTCCACATTGCAATCCCTCCTACATTCTAAAACTTAAATTTATTGTTATCCTACTGTCGCTCATTATATACATTTATCCTATATTAACACTGAAGATTCATTATATCTTTTATTACGATTGCTACAATAGATTCTTCTATTATAATCGGTTTTTTAAGCATTGTTTAAATTTTATTTTCTATTTTTCTCTACTTTTGATACGATGGTTGCATAGTGTGTATAAAGAAAGGAAGCGTTTTTATTATGATTTACCCATATAAAGGAATACTACCCAAAATTGATTCCTCTGCATTTATTGCAGATTTCGCTACGATAACAGGCGACGTTACAATTGGAGAGGAATCGACAATATGGTTTAATACAGTTATTCGTGGTGATGTAGCAGCAACAATTATTGGCAAACGAGTTAGTATACAAGATTTGAGCTGCATACACCAAAGTCCAAATAACCCTGTAATTATTGAAGATGAAGTAACGGTTGGTCATCAGGTGACATTGCATGGCTGTACCATTCGCAAACGAGCACTAATCGGCATGGGCTCAATCATTCTTGATGGAGCTGAAATTGGAGAAGGTGCGTTTATTGGTGCGGGCAGTCTCGTTCCCCCAGGTAAAAAAATACCACCAAATATGCTCGCAATGGGGCGTCCCGCAAAGGTCGTACGCGAAGTAAATGCAGAGGATCGTGAAGACATGGATCGCATTATTCGTGAATATGTAGAAAAAGGCCAATATTATAAATCATTGCAAACAAATATGTAAAGGGACTTTACATATTTGTTTGCGACGAGGATAGTAACAATTTATTGTTACTACCGCAGGAGCACCCCCTCCCTTGCGACGAGGATGTTGACTATTTATTGTCAACACCGCAAGAGCACCCCCTCCCTTGCGACGAGGATGTTGACTATTTATTGTCAACACCGCAAGAGCACACCCTCCCTTGCGACGAGGATGTTGACTATTTATTGTCAACACCACAGGAGCACTCACTTCATTTGCATCTGGCACCTTGCTATCGCTATAAATAAGATTTGTCACTACACTTCCGCTCTGAATCTATATAAAAAAAGAGCTGTCTGAAAGCAGCACGTCTGCCTGCTTTCGGACAACCCCTTCACTATTATTTCACTAATAATGCTGCTTTTTCCTTTAATACGTCTGCTTTATCTGTTTGCTCCCAAGGTACATTCAAATCTGTACGACCGAAATGTCCATAAGCTGCAGTTTGTTTAAAGATTGGTCGGCGTAAATCTAACATTTTAATAATACCTGCTGGGCGTAAATCAAAGAGCTCACGGACCCATTCTACAATTTGAGAAGATGGCACTGTTCCCGTACCAAATGTATCTACAGCAATTGATACAGGCTGTGCCACACCGATTGCATAAGCAAGCTGTACTTCTGCACGGTCTGCTAAACCAGCAGCAACGATATTTTTTGCCACATAACGCGCTGCGTAAGCCGCAGAGCGGTCTACTTTTGTCGCATCCTTACCTGAGAATGCCCCACCACCATGTCGCGCATAGCCTCCGTAAGTATCCACAATGATTTTGCGACCTGTTAAACCGGCATCGCCCTTTGGTCCACCGATAACAAAGCGACCTGTCGGATTAATAAAATATTTTGTTGCTTCATCTAATAGCTCAGCTGGTACAACTGGTGCAATTACAACACGCTTTAAATCTGCTTGAATTTGATCCAATGTTACTTCTTCATCATGCTGTGTTGAAATAACAATTGTATCTACACGTACTGGTACATTATTTTCATCGTACTCAACCGTTACTTGTGTTTTTCCATCTGGACGTAAATATTTTAGTTCACCTGATTTTCGCACTTCTGTTAAACGGCGCGCTAGCTTATGCGCCAAGCTAATTGGTAGCGGCATTAGCTCTGGTGTTTCGTTACATGCATACCCAAACATTAATCCTTGGTCACCTGCACCAATTGCTTCAATCGCCTCGTCTGACATTGAGCCTTCACGTGCCTCAAGAGCTTGGTCTACGCCTTGTGCAATATCAGGTGATTGTTCGCCAATTGCTACAAGCACTGCTAAGTTTTCAGCATCGAAGCCATATTTACCACGCGTATAGCCAATCTCTGCTACAGTGTCACGTACAATTCCTTTAATATCTACATAAGTAGAAGTCGTAATTTCTCCTGCCACTAGTACTAGTCCTGTCGTTACCGTTGTTTCACATGCTACACGAGCATTTGGATCTTCAGCTAAAATGGCGTCCAAAATTGCATCTGAGATTTGGTCGCAAATTTTATCTGGATGTCCTTCAGTAACACTTTCAGATGTAAATAGTCTACGATTTGTCATTTTGTTTCCTCCTATAGTTCCTGCGAATATGATACGGTACTCCTTACCCATGTCAAGCTTTTAAGCGATGCTTTAATATAATAGAAGAGTATTTCATCCATTCTTTATCAAACTTCGCCACTTCGGCTTTTACAGACAGTTAATGATTCACTACACTTTTGTGCATCAATCGTTTTCATAATGGCTGCCCATGAATATGGAATCAACTCAAACCATTACCGCCTCTTAACACAAGGTTTTTGAAAGGTATAGTCATAAAGAAAAGTTTTATCATCGTCTTAAGTTTAAGGCTGTCTTGCTGTTTAAGCATTTATCTATATAATAGTGAGCGTTGCGAATCGTTTCAAGCGCAGTGCTAGACAGCTAGTTTGTCAACTAGGTTTTTCAATGATGAACTTTTTTAGGCAATAAAAAAACCTTTCACTCATAAGCATGAGAGAAAGGATTGTATTTTCGTTCCCTTTCACTCTTATCGTTCAAGGAGAAAGCTCCTTGCATCAGGTTGGCACCAACGCATGATGTGAAAAGTCATGCAGGTTGCCGGGCTTCATGGGGCCTGACCCTCCACCAGCTCGGGATAAGAGTATCCGTTCAATTTCATATAATACATAATTTTTTTTGCGCTGTCAAATACTATACACATCCATTCATTTTTTCCGATTTACCGACTAAAAATTTCATAAATTTCTCTCGAATTAGTATAGACTATTTCATTTAATGTGTTATACTTTTTGTAGTTAAAAGAAATGAATTCCCACCAAACTTGGGAATATTATAAATAAAAGGATGGTTTTAAGCGATGAATTCAGTAGAAATTGCAAACGAACTGAAAGATTTATTAAACGGTACAAATATTCATGTTCAACTTTCTGTTCCACAGTTAGTAGAAAAAGCAACATCTCGTGGAGAAGCAATTCTAACTGTTGACGGTGCATTACGTGCTGAAACAGGCAAATATACTGGTCGTTCTCCTAAAGATAAATATACAGTAGAAGAAGAAAGCACGAAAGATAAAATTGACTGGGGAAAAGTAAACCGTCCAATTTCTTCTGAAGTGTTTGAAAAACTATATGTAAAGGTAGTTAATTATTTAAAAGAACGCGACGAGCTTTTCGTATTTAATGGTTTTGCTGGTGCAGATAAAGATTCACAAATCGGTATTAAAGTTATTAATGAATATGCATGGCATAATTTATTCTGCCATCAATTATTTATCCGCCCAACTGCCGAGGAGCTTGCTACACATACAACAGACTTTACAATTGTTTCTGCACCAAACTTTAAAGCAGATCCAACTGTTGATGGAACAAATTCAGAAACATTCATTATTGTTTCATTAGAAAAGAAAGTGATTTTAATCGGTGGTACAGAATACGCTGGTGAAATGAAAAAATCTATTTTCAGCATTATGAATTATTTATTACCAGAGCAAGATATTTTATCAATGCACTGCTCAGCAAACGTTGGTGAAGCGGGCGATGTCGCTTTATTCTTCGGCTTATCTGGTACAGGTAAAACGACTTTATCAGCAGATAGCGACCGTAAATTAATCGGTGATGACGAACACGGCTGGTCAGACAATGGCGTTTTCAATATTGAAGGTGGTTGCTATGCAAAAACAATTAACCTTTCAAAAGAAAAAGAACCTGAAATTTATAATGCGATTCGCTTCGGCTCTGTATTAGAAAACGTTATTGTAGATGAAAATACACGTATTTGCAACTATGACGATGGTTCGTTAACAGAAAATACGCGCGTAGCTTACCCGATTGAGTATATTGAAAATATCGCAAAGCCTTCTGTAGCAGGACACCCACAAACAATCGTGTTCTTAACTGCAGATGCATTTGGTGTATTACCTCCAATCTCAAAATTAACAAAGGAGCAAGCGATGTATCATTTCCTAAGCGGCTTCACATCGAAGTTAGCAGGTACAGAACGTGGCGTAACAGAGCCAGAACCAGTATTCTCAACATGCTTCGGTTCTCCATTCCTACCGCTTCCTGCAACAGTTTATGCAGAAATGTTAGGTAAGAAAATTGATGAGCACGGCTCACAAGTATTTTTAGTAAACACTGGTTGGACTGGTGGCGAATATGGCGTAGGTAGCCGTATGAAGCTTTCTTACACACGCGCAATGGTGCGTGCTGCTATCGAAGGTAAACTAAGCGATGTTGAAACAACACAAGATGCAGTATTCGGCTTACACATTCCAACAGCAATTGAAGGTGTACCGTCTGAAGTATTAAACCCTCGCGATGCTTGGGCTGATAAAAATGCTTATGATACAAAAGCTAAGCATTTAGCAGGTCTTTTCAATGACAACTTCCAAAAATTCGAGAATGTTTCGGAAGCTATTTCAAAACAAGGCGGTCCATTAGTTTAATATACTAGTAAAAGAGACGTCTGAAAAAGCGTGCGAAAGCACTGCTTTTCAGACGTTTTTTTTTTATTAAAACAATAAAAATATAACTCGATTTAAAAGGTTGTCAACACTAAATTTAATGCTTTTTCGTAAAATACTCGTTTAATTTTATTAAAATTTGACTATCCTCTCCTTATAAGTATTGGAGGAGATGGAACATGGAACATTCAGATACGCAGACACATTCCCCTTCTAAGCTTTCACCTGATGCCCATCAGAAACCACTATTTACTTCATTACAACATACGATTGATACAATACAACAGGCTGTTGGTTATAGTGATGATGTGATGGTGCGACAACTTTTTATCGGAGAATCAACTAAACAATCTTTAGCTATTGTTTATATAGATGGCTTAGTTAATAAAGCAGATATCACAAATACATTGTTGGAGCCCATCATGGGATTATTAACAGACCAAATTGAAGAAAATATTGAAAAAACAACTGATTTTTTAAAGCAATACTGCTTAACGATTGGCAATGTCCAAGAAATACAAAAATTTGCAACGCTCTACAGTGCGCTTTTCAATGGGAGCGCCATTATCATAGTGGACGGTTTAGCGACCGCACTTGCGACGAATATAAAGGACCCTAAAGACCGCCCTGTGATGGAGCCTGCAACAGAGTCTGTTATACGCGGACCACGTGAATCCTTTACTGAAACATTGCGTACAAATACAGCGCTCATTCGTCGTAAAATAAAGAACCCTAATTTATGGGTTCAAAGTAAAATTATTGGCGATGTTACACAAACAGATGTAGCAATTATCCATATAAATGGTATTGCCAATGATAAAATTGTTCAAGAGGTATTTGACCGACTCAATCAAATTGATATTGATGGTATTTTAGAAGGTGGTTATATTGAATCATTAATTCAAGATGCTCAATTCTCATTGTTTCCAACGATGTATACGTCAGAGCGTCCAGATGTTATTGCAGGGGAATTGCTTGAAGGAAAGGTAGCTATTTTAGTGGATGGCTCACCATTCGTACTCATCGTACCTTCTTTGATTACATCGTTTTTACAATCGTCTGAAGATTATTATTCAAATGCTCTCGTTAGCTCTCTCATTCGAATATTAAGATTTACAGCTATTCTTATTTCATTAGTTGCACCTTCCTTATATGTAGCGGTTACAACATTTCATCATGAAATGCTACCGACACCATTACTTATAAGTATTGCATCACAGCGGGAAGGTGTGCCTTTTCCTGCTGTAATCGAAGCATTGTTAATGGAGCTTGCCTTTGAAGTTTTACGTGAAGCTGGGCTACGCATGCCACGCACAATCGGACCAGCTATATCGATTGTTGGTACATTAGTTATTGGTGAGGCGGCCGTTACAGCAGGTGTTGTTTCAGCCGTTACAGTTATTATTGTTGCTTTAACTGCCATATGCAGTTTTATTTTCCCATCCTATGGTCTATCGAATTCTGTTCGAGTTTTACGTTTTCCTTTCATTTTACTAGCGGGGGGCTTTGGTCTTTATGGTGTCATGATTGGTATGTTAGCACTTGTTCTACATTTATGTAGCTTACGTTCATTCGGCATTCCATATATGACCCCTTTTGCACCAATAATACTCGAAAGTCAAAAGGATGCAGTTTTATTATTCCCTAGAAAATTTTTAACGAAAAGACCTCGTTTAGTGAATCAAACAAATATGACAAGAGCATCAAAATATAAAAAAAGATATAAAAGATAAAGTGAAGCTTCTATCAGTGGGGGTTTTCCTCATCCCCACTGATTGTTAGTTGAACCAATCGGGCTTTTACGGGCAGTTAATCTCCCACTTATCCTTTAGCGTATTTTCACTTAAATCTTGAAGTGGGCGTCTTACTGCCCGTTAATGCGGGATAAAGTGAAACTTCTATCAGTGGGGGTTTTCCTCATCCCACTGATTGTTAGTTGAACCAATCGGGCTTTTACGGGCAGTTAATCTCCCACTTATCCTTTAGCGTATTTTCACTTAAATCTTGAAGTGGGCGTCTTACTGCCCGTTAATGCGGGATAAAGTGAAACTTCTATCAGTGGGGGTTTTCCTCATCCCCACTGATTGTTAGTTGAACCAATCGGGCTTTTACGGGCAGTTAATCTCCCACTTATCCTTTAGCGTATTTTCACTTAAATCTTGAAGTGGGCGTCTTACTGCCCGTTAATGCGGGATAAATTTTCATTTCTAAAGAGGTGTCAGCAATGCACAAGACTGCTTCCATTTTATTGCTCATTTCCATCTGCCTGCTTTTAAGCGGTTGTTGGAGCAAAAAAGAGCTTAATGACATCGCCATTGTTGTTGCATTAGGCATCGACCAGCAAGGGGATGAATACGAAGTAACCGTTCAAGTCGTTAATCCCGGTGAAATTTCTTCTAAGCAGCCAACAAGTGGGCGTTCTCCTGTCACTACGTATTCCGCGACTGGCGCTACATTGTTTGAGGCTATTCGGAAAGTCACATTGTTAGCACCGCGAAAATCATATTTTTCGCATTTACAAATTATAGTGCTCGGCAGTGAATTAATAGAGAGCGGCATTAAGCCTGCATTAGATTTTCTGTCACGCGACCATGAATTTCGCAATGATTTGAATGTTATCGCTGCATATGAAACAACGGCGAAAGACATCGTCAGTGTACTAACACCTGTTGAAAAAATACCAGCCAATAAAATAAGGTTCTCTCTCAAAATTTCTGAAAAGGCATGGGGCTCTACAGTAACTGTCGCCTTGTATGAATTAATTGATGCACTACACGATGAGGAAAATAGCTTTGTACTCTCTACTCTTGAGCTTCTTGGTAGTAAAGAAATAGGCATGAGCAAAGAAAATGTTGATCAAATCGTTGTCCCTACCATTTTAAAATATAATGGTTTAGCTGTCTTCAAACAAGGAAAAATCGTTGGGCTACTGACAGATGAAGAAAGCAAGGGCTATAATTTTTTAACAGATAACATTAAAGGTACAATCGAGCAAATAACTTGTCCTGACGGTGGTAATTTAGCAACAGAAATTACTCATTCAAAAACAACTGTCAAAGGAAAAATTGACAATAATACACCTAAAATTCACGTAATAGTCAATGTTCAGCAAAATGTTGGTGAAGTGAAGTGCGTAATTGATTTAACAAAAGAGCAAACGATAAAAGAAATTAATGATAAAACATCCGACATCATCAAACAAAAAATAGAAAAAACATTGCATGTTTTACAACAAAAATATGAAGCTGACGCTGCCCAATTTAATAAAGTGCTACACAAGCAAGAACCCAAAAAATGGAGAGATATAAAAAATGAATGGACTACCCTTTTTCCAGATGTTGAGGTTACAGTAGATGTAAACGTGCATACTAGAAATTCCGGTACTATACAAAATTCAACGTTTTTCCCTACAAAGGAGTGATGCTACATGGTTATGTCATTTGTTGTTGTCGTTATTGTTATCGTAATTATTAGCTCACATTGGACTATATTACGTGATAATAAAGGAACCGCCATTATGTGGCTATTTTTAACTTTACTTACAATAGGTACAGTTTTAGCCATCGCTCTTAGTCTTCATATTTATTTACCGAGTCCTTTAGATTTCATCACATTTATTTTTCAACCAATTAGCAATGCCATTCATGCATTGCTAGGCATATAAGGAGCGGAGAGTAGAATGAGTAGTAAACAAATGATTAGCACACGCCAATTTACAATTATCACCTTTTTATATTCGATAGGTACATCCATTTTAATTATTCCTGCCTATTTAGCAAAGCTTGCAAAGCAGGATGCTTGGATTGCTGCGATAGTTGGGGTTTTACTTAGCTTTTTATTAATTATGCTTTTCGTCAAGCTTGCCAATACATTTCCAAAATATACTTTGATTGAAATAATCGAAAAAGTATTAGGAAAATGGCTAGGCAAGCTCATTGCAATTTTATTTATACTGTTTGCATTTATAAATTCAAGCGAGATGCTGTATTATATCGGCAACTTCATGCAAGTTGAAATTATGCCTGAAACACCTAATTTTGCATTTGCTCTATTATTTTCTTTTATTGTTATTATGGCGGCCTATTTAGGATTAGAAACTTTTGCCCGCTCTGCTGAAATATTTTTCCTTGTATTTCTACTGCTATTTTTATTTTTTATTATTTTCATTACAGCAGATATTCAGTTTGAAAATATGCAACCGATGCTGGATACTCCTCCCCGCACATTTATTGCAAGCGTGCTTTATTTTATGAGTATCTTCGCCTTTCCGTCGATTATGCTTTTAATGATTTATCCTTACACTGTCAATAGAAATAACTCTGCCCAAAAAGGCTTTTATCTAGGTATTTTATTAGGCGGGATTGTCTTAATTTTCATTATTACTTTATGCATATTAGTGCTAGGGGATATGAATACAGCTTCACAAAATTATCCGACCTACATATTAGCGCAGCGAATTTCTATCGGTAATTTCTTCCAAAGAATTGAAGTTATCATCGCATTTATGTGGATTATTACCATTTATACTCGAGCGTTTATTTATTTTTATGTGACGCTTATCGGCTTACAGCAAATTTTTGACATTAAGGATGAAAAACCACTTATTCTTCCATTTAGTATATTATTACTTGGCGTTTCTCAAATTGTCCATCCAAATTCAACACATTCGTATCTTTATAATACAAATATATGGTTGCCTTATTCTGCTGTATTTTCAATTATATTATCAACTTTTTTATTATTCATCGCAAAAATCAGACGCTTAAATTAGCTGCTTTTTCATCCACTGGCAAAGCTGCCTTACTGTTTGACAATTAAGCCGTGGTGGATAATGATGCTTTAGCCCATTTGCATACCAAGCTTCTACTTGCTTGTTGTTGTTTCGCAAATATTGCTCTAGCTTATATGCATGCATCGGCTGCACATGCTGGTCCTCAGTGCCATGAATAATTAAAACAGGCGCCTGTAATTTCGTAATTTCATATAAGGGAGTACGCTGATTATAGCGCTCTGGTACTTTATTCGGTGTCCCTCCGATAATACGCTTTAACCCTCGGCGCATATCGACTCTTTGCCAATATGTATCAGTCGCATCAGACACTCCTGCCCATGTCACGAGTGAGGCAATATCATCACGCAATATTGCCGTCCATAACGCCATTAAGCCACCGCGTGAAAAGCCAAATAAATGCACTTTTTGTGCATCGCAAAACTGCTTTAGTACGTCAACGGCATATACTGCATCATAACGATCCTCACCAGCAAACTCATCCCTGCCCTCGCCCCCTCGATTACCGCGGTAATAGGGGGCAAAAACAACGAAGCCTTGTGCGGCAAATTGTGCGATTCGTGCAGGGCGTACCATTCCGATAAATTGCAGACCACCACGTAAATAGAGCAGTGCCTCATATTGTCCCTCTTGCTTCGGTCGAGCTAGCAAGCCCTTTACACGCAAGCCATTTGACCAATAAATGATTTCATCTAAGCGCACTTTTTCATTCGGTGAAGGGTAGCGTCTTATTTCTTCAATTATTCCATTTTTCTTCACTTGCATTCCACTTCCTGTAACATCTTTTTCATACCTGCATCTCGCATATAGAAGCTTAAATGTGGATGAGTGAGCAATTCGTCTGCCGTAAGCCATAATCGCCCTGTCGTTTCATATTCACCTACAAACTCTTCAATATGCGCTACATTTGCAGTAAATACTGCCTTACAAAACGGTGTTTTTGTATGTACTACATAATAAGCAAACCACTCTACATCTTTTATCTGCACCTGTGTTTCCTCGTATACTTCGCGAATAGCCGCCTGTAATAACGTTTCCCCTGCTTCCTGCTTCCCACCTGGAAATTCTACTCCCCTCTCCTTATGCACCGCGCACAGCCATTTTCCCTTGTGCTGCACGAGCACCAACACATGGCGAGGCTCTACTTCAAAGGGACCATGGTCAAATCGCAAAACAACCTTAAAACCATTTTCATCTGTAAACGTAAACATATATGCCAACTCCTTATCCTTATTAGTGTAACGAAGGAGCTAGCATCCTTCAAGGAGGGCGTCTGAAAAGCAGTGCCTCGCACGCTTTTTAGACGCTATCGTCTTTACATCTTATCCCTTAAGCTTGAAATATGGTAACTGCTCAACAAATTCCTTCGTATGATTATCACCGAATTCATGCAGTAACGCATAAATTTTTTTTAATCGTGTATCAATATCATGATTTAATTCATCATAATGGTAAGGTATATAAGGTAAATGTGCTCGCCATAAATTATGACCTTCAAGACCATTGATTTGATTGAAAAGCTTTGTAAAAATGCGAGCAATAGCAGGCTCTAGTTCCACCTTAAATTCATTGGACGATAAATTCGGAATATGGCTACATGTCAAATCAGTTATCGATACATACATTTTGTATTTATTCATGCAGATGCTCCCTTCAATTTTTTCTTATCATTACCCGAAGTAGTAATTCATATTCACATGTATAGCTAATTAAAAGGAATTTGCTTATAATAAAGTGAACCTGCATGTTCGCATATGTTTTACAGCTTAGTAATAAGAGATAAATATGAGGTGAGAAATATGAATCTTGCACTAGTTTTTATAGTAGTAATTGCCATAATGTCAACATTTGCCATTGTGATTATTTGGGTTGCACGTCAAAATAATTTTTCAGCAAAACAAACAATTGATTCAATGCCAGCTGAACAAGAAAATGAGCAGCAACAAAAATGAAGCATCCTTTTATTTGGTTAATTAAATTTTATCGCAAATATATTTCACCTATGACGCCTCCTTCTTGTCGCTTTCATCCAACTTGCTCAAGCTACGGACTTGAAGCGTTCCAAAAGCATGGAGCAATAAAAGGATTTATTTTAACAACAATGCGCATACTAAAATGCCATCCACTCCATCCAGGTGGCTTTGATCCCGTGCCTGAAAAGTGGCCTTCGAAAAAAAAATAAATTTCGAAGGTTTTTTTTATTGTTTTTTTTTTGTAATTGAGTTATGATAAAAAACGTCGATTGCACAAATCGTAATAATTACTATTTAGGAGATTTAATGATGAAAAAATTTATTTATTTTTTTTTATTAGCAATCCTTGCGTTGCTAGCAGCATGTGGCAGTGAAGACCAGAAAGCATCTAGTAATTCTTTAACTGTTTATACGACTGTTTACCCGTTACAATATTTTGCCGAGCGCATCGGCGAAGATTTTGTGCAGGTGGAGTCTATTTATCCTGCTGGAGCGAATGAACATACATTCGAGCCGACACAAAAAGATATGATGGCACTAGCAGACGCTGAACTATTCTTTTATATTGGACAGGGCTTAGAAGGCTTTGTTGAAAACGCTAAAAAAACATTAGCGAATGAGCATGTTAAATTAGTTGCTACAGCCGACAATATAACGGATGAGCAGTTCCACATTTCCACAGGTCATGTGCATGCGGAGGATGAAGAGGACCATGACCACGAGCATGATGAGGAGCATGGAGACCACGAAGAACATGGTCATCATGAGCATGATACACATGTATGGCTATCACCTGTTCTATCAAAGGAGCTTGCATTATCAATCAAAAATGAGCTTGTTGACATATTGCCAGAGCAGCAAGAGCTTTTCACAAAAAATTATGAGGAACTAGCTGCGGAGCTTGATACACTGCATGCCGATTTTGAAGCAATGGCCAAGGAAACAACAAAGAAAACATTTTTTGTATCCCATGCGGCATTCGGCTATATAGCAGGCCATTATGGCTTTAATCAAATTCCTGTTGCTGGCCTAAACTCCCAAAGTGAGCCGTCACAAAAGCAATTAGCAGCAATCGTTGATTTAGCTAAAGAAGAAAACATTAGCTATATTTTCTTCGAACAAAATGTTTCTTCAAATTTAACAACGGTCATCCAAAAAGAGGTCGGAGCAGAGGCATTAACATTGCATAATTTAAGTGTTTTAACGAAGGAAGATATTAAAAACAATGAAAACTACTTCACTTTAATGCAGCATAATATTGAGCAATTAGCCAAGGCATTGCAATAAAGCCTATATTTTAAGAAGGCATATGAAATGAGAATCTTCCCAAAAGCTCGAAATCTCTTTGGTCATTATAAAGTGAAACTTCAATTAGTGGGTGCTTTTCTCTACTGATTGTTAGTTGAACCAATCGGGCTTTTACGGGCAATTAATCTCCCACTTATCCTTAATGTTCTTTCAGTGGGAGTCTTACGGCAGGATAAAATTGAAAAGCACGGAATTTAACCATTTAAAATATGCTTCAAATCTTTTTATTCTAATAAAAGGGGACTGTCCAAAAAGCCTTGCATAGCCGGCATTTTGGACAGTCGCGATGATGTTTCACAAAATGTTGATTCATATAAACAGAAAACGCCTCTTTTAAAAATGGGATGAACATTGGCTTTAGCAGTGTTATCCTTCAGTAAAAGGGAAGCGATGAAAACATTGATTTCAATGCGGTGGCAAAACAAAATGGACTTTTCAGACAGTCCCATTCTCTTTTACAATAATTCCTTCAATTTTCTTCTCAACAGCTTGTTAGAGCCATTGCGTGGTAAGCTTTCAACAAAATAAAATCGCTTTGGTAGCTTATAGCTTGCAAGCTTATGCTCGCAAAATGCACGTAACTCCTCTTCACTTACAGCTTGTTTTTGTATAATAAAGGCAATCGGTACTTGTCCCCATTTATCATCTGCTATACCACAAACACCAGCTTCTAATACATTTGGATGTGCTAGTAAAGCATTTTCAATTTCTGCTGGATAAATATTTTCCCCACCAGAAATAATTAAATCAGCGCGGCGATCGACCACATATAAATAGCCTTCATCATCTAAATAGCCTATATCACCTGTTAGTAGCCAGCCGTTTTCAGTGCTTGAACGTTCAGCAAAACGCCCAATATAGCCCGGTGTGACATGAGGGCCTCGGATGCAAATTTCTCCCTCCACAAATGGTTCCTCTGTACCTTGAATGCGCACCTCATTAAAAAATAGCGGCTTTCCTGCTGAGCCAATTTTGCGTAGTGCATCAGCGCTAGCAAGCGTTGCTGTTTGCGATGCGGTTTCTGTCATACCATATGTTTGCACAACAGGTAATTGCACTTTCGCGGCGCGCTGTAAATAATCAACTGGTATCAAACCACCACCCGCAAGCAGTATTTTGAAGTTGGGGTGTGCTTGCACTTGCAAGCGTTCCATTTCACTTATAACACGCTCAAGCATTACTGAGACAAGAGAAATATTTGTCACATGTCCCTCAACTATTTCTTGTACGCAAGCCATCGCATCAAATTTTTCATATAAGCTGACAGTTGCTCCATACAGCAATGAGCGCATTAAAATGGAAAAGCCACTAATATGAAAAATAGGTACAGTACAAAGCCATACATCCTGCTCTGTAGTTCCTAAATTTAATGCCGAGCTAATGGCACTCATACTATGATTTTTTACAGTTTGACGCACACCTTTCGGAAAGCCTGTCGTACCAGAAGTATACATAATCGAAACAGTTTGTTCCTCTGACCAAGTAGACGCAATCTCGACTTCAACCGCCTGCACGCTCATAAGCTGCTCAAATGTAACAAACTCTATATTTTGCGGTAATTTATGTACTTCGCTTGCTGCCGCCAATACGACTGTTACTTGCGCATCCTCAATTTGATAAGCAAGCTCCTCCGCTGACAAACGCCCATTTAAAAGCACCATCTCTAACTGCAAATGCATACACCCATAAATCACTTTAATAAGCTCTGGCGTAGAGGGAGCTAAAATTGCTACCCGCTCCCCCTGCTTCGCAAGCGTTGCCAACTGTCCTGCTTTATATAATGCTTCTTCATGCAATTGCTGAAAAGTCCAGCTCTGCTCTTCGAAGCGAAGTCCAATGCGATTCGGTGTTAAATATGCGCGTTGCCTAATCCAATTTGGCTGCATTTTCATACGCCTCCTTTATTGGATTAATTGTAGCATATTGTGTGGGTGCCAGGCACACACACAATTCTCACACAATTTAGTCCTCTAGCAAAAATGTGATGGCAATAAACAAGGCAAAGCTGATTAATAATGCTGTTCCGCCAGCGATAAATGTAATTAATGTAAACACTTCATTCATTTGAAATGGATTGATATTGTAGAATAACATGCCAATTGTTAATCCTACCGAGCCAATGACAGTTGTCCAACCATGTATAGATACTAATTTTTGTATGCGAACACGGTATACTTTATAAAACAAGCCCCATGCAAATACAGATAACCATCCAACAACGAGCATATGTGCATGAATTGCTCTAAATTGGTAATTCCCTGAGCCCGCCATATCAGAGCCTAAAATGGCTCCTATTAAACCAAAAATTGCTGCTAAACGAATTAATCGTATGCTCCATACTTTTTCCATAATAAAATACCTCCATATCGTTTCATATGGAAGTATTGTATCGACGTTATCTGAACTCAAGCTGAACTGCAACGCTATTTTGGCAATTGAATCGTTATTGTCGTGCCCTCATTTTCTTTACTATTTATTGCAATTTGACCGTTATAAAAATGAACGACCTCTTGAACAATCGCTAGCCCTAGGCCTGTCCCCTTCGTTTGTCTCGCCTCATCCACTCGGTAAAAGCGCTTAAAAATATGCTGTAAATGCTCCTGTCGAATACCGATGCCTGTATCAGAAATTTCTAGCGTAATTACAGTTGGCTCATTTACCAATTTAATATTAATTTCTCCACCCTGTCGATTATATTTAATGGCGTTTGCAATAAGATTTTCCCAAATATTTTCGAGCAATGTTTCATCACCATGAAAAATCGCTTCATCCAGTTGTAGCCATATAGCCAACTCTTTTTGCTCAATCATCCACTGACTTTTCAGCACCGCTCGCTCAATTTGCTGTGTAATATTTACGGTCGTTTGCCGTCTTTTATAGACAAGTTCATCTAGCGAATTTAACAGGAGTAACTGTCTTGTTAAGCTTGAAAGACGGCTCGTTTCCGCTTCAATAATATCCGCATAATGCAGGCGGTTTTCATCTGTTAGCTGCTTATTTTTTAACAGATTGGCATAGCCATGAATGTTTTGTAGCGGCGTTTGTAAATCATGAGAAATATTGCGAATAAAGCTTTTACGTGTTTCGTCTTGCTGCTTTAAATCTTGTGCCATTTTATTAAAGCTTTTCGCTAATAATCCAAGTTCATCTGTGCGTGCAATTTCAATTGCTACATCGTAATCCTCCTTTGCTATTTGCTTTGTCGCAGCCGTTAAAGCTCGAATCGGCTTTACCAAATACCATGCTGCAAGCAAAATAGCAGCTAAACTAGCAACTAAAGAAATCAGCATCATATTCCCAAGCACAACATGCATTTCATTAAATAGCAGGCGTATATCAGGGCGTGCAAACAATGCATATTTATCACCCTTATATTGGAATGGCACGCCTACGGAATTCGTTAAATCATTAGCAAAAAAACCAGTAATAAAAAGCTGACGTGGGTAATCACGCATTCCGTGGTAAATTTGCCCTTCAATAACAGCCTGCTTTACGCTATCATCAAGCGCGGTCAAACGAAAATCACTACCGTAAAATGCAGCCTGCCCCTCTGCGTCTATTACATATAGTTGATAACCGATACTAGCAATTGTTTGCAAATATGCCTCTAAGTTTAACTGCTCGTTTTCTTTAATATATTCGGTCATTTCTTGAACAATGGCTACATTTTTCGTATCATTTTGTTCTTTAATAACACGGTGATAATACGTATTTGTCGCAAGTAATGCCAGAACGCCACTAAGAAACATAATTGCAAGTGCCACTACAATATATTTAAAATATAAAGTAGAATATATTTTCATTGCACTACCTCAAGTTGATAGCCTACGCCACGAACTGTTGTGATTTGCACTGTACTATCAAGGCGTACAAGCTTTTCCCGCAATCGTTTAATATGTGTATTTAACGTATCATCACTTTCGTAATCAAGCCCCCACACCTGCTCCATTAAATAATCTCGCTGAAAAATTTGCGCCCTGCTTGCAAGAGTAGCAAGTAATTCAAATTCCTTTAATGGTAAAACAAGCTTCGTTTGACCTTTCACAACTTGCAATGTACGCCTATCAATCACTAAATCCCCAATTTCAATTGCTGCCTCCGTCGGCTTATCATAGCGCCTTAAAATCGCTTGTATGCGGAATAATAATTCGTCCGGCTCAAAGGGCTTTACAACATAATCATCCGCTCCAACAGTAAAGCCTTCTCGCTTGTCCTCCAACTGCCCTTTAGCTGTTAATAATAATACTGGGATTTCCCATTCCTCTTTTAGTTTTTTCGTTAACTGTAGACCATCCATCTCTGGCATCATCACATCAACAACTGCTAAATCGACATCCTCTGTCATTTGTTGTAATGCTTCAACCCCATTTGCAGCACAGATAATATCATAATGCCATGCTTGTAAATGCAGTTTCACTAACTGTAAAATATGTTGGTCATCATCTACAACTAAAATTTTTCGCATCGCTAGCCTCACCTGCTCTTCCTCAATCACCAATCCAAGGGAATCGTGCGAAAAAACCACCTCGGACTGAAGGTTCACTTTATATCCTGCATTATGCCATGTGTTGTGTAAAATTGCGAGCAAAAAAATGTCTGAAAAGTAGTGCGTTCGCATACTTTCCAGACATTTTGTAGTCACTATTTTATCTAACCTATAAAAATCTAATAAGATAAAAAACCTCTACTCTTTTTAATCATTAACCTAAAATCATCACATCGTTTGACAACCGTTATCTGACCTACATCACTTAGACCTTCCTTCAAAATCTGTGACATCTGCTGGTACGATGCTGGATACACAGTCTTTACATGAGCTCTTCTCATTCTAAGTGCATCTCGCCACCTGTAGGGATGGAAACTTCTGTACCTTTCGCTTTGCTATTTGTACAAAAATAATGTGCTCCTGCGGTTACTCGTCGCAAAAAACATCTGCTCCTGCGGTTACTCTTCACAAAAAATATGCTGAAAAAAGCTAAAGCTTAAACTGCTGAATATGATTATTTAATTCTTCTGCTATTTTCGATAGCTCATTCGAACTATTAGACACTTCTTCCATTGTGGCAGCCGTTTGTTGCATCGTAGCAGAAGTTTGTTCGATTCCAGCTGCGGACTCTTCTGCCACTGCTGCAATTTCATCTACCGCTTTGTCAATATTGGCTGAGTTTTCGACAATTTGTGATAGATTTTGCGAAACAGTTGAAATATTTTCAGCCATTGCGGAAATTGCCGATTCAATTTCATTGAATGTTCGATTCGTTTCTGTAATTTGCTCTGTACCATTTTGCACTTCGCTATAGCTAGATTTTAATGAATCCGTCACAGTATCTGTTTCCTCCACGATTTCCTCTACAATTTGCGAAATATCAACTACTGAAACGGATACTTGCTCTGCTAATTTTCGTACCTCATCTGCTACAACAGCAAATCCTTTGCCTTGCTCTCCAGCACGAGCAGCCTCTATTGCCGCATTCAAAGCTAAAAGATTCGTCTGGTTGGCAATATCATTAATAACAAGCACCAATTGTGAGATAGCCTGTGTTTTATTATTTAAGCCTTCCACCTTGACAACTGCGTCATGCACAATATCATCAATTTTCGACATTTGCATTGTAGATGCTTCCATTAATGTACGGCCTGTAGATGTTAAGTTTAACACATTATTCGAGTATTGTTGGGCATCTTCCCCATTACTGCTTGCTTCTTTTGCATTCGTCACGAAATCACCCATGTGGCTCGATAAATCACTTGCATTACTTGCCTGTGCCTCTGTTCCTTCTGCAATTTCATTCATCGTAAGTGCCACTTGCTCGGTACCTTCCCTTACCTCAACTGCTGATTGTAGCAGCTCTTCACTATGAGATACGACCTGATTTGAAATATCTTGAATTTGTCGCATCATACCGTTTAATTTTTCACTTAATGCATTTGCTGCAATTGTTAATTGCGCTATCTCATCTCGTCCATGTACCTTTAATGCTTCATCTGATATATCCCCCTCAGCAATGCGTTGAACGCGCTCTGAAATACGTTTAACTGGTCTTGAAATACTTGAAGCGCTATAAAATGCGATTGAGATTGCTACAATGATTACGATAATTATCGCAATTATATTAACCGTGTTAGAAAACTGCATTTCTTTCATTACTTCTGCACCAGTAGCACGAACTGAATCTTCGCGACTACTCGCCAATTGTTCAAACCCTAATTGAATACCGCGCGCTTCAGCCGCAAGCCCAACTATATTGGTAGCCGCCCGCTCCTTATTACCACTATCATAAACAGAAAAAACATTATTTTCAATTTGCTCACGCCATGCTCTAGTCCTAGCAGACAAATCCTCAAATTCCTTAGAATTAGCCAACTTCTCAGCATTTATTATTTTTCGCACTGCCTCTTCATTACTTAACGATTGCTCTACATACTCATAAAAAAGCTCTTTATTTACTGTATCTCCTGACAAGACATAGCCCCTTGCTGCAGCTATTCGCGAAGATACCGAGTTCGCTAAATGTTGGTCATAAATGGATAATTCGAGCTCCGTTTTGATCATATACTCAATGTTATTGCTCATTTTAATATTATTAAAAATTGAATAACCACCTTGTACAATTATCATTATCAAAACAATAATAAAACCATATAAAATTTTTGCGCGTAGTGTTTTAAAATTCATGCTCTTTTCCCCTTTCACCTAGTATTAATGATTGTCTTTATGTATAAATTTTTTTGATAAATCACTCCCTTCAATCTTTGCTATTTAACCATACTGTATATAAATAAACAAAATAGAGTTTGTACCCTATTAAGTAACAGCTAATGAGGATTGAATATTTATACACCATTATTACTAAATGTAATAATTTTATTATATGTTTAATAGCATAACAATTCAATGGAACTTATAGCATTTATTATTATAGAAAAGTATAATATTGATAATATTTTAGGTAATAAAGTACAATATAAGCACACTTATAACTAACCTTCTATGTAATTTGAATCATTTTCTCTCATTTATAATTGCTATGTAATAGGCTTATTATGTTATACAAGTAGAATATCGAGGGAAACAATAAAAAGCATGCAGCCTAAATAAATTTAGATTGCATGCTTTTGTTTTATAGTTTGATTCGCATTAAGGGAATCTTGGGAATTGACCGAAATCAGGCTTGCGCTTTTCTTTAAATGCATCGCGTCCTTCTTTCGCTTCATCTGTTGTATAGTAAAGTAATGTAGCGTCACCAGCCATTTGTTGAAGGCCTGCTAAACCATCTGTATCAGCGTTCATTGCTGCTTTTAGGAAGCGAAGTGCCGTTGGTGACATTTCTAGCATTTCCTCACACCATTTAACTGTTTCATCTTCAAGCTCTGCATATGGAACAACCGTATTTACTAAGCCCATATCTAGCGCTTGCTGTGCATCATACTGACGGCATAAATACCAAATTTCACGCGCTTTTTTATGACCGATAATACGTGCTAAATAGCCTGAGCCATAGCCAGCATCGAATGAACCTACTTTTGGTCCTGTTTGTCCGAAACGTGCGTTATCAGCCGCAATTGTTAAGTCACAAACAACGTGCAATACATGACCGCCACCGATTGCATAGCCTGCTACCATTGCTACAACTGGCTTAGGAATTACACGAATTAATCGCTGTAAATCAAGAACGTTTAAACGTGGAATTTCATCATCGCCTACGTAGCCGCCATGTCCGCGTACTTTTTGGTCACCACCTGAGCAGAATGCATGCTCACCTTCACCCGTTAAAATAATAACGCCGATATTTTTATCATCGCGCGCGCGCGTAAAAGCAGCAATTAATTCTACTACCGTTTTTGGTCGAAATGCATTACGAACTTCTGGACGGTTAATTGTAATTTTCGCAATACCGTTGTAAAACTCGTACTTAATATCTTCATACGTATGTAATGAAGTCCATTGACGTGTCATAAATGTTACCTCCTAAATTTCATGGAATACTTCCTTTACTATTGTAGCAAACTCTGCGGGATTTTCCACATGTATTGCATGGCCAACATCCTTAATTGTTCGATGCTTTACTTTTGCCAAATGCGCCTTCATTTGTACAGCAATTGCAACAAACTTCGTATCAAGCTCGCCTGTTATTAACGTTATAGGCATCTCAAGCGCTTTTAATTTGTCCCATAGCTGCGGCATAACACCTGTACCCATACCACGCAAACTATTAGCTAAGCCTTTTTCACGCTGCTGTAAACGCTCCTCGCGCACTGCCTGCTGAACAGTCTTTGGCAACCGCTTTTGTGATTGGAACAGCGGGATATTCTCCCACTTATCCACAAAGGCGACGAGCCCGCTTTGCTCAATTTCATTTGCAAGCTGATTGTCTGCCTTTTGACGAACCAATCGCTCTTCTTCATCCTTTAAGCCCGGCGATGCACTTTCTAAAATTAGCTGCTGAACTTTATTTGGATAACGAACAGCATAGGAAAGAGCAATACGCCCGCCAAGCGAATAGCCGAGTAAAATAATTGACTGCAAGTTAAGCTGCTTAAATAGTTTGTCTAGTAACTCCACTTGCACATCTATCGTATAATGCTTCACATCCTCGGGGGCAGAGGTGTAACCATGACCAATTAAATCAATAGCAATTACACGTGCGTCTAGATTGTTGGCAAGCGGTAGCCATGTGTTTGAGCTACCTGTGAAGCCATGTAGACAAACAATTGTCTGTGATGCCTCGTCGTTCCAGCTACGTATATGCACCTTGATGCCATCTATTTCTGTAGCCATTTGTTCAGCTCCTCAGAGATGCGCTGCCATAGTGCACGATGCGATGTGACGTTAACAGCACGGTCGGTCATTACCTCCAATAAACGCAGCGGCTCACTTTTATCTGCTTGCAACGCTGCCTCAAATGTTGCTAAATGCTCCAAACGTTCATATTGCACATCATACATTGCCGCAAGCTGCTCAAAAGTTAAAGCTGTTGGAGTACCAAATAAATCTTCATAATGTGCCTCTATACTCGCCTGTGGTAAATAAGAAAAAATACCGCCACCATCATTATTAAGTACAACAACCGTTAAATCATTTGCTTGATAACGTGAAGCGATGAAGGCATTGGCATCATGTAAAAAGGCTAAATCACCAATAATTAAATAGGTCGGTCGCTTGTGCACCGTACTAAAACCAAGCGCTGTTGACGTTACCCCATCAATACCGTTGGCTCCTCGATTTGCGAAAATGCGTATATCCTTATTCGTTGCTAGGAAAAATGTATCAATATCGCGTATTGGCATACTACTGCTAACAAAAATATCACTGCCATTAGGGACAAGCTCAAGCATCTTTTGCACGAATGCTCCCTCATCCTGTGCATGCGCTGTATATGCTGCGATATGCTTTCTTGCAATCCGCTCCGCCTGCTGCCAAAGTGTTAAATAATGACTGCTGTCTGTTTGCAACGTGAGCTGCTCCAACCATGCCCCTGGCTTACCTTGAATGAAGTGCGTCGAACTGTTCGTTGAATCACGGAATAATGCATCCTCATCAATGACAATATATTTTTCTGGCATCGTCTGTGTTAAAAACTGCATAACAAATTTTGATACAGGCTGTGCACCGAAGCGAATAACAGTATGTGCTGCAACCGCTTCCTTAAAATGCTCATTTTTCAATATTGCATCATATGTTGAAATCACATATGGCAAACAGTCTTCAGGTACAGCACCGCGCATATTTGCTAAGCTCTCAATTAATACTGGCCATTTACAGTTGCGAATAAAGGACCAAAGTGGTGCTATATCTAGCCCTAAAGGCAATTCACCAATAATGAGGATGCCATTTTCTGTGTCATTAATCGTTTGTGCTAAAAAATCACGTGCGGCCTGTGATGGTATGGTTTCCTGTAAAAAGCTCGCCTTAAATGTCAGCTCATTTAAGCTTCTGAAATCAATTAATAAAGGCTCACGTAATGGGATATTGATATGCACTGGCCCAAATGGCGCTGATGAAGCGATTGCCACTGCACGTCCTATATGATGCTCGATAAATTGCACAGTTTGCGGAGCTGCATCTGGAATTGGAAATTCCATCGAATATTTGACATGCCCCCCGTACAAACGGATTTGATCTATCGTTTGCGGAGCCCCTACTTCACGCAGCTCATGTGGTCGGTCTGCCGTTAATACGATTAAAGGTACGCGAGCATATTTCGCCTCAATAATTGCTGGAAAATAATTTGCTGCTGCTGTGCCGGATGTACATAATAAAACGACAGGCTTAGCGCTAGCTTTAGCAATACCTAATGCATAAAAGGCTGCCGCTCGCTCATCAATTTGGCGATGCATCTTAACGCTTTCTGTTGACGCAAATGCATAGGCTAGAGGCGTTGAACGTGAGCCTGGGCTCACGACTACCTCCTCTACACCATGCTGCAATAATGAAGCAACTATACGGTACACATAATTCGTTAATATTTCACGTTCACTCATGAACTGCTCCTCCCAGCGCGCGTAGCATCGGTCTAAACTTCACTAATGTTTCCTCATATTCTGATTGCGCCTCAGAATCTGCTACAATGCCGCCACCAGCGTATAAATACGCAGCATTCCCGAGCAAGGCTGCCGAACGTATTGCTACTGCAAACTCGCCATTGCCATCTGCATCTAACCAGCCAATAGGTGCTGCATAGAGCCCTCTATTCATCGGCTCAAATGCACGAATAATTTGCATTGAATCAGCTCGTGGTACGCCACCAAGAGCAGGTGTTGGGTGCAAATCCTTCACCAATTGTAGAATCGTTGCTCCCTCTGCAAGCTGTCCTTCTACAGGTGTATATAAATGCTGAATATCGCGAATTTTTAAGAGCTTTGGCTGCTGTGGCACTTTAACAGTTGTACAATTTTTCTCAAAAGTTTCTGTAATCATTTCTACAACATAGTGATGCTCACCACGATTTTTACTATCTTGTAACAAGCTTTGTCCCAATGCTTCGTCTTCCTCCGCTGTCGTACCACGCTTGATTGAGCCAGCGATACAGGAGGAATAAGCACGTCCATTTTCAACCTTTACTAAGCGCTCTGGTGAAGCACCGAAAAAGAGCATATCCGTGCGTTCGATACCGAATAAATAGCTTTCAGGCTGCTCATTGACAACATGAGACAAAATTTGCGGTGATGACACAGCCTCTTCAAACTGCAATGCTAGCGAGCGCGCAATTACTACTTTATCTGCCTCTTGCGCTTTGATTTTCGCTGTCACCTCATCAATTGACTGCAAATAAGCCTCTTTATGTGGCTCATTATAGGAAGTAATTTGTGGCTTTGCATAAGTTTTGACTTCCTTTACCTGTGCAGCGTGAATTAAAATATCACGCTGTTTACGCAGTTCATCAAAATGGGGCGCTGCGTTATCGCCATCTGTTATTAAATGAATGCTGACATACGCTTTATCGCCTCGAATCATTAGTTGGAATGTCGCGACCGTAAAATAACTCTCTGGAAAGGCACTCCATTCACCCGCCGTTTTATTCTCTGGGTCAAATGTAAAGCCGCCAAATAAAATGGGCTGTAGTTCCT
This sequence comes from Metasolibacillus sp. FSL H7-0170, assembly GCF_038593115.1. NCBI lineage: Bacteria > Bacillati > Bacillota > Bacilli > Caryophanales > Caryophanaceae > Metasolibacillus > Metasolibacillus sp. FSL H7-0170. The sequence goes on along the minus strand of NZ_CP151964.1, from coordinate 3,779,228 downwards.
CTTCCGTTACAATATTTTTCGTTAATTGCTTCCACTGCTTCTCAACTTCATCAAAGCGCATCATTGATAAATTATTTTCAATAATATGCGCATGTCCTAAGCCAACTAATGTTAATGTTTTTTCTCGATTTTGCCAAAAATAGCGCTGCCCTTTAAAAGATTCTTCCCCAGCCGCAAAAAAGGCAAGTGCCGATAAGCGGCTTACCTCGACTGTTTCCATATAGAAGATTGTCCCCGCATTTAAAGAGCCCGCTTCTACTTCAGTGGCATTGTACCACTTTTGTTGCATGAAAATTCCCTCCGTTGTTGCAATGTAAACGTAGCATTTTTTCTTATCTATTATTTGTCAATTATCCCGTCGGGCATTCACTATGTCTTACCTTTTAATATTTGTTAAAAGCCTCGTACATGCAAAACAAGAATTTACGAGGCTGTCTGCAATTTTTAGACAGCTTCTTCTTTGCCGAATCAAGATTATTTGACTATCAATACTATCATATCACTTTTTTCTGTGTTGTAATATGAATAAGCGTATCCACTATCCATTTTTCTAATATTCGTATAAAATAGATTCGGTACTTTTTTTCTTTATTCATACTGGAATGAAGATAAGCTTGTGGCAAACTGTGTTCATCAATAGCCAAAGCGAAATTGATTTTGAGGGAGAGAAGTAAATTGACAAAGGTAATTGAGGCAGAACGGGGCTTTCAAGTATGGTGGCATTTAACCCGCCCACATACACTAACAGCTTCATTCGTTCCTGTGTTTTTAGGAACGGCAATTGCTGCCGCTATTTCAAAGCATGACATTAATTTTTTGTTATTTTTCGCCATGCTTATTGCCAGCATGTTAATTCAGGCGGCAACGAATATGTTTAATGAATACTATGATTATAAACGAGGGCTTGATAATGAGCATTCTGTCGGCATCGGTGGCACAATCGTGCGGCACGGTGTTGCACCAAAGACAATTATGATGATTGCACTCTGCTTCTATGGGCTGGCACTATTACTAGGAATTTATATTTGTGCCATGTCATCTTGGTGGCTTGCTGCCATTGGGCTTGTTTGTATGCTCATTGGTTATTTATACACAGGTGGACCTTACCCAATCGCATACTCGCCATTTGGAGAGCTTGTATCTGGAGCAGTGATGGGCATGGGTATCGTCTTAATTGCTTTCTTTATTCAAACTGGCACTGTAACACTTGCAGCCGTACTTTTATCAGTACCTAGCATGATTTTAGTCGGCGGTATTATGCTTTCTAACAATATTCGGGATATTGTAGGCGATACAGAGGGCGGGCGCAAAACGATGGCCATTTTAGTTGGACGTGAAAGCGCTATTACCGTTTTATCATTATTTTTCATCGTTTCATATTTATGGATTATCGGTCTCGTTATCATTGATGATATTTCCGAATGGGCATTGCTTGTTTTACTTAGCTTGCCCAAGCCCTTAAAGGCAATCGCTATCTTTAGAGCTCATAAAGCGCCCAAAGATGTTATGCCTGCCATGAAATATACAGCACAAACAAACACGATTTTCGGCTTTTTACTAGGTATCAGTTTATTGATTTCACATTTAATTTAATGGGATGGGGGCGCCAAAAAGTCGTGCATAGCCGGCATTTTGGACGCTGATGATGGTGTTTTTGCAAAGTGTTTGCTCCTATAAAGTAGAAAGAGCTTTCTTTGAAAATGCTAGAAACACAGGGTTTAGCTGTGTTTCTCCAAAATGAAAGAGAAGAAGCAAAATCCCTCTTTCAATGCGATTTCTATACAAAATCATCTTTTTTGTGAAAATAACAACCTTTCAAAAGAAACTCTTTTCTATTTTAACTAGTAATACCTTTGATGAAACATCATCAAAAAGTCCAAAAAGCAGGCAATGCACTGCTTTTTGGACAATCTCCTCTATTATTTAAAAGCCTGCGCTGCTGCTACAGCTTTTTTCCAGCCACTGTAAATCGCTTCACGATGCGCTTCGTCCATATCAGGTGTGAATTGGCGTTCTAAATTCCAATACTTTCCGATTTCTTCAGTTGATTGCCAGTAGCCTACTGCAAGCCCTGCTAAGTAAGCTGCACCTAAAGCCGTTGTTTCATTAATAACAGGACGATCTACAGGCACATTTAATAAATCTGCTTGGAATTGCATCAAGAAGTTATTAGCTACTGCACCACCATCCACACGTAGCTTCGCTAATGGAATATTGGCATCTGCCTCCATTGCACTCAGGACATCCTTCGTTTGATACGCTAATGATTCAAGCGTCGCGCGAACGAAATGCTCTTTCGATGTGCCGCGTGTTAAGCCGAACACTGCGCCGCGCACATCAGAATCCCAATAAGGCGTACCTAAACCTACAAATGCAGGTACGACATAGACTCCTTCTGACGAATCGACACGTGCCGCATATTGTTCTGATTCCTCCGCAGAACGGAACATACGTAAGCCATCACGTAACCATTGGATTGCAGAACCTGCTACGAAAATACTTCCCTCTAATGCATAAGTCACTTTTCCATCTAAGCCCCATGCAAGTGTCGTTAATAAGCCATTATCCGATTTTACTGCTTTTTCACCTGTATTCATTAACATAAAGCAGCCTGTGCCATACGTATTTTTAACCATGCCTTCCTCAAAGCATGCCTGACCGAATAATGCCGCCTGCTGGTCTCCTGCTGCACCTGCAATTGGTACAGAAGCTCCGAAGAATAATGATTCCTCAGTGTAGCCATATACTTCAGAAGAAGGACGAACCTCAGGTAGCATGGAAGCTGGTACATTTAAAATTTCTAGTAATTCCTCATCCCATTTTAAATCATAAATATTGTACATTAATGTACGTGAAGCATTTGAATAATCTGTCACATGTACTTTTCCACCTGACAGCTTCCAAATAAGCCATGTATCAATTGTACCAAATAGTAAATCGCCAGCCTCTGCTTGCTCACGCGCCCCTTCTACATGCTCTAAAATCCATTTCACTTTCGTACCTGAAAAATAAGCATCAATTAATAGACCTGTTTTATCACGGAATAAATCATTGTAACCGTTTTCTCGCAGCTCCTCACAAATTGCATTTGTTTGACGCGATTGCCAGACAATCGCATTATAAACAGGCTTGCCAGTGTTTTTGTTCCAAACGACCGTCGTTTCACGCTGATTCGTAATACCAACCCCAGCAATTTGCTTGGAATCAATACTTTTTTCAGATAACACTGCAGCAATACATGATAAGATTGAAGACCAAATTTCCTCTGCATGATGCTCTACCCAACCTGCTTGCGGGAAATATTGTTGAAATTCCTGCTGCGCAGTATGCACGATGTTACCGTTTTCATCAAACAGAATCGCACGTGAACTCGTTGTACCTTGGTCTAAAGCTAAAATATATTTTTTTTCTGTCATTAAAATTACCTCCAATTTTATCTTAAATTTGGTAGAAAACATCTACCAGGTAGTTCGAAAATCTAAACTAGCGTAAATTCTGTATTAACAGACTGTAAGCGCCCACATTAAAATATGTATTGATGTTGAGGGGTAACAGTCTATAAAATCCTATTTTCAGTCAACATCACGTCGATTGCACAAGCATTTTCACAGAATGTGAAGTTCTTTTCTTAGCTTATGTTCCCTACGAACAATCTTTTAAGAAGAATCCTCCTAAACTGAAAGTTCACTTTATTATACATTAATCATGTGCTTTTTTTACTGTTGCTTGTGCTAGAGCAAAAATTGCAATTATAATAACAGCTAAAACCCAAAATGCTACGCTGTTTTTACCTTCAAAAATTTGTTGGAAAAACAATGCGCCAAAAGAGCCGCCTAAAATTGGTCCAACAATTGGCACCCAAGCATATGACCAGCCCGAGTCACGTTTTCCTGGAATCGGCAATAAAAAGTGCGCAATACGCGGTCCTAAATCACGTGCTGGATTAATGGCATAGCCTGTTGGTCCTCCAAGTGCCATACCTATTACGACAATTAGCATACCTACTAAAAATGGATTCAAACCATCCGTAATCGTATTTGTTCCTAATGCTAAAATTCCTAATACGAGAATAAAGGTACCAATCATCTCTGAAATTAAATTTGAGAATGGATGATTAATTGCTGGCATCGTCGAGAATACAGCAAGCTTCGCATTAGGGTCTTGCGTGCCTTTCCAATGTGGTAAATACATAAAATACACTAATGTTGCACCTAAAAATGCGCCAACAATTTGAGCTACGATATAAGCAGGCACATCTGCCCATGGAAAGTTACCAATCGTCGCTAGCCCAATCGTCAATGCTGGATTCAAGTGTGCTCCACTAATTCCACCTACCGCATAAGCAGCCATTGCTACCCCTAAGCCCCATGCAAAGGTAATAACAACCCATCCTCCACCGTTTCCTTTTGATTTGTACAATGATACGCCTGCAACAACACCGCCACCAAATAAAATAAGAATCATTGTACCAATTAGTTCAGCCGTAAATGCTGACATTTTACATCCCCCTTTAGTTAATGTGTATTAAGCGAAAGCACAAAAAAGACCCACATTTAAACAGCCTGCAAAATTTTTTGCAGATGCATAAATGTGGGTTCCTTTTCCTAACCACGCTTTGTATGAACTTGTATCCATTCTAGAGAAAAATGCAACGATAGTCAACCTACTTTTTGAAATTTTCCCATAATTTTTTATCAGACGTCGTAATAGCGATAGCACCCGCATCAATTGCCTGCTCTAGTTGCTCAGTTGAACGAATCAATCCACCTGTAATTACAGGCGTTTTCGTACGCTCATAAATTTCAGCAATCATCGTCGGAATAATGCCTGGCAGTAATTCAATATAATCCGGCTGCGCTGTCTCAATCATCATATAGCTTTTCTTTAGCGCAATCGTATCAATTAAAAAAACACGCTGAATCGCAATAATACCGCGCGATTTCGCTTTCACTAACACATTGGAACGCGTAGAAATAATACCAGCTGGCCGAATATCATTACATAAGAAATCAGCAGCAAAATTATCCGTTTTCAAGCCATGAATTAAATCTGCATGAATGATTAATTTTTTTCCGAAGCGCTCCGCCTCCCGCTTCAAAGATAGCAGCAAGCTAATATGTACCTCTAGCAGCACGATGTATTCAAAAGAGCTATTCAAAATTTCATCAAATTGCTTTACTGTACGTGCCGCAGGGATAATTTTTTGCCCATTAAAATGCATACAATTCCTCCTTTTGAAAGAAAATCGCTATTTGAAAAAGCATTGCATTTTCAAACAGCCCTTGTTACAAAGGGGACGTCTGAAAAGCCATTTTGAGGCGACCACTTTGCGACGAGGGTAGTGACAATTTATTATGATTGCCACAGGAAAAAGCATTTTCAGCGAATATTTAATATAGTAACAGAGATTGGAGCTGTCCAAAAAGCCTTGCATAGCCGACATTTTGGACAGTAGCGATGATGTTTCACAAAATGTTGATTCATATAGACAGAAAACGCCTCTTTTAAAAATGGGATGAACATTGGCTTTAGCAGTATTATCCTTCAATAAAAGGGAAGCGATGAAAACATTGATTTCAATGCGGTGTCAAAACAAAATGGACTTTTCGGTCAACTCCAGCCTCTTCTCTATTGTTTATTTAGCTGTTGTCGCTCTTGTAATTTCCTGCTCTAGCTGCTCCTCATATCGTGCACGTTGTTCAGATGTCCAACCTAGCTGTTTCGTCATCTCATTTAAAATCTCTGCTTTGTACTGCTGAACAAGTGCAATATGAAAGAACATATAACCGGTACGACGAATTAAAAAATCGTTTGGATGTGTAACCATCTCATGCTGAATACTATAGCAAAGTTGTGCATAAAGCCATGCTGGGAGAGCTGTATCATTATTTTCCATATATGCTAACAGCGTATCTGCATTGCTACCATACTGTTGCGCGATATATGTCGCTTGCTGTTCCGTTAACCCAAACTCAATACCTTTTTTTGTTTGTTTATAAATAAATGCCTTTAAATTGCGTGAGCCTCCAATGTCTCCACCCGAAATGGCAATATTTTTCGTGTTGCACGGCGCAATCTGTTTATTTAATTTTGGTGCTAAGTCTTTCACAATCATATCAAGTACAGTTTCAGCCATTTTACGATAGCCTGTTAATTTTCCACCCGCAATTGTAACAAGACCCGATGCGGATGTCCACACCTCATCCTTACGAGAAATTTCTGATGGATTTTTGCCATCTTCATGAATTAATGGACGCACACCAGCCCAACTCGATTCAATATCAGCATCTGTTACTTGCACCTTTGGGAACATATAGTGAATCGCATCCATTAAATAATCACGGTCTGCCTGCTCTATATCCATCTCGCACGCATCACCTTTATAAAATGTATCTGTTGTACCTACATATGTTTTTCCATCTCTTGGAATTGCAAACACCATGCGACCATCTGGTGTATCAAAATAAACAGCTTGGCGAAGTGGAAACTTAGCCTCATCAAAAACAATATGCACACCTTTTGATAAGATTAAATGCTTTCCTTGCTGCGCTCCCTCGATTTTGCGTACCTCATCTACCCATGGACCAGCCGCATTAATTACCGTTTTTGCACGAATTGTAAAATGCACATCATCGACAATGTCATGTGCAACGATGCCACTAATTTTTTCACTAGCATCATAAATAAATTGACTTGCCTTTGCATAATTAAGCAAGATTGCACCTTTTGCAATTGCCGCCTTTGCTACCTCAATTGTTAAACGGGCATCATCTGTACGGTATTCTACATAAACACCGCCACCGAGCAAGCCGGATGTTTTTACTAAAGGTTCTTTGCTACGTGTTTGAATGGCATTTAACATATAGCGACGCTCAGAGCGCTTTACACCTGCTAAAAAATCATAGACACGCAGCCCAATATTTGTTGAAAATTTGCCGAATGTGCCACCTTTATGAAACGGTAGCAACATCCAAATTGGCGTTGTTACATGTGGACCATTTTCATAAACAATAGCGCGCTCTTTCCCTAATTCTGCAACTTCCTTTATTTCAAACTGCTTTAAATAACGTAAACCACCATGCACTAATTTTGTTGACCGACTTGACGTTCCCGCTGCAAAATCCTGCATTTCAACTAAGGCAACCGATAATCCACGAGCACTTGCATCTAGTGCGATGCCACAACCCGTGATACCGCCTCCAACCACTAATAAATCATACTCCCTGCTTTGCAACTCTTCAATTGTTTGCTTGCGCTGTAACGATGAAGCTGAGCTCATAGCTTTTTCCTCCTCCATGTACGAAAAAAAGACCATTAAAAGCATATACACTTATCGCATATATGTTCTTAACGGTCTCTCAATCGCTCATACCAATTATTAACTTACCACTATTCTAATATGTCTATTACGAAAAGGCAAGTTAAAACATTATTCTATTGTATATGCTACGATACAATCGTGTAAAAATTGCGAAGCTCCTACTGCTACACGCTCATCATAATAAGCTGTGAAGCGTTCATCAGCAACATACATTGCCGCTAATCCCGCATGAGCTTCCTTCGAATAATCCTTCCATGAAAACATTAGCCACCGCTTGTGTAGCTCAGCTACTTCATTTCCTAACTGTGAGGCTGGGTTACCCTCAGTCATTGCTTCCTGCAATCGCTCAAACAAGCTTTGCTCCAGCTGACCCATCTCCTCAAATTGCTGCTCTGTCATATTAAGCAACTTCTTATTGGACGCCTCAATCGTTTCATTACCGTAGCGTTCACGAATTTCCTTACCGTATTTTTCTTCGTTTTCTTGCAGTAGCTTTTCTTTAAAGCCTTTAAATTTTTCTTCATTGGACATCATTTTTCCCTCCTGTAACGCTTGAATTGTGTGGTCTACCGTCTGCAGCAATTGCTCAATCATCGCATTTTTTTCTAGCAAGTGCTGTCTGTGACTTTCTAATGCATTCATCACATTAAAATTCGGTGCGTGAACGATGTCTTTAATTTGCTCTAATTTCATATCAAGTGCTCGATAAAATAAGATTTGTTGCAGTAAATCAATTTCCTTTTGTGAATAAATTCGATAGCCGGCTTCATTTTTCATCGCAGGAGACAGCAAGCCTATTTCATCATAATAGCGTAGCGTGCGTGTGCTAACACCTGACATTTTAGCTAGTTCATTAATTTTCATCTATTCATCACCTCTACGCTTACTATAAATGTTGACGTAACGTCAAGGTCAACATCTTATATAAAAAATTTTTCTAACCTGTTTATTTCACTGCAAATTTTTTATAATAGTTTATAACAGGGGGGATACAACATATGAACATGACAGAGCAATTAAATTCCGCACTTCAACTTAGAAAAGAAAATAAATTAATAGAATGCAATAAAATTTTACTACAACTAGCGGAACAAAATCCAAACAATGCCTATGTAAACTACCAATGTGCATGGAGCTTCGATAGCCTAGGGGAAGAAACAAGAGCAGTTCCTTACTACGAAAAAGCTATTCAAGGTGACCTAAATGACGCGGACATGGCAAACGCCCTTCTAGGACTTGGCAGCACATTTAGAACACTTGGCAAGTATGAACAATCAAAGGAAATTCTAAACAAAGCGGTCGCACTATTTCCAAACAATCAAGCCCTGCAAGTATTCTATGCCATGACTTTATATAATTTAAACGATCATCAAAAAGCTATGGAGCTCCTGCTGAATTGTCTCATAAACAGCTCTTCAGATATAAATGTACAACAATATAAAAGAGCTATTCAATTTTATGCAGATAAGCTGGATGAGACGTGGTTGTAGAATGCCAAAGGATTCTTTTAAATAATTTTATATTACATTATTGAAAAATAAAATTTTATTGTGCTTGTTTGAAGGTTTGCTTCGTTCTATATTTTTGTGGCAAAATAGATATTTCAATTTTTCTCAAAAAAACATTTCCATCTATTCATTTTCTCTAATATTATTAAATAGATAGGAGGTGAAATTAATTGAAATATAGACAGCTTGAAGCAATTATAAGGAGAGTGGGGGATCAGCATCCTGATTATCATTATTTTGTTGAGCAATATTCATTAACTGCTGCTGGTATAGCAGGTGAAGATGAGGTTTTTTATTTTTTACAAGAACTTGCCGTACCGCATCGGATATTGCGCAATTTTTGTATAATCGATTCTGCATTGCACATGCATGAAATTGATTTTATCGTTATTTTTTCATCCTTAATTATTTGTTTAGAAGTGAAAAATATGACCGGGCAATTGAATTTTGATATCGAGGCGTCTCAGCTTCTACGCACACGTTCTGATGGTGTGGTTGAACGTTTTCCAAATCCTGTTGAGCAGCTAAGACGTCATACGCGTTTTCTTTCCTCTCTTTTCCCACATGTTCCTATAATTGGCGCAGTCGTCATCGCAAATCGCCGCGCAATTATTGGTAACCGAAGTCCCCACATCCCAATTTTCCATACAGATTATATTTGTAGCTTTATTGAAAAAAGTTTAAAGCAGTACAGTAAGCCACTACTTGATTTAGATGTTTTTTATGAAAAACTTATAGGGCTACGGTCTCCGCCAGTAAAGAGGTTTTCTTTCAAATTAGCTCAATTAAAAAATGGTGTATTTTGTTCAAAATGTGCTTCTAAAATGGATTTTGTACATGGGAGGTTTGTTTGCTCACACTGCCATTTACAAGATAAATATGCGTATTTTCAGGCATTACATGATTTTCGTTTATTAGTAGATACAAAAATAACAAATCAGCAATTTTGCATGCTATGTGACATACCATCAAGATATGCAGCGATACGTTTACTCAAATTTTTTCCAGTTATAAAGCAAGGGCGCCATACTTATTATGAAATTCCTGAACAAATTCTTACTATGAAGTAGTCAAAAAGTCATGATTCACACATTAACCAGTCAAATTCGCACGTAAGACGCAGAAATTCGCACGTTGAATCAATGATTTCGCACGCAAAGTCTGGGAATTCGCACGAAACATCAGAATTTTTACTTGATTCTTTGTTTGCAAATAAAAAGCAGTACACGTCCTATGACATGCACTGCTTTTTAAATGACCCGTACGGGATTCGAACCCGTGTTACCGCCGTGAAAGGGCGGTGTCTTAACCACTTGACCAACGGGCCTTCGTTGCTGGCGGAGAAGGAGGGATTTGAACCCTCGCGCCGGTTACCCGACCTACGCCCTTAGCAGGGGCGCCTCTTCGGCCTCTTGAGTACTTCCCCAAAATTGGCTCCGAAGGCAGGGCTCGAACCTGCGACCAACCGGTTAACAGCCGGTTGCTCTACCACTGAGCTACTTCGGAATACGCTTTTATGGTGGGCCTAAATGGACTCGAACCATCGACCTCACGCTTATCAGGCGTGCGCTCTAACCAGCTGAGCTATAGGCCCTATTTAGAAGCGGGTGATCGGAATCGAACCGACGACATCAGCTTGGAAGGCTGAGGTTTTACCATTAAACTACACCCGCGTAGAAATGGTGGGTCAGGACGGAATCGAACCGCCGACACTTAGAGCTTCAGTCTAATGCTCTACCAACTGAGCTACTGACCCATCTTTTTTTAAAATGGCGGTCCCGACCGGGATCGAACCGGCGATCTCCTGCGTGACAGGCAGGCATGTTAACCGCTACACCACGGGACCTTTTGGTTGCGGGGACAGGATTTGAACCTGTGACCTTCGGGTTATGAGCCCGACGAGCTACCGAGCTGCTCCACCCCGCGATAATCAATATGTTGTTCACCAATTTTAGTTGTTCTTAAAAGATGGCGGAGGAAGAGGGATTCGAACCCCCGCGCGGTTTAACCCGCCTGTCGGTTTTCAAGACCGATCCCTTCAGCCGGACTTGGGTATTCCTCCGTTATACGAACGTTTAAAATGGTGGACCTTACAGGACTCGAACCTGTGACCGGACGGTTATGAGCCGTCTGCTCTAACCAACTGAGCTAAAGGTCCTTAAGATGGCGGCGGAGGGGGTCGAACCCACGACCTTACGGGTATGAACCGTACGCTCTAGCCAACTGAGCTACGCCGCCAGGATCTTTACTTATGGTTGGTGGAGCCTAGCGGGATCGAACCGCTGACCTCCTGCGTGCAAGGCAGGCGCTCTCCCAGCTGAGCTAAGGCCCCATAATTTTTTACTACCCGTTGGTTGTACATGGTCGGGAAGACAGGATTCGAACCTGCGACCCCTTGGTCCCAAACCAAGTGCTCTACCAAGCTGAGCTACTTCCCGAACTTTTTTGGCGCGCCCGACAGGAGTCGAACCCATAACCTTCTGATCCGTAGTCAGACGCTCTATCCAATTGAGCTACGGGCGCTTTTTTAAATGGTGCCGAGGACCGGAATCGAACCGGTACGGTAGTCACCTACCGCAGGATTTTAAGTCCTGTGCGTCTGCCAGTTCCGCCACCCCGGCACATGTTGGAGCGGAAGACGAGGTTCGAACTCGCGACCCCCACCTTGGCAAGGTGGTGTTCTACCACTGAACTACTTCCGCATGTGCTTTTTTTATTCTGACAGGTTTGTTTTTATTGGTGCGGGTGAAGGGAGTCGAACCCCCACGCCTCGCGGCGCTAGATCCTAAGTCTAGTGCGTCTGCCAATTCCGCCACACCCGCAAGAATTTTGGTCTTTAATGGTGAGCCATGAAGGACTCGAACCTTCGACCCTCTGATTAAAAGTCAGATGCTCTACCGACTGAGCTAATGGCTCAAAATGGTGCCGGCGATAGGAGTCGAACCCACGACCTACTGATTACAAGTCAGTTGCTCTACCAACTGAGCTACACCGGCATTTTGAATGGTGGAGGATGACGGGTTCGAACCGCCGACCCCCTGCTTGTAAGGCAGGTGCTCTCCCAGCTGAGCTAATCCTCCATTTGCCTAGCGATGTCCTACTCTCACAGGAGGAAGCCCCCAACTACCATCGGCGCTAAAGAGCTTAACTTCCGTGTTCGGTATGGGAACGGGTGTGACCTCTTTGCCATCATCACTAGACTATTCTCTATTTCAGAACGTTCATCCGTTCTTCAAGACAAGAATTAGTATATAATGTTCTCTCACATTATGCAATACTTTTTTTGAAAAAAATAATATTTTTTTCTAATTGATAAAGTGAAGCTTCAATTAGTCGATTTTCAATTAAATCTGAAGTGGGCGTCTTACTGCCCGTTAATGCGGGATAAAATAAAATACTCTGTTGCCCATTATAGCAAGTGATTTTCTAAAAGAAAATAGCTAATTTCACTCAGTTGAAATTAATTATAATAGTATATTAAGAAACTTGATAGTACATGCTCTTTTCAATACATATAAGAGTTTCTTATTTTCTTTAATAAGGGCAAGAGCTGCTCATTTTCTTTATCGTATTTTATAAATAAATCAATTACTGGTAATTCAAATAAATCAAAATCGATAATATTAAATCTGCCTTCCATCATCTCTTTATATATCGTTGATTTTGGTAAAAAGGCCATCCCTAGTCCATCTTTAACAAACTGTTTAACAATATAAGTTTGAGAAATTGACATTGTACGTATAAATGAAAAATGTTTCTTTAGCAATGGCTCAATCAATACCGATTCTTTTAAATGTCCAGTAAGTAAGGGGTATTTTTCAAATAAAGAACGATAATCATAATGTTCTCCCGTCTCATCATCATAACTATCTAATGGAACAGCAAGCTGTAGCGGACTCGACATAATTTTTTCAGCATGTATAAGGTGATGCCTGCTTCCTCCAATGCCAATACCTATATGTACTTGATTAGCTAAAAGCTGCTCGTCAATTTGCTCTGAATCCACAACCGCAATTTTAATTTCATATTCCTTATGCTCCATTAAAAATTGATAAATAATAAGTGGTAAATTTGTTTCTACTAGAAGTGGTGATAAAGCAATTGTAATGCTTTTTCTATACTGATTTGCGTAAAACAATGTATCGCGTTTACTGTCCTCCACTTTTTGTAAAATTTCCTTTGCTTGCTTTAAAAAGAATTTCCCTTCCTCTGATAGCCATATTTTTGTGTGCTCTCGATGAAACAACTTAACTTGCAAGCTTTCTTCTAATAGCTGAATATGTATTGTAATACTCGGCTGAGATATAAATAGCTTTTCCGCTGCTTCACGGAAATTCCCTGTATCAGCAGCGACGACAAAAGACTGAATCCACTTTAGTTCCATTTTACACCTCTGATTAATTTTTTTAATCAATTCAATTAAATTTAATTAATTTATTTAATTTGATAATTATTTTACAGTGATAATATCAAAGTATATGGAGGATTATCAATGGAAAAATTGATTTTATCGTTTACTCGCTTTGCCGAAATAGAAACAAAGAATAATAGTTCATTATACTACTTTTGGTGCAAAAAAATTATTCATGACAAGGAAATGCTGCAATTGCTTATACAAATTCCCGAATCCCAACCGAAACCTAATTTGTTTTTTGCAGCAATCCAATTTTTATTAATGAGATATGATGACCCATTAAAAAAATACATTCCATCGTTCGTGTTAAATCCTTTACCTATAGAAGAAAGTTATTCAGCCTTACAAAAGTTTGTAAAAAAGTATGAACAAGCGCTCATTCAATGCTTTCAAACAAGGCGTGTTCAAACAAATGAAGTTCGACGGAGCGCTTATTTATATCCTATTTTTAGCGACATTGCGAAAAGAGCTCAAAAACCGTTAGCCTTAATTGAAATTGGCACAAGTGCGGGTCTTTTATTGAATGTTGATAAATATTGCTATGAAGTAAAGGAAGGTGATTCCTTTATTTATTACGGTCATCTAGAAAGCCAAGTACTACTTAAATCCGAGAATATAGGAAATGCTTTGACGTGCTACAGAGACTTTCAAGTATCTGACCGTTACGGCATTGATTTGAATGTTTTACAGCTACAAAATAGGGATGATTATATGTGGCTAGAAGCTTTAATATGGCCAGAGCATAAGGAGCGACGCAAGTTATTACATCAAGCGTCAACTATTCATTCAGAAGTACCCAAAACATTATTAGAGGGAGACGTGCTTCAACTACTACCATCTATCATTCAGAATATTTCTAATGCGCATCAAATCGTTATTTTTCACACACATGTCGCTAATCAGTTTTCAAACGAGTTAAAGGAAGCGTTTCAACAAACTTTAGCAAATATAGCGAAAGATAAGCCCATTTATCACGTTTACAATAATATGTATGATGAAAATATTCATGTCGATTACTTATCGGCACATTTGAATGAAGAAATCCGGCTTCTCCCTAAAGCAGGAAGCCATGGGCAATTTTTTTCTTGATGTTAAGCGTGTAAGATCCTTTTGCAATGAGCATCCAAAAAGCCGTGCAGAGCAGGCTTTTTTTGGACACTGTCGTTAGTGCTTCTTCAAAAGGCTCTTGGAAAACGGTAGAAACATTGCGCTTAGCGCATTTTTCTCCGAATGAAGTGAATTGGTGAAATTAAATTTTCCTTGCATCGTAAAAACCCCACAGCCGCCTCACTTAATCAACAGAAGAGCTTGTCGTACTTTTGTTAAACTCTCAATAGATGTGCTTTCCCCAAAAGACATTCTAAAAAATTGGCGAGCAGCGGTTATTGAATAGCCCATTGATAAAATGGCCTTTGTACCTGAATCACTGTGAATATCACAAGCACTTCCAGTAGATATTGCAATTCCAGCTTCATTTAACTTTAATAAAACATACTGCCCTTCAACCTTTTCCATTATTACGCCGCAAATATTCGGTAATTGCTCCTTTGATTCAATAAGTTCACAGCTTTCTGGTAAGCTTTCTTTTAAATATTGACGCAATTTTTCATAGTGGCCTCTTTCATAATGGTATTCTTCAACGGCTGTAGCAAAGGCAACAATGGCCGGTGTATCTAACGTACCTCCACGCAAGCCTTTTTCGTGTGTAACCCCCGGTGCTAAAGGTGCCACACCTAGTTTTGGATTTATATAAATTGCTCCACAGCCTTTCGGACCACCAATTTTATGAGCTGATACAGTGATGGCATCGACTTGAATTTGTAGCGGTAATTTACAAAAAGATTGCACACAATCAACATGCATGAATATATCATGTGTTTTTGCAATGTGAGCTATTTGTTCAATCGGCTGAATCGCGCCTATTTCAGAATTGACATGCTGAATTGCAATCAATGCAGTTTCTTCACATATTGCTGCGCGCAATTGTTCCACATCAATACAGCCATCCTGCTGTAGGGACAATTTCGTAACACGATAGCCCATTTTTTCTAATGTATTTAACGCGGCATGAACAGACGTATGCTCCGCTTGTGATGAAATAATATGCTTCCCCTTACTTGAGGCAAGCGCTAATGACAAAATTGCTATTATATTTCCCTCTGTCCCACTGCCTGTAAAAATAATACCGTCTTTATTACAATTAAGGGCTTGTGCAATGACCTGTCTCGCCTGTTCTACAAAATATTGTGACTGCCCACCTAAATCGTGCAAACTAGCACTGTTGCCATAATATTTTTTTGCAACTTCACAATATACCGCTAGTGCCTTTTCTGTCATTGGTGCTGTTGCTGCGTAATCTAAATAAATCATATTTTTCTACCCTTCTTTCTTCTTAAGTCTTGTTTTCTTCTTTATTTTATGTAAAGATATGTGTCAAGACAACTGTAAAGAAGGTTTTATTATGTACATAAAGACAGATGTTCTTATTATCGGTAGCGGTATAGCTGCACTTCAAGCCGCTCGTATATTAGGGCAATATTTTCAGGTGCAGCTTGTGACAAAGTCTTCTATAAC
Organism: Metasolibacillus sp. FSL H7-0170; assembly: GCF_038593115.1. NCBI lineage: Bacteria > Bacillati > Bacillota > Bacilli > Caryophanales > Caryophanaceae > Metasolibacillus > Metasolibacillus sp. FSL H7-0170. The sequence continues at coordinate 3,763,411 of NZ_CP151964.1, read as the reverse complement.
AACAAGTAGCTCTTACAGAGCGCAAGGAGGCATTGCTGCCGTTACAACACGAACAGACAATATTAACTTCCATATTCACGACACATTAAACGCAGGTGAATATCATCATATTTTATCGAATGTTGAGCAATTAATAAAAAATGGTGCACAGCTTATTGATGAGCTTTTACAACAAGGTCTACCAGTTGATAGGGATACGAATGGCGAACCAATCCTCGGTTTAGAGGGAGCGCATAGCCATAACCGTATTTTGCATGCTGGAGGAGACCAAACTGGCAAATGCTTTATTCATTATTTAATAGACCAGCTACCTCGAGCCGTTACAATTAATGAACACGAGACAGCTTATGAATTGCTATTAAATACAAATGGCGAGTGTATCGGTGCACTTACAACAGGAAATCAAGGTTCAAGACGCTATCTTGCCCATCACACTGTCATTGCAACAGGCGGAGCTGGTGCTCTTTATAGCTGCACCTCTAATTTTTCTACTAATACTGGTGATGGCATTGCCCTTGCCTATCATGCTGGGGCAGCTATTAGCGATATGGAATTTATGCAGTTTCACCCTACTTTGTTATGGTGCAATGGCAAGGCAAAAGGTTTAATATCCGAAGCGGTACGTGGAGCAGGGGCTATTTTTGTTAATGCCAAACGACAACCGATTATGCAAGGTCGTGATTTAGCACCTCGACATATTACGGCGCACACACTATTTATGAAGCGCCTTGCTGGAGAAGAAACCTTTCTAGATATTTCAATGATTGAAAAATTCAAGGAAAAATTCCCTACGGTTACAAAGCTATGTATTGAAAATGGCATATCTTTACAAGATGGCTTAATTCCTGTAGCACCAGGTAGCCATTTTTTAATGGGTGGCGTGATTGCGGATAGTTCAGGACAAACTTCCATCCCTTTTTTATATGCTATAGGAGAAGTTGCCTGTACTGGGGTACATGGCGCAAATCGCCTTGCAAGCAATTCCTTGTTAGAAGCAATAACGTTTGGACAGCGAATGGCACAAGCGATTATTGAAAAAGGCTTGCAGCAGCAAAATTTTATATTTAAGCAAAGCAGTAATGAGGGTGCTATGCCCCATTTATGGACTAAAGACCAATTACAGCAAAAGATAATGGAAACATTGGGTATCGTGCGAAATCCTTTAAGCATTCAAGATTTTTTGCAGCAATTGCCATCATTACAAACGCTGCTTTCTACTAAGAAGGAAAACTTAAAGTGCGAGCAACTAGAGCTTTACATGATGCATATTGTTGCTATATTAATGGCAAAAGCCGCATTAACTCGCACTGAAACACGCGGTGCACATATCCGTACAGACTACCCTAGCGCGGATACAAATTGGGCAAATCGCTGGATTATTTTTTCACAAGGACAAATGGAAGTGAGGGATTCTTTATATGAATATAATCAAACTCGAGGAAATGCTAAAGCAGTTTTTTAATGAAGATATAGGTGATGGCGATTTATCAAGCGAGCTTATTTTTTCAGTAGATCAGCAAGGAGCATTTTCTTTTTATGCCAAAGATAACGGAATTTTTTGTGGTGCCCCTATTATCGAGCAAGGCTTTCGCTTACTTGACCCATCTATCGTCATTACTTTTCATAAAAAAGATGGAGAAATTGTTAAAAGTGGTGATTTAATTGCCCATATTCAAGGCTCACTTCAAAAGCTTTTAATAGGTGAACGCGTAATTTTAAATTTAATTCAACGAATGTCAGCAATTGCTACTGCTACTCAGCGTGCCGTCAATAAAACGCTTGGCACAGAAGCAAAAATACTAGATACTCGTAAAACTATTCCTGGTTTACGCATGCTTGATAAATATGCAGTACGTGTGGGCGGTGGCTACAATCATCGCAACGGCTTATACGATGCAATTATGCTAAAGGATAATCATATTGCTTTTGCCGGAAGCATTACAAAAGCAGTTCAGGCTGCTCGTGCCAAAATTGGTCATACTGTCAAAATTGAAGTAGAAATTGAAACAAAAGCACAATTAGATGAAGCTGTTGCTGCTGGAGCGGATATTATTATGTTCGACAATCGTTCACCCGCTGAAATAAGCGAGTGGCTACCTTCTATCCCTAGTCATATTGCAACGGAGGCTTCTGGCGGTATTACACTTGAAAATTTAAAGGCTTATGCGCAATCTGGCGTGCAGTGGATTTCTCTTGGTGCACTTACACATTCCGTACAAGCTTTCGATATTAGCGCACTTGTTCAATTGAAAGGAGAAGATTGTCTTGTCAATCACTAATTTACTACAGCAAACATCTTTATTACCAGAGCATTATCGAACATTATCAGTGGCTGAGATGGAGGCTCGCATATTAAAAATAAAAAAAAGTTTAGGAAACAAACTTTTTATTTTGGGTCATCATTATCAAAAAGATGAAGTAATTCAGTTCGCTGATGCCACAGGGGATTCCTTACAGCTCGCCCAAATTTCAGCAGCAAATAAGGAGGCAGAGCATATCGTATTTTGCGGTGTGCACTTTATGGCGGAAACAGCGGATATGCTAACAACTGACGAGCAGCATGTTTATTTACCAGATATGCGCGCAGGGTGCTCAATGGCTGATATGGCTGATATTTATCAAACAGAGCAAGCATGGCCGGTTTTACAAAAGCTTTTCGGTGATACGATTATCCCTCTAACTTATGTTAATTCTACTGCCGCAATTAAAGCATTTACTGGTAGATACGGTGGGGCTTGCGTTACATCGTCCAATGCTAAAGAAATGGTTAAATGGGCATTCACGAAAAAGCAGCGCATTTTATTTTTACCTGACCAGCATTTAGGTCGCAATACGGCGTATGAGCTGGGCGTTCCGCTTGAGAATATGGCTGTTTGGAACCCACATAGCCAAAAGCTTGAAACAGAACAACCAATTGAAAATATTCAAGTGATTTTATGGAAAGGTCATTGCTCTGTCCATGAAGGTTTTACAGTTCAACACACAGCGATGATTCGTCAAACGTATCCCGAGATGCGCATTATCGTTCACCCTGAATGCAGTCGTGAAGTTGTAGCGGCAGCGGATGACGCAGGCTCGACAAAATACATTATTGATACAATTAACCAAGCGCCAAGTGGCTCATCTTGGGCAATTGGTACAGAAATGAACCTTGTGCGCCGCATTATCAAAGAACATCCAGATAAGCATATTATTTCTTTAAACGAAAACTTCTGTCCTTGTTTAACGATGAATCGCATCGATTTACCACATTTACTATGGTCACTAGAAAGTATTGCTGCTGGTCAGCCACAAAATCGCATTGAAGTAGATGAAAATACAGCTATAGAAGCACGTATCTCACTTGATCGTATGCTAGCACGTGTTTAATAAGGAAAGGCAGTCGGTTTCCCCGCTGCCTTTCCTTTTATT
>NZ_CP151964.1:2377500-3755000 GCF_038593115.1 Metasolibacillus sp. FSL H7-0170 | reverse complement strand
AACTTAACCTTCAGCTTTCGATATACATCGCCATCCTGCGTCAGCTACTTTCACTCATTCAGTCACGTACAGAGGTACGCTCCTTCATTCGCTCAAGCTGCTTCCTTGGCTTGCTCGTATCTCGAAACCTTCATTTTCAGCTTTCAATACACATCGTATGACTGCGTCAGCTTCATTCACTCTGTCAGTCACGTACTTAAGTACGCTCCTTCTATCGCTCAATCGCTTCCTTGTCCTACTCGTGTCTTGAAACCCTCATGTTAGTTACAACTTATCTCATAAAAGAAATAAGATTTAAGAACTTACACGATCAATTACTTGATCTATTTAAAACTTGTTACTTTCAATGTCGTTTTATCCAGTTTTCAAAGAACAAATAGGCTACCTGTATTTGCTTCCCTCGCGTATTTGCGAAGAGTAACCGCAGGAGCACAATAAGAAGTATTCATCCATTGATGAACCTTCAAAACTGAACAGCAATCCGTGAATGTTATCTCCGTAGGAGATATTCCGAAAATATCCTTAGAAAGGAGGTGATCCAGCCGCACCTTCCGATACGGCTACCTTGTTACGACTTCACCCCAATCATCTATCCCACCTTCGGCGGCTGGCTCCAAAAGGTTACCTCACCGACTTCGGGTGTTACAAACTCTCGTGGTGTGACGGGCGGTGTGTACAAGGCCCGGGAACGTATTCACCGCGGCATGCTGATCCGCGATTACTAGCGATTCCGGCTTCATGTAGGCGAGTTGCAGCCTACAATCCGAACTGAGAACGGTTTTATCGGATTAGCTCCCCCTCGCGGGTTGGCAACCGGTTGTACCGTCCATTGTAGCACGTGTGTAGCCCAGGTCATAAGGGGCATGATGATTTGACGTCATCCCCACCTTCCTCCGGTTTGTCACCGGCAGTCACCTTAGAGTGCCCAACTGAATGATGGCAACTAAGATCAAGGGTTGCGCTCGTTGCGGGACTTAACCCAACATCTCACGACACGAGCTGACGACAACCATGCACCACCTGTCACCGTTGTCCCCGAAGGGAAAACCATGTCTCCATAGTGGGCAACGGGATGTCAAGACCTGGTAAGGTTCTTCGCGTTGCTTCGAATTAAACCACATGCTCCACCGCTTGTGCGGGCCCCCGTCAATTCCTTTGAGTTTCAGTCTTGCGACCGTACTCCCCAGGCGGAGTGCTTAATGCGTTAGCTGCAGCACTAAGGGGCGGAAACCCCCTAACACTTAGCACTCATCGTTTACGGCGTGGACTACCAGGGTATCTAATCCTGTTTGCTCCCCACGCTTTCGCGCCTCAGCGTCAGTTACAGACCAGAAAGTCGCCTTCGCCACTGGTGTTCCTCCAAATCTCTACGCATTTCACCGCTACACTTGGAATTCCACTTTCCTCTTCTGCACTCAAGTTCCCCAGTTTCCAATGACCTTCCCCGGTTGAGCCGGGGGCTTTCACATCAGACTTAAAAAACCGCCTGCGCGCGCTTTACGCCCAATAATTCCGGACAACGCTTGCCACCTACGTATTACCGCGGCTGCTGGCACGTAGTTAGCCGTGGCTTTCTAATAAGGTACCGTCAAGGTGCCGCCAGTTACTACGGCACTTGTTCTTCCCTTACAACAGAGTTTTACGATCCGAAAACCTTCTTCACTCACGCGGCGTTGCTCCATCAGGCTTTCGCCCATTGTGGAAGATTCCCTACTGCTGCCTCCCGTAGGAGTCTGGGCCGTGTCTCAGTCCCAGTGTGGCCGATCACCCTCTCAGGTCGGCTACGCATCGTTGCCTTGGTGAGCCATTACCTCACCAACTAGCTAATGCGCCGCGGGCCCATCCTGTAGCGATAGCAGAACCATCTTTCAACTTTAAAACATGGGTTTCAAAGTATTATTCGGTATTAGCCCCGGTTTCCCGGAGTTATCCCCATCTACAGGGCAGGTTGCCCACGTGTTACTCACCCGTCCGCCGCTAGCGTTACTTCGGTGCAAGCACCAAAATAACGCCCGCTCGACTTGCATGTATTAGGCACGCCGCCAGCGTTCGTCCTGAGCCAGGATCAAACTCTCCATAAAAAGAATTTGAGTAAGCTCAAATTTGTATCTGTCGCTTCGCTTTCGATACATTAAAACATTTGCTGGCATCTTCATTCGATGTCCAAAATTGTGTTTCATCTATTCAATGAAACTTTATTCATTCACGTCTTGCTTGTTCAGTTTTCAAGGTTCATTTTACTATCATCGCATCGCTTTTTGGTAGCGACTTTTATACTATAACTCATCCTTAACTGGCTGTCAACAAAAACTTTATTGTGTTGTTTTCATTTCATTCTGTCGTTAAGGACAAGTAATAATATATACTATACAAAATTATAAATCAATAGTTTTTCTAAAAAAACTTTTAATTTTTTTAAAATCCATTACAAACAGCAGTATTCCTAATAGGACAACAATGCCACCAATAATTTGAGTCGCAATTAAATATTCTTTAAAAATATAATACGCCAATATAGCCGCACCGATTGGCTCAAATAAAATAGCAATCGATAATACATTTGTGCTGACAAACTTTAATGACCAATTAAATAAGGTATGTCCAAGTAAATTAGGAATAATGGCTAGCAATAAAAACCACATCCACTCCATTCCCGGATACGGACCGAACGATTCTCCCTTAAATAGGACATAAAAGAACAGACAGACTGTGCTACTCATATAAACAACCATTGTATATGTAACAAGTGAAATTCTTTTTCGAACATCTTGGCCAAATAATAAGTAGCCAGTTACTAGCGCACAAGCAATTAATGCCAAGACATCTCCATACAAGGCTGTACCGCTAATTTGAAAGTCACCCCAACTAATTAAAATGCTACCCGTAATAGCGATTGCTGCAGCAACAATCGTTTTCAATGAGATTTTTTCTCCAAAGAAAAAATACGTCCCTACAAAAGCAAATAAAGGTTGCATTGTCACAAGAACTGTTGAGCTTGCTACAGATGTGTAATTTAATGATTCAAACCATAAAATAAAATGAAACGCTAAAAAAATACCTGCGATGCAAGAAAATAGCCAATCCTTTTTCGTTAATAATTTTATTTCAGCTGTATACTTCCATAAAAAGATTGGGAGCATAAGTATAACTGAAAACAACATACGATAAAAGGCTATGACGCCTGCATCCGCGCTCGCTAATTTTACTAGAATCGCTGATAATGATACCGATATAACGCCAATAACAATTGGAATATAAGGATTAATAATTGGTTTATTCATAGATGGTAATCCTCGCTAAAATTTTTCTTGTACATCCATCCATTTTACAGTAATATAACGCATTATCAATAGATGATTTTGTTTAGAAGGAGGACAACGATTGTTATCCATTCTCACCGAAGCCTTTTCAATGGAAACTCTAATTAAACTAGCTATTGCTGCTGGATTAAGTTTAATTATAGGGATTGAAAGGGAACTAAAAAAGAAACCGGTTGGATTAAAAACAAGTTTAGTTATTGCGACATTTAGCTGTTTGTTAACGATTATTTCTATTGAAACTGCTTATACGACACCTGCTCGTGACGATATTAATATTACGATGGATCCGCTACGGCTAGCGGCGCAGGTTGTTAGTGGAATTGGTTTTTTAGGAGCCGGAGTCATTTTACGAAAAGGGAATGATAGCATTACAGGGCTAACAACTGCCGCTATGATTTGGGGAGCAGCGGGAATTGGGATTGCTGTCGGGGCAGGTTTTTATGCCGAAGCCTTTATGACAGTGCTAATAGTTGTTCTCGGCATTGAGCTACTCGCACCATTTCTAACTAAGATCGGACCTAAACGTTTACGGGCGCATGAATTTTCATTGAAAGTACAATTGAAAAACTACGATGATATTTCGATGCTCCTCACCTATATGCAACAACATGAAATGTATATTGAAAATGTTCGTATAAGTGACAAGTTAGTAGCAAATGATACAACTGAACATGAGGTTGCCATACGCTTTACTACAGTCCAGCAAAATACAATAACGCTCTACAAAGATTTGCATACGCAACATTATATAGAAAAAATCGAAATTGAGTTACTATCTTAAATAATTAAAAGGAGACGCTTATGCGAGAAATTTTCACACTACTTAAAAGTGGTAATAAACCTTCCTTGCTAGCCGCAATTGTCAATGCATTTTTAGGCATTATTAAAGGAATTGCTTTTTTCTTTACAGGAAATGTTGCAATGTTTGCTGAAATGATGCACTCCTTAGGTGATGCGGCAAATCAATTTTTCGTTTTCATTGGATCTGCTCTAGCGAAAAAATCACCTACAGCACAATTTCCTAATGGGTTTGGTCGTCTTATTAATTTAGTTTGTCTAGGAGCGGTCTTAATCGTTGGTATTTTATCTTACGAAACAGTAAAAGAAGGCTGGCATCACTTTTTATCTCCAGCCACAGAATCAAATGGCATGTTCATTGCACTTGGCGTATTAGCAATAGGTGGTGTAATGGAGCTGATAGTATTGCATAAAGCAGCGAAGGAAGTGCTGCATGAAATCGGTGCCGAAGATGGTGGATTCGCCTCAATTCCAAAATCAGTAAAATATTTAAAGCGTGCCAAACCTGCTACAAAGCTTGTGTGGATGGAGGATTTAGTAGCTACTAGCGGGAATGTTCTTGCATTTAGCGCTATTTTAATTGCTTACTTTACAGGTTTTTATCGACTTGAGGGACTTGTTTCGATGATAATAGGCTTTATGATGTTCTACGTAGTTGGTCGTGTATTTTTAGACAATGCGAGAGGTGTGATTGGAGAAACAGACCAAGAAATGCTTAATCATATAGCCCATTTAGTAATGGCAGAGCCAAATGTAAAAGACATTGTTCGTCTAGAAGTTATTAAGGAAGGAGAGTTTTTACATGTAGAGCTTGAAGCAGAGGCAGACCCGAAACTCTCCCTTGCTTATTTAGATGACGTCCGAGATTATTTAACACATCTTATTTTAAGTCAAAAAAGTGTTACGGAAGTCGTCATTTTATTTGACGAGGATGACGGGCAAGTTAGCTGGCAGCACATCGATGAAAAGCCTACTTCCTAATAGATGTTAAAAACAGACTAGCAAGCACTGTACTTGCTAGTCTGTTTTTTATAATGCATTTTCTAAAATTATACGCACATCTTGCGCTTCAAGCTTTTTAAAGTTGCCAAATGGACCATTAAACATTGTGTGCTCAATTATTTTATCAAAATGAGTGCTATCAATATTGTAGTCTGCTAATTTATTTGGTGCTCCTATAGAAGTCCAAAAAGCAGCTAAGCGATTGATTCCTTCGTGGGCAATCTCCTCAGCTGATTTTCCATTTGCCTCAACATCAAAGACGCGAACTGCTAGCCTTGCAAAGCGCTCCGGATTTTCCGTCACTGCATGGCGCATCCAGTGCGGTTGAAGAATAGCGAGCCCACCTGCGTGCGGTATATCGTACACCGCTGATACGGCATGCTCGATATTATGTGTAGCCCAATCTCCGCGTGAACCCATTGATAAGAAATTGTTTAAGCCGATTGTTCCAGCTAATAAAATCGTTTCGCGTAGTGCAATATTATCCAAATCCTCCACTAATTTTGGCGCTGCCTCCATAATGGCACGCAATACCCCTTCACACATACCATCCGTTACAGGTGTGTTTGTAGCATTGTGGAAATATTGCTCGAATATATGCGACATCATATCAACAATTCCGTATATTGTATGGTTTTTTGGCACAGTTACAGTATACTTAGGATTTAAAATTGAAAATTTCGGGAATACTGTTGGACTGCCCCAGCCGAATTTCTCTTCTGTTTCAATATTCGTAATAACAGAGCCCGAATTCATTTCAGAGCCTGTCGCAGCTAAAGTTAGCACAACACCTAATGGCAATGCTTGCTCCGCAACCGCCTTTTTGATAACCAAATCCCATGCATCGCCATCGTATTTCGCAGCCGCAACGATTAATTTCGAACAATCAATAACCGAGCCACCTCCTACTGCTAATACGAGGTCAATACCTTCTGTTTTACAAATTTCTGCACCGCGGCGCGCTGTTTCAACGCGTGGATTTGGCTCCACACCTGCTAATTCAAATACTTCCTTATTAGCTTGCTTCAATATTGTTAGCACATCATCGTAAACACCGTTGCTCTTAATGCTACCACCACCGTAGACAACGAGAACCTTGTCACCATGTTTCGCTAGCTCCTGTGGCAATTTTTCCATTGCATCGTTTCCAAAATGAAGCGTTACAGGGTTATAAAATGTAAATGGATTCATTGTTTTCTCTCCTTTCAAAGCTCTTTATATTGTCTCATGTTTTATCAAAAGAGCAAAGAAAGAAACCTTTATCCGTAGTATTTAGCGAATGCCTTGTTAGCAATGATTCAAGATGGAAAATCAAGATAAAATTTGACTTGTTATGCTAAAAGTAATCGTTATATCTTCATCTAACACTGCCTTTAAACCGTTAGAACGATAATTTATTTTAGAAAACTTTAATGTCACAATGCGATTAGCTAGCGCATATTCTTGTCTATTTGTTAAAGGCAAGCCGTTAATATGACAGCCTAAAATGAACTTTCCATCAATAGAATGGCCGATAACATTTGGATGCATTGATTCATAGTGAACTTCTTCAATTAAACTGCCTTCATTTATTTTCCCTTCGGTAATTAAGTAATTTGCTAGCGCCCCCTTCAAATCAACCGCAACTGCTGTTTCACCTAATATAGTCCTAAAAAAGACAGGTACAACTTGTTTATTTTTTAGATAAGGTGTAATTTCCGTTATTATAGTTCCCGTGTTTTGCACAGTAAGCTTTATAAACGCTTTCTTATCACCCTCTGCCAATTTAATTGTTGTTGTTCCGGGACATACAGCTTTCAAATAAATTTTTTTATCTACGATATAACCTACAACGACGTCCCTATCTAACACAGTTAATGAAGTTGCTTGAATACCAAATACATCTTGATTATTAACAAGCTCCTTTACATTGTTTTGAAAATGAGCAACCCTTTCCTGCAATAAGCTTTTCAACATTTTTCATTCCTCCAGCCTTTTTCTCTCAGTATAAAAAGTCCAACTAGACAAATACTGAACAAAATTCAACAAATTCCGCTTTTTTTCGTCAAAAAGAAACTGTCCAAAAAGCCGTGCATAGCCGGCATTTTGGACAGTGGCGATGATATTTGACAAAAGTGAACTCACCTGAATAGAGTTTAAAAATGTGATGAACATTGGCTTTAGCAGTATTCTCCTTCAATAAAAGTGGAGCAATCAAAATCTTTATTTCAATGCGGTGTCAAACTTTTCGGATATCCTACTACCGCACGTATTTATGGCTATTTTATATGAGCTTTTCTATAAAGCTCAAAGCTGCTGTTTTTTCATATAGCCTTCATATAATTTTTCAATTTCTTCTGGTACAGAAACCTTCAAATCCACTTCTAGTTTCGCTTTTATTTCATGATAAAATTTCATGCATTCCATTTTCCGATTGTTCTGCACTAAAAATTGTAAAATTTTAAACATAAATCGTTCATTATATTCATCTAAAAGCAACATTTTTTGTAGGCAACTCAGCTTTAACAATGTGTTTTCTGAAACCGTATTCTCCACATAACACTCTAAGGCATGTAAAACCTGCTGCTTCATATCATTTTTAATCTTTATTGCCCAATCATAATCTTCATTTTCTAAAAAATCACTTTGATAAATATTTAATATTCGCTGTATCTCTAGTTCATTATGATTCTCTTTATTTAATATACTTTGTAAATTCTCATAATCACTCTTTACTTGAAGATTTAATTGATAATGGTTGTTGACAAGTTCTATTGGGTTTTCAACTCCCTTGTCTTTAAATAGTTTTCGCAGTTGGTAGACTGTCGTATATAAATTGGCGGAGCCTTTGTCATATTCGCTATTAGGCCATAAAATTTCGATAATCAAGACATTTAAGTTAGGCTTTTGCTGGTTCAACCATAAATAGATAAACAATTCCTTTACTTTTTTCGTGCGCCATTTTATCGTCTGGTTGTTTTGGTCTAATAATTGAAAACTATCGAAGGTTTGTACATAAAATACAGGCTGCTCATCTATAATTTTTACCTTTTGCTGTAATTCTCTTTTCTCCTTTGCTTTCGTTAAAGCTTTGAGCAATCTTTTTTCATGTACAGGCTTTAATAAATAATCGGTTGCCTCTATTTCAAAGGCATCTACAGCAAATTGCATATGTGCCGTCACAAAAATAATTGAAATTGACGGCTGCTTTGCAAGTAGCTGTTTTGCTACTTGCAAACCATGCATATCAACCATCTCCATATCAAGTAAAACAACATCTATTGGCTCCCGTTCGAAAAGTTTGATAGCATCGCTAACATTTGTAAAGGCACCTTTTATTGAAATTGGGAGTGAATGAATATTTTTCAGCATAATTTGCAATACATCAATCGCCATCTGCTCATCATCGATTATAGCAATATTCATAGCCCTTCCTCCTTCGGTAATAAAATAATAATCGTTGTTCCATGCCCTTCCTTACTGTGCAAATTCAAACTTACATTTTTTATCAAATCGAATTTTTTCCATGGGTTTGTAAAACCAATACGCGAGCCTTTCCCACTTAATAATTGCTGAAGCTTTTTCTCCGACATTCCCGCTCCATTATCCGATACTTTAATGCGGACAAATTGACCCTCACGCTTTACACTCAGCTCAATAATACCGCCTTCTTTTTTCTTTGAAATACCGTGGACAACTGCATTTTCTATTAAAGGCTGAAGCGATAGAGCAGGAATCATTAAATGAATCGATTCATCAATATCATAATGTACAGTAAGCCGCTCGCCAAAGCGCATTTTTTCAATATATAAATAAGCTTTTACTAGCTCAATTTCCTCTTCTAATGGCACTTTGCTATTGCGATAGTGGACATTTAATTTTGCGCGGAAGTAGGTCGCTAAGCAGTAGAGCGCTTCTCTCGTATTCTCTATATTTGTATAGCTTAAACCGATAATCGTATTCAGTGTATTGTAAACAAAATGCGGTGTTACTTGTGCATATAAATAATTCATTTCCGTTTCTATTGCATCAATAGAAGATTGGCGTATTGCCAATAGTGACTCAATGCGAACAAATAATTCATCCATTACGATTGGCTTTTGTAAATAATCGTTTGCGCCAACTTGCAATGTCATTAACAAGTCGGTTTGCTTCATAATTGCCGTTAGTACGATAATCGGCAATTCTAGCATATCGTATCGCTTGCGTACTTGCTTGCAAAGTTCATAGCCGGACATATCCTTCATTAATAAATCTGTCAGCACGCACCCTACTTTGTTTTTCTCAATATAGTGCAATGCATCAAAGCCGTTATCTACTGCAATAGCAGAATAACCTTTTGCTACACATGCATCAAACAGTACTTTAATATTTGTGTGGTCATCATCAACAATCAGAATGGTTTTATCGTTCCCTTTATGGATTAGTGGTAATTGTAATTGTGGTAAAGCTGCATGTCTTGTTGTTAATGCCGTTGTAACCATTAAAGAATGCTGCCCCCCTTTTGCAAAAGGCATTGTAAAAGTAAATGTGGTTCCTTGCCCTACCTTGCTTTCCACATAAATTTCACCATTTAATTTCTCCACAATATTTTTCGCAATACTTAAGCCTAAGCCTAATCCCTCTGCCTTTGATTCATTTGGCGCTTGATAAAACGCATTAAATATATGCTCAATATTTTGTTCTGCAATCCCAGCACCTGTATCACTCACTCGAATAGCTAGTTGCTGCCCCTGAAGAAAGGCAGTAACTGCAATTTCTCCTTCTTTTGTATGCTGGATAGCATTGTGTAGTAAATTATATAATACTTGCTTAAAGCGTAGCTCATCTGTCCACATAGAGGGTAGTGTCGCATCAATTGCCGCTAGCATTTGCACATGTGAATTGTTCGGCATGACACTTTTGATTTCTTCTACCACCTCATTTATTACTTTGACAGACACTACGGTCGGTGTAATTTTTATTTCCCCTGTCATATGATGTGATGAGAACAATAAATCATCTACTAAATGCCCTAAACGATTCGTCACATTATGAATTAAAATCGCTTGCTCCTGTTGCTCCCGCTTTAATGGACCCTCCAAGCCCTCCATTAAAGACTTTGATAAGTTCAATATGCCATTTAACGGCGTCCGTAACTCATGGGACGTTTTTAGTAAAAATTCATCCTTCATTTGATTATGTAAAACGAGCTCCTTCGTTAAATTTTCAACTTTTATTAATGCGGCATTTGCTCGATAATTTAACAATAAAGAAAAACTAATTAGCACTACAATGAATAGCACAAATTCACTATAATCAAACGGAAAATCCGTGATAAAATTGAGAGCCAATAAAAAACTGTAACACCCTACAGCCATCACAACAATTAATACATATTTAGCCTCCTCTAATCGTTGGATAAGTACACGTATTAAAATAATAGCATTATATATAAAGGTAGGAGCTAAAAGAGCAATGTATTGAAGCTTTCTAGAATTCAACTCCGCCCCTGTCGTAGCTCTCCCTTTGTAAAACGGATCATAAATACCGTATTTTACAAAAGCAATGCACAGCAAAAGAAGCAATAAATAAAGGATTGGTTTTTTCGTCATTTGTGGGTACATATTATGAATAAATAATGTCAAGCATATAAGGGCTAACGGGATAATTCCTAGCTGTAATTTCATTTCAAGAGCTAAAGAATCAATGGATGTAAGTAAGAAAAATATTTTGTCATTAATAAAGGACATATATATTCCACATAAAATCGCAAATAGACCGAAAAACAGCTCCTCTTTCCGTCTGCGATGTAGTAAATAGGCAATGCTATAAATTATTCCTAGCACAATATAGCCTAAACTAACAAATGCACTTAATATTAATTTTTTCCAATAAAATGTTTGCACCTTGTCAGCAGTGCCAAATTCCACTGGATATAATATACCGGCTTGTGGGTAGTTATAAACGCTAACCTGTATTAAAATATGTAACTCTTTTTTCTCACTCTGTGCAAAAACAATGTATTTATCTCCACTTTCAGCTTTATATTCTTGTAAATTACGTGCAGGCAACCCTTTGCCGCCTACATCCACACCATTAATAAATATACGATTAGCTTGACGAATCGTATTAATATATAAGCCATACTGACCATCAGCCGGTACTTCTACTTTTACATAGTACGTCCCAACAGCTAATCCCTCTTTATTTGGCTCCATATAACTACTTAAATCGCTTGGTACCCTAACAGTTATGCGGTTATTTGCATAGTTTTCTAGCGATTCATTCGGTGCAATCAGTTCATTCGGATAAAAAGACCATTCCCCCTCAAGCTTTGTCGTCCTTTTTAATTGCTCAGTCGTTATTGAAGCAGCACCGTTTTCTACAGTTATTTTTTTGTCATCCCAAAAATATTGTTGATTGCCAATAAAAAAGACAAGCACAAATAGCATGATAATACTTACCGCAATTAAAATATATTTTTTCATCATCATGCCTTCCTTCTCCGTATATTTACTCCCTTTCAGTATAGCGGTTGTTTCCTATAAAGCAGTATCTTTCTTTGGATTTTCAGATGATGTTTTGGGCGGATTGGATTTTAATAAAATATCCAGACGCTGTATCATCACCTTCTTCTTTTCACGTCGTAATGCTTTTTGCTTCTGCTTGTATATTAGCCAGCTCAAGACTGCGCAACCTATGCATAACGTAATTATTATCATCATAAACAAACCCTTTTATTATGTATACTACACATATTTTCTTGACAAAAACTAGACAAGTTAATTAGTTAACAATATAAGTAGCTACCAAGAAGGGGCTGTCCGAAAAGATATTCCTTTTCAGACAGCCCTAACTTTTATAACCAACTATGCCTCGTCTAACTCTTGTCGGGATTTATATTATTTAACAAATAGCTCATGCTTATTTTCATCTACAATATAAGAATGCTTACGTGCTGCTTCCTCAATATCCATAAATGCACGATGTGTTTCTGGTACATCAGAGAAACTTGCATTTTGTACACCGTATAACGGTCCTCGCTCTAACATGCGATTCATCATACGCACTGCTTGTACACGTGTAATGGCTTCATTTGGTGCAAAGCGTCCATCTGGATAACCGCTAATAATACCCGCATCGCGATTTGCCTCAATAATCCACTGTGCCCAATGATTTTTTGTATCGCTAAATGTTAATGGAATGTTCTCTTCTACATGTAGCTTTTTGAAATTTGCCACGACTTTCGCCATTTGTGCACGTGTAATATTGTTCGATGCATTAAAGTTCCCTTTTTCATCACCATCCATAATTCCTGCTGCTTTAACAAAGGCAATTTCACTTGCCGCAAAATGCGTGCTTGGGATGTCTTTGAATGGTGCTACATTTATCACTGTATCTTCTTCATAGCCTAAAATACGAGCAATCATACGCGCCACTTGTGCACGTGTAATATTTTCCTCTGGGCGGAATGTACCGTCCTCAAAGCCACGAATATAGGCAGTATGCGTTCCTTCTTCACTTACTTGAATAATTGTAAATGTACTGAATTTCTCTACTGTAAAGCGTAATCCAATGTTGCCGTCATGCATCGTCACGACTTCTGGCTGAACTACTTTCTTTTCGCCATCCGTATGTTCGATAAATACAGCTAAGCTATTTAGATACGCCTGGCGCTCTGCATCTGCTGTTGGTAATGTGATACCACGTAACGGCAATGTTACAATCACTGGGCGGGAAGGTAGATTTGTTTCAATCGTCATCGGACGAGCAACTACATGTACGTTGTTGCTTTGTAAAGCTTCACGTACAACACGCTCCGCACGAGCACGGGCTTCAATTGCTTGACGCTCATCTTCCTTTTTCACAGGCACTAAACGGAAGTAGAAGTTGTCCTCTACCCCTTCCATAGAGCTGTTTGGTATTGCAATATGTGCATTATCTGTAGAAATTTCTAGGTCTAAGCCATTGTCACGTAAAATACGCAATGCATCTTTTGGTACTTCAACTGTCGTTTGGGCAACTACATCCTGTACATCCGGAATTACGATACGTGCAATTGTATTGCCAATTTGTTTCGCTTTCTCTACCGCTTCTAAAGCTTGTTCTGGCGTTAAATTCACAAAATCTGTAATCCGTCCATCTGGATGTGTCGTGCGCTCAATTTCCACTGTTGTTTTTTCCAGTGGATTTTCACCATCCACTTCTAAATCAACATGAATAATTGTTTTTGTTTCTACTGGTGCTTCTAGGCTTGGTGTTGGTGTTGGCGTTGATGTACCTCCACCACCCGTATAAGCAGCACGATATACAATGATTGTATAGCGCTTCACGAAGCCATTGGCATCGGTCACTGTAATAACAATTGTATTCGCCCCAACTTGTAATGGAATTTGCCCTAATGTACCTGGCTGACCATTCACCGTTGTCGTCACTGTAGCACCCGCTTGTACTGGTATTGCGTCAAAACCAATAACAGTCGTTGAATTTCCTACATTCATCATATAATCTGTGACATCTGTTTGGAAGCTCGGGCTTAATATACCTCCTGTTGAAGGTGTTAAACTATTTAACCCTTGCCCCACTGTTGTCACAGGGACAAGTGCATTTTGTGCTGCTGCCAACTCTGCTAATGCTAGATTAACTTCATCCTGTGTTGCATGTGGATTGTCTAACACATTTTGCGCTTGCAATAAGGCCGCTTGATAGTTTGTCCAAGTATTTGGTGTGTACTCACTAGCATTTAAACGAGTGCTTTCATCTACTTTGTTTTGTAATGCCGTTTTGTCTACCGTAATAATTGTAAATGTATGCTCTTTTATTGCCGTATTTGTACCGTCTGTTGCTGCCGCAATAATTGTGTACGTACCGTCTGGCAAATCTGTCGGTGGTGTAAATTCCCAAGTACCGTCCGAATTCACAATGACTGAGGCTGAATCGGCCGTTGCGATTATACGACCACCCGCATCCTTTAATTCAATTGTAACTGTTGATGGTGTCGTTATTGATGTCTGCACTGTACCGCTGATTGTTGGCTTTGAATTATTTATTATTTCAGCAGGTTGTGTAATAGTTAGTGCATCTTCATAGGAAACTGGTGTGATAGTATCTATCTTCAATGTTTTTGTCACTGGTGTAGATGTTTTACCATCTTTCTCAGCTATAATTTCTACATTGTAATCACCGTCAGGAAGGTCTGTATCTGGTGTAACGCTCCATTTTCCGTCGCTCCCCGCTGTTACTTCTAACGTAATCTCATCAGAAATTTTCACAGTCACCTTTGCACCAGGGGTTGCTGTTCCTGAAAATTCCGGTTTCGCTGTTGTAACTGTGTTGCCAGCTGGTTTTTCCACATTTAAAGCTAGCTGTTTATTGTCAATTGTTTTTTTGAAGTTTTCAACAGCTACACCATTTGTTCCTTGTATATTTCCTTGACTGTCATCATAATCAACAATGATTTCTTTATCGGTCACGTCTGTACCATTAGGCAATGTGATAATGACTTTTGTTGCATCGTCTGGGTCAACCTCAATTGCATTAGCGTCTAATGTAATTTGTTGACCGTCGATTTCTACTGTAAAGCCTTCTTCACCATCCGTTAGTTGAACCTCTTGATCAAATGTTAAAATAATTTGGTTGCCTTCAGCTGTTACTTGCTCAAGGTGCGCACTTTCAACTTCAGGTACTGGTGCAGCAATCGTAAAGAATGTTCCATCAGTAAGTAGGCTACTGTTTAGTGTAATTTCCCCATCTATTAATGGATAGAATAAATCATTTTCATCAAACTGATTGTCTGAACTTACAACTAAATATAACGGATACTTTGTTGCATCCTGTACTTTATCTACTGCCAAAGTGATAGTTGTATCATGCCAATTCGTCTTTTGAACTTTGTAAATACGCGCAATATGCTTTAGCTTTTCTTCATCTTTCTTTAACGAAGTAACAAAATTAGCTTCAGCACCATTATCACTGAATATGAAGAAAGATTTGTCATTTGCTATCGTATTTTGATTTTTAGCATTTGTTTCCTTAATCTCGCTACCTAATGCAATTGTGACATTCGCGTCGTCAATTTGAGCTTTCGATTGCTTTTGATTCAATGCTCCATTATCGTCACGTCCAATGCCTGTGATTCGGTTGCCGTAACCAATGTTACTAGTAGCCTCCCACATTGGTGAGCTATCGCTAGCAAGATAATCTATTAAACTATCATTATCGTCCTTTAATGTAAGACCATATTTTAAAGCCAGATAGCTGTTAACTCTCATTCGTTCATCGACTTCTAATTGACGATTAAAGAGAATTACTTCGGCAATCATGCCATTAAAACGGCTGGAATGACCTGCACCAATATAGTATCGACTTCCAGAAGTACTAGTAGTAAAACTCGGTGTATTATCTTTTTCTTCATGCAATTTACTTCCATTTAGTGAAAGTGTCCAATCATCCTGCGCACTCCATATGTTTAACATTGCCCCGTTTTTCAAGTCGTAATTATCAACATTAATAGTTAAACTATCTTCTCTACCAAAATATGTTGCTATGCTATTTCCTGTACCATATCTAGCTGTCGATCCTTTTCCACCGAGCTCCCAAGGAAATCCTGTATAATTTTCACTTGCTTGTACAGAAAATACTTCACGCGCTGAATCATTTACATTAAATTCACTTGCAGAACGAGTATACATTACTTTGTTTGTTTGAAGTCCACCATTAAAATTCATACCATTTTCATTATAAGAAGTGAGCGCTTCTCTTACCCAAGGTTCATTATCAGCTAAATCTGTTACCGCAGTCACGTCATTTCCTTCAAGCTCTGCACTACGCTCCACATCTATCCAAGAGATTAAGCCATTACTTACCCCTCCTGGTGCAAGTACATTGTCAGCCGCCTTTACTTCACTAGTCGGTACTGCTACTGAAAGGCTGCTAGCGACAAGCATAACGGAAAGCGCTGTCGGAAGTGCTTTTTGCCACCAACTTTTTCGTTCTTTGTATGTTTCCATTTTTATCACTCCTACCTTTTTCTATATTCAGTTGTATTTACGTCCCTCCCCTTCATTTTTTATCCCCGACCTTCTCCGACATTACTATAAAGTGACTGAACAAAATCTGAAAAATGAGAGCACTCTCTCATAGTTTCACTACTGAAAGAATTACCTTAAAAAACACAAAAAACTGCTGGCAGAGAATTCTCTAGCCAGCAGTCTTTCTTCTATTATATTACACCCAACCACGGAAGCGAGATGCTTCGGCAGTGCGGCGAACACCTACCATGTATGCAGCTAAGCGCATATTAATGTTGCGATTCGTAGCTGTTGTGTAGACGCTGTCAAATGCATCTACCATTTTGCGAATTAATTTTTCACGTACTTCTTCTTCTGTCCAGTAGTAGCCTTGGTTGTTTTGTACCCATTCGAAGTAAGATACAGTTACACCACCAGCAGATGCTAGTACGTCTGGCACTAAAAGAATACCACGCTCTGTTAAAATTTTTGTTGCTTCTGCAGTCGTTGGTCCGTTAGCAGCTTCTACAACAATGTTTGCTTTAATATCTTGTGCATTATCTGCAGTAATTTGATTTTCAATAGCTGCAGGTACTAAAATATCACATTCTAACTCTAATAGCTCTTTGTTTGTAATCGTATTTTCAAATAGAGTTGTTACAGTACCGAATGAGTCGCGGCGATCTAATAAATAGTCGATATCTAAACCGTTAGGATCATGTAATGCACCATAGGCATCAGAGATACCAATAATTTTTGCACCTAAATCGCTCATGAATTTTGCTAGGAAGCTACCTGCGTTACCGAAACCTTGGATAACAACACGCGCTCCTTCAATATCAATACCACGTTTTTTTGCTGCTTCTTTAATAACAATTGTTACACCTTCCGCTGTTGCACGGTCACGTCCTTGCGAACCACCAAGTACAAGCGGCTTACCAGTGATGAAGCCTGGTGAGTTAAATTCGTCCATGCGGCTATACTCGTCCATCATCCATGCCATAATTTGAGCGTTTGTAAATACGTCTGGCGCTGGAATATCTTTTGTTGGTCCAACGATTTGACTTACTGCACGCACATAACCACGACTTAAGCGTTCGATTTCGCCCATTGACATTTGACGTGGGTCACAAATAACCCCACCTTTACCTCCACCATACGGTAAATCTACAATTCCACATTTCAATGTCATCCACATTGAAAGCGCTTTAACTTCCTCGTCAGTAACAGCTGGGTGGAAACGTACGCCACCTTTAGTTGGTCCTACTGCGTCATTATGCTGTGCACGATAACCTGTGAACACTTTCGTCGTACCATCATCCATTTTAACAGGGATGCGTACTTCTAACATACGAAGTGGTTCCTTTAGTAATTCATACATCGCTTCATCATAACCAAGTTTTTGTAACGCTTCTTGAATGACATCCTGTGTTGATGTAAATAGGTTTAAATTTTCAGCCATTATTAATTCGCCTCTTTAACATTTTTAATTGTTTTTTGATATCGCCAACATTGTAACATATTTCAACATAAATTTGTTTATAAAATTGTCACATTTTAAAAAGTCTTCAAGGAATTTTACGTATTCGCAAACATGACCTATGAATTTTACGCAAAATTCACTAATTTCACTACAAAACTTCGAAATTGAGCTTTACTTTTAAACACTGAAAATAGCGGGCATACCATTGTCTACCCGCCATTTTTCTAATCAATAACGCCTCGGCGTTATTGCGTCCAGATTTTTTCGAGCTTGTCAGTGGAAGTTAACCTAAAACCATCACGTCCTGTGATAACAGTTAACTAATCTGCGACATCCGCCGACACGTTGTTGGTTGGTCACTCAGTCGTCGCCACAGAATGTGACGCTCTTAGACTGAGTTCCTCTTTTTCAACGGACATTTGAACACCCGCTAAATTATATTCATCCCACATTTGAAAAAATGGAGGATTTTTCTTGGAAAAAATTAAAGCATTTCTGAAGTTGTTTTCGCTTGCATGTGTAATTGTAAGTAGTCTGGACCACCTGCTTTTGAGTCTGTTCCTGACATGTTGAAACCACCAAATGGTTGGTAACCTACAATTGCACCTGTACAGCCACGGTTGAAGTAAAGGTTTCCTACGTGGAAATCCTCACGTGCTTTTTCTAGGTTAAGGCGATTATTTGTAATAACTGCACCTGTCAAACCGTATTCCGTATCATTCGCAATTTCGATTGCTTGATCGAAATCTTTTGCTTTTGCAATTGCAACAACTGGACCAAAGATTTCTTCTTTCATAATACGTGCAGACGGATCTACATCTGCAAATACAGTTGGATGTACGAAGTAACCTACAGAATCATCTGCTGTACCGCCAGCAACTAAACGGCCTTCGCCTTTACCAATTTCAATGTACTCTGTTACTTTATTGAATGCTGCTTGGTCAATTACTGTTGCCATGAAGTTCGATGGGTCTGCTGGGTCACCGATTGTTAACGCTTTTGTTAATTCTTCTACACGATTCACAACTTGATCGTAAACATCTTCTACGATAACCGCACGTGAACATGCTGAACATTTTTGACCAGAGAAACCAAATGCTGATTTCACGATTGATTGAGCTGCTAATTCTAAATCAGCCTCTTTATCTACAACGATTGTATCTTTACCGCCCATTTCTGCGATGACACGTTTAATCCAAATTTGACCTTCGTTTAATTTCGATGCACGTTCGTTAATACGTAAACCTACATCACGTGAACCTGTAAAGCTGATGAAACGTGTACGTGGGTGGTCTACTAAGTAGTCCCCAACTTCTGCACCGCTACCTGGCACATAGTTCACAACGCCTGCTGGTAAGCCTGCTTCTTCTAATACCTCGATAAATTTATAAGCAACAACTGGTGTTGTTGAAGCTGGTTTTAATAATACTGTATTACCTGTAACAACTGCCGCTACCGTTGTACCAGCCATAATAGCGAATGGGAAGTTCCATGGAGAAATAACAATTCCCACTCCTAATGGAATGTAGTCATAACGGTTGTATTCGCCTGGACGGCTTTCTACTGGTTGACCATTTTTAATGCGTAGCATTTGACGGCCATAATATTCTAGGAAGTCAATCGCTTCAGCAGTATCTGCATCTGCCTCATTCCATGGTTTACCCGCTTCTTTTGTTAATAAAGCTGAGAATTCGAATTTGCGGCGACGGATAATAGCAGCTGCTTTGAATAATACGTCTGCGCGAATGGCAGGATCAACTTTTTTCCATGTTTTGAATGTTTCATCTGCAATTTTCATTGCTTTTTCAGCAAGCTCACGTGAAGCTTTTGATACGCGACCAATCACTTCTGTTTTCTTTGCTGGGTTGTAAGAAACAATCTTGTCTTCTGTTGTGATGCGCTCGCCACCAATAATTAATGGATAGTCTTGACCTAAATAGCTGTCGACTAATTTTAAGCCTGCTAAATATGCATCTTTGTTTTCTTGTTGTGCGAAATCAGTGAATGGCTCGTGCTTATATGGAATCATGAAAAATCCTCCTAAATAATTTTTTTAATTATTAAATGTAATTTCACGCAAAAAAAATTTGCACTCAATCACACTTTATATTTATAATAATGCAAAAGATTATTGCTTTTTTCAAGTATAATCTTTTAAAAAATTTTAAGAAAATTTGAGGTGCTTGCATTGTTTGAACAGCAAAGACAGCTCATTCCCTTTTACATACATGCGATTGAGCATATTTCTGTAGGGATTCACGCGATTGATACTGAGGGGAAAACATTACTTTATAATGCAAAAATGAAAGAAATTGAAGGCTATGCATTTGAAGAAATGACTAGCCATTCCCTTTTTGAGCTTTTTGCATTCCGCAAAAAAGATAGTACATTGTGGCGCGTTATACAAACCGGGCGCAAAGAAATGAATGTGAAACAAACATATCGCAATAAAGATGGGCATGAAATTACAACACTAAACGATACTTTCCCGATTTTTGATCAAGATAAACTTATCGGTGCGATTGAATTTGCACGCGATATTACATCACTTGAGAAGCTGATTTATCAACCTTTAAGAAGATACGGTGAGCCGCTGACATTTGAGACAATTACAGCTGTTTCCGATGCAATGCAGCAAGTAATGACACATGCAAAAAAAGCTGCCCATGCACGTATTCCTGTGTTACTAATCGGTGATTCTGGTACTGGAAAAGATTTAGTTGCTGAAAGCATCCACAATGCATTATTGCCAAATAATGATGATTTTATTACATTTTTCAGCAGACGTGATGAGCGGATTGTCGAAAAAATTCGCAATCATTTGCAAGCTGGCGGCAACTTTACTTTCTTTTTTGAGCGCATTGAATTTTTGTCGATTGAAATGCAGGAGCAGCTACTCCAAATTTTAAAGGAGCTATCCGTGACAAAGCATATGATTATTGGCAGTATAGGCAGCGACCCTATTGACTTAATTAGCGAAGGTCAATTATTGAAAGAGCTTTATTATTTTTTCGCCAATTTAGTCATTTCTATTCCGCCCTTATGCGAGCGTAAGGAGGATATTGAGCCATTTGTATCAGATTATTTCGCTCGCCATCGCGCACGTTTTGCTTCCTCTATCCAAGGTTTATCACCTGAAGTAATGAGGCTTTTTATGAGCCATGATTGGCCGGGGAATTTGAAGGAATTAGAGCTATTACTTGATGAAATTGCAGCAGTTATAACGAATGAGGAAATAGTCACATTTGAAATGTTGCCACTCCATTTCCGCTTTAAGGTACAGCAATCTGGTACGCCGTCAAGTTTGATTTTGAATGATGAGCAATTGCTACCGCTTGATGAATATTTGCGTGATGCCGAAATATTTTACGTGCAAAATGTGTTGAAAATGCATAACGGCAATGTCACAAAAGCCGCTGCCGCACTTGGTATGAGCAGACAAAACTTGCAATATCGTCTGCGTAAATGGAAGCAGCTTGATTGAGACCACTTTATGATGACCGTGCTGGCTGAAAAGATAAATCTTGTTCGGTCAGCTCCTTTTTATATTACGTCTAGTTAAAAAGTCACAATTCGCTCGTAAACATGTAAAATTCGCTCATAAGCGTGTAAAGTTCGCTCGGTTTACAGTTGAATTCGCTCATAAACACCCTTAATTCGCTCGTAATTTTTTTCTGTAGCAAAAAACATCATCAAAAACGCCCAAAAAGCCGATTATGCACGGCTTTTTGGGCGCCTTCTTCACTTTGTTATTTTTGTCCTGATTGTTCAATCCATTCCTGTAGCTTATCTTTTAATGGCTGAAAGCCTGCTGCGTCATCCTCATCAAGTCGCTCCTGCAATGTTTTGCGCTGCTCCTTTTTCAGATGGGTAGGCTCTTCTTGCAACGCACGAATGGATAAGCTTATTTTTTGGGATTCGGATTCAATTTCCAAAATCTTCACAGTAATTTCATCGCCAACTTTTAAGAAGTGACTAACATCCTTTACAAATCCATACGTAATTTCTGAGATGTGAACAAGTCCTTGAGTTTGCTCATCTAACGCCACGAATGCTCCGTATGGTTGAATTCCAGTTACTTTTCCAGTTAGCACGTCACCTACTTTGTATTGTTTTTCCATCATACGTTCCTACCTTCTGTGTCTATATACGAAAATGTCATGTTAAATTATAACATAATGCACTACACAGAACAAAGGAACACCCCAAGGAAAGAGGGGTTTTACATGATTTACAAAATCTTAAAAGGCTGTCCGAAAAACAGTTGCCTCTTTCAAAAGAAATCTTTTACTATTTTTAAGTAGTTTTTACTTCAATGAAAGACGAACAAAACGCAGGACTTTTCGAACAGCTCCTCCTTCCATATTCGTTAAAAATACTTGTAGCTGTCGCTTCGCTTTCGAAACAAAAAACATGTGCTCCTGCAAAAGGGGCATCCCAAAATGACTTTCCAGACATCTCTTTGTTACATAATTGCGAATATAGTTTTATTTCTGTAAAAAGTATTGTAGAATAGGTACTTGTTTTAAATATTAAGGAGGGTTTTTATTGGCTTCTAGAGAGCATTTTGCATCAAAGATTGGTTTTATTTTAGCTGCAGCCGGTAGCGCTATCGGTATTGGCGCGATATGGAAATTTCCGTATATGGTCGGAACAAACGGAGGCAGTGTTTTTATTTTATTATTTATTATTTGCACATTATTAATAGGGCTCCCTATTCTAATTGCTGAATTTATGATTGGGCGTCGTGGGCAAGCAAGCGCCATTCAATCATTTAAAAAACAAGCACCAAATCGTCCATGGTTTTTAGTTGGATGGCTCGGCGTGATTACAAGCGGTTTAATTTTATCGTTTTATAGCGTTGTTGGTGGCTGGATTTTAAGCTATTTGCTGCGCGCACTAACATTTAGTTTATCCGGTCAAGGTACCGATTTTTCACAACTATTTCAGCAAATCATTGAAAACCCCATTGAAATAATCATTGCGCAAGGTGCATTTATGCTTCTAACATTATTAATTGTGCAGGCTGGTATTAAAGATGGGATTGAGCTAGCGAGCAAATGGATGATGCCGCTGTTATTTATCTTTTTTATTTTGCTTTGTATTCGCTCGCTAACGTTGGATGGTGCGATGGAGGGCGTGCGCTTTATGTTCGTACCAGATTGGTCCTATTTCAATGGCGAAACATTTTTATTGGCGCTCGGCCAAGCATTTTTCTCACTAAGCGTTGGAATTTGTATCATGATTACATATGCTTCATATTTACCGAAGGAAGAAAACATCGTAAGCTCAGGCATTAATGTGGCAACGATGAATATTATTATTTCTTTACTTGCAGGACTCGTTATTTTCCCAGCGGTATTTGCATTAGGCTATTCGCCAACAGAGGGACCAGGTCTTGTTTTCATGATGATTCCCGCCGTTTTTGAACAGCTCCCTTTTGGTCAGGTTCTGCTCATCATTTTCTTTATTTTACTATTATTCGCTACAATAACATCTGCGATTTCATTGCTTGAGGTTGTTATTTCAAACAGCATTGGCGAACGACTCCATTTGCGTAAAAAGGCCTCTTGGTTATTCGCTGCCATTATTTTTATCATTGGCATTCCAAGTGCCCTATCTTTTGGGGTATTGTCGAATATAACAATTTTTAATAAATCAATTTTTAATTTTATTGATTATTTAACGAATAGCATTGCTATGCCAATTGGCGCAATATTAATTTCATTATTTGTCGGCTATCACTACCGAAAGCCAATTGCACAGCAGGAGCTTCAAGCAACACCAGTACTATTTACAGTTTGGTATACAATCGTGCGCTACATCGCCCCAATTGTAATTGCTGTTATTTTAATTCGTGGAATTATAAATTAAAAAGCATAGACAAAGTGGCGCAGTTCAGTTCGCACTTTGTCTATGCTTTTTTATATTATGCATTTCGCTTCAAATTTAATTGCAATTAATTTATAGGCCATTTCCACACAATGCTCAAATGGAATCCATTGTTCATAAGAGTGTTCATAAACAGTTTGAATAACCTTTGCTAAGTCGCTCGGATCATCTATCCCCTGCAAAGCTGCAACTACATCTGCAGTTTCTGTGTCATAGCTATCAGCACCTAACTGAAATGGGTCCCACTCCTCAAGCACTTTAACAGCCTTTTGATTCATTTCGATATTTTCCAATTTTCCTAGTCCCCTAAATTATTATGTTTATATGATTCGTATGATAACATATAATAAAGTCAAACTAAAATCAACGAGGAAATACTTAATCTTCGATGATTATTAAAAAAGCATGGATAGTTAATGCGAGTCTAAATCGATTGTGATGTGCTTTTACATTTCATCATCTATAGCTTTTTTAGTTTATGCAAAATCAAATTATTCCAAAGAAAAGAGTGAGTATGTATGTCAAATTTTAATGCAACTATCGATCGCCGTAAATCCCGTTCTTACAAATGGGACCGCATTGAGCAAATTTTTAATATTGAAGATGCTAGCGATATTTTACCAATGTGGATTGCAGATATGGATTTCGCAGCTCCAAAGGAAGTAATTGAGGCAATTGAAGAACGTTTAAAGCACCCGATATTTGGTTATTCATATGTCTGTGATGGCTGTAAAGAAGCGGTTGTTAACTGGTATGAGCGCCGTCATCAATGGACGATTCTTCCTGAAACAATTTTATTCCATCACGGTGTTGTTCCAGCAATCGCAAGTATCATTGAAACATTTACAGCTCCGAATGATAAAGTGGCGATTTCAACACCTGTCTATCCGCCATTTTCGAGCGTTCCAAAAAATCAAGGTCGTGAGCTTGTTTTTTGTGATTTAGTAGAGGTAAATGGCTCTTATACGTATGATTTTGCACAGCTTGAAGAGCTATTTAAGCAAGGAGTGA
This sequence comes from Metasolibacillus sp. FSL H7-0170, assembly GCF_038593115.1. Lineage (NCBI taxonomy): Bacteria > Bacillati > Bacillota > Bacilli > Caryophanales > Caryophanaceae > Metasolibacillus > Metasolibacillus sp. FSL H7-0170. Next base: position 3,730,524 of record NZ_CP151964.1, on the reverse strand, counting down.
AGCTATACATACTATGTAATCCTCATAATCCAGCAGGTGTTGTTTGGAGCCGGGCGCAATTAGAGGAGCTAGTAGCACTATGCATTAAGTATGATGTTTATTTATTAGCAGATGAAATTCATGCAGATGTGGTGTTACCTGGTGCAAAATTCGTACCTGCATTATCTGTTGCAGGTAGCGAGCAAGCGAAAATAATTTCGTGTATTGCCCCTACAAAAACGTTCAATTTAGCTGGTATTCAGGCAGCTATGATGGTTGTTCCAAATGAAGATTTACGCAAGCAGCTAGAGGAAAATGCTGCCGCACATGGCAAAATGGACTTAAATGCATTTGCTTCCGCTGCTGTACAAGCTGCTTACACATATGGCGATACATGGTTGGATGAATTAATTGATTATTTATCAGTAAATATGGATTACGTCAGCAAGGAATTAAATGCGCTTGATGGTATTTCTGTTGCTAAACCTGAAGGTACTTACTTAATGTGGATTGATTATAGAGGCACAGGCTTATCTGAAAAAGAAATGATGCAACGATTATTAACAATTGGTAAACTTGCTTTAGAGCCCGGCACAAAATATAGCGAGGCAGGACGAGGCTTCTTACGTATGAATGTCGCTTGCCCATTCTCTGTCGTTGAAGATGGCGTTGCCCGCTTTAAAAAGGCACTTGCTACTAATTAAGCTTTGTACAATAAGGGTTTGTCCGAAAGTAGGCTAGCGCGCCGCTTTCAGACAAACCCTTACTTTTTATTGTTGATTTTCTTGTTTCATGCGTTCGTCACGCTCTGCTAATGCACGCGCTTCGAGTTCCTTCGCCGCAAGCTCTTGCTTTTTCGAAAATTTACGTATAAGTTTAACGACAAATACGCAAAACACCATTAAGAGAAGGACTTCGATGGCAGCCGGCAAGTAGGAGGACTTATCCTCTGGGAATTGAATAAAACTAAAATTTAAAATGAATGAAGCCATTTTTTCACACTTCTTTCAATTAATTATTTAATACCGTAATTGATTCGATTTTAATATCTTCAAGTGGCTTATCACGCATATCCTTTTTCACACCTGCAATTTTATCGACAATATCCATACCCTCAACTACATGACCAAATACTGTATGTTTATGGTCTAACCATGGTGTACCGCCATGTTCAGCATAATACTCAATTGCTTCTTTCGGGAAGCTTGCTTGCTCCATTTGACGAATCATATCGCTTGGAATATGAGGCATTTGCACGATGAAAAATTGTGAGCCATTTGTATTTGGACCAGCATTCGCCATTGATAGTGCTCCGCGGAAGTTAAATAAGTCATGGTGGAATTCATCTTCAAAGGAACCGCCCCAAATTGATTCGCCGCCCATACCTGTACCAGTTGGGTCACCGCCCTGAATCATAAAATCAGTAATTACACGATGAAAAACAATCCCGTTATAATACCCTGATTTCGCATGACCTAAAAAGTTTTCAACTGTTTTTGGTGCATGCTCTGGGAATAATTTAATTTTAATTGAACCCATTGTTGTGTTCATTTCTACTAAAATTTCGCCTGCATTTAGCTCTGTCGTTAATTGTGGAAACATGCATGTCTCTCCTTTAAATTTAATCATTAATCTTTCCTATTCTAACATATTTCTTTTTACTTTTCCGCTTTTAGCAATCAAGTTGCTTCCTTCGTGTTACGAAATAAGTTATACTGTATGTCAATATCTTTTCTCAGCTAATTCCCCTATATGTTTAGTTGTCTCGAACTTCTGCTGAGTATTATTACTAAGTTGGAAAGAAAGTGACGCACAATGAAAAATCGGAAACACAATTTTATTATTATTTTAATCGCAAACTTTATCGTTGCAGGATCCACAACAATGATTATGCCATTCCTTTCACTATACATTGATACGCTCGGTAATTTTTCTGAAAGCTATGTGCAAAGATGGGCTGGTCTTATTTTTGCTGCGACCTTTATTACAGCATTTTTAATGTCACCAATATGGGGGCGGATTGCGGATAAATACGGTTATAAGCCTATTATGATTATTAACTGCTTCGGTATTGCAATAAGCATCTTTTTAATGGGCTATGTGCAAGATGTTGGGCAGTTTTTTGTATTGCGCTTATTTATGGGTGTTGTGACAGGATTTATTCCTACATCTATCGCATTTATTAGTAGACATACGCCAAAAGAAATCGCAGGAAAAACGCTCGGCACATTACAAATGGGCAGCGTTGGTGGAACTCTATTCGGTCCGGTTATCGGGGGCTTACTTGCGGACACTTTTGGCTTTACGTATACATTTTTATTTACCGCAGCTGCTATCGTTCTTTCGGGCATTATTATTATTTTCGGTATTAAGGAACCTGAAATTATCAAAAAGAAAAAAAGTGCAATTTATTCACGCAAAAATGTTTTGTGGGCTATTTTCCACCACCGCCTTATGTTTAGCGTGATGATTGTCACTAGCTTAATTCAAATTGGCAATTTTAGCATCCAGCCATTACTTTCCTTGTATGTGACCCATTTAACCTCAGCCACCAATGTTGCAATGCTTGCAGGTGTTGCATTTAGTGCGGCTGGCTTAGGCAATATATTATTTGCACGCTTTTGGGGTCATTTAAGCGACCAAATTGGCTACGAGCGTGTGCTGACTGGCTTATTAATTTGCTGCGTTCTTTTTGTCGTACCGCAAGCTTTTGTTACTTCACTTTGGCAGCTTATTTTATTGCGGCTTTTATTCGGCATTGTAGCAGGTGGCTTAATTCCAATTACATCAGCACTTATTCGCCGTGATGCACCTGTTGCTGTTCAAGGAGAAGTAATGGGCTATAGTCAGAGCTTCCGCTTTTTAGGGAATATTATTGGTCCTGTACTTGGTGGAGTTGTAAGTGGATTACTTAATATTCCATCTGTTTTTTTTGTAACAGGTTCTTTATTCCTTATAGCCTTCGTTATTTTATACTTTATCCAAAAAGCACCAAAACAATATATGGATGACATGCTAAAGGAGCATGCCTAGGAGAAGCGCCTGAAAACATGCTAAAGCACTGTTTTTCGGGCGTTTAGCTTGGTTTTTATAAAGTGAAACTTCATTCAGTGGACGCTCTTCCCCACTGATTGTTAGTTGAACCATTCGGGCTTTTACGGGCAGTTGATTTCTCACTTATCCTTAAGTCGATTTCACTTTATTCTTGAAGTGGGAGGCTTACTGCCCGTTAATGCGGGATAAAAATTAATTTTCTATGTATCAAAGATAGCTCGTTCTTTTTAGATGGCTATTTTATTAACCTTTAGTCATTCCCGAAAAACCCAAATTATGCTATGATAACAGGCGTATTGATTATGTAAATAATGTATATTAATTAGCGTGTCTTATAGGCGGAAATGCTTTTTATTAGGCATACGCTCGTTGATTGTAGGGGGCGACTCCATCGTGACAAAGTGTAGGGAGGCTAAAACTGCCGCGTCCTGCGGCAACGCCTCCATGACCAACATCCTGCGGACCTCGAGCTGAAAATCCATTTATTTCGGCGAATGCCGAAATAAATTAGTTGAAGCCGTCCCCCGCAACGGAAATCAACTAATTGCTAGGCTTTCTAAAATAAAGGCTAATAAACACACCTGCTATGATAAGTCATTATCGGAGGCATCATTTATGAAAAATTTTTTTGGCTTTCTTATTATTCTTAGCTGCTTTCCTCTTTTGTTTTATTTAAGCGGCGAAATATTTCAGGAAATTGAAGCAGCAAAAGCGTTTGAAAATCAAATGAAGCAATCTATCGAATTACCGACTATCACTTCTGCCCTACCTATTACATTATTAGATAAGGATAATAATGTATATAGTGAGGAATATGTAGAATGGCGGCAGCCAATGCCGCTTGAAAATATCCCTCAAATCGTCAAGGATATTTTCATCGCTAGTGAGGATAGTGATTTTTACGAGCATATCGGCTTTGATTTAAGTGCGATTGTTCGTGCATTTGTTATTAATACGAATGAACAATCTGTTCAACAAGGCGGTAGTACGATTACACAGCAACTCGTGAGAATGCGCTATCTATCTGAGGAAAAAACATACGAACGAAAATTAATGGAAATATTTTATTCTTATGAGCTCGAAAAACGTTATAGTAAAAAAGAAATTTTAAATATGTATTTAAACGAAATTTATTTTAGCAATCAAGTATATGGCATCGCTAGTGCAGCCACTTATTATTTTGGCAAACCACTAAATGAACTTTCATTAGCGGAAATTGCCTTTATTTCTGCTATTCCCAATAATCCGTCACTATACGACCCATTAAAAAATTTCGAGCAAACAAAGGCACGGCAGGAACGTTTACTTCAAACATTAGCTGAGCATCATATAATTACAAATGCAGAAGCGGAAACGCAAAAAAGCTTACCAATTCAGCTAAATGTTAAGCAAAAAATTCAGGCATATCCCGCATATAGTACATACGTCTTGCAAGAATTGAAATGGCTCATCGCTCAAAACGAAGGATTAGATATTTTAATAGCCAATGCGACGACAGAACAGGAAAAACAGCAGCTACAAACACAGTTACAGGATAAAGTGCAAGCACTGCTTCAGCAAGGTGCTGTTGTACATACTGCGCTCAATCCTACGAAGCAACTAGCTGATGAGCATGCGATTAATAACATCCTATCAATACCAGAGCTACAAGCGAGCGCCATTAGCATTGATAATGCCACACGAGAAATTACAAGCATTTATGGCGGCAAAAATTACAAAAAGTTTGATTTACATCGTGCCTACCAAGCACCACGTCAGCCGGGTTCTGCTTTTAAACCGTTAATCGTTTACGCACCGTATTTCGAAATAACAGATTACGCACCTAGCTCTACTGTAAGCGGCGGAGCATATTGTATTGGTACGTTTTGTCCGCAAAATTATGGTGGAGGGCTTTATGGTCAAGTGTCGTTATCAACAGCTTTTCGTTACAGCTACAATACGAGTGCATTGCGTCTTTATAATACAATTGGTATCGATGCAGCCTTTCATTATTTAGATAAATTTCATTTCCGCTCTCTCGATTCGAAGGACAAAACATATGCTGCAGCACTGGGTGGATTAACATACGGTGTCACAGCACTTGAAATGGCGGATGCTTATACAAGCTTTATCGATGGCTCTTATTCTCAAGTCCATGCCATTCGCAAAATAACGGACACAGAGGGTAATGTTCTTTATAAATGGCCGACTGAGCGCACCGTTATCTGGTCGCCAAAGACTGTGCGTTACATGCGCCAAATGTTAACAGAAGTTGTCACAAACGGAACAGGAATTGGACTTTACACAACAACAAATTATATCGGAGCAAAAACAGGTACAACCAATGATTTTAAAGATTTTTGGCTAGCTGGCTTAACAGATACAGAAACAGCTGCTGTTTGGATTGGCTACGACACGCCCCGCTCTATGGAGGCACTCGAACGCTACCAAATCCATTTTGCCATTTTCAATGCGATTGTCGACTGAAGTTGGGCGTGAAAAGAGCCGTGCAATTGCCGGTATTTTTCACGCTTTTGCTAGTGCTTTGATAAAGTGAACCTTCAATCAGTGGGGGTTTTCTTCATCCCCCACTGATTGGTAGTTTCACCAATCGGGTTTTTACAGGCTGTTGGATCCCCCACTTAAACATCTTGATTTTATCTGTTGTTTTGAAGTGGGGTCTTACAGCCTGTTAATACGGGATAAAGTGAACTTCAATCAGTGGGAGGTTTTCCTGCCCGTTAATGCAGGATAAAATATTTGCTCATGGAAATAGCGAGGGCTTCCTTTGAAAATGAAAGAAACATGGAGGCTAGCAATGTTTCCCCTAAGTAAAATAGAGTGGCATGAGGAAGTCGATTTACACCGTATATTGTGGAAAGTCGACTTTTTTATTGCTATTTAGTAGGCGTTAGTTGAAGCGCTCCTCCGAACGGAAATCAACGAATTGTTAGGTATTCTTTATGAAACAAAGGCTGACTAAAAAATTTATAACTATAGGTGTATTGATTATGTAAGTGGTGCGTGTTTGGTAGGGAAACGCTTTTTATTAGGCACTTTCTTGTTGATAGAGGGGAAGAAGGCGAATCAACACATCTGCCCCTTCCCTTTAATTCGCAAATGGCAAACTTGCTAACACACCATTGTAAAGCTTCATGACAACATAAAAGATTAAAATAATAAATAATGCCCAAACTATAATTTCAAAGAATATTAAACCAATCATCCCACCAATGGACATAAAATTACTCATCTTATATACCGTATAAATGAAGTATATGAAAATTGTCAGCAAAAAGATGACGAGTAATATGACGAAGGATTGTATACCGAATGCGGATAACAATGCACCGAAAAAGAAAATAACATAGCCTCCACGTGCTGCATTCATCATTTCTCCAGCTTTATCACTGGAAAAAAACAACATCCCTAACTCATGAATTGTTTCACCGATTAGCTTAAAAGCGGAAAACATCATAAAAAAAATAAGTGCAAAAACAATTAACAAAAACATACGCAGCTCTATATCGGATAAAAATTCACGCATTCCAGTATAGACGCCAATCACTTTAAAAAACTCAATCGATTGTGTGACGGTAAAAATACCGAATGTCAAACTAAATAATAAAATGGTGAACAACGGTAAATAACCGTACAAATATGGATTTTTCATAAAAATTTTTTACCCTCAAATTTCGTTATTCTTTCCTATTTATAATAGCGAACAAATAGGTCAGACTGCAAGAGGATAAATACCCTAGAGCGCATGCAATTGCATGAAAAATCAGTTATAATGAATTTTGTTAGCATTTTTACACCGTTATGAAAGGAGGATTTTGATAGATGCAAGTTTTAGCGATTTTTATTCCTTTATTAGCTGCCATCTTTATTCCGTTTTTATTCCGTAATGTTCGAACTATACATACAGGTTGGTTTGTACTTATTGTGCCAATTCTACTTGTTGGCTATTATGCAACATTTATTTCCCGGGTAATGAATGGAAATGATGTTCTTGCTTCTTTTAATTGGATTCCATCTTTAAATATTTCCTTCATCTCGTATTTAGATGGACTTAGCTTATTATTTTCTTTATTAATAACAGGGATTGGTGCACTCGTTGTACTATATTCAATTTTTTATTTAGACAAAACGAAGGAGCAGCTACATAATTTTTATATTTATTTATTAATGTTTATGACAGCTATGCTTGGTGTTGTACAGTCTGATCATATGATTACTTTGTACTTATTTTGGGAGCTAACATCGATTTCTTCATTTTTATTAATCGCTTATTGGTTCCAGCGTGATAAATCACGTTTTGGTGCTTTAAAATCAATGATGATAACAGTAGCAGGCGGTTTACTAATGCTCGGGGGCTTTGTGCTTTTAGCTTTAATGGGCGGTACTTATTCCATTCGCGAGCTTGTTGCTCAGGCACCACAGCTTGTCAACGAATCTTATTTTGTTCTAGCACTTGTGCTTATTTTATTTGGAGCCTTTACAAAATCAGCACAGTTCCCATTTTATATTTGGCTACCAGATGCTATGGAGGCGCCAACACCCGTAAGTGCTTATTTACACTCTGCCACAATGGTAAAGGCAGGAATCTACTTAGTAGCACGCTTTACACCGATTTTCGCCGCATCAGAAGTTTGGATTTGGCTTGTAACAGGCATCGGTTTACTAACCCTTTTCTGGGGCTCATTATTTGCAGTAAAGCAGACGGATTTAAAAGGCATATTAGCCTTTTCAACAGTTAGTCAACTAGGCTTAATTATGGCTTTATTAGGGGCTAGTGCCATCGCCTTTCATGTAGAGGATGCAGCAAATACAGTGTTTAAATATGCAGCATTTGCAGCAATTTTTCATTTAATCAACCATGCAACATTTAAAGGTAGCTTATTTATGATTGCCGGTATTGTTGACCATGAAACTGGAACGCGTGATATACGAAAGCTTGGCGGATTGATGAGCATTATGCCACTTAGCTTTACTGTTGCTTTAATTAGCAGTTTATCTATGGCAGGTTTGCCACCGTTTAATGGCTTTTTAAGTAAAGAGATGTTTTTAACAGCTATGCTCACGCTTAAAGATTTTGAATTATTCGAATTCAGTACTTGGGGCATTTTGCTTCTTGTGATAGCAGTAATTGCAAGTATTTTTACATTTGTCTATAGCTTTTATTTTGTTTTTAAAACGTTTACAGGAAAATTACAAGCTTCGGAGCTACCACAAAAACCGCATGAAGCACCAATTGGCATGCTCGTAGCACCGATGATTTTAGCAGCACTCGTTGTTATTATTTTCTTTATTCCAAATTTAATCGGTGAGGTATTTATTAAGCCCGCTGTTTTTGCGATTCAACCATTTTTATATCAAGACCCATTTTTACAATTTACGCCAGCAGGTATTGATATTACAGTGAAGGCATGGCACGGCTTTACAGCACCTGAATTATGGCTAACAGTTTGCATTGTCATTGTTGGCGCACTTCTTTTTACAACGCTCGGAAAATGGCAGAAACTGTACCGTATCCAGCCTGCGAAGCTTTCATTAAATACATTTTATGATTTTGTGATGGATGGCGTTTTAAATCGCACAATGGTGAATGTATCAAAGCGTGTTATGCATGGTTCTATGCGCCATTATTTGATGTATATGTTTGCAGCAATTTGCTTCATCGTTATAGGTACTTTATTTTATAAAGATGCATTCAAAATATCCTTTGAAGGTGCTGCACCAATCGAATTATATCAATTAATACTAATTATCGTGCTCGTGTTAGGTACATTGACCACTTTAATTGCGAGGTCACGTATTACGGCAATTGTTGGATTAGGAGCTGTTGGCTATACAGTTGCGCTGTTTTTCGTTATGTTCAACGCGCCAGATTTAGCATTAACACAGCTTGTTATTGAAACGATTTCAGTTGCGCTATTTTTACTTGTCTTTTATCATTTACCACGTTTAGGTAAAGTCCAAGAATATACACCTTTCCGCTTTAGACGTTTAGCAGTTTCTATCGGAATTGGTGCAATGGTCACACTTGTCGCTTTATCTGCACATTCACAAAAGCTAGTAGACTCTATTAATCAGTATTATAAGGACACTGTCTATTCTTTGGCAGGCGGTGGAAATATCGTCAACGTCATTTTAGTAGATTACCGTGGCTTCGATACATTGTTTGAAATTACAGTGCTTGGTATTGCAGGTATGGGCATTTATGCAATGATCAAATTGCGTTTAAGCAGAAAGGAGAAAACAAATGAAAGCGAATAAACTTAAAACGAATGACCTTATTTTGCAGTTTACAGCAAAAATCGTCTTTTTCATTATTTTCTTCTTCTCTATCCATATTTTCTTTGCAGGGCACTATACACCAGGCGGTGGGTTCGTCGGCGGTCTATTAACGTCCAGCGCCATCGTACTGCTAGTCATTGCGTTCGATTTAAAAACGGTGCGTAAAATCTTGCCAATTAACTATATGTATATGACAGCAACTGGGCTCATTTTAGCTTTAGCTACAGCTGCATTTCCAATATTCGTTGGCAAACCGTTTTTTACGCATTTTTTCGATTATTTCGATTTGCCGCTGTTTGGTAAAACCTCTTTACATACAGCCGCATTATTTGATTTAGGTGTATTTTTGGTTGTTGTCGGTGTAACGATGACCATTATTCAAACGATTGGGGAGGATGAATAATGGAGATTGTCATGGCATTTGTATGTGGCTTTTTATTTATGGCTGCCATTTATTTAATTTTATCGCGTAGCTTGCTGCGCATTATTATTGGGACAGGCTTGCTTAGCCACGGGGCTCATTTGCTTATTTTAACAATGGGTGGTCTCGGTGGTACTGCTCCCCCTGTTTTGGCTGAAGGTGTCACAGATTTTGCTGACCCAATCCCACAAGCTCTTATTTTAACGGCAATCGTAATTGCTTTTGGGGTAACAGCATTTATTTTAGTGCTTGCCTATCGTGCATATCAGGAGCTTCAAACGGACGATACGACGGCAATGAAAGGGAGTGGCATAGATGATTAACTTCCTTCTCTTTCCTATATTAATTACATTCTTCACTGGAATGATTCTGATTTTCTTCCAGAAGAATATTTTTATGCAGCGTAGCATTTCATTAATTTCGTTAGCTACCGCAACAATCTGCGCCTTTTTAGTTATGTTACAAGTGCAACGCGAGGGCATTCAGTCTGTCACTTTCGGTAATTGGCCTGTACCCTACGGTATTACAATGGTTGCTGATGGTGTATCAACATTGCTCGTTTTTACCTCTTTATTGCTAGCATTTTTCCTTATTTGGTATAGCTTCGGCTCTATCGGTAAAGAGCGTGAGCATTTCTTTTACTATCCAGGTATTATGTTTATTTTAACTGGTGTCAATGGCGCTTTTACAACAGGTGATATTTTTAATATGTTCGTATTTTTTGAGGTATTATTAATGTCCTCTTATTTGCTTATTGTGCTTGGTGGAGAGAAGAAGCAATTACGTGAGTCAATTCAATATCTTTTAGTAAATATTATTTCCTCCGCCTTGTTTGTTATTACTGTAGCTTATTTGTACTCTGTTGTTGGTACATTAAGCATGGCCGATATTTCAGTGAAAATTGCAGAAATTAATCAACCTGGTATTATTACAACAATTGCAGTGCTATTTTTAGTGGTATTTGGCTTAAAAGCAGCCATTTTCCCACTTTACTTCTGGCTACCTAGCTCCTATGCTGCGCCACCAATTCCTGTTTTGGCATTATTTGGTGCTCTATTAACAAAGGTTGGGGTTTATGCAATTATGCGTACATATACGCTGTTTTTCGTTCATGATATTGCCTTTACACATCAATTGCTATTGATTTTTGCAGTATTAACAATTATTGCAGGCTGTATCGGTGCTTTGGCACATTTCGATGTAAAGCAAATTATTATTTATAATATCGTCATCGCAGTTGGTGTCATTTTATTTGGTGCTGCACAAATGAATTTTGATGGATTAGAGGGTGCGATGTTTTATTTAATCCACGATATGATTATTAAAGCTGCGCTCTTTATGCTTGTCGGTATTATTATTTATATTACTGGCACAAGCGATTTGCGTAAAATGGGCGGCTTGATGAAAAAATATCCTTCGCTTGGCTGGTTTTATTTAATTGCAGCATTTGGCTTAGCAGGTATTCCACCTTTAAGTGGCTTTATTGGGAAATTATTAATTGTACAAGGTGGCTTTGCTGCTGGCAATACAGGAACTAGCATTTTCATTTTGGCATCAAGCTTAATTGTTTTACTATCAGTCATTCGCATTTTTCTTTATGCATTTTGGGGTAAAGAAGGACAAACTGTACAAATTCAAGAAAAGACGTATAAGCAACTGTACTATCCAACTGTGATTTTAGTTGTTATTTCAATTGTTTACGGTGTTGGAGCAGAATGGGTAACACCATTTATGGATGCGGCTGCCCATGTATTAACAGACCCTTCTGTCTATATTGAAGCGGTCATGAAAGGAGCGCAACCTTAATGGCATTTCAAATATTATTAAATTTTTCACTTGCCCTATTATGGATGTTCCTTGGGGATAATTTTACAGCTAGCGGTTTTATTATCGGCTACTTACTTGGTTTAGCCGCTGTGCTTTTAATGCGCCGCTTCTTTAATGGTCGCCTATATACAGAGCGTGTTTGGGCTTTCATTAAATTAACGTTTTTATTTTTAAAAGAGCTAATATTAGCTAATGTCGCTGTACTGCGAGTTGTACTAAAGCCTAATCTTGATATGCAGCCAGCATTTTTCAAATATGATACGACATTAACAGAAGAATGGGAAATTACGCTTTTATCTAGCTTAATTACTTTAACACCGGGCACCGTTGTTGTCCACGTATCAGACGATGCGAAAAGCTTATATATTCATGCAATTGATGCAAAGGATGTGGATGAGACGATTGATTCCATTCGTAACTCCTTTGAAAAAGCGATTTTGGAGGTGAGCCGTTCATGAGCTATTTTATTTGGGGTTCGATTGTCATTGTCATGCTATCGATGATTTTAGTTATTTATCGCTTAATTAAAGGACCAAATCCTTCAGATCGTGTTGTTGCGCTCGACTCAATAGGGGTTTCTCTTATTGCATTAATCGGAATGTTTTCGATAATGGTGGAGACGAGCTTTTATTTAGAAATTATTTTATTGCTCGCGATTTTATCATTTATCGGCACAGTAGCATTTTCGAAATTTATTGAGAAAGGAGACATTATTGAACGTGACAGTTCTCGCTAATATTTTAATTGTTCTCTTTATCTCGATAGGCGTTATTTTTATCGCAGTTGCAGCTATCGGTTTATTCCGACTACCAGATTTATATACGCGCGCGCATGCTGCTTCAAAAAGCGCTACATTAGGTGTTATGAGTGTGTTAATCGGCGTTTTTTTTCACTTCTGGTTAATTGAAGACCACTTCAATCCACGCATATTACTCGGCATTTTGTTTATTTTTATGACCGGCCCTGTAGGTGGACATATTATGAGCCGCTCCTCTTATATTGCAGGTGTCAAACCATGGTCAGGCACTGTCCGTGACGACTTAAAGCCTGAAATTGAACGCATGAAAAAAGAGCAAAACGTACAAGACTAAAAAAGTGTATGAAATCGAAGCTTCGATTTCATACACTTTTATTTTGTGAGCGAATCACGGTGTGTTATGAGCGAATTTTAGCTGTTTACGAGCGAATCATTACTTTTGACCTACTATCATCGATAATATGGTCCGTAAAATGGGCGTCTATACGGTGGGTATGGCGGGTATGGTCGGTATGGCGGATAATAGGGATAGCGTTGAGGATAAAATTGATTACCTAAAAATCCACCGAGAAAGCCACCTAAAAAAGGCGCACCAAAAGTAAACCACGGAAACATGAAAAACCCCTCCTTTGCTTTACTATATGACAAAAGCATAGGAAATGGTGACAAAATAGGATGGAGTTGTCCGAAAAGTCCATTTTGTTTTGCCACCACATTGAAATAAAGGTTTTCATCGCTTCCCTTTTACTGAAGGAGTACACTGCTAAAGCGAATTTTCATCCCATTTTTAAAAGAGGCGTTCTCTGTTTATAGGAATCAACATTTTGCGAAACATCATCGCTACTGTCCAAAATGCCGGCTATGCACGGCTTTTTGGACAGCCCCATTTCGTTAGTGTTTAATTAAAGTAGTAAATATAGTAAAGCAAAGAGCTACCCTTAAAGGCCTCTAAGCTTTTTATTTTTCCTCAGCTAATTGCTCAATAAAGCTTGCTAAAGTTCGTACCATTACACCTGTACCGCCCTTTGGTCCAAGGTCATACGCCGTGCCAGCATCTGAAGTGCCTGCAATATCTAAGTGAATCCATGGTGTATCCTCTGCGAATTCACCGATAAAGCCACCACCGAAAATCATATGGCCATCGCGACCAGGTGAGTTGTTTAAATCTGCTAATTCAGAGTTACGAATGCGTTTTTTATCGCTTTCTGTAAGCGGTAAACGCCATACAAATTCATTCGTATCTACAGTCGCTTCCATAAACTCCTCGAAAAATGCCTCATTATTTGTTAATGCGCCTGTCTTATCCTTTCCTAAGGCAACGATTACACCGCCTGTTAAAGTAGCAACATCAATTAAATAATTAGCACCCTGCTGCTTTGCGTATGTTACTGCATCTGCTAAAACAAGACGACCTTCTGCATCGGTATTAAGCACTTCTACCGTCTTTCCGCTTAATGTTGTAATAACATCGTCTGGCTTTAACGCTTCACCAGAAACCATATTATCTGTAGCCCCAACTACGGCCATTACATTTTTATTCGGTCGTGTTTCACCGATAATTTTCATTGCGCCTAAAACAGCAGCTGCACCACCCATATCGCCCTTCATACCAACCATGCTTTCGCGAGGCTTTAGTGAATAGCCACCTGTATCATATGTTACACCTTTTCCTACTAAGCCAATTACATCTTCCCAAGTATCCTTTGCCTTATACTTTAATGTAATCATGCGTGGCTCTTGCACAGACCCTTTATTAACACTTAAAATAGCACCCATACCTAGCTCTTCCATCTGCGCTTTATTTAAAATTTCTACTTCAAAGCCGTATTGCTTGCCAAGCTCCTCCGCATAATCCGCTAAGTCTGTCGCCGTTAATAAATTTGGCGGCGTATTTACTAACGTGCGTGCCTCATTTGTTGCCTCCGCATAAATATGCCCTACCTCGTAGCTAGCAGCAACTTCCTCCGCTGGGCTAGCTGCTACAAAATGAACATCCTCTAAATATGTATCTGCTTCATTTGATGTTGTTTTGTAGTGTTTTACTTTGTAGAAGCCTAAGCCAATGCCCTCTCCAGCTAAAAATGCTACTTCTTCTTCCGTAATATTTTCTGTTGTAAAGGACTCTAGCCAAATTGTATAAGCAGTCTTTTTTGACGCTTTTAATTGTTTACCAATTGAACCAAATGCGTTACGTAATACTTCTGCTGTTAAGCTTTTTCCTTCCCCAAGACCAACAAATAAAATATGCTTTACTGCTTTTCCAGCGATAGGTAGCTTTGTAATCGCTTTCGCCTCAGATGAAATTTCCCCACTACTCAACCACTCGTCAATATGGTCTCCAAAAGCACTCGGTAATGCTGACCAATTGTTCATTTGCTCACGGTGCTTTTGTACACCAACGATTAATACGTCTGTCGTCACTTGCTCTAATGTTGTCGATTGTTTTGCGATATTCATTGCATACATCCTCCAATTATTTTCTCTTGCATTAACAGGCTAAAAGCACTGTTGCCTGAAAATGTCTAATTTGCAAAAGCTAACAATCCATATGCTACAAGAGCATTTACTGATTGCAGTTTCAACTATATAGCTCTATTATACAATATCATAATTATTCGAATAGCGAAATATTTGCTTTTTTAAAATTTATAAAGTAAAACTTCAATCAGCGGAAGCTTTCCTGCTGATTATTAGTTGAACCAATCGGGCTTTTATGGACAGTTCAGCTCCTACTTATCCTTAGGCTGGTTTTCATTTAACTTGTGAAGTAGGATTTTTACTGCCCATTAATGCGGGGTAAATATGCTATACTTTAGATATTAGATAATTGGAGAGGTACGGTGAAGGATGGAGCTTTTACAAAACACCCCGCTTATAATCGGTATTTTTGCTATTTTACTGGCGCAATTTTTAAAAGTCCCGATTTATTTTCTTGCGACGAAAAAAGTTAATTGGAGCTTGCTCACATCAACAGGTGGAATGCCAAGCTCGCACTCTGCCGCTGTGGCAAGTATCGCAACCGCAGTAGGCTATGAAACAGGCTTCAACTCACCTATTTTTGCCGTAGCAGCAATGCTTGCTGGTATCGTTATGTACGATGCAAGCCACGTGCGTTTCCAAGCTGGACGACATGCCGCTGCATTAAATGAAATTCGCCATGATTTACAACATTTTTTTCGTGAAATTAAGCGCTGGCCGGAATTAAACGAGGAACAAAAAATTGAAGATTTGAAAACATTACTCGGCCATAAAAAAAGCGAGGTAGCGATTGGAGCACTGTCTGGTATTATACTGAGTGTCATTGTTTATCAATTTCTGTAAAAAAGACGCCTAAAAAGCGTGCTAGAGCACTGCTTTTTGGGCGTTTTGTTGATATTTGATTAAAAGTAAGTAGCTCATTATCAATTACACCGAAGTGTAATTACGTTCAGTTTTTTCAAGCTTGCTTGAAAACTCCTTTCAAAATCTGTGACATCCGCTGTCAGAAGTTGAAAGGTTGGAAACAGTTGAATTTAAGCTGGCATTTAAAACATGCGATAGCCATTTTTGCGTAATAAAATCATGACAATCCCTGCAATAATTGCCCCGACAAAGCCACCTGATAAAATAATAATATCCGCTAGCTGTAGTGCGAAAAATTTATCGACCAATGATGGATAAGCTGTGCCAGCGTTGAAAATATAATCTAAAAAGCTAATTTCATCCGCATCAATAATAAAGACAACGATAACCGGATACACGATTGCCATCAACCATGTCATGCGTAATAACATATTTAATAAAAAGCCGATGCCGAAAAACATCACTAAAAACAATAGTGTTGAAATAATTAATTCTGGAATTGAAACTGTCATTATGTAAACCCTCCGATATTCTCTCCATCAAGTTTACATGATTAAAGAAAGGCTTTCAATGTTAAGTCCTCACACAGCAAAAAGCCGTGTCAAAATCAAAATCATTTTGACACAGCTTGTTCACGATTATATAGCATCAACCGCCTTGCCTTTAACGAAGCGTGGACTGTTCCATAGGTCCTTCCATTTACGCGCTGCCGTCACAACGATAATCAATCCTAAAATCACCATAATAATCGATAAAATACCGTTTAATACGCTATAGCCACCTGCCGCCGAGTTCCAATACACATTTTTCACCATCCAGTATGCGGCTACGTTGACGGTAACATATAAATACGCCAATGGTATCATACAAGTCAAAACGTAAATACGTTTGTCTGCCATTTTCAAAATAATTGTCGCACCACATACTAGACCAATAGAAGCCATCAGCTGATTCGATACACCGAATAATGCCCAAACTGAGCTAATATCACCTGAGTAAAGAAGATAGCCCCACATAAAGCAGGCCAGTGCCGAAGCAAAAATATTCCCCGGTAGCCAATCCGTTTTCTTCAATGGCTTATAAGCTTGCCCTAAGAAATCCTGTATTAAGTAACGTGCCACACGTGTTCCAGCATCAATCGCTGTTAAAATAAACACAGCCTCAAACATAATGACGAATTGATAGAAATATGAAGTTAACTCGGAGAACCATTTAATACCTGTGAAAATATACGTCATGCCGACCGCTAATGTAACAGCTCCGCCCGTACGTCCTTCTAAATCCATACCGATTTGCTCAGATAGCATCGTTAAATTGACCGTATCCATACCAAGCGTTGCAAATACTGCTGGTGCAGAGTTAATAGCAAAATAGTCACCAGGATGTAAAGCCGTCGCAGCGATTAACGCCATAATACCAACTAAACATTCTACTAGCATCGCTCCAAAGCCAACAACGCGAATATCTTCCCATTTATCAATCATTTTAGGCGTAGTACCTGAGCCGACAAAGGCATGGAAGCCAGAAATAGCACCACAGGCTATTGTAATAGATACGAATGGCCAAACGGGACCTGCTACAACAGGACCTCCCCCACCTAAGAAATCAGGAATAATCGCTGGGAATTGAATTGCCGGATTAACGATAAAAACACCAATAATTAATGCAATAAATACACCGATTTTCATAAAGCTACTTAAATAATCACGTGGTGCAAGCAATAGCCAAACAGGCAATGCCGCCGCAAAGAAGGCATAAATCGGTAAAATAAGTGCTAATGTTTGACGGTCTAATGTTAATAAATCACCTAGCCAAGTGCCTTGAATACTCGGTCCTATGAAAACACCAATCATTAATAATATAAAGCCAACTGCTGATGTCATGAGTAAATTGCCTGTTTTCTTATAGGCAATTCCTACAAGCATGGCAATCGGAACCGTAATGGCTACCGCAAATGTCCCCCAAGGGTTTCTTTCCAGTGCGCCTAGTACAACCATTGATAAGCCGGCCATCGTAATCGTAATAATGAACAACATTGCCAGCCCTGTACAAAATCCAGCTACAGGCCCAAGCTCCTCTTTCATTACTTCAGATAATGATTTACCACCGCGTCGCATCGAAGCAAATAAGACGACTGCATCATGTACAGCACCCCCTATTACCGCTCCAATTAACAGCCATAGAAGCCCCGGTAAATAACCAAACTGTGCTGCTAAAACGGGACCAACTAACGGACCAGCCGCCGCAATCGCCGCAAAATGGTGCCCAAAAGCGACCCATTTGTTGGTGGGTACATAATCTTGCCCATCATTCAGCTTATGCGCTGGCGTAGGCTCGTTATCATTGATTTTTAAAACTTTTTTTGTAAAGAAATAACCATAAAGACGATACGCTATAACTAAAATACAGATTGCCCCTATAACAATTGAAATTGCATTCATCTTAACTTTCATCCCCCTTATTCTTTCTTTTTTACAAGAGTAGCAAAAAGATTAGAAAATTGGATAAAATCACATTAAAATGTCAGAATAATCTGTTAAAGCGTCAAATTTTACTGTTCAAATGCATATTAAGTTTCAAATATTTTTCGAATTTCCTTTACATACATACGGCTCACAGGCACACTATGTCCTCCTTGTAAAATGACATTGTATTTGGACGTGCCCCATGATTCAAGCTCCTGCAAATGCTCTAAGTTAATTAAAAACGCGCGATGAATGCGTATAAAATTAGGGGTAAGTTTTTTTTCTAACATAATTAATGATTCTGCGCTGCTATAGCATTTTTGCTCTGTAATTACTTTTGTTTTACTGCCCTCTGAAGTGAAATACAGTACATCTTGCAATTTAATTAGTGCAATTCTATCCTCATTAGAAACAGCTATTTTCCCCATTTGCTTTATTTTTTCTTTCACCGCTGGTTCCTTGCGCTCGCTTTTCTTTGTCATTGTCATTAATTTGAGGATGGTTTGCTCGATTCGCTGCTGCTCAAAGGGCTTTAAAATATAATCAAAGGCATTCATATTAAAAGCATCAATTGCATAATCGTCATATGCAGTAGCAAATACAATTAAAGGCTTGTCCTCTCGCTGTAGCAATTCCTTCGCTTGCTCAATGCCATTTTTATCAGAAAGCTCTATATCTAAAAATAAACAATCGATTTCTTCTATTAAGTTGCCCTCTAGCACTTGCTGTAAATCCTCGGATTCCCCTACCACTTCAATTTCAGAAAATTGCGATAATAAATATTTCAGTTCATCACGTGCTAGAGGTTCGTCATCAATAATGAATACTTTATACATTTTTATCACCTAGTCATCTATCGGAACAAAAATCTTTACCGTTGTCCCTCTATTTTCTTTACTTTTAAACTCTACCTTTCCACGGTAATTATATATTTCTTTTAAACGCTCTGATATATTCCATAATGCTGTACCCGTTCCATTAGGCGAATCTATCACTTGATTGCCCAATAAAATTAATTTCGTCTTTTCTATACCGCAGCCGTTATCAGCCACAATAATTTCAAGCATCCCTACATTTTTTCTCGCGGTAATGCTGATTTCACCATTTTTAAGCTTTTTAAAGCCATGATGTATCGCATTTTCAACGAGTGGCTGTAACGTAAAAGGCGGTACAAGCACTTTTAATAAGCGTTCATCTATATCAAATTTCACCGCATATTTATTTGGGAAGCGCGCCTGTTCAATCGTTAAATAGGCTTCGATATGTTCTATTTCTTTTTCTAAAGGTATGCGCATTTGCCGCGCACCTTGCATATTGCTTCTGAAAAAAGAGGCAAGCTGTAAAAGTAAATGACGTGCCTGCTCCTGGTCTGTACGGATTAAACTCGATATCGCATTAATGCTATTAAAGAAAAAATGCGGATGAATTTGTGCTTGTAGCGCTTTAATTTCAGCATCCTTTAATAATTTTCGCTGTTTTTCCACTTCTGCATATTCAAGCTGTGTAGAAAATAATTTACTTAGACCTTCAGCTAGCTCCTCCTCTACCGCAGTAATATGGGCTCCATCTGTAAAATACATTTTTAACGTCCCTACCGTTTGCTGGTGCACTTGTAAAGGCAGGACGAGGGCCGCCTGTAATTTACAATCTTTATGAGGGCAACTAATTTCTCCCTTTTTCGTTGCCTTAATAATTTTGCCATGTTTTAGCACATCATATGTTAGCTTCGTCATAATTTTTTGTTTCGTTAGGTGATGGTCTGCCCCTTCGCCAACATGCGCTAAAATACCATGCTGGTCTGTAATGGCAACTGCGACTACACCTGTAGCTTGCTTAATGATTTCCGCAGCCTGATAGCACGATTCCTCATTTAATCCTTGCCTAAAATGGATAACTGTTTTTTGTGCAATTTGAAACGCCTCATGTGTTTGTGTCGCCTTCGTACGTCGCTCCTCAGCAATCGATGTTTTAATAATAAGACAAAATAAAAAAATTCCAAATGCATTCATAAAAATCATCGGCACTGCGATAATTTGCACTAAATTCAATGCCATTTCAAAAGGTCGGGCAATTAGCAAAATGACAAGCATTTGCAGGCACTCCGCCAATATCCCAATGCCCATCGCGTGTCGGTAGGAAAATGTTTTTTCGACATGAAGCTTGCGCCCTAAAAACCCTGTAATAATTCCCGCTAAAATCGTTGAAATACCACAAGCAATTGCTGTATAACCTCCTAGAAAAATACGATGGACACCAGCGATTAAACCAGCGCCTATGCCGACTGCTGGTCCGCCGAAAATTCCTGCAATTGCGACTCCTACTAATCTTGTATTGGCAATAGCTGCTGTTTCTTCAACCTGTATTCTTACAATGTTTGCACTAATATTCCCATTGTCAATGCGAATACCTAAATAACTGCTTATTATACCTAATGCGCCGAATACTACAATAAGTATGAGCTTCGATGAAGTATTTTGCTCCCGATACAATATGCTTTGGAACGGTCGCCATTTGGAGATTAAGAATGCAAATATGACAATGATTCCAATACGCTCCAACATATAGACGGATAATTCAATCATTTATGGTCCTCATAATTGTTAAAAAATAAATGATAAGCTGTATAGCCAAATACTTTTCCGGGGTCAATATCTGTCCATAAACCTAACTGGTGCTGTTTTACATGATATGTAGACATTTCTGCTAGCATTACAGATGATTTCGGATCTTGCGCCAACTTCTCTGGCGCAATCCAATAGGCTGCCACAATCTCCCCCTCCTGTATTTGTATATGCTCAGTTGTTGCTTTGCCATAAAATATCGCCATATTATCGCTTATATCCTCACGAATAACACCTGTTCGAAAGCCAATAAGTCCCTGTATCGTGCAATCAATGCCCGTCTCTTCCTTTACTTCGCGCCGTGCAGCCATATCTGCTGTTTCAGCCTGTTGCACAAAGCCAGCAGGTAAAGACCAACAGCCTTTTAAGCCACCGTACGATTTCTCCACTACAAGCCATTCCCCATCCCTGTTTTCAATAACGGCTGCGACGCCTAGCCATACTTTCCCACGCTCTTTTGACATACTCATTCCCCTTTCCTATGTACTATTATAAGCATGCCGCTTTCAATAAGAAAAGCATATAAAGTGAAACTTTAATCAGTCGGAGGTTTTCCGACTGATTATTAGTTGAACCAATCGGGCTTTTACGGGCAGTTGGTCTACTGCCCGTTAATGCGGGATAAAGTGAAACTTTAATCAGTCGGAGTTTTTCCGACTGATTATTAGTTGAACCAATCGGGCTTTTACGGGCAGTTGGTTTACTGCCTGTTAATGCGGGATAAAGTGAAACTTTAATCAGTCGGGGTTTTTTCCGACTGATTATTAGTTGAACCAATCGGGCTTTTACGGGCAGTTGGTTTACTGCCCGTTAATGCGGGATAAAGTGAAACTTCTATCAGTCGGGGTTTTTCCGACTGATTATTAGTTGAACCAATCGGGCTTTTACGAGCAGTTGGTTTACTGCCCGTTAATGCGGGATAAAGTGAAACTTTAATCAGTCGGAGGTTTTCCGACTGATTATTAGTTGAACCAATCGGGCTTTTACGGGCAGTTGGTTTACTGCCCGTTAATGCGGGATAAAGTGAAACGGCTATCAGTCGGAGTTTTTCCGACTGATTGTTAGTTGAACCAATCGGGCTTTTACGGGCAGTTGGTCTACTGCCCGTTAATGCGGGATAAAAAAATGGCTATCTGAAAAGTTGTGCGTTAGCTCACTTTTCAAACAGCCGCTGTCTTAAAATAATTACGTCTCGTCTAACTTTAGTCCAGATTTTTTCGAGCTCGCTCGAAAACGCTTCTTCAAAATCTATGACCTCCGCTGAAATAAATTAGATAAATTTAAACTTCCCTTTTTTCACTGTTAAGCCTACGCCACCTACTAAGTATAGTGCGCGGTTATCTACAATTTTCTTCAATGCAGATGCCGTTTTACCAGTAAGCTTGCGACCTACAGCATCAGCAATCGCATCATCATGCCCTAGAGAACAAACAGCGCCTTTGTCATCATAAACAAATGTTTCTGTTTCTTCACCATTCATCAAATGCTTAATGTTTTTAGCAATTGTAACAGCCTGCTGCATTGCAATTTGTGCAGTTGGTGGGTATGGACGTCCAGCCTCTTCATTTAATAGGAAGGCACAGTCACCTACTACGAATACATCATCAAAGCCCGGTGCACGCATATCTTTACGTACAGCGATACGCGCACGATTTGATTCGATGCCAGATGTTTCAACAAGCTTGTTTCCACGTACACCAGCAGCCCAAATTACTGTACCTGCTTTAATGAATTCAAACTCATCTTCACCTTTTTTAATATTAACGCCTTCTTCTGTTGCTTCAACAACAGGTGTACCGATTGAAAACTCGATACCTTTTTTCGCTAATTGTGCTTTTGCATATTCTACTAAGTTTGGATCAAAGCCTGGTAAAACCATTGGTGCTGCTTCGACACATAGTACGCGCACTTTTTCTTGTGGAATATCAAACTCTTTGCAAAGCTCTGGTACACGGTTACCAAGCTCACCTAAAAGCTCAATACCTGTAAACCCTGCTCCACCAACGATAATTGTTAGCTTGCTATCATCCTTCACTTCATCTAATGACCATGAAGCAAATTGATATTCAATATGCTCGCGAATTTGGCGCGCAGCATTTAAGTTTGCTAATGATAAAGCATATTTATCTAAACCTGGAATGCCGAAAGTCTCACCTTCGAATCCTAAGCCTAAAACTAAATAATCATACGTCATTTCACCAGCAGTTGTTTGCACTTTGCGTTCATTAACATCAATGCTTTCTACAGATGCTTGTACAAAGCGAACATTGTTGTTAAGTACATTTGCAATTGGATAACGTGCAGCGTCAGGTGAAATTGTACCTGCTCCTACTTCGTGTAACCAAGTTGTTTCATAGTGGTAATCATTTTTGTTCACTAAAATAATTTCTGCTTGCTCACCACTAACCATTTTTTGAAGATTAACAGCTGTTGTTAATCCGCCATAGCCCGCGCCTAATACTAAAATTGTCGGTCTTTTCACTGAAATCAAAACCCCTTTAATTGTATTATACTAGCGCAAGGCAAATAAAAAAGAAGTACGAAATACTTCACTAATACTTACGCTAGGTCGACATATTTTCGACAAAAATCTCTCCCTACTATATTAGCCCTTTTATGCTACAATTTCAACACCTTAAAAGCAAAGTATTTTCATTTGATATATTGTTGTTTTCCCACTAGCTCACAATGTTATTTTCATATAAATAATCGTACGATACATCCATAAACAAATATTCATTTTGAGGCAATGCCATTGAATATGTTCTTGTCAGCTCTGCTGTTTCAATATCGCTATATGTTTCGGAAAACTTGCTTTGACCGTCATGTCGCATTTTAATTAAATTTTGTAAAAAGTATGGTCGCCAGCTCCAATTTTTATGAATGGCATCCTGCTGAATTCGCCAATTTCCTTCTATTAGCATAATATTTGGTGTTGTTTGAAACCCTTCCCCATCACAAATATAGAGTCTAAAAATATACGGACGTAGCTTTTCGGCTAATTGTAATAAGCTATCAATATTTGTGCTTGTCGGCTCGACTTGTTCAACTGCTGCAATAATTTTCCTTTCCAACATTTTCGTTGCTTCATATTTTTGCTCTAATAGCTTCTTTTCCGTCATAATGAACTGCTTACATTCATCATGGAAGCGAGATTTTAGCGTATCTCTTGCGATAAATTCCTTTAAAGGTGGCTCTAAATAAACGCCTTTATAATAGCGTGCTCCATTTTTCCAGCCATGCTGTAGTTGATAAACCGCATCTACATTGCTTACTAGTAAAGATGCGCCAATTTTTAAAGCTAATGCGCGAAGCGTGGAGAATACATGGTTTTGCGCGCTCCAATGATTGTAATCTAATTGCTCCACTTTCATCTTTAATACATAGGGCTCTAATAATAGGATGTGATTCAAGTTGCTATGCGCTCCTATATCATCAAGCGCTATTTTAATTCCGTATGTTTTCATATATTTTACGACATGGTGTAATTGCTCGATATTCCCTTTATAATGGTGCTCGCTAATAACAAGAACAAGTTTTGACAATAACTGCTCTGGCAGCATTTCTTTTAATAATGTAAAATAACTCTCTCCAAAATCAAGCATTAATAAGTTTGGATTACACGGTATATATAAATCCACATCATTTATTTTATCCCCTACGATTTGCAGTGATTCGCGAATAATGAGCTGCTCAATTTCGGCACGAATTTCCTCTGGAATTTCTTCACTAGCTGAAAACATAGTTAAATTGATATTTTCATCCAACTGTCCCAGCACCTCATATGCAGCCACACTATGCTCATCTGCGCTATAAATAGGCTCAAACAATATTTCAATTTGATCGAGTTTATCTAACACATTTAATACATCCATTGCCAAGCCTCCCTATTTAATCTCTGCTCTTATCATAATCTATCTCACTTCTTTGTTCAAAGGTCTGCTATGTGTAAATCTATCAGAAAAAGCTGAGGTATCTTCGTTACCTTTTAAATTCAGTATTTAAGGTCTTTTAAAACAAATTATACATTTTTTAATATAGTAATTATTTTAATAAAACACAAACGAAATAACTGAAAAACACTTCTCTATATTACACTTTTGGCACCTTCAATCGCTATTTTTATCTACTACCAAACAACATATTTTTCAATATGAAAATTGTATTGATTGAAGTAATTAAGGAAACCCTCTACCGATTAAAGAATTACAATTAAAAACCAATTTAGTGTTGATTTTGGTAATTACACATTTTATAATTCAATTATCGGTACCGAATTAAAATCAAGAGGTGTTTATAGATTATGAAAAAATCGTTTTTCTATATTTTAATCTTTATGTTTAGCTTAATAATTGGTGATACGATATATGCAAAAGAAACAAAAAAAATAGCATTGAATCTTAAATATGACATAGGCGAAGACAGTGTAATATTTACTTGGGACGATTTAGGAAAATCATATGCAATATATGATGATAATGAGGAAATATGGTTTGGCGATGAAACTACCTTTGTTATGAAAAAGCTAACTAAAGATAATTATTCTCTAACTCTTATTGCATATAATGAGACTATCCCTATAGATATGGCTATAGTTAAATTCCAAACTAATTCAGAAAAAAGAAATACCCCATATATTGATTCTTTAATAAGAGTAGATGAAATTAGCGAATTATCTAATGTCAATTTAGATGTAATTATGAGTAATAATTATGTACAATTAGAATTAAAAGGATCCATTCCAGATGACGATGGCATTTATGAGGTATATCGTGATGATATTTATATAGGTTCGTTGGACAATAAAAAATTAATTGATACAAATGTAATGGAGAAACAAACCTATACTTATAAGATTATAGGTAAAAAAGAGCGCAGTGATGTAGAAAAAGAAGAAGTTCAAAAATATATAAAAGAACATAATATTATAATAGATGCAATTCAATTAAAAGAACTTTATCAAAAACCATATGAAATGATTCGTGTAGTTAATGTTCCAAGTAGCCTGGATGAAACAATAGAGCAATTAACTTTAGAACCATTAGTATCTGCTACTCCACTGTATGTTTTTAGATATAAAACTTTTATTCCTGATTGTATGGTAAGTGCTTTATCAATTGTCCAAGGACTAGCAGGCTATCAATTTGGAGGAGATTGTAGAGGATTTTCGTTTAATGAAACAGAAAAGTATCGCACTTATGTAGAATCACCAATTAGCTTTACAGGAACGGGAAGTTCGTTAGATACAACTGGAAGGTTTGTAGGTTGGACATATTTGTACAATGGAAGCGGGACATTAGTTGAATCACGAAGAGCAAGTAATTCAGGGATTGTATATTCAAATATCACCAAATCATATAATCAACTTTCATATACTTTAACCCATGGTGTTGCAATTCCATTTGGAAATGCTCCGGAAATTAATTATAAGTATACAGTAACAATGAATCGTGGTGGAAGTTTTGTAGTTGAAGGCTCTCGTGACCAAGCACCCAATCATGAATTTTATGTATATAGCCCAACTAATGATATATGGTCTAGAACCTTGATACAAGCGACAAATAAAGGATTCGAGTATCTATTTCCTATATATCCCAATGCCACTTTTAAAATATCATATTGATTTCTAAATTAATTAACGGCTTGATCTAAGGTTAATTTATAGAATACGTTAAATTTCCTATTAGAAAATATTTTAATATTGTTGCCTTAAAATTTGATACGTTGGGGATGAGCACTATATTAAGACCATTTATCGATAAAATATTAACTGCATTTTTTTCAACAATACTTACCTCGTTTGCTTTGGCAAGTATCATGTACCGTCCAAAAGAATTAATGGCTCAGCAGCAAACATATTACGCAAGTTTTATTGAGCTATTTGTGTGGTATAGTATTTATGTATTTGTCATTTATATGACAGTTGGCATAGGCATATCTTTTTTAATTGAGCAGAGGACATCTAATACATGGTACAGCTTGTTTTTACATGGTATTTTAGGCGGGCTAATAATCACTATTTTTTCTTTATTATCAGGAATACAGACAGATTTAGCTGAACTACTTGGCATCTTTGTAATAGGTGTTAGCGCAGGGGGTATATTTTATAGTGTACAAGCGATATTATTACGAAGGCGAAAAAAATAATGTGAGCGGAGGAGTTTTATGATTCATCAAATTGGACAAATTATGCTTTATGTAAATGACCAAGAGGTAGCAGCAAGGTTTTGGACAGAAAAAATAGGCTTTGTTTTAGTAAAGGATGAAGAAAACCACGGGATGCGCATAATTGAGATTGCCCCTGCAAAAGATGTACAAACATCTTTCGTTTTGCATAATAAAGCTATGATTGCGCAAATGCAGCCTGAGTTAAACTTAGGTACACCTTCCATTATGTTTTATGCAACAGATGTTGAGGCATTGTACGAGGAATTTAAAGCTAAAGGAATTACCGTTGGTGATTTAATTACCATTCCAGCAGGCAAATTATTTAATTTTGCAGATGATGAAAATAATTATTTTGCCCTAATTGAAAAAGCGTTATAAACTCCCCCTTGATGATTGACATGTAACCAAAAGGTGTTATATATTTATAACACCTTTTGGTTATACTTTTTTAAAAAAGGAGTTAGAATAATGACAAAGGATATTGTTAAAACGGTTTTACTAAACGCACCAATTACGAAAGTATGGGATATTGTATCGACCTCTGAAGGTATTAGCGCATGGTTCATGCCAAATGATTTTCAAGCTATTGAAGGGTATCATTTTACAATTCAATCCCCCTTCGGTCCTTCACCATGTAAAGTAGAAAAAGTGGAAGCCCCACATTTTTTGCGATTTGCTTGGGATGAGGATGGCTGGTATGTAATATTTGAGCTGAAAGAAGTTGATGGGCAAACTGAATTTACGTTAACACATGGCGGTTGGAAAGAAGGCGGTCATATTATTCCAAAGGCGAATTTACCTGTTGATGCAGTGCGGAAGAATATGGATGGTGGCTGGACAGCGATTGTTGGTAAAAAATTAAAAGAGGTAGTAGAGGCTTAATGGCACAAACTGCCGAGAAATATGATGTATTCCAAGCCATTGCAGACCCAACAAGACGTCAAATTTTGCAATTGCTGGCGCATGGTAACCAGCCGATTACTAATATTTCCGCACAATTTGCCATAAGCCGCACAGCCGTTGTAAAACATTTAACTGTACTTGAGCAAGCACAGCTCGTAGCTGCCGAAAAAAAAGGACGAGAAAAAATATATACGCTTCATGTAGAGGGCTTAAAGGAAGTCGAGGATTGGCTACAATACTTTGAGCTGTTTTGGGATAATAAACTACTGCAACTGCAGCGTCTAGTAGAAGAATAATTAGAGCTGTCTTTAAAATGGAAAGCGAGCAATTCACTTTCCCGTATTTTAATTTCAAAGGAGGGCGGCTAAACTTAGTGCTTCTCACATTTTCAAAGAAAACTCTTACAAATATTTTACCAAAGCACCATTTTAAACGTTAAAAGAGCTGGCGACTGCACGGCTCTTTTAACGCTCCCCTATCGCTATTTTTTATCCACTACAACGTGCTCAAACTTCGTGCCTGAAGGGTTGACATCAAATGCTTTACCAAAACCAACAACGTAACGCCCTTCTACCGGTGTCAAAGAGAACAGTGAGAAGTCTAATGTTTTTAGGAGGGACATAATTTGATTGCCATGCGTATTTGAAAAGGCTTCAAAAATGGTCTCATGCCCTTCATTTCCTAAATTTTCTGGCGTACACTTAAAGCGTAATCGCTCTGTTGCAAAATGATTATGTGTACTAGCTTCATCTGCAATTAGCAGCATATCGACAACTTTACTATTTTCAATAAAGCGATAGTGGTCTGCTATACGACTAATATAAATATAGAAAGTATCGCCTATTTTCACGACAGGTGAATTACTAATAAAAGGCTCGCCCTCGTCATTTAACATGCTCATGACACAAGTTTTTCTGCCTTCAATAAAATGTAGATAGTTTTCTTTTTCCTTTTCAATATTAATTGGCTTCATTTTTATTCCTCCTTATTTGACAGCGCTTACTAAATGAATGCGCGGCGCTTGATCCCAAGCAACATACTCTACTTCTGATTCCATTTTGTATACTTCACGTATCATGCAAGTTGTCATAACTTCCTTTGGGTTGCCGATACATTTACAGCAGCCCTCTTGTATAACAATAATTTTATCGCTATAAGCCGCGGCCTGGTTTAAATCATGCAATACCATAACAACCGTCATCCCCATATCTTGATTTAATTCACGCACAAGCTGTAATACTTCATGCTGATGCGAAATATCTAAATAAGTTGTTGGCTCATCAAGCAATAGTATTTGAGGTCTTTGTGCTAAAGCCATCGCAATCCAAGCTCGCTGTGATTCACCGCCTGATAGTGCAGAAATCGGACGATCTTTATAATGCAATAGATGCGTCTTCTCTAAAGACCAGTGCACAATTTGCATATCCTCATCGTTTAAACGCTCAAACCATTTTTTATGCGGGTAACGCCCATAGCTTACTAAATTTTCAACTGTAATATCATTCGGTGCTTGGTTTCGCTGACTAAGCATACATAGTTTTTTAGCTATTTCCTTTGAGCTCATCGATTTCATATTTGTATTATTTAATGTAATCTGTCCTTGGTCATATGGATGCATGCGCGCAATCGATTTTAACAACGTCGACTTCCCTGACCCATTCGGTCCGATAATGGAGACAATTTCCCCGTCTGTTACTTGAAAGGAAAAATCTTTTACTACCTGCTTTTGCTCATAACGAATGCATACATTATCAACTGCTAGCATTAGAACGCCCTCCTACGCATTAAATATAAGAAATATGGACCGCCAATTACTGCCATTAAAATACCGGCTGGAATATCTAAAGGGGCAAATAATGTGCGTCCGCCAGTATCAGCTAATAGCAAGACAAGTGCCCCTAACAGCATACTCATCGGTAACATATATTTATAATCTGAGCCAACAAGGATACGAGCCATATGTGGCACGATTAGCCCAACAAAGCCTATCATCCCAATAGCTGCTACAGAAATGGCAGCTAAAAAAACAGCCAGCAATGATAATACGATGCGGATACGTGTGACATTTTCCCCTAAATTGATTGCTACTTGGTCACCCAAGCGGATAATATTCGCTTTACGAATGGCAAAAATGGATAAAATCCAGCCTACTAAGGCATATGGATAAATCATCAGCAAGGCGCCATTGCCTTTAGCTGCTAAGCTACCATTTAACCATTGCACTGCAGACGGCAATCTATCACTATATATAATAGAAAGAAAGCCGACAATTCCCCCACATAAAGCATTCACTGCTACACCTGATAAAATGATGGTAATTGGTGTGATGCCTGTACGACGCCACGCTAATAAATAAACAATAAAAGCAGCAATGACACCACCAATAAAGGCAGCAATCGGAACTAAGTATGTATATTCTGGATAAACGAGCATAATGACTAGTACACAGGCTGCCGCACCTGCCGTTACACCTGTTAATCCAGGGTCTGCTAGTGGATTTCCCATCACCGCTTGTAGCAATGCACCTGAAATCGCAATATTAGCACCTATAATTAATGCTAGTAATACACGTGGTAAACGAATATCAAAAATAATCGTATGATATTTTGCTTCACCTGATGTTGTAAATAATGTTGATAATATATCTGGTACTGCTATTCGTACACTACCTAAACCGATTGCAATTACGGCAAAAAGCAGTAAGCAGCACAAGGTAATGATAATAATCGCACGACTTTTGGCTGTACTTACCATGTTGCCTCAAACTCCTTTTACTTATTTAACAAAATAATCTGCCACTTTCGTTAATGCATTTTCTACATTCATAATCGAAGTTACACCGAATATGCTGTAATCTAAAATATGAATTTGCTCATTTTTATAAGCGGATAGCTTTGTCCAAGCATCATTTTTCGCTACTTCTTCCTTGAACATTTCCTCACTAGCCCCATGGTCGCCAGAAGCTAATACTAAAATAACATCTGGGTCATATACAACAATATCTTCTAAGTTGACAGCCGAATATGTCGATTCTACTTTTAATTCTGTTGTTGCAATATTCTCTGCACCTAAACGTTTTACTAAGCTACCTAAATAAGAATTTTCACTCATCACCATAAACGAATCAGATGTACCAATCATTAATAATACGCGAGGTAACTCCTTACCTTCTGCTAGTTTCATTAATTCATTTTCCTTATCAAGAATGGAGCTAAGTACTTCATTCATTTTCTCCTCTTGCCCTAAGTATGTGCCTAATACCTTAAAACTTAATTTCAAATCCTCAAATGAATCTGTCGGCAAGTAGGCTGTCGTTAAATTAAGCCCCTCTAAGCTTTTATCTAGCGAAGATTGCAATGATTTCGCACCAATTAATAAATCTGTTTCTAAATTCGTAATTACCTCTAAATCTGGCGCCATCGGTGAACCGATTTGTGCTATATGATTAAATGCTTCTGGAATTGGATTTGTAGAAGTTGGTACGCCAACTGGCTCTACATCTAACAGGTGTAGCATTTCAGTTAACGGCACAGATGTTACGACAATGCGCTCGGGCTTTTCTGCTGGTAAAGCTGCTAATAGCTCTTGGAATTTCGCCTCATCAACCCCGTCATTTTCTAACGTTAGCCCTTCATCTTCAACCTGCTCCTCATTCTCTGTTTCAGTCGCTGCTTGTTCTTGCTCATTTGCTACAGCATCCTCCTTTTCAACTGGCTCTACCTCTTTTTCAGCACATGCGACTAATAAAAGTACGGCAAACATAAATACAACCATTATTTTTTTCAACTCAAAATCCCCCACTTAATTAATAATGAAAATCATTATCAATTATATTTCAAAACGTATGATTGTCAATATGAATTTTAAAAAGAATATTTTTTACGAACGCTCCCCTATGCTAAAATGACTTTACGCAAAGCAATAAAGGAATGAAATAAATGAAGAAAAAAATCCATATTATCGGTAGTGTCGGAAGCGGAAAATCAACTTTGGCAAGGCTGCTGGCAAGCAAATATGATATGTGCTATATCGAGCTAGATAATATCGTGTGGGAGCGCCATCCTGATGGGGATATACGCCGCTCAAATGAAGCAATTTCTCAACTAATTCAGCAAGTGGCGAGTCAAAATAAATGGGTTACAGAAGGCGCACATTATCAGCATTGGGTAACACCGCTTTTCGGACAGGCAGACTATATTATTCACTTACAGCCCCCTTATTTTACAAGGCTATGGCGCATTCATAAACGATTTTTCAAGCAAGTTTTAAGGCTAGAAAAATCGAATTATAAACCTACGTTGAGCATCCTACGCAATATGTATAAGTGGAATAAATCGTATGAAAAAACAGGTCAGTGGAAAATTAAAGAGCAATTACAGCCATTTCACGATAAAGTTGTAACGGTAAAATCACAAAAGGAGATGGAAAGGTTTATATATCAACTAGAGGGAGTAGTAGGATGAATTATCATATAGCAATTTCATTGAAGAAGAACGAAAAATTTTCAACCTTTTTACAGGAGAAAATTAGAGAATTTAATAATCAGCATTCCGTACACCATAAAGCAATAAGAAAAAAAGAAGCGATACAGCCACTTAATATTATCGTATCAGACGTCGATAAGAATTGGATTGGTGGTTTAAATGCAGAGGTTTATTGGAATTGGTTAGAAATTAATAATTTTTGGTTTCATGAAAATTATAGAGGCGAGGGCTTAGGCGGAAACCTTCTTTCCCAAGCCGAGGAAATCGCGAAAGAGATGGGGGCAACGAAAGTACTTTTAACCACTTTTGAATTTCAAGCGCGCACATTTTATGAAATGAAAGGCTATCAAGTTGTTGGTGAAATTAAAGATTATCCCCCTGGAAGCGTCTACTACACAATGGTGAAAACGCTTATTTAACTTATTTTCCGTAAATATACAAAAAAGCCACCTCAATTTGTGATGTTCTGTAACACACAAATCAAGAGGGCTCGATAAAACACAACCCTAAATAGGCTAATTTAAGGTTGTGTTTATATATTATTTGGATTGTGTATACTCAATTCACAATCCTACTTTGTCACTCACAAACCTCAGGCGTGCTCTCGCGCCCTGCTGCACGGAAAGATGTGCCACAGCCGCATGATGCAAGGGCGTTTGGATTATCGATGGTGAAGCCACCACCCATAAGTGATTGTTTAAAAATGCTGTTATATCAACGTTTGTCGTTGTTTTGATGGATTGTAAATCACAGTGTGGATTGTATATCCCATGCCTCTATGATTATGTATATCACTGATTAGATTGTACCCTAACTTACGTAGAAAAACCATTACTAAATGTGGTGAGTCGTTTCGTTAGCAACCTCAATTTGTGTGGTTGATACAGGTAGCCTATATATAGGGAGAACCCTACTTTACTATCGGAAAATAGGGACTACCCTCTAGTACGTTTCAAATCCTTACGACAATCACTAACTCCCTGCCTTTTCACTGACAAATTTCCATTCTGAAATTCATAGAAACACTGTCACGACCTGCAATCCCCCTCAGATACAAAAAAGAACCTCTAGCATAATGATTTTCAGAATCGGTATTAAAACCTTTATGTCTCAATGCATCTTGACACTATCCTTACTAAAAGCAGTGTATATCATTTAGTAATTAAATAACACTTATTCTAATTCATTTATCTTTTGTTGTACTTCATCTTCTAGTCGTTTAGCCATATCTAATTTCACTTTATTCATATTAGTAGAAGTAAATTTCAATGTAATCCAAATATTCACTAATAGCATTTTAATCTTCTGGCTTGTAGACAGTTCTTCCTTGTTCAATAACTCTTTCATTTTCACATCAATTTTATGATTCTCTAATACAAACCCAGAAGCTCCATTTAACAATTGTTTATAAAGCTCCTCATCTTCTTTAGTATCAATTTGATGAGCAAAGTCGTTTCTAATCGAATTGAGCTTTGCAAGCACGTCATATAGATTTTTATCAATCATGCTTAACTTATAGATAATGTCTAACTTTGTCTTGAACCTATTGTTATGAATACCCTTATAATCTAAATTCAATTCGTTTAACATCGTGTTTAACTCACGTTCAATGTACAAATGAACCCTTAATGTAACTTGAAGGAGGCTTTCGTTTCTTACTTCTTCTAAAACTCGTTCTTTATCATCTGTAGCATTGCTTAGGTTTTCATTGCCCATTTGGACAGCCTTATAATACATATCTAATCGTTGCAATTCCCCACACCTCTTTTTCCATTTGTCCCTATATTATACTGTAATCACCTACTATATAGAAAAGAGCATATCATAAATAATATGCTCCTACTGTTCCATACTCTTAAAAGAATGAAATGCTTTTTATGCTATTCTCTATTGATTCCTCTGTAATCCCTATGTATCTAAGCGTGATTTTCTGTGAGGAATGGTTGAATATCTCCATAAGTGTAGCTACGTCTTTAGTAGCTTGGTAGTACGTGTATCCAAACGTTTTACGCATTGTATGAGTACCGATAGAGCTATTTCCTATCATTTCCCCCGCTTTAGCGATTATACGGTATGCCTGTGTAGTTGATACATGGCTGTCTCCTTTACGGCTTGGGAATAGATAAACTGTTCCTATAGGCAATGTATCAATGTAATCCGCTATATCAGCCATTAAACTATTGAGGTAAACTGTACGCTCCTTCTTTGTTTTACCCTCACGAATTTTAAACGAACTTTTCCCCTTCACTTGCTCCACTGTAAGAGCCACCAAGTCGCTACATCTTAACCCTGTAGAGATACCTAACTTAAAGAGTAATTGGTCTCGTAAACCATTCGTACTCATTCCTAGTGCTTCTATTAGCTCATTCACTTCCTGTTTAGACTTTAGCGGTTGAACATCAATTAACATTCCCTTTTTCTCATTAGTATTAGCCATTATTTACCTCCCCTAAGAATGTATCCTTTTAAAATTATAAATACAATACCATACATTATAGATTGCTTCAACAATGAAACCCTATTAAATCAACATTCTTTATGTATCCTTTCTATAAAAAGCATACATTCATAATTGAAATTACTTAGCGCTCCTACCCATACTACAGGGGGGATATTTTACAGGTCATACCTCATTACGAACTCAAAAATCACTCCTACCCACCTATCTAGCAAGGAAGCAAAAAAAATTTTTACGATACGATACACCATTTCGGTCGAAAATGAATAATTCCTCCTTTAGAAATCACTTTAAATAGTGAGCAGATGAGAAGCGAGCGAAAAATTAAATTTGTTTCGATACAACTTATTTAACGTTCACTCGCCATTTGTATTTAGGAATTAAAAGGAGATTATCGAAATTATGAAAGAATTATTTTCATCAGAAGTTTTTGAAGTAGCCATTGATAAGGAGAAATATACTGCTAAACCAAGCAGTTGGACAATCGGCGGAATCAGCAAGCGAATTAGTAATAACCCCCAAAGACTAACCCTAGAACAATTAGCTAAAAGTATTGAAGAAGGGCAAAGTTATCTACCCTGTAAATTAAAAGATGGGACAGAAAGAAAAGGAGCAAATTGGGAAAGCCAAAATTTATTTGTTTTAGATATTGATGAAGGTATGACATTGCAAGTAGCATTGGAGCATGAATTTATTCGCTCCAATGCTACTTTTTTGCATACAACTTTTAGTCACACCGAACAGCATCATAAATTTAGAATTATATTTGCGGCAAATAGATTGGTAAATTCCTCAAGAGATTTTGATAGTGTAATGAATTGGCTGTTTGAAAATATTCCACAAGCAGATAAAGCATGTAAAGATAAAGCTAGACTGTTTTTTGGCGGTAAAGAAGTGCATTGGATAAATAAAGAAAATAGGTTGGATGTTGATGAAATCATTGATAAATCCCTTAGAGGGGACAAAAAAAAGAATCTAAATATATCCCCCTCAACCCCTGCATCTCGCTTACGCTCAAAACAGCTTTCTCACCACCCTGTAATTATCGAAGCTATTCAGAAGGGGGACATCCAAACACTTCAAGATATATTAGCAATCACTGAGATTACTTTAAGTAAGCGTCAAGTTGTAGATTACTTAAAGGAGATACCATTATATACGTATTTAGGAATATCGAACCATAAATCATTTTATGATATATTCCATGACGAAGATAATCCGAGTGCCTCTATTTATCTAAGCCCACAAGGAAATGGACATTGGCTATATAAATGTTTTTCAGAGAGTATGCCTTTTAGTGGTTCGATTATTGAAGTAACAATGCAATTACAAAAATGCTCAAAACAGGAAGCTATCGATTTTCTCACGCAAGTTTTTCGAGTGAAAATTAAAAATCAAACAGCGATAAATAATTTCTCTTGCCAATATGAACGTTATTTAGAATATATAGATAGTGACCAATTGGAAAATGACTATCCAGATTTATACTTGGTACTCCATAAAAGTAATTCTTTACATATACTAAGGGCGTTACTTTCATTGTCAAGAGATAGCATTAATGAAAATGGTACACAAATAGAATTCTTTAATTCATTAGATACTTTAAGTAGAAAATTAAACGCTAGTAAACAGCAACTCGGCAAAAAAATGAATCTATTTAATTTTTTAGGATTTATAAAAAAGTTAGACAATGATTCTATAGAACAGGAGTTACTAGCTTCTTTAAATCAAAGTCAAACAAAGAAAAAATATAAATATAGAAGCAATGTGTACGTTATAGATATACTAGGGGTTGAATTATTGACATTGGCAAATCAACGAGCAAAGGTTTATTTAGAAAATAAGTTGACACTTAATTCCCTAACTTACGAGGGAGTTCTAAGAAACTTCGGGCAAGACGAAGCTAATAAAATTTTCCCTCAAGATATGAACAAAGAAATTCATTCTGTTCATAACGAGCATGCTGTAGATTATGCTAAATTCATATGTAAACAGATTGAGATGAAAGGCTGGACCACTCAAAAAGAAGTTGTTAATGGTATTAAGCTGAACAAAAAAATGACTGTAACTCAAAAAGTCGATATTTTCAAAATCGTTATTAAAGAAATATTAGATAGTTATGATTTAGAATGGATTCAATTAACAAAGGAAAGAAAGTTGGCTTTAAATATTGCTGAAACTGCCCTATCAAAATCTAGTTTCCCTAAAATAATTGTACTCAAAGGCTCTATTAGTTAAGACATTTAAAACAAAAACTCCAATTCTATTGCTTAGTTAATAGCAATAAGATTGGAGTTTTATCTAATCTAATTCTGGCTTATTGTGTAGATAAATAAGTATCATCGTTCACATCAGCCAAGTTATTATTTTCGTCTTCTTTAGTAATTGTTCGCCATGAGTGATTTAAGAATCACCAAATGTTTCATTAATCTGTTTATTATTTATATTACTGTTTAAAACATTTTCTTTTTGACTTTCTTCTAATAAAGAATTTAATTTTTGCAACTCATTTAGTATTTTTTTATTTATATTACTATTCATTAAACTTTGATTATCTTGAATCTTAATTAATTCAGCAAATCCAATAAATAGCATACCAACAATGAAAGAATTAATCCAAATAACTATTGCAATTGTCCAAACAAATTTTGAATCAAACAAAGAAATAAAAAATTCAGTATTTGCTAATGAAATCCCTCCAACAAATCCGATAATAAAAATTCCATATCCAATCTTTTTTAACAGGTCTGCAACTGTATTTTGCATAATTATATCCCTCTTTAACAGGTCTGCAATTATATTTTGCATAATTATATCCTCCTTTTTGGAATTAAATCTATCTCTTTCACTCTTTAACATTATTCGATGTGAAATATCTGTCTTATTCCGATGTTTATCCCAATCCTCAGATGTCCACTCCCATCTTGGTTTATTGTGTATTGATACTGTATCTTTTAAGTTATTATTCATAATTTAACTCTCCCTATCAATAGCAATAAAATTGGAATTTTATCTATTATGATATGCTCATTATTTAATAAATTCGACTTCAATATCAACAACTAATTATTTTTTGAAATATGTTAATGTAGCACTCGTATACAATTTATTATCATTAACACTTAATGTAACATCATACGTATTTTTTCCCCACAGATTAGATAGGGAACGTGTAGATGTATATGTTTCCTTCCCGAACTTTTTAACAGCCCCACGGTAAAGAATATCGTGTTGTGTTTTGCAAAATGAAAGTGCAGAGTATTGCAGCATGACTTGGCGTTGCTGCTTTACATGGAGAGGCGAGTATGATAGCCTCCATTTGGCAAAGCCAGCCCTTGATATAGCTGGCTTCATAGCTTTGAATTCATGCTCGTAGAGGCTCCATGTCAAGTTGCAACATTGTGTAATTGCAGTTGCAATACTATGTATTTTTTCGTTGCAAAACACACGTGTATCGTTTCTAACTCTGACCAAGTATGATAACTATTTCTATTTGGGAAGAAATCGAACGAAACCATATCTAAATTTCCATTCTCAAAATAATATATCAATTCTGTCGGATAACCATACTTAGTTTCATAATACCGTAACATAGCTAGCCCCTCACCTTGAAATTTCTCATTTACCGAGCAATTTCGGCTTTTTGTACTTGAGCCATTGTCATTGAAAAATCAATTATACGACTTTTATTTTTCTTACTACTATGTGAATCTTGTTCAATTTCTATTAAATACGAATCTTTTACATACCCTCTCAAATTACCTTGTTTGATGTATGACCAGCGATTTATATACGTGGAATAAACAAAACTTTGGAGCCATCTTTCAACATACTTACTTTAACACCGTTAGAATTTGCTTCTTCTCTTAAAATTAATCCCCCTTTGATTTTATATATTTTGTCTGATTGATGCTTTGCTTAGTTACTTTTGTTTCTGAGATATTGTCCGATGCCTCGACATACTCATAATTTACAGTGATTAATAATGTAAACAACAAGCAGATTACTACTTTCAACTTTACGTTTTTCAACATAATACACTCCATTTTAATTTATATTTGGGTTATACAATTTATACACTTTTCATTCTCTCTACAGTATATTTTCTCACTCATTAACGACTTTACTATACCTACTTGGGATTTTTTTAGATAAAACTGCGTCAATACCATCCAAAATATTTTCTCTATATAAAGCGTATAACATAGTAGATTGCATACCTAAAGCAGGGTCTATCTCCCCTAACATATCAATTGTACTACTATTTTCATATAATTCAGGGTCTGTATATTCTTTCAACCAACTATAGCCAACATATGACTTATCATTTTTAATTTTTTCAATAAATAGATTAATATCATTATCAGCAGTAGTGTCAAGCCGTTGAAATTCATTCATAAGCTGTCTTATATCTTTTGATATATAGTCTAGTTCTATGGCTGACACAGAAATACCGCTCCGAAGCCTGTTTTTCTCAATATCGTATAACCCATCAAAAAACACTTTAGTTTGTTTAGCATTATAGATTTCTGTTTCAACGTCATCCAACATTTTTCTATTTTTTGAACTTGGCTTTAACGACACTATTTCCTCATATATATCACGAATTTTTAATAAATCCCCTTCTCTCTCATATTCTTGAGCATGCTGTGTTAATGTGGCTATTTGTTCATTTAATTGGCGTTCTTGTTCAAGTTGTAATTCAGCTTGTTTTTCAGCTTCACTTTGACATCCGCTGAGAATAAATATCAATACAAAAATCACCATAAATATACTTCTCACAAAAAATTCCCCTCTTCCATTTCTATATTTTTAATATGTTTACTCTACTTTTACCATTAACACTATTTTTAGCTTTTTTTGAAACATGCCATACTTACTTGTCATATATTCATATTCTTCTTTTGAATCCATATATTCAATTAATATAAATTTAATAAAATACAATTTATTAATAATTTAGGATAATTTATCTAACTAAGTTAAAACAAAACTTAATAGTGTCACAATTATCATAGCAATCCAAAAATACAAAATCATTTTATCCGTCAATGGCATTCCCATCACATTATAATAAAATTGACGAAACCTACTGTGACTATTCCAATGGTCTGTCCAATCTTGTTCTGTCCATTGGTATCTCGGTTTGTCGTATCTTGATTTAAAATTACTTTTAAATTCCGCAAACTTATCTTCCTCAATATTTTCTTCCTCTTCTTTATGTTTAATAGAACTGGAGAAAATAGTGTTTGAATTATTGCAATTATCATTTAATTCACTTAATATTCTTCTTTCATCTTTGTAACGCTCTAAATGATGTCGATTATCACTCATAACTTTTCCCCCTTTGAAAATCTCCCTTTTAGATTTTCTAAATACATTTCTTTAAAGCTCTCTAAGTCTTGAGGATGAATACGCCCAGATATATAAAATAGGTACCTTTCATCTAATTCAAAATAATTACCTAGCTTAATCAATATTTCATCAGAAGGTTCATTTTCTCCATTTACAACACCACTAAACCATGTGTTAGAAACTCCTAAAACTTCTTTCGCTATATAGTTCCTAGATAATTTTCTTTTTCCTTTAGTTTTACCTTCATTCATATAAATAACTTCATTTTTTGTAATTAGTTTATCTAAATAATTCCCCAATTTTTCACACAAAATAAATCACTCCCTATCCATCCCTCTTTCTTCTTCATCTTGTATATCAACATTTTCATTAAATTGTGCAAATTCTAAAGCTTGTAAAACAGCTAGTATATAACGCTTTCCTTCATCATTTAGTTTTTCAAATCTTTCTTCAAATTGTTTATATTGTCCCCTATTTCCCACAAAACTCCTCCTCCAAAAACTCTCTATGAAAGTATTATATATTTACTATGTGAGTATTTCAACCATATTTATATTTCAATCACTTTCATTGTGAGCGAAAATATGCTATTTTGAATTTAACAACAAAGAGGTGATACATTGTCTTCTATAAATCAACGTATTAAACAGGTCCGAACAGAACTTCATTTATCGCAAGCGAAATTTGCCACTGCTATCTCCATATCAAACGGTTATATAGCTGGCATAGAACTCGGTCATAGAAAAGTAAATGAGCGTATAATCAAACTTGTTTGTTCTACTTTCAATGTAAATGAACATTGGTTAAAAACGGGTGAAGGTGATATGTTTACCAGCCTTAATGATAACAAATTTGAAATAGCTATGACCTTTTTTAAAGAATTAAAACCTGAGTATCAAGATTTTGTGTTAAAGCAAATTGATTCATTATTAGAAATTCAAAATAAGAAATAGGATTATCATTCATTGGTAGTCCTATTTTATTTGTTTGATTGAATGCCTATTAGACAGCTTGTAGTCTCTCGCTGCATTATTAACAATTAGCATATCGCTCCTCTATTTCATTTAATAAAACTAGCCTTATCGGATTTATATAGTAATTAATCTATTTTAAACTAATTGATAACGCAAAAAAGCCGTTATCAAAGTTAATTGATAACAGCTATTAATAGGCACTTTATATCAATTACAGTTAAATTAATTTATATATCATCTAATAAAACATGAATTTCCCTTTTATAGGAATAATGAAAATACCGTATACTCGCAAGCGCAAATATTCCGATAATTAAATATTCAAGTTTTTGTACCAATCCACGATAATATTTTAATTTAACAATGTAATGAGGGAGGTTAGCATCTAACTAACCAATGGTATTAGAATAAAGCAAAAAATATATTTTGTCAATTGTTTTTCCTGTTGTGTAAATTTCAAGTTAGTATGAGCGTATGTTCCCTATAATCTAGTTTCTAGTTTAAATATGCAGATGCCCATTAAAGCACTTCGTGCTTAAGGGCATTGCAAGAGATAGTAATACTAAACATATAAGTAGAATGATTATGAGCTACTTTTGATTTCTGCTTTCATTCTCTTTATCGTACTTTCCGACACGTTTAACAATGCTGCTAACTCCTTATTCTTCAATTTCGGCTTATTTTCCAATAGACCTGCCAATATTAGCACTCGTTCATCATGAAGCTTTCTGCGGTCTGCTTGATATTCTACTGTTGGTCGAACACCGTTTGCTCGTCTTTTCGCTTCTTTCTGCTTCTGTTCTCGTTCCTTTTTAACTTGCTTACTAATAATCGTTGTGAGTTGTCTTTGTTCCTCTAACGTAATATTTAATTCATCTATTAATGTGTCATTTCTTTTTTTATACCCTTCTTTATACAAGTTTGCCGAACGAATCGCTCCTTGTATTCTTGATTTAGGTAGAGGTTGAGAAAATCTGCTATTAATATGTTGAAGCTGTTGCTCAATTAAATTATCTCCCCTTCCCAACGCTTTAGCACAAATTGCATAGTTGAATAAAAAGCTCTTTCGATTCACCACAGGTTGAATTTCAAGAAGTTGTTCAAAGTCTTTTAATCGTGCTTCATTCAAACTATACCTTGTGAGAATTGGCTGGTTTTGGCTTTGCTTCTTCTTTTGTCTTTTGGGTGTTGGTGTCACTTCTGTGCATTTCTCTTTTGGAGGGATTTCAGGTAACAAAAAACCTTTCATCTCTTCAATTGAATAACGATTATGCTTTAAGTATTCGACAAGAACGATGTATTGTGTCCTTGAAGAAATGCTACCAGCTAAACGAAATAATTGTGTTACGGATTTGGCTTGCCTATCTGCATTCAAATGGTGAAAGCGTTTATAAATTTCTTCTTGCATTCTCTCCCACAACTTCAAGTAATTTTTATAAGACATAAACTCCATTAACCAAATCAGTTGTAATCCACGTCCACTATAAATAATGATATTTGGTGTTAAAATTTTTTCATCAGCAATCATTTTATCAATCATCTCACGAGCCTCAAAAGCTTCGATTCCTACTTTATAACAATCTAAGTCTGTATAAAGGGCATTCAGTCTTACACAGCCCTCTGAGCGCCTTTTCATGTCTTTAAATGTATTAAGAGAGAAGTAGACATCTTCTCCTATCCATTGACTGTTAGGGATATTTTTACTTAAGTTCTTTCCGTTATAACTTTTACAAATAGGCTTCTCTTTACCTTTTAATTGAAACAATTGTGCAAATAACTTATTATCCCCATGTACAACATCTAATAATTTCATAGCAGATTTTTCCCTAGCAGTTAAAACAACAGCATTGTTCACTTTACAATCTTCTCCTTTTGTTAAACCGCCACTTTAACAAAAGGATTATTAAACATACGTAAATAACACAAAAAACACCTTTAAACCGTGGCTTAAAAGTGCTTTCTCATTGTTGTCGTTCTATTTAAACAGACACACACTCATTTGAGAAAGTTCTAGTATAAATACGCATTACTAATAACCCTTATGTTAGGGCGATTTTCCGTAATTTAGTTTTATACTAGACACGTTTTTAAAAAGGAGTGTTTGCTGTTAGTGCCTAAAATTATTATTTGCATATAGTATACACTATTTCTTTGCTTTTTTCCAGAAGATATGAAGAAACAGTTTTATTTTTGTCAGACAATATTTTAGTAGATTAATTTTATAAGTTCATCTAAATATTTAAGCAAGACTAATGTAACCCCTTTCCTTAGGTTGTTTCGTCCATAGTAATATTTAAACTTTTTGCACTCCTCAATATATAGATGACTTAATTTACCAAGTCCTTATACAAGTGTAATATTATTATTTCTTCTTCAATAGATTTGTAACAGGTGAATAATTATCATGTGTTTTCCGTAAATCATCTGTATCCATCTGAATGTATCTTCTCATTGTACGAATATCACTCCAACCACCCATTTTTTGAAGTGTAAATGAATCACAGCCGTTGAGTGTCATCTTCTTTGCCCATGTATGACGATAAACGTGAG
The DNA here is from genome assembly GCF_038593115.1 of Metasolibacillus sp. FSL H7-0170. Classification (NCBI taxonomy): domain Bacteria; kingdom Bacillati; phylum Bacillota; class Bacilli; order Caryophanales; family Caryophanaceae; genus Metasolibacillus; species Metasolibacillus sp. FSL H7-0170. The sequence continues at coordinate 3,686,887 of NZ_CP151964.1, read as the reverse complement.
CGGTAACCTTTTTACCTTTAATCCCTGCTTTTTCAGCATAAAACTTCAAACGCTTATTGAAATGGTTCTGCCCTAAAGGCTCTCCCCACTGCGATAAAAAGATTCTATCTGTTGTGAAGTGTTTCTTATTCTCTCCTATGAGCTGTATGAGCAACTTCACCGTATGACCTGACATTGGTACAATACGAGGCTTTCGATTCTTATTTACCTCAGCTTTCAGCGTTATAAAGCGTGTCTGAAAGTCTATATCAGCCACTCTTAGGCTCAATAATTCATTTGCTCTAAGCCCACAATCTAATAGAAGTGTCATAGCAACATAATCACGAAAGCCAACGTAATCACGCTTCTCAGGCTGTTTGAAAAGCTCTCTCACTTCTTCATCGGTAAAGCAATTTGTCAGGTCTATATCTTGCTTTATCAGCCTTACAGATTCTAAAGGATTAAATGCTATTAGCTCCTCACGCTCTAAATGGTTGAACATAGCTTTATAAACTCGTAATCGAATGTTGATTGTTGTATCAGCCAACCCTAGTCCTTGTTCTTCTTTAATAAATTTATGCCCTTCATACTTTTTCGCATCATACTTAAGATAGTTGATATAATCACGAAAAATTTGTGGTGTTAATTCATCAACTGTTTCAATCTCATAGTTTTGCTCTAGCCATTTGACAAAGTAGCCCCAATCTTTACGATAGTCTTTTAAGGTTCTTGGGCGTAACCCCTCAGCACTTTTAGCAGATACTACAAGGTCAATTGCTTGCTCAAAAGTAATCTTTGGAAATTCTTTCTCCATTGCCATCTTACCTATTGCCGTTCGTTTTTTCTTTTTTAAAACCATAGAAAAAGCCTCCTCAATTCGTAATGTTTTGCAACATACAAATCAAAAAGGCTTGGTATTCCCAACCCTAAATGTACTGTTTTAGGGTTGTGTTTACATATAATCGGGATTGTGTACATTCAATTTTTATCTGTGATTCACAATCCTACTTCAACATTCCTAAATGCACAAATCACTCACAAACCTCAGGCGTGCTCTCGCGCCCTGCTGCACGGAAAGATGTGCCACAGCCGCATGATGCAAGGGCGTTTGGATTATCGATGGTGAAGCCACCACCCATAAGTGATTGTTTAAAATCGATTTTCGTTCCTTGTAAAATGCCTGCATCTTCCTTTGATACGACGATTTGTAAGCCATATTGCTCATCTAAAAAATCGTCCTCATGCTGTTCTGTATCAAAGGCCATTCCGTATGAAAGGCCGCTACAACCGCCACCTTTAACCGCGACGCGCAAATAAGAGCCTTCTTCCTCATTATGTGTCATCATTTCCTTCACCTGAAACGCTGCCGCCTCTGTCAATTCAACAACTTGTTTTGTACTCATCACAGTCACCTTCTTTCTTACTCCTATCATATCAAGAGCGCCTCAATGTGCCAACAAAACTGTTTGTATTTCGACTTATTTCATACTTTCTTCTTAAATAAAAGTGTTATAATAATACTATGTATATAAATGAGGGGCGTGAATATTTGATGGAAATCTCACCTTTTTACGAAAAAAAAGTAGATTGTTTGCATTGTAAAAAAAGTTTTCCTACTTTTAAAATACGAACGAAATTTATTAAAGTCAAATCAACTGAATCCGACTTTCAGCCTATTTATGAGGATGACAATGTAAATGCGCTTTACTATAATGTTTTTGTTTGTGAGCATTGTGGATTTTCCTTTACAGAAGACTATTCAAAGTACTTTGCACCGGGTGTGTCTGAGCAAATAAATGAACAAATATCAAGTAAATGGGTACACCAATCCTTTAAAGGCGAACGCACTGTTTTTCAAGCAATTCAAGCATATAAGCTTGCTTGGCTTAGTGCTACAATCAAAAAAGAGCGCTTTGTCACAGTAGCTGGGCTGACACTTCGTTTAGCTTGGCTCTACCGGTCATTAAACAATAAAGAGCAAGAAGAGCGCTTTTTACATGTGGCACGCGATCAGTATATGGAATCTTATTCTACTGAGGATTATGCCAATACACAAATGTCTGGCGTAAGAATTATGTATATGGTTGGTGAGCTGTCACGCCGAATAGGTGATTTCGAAATGGCAACACGCTTCTTTTCAAAGGTTATTGAAAGCCAACGTGTTGGTGGTGAAGCAAGGCTTGTTGACATGGCTAAGGAGCAATGGGAGATTATTCGCGAGGAGCGAGCAAAACAGTAAAGGGGTCGTCTGAAAAGTCATTTTTGAGACGACTTCTTTGCGACGTGTAACCGAGTTTAGTGCTGAAAGCGAAGCGACAGGTACAAGCATTTAAGATAGAAGCAGGGGCTGTACGAAAAGATATACACTTTTCGTACAGCCCCTTTCTTATGAATTAGCGACAGCGCAAACATAGCGCTGTCGAGACAATCTAAACCCTTTTCAATTTTAAAGAACTATTTATATTTTCCGCATAATAAAGCCGTTAAAAATTTAATATACCGATTGCATCTAAAAAGACAATAATAATAGCAATTGGTGCTACATATTTAATCGCTATGAGCCATATGGCAAATAACCTCTTGGCATAGCTTGCCCCATCACTAATTTCTGCTAGCAATGTGTTTCGAGGTATAGCAAAACCCGCGAAAATAGCAATTAATAACGCCCCTAATGGCATTAAAATATTGGAGACAAGATAATCCGCTGCATCGAATATTGTCTTATCAAAAATCGTAAAATCACTTAGCATACCGTAGGATAACGCTGAAGGAATACCAACGATAAAAATCAGCAGACCTGTAATCCATGCCGTGCTTTTTCGTTTTTTTCTATCTTGCTTTGTTACTGCTGCCACAATAATTTCTAGCATCGAAAATGCAGAAGTTAGTGTAGCAAATAGGAAAAGAATTAAAAAGACTAATAAGAAAAATGCCCCAAACGGCATTTGATTGAAAACAGCTGGTAGCACGACGAATAATAAACCAGGCCCCTCAGTCGGCTCAAAGCCAAAGGAAAAGACAGCCGGGAAAATAGCAAGCCCTGCTAATAGTGAAATAAATAAATTCATCAGCACGATTGTTAATGCTGATTTTGGTAAGTCCTCGTTTTTCGACAAATAAGAGCTATACGTTACCATTACAGAAACACCCACACTAATTGAGAAAAACGATTGCCCAAGTGCAAATAAAATTGTTTTCGAGCTCATATTTGAAAAATCTGGATATAAGAAAAAGTGAAGACCTTCTCCAACACCATCTAATGTTAACGAGCGAATAATTAAAATAAGGAAAGAAATAAATAATGCAGGCATCATAATTTTACCTGCTCGCTCAATTCCTTGTTGAACCCCTTTTGCCACGACGAAAATGGTAATTGCCATAAAAATAAATTGGAATAAAATTGCGTAGAGAGGATTCGCAATAAAATCATTAAATAGCGGCGCATATGCAGTTTCAGAAAGTCCAGATAAATTTCCAATTACCGCTTGAACCATGTAAAGAATAATCCAACCACCAACAACACTATAAAATGATAGCAAAATAAAGCATGTAATCATGCCGAGTATTCCAACAAAATGCCATTTTGAATTAGGTGCAAATGTTAAATAAGCTGAAACTGCATCCCTTTGCGAGCCACGACCAATGGCAAACTCCGCTAATAGGATTGGCAGCCCAACGAAAAGCGTAAAAATTAAAAAAATGAGGAAAAATGCTCCTCCACCGGAAACTCCAGCGATATAAGGGAATTTCCAAATAGCTCCCAGCCCTATTGCAGAGCCGGCAGTTGCTAAAATAAATCCTAGTCTTGATGTCCATTGTTCTTGCTGTTGACCCATAAATAAACTCCTTTATAAAAAAACATACCTACTTATTATACATGATATTCAAACAAAAAAAGTGGCATTTGGATGCAAATTGCTTCCAATGCCACTTTTTCAGGTAAGCTATATTAGAATACTTGCTCTACTTCAACAATTCCCGGTACTTCCTCTAATAATGCACGTTCAATACCAGCTTTTAATGTAATTGTAGAACTTGGACAGCTACCGCATGCACCTAGTAAACGTAATTTTACGATACCTTCTTCAATATCTACTAATTCACAATCCCCACCGTCACGTAATAAGAACGGGCGTAATTTATCTAAAACTTCCTGTACTTGTTCGCGTTGTTCTAATTCTGTCATTTTTCTCGACTCCTTTCATTAAAATCATTATAATGTGAAGGAGAGAAAAAAGCCAATATTGTATTACGAAAGGTTGGATTTTATATGACAGCATCTAAAGCAGTAATCGAAATATACGGAGCAGATATTATTTGTGCGAGCTGTGTCAATGCACCTTCTTCTAAAGACACATATGAGTGGCTACAAGCAGCTATTGATCGCAAATATCCGAATCAACCATTTACAATTCGCTATATTGATATTGAAGGCGATTTAGGCGATAAACGTGATATCGACTATGCAAATCGCATTCAAGAGGATGAATTTTTCTATCCGCTCGTTTTAATTAATGACGAAGTCGTTGGCGAAGGCTATATCCAAATTAAGCCTGTTTACGCCGCACTCGAAAAACTAGGCTACACATCGGAATAAAAGTTTAGATGTTCAGTCGTACAGTTGCCAGCTAGTTAAACGCTTTTATCGGTATTGAAATAAAGTGAAGCTTCAATCAATCGGGTTTTTACGGGCAGTTGATCTCCCACTTATCCTTAAGCCGATTTTCACTTAAGTCTTGAAGTGAGAGTCTTACTGCCCGTTAATGCGGGATAAAGTGAACCTTCAATCAGTGGGGGTTTTCTTCATCCCCCACTGATTGGTAGTTTCACCAATCGGGTTTTTACAGGCTGTTGGATCCCCCACTTAAACATCTTGATTTTATCTGTTGTTTTGAAGTGGGGGTCTTACAGCCTGTTAATACGGGATAAAATATTGACTTAGCAAGACTTCCTTTGAAAGTGTGATAAACACTGGCTTTAACTATGCTTACCTTAAGTAAGGAAGATACGATGAAAACCTTCTTTTAATGCGTTACCACAACAAAAGACTTTGAATCAACTGTTTTTAGCTTCTCAAAAAGAAGCAAGCCCTTTTTCAACCATCCTCCCTTCAAACTAACAGCAAAATGGAAAGCGATGCGCCAGCCTGCTTTCCTTTTTACCTTAATTGTTTTGACGCTTATACATCCAAAGCAAGCCTGATTTCATTAAACGAGCAATACGCCCGGTTACTGTTGTATCTGCTAAATGAACAAAGCCTTGTTTCTTCCCTAGCGAGCCCATAAAGCCCTTTAGTTTAATTTCTGGCATCGTTGCTGGTAGCGGCTCATTATTCCAACGATGGCGTAATACCTTTACAATACGCTCTCCTTGCTCCTCTGCAAGTTGTGCTGTTGGCGGTAAATCAGATGAAGCGCAGTCTCCAACAACAAAAACATGTTCATCATTTAGTAATGTAAAGTAGTTTGTGACAATTGGGCGACCGAATTTGTCTTTCTCCACTTCCATGTCTCGTACAATTTTTACAGGCTGCACCCCTGCTGTCCAAACAACAGCATCTACTTCGATTACTTGATCATGATTATAAAGATGATTTTCTTCAACCTTTGTAATATTCGATTCAGCGATTACTTCAACATTATGTTTAATAAACCATGATTTCACATAATTACTTAGCTTTTCAGGAAAATCTCGTAAAATACGTGTTGAACGGTCAAATAATTTAATATTTAAGTCTGCACGGCTTTCACGTAGTTCACTAGCTAATTCAATACCTGACAAACCTGCGCCTACTATAGCTACCGTTGAGCCTGGTGGTAAACCACATAGCTTTTCAAATGTTGTTCGCGATTTAGCAATTGTTTGAATGCTGAATGTGTGCTCCTTGGCACCAGGTACTCCGTGATATTTATCTTCACAGCCAAGCCCAATTACTAAATCATCATATTTTACTTCTTGACCGCCCTCCAAATAAACCGTTTTATCCTCTCGGTCAATGCGAATAACTTCACCAAAAATAGTTTTTAAGCGCGGATGCTCTGGGAAGGCTACACGAATCTCTTTATCCGTCGAAGTCCCTGCTGCAAGTGCATAAAATTCTGTTTTTAAGCTGTGGAATGATGTGCGGTCAATTAAAGTAATTTCGGTATCTTGTGGGAAATTATTCGGTAATAGGCGTAGCAGTATACGCATATTTCCATAGCCCCCACCTAATAGTACTAATTTTCTCATATGCTGAGCTCCTTTTACTTATTTTCATTAAAACAGAGTACCCATTTCTCCCCCTCAGTAGAAATGGCGTGCCCCCTTTCCTTCATCCAGCAAATGCCCAAATACCTACTGAACTAAAAGAATGCCTCTGGCAGTTGTCACAAATTTTTCAAAAATGTTAGCCGAGGCGAAATTGATATAAGATTAACTATTCAATAAGAGTATAGCTCATTGTGATATGTTTCACAATATGTTCCGAAACATTTTGTGAAACATTTCACAAAATATGTTGTTTGACGTAATTACTAAAAAAAAGTAGCATACAATTGTGAGGTGACTTGTAGTGAATCCAATGGTTGAATTTTGTATTAGCAATTTAGCAAACGGCGCACAAGAAACATTTGAGGTGCTTGAAAAAGACCCCAATATTGATGTTCTTGAATATGGCTGCCTAAGCTTTTGCACAAAATGCTCTGAATGCTTTTATGCGCTTGTCAATGGAGAGCTTGTTGAGGCTGACACACCTAGCGAGTTGACTCAAAAAATATATGCTTATATTGAAGAAAACCCTCTTTGGTAATAAATAAGAGGCCTAAAATTCAGTGTTTTTAATGATGCTGTTCGAAAACACTGAGGTGTCTTTGTGGTTATGGAGGTATGGACTTTATTTATTTATTTTAAAATGGCTATTCTTTCAATAAAACACAAACAAAACGTCCAAAAAGCAGTGCTATGCACGCTTTTTGGACGCTCTTTATTATTTCATCTGTTTTAACACTTCTTCTTTAATAAATGGCTCTGGACTATAAAAGTCTGGTGACTTAATAATCTTTCCATCTTCACGACATTTCGCGTATTTATTGCCATTCTCATCTGTGAAAAGCTTCGACATATTTGCGCCTTGTACAATATCAAAAACGGGCTCAATATCTACTCCGATTTCTACTGCCGAACCGAATGAAAAATATAATTGGTCTGCTAAAGCATCTGCTTGGGCAATTACTTTTTCTTCAGTGCTTTGAGGAAACTCGCCATTTAATGATTTTTCATATGCCTTTTGAATACCAGCTAAAAAATACTCGTAGCTTGCCGCAAACTCCTCCTTCGTTGAACAAGAAGCTGCAATAAACTCAATCGCCTCCTCGGCTGTCCAAACGCTACGGTTAATTGCTCGCTCTCGCTCCATTGGCACAAGCTGCTCTGGTGCAGGGTGTTTAAACGCGATATGAAAGTCGCGAACATGATTTTGTAATTTGTTTGCAAATTGTTTCATAAAAACTTCTACTCCTCTTTCAATATAATTCTAATCATACACGAACTATATCCAAAGAGGAACCTTATGTGCCAATTTAAAATTTAGGCTATGTGAACAAGGGGACTATTTCAAAAGTCGAACTTCTCCTCAGTGCAGTGAAAGGTTAGCTGTGCCCTTATTTTATTTTAAATTCAAAAGAAAGCAGCTAAGCTCTGAGTTTAGCCCATTTTCAAAAAGCTCTTCTTTATGATTCCTTTGCTTAAGCATCACAAAAAGCGTCCAAAACATAGCAATGCACTGTTTTTGGACGCTTCTTTTTCATCAAATTACTTCTCAAAAAAATCAAAATTAAACGTTTCATCTGTAATTGGCTGAACTTTTGCTAGTGCATATGTTGAGCCTTTTTGAGAGAAGAAATCGTATGTTGAACCTTCGTTACGAATACCATTCATAACAATTGGGTTTACTTCCTCCTCAGGGAACATCGTATCTAAGCCCAAGTTCATTAACGCTTTATTTGCATTGAAGCGCACATAAGCTTTTACTTCTGGGGAAAGCCCTGTTTCAGCATAGATATCTTCCGTATACTTCATTTCATTTTGGTACAGGTCTAACAATAGCTCATAGCCCCATACTTTTAGCTCGTCTTGCTTTTCTGGAGAGAATTTACGGAAAATATTTTGTGCAAAGAAGCCAATTGCTACACCATGAATTGATTCGTCACGTAAAATGAGGGAAATAACTTCCGCGCTATTACGCAAAGTACCTTGCCCACCTAAATAAAGCGGGTAGAAAAAGCCGGAGTAGAATAAAAAGCTTTCTAGCATAACAGAAGCAAACATCGCTTTCCATAATGACTCATCATCGTTTTCTTTAATTGCTAAATAAACATCGCTAATGCGTTTCGCCTTATATTGTAAAAATTCGTTTTTCTTAACCCACTCGAAGACCGCATCAATTTCATCGTTATTACATAACGTTGTAAAAATATACGAATAGGATTTTGCATGAATCGCTTCAAAAGAGCCGAAAACAGTTAATACGGCTTTTTCCTGCAAATCATTATTATATTTCGCAATTTCGTTCATGCCGATATTCGTTTGCACCGTATCTAACAATGTTAAGCCACCGAATACTTTTTTGTACGTATCTTGGTGCTCAAAGTCTTTCCACTGTTTAATATCCTTTGATACAGCAATCTCCTCTGGCTGCCACATTTGCTTCCATTGCTGGTCCCAAAATACTTTCGCCAAATCGCTTGTCGGCTTATTCCAGTTAACCGCCTCATATGGTTTTAAATTGAGCATGATACACACTCCTCTAAAGTTTGTAATCGTTGACGCACGTAATATACTGTTTTAATGCCCTTCATCCAAGCATAAATATACACTTTCGCTAATTGTTCTGTTGTCCAACGATCAGTTACATATAATGTCATTGAAATTCCTTGATCGACATGCTTTTGTGCTGCTACATATAGGTCGATTAATTTATATGGATCAACTTCATATGCTTCCACATATAAATGACGATTATCATTATTTAAAAACGGCATCGGATAAATTGTACGACTATCTGCATAGTCTCGAATTTCCACGCGCTCTGTACATGGTGCAAGTGATGCTGTGCTGCTGCGAATATAGGAAATACTGCCTGTCGGTGCAACAGCTAGGCGGTAGGCGTTAAATACGCCATGCTCAGCTACCTGCTCTTTTAGCTCCTGCCACATTGCAGCAGTAATTAGCGGCACATTACCTAATGCTTCTTTAACCGCTTTCGATGGCTCTCTCTCTTCTTTTGCTATATAAGAGTCAAAGTAATTACCGTTGGCGTATTCGCTCTCCTCATAACGATAGAATGTTTCACCCTTCTCTTTGGCAATTTGCATAGATGCTTGTAATGAATAGTAATTTAATGCTTCCATAAAGTAATCGACAAATTCAATTGACTCTGGTGAACCATATAAAATATTCGATTGCACTAAATGACCATGAAGGTTCATTACCCCAAGACCAACAGAATGCATTAATTTATTCGCCTTCGCTACAGATGGCACATTTTTAATATTTGTCATTAATGATACATTCGTTAAGAGCTGCATACTTGTCGTAATAAGCTCTTCAAAGTTTTCGCTTTTTGTTGCGCGGTAAATGTCGATAGAGCCTAAGTTACACGATACATCTAAGCCGTAAACATTTGGCTGATCCATATCTGTAATATCACTCGTCGTTTGTACTTGTAAAATTTCTGTACACAAATTCGACATTTTCACTCGGCCTAGGCCTTTTAATGCGTGATTTTCGTTGACATTATCATCAAACACCTCGAATGGGTAGCCCGATTCAAATTGTGTCTTTTTAATTTCCGTATAAAGCTTACGTGCATTAATGCGCTTTAGTTTTCGAATGTTCGGATTATCAAGCAATTCATAATACATTTCCGTCATGCTAATTTCGGACATGCGCTTGCCATATTCACGATAAATATCGTATGGGCTAAATAAAATAATATCTTTGTCACGCTTCATTAGCTCAAAGAAAATCGATGGGATAATAACCCCTGTCGATAATGTCGCTAAGCGAATTTTTTCGTCAGCGTTAGGCTTTTTCGATGAAATAAATTCTTCAATATCACCGTGGAAAATATTCAAATAGACAACGCCTGAGCCATTGCGCTGCCCTAGCTGGTTGGAATAGGAGAAAGAGTTTTCTAATAGCTTAGCAACAGGCATAACGCCGCTAGCACGATTTAAAATCCCTTTAATCGGGTCGCCTAATGGGCGTAAATCCGTTAACAATGTTCCTACGCCTCCCCCTAAACGAGAAAGCTCTAGGCAATAACCGATATTTTCTGCGATGGAATTCATCGTATCATCAACCGTCAATTTAAAGCAGCTTACTAGCTCACCACGCGCCTTTTTACCGCTGTTTAGTGCCGTTGGTGTCGCGGGCTGATATGCCTCCATAATACTGCGTACAGCACGCTCTGCAAGGCTTTGGTCTCCCTGTGCTAAATATAACGAAATAATCGTAATGCGATCCTCATATTTCTCTAAAATCTCTTGACCGTCACGGCTTTTCATTGCGTAGCTTTCATAAAATTTGCTGGCACTCATAAAGGATGGAAAACGGAATTTATAAGAATAAGCTATTTTGAATAACCTTTTAATAAATTCCATCGGATACATTTCTAAAAAATCTCTTTCATAGTATCCTTCATCGATTAAATATTTAAGCTTTTCTTCCAAGTCTATATAATAACGCATTTTCACATTGACATTTTCTAAAAAATACTTACGTGTCGCTTCTTTATCCTTGTCCAAATCTAAAATGCCTGTCGAGCTATAACTATTCAATAAATCATTATTGAGCTTTAAATACTCTTTCAAATCTTTTCCCCACCTTCAATAACAGTTTGATAATATTCTCGAATTGCTTCATAATCGTGTGCAAATCCCCGAAGCTCTAGTTTGCGAACAATCGGTATTTGATAAGTGGCATTTATTTTATCGGCGGAGCCGCAAAAAACATTGTGCCCAAAATTGGAATTGCCGCTTGCAATCACACCTTTACAAAACGTAGCGTTTTCTTGCAAAAATTCCTCTACTATTTGTGGCACTGTACCAAGTCCATCCGTATAAGTAAATAATAAATAGGGCTCAGAAAGCTTGAGCCCCTTCGTCATCTCAATGTTCGGTAATTGGAGCTGATTGATGATAAAGCGCACATTTCCTGTCCTGCTTGCAAAGACAATCATCCAACTAGCTTGCTAATCTCTTCGTTAATTTGTGAAAAATCATGGATTAGCTGACCGTCGATTTCTAAAATCGGAACCGTTAAGAAACCTGCATTGACGATTTTCTCTTTTGCCGCAGCATCTAAATCTATATTAACTGTTTCGTAGCGCCCCTCTAAACCAGCTTCATTTAACTCCGATTTAACAAACATACATTTTGGACAAACTGTTTTTGTGTACAAGATCATTACGATAACCTCTTTCCATTTATTTTTTCATAGCATGTACCATTGTGCTTTGCCACATATACAAGTGAAACGATTATGTATTAGCATAATTATTGCGAACAATTCTTATTGCTAGAAAACTAAATTTTAATTTTCCATTTTTTTCTCGCCATGTATACTTATAATCTATACAAAATCTGAACAAGGTAACGCGCTAGATGTATGAGGAAAGCCCTTTATATAGCCATCCTCGCTATATTTCCTATATGTAGTGCGTTTTTCAGAAAAACAACACTATATATAGTGTTTATTTTGAACTGCATTTATTGTATCATACTCGATTTTAAAAAAACAACTCTTGCAATTTTTTTATTTTCATGAAAACATATATTCCATTTTGAAAATCATCATAAATACCTATTGCATTTAATTTATGAGTCAACAATTTTGAATAAACAACAAAAAGCTATATCAAAATAATTTTGATATAGCTTTTATTCTTCTGTTTTACAGCCACTCTTCCAACGAGCTCAAGCAATAAGTAGGTCGTTCTTTCTGCAATTGGGCTTGCTCTGTAGGAGTAACACCTGTATTCACATGAACCGTATCACAGCCAAAGCGAATGCCGCATAAAATATCCGTTTGATAATTATCGCCAATCAATACCATTTCATTTTTACAATAATGATGTGTTGAGGCAATCGCTTCTAACATAATTGGTGATGGCTTGCCAATGAAGACAGGCTCTACACCTCCTACGCTTGCTACAAGCCTTACAAAGGAGCCATTGCCAGGCACGAAGCCTTGCTCTGTTGGAAATTTAACATCTTCATTTGTAGCAATTAAATGTGCACCATTCTGCACAGCCAAGCAGGCATTTACTAGCTTTGAATAATTTACCTCTCGATCAATCCCCATCACAAAAACCTTTGCATCCGCTTCATCTGTAATATGTATCCCTTGGGATTGCAGGGCCTCTCGAATACCATCCGAGCCAATAAGCTGCACTTTTTGCTGGGGAAATCGCTCACTTATATATGTCGCCGTCACGACTGCGCTCGAATAAATATGCTCTAAAGGCGCAGCAATGCCTAATGCCGCTAATTTTTGCTGCAATTGCACAGGCGTTTTTGAAGAGTTATTCGTTACATAAAACGGTTCAATGCCCTCCTGTTGCAATTTATGAATAAAGGTAATGGCACTGTCAATCCCTTTGTTTCCACGATAAACCGTTCCGTCTAAATCAAAACAATATGCTTTATAGCGCTTCATTTATTTATCCTCAGGCAAAAATGCGGAAACAGGTCCAAGCTCATTCGTTAAATAATCTTGCACTTTGCCTGAAAACTGTTTTAAGGCCCCTAACGAGCCTGAAAGCACTTTTATGACTTCTTCATCATCCACTTGAATAAATTCGCGTACAAGCATTTTACGCAAGCCTACAACAGCTTTTAGAGACGCGTCCATATCTGGTGAAATGACTTTCTCATCTACTAATATATCGATAATATCTTCATAACTGCCCGGGTCGCGCATAATAAAGCCATCAATCATTAAATTACCAACGTCCATCATCGATTCCATTACATTATGACCGATACGCTCAAGTGCTAGCTTTGTCATATCATTTTCAAGCCAATTTTCTTGCTCTTCAAAAATCGCCAGCAATGTATCTAAATGTTGTAAGTTTAATGAAATTTTATTTCGATCTACGAAATACATTCAAAACGCCTCCTAGTACCTAAATAGTTGATAGTGTTTTCTTATCTATAGTAACATATTCTAGAGATACGAAAAGGAGATAGAAATTCAAATGGAAAGATTTTTCTTATATGATGATGTAGAGGATACGAAAACGCGCTTCGTTAGCTTCGCAGGCAAAACACAGCGTTATGATTTAGCGATATTACAAAGTGGACGCTTTTTTGGTAAAGTACTTGTTTTAGATATTCAGTTCGGTCGCTTTGCGATTATCGGTCCCGACGATGTAGAGGAGCCGGGCTATTTAGAGCACGTCTACAATCGCACCGAGGAAGAGACAGCTGATTTGCGTGCGTATTTGACAGAGCTACTAAGCTAAGGACTCACGCAGCATGCTAAAAGGGCGTGTTTGAAAAGCTTTTTTGAGACAAAGTTAATGACAATTTATTGTGACTACCGCAGGAGCAAGTATTTTCTGCGACGAGTAACCGCAGGCGCAAGTATTTAATGTAAAAAATAAGGCTGTCCGAAAAGGAATACCCTTTTGGACAGCCTTATTTTTTAGACTGTGAAACTTAGTCACTTTATAGTTCTTCTATCAATTCCTCTGTATCAACTGCAACTTCCTGCTGTGGTGCTCGCCCTATTTTTTGAACGATAAAATAAGCGCAGCCAAAATTACAGTATTCAAATAAATAATCCTCAAATGTACTGATTTTTGTATCAAAGGTAGATTTGTGATTGCGATCATCAAAAAATCCTTTTAGACGAAGCTGGCCATATCCCCAATCTCCTACGATATAATCATATTTCGTCAAAATATCTGAGAATCGCTCTAAAAATACTTCTTCATTAAAGCCTTCTCGCACATTTTCGATTACTTCATAAATATAACCTTCTGCAACAATCATTGAAATACCACCTATCTATTTGCACATGGCTATGCTTTCGCCTGTGCCTGACGTTCTTTTGTTGCTGCATTTACTTGCTCATCTGCATGGTAGCTACTGCGCACTAATGGACCTGCCTCGCAGTGACTAAAGCCTTTTTCCATTGCAATTTTGCGAAGCTTCCCGAATTCTAGCGGAGAATAATACTTTTTAACTGACAAATGCTTTTTCGTCGGCTGCAAATATTGACCAATTGTCATTATATCTACATTATTTGCACGCAAATCATCCATCACTTCTAAAATTTCATCCCATGTTTCGCCTAGACCAATCATTAATGAGGATTTTGTCGGGATATCTGGCTGCATTTCCTTTGAGCGACGTAAAAACTCTAAAGAGCGATCATATTTTGCTCGTGCACGAACTCTCGGTGTTAAGCGACGCACCGTTTCGATATTATGATTTAAAATATCCGGTTTCGCATCCATAACCATCTGTAAATTTTCTTCTATCCCACCTAAATCAGATGGCAATACTTCAACAGATGTCGCTGGACTTTTACGACGAATCGCACGAATTGTTTCCGCTAATACGCCCGCGCCACCATCCTTTAAATCATCACGTGCTACCATTGTAATAACAACATGCTTTAAATCCATAATTTTTACTGAGTCTGCTACGCGCTCTGGCTCTGCTAAATCGAGCTCTGTCGGTAAACCTGTTTTAACCGCACAAAAACGGCATGCACGCGTGCATACTGAACCTAAAATCATCATCGTTGCCGTACGACGCTCTCCCCAACACTCATGAATATTTGGACAACGCGCTTCCTCACAAACTGTATGCAAGTTGTTATCGCGCATTAATTTTTTTAAGCCTTTATATTGTTCATTTGTATTTAATTTAATTTTCAACCAGTCTGGCTTGCGTATGTGCTCTTCTTTTGCTGTAGGTTTACAAGATGTCATCCAATTTCGCCCCTATCATAAAATCAATTACGCCTCGGCTAGCTTTTTCAAGCATGCACAGGAAAGCTTCTTCAAAATCTGTGATATTTGCCGGAGGCTTTATTTTGATTTGCGCGAGAAGCTGAACATCCGCGCAAGTCAAAATAAAACTTTAGTACTTTTAGTCAATGTACCATATTCCATGCGCTACAACAACTTTATTTATAGCGGGGCATTCAAAAAGCGTGCTTAGGTACTGTTTTTCGAACGTTTGGTTAATCATAAGGGACAGGTACCTCTAACGATGGCTGTATGCCTTCTCCACCATTCGTATAAATATGTGGAACCGAACCTTGCACTAAGCCAATTGCTACAGGAATATACTGCTCTACTGTCGATGATTTCGTAGCAAACGGCACAATAATTTGTACATTCACCTCTAAATGAATACTTACCTCAACATAGGCATTATTTATACCAAATTCTCTAATAGTGGATTGTACATCACTATGTACATTCCCTATAATATGAAATCGAATCGGTATTTTTGGTCCTAAATTTCCGAGTAAAGGAAGATTAGCAGCTTGCCCGAGTGGTACAAAAAAAACGATACCATCGCCCGCTTCCATTTTCCCGACATCGTATTCGACATTTTCTAAGTTTGGTAAATGTGTTAAATCTCCATTTTCCGCTTGCTCTAAATATTCTTTCACCAAAGCCTGTGTTTCTGCGCGAACACGATTAATGATTTCCGTATTAAACTTTGTCGTAATCATTTCACTTGAGCCCGACGGTAAATTCTCAATAATATCATTCACATCTAATACGCTAGAAGTGCGTGCATTAATCGCTTTATTGACAACAAAAGAAGCCACTTTATTCGTTTGCACTTCTGCATATTGTAAATAGGTTGGCATTAAACGAGCATTCATCCAATATAAAAATAATATAATGACAACGATAAGTGTCAAAATGACAAAAACGGCTGTATTTCCTCGTTTTTTATGTTGCCTGAATCGCATTTTTCTTCGTTGTAGAAGCAGAAAAATCCCCCTTGCTCTATTCGTATGAGCAAGGAGGGGGAACTATTCAGAAGGGATAAATTCTGTTTCTATTTTTTCAATAGTAATATTGAATGTATTTGCTAAATTGATTTCATATGTAGCTACAAGCATCTCGCTGTTTTCCTCAAAAATTCTTATGTATGGCAGAGATGGGTGTAACTCATTTTGTCGTGAAACAATACCTCGACGTCCGTCTGATAAAGTAAGTACGGTTCCATTCGGATAATGAACAACGCATTTTTTCAATGCTTCGACAACTTTTGCATCGTATAATGTCCCAGCATCTTTTTCTAGAACGGCAATACCTTCTGAAGGCAGTACTTTTTCACGATAAACACGATTCGATGTAACAGCATCAAATACATCTGCTACAGCAATAATTTTAGCAAATGGGTGTATTTCAAATTCGACTAGACCTCTAGGGTAGCCGCTTCCGTCTAAGCGTTCATGATGTTGGAAGGCACAGTGTGCTACCAAGAGTGAGATGGAATGTAGATTACGTAGCAAATCGAAGCCATAACGAGCATGCAATTTCATTTCATTATATTCGTCCTCTGTAAGAGCACCTGGTTTTTTTAAAATTTCAGCTGGTACTAATAACTTTCCAATATCATGCAAGATTGCACCAACGCCAATTAAGCGCAACTCTTCGTAGGAATATCCTAATTCCTTCGCAATGGCAATTGAATATAATGTAACTTGGAAAGAGTGATGATATAAGTATTGATCGTATAAATATGCATCTGATAAAATAGTTAAAAATTCATGGCTATCAACAATCGTATCAAGTAGCCCCTCTACAATCCCATTAATAGCCTTTGACTGTTGCTCGATAATATACGAAGCCTGTGCCCCTTTAAGGTTTCTAACCGTTTCAAATGTCTTTGTAATTTCTTTAACTACTCTATGACGAACAATTGGGTCGACTGTTTCCTCAATTTGTATGCCGTCAGATATTAAATCATCTATATAAATATATCGAATGTTTAATTGTTGCAATCTTTCAATGATTCGGTGATTGATGACAACGCCTTGGTGCAAGAGTGGATGACCCGCTTCATTCCATATCGTCTTCCCAATGACCATGCCTTCTTTCACAACATTTAATGATATTAATCGCATATTTATAATTTAACCCCAATTCTACTATATACATTATTTTTATTATATAAGTAATAAACAAAATAAGATAGATGTACAAATGAAAAAAATCATGCATATTGATTGAGCCAACAACATTTCGACTCATATTTGCCGCAGTTTTTCATACTCACATAGAAGTGCCTCAGCAAAAAAATGATAGCTCCTTCATAATCCAAGTAAAACAATACTCTCAAATTAAAAAGAAATCAACATACATGATAATTTAATTTCTTTCAGCGAATGTCTATACACTTGCTGATAAAGAGGAATTAGGTCGTTGTCACAGGGCGTGACAATTTTAGGTTAACTTCAACTAATTAGCTCAAAAAATTTGGAAGGGGCTGTCCGAAAAGTGTACATCTTTTCGGACAGCCCTTCTTCTATATTAAATATTGACTAAAAATACTTGTACCTGCGGTTACTCGTCGCAAAGGGTTCGTCTCAAAATAGCTTTTCCGACGACCTCTTTCATCACTTAAATTTATTTTGCCCATAAAGTTTTAATATATCTCGTAAAAATAAAGGGAGGTAATAATGTTTTTTGGCATATTTAAAGCTTGGGAAAAAATAACCAAATGTAAATAAATCAAGCGTCACCAATTTATATGTGCGTTGCAAATCTGCCACTTCACCATTAATAATTAGCTCACGCTGGGCATTCAAATCAAAATGATAGGTTAACAGCTTGCCAAATACAATTCCTCTAAAGCCCAGCCCTTTAAATTGGAGTTGTGGCCATTCCTCGTTCATTGATTGCATATAAATTTCCTTCAGCTCCGTACCAGTAAGCTCAATCGCACATAAGTTAATTGGATGAGGGAAAATCCGATGAAGGTCGTATGCTGATACATAGCCTTTTTGCAAGTCCTCTAAAAAAATACCCGCATTGAAAAGGGCACAATCTGCACTTGAATATTGAATCATTGCCTCTGCAAATAAATTGGAAAGCTGTGAATAATGAAACCATTCTTTATTATACGTTTTTGGTGCTGTAAAAATCGGTTTATCTAGCTTTTCCTGCGCTTCTTGCATTAAACCTTGCAAAAATGCTGGCTCCTCTTTCGGGCTAGGGAGCAATGCACACTCGATGACCTTTTCTTGCTTCGTTATCCTTTTCGTTTGATGGTCAAAGTCAATGGTTAAATGCCCTACATATTGACCGAATTTTCCACAGCCAGTTAGCAGCACCTCTCCAATGAATTTTCCTGTCTCGAATAGATGATGTGTATGTGACCCAAAAATTACGTCGATTTCAGGGCATTCATCTGCAAGTAGCTCATCCTCTGTCTTTCCTAAATGAGATAAGCAAATGAGAATGTCCACCTGCTCCTTTAACTGCTCGACAATCTGGATAATCGCAATTCTCGGCTCCGTTACTTGCCAGCTTAACGAACGATAAAATGCTTCGAATTGTGCAGTTGCACCTACAACCCCAATTTTCGTTCCATATTTCGTCGTTAAAATAGTATACGGCTTAAGCCATGCAGGCTGCTTCCCTTTTGATGCATATAAATTAGCAACAACAACTTCAAACTGTGCATCTTCGTATAGTGCTTCTAAGTCTTCAGTAGCAAATGTAATTCCCTCATTGTTGCCAAGCGTCACAACATCATATTGTGCCTCGTTCAATAGTTGAACATTGCCTTTGCCTTTCGTTGCCTCCGTATAAATATTTGAACGGTCAATATGGTCGCCAATATCTAGTAAAAAGCTAGGCTCACCTTGTGCAGCTAATAATGTACGTTGTGCATGAATATAATTCTGCGTACGCATCCAAAATTCAAAATGACTATGTAAATCGTTCGTATGAAAAAAATGAATTCTTTCTTGCACAATGCACACCAGCTTTCTTTAAAAATCGATAATATTCGCCTGAGGCTCCATCTGTTATTTTAGCATCAAAATAGCCCATCTATAATAGAACGAACACCTAACAACAATAGAATGATTCGCAATACAAGTACCAATGTTTCTGATTTTAACTTTTTATTTAATTTTGCACCATATTTTGCTCCAATATATGCTCCCGGAATAACCGGTAATGTATATAACCACGGGACATTTCCTAAATAAATATGCGAAGCAGAGTTGACAATCGATGTTAAAAATACTAAAAACATCGATGTAGCAATAGCCACATGCGGTGGGAATAAGAATAAAATCAGCATTGCCGGAACTATCATCGAGCCACCACCGATGCCAAACAGCCCCGACATACAGCCGACTGCAAATGTTAATAAAAAGGCAAACCAAATGGGGTAACCATACACATATTCCTTGCCTTCACTATCTATATATGTTTGCTTCTTTCCATGCTCGACAAACCAATAAACAGGCTTTAATTTATCACGTACTAATAAAATAATCGATAGAATAATTAATAAAATACCAAAATATAAATTAAATGATGGCAAATCTAACCCTTTATTAATCCATGCACCAAGCATCGTCCCTGGTACACTACCCGCAAAGAAAATAAAGCCTGTTTTATAATCAACCGTTTTTGACTTCATTTGTGTTACTGTTGAGGCGAGACCTGTAAAAATCATCATCACAACAGATAGACCAACAACCGTTTGTGGTGTAATATCTGGAATCAGCCCTAAATTAATACCTATAAATAGCGTAGCAGGTACTAAAATAACTCCCCCACCTAATCCAACAAGCGCCCCTATAATACCGGAGGTCATCGCAATAATAAATAACAATATAAATTCCATTAAAATTCCCCTTCAAAAATATTTAGTTGTTTTGGTGATAAATTTTCAAAGTGCAAGCCCAGTATTTCCTTTAGGCGCTGTGCGTTTGGCGCGGCATGATAATCAGAGTTATTATTAAACAGTACATAAACTCCCTGCGCCTGCTGCCGCAATTGCCTTACATAGGATGCTATTGATTGTAGCTCATCTTCATTATAATCATATAGAAAACGAACTTTGCGCCAATTATGTGCATTGCCACTATTGCGCCAGCCATGCACATTGCGACCATGAATACGAAATAGCACCTTATCTGCTGTCGCAACAGGTACGAGCGGAACAGAGCCCGTCCCTGCCTGCGGTTCATCACAAACAGTATGAATAAAGTTGTGCTCCTGTAAAAAGTGCAATGTTTTCTCCCTCATTTGCGGAGCATACCAAGTTTGATTGCGAAATTCTATCGCTAATGGCAAATTCGGTAATTGCTGTTTGACATAGCGTATATAATTAACATTTTTCGTTGTGCAATCAAACCAAGGAGGAAATTGTACAAGCACCATCGCTAGCTTATTTAAGCGCTGAAATGTATGTGCACATTCTAAAAAGGCTTGAAACATATCATTCCGCGTCTCATATGGTAACTCATCACGCAAATGTCCTGTAATTCCTTGATAAGCCTTTAATATAAATTGAAAATTATCAGGTGTATCCTGGCACCATTTTTCGACATTTTGATTGGCTGGAATGGCATAAAAAGATGTATCTACTTCAACAATTGGAAAATGTCCACTATAATCAAATAGTTTATCACGTGCCGTCGTCACCGTTGAATATAGAGCAGGATGATCTCCCCAGCCTGTTAGCCCAATCGAAATCATTTCCTCTCCCCCCTCCTATATGCCCCTTTATCATAACATAAAGTAAAACTTCACTCAGTGAGGACAATACTTAACCGCTGCTTGAAGAATATTATGGCTTCAAAATATTATACATGCCGATTGTAAAACTGCTGTTACGTTCACTCAAAGCTTATGTAACAATCTTTATCCTAACTACATCATTACCCTTGTTGCATTGTGCGTAAGCAGACATCTGTTAGTATCTCAATCCCATTGACAATGGCTTGATGATTAAATTGCATATGTGGGTCATGCAACCCGGGCATTACATCTGCCCCTAGAGCAAGCATCGTCGCCTTTAAATGCGGCCTTTCAATCGTGTAAAAATGAAAATCATCTGCACCTGGCGTAATAATCGTTGGGAAGGCAGGTCTTTCTAACACATGCTCAATTGACTGCGCTAAAAGTGCTGCCGCCTCGTCATGCACAACTGCTGCTGGAACATAATCAAAAAACTCAATTGTAATGGGTACTTGATGCAACGCACTTAATTGCGTACATATTGTTTTTACCTTCTGCTGTAATTCCTCCATTATCGCATTCGTTTGTGCACGTAAATCTAAACCAAATGTTGCTTTGCCGGGTATAATATTAAAATTTTCAGAGCCTGCATATAAATTGGTCATTTTTGCAGTCGCCGCTATATGTGGGTCTGTGTAGGTTAACCCTAAATGATGCACAATAGAAGCAGCTACTTCAATTGCATTGACCCCTTTATGCGGGCGCGCACCGTGATGATCCACGCCACCAATTTGCCCTTTTACAAAGGCACATGAGCCATGCTGAATGCCTGCTGCACAATTTGGAAAAGCAATTTCATCAAATGGTCGTAAATGAACGCCGTAGAAATAATCTAAATCATCAATCACACCTTCTTGAATGACGCTTAAAGAACCATTGCCAAGCTCCTCTGCTGGTTGGAAAATAGCGCGTACTGTTCCGTTGAATTCACCTACTTCCTTTAGTCGATGCATAACGCCTGTCACAATCGTCATATGTGCATCATGCCCACATGAATGATTTGCCTTCATTTCTCCATCCACTTCCTGCCATAGTGCATCCATATCTGCGCGCAACCCTATTTTCGGTGAGCCCGAACCAATTTCAACAGAAAAACCAGGTATATTTTTAAATCTTTTTGGCTGAAAACCAGCTGCTTCAAATAATGCAACGAGATAATTAGTCGTTTCAACTTCCTTAAAGCTTATTTCACCATGTGCGTGTAAATGGCTGAAAATATTCAACATTTTTTCTTTCATAAAAAAACTCCTCACATAATGCATTGTCGTTTGTCTATACGTTCATCCTATAATCTTTTAGTTTGTTCTTGACTTCATCACTTTTGCTTTGTACGATACAATTAACGACCATTTAGCGACATGGTTTTATTGTAAAAAAGATTGCTGTCATATGCAAGAAATTTTCCGACAACAAAGTAGTGCATCACGTTATTTCACTAATGTTGGAAGCTGTAAGCGGTAAAGTGCTGAGGGACGACCTTTTTGGTGCGCAGATTGCTCCCCGATAATCGTTACATAGCTGGCATCATGTAATTTTTTCAACATGCGCTCAGCCGTTCTTCTTGTTACTTGTAAAAATTTCGCTAACTGTGCCGCTGTAAAGGGCTCACTAGTTTGCAATGCCGCATATGCAAAAATACGCGATATATTTTGTGGGCTTAAGCGGACTTCTTGTGCCAATGCTGTAAGCTGTGGATGCTTTACAGAAAATGCAGTTTGTTTTTCTATAATCGGGTAAGGTCCATGTAATGTTTGTTTAGCATCCATAAAATAAAACTGCTTTGATTGTGTAAAGGAGCTTGCTACAAGTGCATTATTATAAGCAGCTTCCATTGAATGCCCACTGCCGAAAGCAATTCGCACATTAGCATTTAAAGCGCCATGCCATTTTTCGAACAAAGGGTGCGCAATAACCGATTTGATTTTACCAACTGTCGAATAGACAACGGTGCCATGCTCCTTCTTCGTTAATGTCGCATCTAGTAACTGAGCAAAAGTAGCTAGCTCCTCAGGCAAACAATACTGCTCTTGAATGAGTCCAACCACAACCTGAGCAGCTTCAGCCTTCGCTAATAATGCCTGTTCTTTTGCCTTGGCTAGCGTATGAAGTATGTCATTGTCCGTATCAACAATGTGGATAGCTGGATAACCTTCCTCACATAATTGGTCATATACTGCATGAATGCTCGTAATCGCAAAATCTACTTGGCCACTAGCTAGTGCTTTGCGATGAAAGGCGACTACAGGCTGTGATGGCTGGGCATTTTGCAAACATAATGTATGAACAGTAGGTGGAGTATGCAGGTCGTTACATAAGTTTCGCCACTCTTCCTCATCGCGATAATCAAGAGAAATACGTGTTAAATTGTAGCCTAATTGAACAGCCTTTAATAAAGTAATTGCTAAAGCTTGTACATCTTGACGTAAATAAACAACAGGTATTTGTAGCTGCTCTACTTGCTGCTTGGCAAAAGCATAGGGCAGCGAACCTGAAAACATTAATACATCACAATGCTCAAGCATTTTTACTAGCTCAGGTGCTTCAGCTGGCTCTTTATATGCATAACATTTCAGTTGATAAGAAGAATCCGATTCAGCGAGTGCTTGTGCTTGCTTGCAAAAGCTTGCTGAACCAATTAAAGCAATTGTCATCATAAAAAAGAAAACCTCCAAATCAGAAAGGATGTACAATATGAAAATTAAAAAAATCGAACTATTTGCTATTGAGCTCCCATTAAAGGAACCATTTATTATTAGCTATGCTACCTATTATACGATGCCTTCCTTAATCGTCAAAGTGACTTTAGATAATGGTGTTATCGGCTATGGCGAAGGCGTTGCAGATGAGCACGTAACAGGGGAAAGCATGTACGGCGCATTTGAAATTATCGAGAAAATTTTAGCCCCTCGCTTAATTGGTCTAAATCCGCTGAATATGGAAGCCATTCATGATGTCATGGATGCTGCAATATTGGCAGCTCCTACAGCGAAGGCTGCACTTGATATTGCGTGCTACGATGCCGCTGCAAAATCATTGAACATTCCTGTCTATGATTTACTAGGTGGACGCTTCCATGAGGCATTTCCAATTACCCACGTTTTAAGCATTCAAGACCCTTCAGTAATGGCACAAGAAGCAATGGGTAAAATAGAAGAAGGCTATCGTTCATTCAAACTAAAAGTTGGTGAAAAAATGGTAGAGGACGTTAAGCGTATTCAAGCAGTAAGAGAAGCAGTCGGCCCTGAAATCGCCATTCGCGTTGATGTTAACCAAGGGTGGAAAAATAGCGCAACCGCATTACAAGCACTTGCACTCCTTGAAAACTGTCATCTCGACTGGATTGAACAGCCCATTGTAGCACATGATATTGACGGCATGGTCGAAATTAAACAGAAGACTGCTACACCTGTAATGATTGATGAGGGACTTGTTAGCATGACAGAAATGCGCACAATTATCCAAAAGCAGGCCGCGCATAAAGTGAATATTAAGCTGATGAAATGTGGCGGTATTTATAAGGCAAATAAGCTCGCTATTATGGCTGAAATGGCCAATATTGAATGTCAAGTAGGCTCCATGGTCGAATCATCAATTGGCTCAGCAGCAGGCTATCACGTGGCCTTCTCTAAAAAATCAATGACTAGCGTTGAATTAACAGGTCCACTAAAATATAGCGAGGATGTAGGCAATCTGCAATTCGATATTCCATTTATTCGTTTAAGTGACAAACCGGGTCTAGGTATTGATGTGGATGAAATTAAGCTTGCGAAGCTAACAGTAAAACAAAGTGTTATAAGCTAAGTTAGTCGTCCGAAAAGCCAATATGAGCCCCATGCGATAGTGACAATTTATTATGACTATTGCGTGAGCGCACAAGTTTAGCAGCAAATTAATAAAGAAACATGTGATTGCCATACAAAATTACCTTAGCGGACAGTCCTCTTACGTACTAAAAAAATCGATTGAATTGCACCCCGATTGTTAGACATAACTAGAATCGAAGGTGCAATTTTTTATGGCTAAATTCGATAAACAAGAAAAAACAGTTTCTTAAGTAAATTATAGGATTTGTTATTATTGCCTAGGCAAGTAGATAAATATCTCCATTCAAATACATTTATTGTATATTTAAACCTTATTTTGGCACTCTTGTAACGAATCCTATAATGAATTACTATTACTTTGGATAGGTAAATTTTCTGAACATTTAATACAAGGAGGATATTTTATAGTGAAAAAATTGCTAGGACTGCTTTTTTTAATGTTGCTATTAGCCGCGTGTGGCAATAATACACCAGAAGAAAGCTCGACAGATCATAGCGAAACAGAAAATAAAGAAGCTGCTGCTTCTGAAAATGAGAACGAAGAAGTAGAAACCGAAGTGGAAGCGGACGAAGAAGCCGCTGCTAGCTTAAGCTCCCTAGCCTCTTGTGAAGGTATTTTATTTGAGGTAGGGAAAACGATTGAAGGCAAGCAACTAGCTGCATGTATGGCAGATGCGATGATAGCAGCAGGCACTGGCTCGCATAAAGCGATTTCATCAACCGGCACTACAATGGTCGATTTTCAATGGAATCCTGATTTTTCAATGCATGTCAAAAGCCAAGACATGTCTGTTATTGTTGATGGCGACACAGGTTGGATGAATATGCCCGACGTAGGCTGGGTAGAGGAAACAGACGAACCGAGGACAGGTGAGCAAGTCATTGCATCAAATGTTATAAAACTAACTCGTGTTTTAGGACACCCACTTATCATCGCTGAAAACTTTGCACAAGCACCTACATGGCATGTTGTCGAACAGGCCTCTGTACCCGATGCCGATGCTTTCGTTGATACAGCATGGCATTTAGTCCCAGAAGAACCGATTAATCTTCTTGGCACTACACTCACAGATGTACAGCTTTGGGTAACGAATAATTATTTAGGTGCCTATTACATTGCAACAGCAACAATTGGTGAAGTGTCTGAGACAACGAGCAATACCTTTACCCAATGGGGAGGACCTGTCCATATTCCAAGCCCTGAATAATAGGAGCTTAGCATTATGAAAAAAGTTTGCTTATTTTTTAGTATGTACTTTATTCATTTCAGCTTGTAGCAATCATAAGGCCAAAAATCAAACTGCCGCCTAAATGGCAAGTACAATTACCTCTAGTAAAAAACAAATCTTGACAGTTCAAACTACTTAATTTAAAAATACTTCAAGCTAGCCAAAAACGTCTGAAAAGCGTGTTAAAGCACGGTCTTTCAGACGTTTATTAGTCATTAATTAATTTCCGCTTTTAAAAATACTAAAACAAAATATTTGGAAGCATTTTCTGAAACGAATATTTCGAACTAATTCGCTTCATTATCCTCTAAAATTTGTACACGCTCCTCAAAGCTAACTACCCTATGCATCTCATGCAGCATCCAAAGATAGCCGAATTCATCACTGAATACAGCATTTGATACGCCAAAATCAGGCAGTTCAGTAACTGCTTGTACTTCCTTACAGCCTGCTTTCATTGCTTTTTCATATGTGTCTGCAATATTTGGCACTAAAATATTAAACCAAATTGGCTTTGGGTCATTAGGCTTCGGTGCAATCATTTGATATTCAGGATTTTCATCTAATAAATGAAACCTGACATCATATAATTTAAAAACTGCTTCATTTTTGCCAACAGGGAAATCTGTTACTTCCACACGCTCTATATCAAAAATTTTCTCATATAATGCTAATGCCTTCAAACTATCCGTTACAACCATATCGATTTCTACACCAACCATTTTAGACACTCCTTTAATTTTAATGAAATCCTATTATTAGAGTACCACAATGACCGTTAATTATTACATCATTCACATTCGAGTTATTGCGATATGCAAAAAAAAGACGTCCGAAAAGCAGTGCTTTGCATGCTTTTTGGACGCCCTGAGTAATCTATTAACCGATAGAACCTTCCATTTCGTAGTTGATTAATCGGTTCATTTCTACTGCGTATTCCATTGGTAATTCTTTTGTGAATGGCTCGATGAAGCCCATTACAATCATTTCTGTTGCTTCAAGCTCAGAAATACCACGGCTCATTAGGTAGAATAATTGTTCTTCGGATACTTTTGAAACTTTTGCTTCGTGCTCTAGTGACACGTTGTCGTTTAAAATTTCATTGTATGGAATTGTGTCTGAAGTTGACTCGTTATCCATAATTAATGTATCACATTCGATGTTTGCGCGTGCGCCAGTCGCTTTAGGACCGAAGCGTACGATACCGCGGTAAGAAACTTTACCACCGTGGTGCGCAATCGATTTTGACACGATTGTTGAAGATGTATTTGGTGCAAGGTGAATCATTTTTGCGCCTGCATCTTGGTGCTGACCTTTACCTGCTAATGCAATTGATAATGTCATACCACGCGCACCTTCACCGCGTAAAATACATGATGGATATTTCATCGTTAATTTCGAGCCAATGTTGCCATCAATCCATTCCATCGTACCATTAGCGTCAACTACTGTACGCTTCGTTACAAGATTATAGACGTTGTTTGCCCAGTTTTGAATCGTCGTGTAACGGCAGTATGCATCTTTTTTAACGATAATTTCTACTACTGCTGAGTGTAGCGAGTTTGTTGTGTAAACAGGGGCTGTACAGCCTTCTACATAGTGTACATGTGCACCTTCATCTACGATAATCAAAGTACGCTCGAATTGACCCATGTTTTCAGAGTTAATACGGAAGTACGCTTGTAATGGTGTTTCAACTTTAACACCTGGTGGCACGTAAATGAATGAACCACCTGACCAAACTGCTGAGTTTAAAGCAGAGAATTTATTGTCTGCATAAGGAATAACTGTGCCCCAGTATTGCTTGAAAATATCTTCATTTTCTTTTAATGCTGAGTCTGTATCCTTGAAAATAATGCCTAGGTCTTCTAAATCCTTTTTCATATTGTGGTAAACTACTTCAGATTCGTACTGAGCAGATACACCAGCAAGGTATTTTTGCTCCGCTTCAGGAATACCTAATTTATCAAATGTTGCTTTAATTTCTTCTGGTACTTCATCCCATGAGCGCTGTGTTGCTTCAGATGGCTTTACGTAATAAGTAATTTCATCGAAGTTTAACGCTGAAAGGTCGCCACCCCATTGAGGCATTGGCATTTTATAAAATTGCTCAAGAGCTTTCAAGCGGTAATCAAGCATCCACTTTGGCTCTTCTTTCATATTTGAGATTTCACGAACGATTTCCTCTGTTAAACCACGCTCAGAACGGAAAACTGATACGTCCTTATCGTGGAAGCCATATTTGTAATCGCCAATATCAGGCATCTTTTTAGCCATTTTTTCTCCTCCGTTCAGTCTAATTATTGTGCTTCGCTTTTCACGCCTTTTTCCATTGCCTTCCAAGCTAATGTCGCACATTTAATGCGGGCTGGGAATTGTGATACGCCTTGTAACGCTTCTACATCACCTAAATCGTATTTATCTAGGTCGTATTCCTCGCCAAGCATCATTTTCGAGAAAATATCTGCTAGCTCTAACGCTTCTTCAAGTTTTTTCCCTTTGATGATTTGTGTCATCATCGATGCAGAAGACATTGAAATCGAGCAGCCTTCGCCGTCAAATTTCGCATCTTCTACAATACCGTCAGTCAATTTTAATGTTAAATGAATACGGTCACCACATGTAGGGTTGTTCATATCAATTGTGACGTTATTTTCTTCCAAAATTCCCTTGTTACGAGGGTTTTTATAATGTTCCATAATAACAGAACGATATAGTTGGTCTAAATTATTAAAAGACATCGTTGAAATACTCCTTCGCTCTGCGCAGTCCTGCAACTAAACGGTCAATATCTGCTTCATCATTGTATAGATAGAAGCTTGCGCGCGCTGTTGCAGTAACTTGAAGCCATTTCATTAACGGTTGAGCACAATGGTGGCCAGCTCTTACTGCGATTCCATTCATATCTAATACTGTCGCAACATCATGTGGATGTACATCATCTAAATTAAATGTAACAAGTCCGCAACGTTGCATTGGGTCGCGAGGGCCAAAAATTTGTAAGCCTTCGATTTTCTCTAGCTCATCCATTGCATAGGCTGCTAATTTATGCTCATGTGCAGTGATATTGTCTAAGCCAATCTCATTTAAAAAGTCAATTGCTGCACCTAAACCAATTGCGCCTGCAATGATTGGTGTACCACCTTCAAATTTCCACGGTAGCTCTTTCCATGTTGAATCATAAAGACCTACGAAATCAATCATTTCGCCGCCAAATTCAATCGGCTCCATCTTGTCTAAAAGCGCCTCTTTCCCATATAGTACACCAATACCTGTTGGTGCACACATTTTATGCCCGGAAAACGTTAAAAAATCACAATCTAATTCTTGCACATCCACATTCACATGCGGTGCCGCCTGCGCTGCGTCAACGACCATAATCGCTCCATTTTCATGTGCAATTTTAGCAATGTCCTTAATTGGATTAATCGTTCCTAAAACATTCGATACATACATCATCGCAACAATTTTCGTTTTGTTTGTAATTGTTGCAC
The DNA here is from genome assembly GCF_038593115.1 of Metasolibacillus sp. FSL H7-0170. Lineage (NCBI taxonomy): Bacteria > Bacillati > Bacillota > Bacilli > Caryophanales > Caryophanaceae > Metasolibacillus > Metasolibacillus sp. FSL H7-0170. The sequence continues at coordinate 3,657,570 of NZ_CP151964.1, read as the reverse complement.
GTACTGCGTCTAAAGAAATAGTGCCATCCTCTTGTAAATCAATATATTTCAAAACAGCGCCCTTTTCTTTTGCAAGCTGCTGCCAAGGAATAATATTGGAATGATGCTCCATATACGTAATGACAATTTCATCACCTTCTTGAAGCGTTTGACGACCATAGCCTGCTGCAACTGTGTTTAAAGCTGTTGTCGTACCACGAGTAAAAATAACTTCCTTTGTAGAACGAGCATTAATAAATTGGCGTACTTTTTCACGTGCTCCTTCGTATGAATCTGTTGCACGGTTACCTAAAGTATGTACACCACGGTGAACATTGGAATTATCTAACTCATAATATTTTTTTACTGCTTCAATTACTTGAATAGGCTTTTGCGACGTTGCTGCACTATCGAGATAAACGAGCGGATGCCCGTTTATTTCTTGATTGAGTACAGGGAAATAATTTTTAATGTCTTTTATATTCATTATCGAACTTTCCTTTCGATAACCTCCGTCAGCTGCTTTTTAACGCCTTCAATTGGCAAGTTTGTAACAACTGGCGCAAGGAATCCGTGAATTACAAGACGCTCTGCCTCTGCTTTCGAAATGCCACGACTCATTAAGTAATAAAGCTGAATCGGGTCAACACGCCCAACAGATGCCGCGTGTCCTGCTGTTACATCGTCTTCATCAATTAAAAGAATTGGGTTGGCATCGCCACGTGCTTTGTCAGAAAGCATTAACACGCGAGATTCTTGCTCTGCATTTGCTTTTGTTGCACCATGTTCAATTTTACCGATACCATTGAAAATAGATTGTGCACCGTCTTTCATTACACCGTGCTTTAAAATTTGTCCATCAGAGTTTTTACCCCAATGGCGTACTTCTGTTGTAAAGTTTTGCTTTTGTGTACCGCGACCTACAACGACTGTTTTCGTATCAGCAACCGAACCGTCACCAATTAGATGTGAAATATTTTCAGAAATTGTATCTGAATCATTCATTAAACCTAGTGCCCACTCGATTTTGCCATCACGTGCAACGTTAGCACGGCGATTTACATATGTTGTAAAGCCTTTTGCAAGAACATCTACAGCACCGAACACTACTTGCGCATTGTCTTTTACAACAACCTCAGCAATGATATTTGCTTGCCCTTTTGATTCCTCAATTGTTGATACATATGTTTCAACATACGTCACGCTTGAAGATTCTTCAGCTACAACTAATACGTGGTTGAATAATGAAGCCTCTGCATCATCGTTAACGAAAACAACTTGTAATGGCTCTTCTACGATAACGTTGCGTGGCACGTAAACAAATACCCCACCGTTCACAAGTGCTGCATGATAAGCCGCTAATTTATGCTCATCTACTTTAACAGCTGTTGTCATGAAATATTTTTGTACTAAGTCGCTATGCTCGCGAACTGCTGTTTGAATATCTGTGAAAATAACACCTTTTGCTTGAAGCTCTTCTGATACTTTAATGAATGCTGGTGTGTTATTACGTTGAATATAAAGATTTTGCTGACCCTCTACATCGATTAAAGCCGCTACCTCTGCGGATAAGCTATCTAATGATGTGTACGGTGCGCTTTCTACTGTATGTTTAGGAAATTCAGTGAAATTCCATTTTGTAATATTTGTTTTATCAGGCGTTGGTAATGCTAGTTCAGCCGCTTGTGCAAGTGCTGCCACACGGAAATCAGCAAACCAAGCTGGCTCATTATTGCTTTGTGAGAACGAGCGTACTTCTTCTGCTGATAACGCCAATTTTGTGTCAACCGTCATCTTGTTCGTCCTCCTCTACTTATAGATCTGCTTCTACAGTTTCTTCTTCAATACCTAATTCTTGCTTAATCCAGTCGTAACCTTCTGCTTCTAAGCGCTGAGCAAGCTCTGCACCACCAGATTTTACAACTTTTCCTTGCATCATTACGTGCACATGGTCTGGTGTGATGTAGTTTAATAAACGTTGATAGTGCGTAATCATTAAGCAGCCGAAGCCTTCACCGCGCATCTCGTTGATTCCTTTTGATACAACTTTCAATGCGTCGATATCAAGACCTGAGTCGATTTCATCAAGAATAGCGATTGCTGGCTTAATCATCATTAATTGTAAAATTTCATTACGCTTTTTCTCACCACCAGAGAAGCCTTCGTTTAAATAACGTTGACCCATTTCCTCTGGCATTTCTAAAAATTCCATTGTTTTATCTAATTCACGGATAAATTTCATTAACGAAATTTCATCGCCCTCTTCACGACGCGCATTAATTGCTGAGCGTAAGAAGTCCGCGTTTGTCACACCAGCGATTTCCGATGGATACTGCATAGCAAGGAATAAACCAGCTTTCGCACGCTCGTCTACTTCCATTTCCAATACATCTTCCCCATCTAATAACACTTGACCTTGTGTTACTTCATATTTAGGATGCCCCATAATTGCAGATGCTAACGTTGACTTACCTGTACCGTTAGGCCCCATAATTGCGTGCACTTCGTTTGTGTTGATTGTTAGGTTTACACCTTTTAAAATCTCTTTTCCGTCGATTTCAACGTGAAGATCTTTAATTTCTAAAGTTGCCATTAAATTACCTCCATAATGTTCATTGCATGGGTATCCCATTGCATAATTATTGTCATGTACAATCTTAACTGAAAAGGAGTATCGTTGCAAATAGTTTAGAATAATTTTAATTAAATGATGTAAGAAAGTTTATTAAGAGCTTCTATACTATGCATAATTTCCTAAGAATAACTTGAAATGCTTATCAATTAGGAGATTTTCAATAAGAATGATTTAATTGAGAATGGATTTCAATTAAAAATTCAGAATTGTTTGAGTGCCTGGCACCCTGTATAATAAAAATAGAGGTGATTATATTGGAGCTACGTCAATTACGCTATTTTGTTGCAGTTGCGGAACGTGAACATATTTCAGAAGCGGCAGAACATTTACATGTTGCACAATCCGCTGTCAGCAGGCAAATAGCTAACTTGGAAGAAGAGCTAGGCACGCCGCTCTTCGAACGCATCGGTCGCAATGTCAAGCTCACACCTGTCGGGAAAATTTTCCTCGAACATAGCATTACGGCATTGGAGGCAATTGATTTCGCTACAAAACAAGTAGAGGAATATTTAGACCCGAAAAAAGGAGTCATTAAAGTTGGTTTCCCAACGAGCTTAGCGAGCTATGTATTACCGACTGTTATTTCAGCCTTTAAGCGCGAATATCCTGATGTGGCCTTTCAATTGCGCCAAGGCTCATATAAGTATTTAATTGAGGCTGTGAAAAATCGAGAGCTGAATTTGGCGCTGTTAGGCCCTATTCCACCAAAGGATGAATCGCTAAATGTGAATGTACTATTTAGTGAAAATATGTATGCCTTGCTTCCTCTATCACATCCATTAACTAAAAACGAAACAATCAATTTAATCGATTTGCGAAATGATGATTTTGTGATGTTTCCTGAAGGCTATATTTTACATAAGGTCGTAATGGATGCTTGTCGCTCTTTAGGTTTTGCACCAAATATTACCTCTGAGGGAGAGGATATGGATGCTTTAAAAGGCCTTGTAGCAGCTGGCATTGGTGTTACGCTATTGCCTGAAAGCTCGCTCTATGATTCCACACCACGCCTCACAGTAAAAATCCCTATTGCGATGCCTGTTATCCGCCGGACAGTAGGCATCATTTATCCAACAACGCGAGATTTAGCCCCTTCCGAGCAAATTTTCTTGTCGTTTGTTAGCGACTTTTTCTCTCGTTTAACACAGTTTCAGTAATTTACTACGACGTGCTTTATTCGAAAAGCTTAAGTTTGCGGTTAATCAGTGCAAAAAATAGTTCAGCAGCGCACTACTCTCCGACTGAATTAAAGGGCATTGCCTGCCCAAAGAGTAATCCTCTTCACGGTTCGTTCATATATGTAAAACAAAGCCCGTACCATTTTACACAACATAAAGTGGTACGAGCTTTTTAGCTATAAGGGAGAACTTTCAAAATAGTTGTAAGCGATTTAGAAAGTTATCTATTATTTTTTAACTGGTACGACAGCGCCATCCCATTCTTTTAAAATAAAGTCTTGAATTTCTTTCGATAATAATACTTCCACTAATTTTTGAATCGCCTCATTGTTTTCATCACCGCTACGTGTCGCAATGATATTCACATATGGCGAATCCGAGCTTTCGATAGCAATTGAATCATTAATCGGGCTAATCCCTGCATCGATTGCGAAGTTTGAGTTGATAACAACAACATCACCTTCACCATTGTTGTAATACGTTACTAACATTTCTGGTGCAGAGTTTGCATCGATATTTAAGTTTTTCGGATTATCAACAATATCCTCTAATCTAGCCTCTGATTTTACTACGCCTTCTTTTAGCGTAATTAAGCCTAAGCTTTCAAATAATGTTAAAATACGACCTTGCTCTGTAACAGAGTTGGAAATAATAACTGTTGCCCCATCAGGTAGCTCATCAAGTGATTTATATTTTTGTGAATAAACACCGATTGGCTCGATATGAATACCACCTGCATTGGCAAAATCATAGCCCTTTTCTTTCATTTCATTCTCGAAATACGGAATCGTTTGGAAATAGTTTGCATCTAATTCACCAGAATCTAAATCTTGGTTTGGCATTACATATTCTTGATATGGGCGAACTTCAATTTCTACCCCTTGCTCAGCTAAAATCGGCTTTGCTTGCTCTAAAATAATATCGTGTAAGCCGTATGATGCACCGATAACTAATTTTGTCGGCTCGGCTGTTTCTGTAGTACCATTATCGCTTTCTGTGTTACTGCCTGTATTTGCTTCTTCATTACTGTCATCCTTTGCGCCACAAGCTGCTAGCACTAGCACAAGTGTTGATAATAATAAGACTGATAACCATTTTTTCATTCTTTTTCTTCCTCTCTTTTTTAACTTTCTATATGTCAACAAGTTACCTTGTAAAGACCTAACGCTTATCCACTTTTTTCGTCATCATATCGCCAATCCACTGAAAAACAAAAACGATAATGACAATTAATATTGTTGCCATTTGCGTCACATCACTGCGACTGCGCTGAAAGCCATCGATATAAGCTAATTGCCCTAAACCTCCTGCACCTATAATGCCCGCCATCGCTGTATAACCAACAAGCGCAACAGCTGTCACTGTAATACCCGAAATCAACGCGGGTAATGCTTCAGGAATAAGCACTTTAAAAATAATCGTCGATGTTTTTGCCCCCATCGAACGAGCTGCCTCGATTACCCCTTTATCAATTTCTCGTAGCGCAATAAGCACCATACGCGCATAAAATGGCGCTGCACCGACAATTAAAGCAGGCAGTGCTGCATTCGTTCCGCGAATCGTTCCAACGAGAAATAAAGTAAATGGAACTAATAAAATAATCAAAACGATAAACGGAATCGAACGGAAAATATTGACGATGGAGCCTGTTATAAAATGAACGATTTTATTCGCCCAAAGCTGATACGGACTCGTTAAAAATAGTAAAATACCAATCGCTAGCCCTAATATAAATGTAATTACTGTAGAAACAGCAGTCATATAAATTGTTTCATACGCTGCCTGCCACATTTTATCCCAATTGACGTTCGGAAATAATTGTTCAACCACGCTCAATCACCTCCGCTTGAATATTGTTTGTTGCTAGCAATTGCAGAGCACCTTCTATATTTTCCTGTGCCCCATCAATATGCACAATTAACGTACCGTAAGGACCATTTGCTGTATGCGATATAGCTCCGTGTACGATGTTTATCTCTACGTCGAATTGCTTTATTAACTGCGACATAATCGGCTCCTTTGTCGCTTGTCCAACAAATGTAATACGCACAATTTTCCCAGTTGGATAGTTTGCGATAATTTGCTCGATGGATTCCTTCGTTTCGCTCGAATCGGACACTTGTGATACGAAGTTTTTCGTAATCGTGGCCTGTGGGCTTTGAAACACCTCTAATACCTTGCCCTGCTCTACTACTTGTCCCGCTTCCATTACCGCAACGCGATGACAAATTTTGCGAATAACATGCATTTCATGTGTAATTAAGACGATTGTCAATCCAAGCTTTTTATTAATATCGAGGAGCAACTCTAAAATTGACTCTGTTGTTTCTGGATCAAGTGCTGAAGTTGCCTCATCACAAAGCAATACTTCAGGATTATTAGCTAATGCTCGTGCAATACCGACACGTTGCTTTTGCCCACCTGATAATTGTGAAGGATAGGCCTTTTCCCTTCCTTCCAAACCGACAAGCTTGATTAACTCTTGCACACGTATAGCTCGCTCACTTTTACGAATACCTGCAATTTCTAAAGGAAATGCAATATTCTCCTCCACTGTACGTGACCAAAGTAAATTAAAGTGTTGGAAAATCATACTAATTTTTTGGCGCGCTTGGCGAAGCTTAGTGCCAGAAATTTTCGCTATATCCTCGCCACTAACAATAACCTCACCTGCTGTCGGCTTTTCCAAACCATTTAACAGGCGAATAAGGGTACTTTTACCAGCGCCACTATAGCCGATAATACCGAATATTTCACCTTGCTGTATCGTTAAATTAACATCACGCACAGCAGTCAATTCGCCATTTTTCGTTTTATAAATCTTCGTTATATTAGTTAATTGAATCATCGTCATACTCCTTTAAGGGTGGGGCGTCTGAAAAGCGTGCAATACGCCGCTTTTTAGACGATTCAGTTGTATTTTAATCAATTACGCCTTGGCATAATTGCGTCCAGATTTTTTCAAGCTCGCTTGAAAACTCCCCTTTAAAATCTGTGACATCCGCCGGAGGCGATGTTCTTAGACTGAGTTCCTATGATTCAGCAAGTGTTTGGATACCCGCTGAAATAGGTCTAATGCTTGCATCCATCTCGACACCTATAGAGGTGGAAGACTACTGCTGAAAGACATTAAAATTAATTACCATGTATAAAAAATAAGTAACTGATTTTGAAATTAATTAAGTGAAAAGCAAATTTTTCACTACATCCAAGATGAATTAAGCCTTTCAGACAACCCCGTTTTCATTCGTGTTTTGTTACCGTTTAGAAAGATAAGAAATTAAGAAAAAGCAAAAAGCCCTTCTACTTTGAACAAGCAGAAAGGCTTACATAACAAAACATATGTTGAACCGTTCTCTCATCTTTCAAAGTGTTATACTTTGCGTGACTTGGCACCTTTTCACATATGTGATGGTTGCCGGGCTTCATAGGGCACTTCCCTCCGCCGCTCTTTATAAGAGTACTTTATTTAATTTGTAGTTTTAGTATGAATGTACTTTATCATGATATAAAAAGGGAGTCAACTACTTTTTAATATTTCATATAAATTTAGTACGGATTGAAAGGCATAAATTTTTTCAAAAACACCTTCACCTCTTGAAATAACTAGGCAAGGGACACTTTCGACTTGCAATTCAACCGCTAGCTTTTCAGAATAATTTAGATTCATTTTTCCAATAGGCATAGTAGGTAATAGCTGTTCTACTACATTCATCATTTTAGATGCTACAGCGCAAGTTCCACAAATTGGTGTATATAAATATAGTGTAACTATATCGTTTTTCGTCAACTGTTGTTGCCATTGCTCAATTGTCCATTCTTCCATTCTCATTGTCCTACTTTGTTCGTATATTTACTTTTTTCAGGAGCGCAGCTAATACCGTTGCTGGTGTTTTTGCTACCTCTTTATACTGTGCAGGTATTTCAAGTTGCACCGCCTCTGAGTAAATGCGCCTCATTAGCTTGCGCATTTTTTGCCCCGATAAATCTGCATCAAAAAGCGTATAAAGACTAAGATACTCATATGGTGCTAAAAGTTCAAGTAAACTGTCTTCACTCATCGTTCCGTTTGTACATAAAATAATCGCCTCTTCAGCAAGTACTTGCTCGAGCTTTAATTTATCCGAACGCCCTTCCACAACCATACAAATCATCGAAACTTCTCCTTCCAATATGATAAAACACCAAAATCCAGCATGGACTTTGGTGTTTTTATGTTTTATTCTGCAGTCATTCCATCGTATTGCTCAGCAGTCATTAACTCATCTAATTCAGATGGGTTTGCTAGCTCAACAACTACCATCCATGCTTGTTCGTATGGAGATTCGTTTACGAATTCTGGGTTATCACCTAGCTCTTCGTTTACTTCTACCACTTTCCCCGATACTGGCGCATATAGCTCTGATACAGTTTTAACTGACTCAACGCTACCAAATGGCTCATTAATTTGTAGTTCGTCGCCTACTTCTGGTAGTTCAACGAATACGATATCACCTAGTTCATTTTGTGCAAAATGCGTAATACCGATACGAACCTTACCATCTTCAAGTTTTACCCATTCGTGCTCTTTAGAATAACGTAATTCTGTTGGTGTGCTCATGAAAACCCCTCCAAATATGTAATACATTCAACTTCAGTTTGCCATATTTCTTGCTTAAAAACAAGTTACTATTCACGTTATTTCCACGATTCTAAGAAGTCAGACTCCTTGAAACCTAATGTCACTTTTTTGCCATCTGTTACAAGCGGTCGTTTAATCAGCATTCCATCAGATGCAAGCAATTCTAGCTGCTCTTCCTCCGTCATATCCTGTAGCTTATCCTTTAAACCAAGCTCCTTATACTTCATCCCAGACGTATTGAAAAATTTTTTTAATGGTAGCCCACTCGTCTCATAAATTGCTTGTAACTGCTCTTTTGTTGGCGTCTCCTCCACAATATGTATCGATTCATATGTTATATTATGATCGTCCAGCCATTTTTGTGCTTTTTTACATGTTGAGCATTTTGGATATTGAAAAATTGAAATTGTCATTTATCAGTCGCTCCTTTTCATTGCTTATTAAGCAATAATATCATAAATCATAGAAAATTCTTTTAAAAAGCGCTTGAAAAACATTTTATATCATATTACCTTACCTATGAAAGGTGGCTGAAAATATGAAAATAACCATTGAAGTATTACTTGAATCACGAATTGCCTATTTCCGAAATGTTGGCGAATATGGTGGAGAACAAAATCAAGCATTAATGGCATCTTGTAAAGAATGGGCAAAATTGAATAATGTTTTTGAGCATTCTACAATTTTAGGTATACCACAGGATAATCCAGCAGTTACTCCTAAAGAGGCATGTCGTTATGATGTTTGCGTTATTGTAAACGAAGACTTCCATGTGGCAGAACCCGCTCAGGTTGGGCAATTTTCAGGTGGGAAATACGCCGTTTTCTTACTTGACCATACTAAAGAAGCCGTTAGTGAATTTTGGGGCAATATTTTTTCTGAGATAGAAAAGAATAACTTGTTAATAAGAGAAACGCCAATTATTGAGAGGTATACTGCACAAATGATCGAGAACCATTTATGTGAAATACTAGTTCCTATTCAGTAACAAGAGAGTTAAATAAATGTTGTTAGGACAGACCTATTTGTTACTGGTCTTTCCTAACACACTCACAATTGCATAAAGCTTGCAACAATTTATCAAGCTGCTGTGCCTTATGATAAAAATAATCAATAGCTTGCTTCATTGCTTGTGCATCCTTTTGCACTAACATTAAAATTCCTTTCAAATACCACAGGCCAATAGTTCGGCTAAACATAGGAAAATCTATTTCTCTCTCATAAAGCGTAAAAAATTCCTCTATATAATTCTGTAATATTTCATCCTCTGGTAAATAAGACGTGAAAAGTGCGACTAAATCAAAATATTTTGTGCCTTGACGAGCTTCGCTAAAATCTATAAATAGTGCCTGCCCGTTTAATTGACATAAAACATTCCAGCGCCCTAAATCTCCATGAATCCAAACATCCTTCTGTTCATCTAATTGTATGAAACTGTCTATATTCGTGTTGAATGCTTGAAATATATGTGGATAATATTGCTTTAAAAGCTGCTTATTTTGATTCCATAATCTCGCTAATAAAAAGCGATTTTCATTGATATAATCTGTCTGAAAATGCTGCATACTTTTTTGTAAACCTTGATAAGCTGTTAGTAGTTTAGATAATGATATCGGTTGTTGATGATTTTCTATATATAGCTGTACTTGATAGATGCTTTCTTCAATTTGGATAAAGGGCTTATTTGATGCGGTACGTAAAATTTCTGCTACAATTGCGGGTTCTGTCCTTCTAATATGTGTAAGTAAATCATATTCAAACTGTGCCTTTGAAGTTGATTTTATCGTTTTCACAATATATTTGTGCTGGGTTTCTGTCGTAATTAAATATGTTGTCGCAGATTGCCCCTTTGTTATTTTTTCGCTATGGATAATGGAATCAATCCCGTATTCCTCCATTAACTGGGCTAAAAAATCCATCATTATCGCCTCCTTTAGATTGAAAAAGCACCTGATTCATTTATAAAATCAGGTGCTTTTATAGTAAATATTAAACGATATACTTCTCTGCTTCAATTAACTTGTCAGCAGCTTCACGTTTTTTCGTAATTAAGTTATATGGATTGTTACGTGTTAATTTACGTAGTGCTGATAAAGTCATGCGGCCTGCGTCGCCTTCAACTGAAGCAAGTAGCGTGTCTTTTGCTTCTTTTTCAATTTCAGCAAATGCTTCTTGGCAGAAGATTTGCGTGTATAGCAGCTTTTGTGCAGCTTTTTCTGCACCGTCGCGCTCGATTGCTTTTTGTGTACGAATAACAGCCGATTCCATTGCATAAAGCTGGTTCGCAATGTTGGCAATGTTCACTAAAACTTCTTGCTCTGCTTCTAATTTTACACCGAAGCGTTGAGCTGCTGCGCCCGCTGCTAATACTGCGATTTTCTTCGCGTTTTTCACTAAGTATAACTCTTGCGCTAATGGCTCATCGCCTACTTCTTCAGGCATCATCATTAACAGCTCAGATTGTAGGTTTTGCGCTACTTGTAATAGCGGTAATTCACCTTTTAATGCTTTTTTCATAAATGTACCTGGTACAATCATGCGATTAATTTCATTTGTTCCTTCGAAAATACGGTTAATACGAGAGTCACGGTAAATGCGCTCCACTTCATATTCAGCCATAAAGCCATAGCCACCATGTAATTGAACCGCCTCATCCGCTACATAGTCTAATGTTTCAGAACCGAATACTTTAGCAATCGAGCACTCAATTGCGTACTCTGCCACAGCGCCAGCAATCGCTTTTCCATCCTTTTGCTCTTCAGCTGACAATTGGCTTAAGCGATCCTCGAAATAGCCTACTGTACGGTAGTTTAATGATTCAGATGCGTAAATATGAGAAGCCATTGTTGCAAGCTTTTCCTTTGTTAAGTTAAAGCTTGAAATTGGCGTATTAAATTGCTTACGTTGATTTGCATATTGCACAGCTAGCTCAAATGCACGCTTTGAGCCACCAACTGTACCTACACCTAATTTATAGCGACCGATATTTAAAATGTTGAAGGCGATAATATGACCACGTCCAACTTCACCTAATAAATTTTCTACTGGAACTTCTGCATCTTCTAAAATTAATGTACGTGTTGAAGAAGATTTAATCCCCATTTTCTTCTCCTCTGGGCCTACAGAAACGCCTGGATATGAGCGTTCTACGATGAATGCAGAGAATTTATCGCCATCAATTTTAGCATACACTACAAATACATCTGCAAAACCAGCGTTTGTAATCCATTGCTTTTCACCATTTAATACATAGTGTGTACCAGCAGCATTTAATTTTGCTGTTGTTTTTGCACCCAATGCATCAGAACCTGAGCCTGGCTCTGTTAATGCATAAGCCGCAATTAATTCACCTGAAGCAAGCTTTGGTAAGTATTTTGATTTTTGCTCATGGTTACCGAATAATACGATTGGTAATGAACCGATACCAACATGTGCACCATGTGTAATCGAGAAGCCACCTGCTACAGACATTTTTTCTGCGATTAATGCAGAGGAGATTTTATCCAATTCTAATCCTTCGTATTCTTCTGGTACGTCAGCTGCTAAAAGCCCTAGCTCCCCAGCTGTTTTAAGTAAACGAACAGAATGCTCGAACTCATGGTTTTCTAAATGTTCTACAACTGGTAGTACTTCGTTCGCTACATACTCCTCAGTTGTTTTCGCAATCATTTTTTGCTCATCAGTGAAATCCTCTGGTGTAATTACACGATTAATATCTACTTCTTCTACTAAAAAGCTTCCGCCTTTAATAATATTTGTCATAACAAATTCCCCCTTGAAATATATATGAACATTCATTCAGTAAAAAATTATAAAGTAGCTAGATGACTACTCCACTTCATCATCTAGCCTTATGGTTTAAAGTACTTCAAACACGCCAGCAGCGCCCATACCGCCACCGATACACATTGTCACAACGCCGTATTTGCCGCCGCGACGCTTTAATTCATGGATTAATTTCAAAGTTAAAATCGTTCCAGTTGCACCAAGTGGGTGACCTAATGCAATTGCTCCACCATTCACATTCACTTTGCTTTCATCAATGCCTAAATGACGCACTACTTGTAGTGATTGTGATGCGAACGCTTCATTGATTTCCCATAAATCAATTTGCTCCTGCGTTAATCCTGCAATTTCTAACGCTTTTGGTACGGCTACAATCGGTCCAATCCCCATTACTTCTGGAGCTACTCCACCAACTGCAAAGCCTAAAAATTTAGCAAGCGGCTTTAAGCCCTGTGCTTTCGCTTCCTCGCGTTCCATTACAAGAACAGCTGCTGCGCCATCTGAAGTTTGCGAAGAATTCCCTGCTGTAACAGAGCCTTGAATGTTAAATGCAGGGCGTAATTTGGCTAAACCTTCAACTGAAGTGCCTGGACGCACACCCTCATCCGTATCGAAAATAAACTTCTTTTCCTGTAGCTTATTATTGGCATCTACATAATGCTGTACAACTTCGACAGGTACGATTTCATCCTTGAATTTGCCTTCTTTAATCGCCTTTTCTGCCAATTCGTGAGAGCGTACTGCAAATTTATCTTGGTCTTCACGACTTACTTCATAACGCTTGGCTACTTCTTCCGCTGTATGACCCATACTCATATAATATTGCGGCGCTTCCTCAGCAAGCTTTGGATTTAAACGAATCGTATTTCCTGTCATCGGAATCATACTCATCGACTCAACACCGCCGGCTAGTATCGCCTTTGAGTGCCCAAGCATAATGCGCTCGGCAGCGTATGCAATTGTTTGTAAGCCTGATGAGCAGAAACGATTAACAGTTAATGCTGGCGTTGTATCTGGCAAGCCAGCTAATGCGCCAATATTACGTGCTACATTCATCCCCTGCTCCGCCTCTGGCATCGCACAGCCCATAATTAAATCATCAATTGGCCCTGTATAACCTGCACGATTCAATGTTTCCTTTACTACAAGTGCACCGAAATCATCTGGACGAACTGTTGCAAGTGACCCCTTTTTCGCTTTTCCAATTGGTGTACGAGCACCTGCTACAATGACGGCTTCACGCATCATTATTCTCCCCCTTTTACTACAAGCTTTTATTAGTTACGTAATGGCTTCCCTTTTACAAGCATGTGCTGCATACGCATTTGCGATTTTGGATCAGCAACTAAATGTAAAAATGCCTCTTTTTCTAAATTTAATAAATATTCCTCAGTTACCTCTGTTCCATATGGCACTAAACCACCCGCAATAACATAAGCTAGCTTTTTAGCAATTTTCAAATCATGCTCGCTAATATAACCTGACTGGAACATGCCTTGCGCTCCGAGAAGTAACGTAGCATAGCCGGGTGCACCAACAACCTTTACTTTCTGTTTTAACGGTGCTGTATAGCCTGCTTCATAAAGTGCTAATGCCGCCTGTTTTGCATCGTATAATTGATGATCTGCGTTGACAGAAATGCCATCTGCGAAGTTTAAGAAATTGTTTTCACGCGCTTCTTCACCAGAAGTCGATACTTTTGCCATTGCAATTGTTTCAAACACCTTCGTAGCGATTGCTTGATAGTCAATTTCTACACCATTCGGCAGCCCTTTTAATAGCTTTTGGTAGAGTCCGATATTACCGCCGCCACCTGGAATTAAGCCGACGCCCACTTCCACAAGCCCCATATATGTTTCAGCCGATGCTTGGATATGCGCTGCTGGTAAGCACACCTCCGCACCACCACCTAACGCCATTTGGAAAGGCGCTGCAACGACAGGCTTTTGACAATATTTAATGCGACGCATTGCATTTTGGAATGCACGCACCACGTAATCTAGCTCGAAAATATTATCATCCTGTGCTTCCATTAAAATCATGCCTAAGTTTGCGCCAACACAGAAGTTTTTACCTTGGTTGCCAATGACTAAGCCCTTATAGTTCGCTTCCACTTCATCAATGGCAAAGTTAAGCATTTGAATAATATCTAAGCCAATCGCATTGGATTGTGAGTGGAATTCCAATAAGGCAATCCCATCGCCTAAATCAATTAAGCTCGCACCTGTATTTGATTTAATGACACCATGCTTTTTCTTATAGCGCTTTAAATCAATTACTTTCGGATTTACTGGTACTTTTTCATATGCTGTACCGTTATAAAAGGCTAAATCGCCATCGATTTCTGAGTAGAATTTGTCAAAGCCCTTTTCTAATAAACCTTTGACAAAGGCAGGCACTTCAAGCCCTTCCGCTTCCATTTTCGCAACGGAATCTTTTACACCAATTGCATCCCATGTTTCAAATGGTCCTTGTGTCCAACCGAAGCCCCATTTCATCGCATTGTCGATTGCGACGATATCATCTGCAATTTCGCCATGGAGCTGTGCGGAATAAATTAATGTTGGTGCAAAAACATTCCATAATAGCTCACCAACACGGTCATTCGCATAAACAAGCGTCTTCACCTTATTTGCTAAGCCCTTCACTTGCTTTGCCATTTCCATCGATGGTGTTTTCAATTTTTTCACTGGCTCGTATTCGAATGTTTGTAGGTTTAATTCAAGAATTTCCTTTCCTTGCTTTAAGAAGAAGCCTTGCCCTGATTTTGCACCGAGCCAGCCATTGGCAATCATTTTTTCCATCACTGGTGATTCTGTAAACACTTGCTGCTCTTCACCTGTCGTATTGTCGTAAACATTTTTTGCTACATGTGCAAACGTGTCTAAGCCTACAACATCTAGCGTGCGGAATGTTGCGGATTTCGGACGACCGATTAAAGGTCCTGTTACGGAATCCACCTCACCAATTGAAAAGCCGCGCTCCTGCATTTCACGCATCGTCACAAGTAGACCATATGTACCGATACGATTAGCGATAAAGTTCGGCGTATCCTTCGCTATTACGACGCCTTTCCCAAGCACATCCTCACCAAAGTCACGCATAAACGCCACAACCTCTGGCGCAGTTGTTTCTGCTGGAATCACTTCTAATAGCTTTAAGTAGCGCGGTGGATTGAAGAAATGCGTTCCAAGGAAATGCTTTTTAAAATCCTCTGAGCGCCCCTCTGCCATCGCATTAATGCTAATGCCAGATGTATTTGATGTAATAATTGTGCCTGGCTGTCTAACTGCATCAATTTTTTCATATAAGCTCTTTTTTATATCTAAATTTTCAACGACTACTTCAATAATCCAGTCCACATCTTTTAATTTTTCTAAATCATCCTCGAAGTTCCCCGCTGTAATTAAAGCTAGATTTTGCTTTGATGAAAGCGGTGCTGGCTTTTGCTTCAATAATTTTTGCATTGCGCCTTGTGCAAAGCGATTGCGTACTGCTGGATGCTCAAGCGTTAACCCCTTCGCCTGCTCCTCTGCTGTTAATTCCTTCGGTGCAATATCCAACAATAATGTCGGAATACCGATATTCGCTAAATGCGCTGCAATACCTGAACCCATAACCCCTGAGCCTAAAACGGCTGCTTTTTTTATGCTGTAAGCCACGAGCAATTCCCCCTTGTGCAATCTTTTGAATGAACAGTCATTCATTTTGTAGTGAAAAAAAATAGCTCACTACGATATTATTTTTTAAAACATATTTTCTGTCTTTAGTGTAGTTTATTTCTTTTATTAAAGCAATATTTTTTTCGCATTATTTTCAAAAAATTGAAAAAGAAGCACCTCCCTCGCCGCATTAAGCTAAATTTCTTCCGTTACTTTGTGAAAATGTGTACACTATTCGTAAAAGGAGTGATATAACAATGGAACAAATAACGACATTAGAACGCTTTAATGAGCTGATTTCTACGGAGCAAGCAGTCATTATGAAATTTTTCGCCGGCTGGTGCCCAGACTGTACGCGCATGGATATGTTTATCGACCCAATTATTGAGGAATACAGCCAATATCAATGGTATTCAATTAATCGTGATGATTTCCCTGAACTGGCGGAAAAATATCAAGTAATGGGTATCCCATCATTATTAATCTTCAAAAATGGTGAAAAATTAGCGCATTTACATAGTGCAAATGCAAAATCACCAGCACAAGTAACTGAATTTTTAGATGCTCAGGCATAAATTAACCTTTCTGAAAAATAGACTATCATACCATTTCTTAGAAAGAAGTTAAAAGTCGTCAAAGCTAGGGGGTCATCTGAAAATTCATTTTGAGACGTCCCCTTGTGGCGAGTAATTATTTTCTGTGCTGACAGCGAAGCAACAAGTACAAGTATTTTTAGCAATTATTTAATATAGAAGCAGGGACTATCCGAAAAGATATACGCTTTTCGAATAGTCCCTCACTTTTCATTTTAGAAATGCATATTGCTCTTTATTTCTTTAATTCTCTGAAATATTTATGTGGTTCTTTATACACAAATGTCATATTCGGGATATTTTCGCTCTTTCGCTCGTATCCACTCAATTTATTTATATTTGACGCCAGTCTATTTTCAATATTTGTATTCATATTAAAACGGATACCGTAGCCAAATACATCTGCACTCTTCTCTTCCCACCATCTGAGCTCACCGGCAATTTCAAAATGCTCGTTCATAATATCAAATGTTACATTAAACTTCATATCCTGATTAATAGGCAGTTTTAGGTTAGATAATATCTTCATCCCGCCTAAGCTTATATTCTCAATTAAAACGGGGGATTTCCCAACCGTTACTGCATGTCCATTAAACTCAACAATTGTTAAAAAGCCTAGTATTGGATATGGGAAACGATAGCGATAGTACTGCCGCCTTTCCACAGTTACAGCTTTATTATATTTGCTTTTCGGTATAACATAGCCAGTTTTTAATATCGCTTTGAATGTTGATTCTTTTGCAGGCTTTGAAAAAATATAGCCTTGCACAGAATCACATTCTATTTGCTTCAAAAATTCTAGCTGCTCTACTGTTTCTACTCCCTCTGCTACAACTTCCATCCCGAGTGATTTTGCTAAATGAATTGTCGATTTAATAATTACGTCATCAATGCTATTTTCTTCGAATAAATTTTGCACAAAAATTTTATCCACTTTCAAAATATTCGGTCTTATTTTTCGGATATAATCTAGTGAGGAATAGCCCTTGCCGAAATCGTCAACGACAATTCGAATTCCAAGTTGCTTAAATCTTTCAATGGATTCACTAATAATTATTTCCTCATGTAAGAACATGCTTTGGCTAATTTCAAAACGCAATAAAGCTGGATTGATTTCATATCGCTCTAATAAATTTGAGACCGAATCATAAAAGCCTTTCTTCAGTAAACGTAGCACTGGAATTATAATTGTAATCGGTTTTAATGGAATTTGCTCACTTTGCCATACTTGCATAGATTGAAGCACTTTTTCTAACAGCCAATCTGTTATTGGATTGATTAAATGATTCTCTTCAGCTAGAGAAATAAATTCCTCAGGCATAACAAGTCCCCAGTCTGGATGATTCCAGCGAATAAAAGCCCTTGCCCCTGTAAGTAATCCCTTTCTAGGGTCGACTTGAGGCTGATAAAATACGGCAAATTGCTTTTCAATAATCGCTTTTCGCATATCTCGTTCTAATATATATTGCTTGAAAGTAGAGATGCTTGCAACATGCGACGAAAGCTGATAATTATTCTTTCCTTTTTTCTTTGCCTCCTGCAGGGCATTATGTGCTTTTTCAAGCAGTGTTCTCTCATCTAAAGCTTCCTCTGGGTAAAACGAAATACCGATGCTTGTCGTGACGCTTAACTCAAATTCTTGAATTGTAAATGGCTGTTGAATATTTTTTAAAATGTCTTCAGCTAACTTTAGTATGTTGTTTTTATTCGCATGATTATGTGCGAGAATCATAAAGCTATTATTACCCATTCGAGCAATTTCACCATCAGATGGTGTCATATTTTTCAGTTTTTGCGCTAGTATTTTTAAAGCCTCATTACCAATTGTGTAGCCTAATGAATTGTTTATTATGTGGAAGCGGTCAATATCAATGTGTAAAACTGCAAATGGCTCTTTATTTTTCGTAAATTGCCCTAATGTTTTTCTCATTTTTGCTTGATTTGGGAGGCCTGTTAGCGCATCATATTGTGCCAAATACAATAGCTCTTGCTCCATTTCAATTTCTCTCGTAATATCAAGCACAAGTCCAAATACATTCGTTACGTCGCCACTTTGGTTAAAACGAGGTATGATTTGTTCAAGCAACCACTTTTTTTGACCATTTAGACAAGTAATTGAATAAATTTCTTGTACTTTTTCACCTGCAACAACACGTGTCTTTGCTTGATTAATACTATTTATATATTCTTCATTAATAAGCTCAAACCAAGCATTATCATTCAAATAAAGCGTTTTTGTTGGAAGGCATAATATTTCCTCCAATCCCTTCGATGTGTAAATAAAGGGACCGTCCATTGATTCACGCATCCAAATCCCCGAGGTCAAATGGTCAAAAATATACTGGTATTCTAGCATATGCTTTTCTATGTTGCTGCTAACCTTCACATACACACTTGTTATTCTATCCCCTTCCTTAATCGGCACAAACGATAAAGTAAGCGGAAGTTCTTCAAGTTGCTTATTGCGAACTGTAATGTCGACTTGATTTGTTATTCCTTTTAATGCGTTGATAAAGCTTATTTTTAATTGTTTAAGTGTTTCAGGCGAAGTAAATTTACGAAAGTCATTTGTTGAAGTGATTTCTGTGCCGAAAAATGCTTCCATCTTCTCTCGGCTTGCTGCATACAATTCTCCTTGTCGTGAAAAGACAAAGACAATTTCCGGGTCATTTGTTACCAGTGAAGTATAAAACTGTAGTAAATCTTCGTGAGTGGTTTCCATTACATATGTCGAGCTGTTATCATTACTTTTTCTCTTAGAAAATACATTAAAAAAACGGCTTTTTTGGCTTGGTGTTTTCATAGTATATCCCTCCAAATGAAAAAGCATGCTCTTTCAATATCCATTATAGTATAAAAGGACTTTTTCTTTAATAAGTACAATAGACTAATTTGAGAAAAAGTTACCAAAAAACACGAAAAAAAACGGATATTTGCAAGCTTAAAATCATTAGAGTTCAATTTAGATAGTTATTTTAACCTATCATTTTAATTAATTATGACTCAACTAACTTTTCCTATCAGTAAAGTTTTGCTGTAACCAATTGAAAAAGGGACATCCAAAAAGTCATTTTGAGACGTCCCTCGCGATGATTAATCGCAGAATCAAGCATTTTTAGTAAATATTCAATATAGAAGCAAAAGCTGTGCGAACAGATGAACACTTTTCGCACAGCTTACGCATTTATTAATTACGCCTCGACGTAATTGCGTCCAGATTTTTCAAGCTACTTGGTAGAAGTTAACCTAAAACGTCATGACACGAGCTAACGGTTAACTGACCTGCGTCGTGCATGCCTCCCTTCAAAATCTGTAATATCCGCCGCACGATGCTAGTTGCCCAGTCGTTATCGCAGGAGGCGATGTTCTTAGACTGAGTCCCTATGATTCAGCGGGTGTTTGGACCCCCACTGAAAATAGCCTAATACTTGCATTCATCTCGTCATCTATAGAGGTGGGAGACTTCTGCCGAGAGAAGTTAAGCTTTCCTTCTATTTCCTAATGTCAAAACAATAATCCCTGCAAAAATCATTATAATACCTAGCCATGATGTCCACGCTAAATATTCGTTTAAGAAAAACGCCCCTAATAGCGCAGCCGTCAATGGTTCTGCTAAGCTCAATGTTACCGCAGCCGAAGAGGGTACCGCGCGCAAGCCATTCAAAAATAACACATAGGCAACACTCGTCGCCATGATGCCCATATAAAGCATCGCTAAAGCATTCGATGGCATTGCTAGCCAGCTAACACCATCTGACCAGGCAAGCGGTATTAAAAATAGCGCACATAACGAAAACGTCATCGCCACAGCTGGTAATGTCGCTACCCGCTCTGTTAAACGTTTGCTGACATTCGTGTAAAAAGCAAACATACAGCCACCAAGTAGGGCTAACATGACACCAAAGCTATTCACCGTTGCGTCTCCGCCAATTGCAAATAGCAATATGCAGCCGACAATCGCAAAGCTCGTCGATATTGCCCAAATGCGTGTCGGCTTTACTTTCCAAAAAAGCCATTCAATAATCCCTGCAAAAATAGGAGCACTACCAATTGTTACAACTGTACCAATCGCTACACCTGTATATCGGATGGATGAGAAAAATAAGCATTGGAACAGGGCAATCGATAATGCCGCAAGTATATTCCATTTCCAAGGCCATGTTTTCCACTGAATTGCTCGTGCAAAAAGGACAAAAATAAGTAGTATGCCCCCTCCGATTGCCGAGCGTATGCATGCAACCGCAAAAGGTGAAATGCTTCCTTGTAAAAAAGTTTGAGTTGTACCTGTCGTTCCCCATAAAACAGCAGCTAATAACACTGCGATATATGGTAGTAAATTCATAGCTATTCCCTCCGTCTAAGTATCAATTACGCCTCCGCGTAATCACATCCAAATTTCTCCAGCTCTTTACTGAAAGTTAACCTAAAACTGTCCAACGGTTAACTGACCTGCGTCGTGCAGGCCTCCTTTCAAAATCTGTGACATCCGCCGGAGGCTCTATCTAGATTCAGTGAGTGTTTGTACATCCTTGCAAGATAAAGGATTTGTCTCACTACCTGTAGCAATGGACGTTCTCAATATCTGTACCTGATAACTTGCTTTTAGTACAAATAAGCATTACTAAATCTAGATAATTCTTTTTAGCGAAGGTTTGCTGGTACATCCTGCTCAAATAATGGCTTCCAAAGCATTGAATTCCCCCTCCTTATTGGCTTAGCGCTTTTTCTAATGATTGCAAATGATAAAAAGTTGACGCTTGGAAATATTTTTCTTGATATTGTAAATAAAAGGCGTTCCCACCAATCATGCGCACAAATAAAAAATCTGTCAGCCATGCAGGGCTATCTACCTCATCCAAAATAGCAATTTGCATGAATGTGCCATCCTGAATGAAGGCGATATTCGTACCCTTCCCATCGAAAGTATATAAAACTTCCTCTGTCAATTGCGTTTGATAAGAATTAGTCCCACTTAATTCGCTGAGTGCTCCTTTTGCATATTGAAAATTATTCATATGCTCATTATAGTAAATAACATAATATTCTGCACCCTCAAAATAGTTAGTCGTTATATGAATTGCACGCTTATCCTCTAAAATATAATATTCTGCCTGAGGGTTATCTTTTAACGTACCTATTTCATAAAACTGCCCTTCTTTTTCCAATATTAAATAAATTTCGTTAACACGATTGTCCTTCTCAAGAGAGCGTTTTTTCATAAAATGAACAATCGTAGCTGAATGATTTAATTTTTGAGGTGATTGGACGTTAACTGTAGCTGTTATATAATCATTTATTTGTACAATTTGTGCTGCCGGTGCCTCTCTCGGTACTAGCTCTAATTGCTCTGGTGCTAAAAATGGCTCAAAAACCGACCATTCCTCATAAATATTTTCATATATTGTAAAATTACCATCCTCTAATTGCTTCACAAACAAAGGATGAATATATGTCTGCTCCTGTGTCACATCATTATGTGTAATATATAATTTATACATCTGCTCCTCAGTATGTGGAATCATCTTAATTATTTTCAATGTACTAAAATCAATAGCGTTGTACTTTAAAAAAAGCTCTTTATTCGAAGCCACTACCTCTGTCGTTGAAACTTCTTCTATTAAAGCATAATCCTTCCGTTCGATTGCTTGGAAATATTTAATCGCAGCATCAGCAGCTTGCTCTGGAAGCAATTTTTCAAACTGCTTTGTAATTAGCTCACTTGCCGGTTGCACTTGCTCATTAGCAGGAGGGAGCAAATAAATAATAAAGGCTAGGCATGTTATTGCTAGAACAGCAAAAAGTGGCTGAATGAAGCCTAAAGGTCGATGCTTTTTAGGTTTTGTTGCTAATTGTTTCACCTTGTCCTCTGTTAACCAATGCTTCTCACCAATGACTGCGTCAATTCCCTTTTTAATTTGTGAACCGCTCATCAAGCCCACTCCCCTCCAAACAATTTTTAAGCTTTTCTCGTCCTCTACGAAGTCGTGTTTTCACCGTATTGACAGAGCAATTTAAAATTTCCGCAATCGTTTCGACTTTCATGTCCTTATAATAATGAAGCACGATAACTTCACGATATTTGATTGGTAACGCTAACACCGCATGACCAATTTGTTGCTGTTCGCTATTCATAATCGCTTGTTTTTCTGCGGAATTTGCCCCTTGAAAGATTGTTTGAATTTTCATTGATAGTACAGTGTTTTTATAGCTCCAACTTCGTAAATAGTCGTAGCTGCGATTAATAGTCATACGGTATAAATATGTACGATAACTAGCATTGCCTCGAAAATCCTGCTGTTTTTCAAAAGCTTTTAACAGGACATCTTGAACGATATCCTCTGCTACTTCCTTGCTTTTCACATATGTAAAGGCGAGCCGCAACAGTTCCTCACCATGCTCACGAATAAATTGCTCTAGCTGTGACAACCGCTATCCCCCCTTTTTCGTTTCACGTTAGACGGAGCACCTGCTCATTTGGTTTCAAATTTTGAAACTATGTTTTATTTACAGCGTATAATAAAGTGAACCCCCAGTCCATAAAGGCTCTCACATACTTCTATGAAATTGATGATAAAAGAACGGTTAAAATTTGGGATTTTACAAATGGAGGGATGGCAATGCGTGTACTGCTAGAAATCAAAGGAACTTCACAATACGATGCGAGCGTTCAGCCAAATTACCAAAATTCTGCATGTGGTCCAACAACGCTACACGTTATTTTAAAGTATTTTCACATAGCCAAAGAAATTAATGATTTATATAAACAGCTAGGTACAACAAAAATCGGCTTATTTCAATGGCGTCTCATCAAAAGAATGCGCAAGTTGTTCGGTGCTAATTTTACTATTCAAGGTTGCTCGCTTGCAGAAGCATTGGCACAGCTTGAACAAGGAAATCCTGTGGCATTGAAATTCGACCAATATTTTAACCTACAGTGGCGGTCAAAAAAGAAGCCTCTATTCAAATATCATTGGGTTCCACTCATTGGCTATGAAAGAAAAGACGGGGAATTATATTTAATCATCCATGATAACGGTGGACGAGGCCGAAACAGCCAAATACGTTCATTTTGCTATGAGGACAATAAGCATGTGTTAAGCTTTGTAAAAATAGAGCAGAAAAATACATAAGGGCTATATGAAAAAGCAACTGCCTTTCCATATAGCGCTAGAACCTGCTGCTCCGTTTATCCCGCATTAACGGGCAGTAAGACGCCCACTTTAAAACTTATGTGAAAATATGCTAAGGATAAGTGGGAGATTAACTGCCCGTAAATGCCCGAGTGGTTCAACTAACAATCCGTGGAGAAAAGCATCCACGGATTGAAGGTTCACTTTATCCCGCATTAACGGGCAGTAAGACGCCCACTTTAAAACTTATGTGAAAATATGCTAAGGATAAGTGGGAGATTAACTGCCCGTAAATGCCCGAGTGGTTCAACTAACAATCCGTGGAGAAAAGCATCCACGGATTGAAGGTTCACTTTATCCCGCATTAACGGGCAGTAAGACGCCCACTTCAAAACTTATGTGAAAATATGCTAAGGATAAGTGGGAGATTAACTGCCCGTAAATGCCCGAGTGGTTCAACTAACAATCCGTGGAGAAAAGCATCCACGGATTGAAGGTTCACTTTATCCCGCATTAACGGGCAGTAAGACGCCCACTTCAAAACTTATGTGAAAATATGCTAAGGATAAGTGGGAGATTAACTGCCCGTAAATGCCCGAGTGGTTCAACTAACAATCCGTGGAGAAAAGCATCCACGGATTGAAGGTTCACTTTATCCCGCATTAACGGGCAGTAAGACGCCCACTTCAAAACTTATGTGAAAATATGCTAAGGATAAGTGGGAGATCAACTGCCCGTAAATGCCCGAGTGGTTCAACTAACAATCAGCTGGGATGAGAAACATCCCCACTGATTGAAGTTTCACTTTATGATACAGAAGCTATGCCATGTAATTTTTTGCGACGAGTAACCTTATTTTCTATATCGTTTCAAAACGCTTTGCAAATACAGTGTTGCGCAAACTTACTGCAATAATAACCCCTAGCACCGCACCAATTGCACTTGACACGAAGAAGGCTGGCATAAAAGCAAGTGCCGTAACAGATGTACCCATTAATATTTTTGCATATGGGACAGCTACTAATGATGCAATCACACCTGTACCAATCACTTCACCAATACCCGCCAGCCATACTTTATGGCTATATTTATAAGCTATAGCCGCTAAAAAAGCCCCGATGACACTACCCGGAATCGCAAGTAACGAGCCTGTTCCCGTAAAAATACGAACTAATGCTGTAACGAAAGCAATTACTACAGCTGGCACAGGTCCTAACAATATAGCACTCACAACATTGACAGCATGTTGAATAGGATATGCACGCGCAATACCTGTAGGAATCGCTACAAACATTGAACCTGCCACTGCAATGGCCACAAACAGCGCCATAACAGTTAATTTACGAACTGACATAAACAACACCTCTTTTAATTGTTATTTTTGAGCATTACTTATCAGCGGATTTGCGCAAATTATTTGCACATTTCTTTCCAAGCAAATTTTCCTCCTAAAAATAAATTTAAAAATGCCGCACCCATTGTAGAAAGGGAGCGGCATAGAGTGAGCAAATTCAATCAATGTCGCCACTTCCCTACGCTAGTGTGAGCTAGATCAGGTTCAAAGGGTCTGCATAGTACATATACATCTCAGCCTTTCAAAAGGCTCCCCTAGTGGTGCAAGCAATTTTCTTCTATTATTACGGTAATTTTGTTATTCGTCAATGTCTTTATAGACCAAGCGAACGTGCGTGGCGGATAATTAAGCGCAAGCCTTTATTATCCAGCTGTGATGCAACCGCCTCATTAAACGCAGGAACTACTAAGTCATTCAGCTCCGCTTCAATGGCTGCATCGCAATTAATTGTCGCGAGCTGATGCGAGAGCTTTAGCATGTCCATACTTTCATGGATTTTAGTACGCTGCGCAGGCTTTAGTTGGTCAAGTGCTGCTAGCACTCCCTCAATTGAATGATAGGTTTGAATGAGTTGCAGTGCTGTTTTAGGACCAATTCCTTTGACACCCGGATAGCCATCGCTCGCATCCCCCATAAACGCCTTCACCTCAGCAAATTGCTTTGGGGCGATGCCATATTCTTCGCGAAAGCGCTGCTCTGTGTACGTATCATATTCTGTATAACCCTTTTTAGTAAAAGCGATTGTTGTCTTATCATTTAATAATTGTAATAAGTCGCGGTCACCGCTAATGACAGTAATCTCCGCATCGTCTTTCCATTTCTCAATCATGGAGCCGATTAAATCGTCTGCCTCCAAGCCGCTAATGCCGAAGTTTTTCCAGCCCATCATTTCTGATACATCCTTCACCATATCAAACTGTGGCAGCATTTCTTCTGGTGGTGCAGGGCGGTTTGCTTTATATCCCTCGAATAAATCATTGCGGAATGTATGCATGCCCATATCCCAACAAACAGCTAAATGTGTCGGCTTCATCAAGTTTTGAGCTGTTAAAACATGACGGGCAAAGCCTTGTACTCCATTTGTTGGCGTGCCATCCTCTAAACGAATATATTGTTTCATCGCAGCGGAGGCGAAAAATGAACGAAATAGTAGTGCCATGCCATCAACAATAAGTAAATGTGGTTTTTCCATATGTATTCCTCCATTCCCCCTTAGCATAACATGACGCTAGCGAAAAAGTCATTTTGCGCCTGCTTCTAGCGTCTTACATAGGCGAAAAGAGTCATGCCTACACCTAGTGCAGCACAAACTAAATACATTTGTGAATAAGGTAGTAAATCTGCGACTGATCCCATCACTCCCCCTCCTAAAGTAATACCTAAGTCTGCTGTCGCAATAAATAGACCAAGCAGTATGCTACGATTAGCGCTCGGCAATACAAAGGTTAAATAGGTTGTTAAAAAATGATTATCACAAACAATTGTCAATGCTTTTTCTAAGAGAAATCGAAAAAAGCTGCTTACCTACTTATCCAAAGGATTTTCGGTAAACAGCTTCGTTAATAATCAATAACGCTTCAGCTAACTATAATCTAGATTTTCTTAAGCTTGCTTAAAAACTTCTCTTTATTAACGAGTGTTTAGCTACCCGCTGAAATCGGTCAAATGCTTACATTCACCTCCCCATCTTTAAAGGTAGGTGACCTCTGTATCTGTCGCTTAACTATCGGTACAGAAAGCATTTGCCCCAAAAATTAAGGCATTAAATATTGTGCAATTTTCTCTACATCTTTATTGAATACACGGTCCTCTGTAATACCTGCCGCAATTTCACGGATTTCTTGCCATTTTTCATATAACTTTGGAGCCATTTTCTTCACATCTCGATATTCAACAGCTGTCGCAGCACAAAATGCTTCAATAGCTAAAACACGTCGTGTATTCGCAATTATATTATAGGCATGGCGCGCGCCTGTTGTCCCCATGCTAACATGGTCCTCTTGATTTGCAGAAGATGGAATAGAATCAACAGATGCTGGATGTGCAAGTGTTTTATTTTCTGATACGAGGCTTGCTGCTGCATATTGTAAAATCATCGCTCCCGATTGCAAGCCTTGGTGTGCACTTAAAAATGCTGGTAACCCTTCGCTTAGAGCTGGATTGACAAGACGCTCGATACGACGCTCAGAAACATTCGCTAATTCAGCAACACCAATTTTTAAGAAATCCATCGCAAAAGCAATTGGCTGACCGTGGAAATTCCCTCCTGAAATAACGCAGTCCTCTTCATCAAAAATTAATGGATTATCTGTCGCCGCATTCATTTCAATTTCTAGCTTTTCCTTTACGTAGTTTAAAACTTGCCAGCTTGCCCCATGAATTTGTGGAATGCAGCGTAAAGAATAAGGGTCTTGTACACGCAATTCACCTTGCGTTGTCATGAGCTCGCTGCCTTCAAACCAATCGCGCATACGAGCTGCTACAGCGCTTTGTTCTTTAAAGCCGCGCACCTCATGAACAGTAGGATGGAAAGCATCTTTAATACCTCGTAAACTCTCCAATGTTAAGCCGCTAATCCACTCGCTCGCGTAGGCTAACTTTTCAGCTTCAATATAGTTTACAACACCCTGTGCTGTCATTGCTTGTGTTCCATTAATAAGTGCAAGACCTTCCTTTGCTTGCAAGACGATTGGCTCTACATCGTATTTATTCCAAACTTCACTCGCTGCAAGCACTGTACCATCTCGCAAAACTTCGCCTTCTCCAATTAACGTTAAGACTAAATG
The DNA here is from genome assembly GCF_038593115.1 of Metasolibacillus sp. FSL H7-0170. Taxonomy (NCBI): domain Bacteria; kingdom Bacillati; phylum Bacillota; class Bacilli; order Caryophanales; family Caryophanaceae; genus Metasolibacillus; species Metasolibacillus sp. FSL H7-0170. Next base: position 3,629,846 of record NZ_CP151964.1, on the reverse strand, counting down.
AGATAATGGAGCTAAATCGCCTGATGCCCCAAGTGAGCCTTGCTGTGGAATGGCTGGATGAATTTGTTCATTGACCATCATCGCCAAACGTTCCAATACTTCATAGCGAATGCCTGAAAATCCTTTTAATAGAGCATTTAAGCGTAACACTGTCATCGCTCGTGTCACCGTTTCAGGAAATAGTTCGCCAAAGCCACAAGCATGTGAACGAATTAAATTAATTTGTAATGCGCCGACCTCAGCTTCGGCAATTTTCACGTCACTAAACTTGCCGAAGCCTGTGTTAATACCATACACTGTTTTATCGTCGGCAACGATGCGCTCCACATGCTCACGGCTTTTTAATACGCGCTGTTTTGCTGCTTCATCGATGGCGATTTTTTCCCCTTTATATAAAATCGCTTTCATTTGTTCAATCGTTAGGTCACTACCATTTAAAATAATCATTTTCCCGTCCCCTTTGTCATTATCTCTCCCTTTATATTATTAGCTAAAAAATAATATTTTTCTAGTTATTTTTTTCAAAAACCCCTTCATTACAATAGAGTAAGAAAGCAATATTTTATATTAATATAATTTTACTATAAATAATTATAAGCAAATTTACCGCACAAAGAGATATAAAGCTTGAATACGGCTACAACCTTTGATTATCTACTAAAGCAAAGTGATATTTTCCTCTCAACAATAAATTTTTTCATTTACGTGGAGTATTTTGCGAAAAGAAGTTCTCAAAAAATGAATCTTTTTAGCGGAAAAGAAAGTATACTATTCATATACAACGAAAAGAGAGGGGTTTTTTTATGGGCTTATTAAAAGCAGGTATTGGTGCAGCACAGGGAGTTTTAGCAGACCAATGGAGAGAATACTTTTACTGCGAGTCTATCCCAGCAGATGTCCTTATTACAAAAGGCATAAATAAACGAGGCAAACGCGGCTTTAACTTTAAAGGCAGCGATAATATTATTAGCAACGGCTCTATAATTGCGATTAACGAAGGACAGGCAATGATTATTGTCGACCAAGGACAAATCGTAGAATTTTGTGCTGAAGCTGGCGAATTTGTTTACGATACATCAACAGAGCCGAGCATCTTTTACGGCGATTTAAAAGAGAGCATTATTGAATCTTTTAAATCATTTGGAAAACGTGTAGCATTTGGTGGTCAGGCTCCAAAGGACCAACGCGTTTATTTTTTCAATACAAAAGAAATTACAGGCAATAAATATGGAACTCCGACCCCCGTTCCGTTTCGTGTTATTGACACAAATATCGGGCTAGATATCGATATTTCAATTCGCTGTAATGGTGAATATTCGTTCAAAATTGTAGACCCTATTTTGTTCTATACGAATGTTTCTGGTAATGTGCAAACAGAGTTTCGTCGCGAAACAATTGACAGCCAACTGCGCTCTGAGTTATTAACAGCTCTGCAGCCTGCCTTTGCTAAAATTTCAGATATGGGTATTCGTTATAGCTCTTTACCAGGACGTACGATGGAGCTATCACAAGCTTTAAACGATGTGCTATCTGAAAAATGGGGTAATTTACGTGGTATTTCAATTATCTCGTTCGGTGTAAATACGGTGAAAGCATCTGAAGAAGATGAAAAGATGATTAAGGATTTACAAAAAAATGCGGTATTGCGTAATCCAAACATGGCTGCTGCCACAATGATTGGTGCCCAAAGCGATGCGATGAAAATGGCTGCCCAAAATGAGGCGGGCGCTTTCGTTGGCTTTGCAGGTATGAATATGGCTGCTCAGGCGGGTGGGGTGAATGCACAAGACTTATTTAAAATGGGACAGCAAACGCCAACGCCGTCTACGGCAAACGGAGCACAAGGTTGGACTTGCTCATGTGGTGCTGCAAATAGTGGAAAATTCTGTGTAGAATGTGGGAAGCCTCAACCTCAAAGTGGCTGGGTTTGTTCATGTGGTACACAAAATGAAGGAAAGTTTTGTAAGGAATGTGGGTCGGCAAAGCCTGCAAGCTTCAAATGTGATAAATGCGGCTGGCAGCCAGAAGGAGCGGTTCCTAAGTTCTGTCCAGAATGTGGTGATGTATTTGATGATAATGACCGCGCATAAATAATGGGGTTGTCTGAAAGCGGTGCGCTAACCTGCTTTCAGACAACCCTTTTCCATTTTACAAAAATATTAATCATTCAGAAAAAATATAAGCATTCTTTAAAGGGCATTTTTTCTAAGTTTTAAAATGGATACGTTTTTTAAGTACGCTTCATATCGCGAATCGCTTGAATTGATAAACGAACAAGTAAAATAGCACATAAAAATAAGCCGACATAAGCAACTGTATTTAGATAAATTGCGTAAGCAGTATGCATAAATTGAGAAATTGCTAATAGTGCTACCGAAATTAAGCCGAACGTAATGCCGACAAATAACAACACAAAGCGAGAAAATAATTGTGTTACAAACATAGCATTATGCTTATCTGAAAAGACATCGTGATGTAAAATAATTTTACCACTCTCTACTTTTTTAAAAAGTTGATTCATGCGACGTGGAATTTTTCGAATTGCTGGTAAAATGAGCGCTAACTCTTCCTCCAAGTATTTTTTCGTCGTTAGTGGCTCTTTAAATGGACGTTTCATTGCCGCTTGAATATAATGGCTAGAAAATGCCCTTGCTTCTTGGAAAATGTCGAAATTCGGGTCGATTGTATGAAGCGTGCCATCCAATGTTACAAGCGCACGTAATGCGGTGCTGACAGATGGATAAAAATGAAGCCCAAACTCCCGTGCAATGGAGAAAATTGAATAAATAAGCTCATCTGTTTGTACAGTTTCTGTATATGAAATTTTTAGCAATACTTGCCCAATTGCCTGCTCCATCTCTTCTTGATCGACTTCTGCTGCATTTTCAACTAATTCCGCAACCCCTTCATAGACAACACTTGCGTCATTTAATGCAATCCCAATTAAAAATTGCTTTAATCCGTCCTGTTGCTTCGCAGCCAGTCGCCCAACAGCTCCAAAGTCTAACAGCGTCATCATCCCTGTACGTTTTGCAATATAAATATTGCCTGGATGAGGGTCTGCATGAAAAATACCTGAAATTAATGCCTGCTCCAAAAAGCTGTTGAATAAGTTTTGAGCAAATTGATGACGATTTATTTGAAACTGCTCATACACTTCATCAGCGACTGCTACCGACTTACCATCAATATACTCCATCACTAAAATATTAGCATTACTATAATGTGTATAAATGCGAGGTATATGCACCTTATCAGCGCTAGCACGAAGTACATTCGCTACTTGCTGGGTGTTACGTGCTTCAATTTGAAAGTCAATTTCCTCCATAAGTGAAGCAGCAAAACCAATCGCTAAATCGCGAAATCCTAGATTTTCTGCCCATACCGACTTACTCGAAACCCACTGTGCAAATTCTACTAAAATGCTCAAGTCATCACGCATGATTTCTTTCACATCGGGACGCAATAGCTTTACTGCTACTTGCTCATTTGTTGCACGCAGCACAGCCTTATGAACTTGTCCAATCGATGCGGCCGCAAGAGGCTCCTCGCTAAAATATGAAAATACTTCTTCAACAGGCTGCGTTAAATTTGCCTGCAACACTTCATTTACTTGCTCTGCTGTTAAGGGGCGTACATTTTGCTGTAGCTTTTCAAGCTCATCAATAAAAACCGGTGAAAATAATTCCTTGCGTGTCGATAAAACCTGTCCGAATTTAATAAAAATGCCGCCACATTGCTCTAATGTGTCACGCAATGCAATCGCTAACTCACGATCATTATCTCGGTTACGTGCATACTTGACAGTGCGCGTAATGCCGTTTGTTACAGCAATTTGTACTACTTGTCGGAGGCGCTTTTGTCTTCGCCATTGTTGAATAATACGCATAATGAAGGATTTTCTATCTGTCATGCGCGCACCATTTTCATCAATAGCAATAGGGTCAAATAGCTCAAATAGCAAATAAAATAACATAGAAAGCAGAAGCATGCTACCAACCCATAGCAATGTAGCAATATTCATGACGTTTTGCATCACGTCACCCATTAAATAGTCCGTATCACGAACATAAGTGTACCAAAAGACAAATGTGGTTAAAATAACGCTTAATACAACGGATAATATACGGCGAAATAAATTAACCTGTGAACCAATCAACCGTCCACTAAGAAAAAATATAACGATGGAAAATAATACGACTTGTCCGATAAATTGTAGACCGTTCATCCTCTTCTCCCCTTACGCTATAGTCAATTGTACCAATACTTCCACATTGCCTCTTATTGCTTTACTAATCATACAAGTAGATTCAGCTTTTAATGCTAACCGTTCTGCCATCACTTTATTTTTTTCAGTGCTGTCAGCAAGCTGTATCGTTAAATTATGAATAATTTGCTTATATGTAAAGACGCCATTTGTCACATCTACGATGCCCTCTGATTGCATGTTTAAATTTGCTTCAATGCCCGTTCTTTCAAGCATTGCAGCAAGCGAAATAATATAGCATGTAGCTGCTGCCCCTAGCAACATTTCATCGGGATTTGTTCCGATGCCTGGTCCATCCATTTCAGGAGGAATCGAAATCTGTGTAGATAAACGCTCAGCCTGTAAAGTGCCAACTGCATTTCTCCCTCCGTCCCATCTTGTTTGTAACAAAAATGTATGATGCATCATTTATCCTCCCTTATTATTATTTTAGATTTTCTGGAACAATTACTTAATAAGATGTTGCTGGCAGAGTTTTAGTTTCTGTTACAACACTATTTTCTGAAATAGAATGAATGATAACTTCGTCCGTCCCCTTTGTCAGGACAATTCCATTTAGTTGACCATCCTTTAGGATGACACCACCATCAAGACCTATTTTTTTCCCACATGGGGAAATCCACAACTCCCCTGTGCCACTGTTATTCAAATAAGGCGTTGGTGTATGCCCAAATACAACGGTCTCTTTTGCTAAATGTGGTGTATGATGGAATTTTTCGCGAATCCATATGAAATCACGTGGCTCTGTTTGTGCTGCATCCTCTTTTTCTGGATCAATGCCACCATGTACAAAAAAGTATTTATCCCATTGGTGAAATAATGGCAATGCATCCATCCACTCCAGTAGCTCAGCATAATATTTTATAATACAACTTGCTATTTCTTCAGGCGTATTTGCATTCCATTCTGGTTGCTGTAAGCTAGCAAGTGTAGCCGTTCCCCCTATATTATTTCCTAGGTAATGTGCCCATTCTGGTTCTGCCAACCATTTTAAAAATAAGCGCTCATGATTACCTGTTAAGGCAATAGCTCCTTGTTCTGTCAATGCCTTCACTTTCTTCAAAACAGCTAAACTTTCTTTTCCTCGGTCTATATAATCTCCTAAAAAAATGAGTTGTTCCTCCTTCGGTCGCCAAAACGTCAATAATTTTTCTAAACGATTATAGTGACCATGTATATCTGCTATGACAAATACCTTTTCCATTTTTACCTTATCAACACCTTTATAACTAGTTTATGTATGCGTTCTATCATTACCGCCTTCAAATCATCGGCAAATTCTCTATTTATTCTCGTATACAACTCATATAAACAGTCTAAACTATGATAATCAAGAAGGAAAGGCGAATGATATTTGTGAAAATTATAATTCGAACTTCATCTGCTAAATGGCTCAAGAAAATTAATACAAAATATAGCCCTAACGCACAATATACTTTACAGCTCTTACATCTTCTATCCGACAATTCAAATGATATAATTTTCCAAAAAAAACAAACAAGTGAAGGGTTTGTAACAATTATTTATTCAAGCTCTCTTGTAGAGAAAATGACGCTACAAGCAGTTGTGCTTGTGCCGCTCTCGCATTCAATTTATCAAATTTATCAAACGGCAGAGCCAATACACTTTAAGCAAATCGCTGCACTTGAGCAAAAAATTAATGCGGGCAATACTATCTTATATTTTCATGAAACGCAGCAATATTTAGCATTAGACACATATAGCGCACCTATTCGCGCCATTACAAATACAGAAATCGAATCGACTGTGATTGGCCCACAAGACTCTTTTACAGAATCATTAGAAACAAATATTTCACTTATTCGACGTCGTATTCGAAGTCATTTATTAAAAAATGAAAGTATGTATCTTAGCAGTAATAAGCAATATCAAGTGTCCATTATGTATATTGATAATATCGTTAACAAAAAGTTGCTAAGGAAACTGAAAAAGCGCCTTCAGCACGTGAATCCAACATCACTATTAGATACCGCTATGCTGAAGCAGCTAATTGAGGATAATCCATTTTCCCCCTTTCCACAATATTATATGAGCGTGCGACCAGATACTATTGCACATTATTTATTAGACGGTCGAATTGCACTTTTAATAAACAATAGCCAAACCGTTATCGTATGCCCTACATCATTTTTCGAAATGTTTACGAGCATTGAGGATTATTATAATCGTTGGACAACTGCTACATTACTTCGTTCTTTACGCTTTTTCGGCTTTTTTTTAACAATAATGATTACGCCAACGTATATATCAGCATTGACCTTTCACCCGGATTTATTGCCATATGAGCTATTGCTAAACTTGCAGGAATCTAGAAGTAAAGTACCCTTTCCACCATTATTCGAAGTATTATTTATCGAATTAATTATAGAAGTCCTGCGAGAGGCTGGTTCACGAATGCCTGCGAAAGTTGGACAAACAATCGGTATTGTTGGTGGTATCGTTATCGGAACAGCGGCTGTTGAAGCAGGATTAATTAGTAATATTTTAATTGTACTCGTTGCAACATCAGCGTTACTATCCTTTTTGCCTCCTACTTTTATAATGAGTAACACAAGTCGATTAGTACGTTATTTCTTTATTATTGCCGCGGGTTGCTTCGGCTTATTTGGGCAAATGCTTGTTTTTGTTTGGCTTTTCATCCATTTATTACGCATCCGCTCTTTAGGAGAACCTTATATGGCTCCTTTTATCCCACGTAAATGGACAGATTTATTGAACAGTGTCATTCGCTTTCCAATGGCTTTTTTAAAACATCGAATGGGTATATCCAAAAGCCAAAAAAGCTAATGTATTTACGAAAATGAGGATGAAAAAAATATGAGGTCAACACAAAAGAAAGTATTAACTAAAGTGCATGTACTGTTTTTAGTACAAAGTTGTTTAATTGGAACAGGGATATTACAGCTGCCTCAAAAATTAAGTTCCATGGGCTATAGCCAAGCATTTATGCCGATTTTATTCAGCATCATTGCTACCATTACTTTATGGCCCATGATATTGCTTAACTCTAAATTTCCAACTAACAATTTATTTCAAATAAATGAAATTTTATTAGGGAAAATAATCGGTAAATTTTTTAATTTTTTACTCGTTCTATTATTCACCATTATTTGTATAGATTCTATAAGTAGCTATATGCTATTAATTCAAAGCACTGCATTACCTGAGCAAACGATTACTCTACCTGTTATTTGTTTTTTGGCACTGCTTGTTTATTTAGTTAGAGGTGGTATTTTTGCCATTGCTCGTTTTTCAATTTTGACATTCTTTATAACGATTCCGATGGTTTTATTCACAAAATGGGCTATACAAAAAGGAGAGTTTAGTCATTTTTTTCCTTTGTTTAATTTCACATTCCAAGAGTTTTACGAGGCGACTAAAAACGGCTATTTATCTTTTTTAGGTTATGAGCTTATTTTGTTTTACTATCCGTTTATTATTCAGCAGAAAAGTGCCTTTAAATATGCAACAATCGGTATTTGGATATCTGGTGTTTTAATGCTGATTACGACAGGTGTGAGCGTTATGTATTTTTCTGAATGGCAATTAAGCAATATTGAATTTGCTGTTTTAAATATTTTTAAGGCTGGGGAATATTCCTTTATTGAGCGCATTGATATTATCGGAATGACGCTTTGGATTTTCTTAGTTTATTCCACTGTCGCTTTATATTTATGGGCAGCAAATGAGGGCTTTAAATCACTTATTTTTGCGAAATCTCAAATCCATTTATATATTTTAGTAATTGCCATCTTCATTGCGCTTATAATACCTCTTTCACAGCACTTGAAGGAAAAAATATTTACAATTAATAACTATATATTATATTTATTACTGCTTTGGCCGATTTTTTTATCCATCATCTATTTTTTCAGAAAAAAGCAGGTGCAGCAATGAAAAATAGATTACTTCTTATTTTCCTTTTGTTATTTGTCACTGGGTGCTCTGAGCAAGAGAAGAAAATTCCAATTGAAGAAGTAGATATGATTGGGATTATGGCATTTGATTATGTTGACGAAAAAACAAAAAAGCTCACTGTCGCGATTCCGCAATATTCACCAGACGCTAAAAAAGACACGAAAATACTTTCTACTGAAACCGATTTAGTAACTCAAGGTATCGTCAAAATCGAAGCTTCTTCTGATCGTAAAGTTGTCTTAAACCAGCTTCGTGTTATTTTAGTCAGTGAAGAGTTTGCTCGCAAAGGGCAGGTCAAAACAGTAATTGAGCATATTTATCGCGATGCAGAAGTGGGTAATAAAGCATTAATTGCTGTTGTAAAAGACCGCGCAGAGGACGTTCTTTATGCAGAATATTCAGATAAGCCAAATATAAATTTTTATTTAAACGATTTGCTACTACCTAGTCTTAATACAGCCTTTAATCCAAATACTAATATTCATGATTTTATTTATGGTACGACAAATACGACAAAGGACGCTTCCGCCCCATATCTTGAGCTACTTGGTGATAGAATTGAAATAGCAAATATCGCATTATTTAAGGATGATGTTATGGTAGACACCATCCCCCCAGATGAAGCAATCTTTATCCAGGCGTTACAAGGTAGAAAAAATCTTGCACCACTTTTAATTAATATACATGATGATACAAAAGTATTGCTAAATCTTGTTAAAAGCAAAAGCAAAATTGAAAGCAATAAAGATAGAAATTATCCAAAGCTTACTATTCATTTAGAAGTAAAGGCAACCTTAAGTGAATACAGTATTAAAGATATAGAAAAATTAAATTCATGGAAAGAAGTCAGTGACTTAGAAAAATCAATTAATCAACAATTGGAGAAGGATATTAAAGCATTTATAGAAAATATAAATAAAAAACAAGTCGACCCAATTGGTTTAAGTGAATATTTCCGTAAATATACACATGGCAAATGGACACGCGAAATGACAGATGAAATACTAGATAAATTAGAAGTAGACATTCATGTAAAAACAATTATTGTTAGTACAGGGACACTAAAGTAAAAACGTAGGGAGTAACGACATAGAAAGCAGCATTTTCCCTTTTAAAAAACCATGCATTTTTCTAAGTAGCAAATATTTCAATCAAATAGCAAAAAGGTTATCTGAAAGCATGCTAGCGCACTGCTTTCAGATAACCTTTTAATTTAAAACTTTAATTTTCACTTTTTTTACTCCCCATTGCATTGCATTCTCATATTCAGGGATAAAGACGTCAATTTTATGCCCTTTAATCGCGCCTCCTGTATCACCTGCAATTGCCTCTCCATAGCCCTCTACCCATACCTTTGTTCCAAGCGGAATTACCCTTGGGTCAACGGCAATTACTTTTTGATTTGGATTTGCGCGTAAATCAATGCCATAAGCTGTTGTTCCTGAACAGCCTTTACAATAAGCTGTATATGCAGTTGCGGTCACGACCATTTCGTCACCTTGCTGTTGCTCAAATACTTCTGTATTTTGTACTGGATTATTCGGTGGTGTAGCGGGCGTTGTAGCTACGACTTTTTCCTCATAGGTAGTAGCAGACTCGTCCCCATCATTATAAATCGTCAACTGGTCTCCCGGGAAAATTAGTGTATTTGTAACACCGTTCCATGCCATTAAGGAATTAAGTGAGACGCCGTATTTTAATGCTATACGGTATAAATTATCTCCTTCTACAACTGTGTATGTGGTCGTTTCATCTTCCTGTAATTCCTCAATATTTAATGCGTCCCATGCGTGAATGCTGTAGTCATCAAATAAATGATCGCTTATAGGCAATGGAATAGCCGCCATTGGCGATATTGCTGCTATATTAAACAAAAACGACAACACTAAACTAATTACTGCTAGTTTGTATTTCAAAACAATGCTCCTCCTTTATGGATGCTATGAATTTTCAGTTAGTGTTGCCGCATATAAATAAAAATAAACATTTTTTCTCAAATTTGATTATTTATTTGGGTTTTCTTACAAAAAGGAGGACATATCGACATTACAATTAGCTTATGTATGATTGTAAAAAACGAGGAAGCGGTGCTTGCTCGATGTCTTGATTCAATTAAAGCAGCTGTTGATGAAATTAACATTATTGATACAGGCTCCACAGACGCAACAAAAAGCATTGCCGCAAAATATACTTCTCGAATTTTCGATTTTCAATGGATTCATCATTTTGCAGCAGCGCGAAATTTCTCCTTTCAGCAGGCGACAAAGGATTATATTTTATGGCTTGATGCGGACGACATTATCACAAATGAAGAGCTGGTCAAATTGCAACATTTAAAATTGACGCTCTCTCCTACTGTTGATGCTGTCTCAATGCATTATCACCTCAACTTTGATACAGAAGGAAATGTCACCTACTCACTGAGACGTAATCGGCTTGTAAGAAGACAGCGGCAATTTCAATGGATTGGTGCAGTACATGAATATTTAGCAGTGGATGGCACAATCATTCATAGCGATATTGCCATATCGCATCAGCCATTAAGCCGCGATGCTTCGCGCAATCTAGCTATTTATGAGCGATTGCTTACTGCTGGAGAAGGATTTTCAACGCGCGACCTTTATTATTATGCGAATGAGCTTAAAGACCACAGGCAATATGAAAAAGCAATATCGTTCTACGAACAGTTTTTAGCAACAGAGCAGGGCTGGGTAGAAGATTGTATACAAGCCTGCTTTAAAATGGCTGATTGCTACAGCGCTTTACAAAACGAAAAACGTGCAATCCAATCAATTACTAGAAGTCTCACATTTGATTCACCACGCCCAGAGGCTTGCTGTCGCTTCGGTTTTTATTTTATGGAGCAGCATAAAAATCAGCAGGCAATTTATTGGTATGAGCAGGCACTCACTATAAAGGAGCCTAGTCATACACCATTCCGCAATCACATTTTTACAACATGGCTCCCCCATTTACAGCTCTGTGTACTGTATGATCGTTTACAGCAATATGAGCTCGCTTATGAACATCATATACAGGCAAAAAGCTTTTATCCAACGCATCCTCAAATACTTCATAACGAACAGTATTTTCAGCAGCTCTTTCCTGAACGATAATAGAAAATTTAATTAGGCTATTGAAAAAAACAGAGATAACTCTGCTTTCCCAATAGCCTTGAATATTTAGAAATTATAATTTAAAGAATATGAAATTTTCACATTAGCTACTGAAGCAGCCGTACCTGCTAATTGAATATCCGCAATATTATTTGCCGTTATTGATATAGAATTACCAGGAGTAATTGGGGGAATTGCTGGTGTTGCAGGGCTACTTGTAACTGTTAGTGTAACATCTTCTGTTGATGAGCTTGCGTTTTCCACTAAAATTGTGCCATTAATCGCGAAAGGCGTGGAATTCTCCCATACTGTAACTGCTGTCTCATCAGTTAATGTTAAGTCTTGACATACAGAATCATGGACACTTGTTTTACTACCGCAACAGCTTCCTAATTTCGCCATATTCTCACCTCCTTTTCTAAGCAATGAAAGCTTGGCATATAGATAGCTAGATTTTTGACGGAGTCCGCCTTCAAAATCTATGCTATTTGCCAAAAGCTTTATCCTGACCCAAAAGAGACCTTGTAATTTCAAGAGCTGAATCAGGATAAAATCATAGCTAGTATATGTGTCAGTGATTATGAAGCATTGGTCAACCGAACTACTAAAGGTAAATCTCTTGTAACTTCTTTGCTGTTATCGTTAATTCAATTGTGCTATTAGCCTGTGCTTTGATTTCTATTGCTTTCATATTGTGTAAGGTGAATGCTTTACATGTTTTATCTATTGTAACAATAGTAATAGCTCCTCCTCGCTTATAGAGCTTTAATTCAAGGGGTTGTTCCGTATGAACATTTAAGGTTACGGTATTATCTAAATTATGCATATTATTTATCCATGAAAAACTAGGCTTTCCTTCTGGATTGCCTGAAATTGTTGTGCAGATTTTTGTTTGTACAGCGCTGTTACATACGTAACTATCATAAATATGGAAACAAACTGGCATACAATAAAAGCAATTCAAATCGACAATAATCCTCTGTTTAGTGCGAACAAGCTTTTTTTGACAACAGCAAGGGAAAAGGATTTCAAGTATGGCACACTGACCATTTTCTATGACAGCAATTAATGAAAAAAACGCGAAATAAACGGACAGTTTTGTGAAAATCCTACAACTGTTAAAGGCTGACCATTTTCACCTAATAATATAAATGGTCGCCCCTTTTCTATTTTGGTCATGTCCATGCATTGCCCCTCCCCCCGTTTTCACTGCATTTTTTATAGTTTATGGAACACTTTTTAGGAAATATAGTTTTTTGTCCGTCCATTAATCAAATAAGGAGAATAAGTTAACATAGAGTGTCCAAAAAGCCATACGTACCCAGAATTTTGGGCGTTGGCAATGATACTTTAGCAAAAAATTTACTTAGAGCTTTCTTTGGAAACGTGAGAAACAAATAGTTTAGCCGTGTTTCTCACAAATTAAAATGAAGTAACGAAAACTAAAATTGCATAGTATTTGCAAAACAAGACAGTTTTTTAGATAGCTTCTCTCTGTATTCATTTTATCGCCTATAGAGAGAATGATTTCTACACCTATCACCTTGCTATCAGTATAAAAACATGTGCTCCTGCGCTTACTCGTCGTAAAAAAATTTGCTGAAAGAAATTGAAATATGCTAGAAAGGAGGAAAATTGATGGAAATACAAAATTGTAAAAAATGCGCTTCAAAAAATTGTAATTGCAACCGTCCCTTAGGTTGCAAAGGGGTCACCGGAGCTACCGGACCTACCGGGGAAACTGGCGCTACTGGAGCCACTGGGCCTACCGGAGAAGCTGGTGCTACTGGACCTACTGGACCTACCGGAGAAACTGGCGCTACTGGAGCCACTGGGCCTACCGGAGAAGCTGGTGCTACTGGAGCCACTGGACCTACTGGGGAAGCTGGCGCTACTGGAGCCACTGGGCCTACCGGAGAAATTGGCGCTACTGGAGCCACTGGGCCTGCTTTTACCGAGGGATTCTCAGCCTTTAAACCCTCATTAATAACAACTGGCTCAACTGTTATTACAAACTGGACAGTTTCCGCTCCTTATTACACAACAGCAGGCTTTAATGCGACATCAGGCGTCTTTACAGTGCCTACAACTGGAAAATATGCCTTTGCTGCTACGCTTAATTATTCGACAACTGCAACGATTAGTTTATCTTTAGGTAGTGGCATCAACCCTGCATTTTATCTTCGTCGAAATGGTTCTAGCAATGTAATTAGTGGATTGTTTCCATTGTTAAACGTGTCAGTCACTTTACTAACATTGCGTGCTATTTTAGGAAACGGTACAGTCACACTCGCTGGGGATTTATTGTTAAATGCAGGCGATACAATTGATTTATATTATGAGGCAAGTGGTTTAACAATTGGTTTAAATTTAGGAGGTGTCAACTCTGCAGGTATGGTATGGTCTTGTCATCGCATTGCTTAATCAAAAAGCGGCTATCGGGAAAATATGCGAATGCCTACATTTCCCGATAGCGCTAAAATTCATTTTTAATCTTGCTTTGGGAAGAGGATGCCTCCCCTATTTTCATGAGATATTAAAAACGGTACAAGCGCTTTTGATATTTCCTCTGGTGGATAAGGCTTTGTTAAATATTTTTCCACCTTATATTTCGCTACTAATTCCTGCGCTTCATCTAGTGCGGAAGAAATAACAATTGGTATTTTGCTTGTTTGCTCTGTTTCCTTTAATTGCTGAATTAATTCCCATCCACTCATATCATCACTTAACATTAAATCAACAATGATACCGATGAATGGTGTGCTTAACGCTTCTGTATATGCCTTTTGCGGGTCATTATGGTAAATAACAGTAAAGCCTTTACTTTTTAATTCCTCAGATAATAGTAAAGCTAAGCTAGAATCGTCCTCAACAAGCATGACATTTGCACCTTGTGATAGCAATAAATGGGATTGCTCATCTATCATGCTCTCATGCTCGTTTTCTAGAGGTAGTGTAAAGTAAACTATCGTACCTTGCCCTTCCTCGGATTCAATCCAAATATCACCGTTATGCATCAAAATGATTTCACGACAAATTGCTAGGCCAAGCCCAGTTCCTCCAATTTTACGTCTAGCACTATTATCAATCCGTTTAAACTTTTGGAATAACTGTGAAACATCTTCTTTTGCAATGCCAATTCCTTCATCTTGTACACCCACTTGCAGCATTTGTCCTTTATTTTCGAGTGTAATCATTACATTGCCACCATTCGGTGAAAACTTAATGGCATTGCTAATAATATTTACAAATACTTGAATTAGCCGTTCTTCATCTGCCTTCACCATAATAGCACGTGCTTTATCAATTAATTGGATATGATGTTTTTTTTCGTGGCGAAAACGATTAATGACATCCATAACAATCTCATTTACTTGCAAGGGCTTCATCATGTATTGCTGTCTACCAGATTCCATCCGTTGCAAATCAAGGAAGTCATTAATTAAATTTGTTAAACGCTGAGCCTCTTTATGAATGGTTTCTACATATTTTTGTTGACGCTCAGGCTTTAATGTTTTTGTTAGCAGTAGCTCTGTAAAGCCAAGCACACTCGAAAGTGGTGTACGCAATTCATGACTCACTGTGCTGACAAGCTCAGATTTCATTTTATCAATCTCGTATTCACGCGTAATATCACGATGAACAAAAATTGTCCCTAGTTTTTCAGCACCTTCAAATAAGCATGTAGCATATACTTCGATGAATGTTTCCTGTTCTGTTGAAATAGAGTAACGTAGTTTGCGTGTATGCTTGAAGCTTTCCTCAATTGCCTTTTCAAAAAACGCACGCAAATCATCTGGCTCTTTGCTAAATGATTCAAAGTGGCTTAGCCACACCTTTTTGGCAGTTAACTGCGTATTTAGTGCTGATTGCATTTGCGTCATTTGTGCAAAGGCACGGTTAATTAACACGATATCACCTGCGCTTGAAACGAGCTGCAAGCCTTCATTAATCGTTTCGATAATATTTTTATTTAATTGTCTTGAGCGCTCTACTTCCTCATACATTAATATGCGGTCAAAGGCAATCGATACACGCTTTAACAAACCATTTAGTCCACTTTGTTCCTCCGCTAAAAAAGCATGTCCTTCTCGTGTCGCCATTAATATTGCGACAAGCTTGCCTTGTGCATTTAAAATGGATGAATATAAGTCATAGACATAATATGGCTCCTGTGCTATACCGCGCTCTCCCGCTGCTACTTCCCGCTTTATAACAAAGAAACCTTCCTGCTCAAGGCGCATAAGCTTATTGCTGTCTAAATGCTGCATTAGATTAGTAGCAAACTCAATGCTAAGCCCCTTCATTGCATGAACATCGCCCTCAAGCCAAGTTAAAATGCTCGTATCAAATTGATAAATATCATTTAGATAATCATGCAAATTGTTAATCAGTTGCTGCTTATCTAACGTAAATGTTAATGCATGATTAAGCTGATTATATTTTTCAAGCTGATTTAACGAATGCTGTAGCTGCAATTGATTTCCCTGCAACTCATCCTGCTGCATTAATAATTCTTCATTTTGTGTCGTTAGCTCTTCTTCCTTATCCTGAATGGATAAAGTCATATTGACGAAGGCATTTGCTAAAATACCTAATTCATCGTCCATTTTCTCCAAATCTTTCGTATCGAAGGATTGTCCAAGAGCAAACGCATTTGTTGCAATCGTTAGCTGCTCAATTGGTCGAATTAAATTATCGAGCAGCCTTCTCACAATAAAGCTTATGAGTAGCACAATTAAAACGCTAACAAGAAGTGATAAAGCTGCAGAACTTTGCCCATAGCCAATATTTTTTTCAAATAGGTCATCTAATTCCTTATCTGTTTTTTCTTTATATTCGTTGGTGAGATTAATTACTCTAGCAACAACAACATTCATTCGGTCATTCGAGAGCGTTCGTAAAGACTCATAATCCACTTTTTCTACATAGGAAACAGCCTCTGGTAATATATCATCTTGATAAATAAGCAAATAATTCATCAGCTCCTGATAAAGCTCTTGCTCTTCAAACGTTAGCTCCATCGTTGCAAATTGTTGGAGTTGTTGGTCAATTTCCGTTAAATCAGCATATGCTTGCTGTAAATATTGCTCGTTTTTATAGGCAAAATACCCTCGCGCTTGAAAAAAAGCATCCTTATACGTTTCAGTTAAAGAATCTACGATGACTGTTTTCTCTACGAGCAGCCTCTGTTCTTTTTCTAAACTTTTATTGCGTTCATTCATATAAAAGTAAAGTACAGCAATTAGCAGCAAAAAAAGGCTTGCTATCAAAAGCAGCTTTCTAAAAAAACGACTACGTATATTTTTCCTAAATAACAGCTTGTCATTGACCATTTAAAATATCCTCGACGACTTCCATTAACTTCACTGGACTAAATGGCTTTGACATAAAGTAATCCACCCCTTTTTCAAACACCTTTTGGCGATCCTCCTCCTGCGATTTAGCAGTCAGCATTAATATTGGTAGATTAGCCTTTATTTGTGCAGGTAAGCGTTCAATTACTTCAATGCCTGTAACATGTGGCATCATATAATCTAAAATCATTAAATCATAATGCTCTTGTGTCACTCTTTCTAACGCTTCCTGCCCATTCTCTGCTTCTTCAATTTCATACCCCATATCCTCTAGCGTATCGCGAATAAGCATACGCAAAATTTCCTCATCATCAACTACTAAAACTCTTGCCATCATCATACCTCCTTCTAGCAGCTTCTTTTTCTATCCTTTGCTGCCTTTAAAAATACGTTCTGCTAAATGTAATATACGTGATGATACATCAGCAATTTGGAATGGCTTACGAATATAGTCATCTGCACCATTTTTAAAAGCTTCTAATACATACGTTTCCCCAATTCGCCCTGTCAACATGGAAACGATAACTTCCTTTGAGCTATAATTTGCCCTGATTTCTTTTAATACCTCAATCCCACTCATATTCGGTAGCATCCAATCTAATAAAATTACATATTTGTAGTTCGGGTCATACCAGCTTGATTGTAAAAATTCAAGCCCATCACCATATGTAGCTACTTCGATAATTGTTTCGCCGCTTGTTACGAGCCCTTCAAAATGCTTTGCGATTATATCGCGAATAATGTAAACATCATCAATGACAATGACTTTAATTTTTTCAGATTTTTTCATATCGATAATTGAATGGTCGAACAAAACAACGCAATTTCTCCCCGCTTCCTTTGCTGAATAAAGCGCGTGGTCTGCTGCCTCTAGTAATTTCTTTTCATGCTTATAATTTGGGCCCACTGTCATCATACCTGAAGAAAATGTTACATGAAAAACGGTATTATTTGCTGTAAAAGCCCTCTTTTCCATTGCTTGACGTACTTTTTCAACGAGCCTGTAGCCTTCCTCAACTGTCGTCTTCGGCATTAATAAAACAAATTCCTCTCCACCGTAGCGACAGAACACATCATGCTCCCTCTTCAATTCCTTTACGAGCGCTGCAAAGCCCCTTAACACTTCATCCCCAACTAAATGTCCATAAGTGTCATTTACTTTTTTAAAATAATCTAAATCAAGAATGGCAATCGTAAATACTTCTTTCATTCTCTCGTATTGCTGAATTAACATTTTTAATTGGCTTTCAAAATATTTTCGATTATACACTTGTGTTAATTCATCAATGACAATGGCATATTCAAGCTCTTTTCTATAAGCTAGACGATTCGTCACATATGCGAGCAAAACATCTTCATCAATCGGCTTAGCAACGAAATCCATTGCACCTAGCTCAAACGCTTTAATTCGATTTTCCTTGCTATGATGACTGCTCATAATTGCAATAAATGTGCGGTCTTTTTTGATTTTTTTAATATTATTTAAAATAGAGAAGCCATCTATATCTGGTAACATAATGTCTAAAAAGACGATGGCAGGCTGTAACTCATAAATTAACTCAATTCCACGCTTGCCATTATGAGCAATCATCACTGAAAAACCTTTTTCCTCTAAAATATTTTTTAAATAAGAAATAAACACCATATCATCATCAACAATTAATATAAACTCTTTTGTTATACCACTCGTCACAAGGTTTAATGATGTTTCCTTTATTTCTTGTGAAGGATTATTCGTTTCATAAAATGAAAGAGCTTCAATTAGCGGACTTAAATAAAATGTCCACTCGCGCTTTCCCCATTCCTTCTCACTCGTATCATTAAGATTTACCAGCTTGTCAGTAGCGATTATCGTTAGCTCATTTAATCCAACTGAGCCAGCAGTTCCTTTTAACATATGTAAAAAAGAATATATTTCTTTTTCTATAATGGAGTCTGCCTTAGCCCATTTTTGAAATTTTTCGCGCATGCGTTGATACATCATTTGCTGGTATTTCTCTGCTCCCATTGTCAAACTCTCCAATCAACATAATCTTGTGTAAAGTATATCGCATTGCTATGAAAAAGATAGTTGATTTAATGAACAAATTATATATTTTCATTGGATATTATAGATGTATAATCAATTATAGTGCATAATTAATAGAGAGAATTTTATTAAGGAGATTTATATATGAACTTTTCAATTCGACAAGAGCGTCCGTCAGATTATGAAATTACTGAGGATGTAATACGTCAAGCTTTTTTAGATGAGGATATGAGCAATCAAAAGGAGCATTTCCTTGTACAGCGTATTCGTCAATCATCCGCTTTTTTACCGGAGCTTTCGTTAGTCGCAGTTGATAGTGAAGATAAAATAATCGGTCACATTTTACTATCGAAAATTACGATTGAAGATGGCGAGAAATCTATTGATTCTTTAGCACTTGCACCTGTCTCGGTTTTACCGGCATGTCAAAATAAAGGAGTCGGTAGTCAATTGATACAGGAGGTATTGCAAAAAGCAGCCGAAATCGGTCAGCAATCGGTTATCGTACTAGGCCATGCGGCATACTATCCGAAATTCGGCTTCCGTCAAGCGCGAGGGTGGAATATTTTTGCTCCATTTGAAGTACCAAGCGAGATTTTCATGGCACTTGAATTAGTGCCAGATGCACTACAAAATGTGCAGGGTACTGTGCGTTATTCGGAGGCATTCGATAGCTAACTTAAGCATATCAAAAACAAATTTCCTATGAATACCTTTTACTTCCTTGTTCTAAAGAAAATACTTTTTTTAAGTCAAGGGCTGCCCGAAAAGGCAGCCCCCTCCTTTAAATCTAATGTTTCCTTCATTTCCCAAAAACCTTTTTGCTCTCCTACCTTAGTAAGCTATTTTTTTAAAACACAGCTGCCAGCGTCCCAAACGTCCCACTAAAGCCTTTCAATAATCGTTGCATTCGCCATGCCCATACCTTCACAAATTGCTAGTAAACCGTAGCGTTGCTGTTCTCTTTGCATGCGGTAAAGCATTGTCGTCAGTAGCTTTGTACCTGTTGCACCAAGTGGATGCCCTAAAGCAATTGCACCACCGTCTACATTTAATTTGTCAATGCTTGCTCCTGTATCCCTTGCCCAAGCAAGAGGCACTGGTGCAAAGGCTTCGTTCACCTCATATGTATCCATATCAGCTAAAGATAAACCTGCTTTTAACAATACTTTTTCTGTTGCTGCCATTGGACCTGTAAGCATGAGTGTCGGGTCAGAGCCTACGACTGCACGGGCAACAATGCGGGCTAATGGCTTAATGCCTAGCGCCTCTGCTCTCTCACGTGACATTAGTAAAACTGCCGATGCACCATCACTCATTTGGCTTGCATTGCCCGCTGTAATAACGCCATCCTCTTGAAAAACAGCTTTTAAGCTGCTCAAGCTTTCCAGCGTCGTATCTTTTCTTGGTCCTTCATCCGTATTAAAAATAACGGTCTCACCTGTTTCATTTTGCACTTCAATAGGAATAATTTCCTCTATAAATTTCCCTTCAGCAATTGCCTTTAATGCACGCTGATGACTCATCACAGCATAGTTATTTAATTGCTTTGCACTCAGCCTCCACTTCTCCGCAATACGCTCCGCTGATAAGCCTTGGTGAATAATTTCATGCTGCTTTGTTAGCTGCTCACTAGGTGCTACTCCCATATAATTTGAGCCCATCATCATACGTGTCATACTTTCCACACCACCAGCAATAACAATATCCATATCGCCTGCTAAAATGGCCTGTGCCGCAAAATGAACTGCCTGCTGACTAGAGCCACATTGACGGTCAATTGTCACGCCAGGTACATGGACGGGAAAGCCTGCGATTAATAGTGCGGTCCGTGCAATATTCCCTGCCTGCTCCGCGCTTTGCGTCACACAGCCTAAAATAACATCCTCTACATCTGCCTTCTGAATACCAGCTCGCTTCACAACCTCTTCCAAAACTACTGCGGCTAAATCATCTGCCCGCATTTGACTAAGTGCCCCTTTACGTTTTCCAACCGCCGTTCGAGTTGCGGCTACAATGACTACTTCACGCATATTAAAAATCCCCCTTTGTTTAAATTATATATGCTGCGAATCATTTTCTAAAAACTGAAACATTAACGAAGCGTTCGTATACTGCTCAAGCGAATTAATGTTGTCCATAATAAACTCCCAGCTTTTTGCATATAACGTGCTATAATCCTCATTCTGCTCAAATGGCATATACTGTGCTAGAAATTGCTCAATTGGTATTTCTAGCTGTTCTAAAAAATCTTCTATCTTTTCTACCTTATCCTCTTTACATGGATTCATTTCATTAAACGCAACATGCTCTAAATGGCGCGAAAAATAATAAGCTTGATAGGCATATTGCGCAATATGAGTTGCTGAACTCATTATATGGACATTGCGCGACCTAATTTCATTGCGCTCCTCAATTCTGCTCTTTTGTTCCTCGGAATTAACCGTTATACAATCTTTATTATACTGTGTCAAAACGCCTTGCTCCGTATCGACTATAATATGCTCTGGCGCTATAAAACAGCCATCTGTATCAAGTATATGCAGCACTGCTAATATATTGGAAGCTTTAAATTTCCGCTTCATTAATATTTCTTTTACTCTGTCTCCGATTACTTCTTTAATAGCCAACTCTTTTTTCTCTCTTTGATAGAAGATATCGCCATTTTGTGGCTCAAAGCGAATTTCCTTCTCTTTAAATAACTGTCTTAAACGCTCAATTAGTAGTAATTCATCAGTGTCACCTTCGACTAATAAAATAACAACCTTTTTTTGTGCCCTAGCCAATTATTTTACCTGCTTTCCTAAAAGACTTTTTAATATCGTACATATTCGTTTCATTATAGATAGCCTCATCTTGCCCGCCTAATTGAATCGCTCTCAAATAAATATCACGCGCATTGCTTAATTTTTTCACACCTTTTAGCTGCATATAACGCTGTTCCTCATTTAATGTTGTAAACCATAAATTTTGAATTGGGAGCACCTCTAAAATTCTCAAATTATGCGACGTGAAAAATAATTGACCTTTCCCACTTTCACTAAGAACTTCTAGCATTTCTCCTAATAAGTATTCAAAAATACCCGCATCTAATTCATCAATCACAACACAAGCATTTGGATTATTATATACAGCGATTAATGTGCTTAAAATGGAAATAATTTTCAATATCCCTTGTGATTCGCTACGTAAAGGAAGCTCAATGTCCTCCTTTACCGACAAAAATTCAAAACGAACACCATCTTGTCCACTACTCATTTTTTCAATATTTATTTCACGTACTTTTATAAAAAGCCCTGGAATAATTGTTGTTAATACCATATTTGTTTGTTCCACAACTTTTTCAATCGTTGTAAACATTTCTCTAGGTAAAAGCATTGTATCCCTTAATTCATACGGTATGTTTCCTCTTATACCTTCCACATGAATACGAAAAGGCATAACGAGATTTGCGACAAGTAAACCGTAATGAATCGCATCAATTACATGGAAATTATCAGTAAAATCTTGCTTTAGATTTTTAATTATTTCATTTTCTGCTTCATTACAAAACGATGCCAACACGCACGCTAATTCTTCCCTAAAAATAAAGGATGTTGCATTTTCATCCGCTAAATGATTGGCTACTAGCAAGCTAACTCTTTGCTTTTCGCGAAACAATTCCATTGTTTTATTACGAATTGAAATTTTGTTATCCTGCTTCGATATTAGCTCTTTATAGCGTTTTCCACTTTTATTTTCCTTATAGGATAAAGTCTCCTTCAAAACCTTTAATGTTTCGTACCCCTCTTGCAATTCCACAAAATATTTAACAAAATATTGTCCTAATTGGTTGGTTATAAGAAATTCAATGTGTAATTCAATGCTTTTTTCTTTAAAATAAATAAGCTTTTTTCTATTATCAGGCAATGCTTTTGCTTGTAGCAATGTTTTTAAAAGACTAAATGCTTCAACAACAGCCGTTTTTCCAGAGCCATTTTGACCATAAAACCCGATGATATCAGCCCCATCTAGATTAAAAGTAGAATTCGTTTTAAATATGCCGTGTTTTACATTTTTTAAGCATTGAATTGTTACATGATTAATTCTTATAATTGTTTCCAATTTTATACCCCCAACAATTAATATCTGTAAATTCCCTTTTATAGAAAGGAATTATACTTCACTATGCTGTTTTGTTATCTCAAATCGCACATCCCCAGCAAATTGTCCATTTATAAAGCTGCGCTCTGCGATATCCCAGCCATTATTAGTGTTCTTCACGATGCTAGAAGCTCGCGTACCGTAGCCATCAAAATGGATGAAAATAGATGAAAGCTTTTGTTCCATTTCAAACGGCACGCCTGTGGCAGGTAAATCCCGATTCTCTGCTCTTATTGTGTCCTTTAAAATTGCAAATAATGCCTCATCTTCCGTAGTTGTTTCAATTGTTTCATTAAAAGCATTCTTTAAACGCATCACTTTTGGCCATGGTGTATTAAGCGTCGCATTTGATATACAATGAATACCTGGTGGAACAATCATTAGCTCATCCATCACCGTGTTGTAATGCACTAAATTTTCTTCATCATAAAGCAATACATTAAATGCTCCATACAAATGTCGCTCCTTCTGTAGCTGCTGTGCAAACTGTAGGGCGCTTAGCGGCGTATTCATAAAATCGACAGGTACTTCCCCCCTCGACTTTTCTCCAGTAAGCGGTAAGCGTGGGTCACGGTAATTTGTCACTGCTGCAAAGCGTCCATTATTACTTACAGCAAGCCATGTACCCATTTTTTCCAAATCTCTACCAGCCCAAATATGCGGTGCATCTAACCAATTTTGCATTGCTTGTGCTGGTCGTCTGTAAAACTCATCTCGATTCGCAGCTACAATTAACGAATGCGCTGGATGCACTTTATAACCTAATACGATAATACACATAAAAAATCCCCCTCTACTACTTGAGAGAAGTATAAAATAGATTACATCTATACGCAATTGACAGCGCTTACAAATAAGTGGAGAAAATATGATATAATAGAAATAATAATAGAATGAGGAGGGATTTTGATGCAAAAGCCGAACAAGCCCGTTACAGAAGTTTTAATTAAGCATAAGGAACAACAAAACGTAGAAGAATTTGCCACAACGCTTGAAGCAATTGCTCAAAAGCTTAAGGAAAATGGGGAGTTTACATTTGTCCGAGGAACTGAACCAACAACTGTCCGCCCATCAGAGCAACTCAAAATCGAATACTCCTATACGAAAAAAGGTGACAAGCATTCATTTGAAATTGAGTTTGATTGGTACACAGGTAACGAAGCATTAAAGAAAATAACGATTGAATAGTTGATTGAGGGCTAGGGCTGTCCAAAAAGCCGTGCATAGCCGGCATTTTGGACAGTAGCGATGATGTTTCGCAAAATGTTGATTCATAATCCCCTCTTTTAAAAATGGAATGAACATTGGCTTTAGCAGTGTTACGCTTCAGTAAAAGGGAAGCGATGAAAACATTGATTTCAGTGCGGTGTCAAAACAAAATGGACTTTTCGGAAAACTCCATTTTTCCTAAAATAAATTTAATGTATGCTTATTATATTTTTGGTTATAATCATCTAATATCTCTTGGAATTTCATAACGAATTCAAAAACAGAGATAAAATCTGTATTGCTAATGCTAACACTTTTATCTGCGGCTGTAGCGCCGAGGTAATAGCCTAAAATTTGCGGATTAGTAAAGCGTACTGTCACACTATCGGCGGATGATTGTACACTTGAATTTCTGGACTAAAGTTAGCTGGGGCATAATTAATTGAATCAAGATAAACAATCAACATGGATTCCCCTAGCTGACAGTAAGTTTTGATAGTAATAATCCTTTCCTATTAATAGCACTCTGTCTGTAAATTGCTCTATTTCACTCATATCGTGAGAAGTATAAATTATCGTAGTTCCTTGTGTTTTAGCAAGCAACTGCAAAAAACGCCCAATTTCTTGCTTCGAGCGCATATCAATACCGACAGTTGGTTCATCTAATAGCAGTAGCTCTGGCTGATGAATAAGACTAATTGCTAAATTTAATTTGCGCTTCATTCCACCTGAAAGGCTAGAAACTGGCTCCTTCCATTGCATAAGCTGCATTTCTTCACAAATTTTTTTGCAAGCTTCAATACCGATATTTTTCCAGCTTAATTGCTCAAAATAGCGCATATTATCTTCAACTGAAAAATGCTCCCAAATTGCTAAATCCTGAGGAACAAAGCCAATCTTTTGCTTAATCTCTTGATAGTGCTGACGGTATGATAATCCGTTCCAATATATTTCACCCGCATCTGGTCGCATTAATGTGGATAAAATATGCAGTAATGTTGACTTTCCAGCACCATTCTCACCGACAAGCCCAACGATTTCCCCACGTTCAATAGTTAATGAAATATTTTCTAAAACGCTTTTCTTTTTGTAACTCTTATTAATTGTTTGCACCTCAAGCATCTTTTAACCTCCTAAACAAAAGAAGAGATATACTGCAAAAGGCTAATCCTAACAATGGCACTTCCTGCTTCAATAAAGCATAAAGAGGCTGTGTCGCACTGAGTAATTGATGGATTATGCCGCTATCTCGAATCGGTACAATACCACTGCTTGTTAAAGTAAATAGCAAAGTAAATAAAATTGATAAAATATAATAGGTTAATACATTTTTACATAAGTGTGCGAGAACAAAAACGTAACCATTTAACGTCAATCGGAACAATAAAAGTGCCATTATTGCCCAGGCGGATATTTCATAACTAAATAGTAAAAGTGCTAATAAATCCATCATATAAAAAAAACTGAAATAAATTACAGATAAGAAAAAGACGTATTTTTTATAGGACTGTGCACTTAGTGACCAACGTAGCATTGACGGTTCCTTCCGCTCCTTCACTAGCCAATCAAATAAAAAGAAGGTTGACAATATGGTGAAGCTAGACCAAATAACCCAAGCTGATATAAACGGCGATTTCTCCATATCATCTTGTTCCATCTGAAAAAAGGAAAAAGGAATGGAGATTAAATCGGTTCCATCTTGGCGAGCACTTACTTTCCCCTCAATTATTTGTTCATCAAATAAATGCATTAAATCATTATCTTGCAATAGCTGCTCAACATCACGTACTACCTTTGAACGAAGTGCCTGCTCCATTACAATCGAGCTAACGATTTCCTTTGCCGCCTCATATGCATAAGAGCGATTCGAGGCATACGCTTCAACGATTTTTTTTCTACCTAATTTCATATTTTCCTCGTACTTGCCACGAATGACAAAAACACTATCAAGCTCGTGCTGCTCTAAAAGACGTAGCATCTCAGACTTTTTCATAATGCGTACATCTAAATACTCTACTTGCTGTAAGTGCTCAACTACTTCCGCTGCATAAGTAGAATCATCCTCTAACGCAACACCTATCGGTATTTTGCTGTCATCTAAAAGAGAAAGCATCAAGTTGTAAATAACGATTGTCGCTATAAAGGGAAATAACAGCCATACGATTGTTGACTTCCATTCATATTTTAATTGCAATATTCGCAAATAAATAGCTCTTTTCATCGTTGTCTCCTCTCCAGAAGCCGTGCCAGTAGATGATAAAGTATGGCACTCACAGCCGCAAAAATAGCTAGACTACTATAGTTCGCATAGTTGCGATTTTCAAGTGCAATATCAATCATCCATGAAAAAGCTTCATAAGGAAATGTATATGTAATAAAGTGCTGTAGTGCGTATGGAAAATAAATAATCGGCAACACGGCTCCACTTATCAGAATAACAAACACTACTAAAGCAATTTGAAGCATAAGCCTCGCTTTAGCATCATGACAAATAAGCTCTACAAGCCCTAATAAATAAGTAAAGCAAATACAATAAAATAACACGAACAATAAAAGCCGCATATAATCAAGCGGATAAAGCGCTAGCTCCAGCCAGTAATTTGCCACGCTATAAAGCACAATTAAAAATACTAGCGAGCCGACTATTGCAACAATCCCCTTAGCAATAAAACCTTGTGCAACCGTCACACCAAACATTTGTAAACGCTTCTGAATACTAAGCGTTTCCTCTTTCATTAAAAGCATATGAAAGCCCACTAGCCAAACTGTTAGACAAATGAATAATGTTGAAATTGTGTAATAATAAACAGGCTTACTTGTGGCAATGTTATTGATTGTATTTTGAACAAGTAAATTATTTTTTCCTAATGTAAAAATAGCGTATTCAATAAATATTTCTTCTTGTAACTGCCTATATTTCTCTTTGCTTATCGACGTTTCTTGCGCATATTCATATACCGTCAAAATACTCGCTTGGGCTGATTCTATATAAGAAGACATACTGTGAAGCAAGTTTTTAATCATCGCATTTTCTACCGGCTTGTTTGGATTACCAACAAGCGGTAAAGCAATTGGATTCCCCGCATATAAATCATTTGTTAAACCTGTGGGAAATTGCACATAGCTTGTTATTCGTCGCTCTTTCATTGCTTGCTGCGCTTCCTTCTCAGACATGCGCTCTATCTCAATATAGTCATTGCCTTTGAGCGCCATCACAAGCAATTGTGTTAACACCTTCGTTTCTTCAGTGCGGTCATTGTCAACAATCGCTAGTGTAGATTTCTGTTGTTCACTAGGCATCATGAATTGTAATATGAGTAGAATAATTAAAGAAATCATGCAAATCGGCATGATAAAAAGAAGAAGAAGTGAGGACCACTTCTTCTTTAAATAACGTACATTTTGCGTTGTAAAAAAGAATATATTTTTCAGTACTTTCATGTAATATACCCCTTACTCGCCTAGCGCAAATAATCTATCTCTTTAATAATCATCTTGATTTTCTTCATAGTCTTCATCAAACTCGAAGTCATAATCTTCCCCGTAATATTCATCAAAATCGAAATCTTCATCATAGTAGTAATCATCATAATAATAGTCATCATAGAAGTAATCATTAAAGCCTGTTTCTTCCATAAAGTTTTCTGCCCAAACTAAAGCATTTTCAAGAACTGTAGCCATATAATCAGAAAGCTCTTCCTCTGATAAATTACTTACATCCTTTATTTTAGCTGGTAATTCGATAGCCTTCACTTTTTTACTGTCCTGCTCAATTGTTATAGCTATTTTACCAAGACCAGCCATTTCAATGTAGATTGTATGCTCCCCATTTACGCTATCTGCCCTATACTCCGATGTACCATCCCAATTTAACGTAACTGACTCGCCTGCACCTTCAAAAATAAATTTACGTTCGAAGTTGTGCTGATTTTTTTCCTTATTTTCCTCTGACTCATAAACAATTTTCACATCTTCTAAAGCTAATTGAACACGGTCAGATGCTTTATCACTTTTTTGGAATTTCCCATCAATGGAAACCTGCTCTTCAGCACCTTTCAATTGATAGTCAAATGTAAACTCATTACCAAATGTTTGCTTTCCAGTAATGACAAAATCATCTGTTTCTTTAAATTTCAATTCTCGTTCAATAATTTTACCCTTTTCAACCCAAATTGTTGAAACAAAGCCGAACTCAATTTCACCCAATCCATCAATCAATTGCTTTTTCATTTCTGTAACGGTTTCATCATCACAAACACCTTGTGTTGCCATAACTTGCTTTAAAATTGTCTCAAGTTCAGGGTCTGTTTCTAGCTTTTTTGCAATGGCTTCCATCACTTTTTTCACATCTTGCTTTGATAAATCCATAACAATTTTATTTTTCTCTTTTGTAAAAGCTTCTTCCGGTAACTCTTTGAAAATAGTAGTAGCTAAGTTTTTCTTAATATATTCTTGTTGCTCCTTCGTCATAATTTCTGTTTCAAATAAAACATCTTGCCCACAGCTTAGTTCGCCATCGGCTAGTTCATTTAACTTTTCTGCTGAAACAGATATTGCCTCTGTTAAAAACGGTGCATTGAATACATATTCCTCCTGTGTCGCGAACAATTCAAAATTATCTACTTTGACATCTGCAATCTCCCCACCTAAACCGAATGCAAACTTTTTATTTTTCACATCTGATGTTGCCGAAATATTAATTGCTGAAGAGTTAATAATATCGAATATTGGACTTTCCTCATAATCACTTTGAATTTCACCAGTAATTTTTAGGTCATTTTGGATAACAGCCGTTTTTGCTAATTCGGACCATTTCAATTCTTCTTTATACTTATCTTCAAAGAAAGCAACCATTTCACTAGCAGTTTCAGATTCAGCAGCAAGATATGCGGCTTTCGGAGATTTCATAAATAACGCTCCTGCACCAACCCCTCCTGCTAAAACAAGTGCTGCTACACCTCCGCCGATTAGCCATTTCTTTTTTGAACCACTCGCTACTTTTTGTTCTTGCACTTCCATACATTCTCACCTTTCTCTGTATTAATACGCCTCGACTAACTCTAATCCAGATTTCTCCAAGTTCATGCAAAAAAACGCCATAAAGCTTATGACTTCCACGAAAGGCTTCGGATTAACTTGAACTGAATTTCCCTCTATTAGCGAGTATTAAAATAATGCATTCTGAATCAGACAAGTATGTACTGTATTTTTTGTCGAAATATTTCTAATTTCTATGTCAAAAGTTATGTCTGAAAAACAGAATAGTTCTAGTATACAAAAAATGGCGTAAAAGTTATAGCAAAATTTGTTTATTTATCATACATTAGGTCCACATGTATATAAAAGGCTAAAAACAGAACTAAACTATAAGACCTGTTTTTAGCTCTACCTTTGTATTTAATTGTATTTTAATAAGGGCTTAAGATATTAAAACCTTCAAATACTAGCTATAAAATTCTTTTTAAATTTTTCTCAATTATTATCTAGGTATATAGAAGCGGTTTATCACGCATTAACAGGCAGTAGGGCTTCCACTTCAAGACTTAAGTGAAAATGATACTGCCCGTAAAAGCCCGATTGGTTTAACTAACAATCAGTGGGGATGAGAAAAACCTCCACTGCTTGAAGTTTCACTTTATTTAATCAAGCTAATTTTTACGTAACTAAACTTACTCCTATCAAAGCTCTGTGCGTAGCTGCCATAGCTCTGGGAAGAAATATTGGTCTAACACTTTTTTCAAATAGCTAACACCACCTGAGCCACCTGTTCCCATTTTAAAGCCAATAATGCGCTCAACCGTTTTCATATGGCGGAAACGCCACTGCTGGAATAAGTCCTCAATGTCGACAAGCTCCTCAGCAAGCTCATATAAATCAAAATATTTCTCAGGCTCGCGATAAACAGCCTTCCATGCCTCTTTCACACTGTCATTTGCCTCATACTTTGCTGTTACATCGCGTGATAATACTTCCTCATCAATGATAAATCCGCGCTTTGCCAGCGTGCGAATCGCTTCATCATATAGGCTAGGCGCATTATAAGCTTCTTGAAGCATTGCTAATATTTTTTCATCATGTGCATAAATTTGCAAAATATGCGGTGTTTTATAGCCAAAATAAAACTCTAGTAAACGATTTTGATAGGATTGAAAACCTGATGAATTCCCGAGTTGGTCTCGGAAATTTAAGTAATCAGCAGGCGTTAATGTTGCAAGCACATCCCATACGTTTTTTAGCTGGTTTTGCACTTGTGAAACACGCGCTAGCTTTTTAAATGATTCAGGTAAGCGCCCATTATGAATATCAAGCGTTGCCGATTTGACTTCATGTAAAATCTGCTTCATCCAAAGCTCACTGACATGATGGACAACGATAAAAAGCATTTCATCATGCTCATCTGTTAGCGGCTTTTGACAAGCTAAAACCTCGTTTAAATGTAAATAATCTGTATAGGTCATACGGTCTTTGAAATCCGTAACGATTTTTTTCTCATCTTCAAATGGCTTGTAATTGTTCGACATTATTGCTCCTCCTCTTTGATGACTGCTCTTACAGGACTACCATCTGCTCCTTCTATTAATAGAGGTAAAATAATCATCTCATAGCGCCCTGCTTTGATATGCTCAAGCAATAAGTTTTCTACTATATAAATATCACTCTCTACTAGCGCATGGTGTATTGGTAGCTCCTTTGAAGTTACTTTATCAACTGATGGCACATCCACTCCAATTAAATTAATGTCGCTTTCTTTTAAATACGCTACAGTTTCTATTGTTAGTGTAGGTACTTCCTGAGGAAAAATATGTGCGTTAGCTAGCGTTTTTGTTTTAAAAAATACAGCATTTACTCCTGTAATTTTCCCTGCAACATGCGACATTTCAATAAATTCACTATCCAAGCATTCCACAACGACCACTTTTCCGATACAGCGCTCTAAATCAAGCTGCTCAAATGTCTGTCCATTGTTATCAAAATGAAATGGTGCGTCCATATGCGTGCCTGAGTGAAGGCTCATCTGTAGCATACCGACATTGACAGAGCCTGTATGCTCCTTTGTTGCAACCGTTTCATAGATAAATTTTGTATCGCCTGCCCATGTCGCGATATTTTTGTTCAACGGCTGTGTTATATCAATCCACCCCATTACGCTACAATCTCTCTTTCATTCGTAAATTTCTCATATACTTTCGTTTCCATAATATCCTTTAAAATTTCAAAACATTTATACACTTCTTCAAATGTGTTATACATTGCAACTGCCGCTAAGCGAATCCCCTGTGGTGCACGGAAATCAGGAATAACACCGCGCTCCTTCAATGCCTTGCAAATGCGTGCGGCATCTGGATGCTCTAGATAAATATGACCACCACGCCTTTCATGCTCTACTGGGCTACACACTTTAAAGCTATATTCACCAAGCATATCCTCCACGCATTGCAGCATGTAATCTGATAATGCCAACGAACGCTTTCGCACATTATCAATGCCCATTTCATTAAACAACCCAAGCGCTCCTAACAATGGCGCCATACTCAACACATTTGGTGTTCCTACCTGAAAGCCCCCAGCCTCAAATGCTGGCTCAAATGTATGACTCATCGTAAATTGCTTTTCTTTATTTGAGCCAAACCAGCCAGCTAAGCCCGGTGCTGTCCCAAAATGCTTCTCATGCACAAAAAGAGCCCCTGTACTACCCGGTCCGCCATTCAAATGCTTATACGTGCACCAAAAAGCAAAATCCACATTCCAGTCATGTAAATGATGTACAACTGAGCCAACTGAATGACATAAATCAAAGCCAATTATAATACCACGTTCATGTGCTGCCTTCGTTAATTGCTCCATATTTAAAATTTGCCCACTGCGATAAAGCACACCCGGTAAAACAATTAATGCTACTTCATCTGTCATTGCCGCAATAATATCTTCTTCATCTAGCATTTGCCCATCTCGTGATGCCACACGAATTAAATGTGACTCATCATAACCCTTTAATGCTAGTTGTGATTTTAAAGCATAAATATCAGAGGGGAAATTTAATTCATCCGCTAAAATCTTCGTTCTCTTTCCCTCTGGCTTGTAAAATGTCGCAACGAGCTGATGTAAATTGCTCGTTGTCGAGCCAGTGACAACTACCTCTTCCTTTTGTGCGCCTACAATTTGTGCCATTTGTGCACCAAGCTTCTCAGCAAGGAAAAACCAAGCATGCTCGCCCTTTGTCCAACCATCAATACCGTATTCTTTCCATGAATTCATCAAGCTGTGTAACGTCTTTTCTGCACGCTTTGACATCAGCCCTAATGAATTGCCATCGAAATAAATACGCCCCTCTTGCATATAAAACTCCTCCCGCATTGAGGCAATTTCATATGTTTCATCTAAGCGTTTGGCATATGCCCATGTGTTTGCTGTCATGCGTCAGCCACCCCTCTTCTTATTTTTAACACTCAAATTGATAGTAACATTCATAGGGATATGAGAAAACCTTTATATTGAGCTATTAAATAGCCTTAATATTATGACAGGAAAAGAGAATGGAAATTTTGAGCCAAAAGTTCCATTAACTCGTGGACAAACGGCAAAAATACTAAAAAGAACGCTACAAATTGCAAATATGATGTAATATTTTAAATTTAAAGGAGGTCATCTGAAACGTTTATTATTTCAGATGGTCTTTTCTCTTTTTCTAACTATTTCGAAAACCAGAGAATTATGCTACACTTACCAATAAGTGAATAGTAATTGCAGAATAAAGGTGCTCAATTTATGAGCTTAATAGGGAATTCGGTGCAAAACCGAAGCTGTTTCCGCAACTGTAAGTGTAGATGACTACAGAGTATACCACTGTCCAACGAGGAAAAATGCCTCTAGTAGATGGGAAGGTTCTGAACTAGGATACACGAGCCAGGAGACCTGCCTTTATTTCATCGTATTAACTCTCTTCGGAAGCTAGGAGAACTTACGGCAAATAGACGGACAGGCACACTATGCCTATTTTCTGTTTTCCATGAGATGCTTCCCCTTTTTGGAGGAGCATCTTTTTATTTTTGAGTTAACTGCAAAACATTCACGAAATAAAAAATAGGAGGTTTTGTAAATGGTTCAATTCAAAAAATGGTGGCATCTAGCGTTTGCCCTGCTTTTGGCAGTTTCGCTCGTATCACCAGCAGCAAGTGCGGCGGTATTACAGCCGGTAAATGAGGTACAACGAGCAACAGTGTCAAATGTTTCCTTATCTGTTGATGGATTATATGGCACACCTATTGTTACTTCTACAACTCAAGATGTTACTGCTAGTACAACTGCATTATCATTTTTAGAGCAAGTATTAACAGCTCAAAACAAGTCTTATGTCGTAACAGTTCACCCTACTTTTGGTCCATATCTTGAGTCAATCGAAGGACTAGCAGCTGGTAGCCTAGGTGGCTGGGATGGCTGGGTATATACAGTAAATGGTAACAGTCCCACTGTTGGATTAGACGCTTATGTATTATCTGCTAATGATGTAGTTCGTGTGTATTACACAACTTGGGCTCAATTAAAGACTACAAATACAGTTGCTGTCGATGATGTAAATCCATCTGTTACAGTAAATTTAACTGGTGATTTATTTAATACTGTGGCGGCTTCTAATTTAGCAAATTGGACAATTAATACAGGTACAACTGCATTAACAGCGCAGTCGATTACTGTGAATACAAATCAACAAGCTGTCATTACATTTGCAGGTCAAGCAAATGCAGGCACTATTATCATTACGGCCTCTGCTAGTGCATTACTTGGCGGTTTAGCAAGTGATCCTCTTGAAATCGAAGTACAATAGCTAAGTCAACTAATACTGACAAGGTGATACACTCTTTCCTTGTCAGTATTTAACTATTTATAAAGGTGTGATTTTGAATTGACTATATGGAAAAAACAACTGCATATAGCACTTGTCTTTATTTTAGTATTATCACTATTCTCTCCAGTTAGTGTAATTAAAGCACAGCATTTAGAAGGAGAAATAAACGAGCTAAACATTGAAAATACTAATGAAATCAGCGATAGTAATCTTGATAATTTAATAGAACAAGATAATGCTATAGAGCCTAATAATGAAATAGAATTGGAAGATTCAACAGAGCAAGATAATGTATTAAAATCTGAAAGCGAGCTTGGGCAACAGATACCATTAGGTGATTCAGATGGATTAGCTCCTTTTATGGAATTTACACCGCTTTTAATTAATGCTATCCAGCTGAATCCAGAGGGACCTTTATTATTAAAATCGGGTGATACAGCTCAACTTACTGCTTCTATCCCAACTACAGATGATAGCGCCATAATTACATGGACTTCGAGTAATCCTGAAGTTGCAGCAGTTGATGCCGATGGGCTCATAACAGCTGTCGGCATTGGAGATACAGAGATTACTGCTACCGTAGATACAATATCTAAAACTGTTAAAGTTCAGGTTGTTCCAGAGGCAGTAAAGGAAATAAGCGATTTAATTATCGCATTGCCTGATGAATTAGAACCAACCGAAGCGATTTATCAACAACTACTTGCAATTAGAGAAAAAGAAGCTAAATTACAACAGTTAGGCATACGAAATATATTCGATACGACGCCTTATCAACAACTGTTACGTCAAAAAGAAGCTAACTTCGCCATCAACTATATGACCGATCCAACTAATGCGACACCTCCTGTTGAGCAAATAACGACTTTAGATGCAAATCTTAGTGCTCAGCTTGAAGAAATACGTAAAGTATATACATCTCTTTTCAACATTAGCGGTCGATGGAAGCCGACTGATTCAACATTAGAAGCTCTTGATCATGCGTTAGCTGAAAAAGAAGTTAAATATGCAATTCTTGCTATTGACGCACTTCCAGAAATAGAAGATTTAACAGTAAATCCGATAATAAAAGAATCTCTAGACTATGCTAGAAAAAAGTATAATGGCATAACTAGCGTCCGAACAGTGCCTAATCCATGGGTCCCTAGTTTACCCCCTGTAAATCAACCGTTTAAAGATGACGTCACAAACAAACAAGAGCTTTTTGCCAAGGAAGCAAAATATGTAGCATTGTTAATTGATGCCATTGATGTAACTAGCCCATTCGCTTTTGAGCAATTAAAAGCAGCTAAAGATGCGTATCAAAGCTTATTACGTATAACAGACCCTGGAAACTGGCAAAGTCGCATAGGCAACTATAATACTTTGTTAGAAAAAGAAAAAATACTGAATGCAGAAGGTGATATCAATCTAGTTATCTCTAAAATTGATGCGCTTCCTTCTGTAGAAACACTAGTTTGGGCTGACAGATCGAAAGTAATTGAGGCACAGCTGGCCTATGACCAATTGCTAGATGAATTCAAAACTCGTGTCACAAACTATGCAATATTAGAGGCTTTACAAAAACGTTTAATAGAATTGCAACCTCCTACAGTCGATGCCTATCATGCTGTTGCCAATTATTTATTATCAAGCTCAGCTATACCTACTTATGGCTCAGAATGGACAATTTTAACATTAGCTCGTGGTGACAATTCTGATAAATATAAAGATTATTATGAGCAATATTATAGCAATCTCGTAAAACATGTAAAAGCAACAAATGGGAAAATAGGTAGCCAATCAACAGATTGGTCTCGAGTAATTATTGCACTTACTGCAATTGGTAAAGATCCTAGAGATGTTGGTGGTTACAATCTTGTAGAAAAGTTAACAGATTATAATTTTGCTATAAGTCCTGGCATAAACTCCGCAGTCTATTCATTGATTGCCCTTGATACTTGGGCATTCGATTTGCCAGAAACAGCAACAACAACGCGAGATAAATTAATAGATTATATTTTATCGAAGGAAATTAAAGGTGTTGGTGGCTTTGCATTAAGTGGTAGTAATGATGACGCAGACGTAACAGGGATGACACTACAAGCACTTGCACCATATTATCAAAGTAATATAAAAGTAAAAGAAGTAATTGATCGAGCAATTGCTAAATTAGCAATAATACAATTACCTAATGGTGGCTATAAATCAGCAGATTTTTCTTCATTCAAAGGTTCTGAAAACCCTGAAAGTGCTGCCCAAGTTGTAACAGCACTTGTAAGCTTAGGGATTGATGTAAATAAGGATGAACGATTTAACAAAGTCATTTCTAATATAATGACATATCAATCAACTGACGGTGGCTTTAAACATGTTCATAGCCAAACAAATGCAAATGGCATGGCAACAGTGCAGGTTGGTTATACATTAGCAGCCTACAACCGTTTACTAAGTGGACAAACAACGCTATACGATATGTCAGATACGAAAGATAATCCATCTAAGCCTGACGACGGGGATGATAGCGATGAGGAGGAGCCTTCCCCTCCTGATAATAATGGAAATCCACCAACTGTTCCTTCTGAAAAAGAGGAAATTGGCTATGCAACGGTATCTATTCGAATTTCTTCCAATGAAGTACCGTTAAGAGCAACAGCAACTAAATTATTTGCTGGAGAAACGGCTTTTGATGTTTTAAGACGTGTAACTGAGGAAAATGGCATTGCACTAAGCTATCGCCAAACAGAGTATGGCGTATATATTGATGGTATCGCAGGTCTTTATGAATTCGACCGCGGGGCTTTAAGTGGTTGGATGTATCGAGTAAATGGTCATTTCCCTTCATACTCTGCTGCCAATTACGTTCTCTCTGCAAATGATTCTGTTGAATGGCTTTATACAACTGATTTAGGAAAAGATGTTGGTGGTTATGTTGACGGAATTGAAAGTGGCGGCGCTGGTGGTACTGTCTGCGCTGAGGATGATGAGGAATGCAAAGAAAAGCAATGTCCTGAAAGCGTGGAAGATTGTGAAACTGAACAAGCTGAAAATGTTGGGGAAACAACTGTAGTGGACAGTGCAGTTACTGAAATTACAGTTGAAGCTGGCAGCAACAAAGCAGTCATTACATCGGAAAATATTCAAGAATATCTTGAAAAGAATATTCAAACGCTTATCGTTCAAAGTGAAAATAACTTCAAAGTAGAAGTTCCGACAGCTACATTTGCAGGAATTCAACTTGCGGAAGATGAAAACGTAGTAATTTCAGTCACTAAGCAGCCTGAAAATAATCAATTCACTGTCAACTTTGGAATCGAAACCGCTGATGGCAGATTAAAACCACTTTCAACAAAGCAAGATTACTTAAAAGTAACGATTCCTTCTAGTGATATTTCGCCAAAGACAGTTGTTTTACAACTTGTTGGTGGTCAATATAAAGCAGTACCACATAAAATCGTGGATGGTCAAATTATTGTATTAACGAAAACAAGCGGTACATTCGTTGTTACGGAAAGCTCAGTTACATTTAATGATATTGCCCATCTAGCAAACAAAGAGGAAATTGAGTATTTAGCAAGTCGTCTTGTTATTCAAGGTGTAACACCTGATACATTTGAACCGAATAAACCGATTACTCGTGCACAATTTGCAGCATTGGTCAGTCGCGCACTTGGCTTACAGCTAACAGGTGAAAATCCATTTAGCGATACTGATGGCAAATGGTATGAACGAGATGTTCAAGCTTTGTTTGAAGCAGGTATTACAAATGGGACGACTACTTCAACATTTGACCCAGAAGCGCATATTACACGTGAACAAGCTGCTGCCCTAATGGCTCGTGTACTTGAATATGTGAACTATCAGACACAGACAGCTAGCGATACAAATTACAATGACCAAAATTTAATTAGCTCTGAATACCAATCGTATATCGAGCTATTAAATAGCCTTGATATTATGACAGGTAAGCCTGATGGCTCGTTTGACCCAAAATCTTCATTAACACGTGATCAAACAGCCAAAATTTTAAAACGTACATTAATGATTATAGATATGATGTAATTTTCTCCGTAAAAAAGAGGAACCTTGAAAGCATTGATTTTCAAACGATTCATACGACCATTTAAAAGGTTGTAAATACTGAATTGAACACCTTTTCTTTTAAATTAAAATGAATAAGTAAAAATCAATTTTTCATTGTATCAAAGACAAGTCAAACTTTTCATACAGCCTTGTTGTGACAACATAGAAGCTAGGGCTGTCCAAAAGGTATATCCTTTTTGGATGGCCCTTTTAAGATGGAGGTCGATTAAATGAAGCAAAAATTATCTATGTTATTTATGATGTTACTTGCTCTAATGCTAATTGTAGCACCCGTTTCTGCACAAAACGCTTCGACGATAGATGCTTATAAAACAACTGGGCAATTTATGGTGACGAAAGCGCCAAATCCCTCTTTTGGGGATGAGTGGTTTATTATTGCGCTGGCACGCGGTGAATATGCTGTCCCAAAAGGTTATTACGATAAATACTATGACAATGTCGTAAAGCATGTACAGGCGGTCAAAGGTGAACTACATAGCCGCAAATATACGGAGTATTCACGTTTAATTATTGCCCTCACTGCCATCGGAAAAGACCCGACAAATGTAGGTGGGTATAATTTAGTTGACAAATTAGCCGATTTTGAAAAAGTCGTATGGCAAGGTCCTAATGGGGCTTATTTTGCACTTATCGCTTTAGATACATGGAATTTTGAACTTCCTAAAACAGCAACAACAACACGTGCAAAACTAATCGAGCATATTATAAAGAAGCAATTGCCTGATGGGGGCTGGGATTTATCAGGAACAAAGGCAGACCCTGATATGACAGCGATGGCCATTCAAGCCCTTTCAACATATAAGGAGAAAACGGAAGTTAAAGCATCCATTGATAAGGCTCTTAACGCATTACAAAATTTGCAAGATAAAAATGGGAGCTACCAAAGCTGGGGCACAACTAATTTAGAAAGTGTAGCACAAGTCATTACAGCGCTTGCAAGCTTAAATATTGATGCCAATAAGGAACAGCGTTTTAATAGACTATTTACAAGCTTTTTCACGTTCTATCACGCAAAGGATGGTGGCTTTAAACATGTATTGGCAGAATCCACAGCAAATGGAATGGCAACAGAACAGGCTGCTTATACATTAGCCGCTTATAATCGACTGCTTGCAGGCAAAACAAAGCTTTATGATATGTCAGATACAAAGCCGAATAATGCGTCGACACCAGAGCAACCAAGCCAGCCAACAGCTCCTCCTCAGAAAGTAAGCTTTAAGGATATCGAGTCACATTGGGCAAAATCAGATATTGAGGCGGCAGTAGCACAAGGCTTGCTAAAGGGTTACGAGGACAACACATTTAAGCCAAATAATAATTTAACACGTGTACAAGCTGTATCCATTTTAGTTCGAGCACTCAATTTAACAAGCACAAGCAATGCTCCTTTCACAGATATTAGCTCATACAGTGATGAGACAAAGCGAGAAATTGCAGCAGCCTATGAGGCCAATTTATTAGTAGGCAAGTCAAATAAATTTTCACCCTCCTCCCCTATTTCGCGCGAGGAATTAGCCGTAATGCTAGCAAATGCTTATACACATCAAAATGGCAAAGCTTATTTAGCTACAAATATCGCACCTTTAAGTGATATTGCAAAATTACAAAAGGAATCACAGCAGGCAATTACGTTTTTATATGATTTTGAAATTGCACAGGGTGCAGATGGTTCGTTTAATCCTGCTAATTTTATTACTCGTGCACATGCAGCAAAAATGTATGTCAATTTCTTAAAGGTAGTGAATGATTAATATGAAAAAAACGTTACAATTCATACTCGTATCATTGCTAGCTTTTATTTTAATAGCTTGTAATATTCAAACAGTGGAGCAATTCGAGCAGATGCAGGAGCAGGAGCGGAGCGTTGATTCCCCTGCTCCGGTTGAAAAACAGGAGCCAGCTCCGCAGTCAGAAGAAGAGCCTTCACCACAAAACGAGGAGCTAGCAACACAGCAAGAAACAGAGGCAATTGGACAGCAGGAAGTTGGAACCAAACAAGAGATTGAAACGAAGCAAGAAATTGAAAAACAACAGGAAATCATAAAACCTACAACACCTAAAAGTGAGCAGCAAAAAGTTGATACTAAACCAACAGCTAACACAGCAACTACACCAACAGAAAAACCAAAGCAACAAGAAACAGAGCAGCAACAGAAGCCGGTGCCTCAAAAGCGCACTGTCACAATCGCCATTCGAGTGGATACATTGCTAAAGCATTGGGATATGTTAGACCCAGCCCTCCAAAGTGAGCAATACGTTCCGAAAGATGGCATCATTTTAAAGCAAACTACATATGAGCTGTTATCTGAGAAGGATACTGTTTGGGACGTGCTAAAGCGTGCAACAAAGGAGCATAAAATTCAAATGGAATACCAAGGAGCTAACGAAAACATTTATAGCAGTGTCTATGTAGAAGGCATTAACCATTTATATGAATTTAGCGCTGGCGAATTAAGTGGCTGGATGTATCAAGTAAATGGTGTCTATCCAAATTATGGATGTAGCCAATATGTATTAAAGGATGGAGATGTGATTGAATGGAATTATACAGTCGATTTAGGACGCGACTTAGGGCATTATTGGGATGGTAATTGATGAAGGCATTTGAAACATTTCATCCAATCGTCCTCTTTTCCTTTTTTGTCGCTGCCATTGGCTTATCTATGTTTTTTATGCACCCAATCTATTTAGCGATAACTATTTTTTCAGCCATTAGCTTAAATATTGCTTTACGGAGACAGCTTTTTTTTAAAGATTGGAAGCTCTACGTCCCTCTATTTTTTTTAATGGCTATTATCAATCCTTTAATTAGCCATAATGGGCAGCTCGTCCTACTCTATATAAATGGCAATGCACTTACAGTAGAGGCCATTATGTATGGGATTGCCATTGCCACTATGATTGTAGCGGTTATGCTTTGGTTTAGTTGCTATAATGCAGTGATTACATCTGACAAGTTTATTTATTTGTTCGGAAAAGTGGCGCCAGCCTTATCTCTCACACTGTCGATTTCATTACGCCTAGTTCCGCGTTTTCGCCATCAGCTAGCACAAATCGTACAAGCGCAAAAAGTTATTGGCATGGACTATACGGCTGGCTCATTTTGGCATCGCATCAAATGTACTGTGCGTATAATATCTATTTTAATTACTTGGGCATTGGATAATGCTATTGATACTGCTGATTCTATGAAGGCGCGTGGCTACGGAATAAAAAAGCGAACTGCCTTTTCACTTTTTATTTTTGAACGGCGCGATGGCTTCGTCTTGGCACTTATTCTATTGCTTTTTCTGAGTAATCTAGCCGCAAGCTTCATCGGCACAACATCTTTTTATTTTTATCCAACATTTGGAGCAATTAAATGGGATAGTGGAAGTATTTTATTTTATAGTAGCTATTTCCTTCTACTTTCCATTCCATTAGCAATCGAAATCTGGGGGGCATTAAAATGGCGTTCATTAAAATCGACAATATGAGCTTTACATACCCTAATGAAGCACATTCTGTATTAAAAAATATTAATCTAACAATTGAGCAAGGAGAATTTATAGTACTTATCGGTCAATCAGGCTGCGGAAAAAGTACATTACTGCGCCATTTTAAGCGAGAGTTGCGCCCACACGGAAATAAGACAGGAACTATTTTCTACAAAGGCTGTGATATACAGCAGCTAGATGCAGAAGTTGCTGCTACTGATATTGGCTATGTGTTCCAGCATCCCGATAATCAAATTGTGACAGATAAAGTATGGCATGAACTTGCCTTTGGATTAGAGAGCCTCGGCCTCGACTCACCAACAATTCGTCGTAGAGTAGCTGAGATGGCTAATTTTTTCGGCATCCATAAATGGTTTCATCAAAAAACAACAGCGCTCTCTGGGGGGCAAAAACAGCTCTTAAACTTAGCATCAATTATGGTCATGCAGCCAAAATTATTGCTGCTTGATGAGCCAACATCACAATTAGACCCAATAGCTGCCTTGGAATTTATTCAAACATTGCA
Source organism: Metasolibacillus sp. FSL H7-0170 (assembly GCF_038593115.1). Classification (NCBI taxonomy): domain Bacteria; kingdom Bacillati; phylum Bacillota; class Bacilli; order Caryophanales; family Caryophanaceae; genus Metasolibacillus; species Metasolibacillus sp. FSL H7-0170. The sequence continues at coordinate 3,587,857 of NZ_CP151964.1, read as the reverse complement.
TCGCTTAAATAAAGAATTAGGCATTACAATTATTTTAATTGAGCACCGTTTAGAAGAAGTGTTACCACTTGCCGACCGAGTATTTATTATGGATGAGGGCAGCATTTTATTCGACGGTCCACCAAAGGCAATTTTAAAGAAGCTACCAGCGAATCATGCGATGCTGACAGCACTGCCGACCGCAATGAAGATTTTCCATCTACTGAACGGAGTAGGGCCCGTCCCTCTTACAATCCGCGAGGGACAACGCTGGCTTAGCAACCAGCAATTCAACGCTGCCTCATCGCATATGCTAGCAACAACAGAAAAAAATACAGCAAATATTGTATTAGAGGCAAAGGATGTTGCCTTTCGCTACGAAAAAAATGGTTTAGATATTGTTCAGCATTTTAATCTACAAGTAAGGGAATGTGAGTTTTTAACAATTATCGGTGGTAATGGCACTGGGAAATCTACAGTGCTTGCTATTTTAGCAGGACTCCAAAAGCCTTATCGTGGCAAATTATTATTATTTAATAAAGCTTTAAAAAGCTACAGCAACAAAGAATTGTATCAGCAATATTTAACTTTATTACCGCAGGACCCAAAATCATTATTTGTACAAAAAACAGTTCGCCAAGAGCTAGATGATATGGCTTATTTACATAAAATAGAAGATAGAAAAATACAAGAGACGATTCAATTATTTAACTTAACACATTTGCTTCATCGACATCCGTATGATTTAAGCGGTGGGGAACAGCAAAAATTAGCACTTGCAAAGCTTTTATTAATGGAACCTAAAATTCTGCTACTAGATGAACCGACAAAAGGACTAGATGCACATGCAAAAGAAGAACTCGCGAAAATAATAAAGGATTTACAAGTAAAAGGTATGACCATTATTATGGTGACACATGATATTGAATTTTCAGCCCAATATAGCAGTAGATGTGCCTTGTTTTTTGATGGCAATATCGTATCAGAGGATGAGCCTCGCGCGTTTTATAGTGGAAACAGCTTTTATACAACGGCTGCCCATCGAATAACAAGAGAACAATTGAGCAATGCCATTACATGTGAGGATGTCGTTACTTTATGTCAAAAAACATTCGTTTAATCATCTCTCTATTTGTCATCTTAGTGTTAATTCCTCTTACTTTATATGCGGGTATTACATTATTTGCTGATAGGAAATATTATTTTATTTCAATTGTCATTATAATTTTAGCATCTGTTCCCTTTTTCCTGTCATTTGAACGGAGAAAGCCTCAGCCGCGCGAAATTTTAGTAATAGCCGTAATGTCTGCTATTTCAGTGGCGGGTCGAGCGTTATTTGTCATTACCCCCGGCTTCAAGCCGGTCGCTGCAATCACAGCGATTACAGGTTTTTCACTTGGAGCGGAGGCAGGTTTTTTAACAGGAGCCATTTCTGCATTAGTATCAAATATGTTTTTTGGACAGGGTCCTTGGACGCCATTTCAAATGTTTATGTGGGGAATGATTGGCTTTATAGCAGGTTTGCTCGGTAAAACAGGTATCATGCATAAAAAAATTCCTCTTATTTTATTCGGTATTTTTGCAGGCGTTTTCTTTTCCTTCGGTATGGACATTTGGGGAACGATTTCCATGTACGGTGTTTTCAGCTGGGAAGCTTATGTACTTGCGTTAACTTCCGCTGTACCATTTATGATTGTTTATGCTGTTTCCAATGTGATTTTTTTATTATTATTAGAAAAGCCTATAAGGGAAAAACTCGAGCGTATTAAAAATAAATATGGCGTATTGGCTTCCAAATAAGCCCAATTGAAAAATGAGAATGAGTTAGGCTTGCTTTCATGCTAGTTGAAATAGAAGTGACAAGTGCCCCCGTAAACCTTCTAACGAAAATACATTAGTTGGAGGAAATGCGCCAACCGCAATGGAAATCAGCGCTCTATTAAGCACATTCTTAAAATAAAACAGTTGAAATTTGCATAAAATATGTTATCGTAAAATCATAATCGAATATGATGGTTAAATGAGTGCTTAGCAATGCTGAGGTAAAAGGGAAATTAGTGAGAAGCTAATGCAGCCCCCGCTACTGTAAGTGCAGATGAAATCACGAAAATCACTGTTCAAGCGAATGGGAAGATGTGAAAGTAAAAAGAAGCACGAGCCAGGAAACCTGCTCGTTTAATTAGTCACTTGCTTTTCGGAGGGAGAAGTATAGGCGAGACATCAAATGTAAGGAATGTGTATATACGAATATATACGCACTTTTTAAACATGGAATCTCATAGCCTGTATCTCTTCACTTTTAGAGATACAGCTTTTTTATTTTTAAGCACGTTAGACCATGAGGAGGGCTCATATGATTTTATTTATAGAAGGAATAAATGAAACTCGAGAATTAGCTGTCACTTTACAACAACAAGGGCACACTCTTATCACAAAAGGTACTTGCCTGGCTGGCACCTTTTTAATTAGCGATTTATCAGTTAATGAAATAGTTGATATGATTACACAACACGAGATTACTTGTGTTGTCGATGCTAGTCATCCCTTTGCTGAAGAAGCATCAAAAACAGCTATGGAAGCTGCTATCAATTGTGGAGTATCCTATGTGCGTTATGAACAACCTCAATTGCTTATGTAATCAATTACAATGTGACGCAATTGATTGTTAGTTGAACCAATCGGGCTTTTACGGGTAGTTAATCTCTCACTTATCCTTTAGCGTATTTTCACTTAAATCTTGCAGTGGCCGTCTTACTGCCCGTTAATGCGGGATAAAGTGAACCTTCAATCCGTGGATGCTTTTCTCCACGGATTGTTAGTTGAACCACTCGGGCATTTACGGGCAGTTAATCTCCCACTTATCCTTAGCATATTTTCACATAAGTTTTGAAGTGGGCGTCTTACTGCCCGTTAATGCGGGACAAACTATAAGTGATATTTTTCATTGCCATCTTTTAATGTTTTAAGTAAGATAAAAACAAGCTTTCATATTACATTATGAGGGAGGATGGGTGAAAATGAGTGAACAACAATTATTAAACGCTGGTTATCGTAAATATAGTGGAGAAAAAATCGACGTTTTTTACTCAAAGGATTTATGTGAGCATGTTGGGAACTGTGTTAAAGGGAGCATTGATGTGTTCAATCCAAAAAGAAAACCGTGGGTACTAGTAGATGCTAAATCTGCTGATGAGGTAGCTCGTATTATTGACACATGCCCAACAAAGGCGTTGCAATATGTCTTTAGGAAGGAAGCAATTATGGAAATTACTATTGAAGAAAAACGAGTTATCGCTACAAAAGATGGTGTAGAACTTGGCGAGATGACATTCGTCAATTCCAACGATAAGTTTTATATTATTGACCATACGGGTGTTTATGATGCTGCACGTGGGTTAGGTGTCGGTAAAAAAATGGTACAGGCATTTGTTGAACATGCACGCACAAACAATATAAAGATACTTCCATTATGCCCATTCGCTAAAGCTGAGTTTGAAAAAAATCACGAGAGCTATGCGGATGTCTTGCATTCTTAATGTAGTAACGGCTCCCCATGCTTCTTCTGTGAAGAATGCGAAGCCGTAGCAAAGTGATATTGCTTTCCACGACAAAAAGAAGGTGTCTCAAAATAGCTTTTCAAACACCCTCTTTCTGTATATAAAATTCCATTGATTATAGGCTCACTTTATTATCAAGAATGTAAGTGACACGCTACTGCCCTTGAGTCATTTGTAAATTGTAGTTGTGGCTGCTCCGTTTTGCATTTTTCCATTGCAAATGGGCAGCGAGTATGAAAGTGGCAGCCAGTTGGTGGTGATGTTGGACTTGGCAAATCTCCTTTTATAATGATGCGCTCTTTACTTTTTTCCTCTGTTACTTGAGGTACTGCTGAGATAAGCGCCTCTGTATAAGGATGTAAAGGTTTGGAAAATATCGTTTCCGTATCGCCAATTTCTACAATTCTCCCTAAATACATAACCATTATTCGGTCTGCTATATATTGAACAACAGAAAGGTCATGCGTGATAAACATATAGGTTAAATCATATTCCTCTTGTAAATCCTTCAGTAAATTCAATATTTGAGCTTGGACAGATATATCGAGTGCTGAGACAGGTTCATCTGCAATAATTAACTTCGGATTTAAGACAAGCGCTCTAGCTATCCCGATACGCTGACGTTGACCGCCACTGAATTCATGTGGGTATCGCGATAAATAGGATTCGTCTAACCCCACATCTTTCATAATGTTTTTAATAATTTTTTGCCGTTCCTGCTTTGTTCCAATTTTATGAACAATTAATGGCTCTAATAAGGTTCTCTCAATCGTCCATCTAGGATTTAAGCTTGCGTAAGGGTCTTGGAAAATCATTTGCATACTGCGACGTACTTCCTTTAATTTTGGTCCTTTGCAATTCATTAAAGACTTGCCCTCAAGCAAAATATCACCTGTTGTAGCTTCTAATAATTGAATAATGACTTTAGCTAAAGTTGATTTTCCGCAGCCACTTTCACCAACAATCCCTAATGTTTCGCCTTTTTTAATATGAAAATCGACATTATCAACAGCCTTTACAACTGTAGCACCCGCTTTGTTTTTTTTCATCGGATAATATTTTTTGAGCTCTTTTACATTTAGTATTACTTCATCCTTGATTTCCATTCGTACTCACCGCCTCGTTTTCATATAACCAACAAGCAACGCTCGTCTGATTTTCTTGAGTTATTAATTCAGGTGGTACTTCATGACATTTTTTCATTGCTTGTGGACAACGATCCGCAAATCTACAGCCTTTAGACCAATTTCCCGGTCTTGGCACGTTTCCTTTAATATACGATAATCGTGCTTGTCCAGCTGCTGTTGTTGGTAAAGATGCTAATAATCCTTGTGTATAAGGATGTAAAGGCTTATGCAATACATCCTTAACCTTACCTATTTCTACAATGCGCCCAGCATACATAACCGCTACACGATCACAGGATTCATGTACAACACCTAAATCATGTGTGATTAACATCAATGCCATATTATTATTTGCCTGAATTTCTTTAATTAAATCTATAATTTGTGCTTGTATCGTAACATCTAAAGCGGTAGTCGGTTCATCTGCTATAAGTAATTTAGGCTTGCATATAATTGCCATAGCAATCATAATTCTTTGACGCATACCGCCTGATAACTGGTGAGGATAGTTTTTTACGATTTCTTCAGGTCTTGATATGCCGACTTGTTTAATTAATTGAATAATTTCTTCTTTTCGCTCTGATTTATTTAATTTCGTATGAATTTTTAATACTTCTTCGATTTGTTTCCCTATTTTCATTACAGGATTTAAAGCAGTCATAGGTTCTTGGAAGATCATCGACAACTCAACAGCTCGTATTTTTTTATATTCTTTTCGTGTTAATTGGCTTAAATCATATTGCTCCGCAAAGCATAATGTATCAGCCTGTATTGTTAGCGGTTTTTTTATTAAACCCATAATCGAAAGCGCTGTTAATGACTTACCACATCCACTCTCACCAACAATGCCTATCGATTCTCGTTCATATATATCAAATGAAATCCCATCAACAATATTCACTTTGTCCTTCTCTTTATGAAATGAAGTTGACAAATTATTTACCTCTAATACTTTTTGTGTCAATTGAATCCCTCCTCACCTTCATAGCACTGTTTAAATTTTTGCTACTTGTTTCAATGCCTTTTCCATTGCCGCCTCAAGTATCGTTAACTCCTTGTCCTCATGTGCCAATGAAATAGCATGATGAGACAATGGCTTTGCTAAGCAGTACAATTGGTCGCCCTGCATTGATTGAATAAAAGCGATGTATTGCTCTGCATTCCCATGTGCAGCCTCACGATAATTTGTTGGCTTCTCTTTTGTAAAATACCAATGAATATGCCCACCCTTTCCAACCATATGCGCATCAATGTTTAGCTCGCTTGCCTTAGAATTAAAGAATTTGATTAATCTTTCTGTACGTTCATCCAATTTTTGTAATACATTTTCTTCTTCATATACTTCGAAAAATGCTAAAGCTGCTGCTAAAGAAGATTGATGACCATTGTATGTTCCAACAAACGCATAACCGCCTGGTTTCGCCTCCGCAATTTGCATAATTTCTTTTTTACCAGCTACCGCTGATAATGGAAAACCATTTGCAATTGCTTTACCAAAAGTTGATAAATCAGGCGTCACACCAATTCTTTTTTGATAGCCGCCTTCTGATTCCCTAAAGCCTGTTAATAGCTCATCGAAAATAAGAACAATATTGTATTTTGTACATAGTTCTCTTACAGCCTTTAAAAATTCAATATTTCCAGATATATAGCCTATATCAATTAATGTTGGCTCTAACACAAGCGCAGCTAAACGCTCATGATTTTCCTCAATAATTTTTTGTGTTGCTTCAATATTATTAAAAGGAATCACAACTGTACTTTCTACAATTTTTTGATTTAAGCCTGTCGAGCCTGGTAACGGATTTGGTTTATCTGCTTCTCCCGCCTGTGATAAATCTGCCCAAGTGCTGACATTGACTACATCACTCCAACCATTATACGCACCTTCCACAACAGCTACATCTTGCTTATTTGTATAAGAGCGAGCCATCATAATTGCATGTAGCACTGCCTCCGTACCTGTATTTGAAAATCTAACTTGCTCAGCAGTTGGCACAAACTCTAAAAACTTTTTAGCTACCTTTACTGATAATGGTGTTTCAACCCCTGTAATAATGCCAGATTCTAAATTGGCATGATATTTCTCCATAAATTTTTTATGATTATGCCCTAAAATAATTGCACCATTGCCTAACACAATATCTAGGTATTCATTGCCATCTAAATCCGTTAAGTATGCACCATTTCCCTTTTTATAATATGTAGGATGTGGTGCAACAAAACGGCTGTTTGAATTCACGCCACTTGGTGAATAATTCCTCATTTCCTCGTACATTTTACGCGATAATTGTAAGCTCATCAAAATCTCTCCTATCAAAATATTTTTAACTCATCAGCAGTTAGCATGTTTTCATATAGTAAATGATAAAAATCTTGTTTTTCCTCTATTGGAACACTTTGTACGATAGGTAGTAGACTTTCTAACCCTCGATAATAAGAATAAATAAAAGGCCCTCTAATAAAATCCTCAATAAACGATATTCTCGATTTAATCCAATTTTCTTGTCCAAAAGCTTGGCTGGCTAAATAATTAGCAACCTCTGATTTATCTAGCTGTAATTCATTTAATAGATAGCTTGCATTTAATGTCGTACACATCTTTAATTGCTGAGCTGTTTTTGCAATTTCATCATGTTCATTTTCATCCCAGCCTAAAAAGATTTGACCACAATCTGCAATTCCTTCAAAAATAGGGCTGGATGCAGAGTTTGTAATAACTAAGCTAGCATCTAATGGGATTTTTCCGCATTTGACAGCCTGTTCTCTTTTATACATATGTGTGAAATGCCCTGGAAACACTTCATGCGTCACTAAATGCTTTAAATCCTCATATGTGTAGTGATAGTCAGCATTAATAAGCATTTCGCGTGATTTATAATCTGCATATGCGGAAAATGGTACATCTTTTACAAGCTTTGGCTTTGCTTCAATGCTATGAATATCATCGAACATTTTGCGACTTACATCCTCTTTGGCGGTTTGTATTAAATTTGTTAAAACAGCTAGCATATCATCTGTTTCAACTTTTCTGTCTTCAAACCATTTTTTATACATTTGCTGCACTGTGCCGCTATAGCCTGCTGCTTTCAATTGGGCTTCAAGCCTTTGCTGAATTCTATTTATTTTCCACCCTGCTACAGGATTTGAGTCTACAAATAATAAGTTTCTTACTATGTTACGAAATGAATGCGCCTTGCCCTCTAAATAGCGAATATAGTACATCATTCCATTTATTTGCTTTGCCATATATTCACGTCTTAATTCATTTTGAATATTATTCAATCGACTATAAAGCGACCTATAATCCTCTAAAATATGTGCAAAGCTGCCGTATTGATAGACTTGTGATTCAACAAGCTGTACAGGTACTAGCCCCTCTGTTTTCAAAAAACCATTTTGGCTACTGTTTTGTGTTTTTTTATAAAACTCATCTAGACCTAATGTGATTTTCACGAATTCCTCTGATAATTCAAAATCCTCGTCGCAATAAGTGATGGTCATTTTAGTCATTTTCCTTCGACTCCATATTCCCAAGCATCCATCCATAATCACCCGAATTAACCGTTCCAACATAGCCACGCATTAATATCATCACATTTTTTTCAAATGGTGCTTTAATCGTTTCTAGTAGCTCAAATGTTTTAGGGTTATAAATTTCTGCAATTGTTTGCTGCCCTTCGATAATTTTATTTACATAGCTAAAATCAAAAGCGGGTACTAGCATCCCTCCCTGAGTTGGTCGGATACTAGCAATTTCAGTTAATACAACTTGATTTTCTACTGTTTTCAATTCCCCATCTATTACTTTTAAATAAACTAATTGATTAATAATTCCTTCTACACCACGTGCAATATCCTTTTCGTAGTTAGGTCCCCCACCAATTTCAATTGTGACAGAAGGTATATTTAATTCTGTCGTTACGGTAGCAGTTGTGCCTTCATAGCTTACTGCTGGTCTATATAAATAAGGAGATAAAAAGGCTTTTGATAAACCTTCATCATTATGAATGTAGACATAATCGACAATCGGGATTTTACCACCAGCATGAATATCAATAAATGCATCTATTTTTTCTAATATTTCCTTTGTAAACTTAAAAGCAAGTTGGTCTGTAATCCAGCCTTTTTCATCACCAGGGAAAACACGATTTAAATTATTCATATCGAGTGGTGTATTGCGTGTAACACTTTCAAATGCAAGTTGGTTAACGATTGGGATAAGCCATACTTGCCCCTTTAGCTCATAGTTCTCTAACTCCTTTGCTACACGGCGAATGATTTCTGCACCAATTAACTCATCTCCATGCACAGCACCAGAAATAGCAACAATTGGGCCTTCAACTGTACCTTTATATTTATGAACTCCAAATGTCACCTTCTCACCATTTGATAAATGTGTGATTTCGATTTCTTCATATGTTTTTTTCATTGCTATTCTCCTCTTCCATTTGTTATTTTTCTAGTTTATTGTCAGTTAAATCGCGAATGCCATCACCTAATAGGTTGAAGCCTAACACTGTAATGATAATAGCTAATCCCGGATACAATGACAGATGGGCTGTTTCGCGAATATATTTCATTCCAAATGCCAACGTCCAACCCCAGCTGGCTTCAGGTGGTTCTATACCTAAACCTAAAAAACTAAGAGTAGCTTCAGATACAATAGCAACACCTAAGCCTAAAGTAGCTATTACAATAATTGATGACATTGTATTAGGTAAAATATTGTAAAAAATAATTCTAAAATTGGATGACCCAATTGTTTTAGCAGCCTGTACAAATTCTTCTTCTTTAATCGAGAGGACATTCCCCCTCACAACTCGAGCATAATTTGTCCAATAAACGAGTCCAATTGCTATAATTACGTTTTCAATACCTGGTCCTAATGCAGCGACTAATGCAATTGCTAAAAGCACTACAGGAAACGACAGGAAAATATCAACAATTCTCATAAAGAAGGCATCAATCCAGCCACCATAATAACCTGCTATCAAGCCAATCGCTACTCCAATTAGCATCGAAATAGCTACTGAACTTATGCCAACGATTAATGATACTCTCGCACCGTAAATAATTCGTGTTAATAAATCTCTGCCATATTGATCTGTTCCAAGAAGATGACCTTTTTCTCCTGGCTTCAATAATATTTCATTCATATTCATTTCATATGGATCATGTGTAGCTATCAAAGGAGCAAAAATTGCACATAGCACTAGCAATATAACGATTGTGCCCCCAATTACTATGGACTTATTTTTTAAAATTCTCTTTATGTCAACGCCATTCAAAATTGTTCCCTCCTTTATGAACGGATCCGAGGATTGATTAGGGTATAAAGTACATCTACGATTAAGTTAATAATTGCGAATAAAAACGCAATGACCAATACACCGCCTTGTACGACCGTAAAATCTCGTTGACTTATCGCTGTAATAATAAGCCGTCCTACCCCTGGCCATGCAAAAATCGTTTCTGTTACGATTGCGCCCCCTAGCAAATTACCAAATTGTAAGCCAATAATTGTGACAATAGGGATTAAAGCGTTTCTAAATGCATGTTTTAAAATAATAATGCTGTCTGAAACCCCTTTTGCATCTGCGGTGCGAACATAGTCCATCTGTAATACTTCCAGCATCGCAGCTCGCACCATCCTAGTAATAAAAGCAGCGCTCATTAAGCCAAGTGCGAGAGCAGGTAAAATTAAATACTTCAAGCTTTCAAAAATATAATATAAATTGCCCGTCGTTATTGTTTTTAGCAATGCCTCAACAACTGGGTCCCCCCTGCCGAACGAAGGAAGTATATTCAGGTGAATAGAAAAGCCTAATATCAATAATAAACCTAGCCAAAACACCGGCATCGACACTCCGATTTGAGCGAAAATCATTCCTAAATAATCAATCCAAGTGCCCCTTTTCACTGCTGATAAAATTCCTATCGGTATTGCGATAAGTAGCGCTATAATTAACGCTACTATCGCTAGTTCTAACGTTGCAGGAAGGGTAGATAAAACAATGTCCACTACCGACTCATTTTGAATATAGGATTTTCCTAAATCCCCTTGAACAACGCCAGCTATATACTTCGTTAGCTGCTCTAAATAGCTAGCATTGAGCCCCATTTGTTCTTTAAAACGATTAATTTCCTCTTGTGTCGCATCTTGTCCTAATAAAGTAACAGCTGGGTCACCGGGAATTAAATAAAGCAGGGAAAATACTAAAATTGTTATACCTAGTAGTACTAAAATAAGCTGCAGAAGCTTGTTCATTATTTTTTTCATATTTATTCCCTCTCCTCTGCAGTAAAATTAATTTTCAACTTGTACATTAACCATGCTATAGAAGCTTCCATTTGGTGAAGATTCAAAGCCAATTAATTTCTTCGAATGAATAACAACATAGCCTTGATATAGTAAAACGTTATAAGCTACTTCTTCATTAACAATTGTTGCGACTTCTTTATAAATCTCTTTTCGTTTCGCTTGCTCGCTATTTTCTCGACCTTCTTCTAGTAATGCATCGACTTTAGGATTATTATATTTCCCATAGTTGTTACCACTTGATGAATGGAATTGATTGTACGTAGCACGGTCAGGGTCAAATAAATTTAACCAACCTAATAAAGCAACTTCATATTTACCTTCCATCATATTATTGCTAAATGTTGACCATTCTGTAGTTGTTACCCTTGTTTTAATGCCGTTTTTAGAAAATTCATTTTGCAAATACTCCACTACTTGAATTCGATTTGGGTCCTCCGTATGCGTAGCAAGCTCAATTTCTAAATTAACGCCATTTTTATCAACAATGCCATCACCATTTGTATCCTCATAACCCGCTTCTTTTAATAATTCCTTCGCTTTTTCCGGGCTATATTCAAAATCGGGTACATCATCGCTATATGCCCAAGATGATGGCACTAATGGTGATTTTGCAGGCTTGTCCATTCCACGATAAATCGCCGATGAAATCGTTTCTTTATCAATAAGATGTGAGATAGCTTGTCTAACTTTCAAATCAGCTGTTTTTTCATTTTTCATATTAAAGTTTAAATAAGTGTAGCCAACGCCTTCTTTTTCTTCAGTAATGAAATCATTATTCCCTCTCATGCGCTCGACATCGGATGCTGAAAGCGGCGAGTGAATAAAATCTATATCCCCCGATTCTAGTGAGGCTACTCGAGTAGAGTTATCAGGAATAATAAAGTAAGTTAATTTTTCTGTTTTAGGTGTGCCAGCGTAATATTCTTTATTCGCTGTTAAAACAATTTTGCTATTTTTATCCCAGCTATCGAATTTATATGGACCTGTACCAATAGGCTTCGTAATTAATGATTCACTATCCACTTCAGCAATATGTTTTGGCACAATGCCTATTTCTAAATAACTAAGTAATGGTGCGTAGGCTTGTGATAAATTAAATTGCACCTTATAATCATCTACTATTTCAACTGATTTAATCGGTGAAAATAACGCTAAAGAATTTGATTGGAAGGCTGGGTCAAGAATTGTATCAAATGTATATTTCACATCTTCGGCTGTTAATACTTCACCATCATGGAACTTCACGCCTTCTCTTAAATTAAAAATCCATGTTAGCTCATCAGGATTTTCCCAACTTTCAGCTAAATCTGGTGTTGGCTCTAAATTTGTATTCAGACGAATTAAACCGTTATATACAACTTCAGTTACACGCTTACTAGATGAGTCGCTTGCTAATCTAGTATCTAATTTTGTTGCATCGACATCTAAACCAATTTTTATTTCATTTTTAAAGCTAGTTCCCCCATTTTCTGAAGAAGTATTTTCTTCAGGATTACTAAAGCTACATGCTGCTAATACAGCAACTGCAAATAACATCACAAACAATAATTTAACTTTCTCTTTCATCATTTTTCCCCCTTAATAATTAATATTTAGCCATTCATTCGAAAGATTGCTTAGTTTTTTTGCTCTTTCATGTTGAACGTGTACAACGTCTTCAATTCGCAGTCCGAACTGCCCTTCAATATAAATACCTGGGCCAATTGTTACAACCATTCCCTCTTGAAATACATCATTTGAAAAGTGATTAATATATGGGTACTCATACGCTGCTAGACCAATTCCATGCCCTAGATTATGCGTATAATAATCTAGCAAATTTCTCTTTTTTAACTCTCCTCTAACAAATAAATCTACTTCTTTAATGCCTAAACCCGGCTTTATCATGTCAATCACCGTAGATTGTATCTCCTTCAAAATATCGAAATATTCCGTTATTTTAGCATCTAACAACTCACCACATTTCATCATCCTCGTCATATCTGAACGGTACCCATTATATTTGCAGCCAATATCAATCAAAATAGATTCCCCTTCTTGAATCCCTACTTCCCTTGACAGGTGATGCGGATTTACCGTATTTCTCCCTGTTGCTACAATCGGATTGAAATTTAACTGATGAACATTTGATTGTGCAAATAAAGTAATAATTTGATGCTTAATAGATAGTTCAGTTGCAGGTAAATGAATAAGCTCCTGCAATTGACAAAAAACAGCATCCGTTATTAAAGTCGCTTGGCTTAAACAATCAATTTCTTTTTCATCCTTAATAATTCTCATATCCTCAATGTAGCTAGTAATGGATAGTTGTAAATCAGAGCGTTTAGTCTGCAAATATAAATAATCATGTAAGCTAAGACCACAATCAAAAAACACTTTTTGATTTAATGATATATGCTTGCTTAACTGCTCAACTCCCTCCTCACTATCTAAGTAATAAATAATATTTATATTGCTTATTTTTAGCGGATGTTGTTTATACAGCTCATTAATAAATAACTCAAACGTATCATCCGGCTTTAACAACAAATAATAGGGTCTTGAAGAAAAAGACATATCTTCACCCGTAAGATATTGGATATTTTCGGCTGAACAAACGATGGTGCAAGTTTTAGAAAATATAAGCTTTTCATAAATTTGATTCATTCTAATTTCGTGTCTCATAACATCCTCCTTTAAAATAAAAAAAACAGAATTAATATACGCACCATTAAATAATCATAACGATACGAATATTATTTCTGTTTGGGTTTGAAAAATGAATTCATAGAAGGGTTACTTCTAGAAGGTTTTCCAAGCAAATCGAAATAGCTGTATTTAATTTTAACTCGCATTAAGCCTCCCACTTAAAAACTTAAGTGAAAATAGGTTAAAGGCTAAGTGGCAGTTCAACTGCCCGTAAAAGCCCGATTGGTTCAACTAACAATCCGTGCGGGATGAGAAACGCCCCGACTGATTGAAGTTTCACTTTATAATATCAGAATAGTCTGAACTCAATTAATTGTCAACTTTTATTTTATTTTTATAAATTAAAAATTGATTATATGCATCTCGAATCGCTACCGAAACCGCTTTCTTTCCTAGGGCAAAATAGCGATTTTCAAATTGTTCGATTTGTTCCTCTAAACCTAATTTCATATCATGCCCAACAAATATGGATTGAAGAAAATCGGAGCACATGGAAGTGACAAATGTGGAAGAAACATTTATTATACGATCAGTTTCTGAATCAATTTCAAAGCCAATTCCCATTACTCCGTATAAATTCTTAGCAGCCATTCCCTCCGGTAAACGAGCATAGCCTGTACAAATAATCGTTGTAGATCGCATACTCCTTCCCCTCTCTAACTATTTCAATATATTTTAATAACAATATTCTGAAAAGTCAATCAGTCGGGAAATCCTAAATATAACCGAGTTACCATAATTTATTTGTACATTAAAACTTACGTTATTAAGGTAAAATTCACCTTCGAATAAAGTGAACCTTCAATCAGAGGGGGGTTTCGCACGTCCCCCACTTAAACATCTCGATTTTATCTGCTGTTTTGAAGTGGGGGTCTGTGCTCCTGCGGTTACTCGTCGCAAACAAATTTGTTAATACGGGATAAACGATATCGCCTTTGAAATATGAATTAAAATTCTTCTTCCTCTTTGCCATACGTTCTTTTCCAATAGCTTTATGTTGCTGCAGATGCAGCCGCTGCATTATCTGCCTTTACACAATCAATCGCTACAACGAGCGCAATGATTAACTTCTCCAATTGCTCATCTAAAACTTCCACCTTATAGCTATCCCCCCATGTAAACCATTCTTTATTCACTTTTCCAACAACTTCTCCATGCTTAAATATAGAAAAATTCATATCGAACCAATTGCCCCGCACCTCAATTCCTTCCGCTACAATGGAATAACGTGCTTTTAAAAAACTGAATTCTTTTTTAATTCGCACCATTTCTCGTCCATCTACTTCAACAAAAAATGTTGGTAAAAAGCTAAAAACCTTTTTCGTAATAATTGCTACCTCAGCTCGTGATGAATTAAATATCGTAAACGTTTTTGGAATTTGGAGAAAGCTTCCCTCAACAAAGTACACATCTTCTCCCTGTGCATTTTTCACTGTAAACTTCCCACTCAAGCTAAATACTTTTTGTTTAATATAGAGCTGGTTCATATCTGTTCCCCCCTGTTCCGTATTAACTAATATATACGTTTTTCGTCTTCCAATAGATTCATTC
This sequence comes from Metasolibacillus sp. FSL H7-0170, assembly GCF_038593115.1. NCBI lineage: Bacteria > Bacillati > Bacillota > Bacilli > Caryophanales > Caryophanaceae > Metasolibacillus > Metasolibacillus sp. FSL H7-0170. Next base: position 3,572,630 of record NZ_CP151964.1, on the reverse strand, counting down.
ATTTACTCTATCATATGTAAGCTGTTGAAAAACAAGCATGCTTCCGTTTTTCAACAGCTATAAGCAGCATTTATAAACTGCGCGTAGCCATTCTTTCGCAATCTGGTAATGTGGATAAATCAATCCCCTTCATCGGTGTACCTAAATCTTTTGATAAGCGAGCAATCAGGTCGTAATCTCGAAAATTAGCCGTTGCTTGCACGATTGCCTTTGCAATGAGCTCTGGCTTCTCTGACTTAAAAATTCCTGAGCCAACAAATACACCATCTGCACCTAGCTCCATCATGAGTGCTGCGTCTGCCGGTGTTGCTATACCACCTGCTGCATAATTTATTACAGGCAAACGCTTCGCCTCTTTAATTGCAAGCAACACCTCATAAGGAGCACCAAGCTTTCTAGCCTCTGTCATTAATTCTGCTCGGTCCATATGAATTATTTTTTGCATTTGTGCATTTACTTCACGTAAATGGCGTACTGCTTCAACAATATTTCCTGTACCCGGTTCACCTTTTGTTCGTAGCATTTTTGCCCCTTCACCGATACGTCTTGCTGCCTCCCCAAGATTGCGTGCACCACAAACGAATGGTACTTTAAATTCACTTTTTAATAAATGAAACTCTTCATCTGCTGGTGTTAGAACTTCACTTTCATCGATAAAATCAATATTCATCGCCTCTAGTACACGCGCCTCCGTAATATGACCGATGCGTACCTTTGCCATAACGGGAATGGAAACAGCAGCCTGCACCTCCTCTACAATGCGTGGGTCTGCCATACGTGCAACACCACCAGCTGCACGAATATCTGATGGTACACGCTCTAAAGCCATAACGGCTACAGCTCCGGAAGCTTCTGCAATTTTCGCTTGCTCCGCATTTATAACATCCATAATTACACCACTATATTTCATCATTTTTATCTTCCTCCTTTTCCTAATTTTAGGTTAGCATATTTTGACCACTTCAAAATATCCAGTTTTGTATTTTTTTATAGTGTCAGGAAAAAATCATTTGAAAGAACTTTCAGAAAACTCATTGCACTCTCTTATTGTTTATGTTAAATTGAAGTCTATACTTCAGTTTATTGAAAATGAAGGAGTGACTTCTTTCGATGTCAATTAAAAAGAGAATTGAGCAGCATTTTAATGCATTATCAAAATCACAGCAAAAAGTGGCAAATTTCGTACTAAATAACCCTACTTTCATTAGTATGCATTCTGCAGCCGAAGTTGGAAAAAAGGCTGGTGCAAGCGAAACAACCGTAATACGTTTTTGCTATTCACTTGGTCTTGATGGCTATGTACAGCTCCAAAAAGAATGGACAAAATATTTACTTGAACATAAGACGAATAGTACATTAGGCAATTATGTAACATCTAAAGAGGCACTTGTGAATGAGCAGCTTTGTGAGAAAGTGATGGGACAAATAAGCAAGCAAATTGCAAATGTCGCTAACGAAATTGACCCTCAGCAATTCCACGAAGCAACCAAAAAAATTCATGAAGCTAATACTATTTATTTAATTGGGGCTGGTGCCTCTGCCTTCGCTGCCCAATGGCTACAGTTCACACTCAATATGCTACGCCCAAATGTGAAGCTCGTTCAAACTGATACGAGTACACTTATTCGAACATTGCAGGAAGTCGATGAAACAGCAATTGCCATCGTTATTTCCTTACACCGTTATTATAAAGAGCCCCTCCAAATTGCCGAGCAGTTTCAGAAACGAGGTGCTTATATAGTGGCTATTACTGATACGAACGTCGCACCGATTCATCAATATGTACATGATGCATTTGTTTTACAACAGGTAGAGCTTTCGACAATTGATTTAATGCCTGTGCTGATGGCATTTCTCAATACGCTAGTTGCTGGCATGATGTCTCACGATATACCATACTATAATCAGCAACGAGTCAATTATGATGATTTTCAAAATAGCTTTTTAGCAAATAGATGGAGTTGATTACTATGACAGTACAAACAATTACAGAACAAATGGAAAAAGTATTTATTCATTTACATGCAAATCCAGAAATTAGCTGGCAAGAAGTTGAAACAACTGCTTACATAGCACAGTTTTTAACAGAAGAAGGCTTACAGCCACAAACCTTCGATAATATGACGGGACTTTATGTTGACATTGGTCAAGGCATTCCTAGAGTCGGCTTTCGCACCGACATAGATGCTCTTTGGCAGGAGGTTAACGGCGAGTTTAAAGCAAATCATTCTTGTGGACATGACGGTCATATGACGATAGCTATTGGCGTAGCATTATTATTAAACAAGCTAAAAGACACTTTACCTAGCGCAGTTCGTATCATCTTCCAACCTGCTGAGGAGAAAGGACAAGGAGCCAAAGCGATAATAGAACAAGGAATTACCGAGCCTCTTCAATATTTATTCGGCACACATGTAAGACCATTAGTTGAAATTCCAGATGGTGTTCATGCACCAGCACTTTATCACGGGGCTGCCAAAATGTTTACAGGCACAATTACAGGTATTGAAGCACATGGTGCTCGCCCCGAGCAAGGGATTAACGCAATCGAGGTAGCGGCTGCTCTTGTCGATGCAATTAAGCGTCATTGGATTAGTCCTACACAATCAGCATCAATTAAAATGACACAGCTTCAAGCAGGCGGTTCATCAGCAAACATTATTCCTGGTACTGCAACATTTAGTATTGATGCGCGGGCGCAAACCAATGACACAATGGAGGCACTGACAGATGGCTTCAATAAAGCTGTCACAGCAATCAGCACACTTTATGGCGCAAAAATTGAAACAAACTGTGCCGCTCATATCGTTGCAGCACAAGTGAACGATGAGGCGAAAGCGATTATGAAGCAAGCAATTATCAAAACAGTTGGTGAAGAAAATTGCGCTAGCGATGTTATTACGCCCGGCGGTGAGGATTTCCATTATTACGCTTACAAGCAGCCGCATTTAAAAACAACAATGCTTGGCTTGGGCTGTGGTGTGACGCCTGGTCTCCACCATCCGCTCATGACCTTTAATAAAGAACGTCTATATGTGGGAGCCGAAATTATTACGAAAGCTTTATTATTAGCCTTACAGCAAGTAGAAAGAAGCGGACAATCATGATTTTGATTAAAGAATTAACAACGATTGAAGAAATGGAGCTCGTCCAGCAGCTAGAGTATAAAGTATGGGGAATCTCCCCTATTCCAACACACCAAACATTTACAGCTGTTAAAAATGGAGGGATTATCGTTGGGGCTTTTGATATGGAGCGATTAATTGGCTTTAGCTATGGCTTTGCAGGTATGAAAAATGGGAAAAGCTATTTATGCTCACATATGCTCGGCATTGATGATGCCTATCGCTCTCAGCAAATTGGTGAGCGTCTAAAGCTAGCACAGCGTGAGATAGCTATCAAAAAAGGCTATGATTTAATGACTTGGACATACGATCCTCTTGAAACACGTAATGGCTTTTTAAATTTATCGAAGCTTAACGGTATTTGCGATACGTATATTGAAAATTGCTATGGTGAAATGCAGGATGGCTTTAATAAAGGATTGCCCTCTGACCGTTTCGAGGTGCATTGGCATTTAACGAGCAATTATGTAGTGGAGAAGCATCAACCTTTAGTGCTGGAAACTATTCCTCTTGGCGAAATCTTAATTGATGAACATAGGTTGCCAGCATTACAAGTGATTGAGCTAGGACATTATGATGCTGTGAGTTATTCTTTACCTGTCCCACAGGATTTTCAAATGTTAAAAAAGCAAAGCAACGAGCTTGCATTGCATTGGCGACTCGCCACACGCAAAATATTTCAAGGTTTATTTGCGGCAGGCTATACGGCAGTTCGCATAGAAAAACAGCCAAAATGGAATGAATACATTTTCGTAAAAAAAGCAACTTTAGCACTGGAGGAAGCATAAATGAAGATTATTGAAATGACGATACGCCATTTACAAATGGAATTAAAATCACCGTTTACAACGAGTTTTGGCACATTTACAACGAAAAACTTTTTACTTTTAGAGGCTAAGGATGAGGCGGGTACAATCGGTTGGGGTGAATCTGTTGCCTTCGACTCCCCTTGGTATAACGAAGAGACGCTTAAAACGAATTGGCATATGCTAGAGGATTTTTTAATTCCTCTAATTTTAAATAAAGACATCGCTCACCCAGATGAAGTCAGTGAAATTTTTGCACCAATCCGTAAAAACAATATGGCAAAATCGACGATTGAAGGTGCTGTTTGGGATATTTACGCACAGCAAACAAAACAATCATTAGCACAGGCTCTTGGTGGTACGAGAGATAAAATCGAAGTGGGCATCAGTATCGGCATTCAAAATTCAATTGAAGAACTTGTTGAATTAGTAGACGGCTACGTGAAGGAAGGTTATAAGCGGATTAAAGTGAAGGTGAAACCAGGCTGGGATGTAGAGGTAATGCGTACTTTGCGCGAAACATTCCCCCATGTGGCAATTATGGCTGATGCCAACTCAGCATATCGTTTAGAGGATGCTGAATTATTAAAGCAACTGGATGAATTCAATTTAACAATGATTGAGCAACCTTTAGCTTCAGATGATATTATTGACCATGCGAAATTACAGGAGCAACTAACAACACCAATTTGCTTAGATGAAAGCATTCATTCACTTGAAGATGCACGTAAAGCTGTGGAACTAGGCTCTACTAAAATTATCAACATAAAAATCGGTCGTGTTGGCGGCTTAACAGAAGCCAAAAAAATTCATGATTATTGCGCAACGGCAGGCATTCCTGTATGGTGTGGTGGCATGCTAGAATCTGGCGTAGGTCGCGCACATAATGTGGCTCTAACAGCACTTTCGAACTTCACCCTGCCTGGTGACACAGCAAGCTCAAGCCGCTATTGGGAAAAGGATATTATTGAACCCGAGGTTGTCGCTGAAAACGGCTATATCCAAATACCTCAAACAGTAGGTATTGGTTATGAGGTAAATAGAGAAACAGTGGATGCTTACACGATAGCGTCAAAAATTTACCGTTAACTATTCATTGTGAAAGGGAGCTGTCCAAAAAGCCGTGCATAGCTGGCATTTTGGACAGTAGCGATGATGCTTCGCAAAATGTTGATTCCTATAAACAGAAAACGCCTCTTTTAAAAATGGGATGAACATTGGCTTTAGCAGCGCTATCCTTCAGTAAAAGGGAAGCGATGAAAACATTGATTTCAATGCGGTGGCAAAACAAAATAAACTTTTCGGACAGCTCCCGCTATTGTTTATTGAAATATGTCTTATTTCGAAAACAAATAAATTTTTTATCAGGTTGAAAATACTCCGTATAAAGACTTTGCTTTAACATACAATCGTATAAGCAAAACTGTATTTTGTTAGCTTAGGAAGGTTTTTTACTTTCCAAACAGCCTATAAAAAATCCATTTAGTGAAACTAGCAATCTGTGAAAATTCCTATTCGCTGTTGATTCACTTTATATGGCATATGAAAAGTCGGAATTTTTAAAAAATATAAGTGAAGGTGAAAAAATGAGAAAAAGTTTACAAATTGGTGGCGCATTCGTTGGCTTAATTGTTGGTGCAGGCTTTGCCTCAGGGCAAGAAATTATGCAATTTTTTACGAGCTTTGGCTTAGTTGGGATTGTGGGGGCACTACTCGCCACTTTTGCCTTTTCATTTTTAGGTATGACATTGGCTCAGCTTGGCTCACAGCTTCAAACTACCTCACATAAAGGTGTTATTTACTATATGGGCGGGCGCTATATTGGGCTTGCACTTGATTTTTTAATTACCTTCTTTTTATTTGGTGTAGCCGTTGTTATGTTTGCTGGCTCTGGAGCAACATTCCAGCAAATGTTTGGCATCCCTACAGCCATTGGTAGCATTATTATGGTTGTATTGACAATCGCTACGTTGCTATTAAATGTTAAAAATATCATTAATGTTATTGCCATTTTAACTCCTTATTTAATGGCTGTTATTTTCATTATTTTAATCTACTCTTTATTTACGATGGACCTATCTTTGTCAGAAGCAAATCAAATAGCAAAGGAACAAGCATCTGCGAGCTCCAATTGGTTTGTCAGCGCATTGCTATACGTTTCATATAATCTTGCGGCAGGTGCTGCTATGTTAATCGTTATGGGTGGTACTGTCAAAGACCGTAAAGTGGCGGGAATGGGCGGGATTTTAGGTGGTATTATGCTCGGCTTTCTAATTATTTTAATTAATGTCACTATGTTTGTGAAAATAGACATTGTTGCAGGTGTTGATATGCCCACACTAGCATTAGCGAAACAAATCCATCCATTTATCGGTATCTTAATGGCAGTCGCACTACTGGGCATGATGTATAACACTGCTGTCGGTATGTTTTATGCATTTACAGTGCGCTTTATTGCACCTGACCATCAAATGTTTAAACCAGCAGTTGTTCTTGTTGGTACTGCCGGCTTTGTGGCAAGCTTTATTGGTTTTACAAACTTAGTAAGTAAAGTATATGCTACAATGGGCTATCTAGGATTCGTCCTTATTCTTGTCATTATTTTTGCATGGTTACGGAAAGATAGGAAGGGTCTAGCAAATTAAAAATAGATTAATTCGAGAAGGGGTGGAGGGGCGTCTGGGAAGCAGGTAATGCACTGCTCTTCGGACGTTTTCGATGATACATAAGCAAAGTAAAGTAAAATAGCATAAAAGTACAATTAAACTTACAAAACAAGAAGCTATCTTTTCAGTAGCTTCTCGTTTTATTTGCGGCTTGTCCTGATTTATTTGGACTTTCCTCTATCAGCTCTTCGCCTCTATTATTTGATGAATCTGATTAATCGAATGACGTGCTGCAGATTTTCCAGCAGATATACAAAAGGCTAATTCCTTACCAAATCTTATTTGATTAAAGCCTAGGTCTGGGCGAATAATAACATCCGCTAATTGTAGCTCCTCTTTTACAAGCTTGGCACTCATCATATCAATCGTATTCATCAATGAATCAACAATATGTCTTGACGTCCCTTTAGCAAAGGATTCTGCGCAAATGTTGACACCAATCACAATATCTGCCCCCATACTTTTAACAAGTGCAGCTGGGACAGGATGAACAACTGCACCATCTACCAGTATTCTACCTTCATATTGAACAGGTCGCATCACTGCTGGAATACAAGAGCTCGCTCTTAACGCATGGGCTAAAGAGCCTTTTTTCATAATATGTGCCTCTCCAGTTAAGGCATCTGAGGCAACAGCAGCAAATGGAATAGGCAAATCTTCAATCATTCGCTGCCCGATATGCTGCTCAATAAATTGAATTACGGGTGTATTGTCAACAAAGGAGCGTAGCGACATCGCCGGACGTACTAATTGTCCCCATGTCACCTTTGACAAAATCTTTTTCATATCTGCCACAGAGGCTCCTGCTGCATATCCTCCCCCTACAATCGCCCCAACGCTCGTTCCAGCTATAATATCAATAGGTATCCCAGCTTCTTCTAGCACTTGCAATACACCGATATGCGCTTGCCCTCTTGCAGCGCCACTTCCTAAGGCCACCCCAATTTTCGGTCTTTCTCCTGGTTTACGATTTGTAGCAAAACGCAGATGCTTACTATAAATTGTTCTTCCCTCACTTAATACAAATGCTTTTTGTATTACCGCTTTTAATTCTTCCACATTGTTGCGCACAAACGGATATAGCTTTAACAGACGAATTGCCTCTTCTGAAATCGAATATTCTCGATTAACGCCCATTTTCTCTGCATAATATTTGGCTAGTAATGGAATATCCCCCACTCGATTACGTAAAGGTGGAATAGCAATTTCTATTGCCGTGCGTAGTATTAGCTTTTTCGTTGATATAAAAACAATCCTTGTTTGTTGCTCAAGCTTAGTCAATTCCTTTATTGCATTACTATCGAGTATTTCTGCATTTTCAACTACAAGTGTTCCTCCCTGCGCCAGTCGAGATTTTTCCCGCCATTCTTTCAATGTGAAATGCTGCGCATCAATTAAAATAAACGGATAATTCCTATATGTTGATAAATCATGTAAATGTTTAGCAACACTTAATTTTTCTGTTCCAGGCTCACCTATACATATGACCGGCATTGTTTGCTGCGAAGCAGCAATAATTTTTTTGCGTAGCTTCACCATTAAATCCGTTTCCCCAATCAATGCATCATATTTCTCCTGCACCTCATGCTCATGATGCTTAAGTAGCAATAAACTTTTCGTATGTTCCTCCACAACACGCTCATTAGAATTTTGAATACGCGTTACCATAGATTCAATAATTTGCAGTCTAAATGCAGCATTTTGGTCCATTAACAACATCATTCCGTCACGATTTAAACTCACAGTTTGTACCTCATCTATCGCTTCAACATGTGCACTGACAGGGTCGTTCGTTAAACAAGACATTTCACCAAAAAATTGGCCCTCACTTAAAATAGCAAGCTCAATCTTTCTTTCCTGTGCAATAAAAACACGTACTTTTCCTGAAACGATAATATGAATCACCTGAGATACTTGCCCTTTTTCTAAAATTAGTTGCCCTTTTAAAAAAATATTCCTCTGCAAGTCAAGGTTCGATTGCTCTAGTTTCCTCATTATTTCTTCATTAATTAATGGATGTATTTCTTCTGATAACAAATTATTCCCCCCTAACTAGCTATTTCAATAATTATTTTCTGACGTTCCGCCCATAGGAACATAAAAGCAAAGTTATCTAGAAAATATTGCGCTTTCTGGACAGCCCAATCAAAGGACCTTTGCTTTTCATTTATCCTATGTGCCATCACACTCCCTGTGGTGGTGGGATATTCTCTCCTGGTGGTTGCTCCTCATATGGTGGTTCTTCTTCATACGGAGGACCTTCCTCCTCATTTGGTGGTTCTTCTTCATACGGAGGGTCCTCTTCCTCATTTGGAGGATTTTCTTCGTATGGAGGGGCTTCCTCCTCATTTGGTGGCTCTTCTTCATACGGAGGGTCTTCCTCCTCATTTGGTGGCTCTTCTTCATACGGAGGGTCTTCCTCCTCATTTGGTGGCTCTTCTTCATACGGAGGGTCTTCCTCCTCATTTGGTGACTCTTCCTCATACGAAGGGTCTTCTTCTTCATATGGAGGATTTTCTTCGTACGGGGGGTCCTCTTCCTCATTTGGAGGATCTTGCTCGTACGGAGGGTCTTCTTCCTCATTTGGAGGATCTTCTTTGTACGGAGGGTCCTCCTCGTACGTTAGTTCTTCTTCATATGATGATGGTTCTCCCTCTACTAGCGGTAAATCCTCCTCGCTTGTATGCTGTTCCTCATTTGGCAATTGTTCTTCTACTAGCGGTTGTTCTTCAATCGGCAGATTCTCTTCTACTAATGGAAGCTCTTCCTCATTCAATGGCGATTCTTCTTCATTTGACGACAGCTCTTCGTCTAATAAAGGTAATGCTTGCTCCCCTACAGCCTGCACATTAAATAGGCTGTTTTGTTCTGACAAGCTATTATTTTGTACACTCCCTCGAACAGGAGCGCTATTGATAAACGTTTGTGAACTATTCTCTTGTTGACTTGTCGTATTTTCATTACTTTGTACTGGCAATTGTGCAGCCACAATTTGTATATCTTCATTAGCACTACTTATAATTTCCATATCAAACTTCTGAACTTGCTCCATGTCTAAATCGACAATCTCAATTTCCCCATCATAGCCGATAAATACACTTTTATTAAGTGGCACTAATAAAATGCGATTTTCACCAGTTACCACTTCAACCTGACCTTCCAATACACCAACCCATGTGCCAGTCGAATCATAATAAACGAAAAATTCAGTACCCATTACACCCATAATGGCATTCGGTGTCTCAATATTAAATCTGGAGTCTCCCTTTAATTTTTCGTTGATTTTAATTTTTACTTTTCCTTCTCGCAAATATAAATAAGTTTTACCAGCTCCAGCATTCAAGCTTGTCACAAGCTGCGTAAAAGAAATATCAGTGCTTGGTGCAATTGAAATTTCCTTATTGTTATCAATAGCTAATTCCGCACGTCCATCGACGCCAGTCATGAGCGTGTCTCCCTCGGTAAAGGCCATATTCGCAAACACCTTCAATATTTTATCTTCCGTCTCTTTTTTCACTTCAACTAACCCACTGATTGACAAAACTTTCCCAACTACTTTTGTTTCTTTATTAACAAATAGATAGGCAAATAGTGAAAGGAAAACAATACTGGTAACTGCAACAACGATAATCACCATTTTTTTATTCATCCCTTTACCTCCACTAGCTCATAAATAGTAATACCTTCCATCTTTCCTTTTACATGAATTTCACCTAATGGTTTCACTACAACTTGTTCCTTCACTTGTTCATATACTTTATCACTCATAATAATTTGACCAGACTTCGCATTGCTTTCAAGACGGGCAGCCGTGTTGACTGTATCGCCAATTGCTGTATAATCCATGCGCGTTTTTGAGCCGATATTGCCGACAACTGCGGGCCCTGTATGAATGCCGATACCAAACTTTACACTTTTTCCATAGCGCTCCATTAGCTTATCCTCAAGGACTGCTGCACCCTCTTTCATTGCCCATGCTGTTTTCACAGCCTGTAACTCATGATTTTCCAATGGTAAAGGTGCATTAAAAATGGCCATTGTCGCATCACCAATAAATTTATCTAGTGTGCCACCATAGTCAAAAATACAGTTCGCAGTTAAGTTTAAATATTCATTCAAAATTCCGACAATCTCTTCTGGCTCAACGCTTTCAGACAATGTTGTAAAGCCTCGAATATCAACGAAAATAACAGTAATATCCTTTCTACTTCCACCTAATTTTAGGCCATCTTCCCCACTCTCTAAAATTTCTGAAACTACTTGTGGTGCGACATAGCGACCAAAAATAGATGTAATGCGCTTGCGTTCCATTTGCTCAGTAAAATAATTAAAGCCAACTGAGCTAATATAGGCAATAATGAACAACATTAAAATATAAACAAGAGAGATAATCCAGCCTTTGTCATATAAAATTTTACCACTGAACAACACAATCCCTGTGGTTAAAACGAATAATAGCAACGACAATAGTGAGGAGCGTATTTTGCAAATAATGTAGGCGAGACTAGCCGCTATGAATAATAGCGCCATATTCCATTGCCAAGCAAACTCTTTTTTGAAATTACCTTCCAATAAATTTTGAATAATATTGGCATGAATCTCCACACCGTACATATGCTGTTTTTGACTCATTGGCGTTAAAAAATCATCCTTAATGCCAACTGTATATGGACCAATTAAAGCGATACGATTTTCAAAGTAAGCTGGAGGAACATCCCCATTTAACACCATTGTATAAGGGATTACTTCGAATTCATTTGGCTTTCCTGCATACTCAATATGAAATTGTTGAAACTCATTTAATGCTTTATCATCAATGACTAAAGCTTGATTTTGCTGCTCTAAATATTTTTTTGCAATCACTGCCGAAAAACTCGGTATAATTTCCCCTTGATAAGAAAATTGTAATAACGCCTTTCGAACAACCCCATCTTGGTCTGGAATCGTATTTAAATGTCCTAAGCCACTAGCTGCTTCCTTTAATGCAGGAAAGGGCTCTGCTAGTGCAACGCTTTCTATCATGCCTGTTGTCGCATAGTTATCAAACTGCCCATAACGAGCGAGCACGACATTATTCTTTGCGGTAATTTCTTCAATAAGACGCTCGTCCTCTTTAGCATCATTTGCTGGTGAGGGGAAGGTAATATCAAAGCCAATCACCGCTACATTTCCTTCATTTAAAATCTGTACTAATCGCGCATGAACATCACGTTTCCAAGGCCAATGTCCAATTTGCTGCAAGCTGGCATCGTCAATAGCAATAATAGAAATACGTGAATCAACAGCTCTTCCATCCTGCAACCATATATCTTGTAGCTTTAGTTCAAGATCTTTTAAACTTTCTTTATAAAGCAAAAAACTTAATATAACCGTGATGGCTATTATGATATAACTTAATTTTATTTTCATCTCCATCTCCTATGAAATTTTTTCTGACATAAAAAGCATAAAAATAACAAGTTGTAAAATATGAATCAATTGGTCTATAAATAATCCCATCCTCATTGGGTCTAGATTTTTATAAACTCCAATTGACCTTGCCTTTAAAAAGTCTGCTACAGCATGTACAGTAAATAAAATAAATACATCTGAAAGTTCCACTGAATAACCTATTAAATATGCGGCAATTAAAACCGTTCCAGTCCAAATACCTGCATGGCTACATAAAACAATAAAGTTTTTGCCTTTCATCGTCGCTAGAAATTCCCCTTGCAGAGGGTAGTCAGCTAATAAATGTGCAAATACTAATATTAAAAAGTCCAACACACACCTCCAACTATTATGGCTTCTTACCTGTGCTATTCTACTTGCTAGCAACATTCTAAGCCCTCTATTTAGTCAAAAAGTAAGTCATCAAAATTAATATAACTTCACAAGGTTAAAATTAGGTTAAAAAAAATGATTATTAGAATTTTTTTTAAAAGTTGAGGAATATTTTCGTCATCTAATCTATGTAAACCACACTCTAACAAAGTTAAATGCTATTTTTTTGAATTAATGATTTTGAATTATTCGCTGTTATGTTAAAGTAAAAGTAATTATTGCCATTGTATTAATTAGACCTGGGGGAATTATTATGAAAATAATCGAAGCACTTGCAATGTCAGCACCTTATATCCACCTTGCACTAAAAGAAGAAGCAATTGTAGCTGTTTGTCGAAAAGAAGATAACAAAATTATTAAATATTTAGCTGGTAAGCAAGTGGACACTGGTTATAAAGACGGAGATCAAATTAACCCGAATGATGAAAATGTATTTATCGCCTTCAATGGAAAAAATGCAAACGTCATTATTCCGGAGGATGTATATGGTGTTGCGGTAAATGCTTTTTCATTCCCAATTCATGAAAATAATAAAGTAGTAGGAGCGCTTGCTTTCGGCTTGCCTATTGCAAATGCCATTAAGCTTGAGAAATATATGGAGCAAATGAATAGCATTGTTTCGGGGTTGCAGGACAAAGTACATACAATCGCTTCTCACTCTGAGGAATTGGCTGCAACAAGTGAGGAGATTAATCGTCAAGCTCAGCACGCATTAGAGGATGCTGAAAAGACAAATACAATTACAGACTTAATCAAAAATATTTCGCGTCAAACAAACTTGCTTGGCTTAAATGCCTCAATCGAAGCAGCGCGCGCAGGTCAACACGGTGCTGGCTTTAATATTGTAGCGCAAGAAGTTCGTAAAATGTCGCAAGAAACATCAAGTGCAACTGAAAATATTGAAGGTTCATTAAAAAATATTAACCGCAATTTAGAAAATTTAAAGCAAAACATGGGACAAGTAAATGAGGCAACAAATGAACAGGCTCAGTTAGTCCATGATTTCAGCGAAATTATCGAAGAATTAACCGTTCTCAGCCACGATATGAAAGCATTTATGCAAAGTACGTTTAAATAATAAACGAAAAGCGACTGTCCCCTTGTTCCAAGGTGATTAGCCGCTTTTTTTATTCACTCGTTATGATTTTTTTCGGGTGTTTCTTTTTTGAACAAAACTTCTTGCAATGTGAAAGATTTGTCCAAATATTAAAAAGACACTAATTGCAATACCACCAATGGCTAAAATAAACGCCATCCATTCAAATAATGTAAAGCCTAAAATACTAGACCATTTAAGCGGCTCGTCTAATTCTTCAATAACTAAATTCATCCCATAAATGCCTGAAATCATACTAAAAATCGTTAAAATAAATAATAATTGATTTAGTCTATCTGCTGCACGATCCTCCTGTACACGATAGAGCTCTTCCAATGTTTCTTTAATTTCACGATACTGTATGTCGATGCGAAAGACCTCACGAAAATAATGAGTTAGTTCATGACCTTCTGCGCGCATAGATACTTCTGTAAAATAATAGCGAGAAGCAAATTTCGTAATTTGCTCAATTAATTGTTCAACGATATGTTTATTTCTTGAATACTTTAACTCACTATTTTCAAAAGTTAATTTCAGAAGCGTTAATTTATAAAAATAATGAATGATGACAATATAGTAAATAATACTGTGAAATTGCGCTATCATTTGTTTCGTAAATTGACTATTTTGATTTGAAATATGCATGTGACTCTGTAATGTTGTTAGCATATAATAATGAGGTGCATACCTATCATAGCTATGCTTTTTCACAAATCGTTGAATATAGTCATGGTTACTAGTAAACATATATTGTTGACCATTCTTATCATATCCATTTAATTGTCCTGCCCTAAACAAAAATTCCTCACTGATTTCCTCCCCTTCTTCTAGCTGAATAAATGCACTTACATACATACGCTCATCCTCGAAAAAGGGAATTGTCGTCTGCAAATGTGTATAATCGACAAAAAAATCATTTAAAAATGGAGCAAGTAATTGAAAAATCATTTGTTCTGTATTTTCAAAAGACCATTTATCCAACTGTAAACTTGCTCCGCAATCCTCTTCGACTTTCGGGTTCAGTACACGAAAATAATGAGCAAATGATAAAGCACTCTGAATGTCTTTTACATTATGCAGTTGTATTCGAATAGACATAATACCAACACTAAAAGGACATAGCATTATATCTACACTATGAATTGTATACTTAATATTTTCAAAGCCTGTTATCATTTCTCCATCCAACTGAAATAATTTTGTATAGCGATTAAAATATATAATGGAAGTTTGCTCATTTAATAATTTTTCTTCGATAAAAGGATAAAAAAATTGCTTTAACGCTTCCCTCGAATCATCAACATTTTTTCCGTAATATTTTTGACTTTCTGGGTCGTTCTGCATTTTGAAGTGATAATATTGCTGCTCCTTCAACTTTTTCTCAAATCGGCGAAAATCATATTGCCTATAATTGAAAGGGTAATAAAAAATAAAATGTGTATTGTCGCATACCATAAAAGTCGCCTCCTACTGTTATATAGCCAAATAGCTCAAAAAACTAACATAAAGTGAAACTTCAATCAGTGAGGTTTTTCCTCCCCCCACTAATTGTTAGTTGAACCAATCGAGCTCTTACAGAATAAAGTGGCGACTTTTTTACACCTTTTCAGTAAAGTATTTTTCATACGCGCGTATCGCATTAAATAGAACGTATTATCTCTTCTCATATGACTAACGCAGAAGCGAAGCTTTTTAGCAAAAACTTAGGCTGGAATTGTCCAAAAAGTCCATTTTATTTTGACACCGCACTGAAATAAATGCTTTCATCGCTTTCCTTTGACTGAAGGTTAACACTGCTAAAGCCAATGTTCATCCCATTTTTAAAAGAGGTGTTTTCTGTTTATAGGAATTGAAACATCATCACTACTGTCCAAAATGCCCGCTATGCTCGGCTTTTAGACAGCCCCAGCCTTGTAAATTTATTATCCAATAATCTCCTCGAAATACTGCACCGTTGTCATCGCAGTGCCAAATTCACGTAATTCCCAAGCTTGCTGTAAATAAATAATGGCTAGCTTTTCATATTTACCGCCGAATTTCTGTGCCCATTCAACTGCTACAACACTTTCATAAAGCTGCGCCATTTTTTCTGCTACTTGCTTTGCTTCAAAGGTTTTTGTTGCCTCATCTAATGAACTAAATGTTTGCAACATCACCTCTAGTTTATCTAATTGCTCCGCCACAATTTGTGTTAATTCATTCGCCAGTAGCTGTGCCAAACGCTCACGCATCACGTTCACAAATAATTCATGCCCCTTAAATTTATCAACTAAGCGAATAAGCTCTAATGCCAAAATATTGGCTGTTCCCTCCCAGACAGTAAGCACCTGCGCATCCCTTAATAAACGCGGTGTGACAAAGTCCTCAATATAGCCGTTGCCACCATGTAGTTCGATTGCTTCACTTGCATAATGAACAGCCTGCTCCGCTGTTTCTTTTTTCATTACCGCAATGTTTAAGCGATTCATAATAATATCCTGCTCCGTACAATGCCCGCTCGTCACCTTATCATAAAGCTGAATAAGATCAAAAACTGTCGCGGTCTCAACATGTAATTTCGCTGCATATTTGCTAAGTGAATCTTGTATCATCGGATATTGCGTTAATGGCTTCCCAAAGGCATAGCGATTTGTTACATAATGCTTCGCTTCGATAAAGCCTCGTCGCATAATGCCAATCGATGCAACCGCATTGCAAATTCTTGATAAATTTAAAGCCTCTAGCATATAATAGATTCCTTTATTTTGCTCCCCCACAATATAAGCGTACGCACCGTCAAATTCCACTTCCCCCGAAGGCACCGCTCTTACACCTAGCTTATCTTTTAGTCGACGAATGCGTAGATGATTGAGCTGCCCATTTTCTTGGCGCCATGGTACTGCAAATAATGTTAAGCCTTTTGAGCCTGTTGGTGCGCCCTCCAGCCGCGCAAGCACCATCGCCACACCACACATCCCTGCATTGGAGGCAAAATATTTTTCACCATATAGACGGAAACACTCTCCCTCCTGTCTAGCCTCCACAATATTTGCCCCAACATCTGAGCCACCTTGACGCTCTGTCAAAAATGTAGCCCCCTCATATAACTCTGTATCACCCGTTGCACAAACATGCGGTAAAAAGCGAGCCTTCACCTCTTCATTTGCATAATGGTCTAATAAATAGGCTGTCGCCATCGTCAATGTTACTGGACAATAAAAGCCAGGCTCCGTTTGAGATAATAAATAACCCTGAGCAAAGCTGTACACATAATTCCCCTTTCTACCGAGCTCGGGAATAGCTTTATGAACGTAGCCAACAATACCTGTTTTATATGTTTGCTCGAGTGTCTTTTTGTAGCCATCATTGACTAAAACTTCTGATACTTCTTCACCATAGGCATTATACCTTTGTAATCTTGGTTCCCCTTGACGGTCTGTAAACGTTGCACGCTCATCAATTTCACCTGCACAAAGCACACCAAAATGAGAAAGCTCCTTTGTTGCATATGCTAAAAATTCTGTATCCAGCATATTTTCCAGTACCTTTAGTAAAGTATCATCATCCTCAAAAAAATTAGTTGTTTTCGCTACATCTTGCTGTAAAACCTTCATATGCTTTCACCTCTTAGCTTTTTAAAGTTTGCTTTAATATTTTCCCCGATGCATTGCGTGGAAGCGCTTCCACTCGCTCGTAAATTCGTGGAATTTTATATTTTGTAAGATGCTTTTCTAAATAAGCCTTTAATGCTTCTTCGTCAATTTCCGTTTTCGCAGCGTAAACTGCCTTCACCGTTTCTCCCCATTGCGGATGCGGAATGCCAATCACTGCTACCTCAAAAATTCCTTCGTAGCTTAATAGACAATCCTCCACTTCCTTTGGATAAATATTGATACCACCTGAAATAATGACATCCTTTTTACGGTCAACAATCCATATATAGCCATCCTCATCAACAGTTGCTAAATCACCCGATTTCAGCCAACCATTAACAAATGTCGCCTTCGTTGCCGCCTCATCTTTGTAATAGCCAAGCATATTGCCCTCACCATATAAAACAATTTCGCCAATTTCACCAGTGACTACATCTTCCCCATTTTCATTGACAATGCGCAGCTCCGTCCCAAATGGCGCACGTCGTCCAATACTGCCTGCCTTCTCCGCATGCTCATAACCAAATAAGAGCGAGCCGCTAGGACCAGCCTCTGTTAAGCCATAGACACATGTTAAATTGTTAGTACGGAATGCTTTTTGTACGAAGTGAACTTCATTTTGTGATAGTGGTGCACCGCCGTAAACCCACCACTGCATTGAGGATAAATCAGCCTCCTGTAATCTTGGTAGCCCTGCTGTTAATAAGTAGGCAACTGGTGCTCCAAAGAAATGTGTTGTTTTTTCCTGTTCGATAGAATCAATAAATAAATCTGGTGTAAATGTCGGTGTGAGCACGTTTGTTGAGCCTACTAGTACACCAGCCATTAAAAATAAATGTAATGGCGCTGAATGTGTTAATGGCATCATTAACAATATTCGGCTTTCGGGCTTTACTTCCATCTCAATCGCAATCATATGTGCAACTGCTAAAATGTTACGATAGCTAAATAGTACGCCCTTTGGTTTCCCTGTTGTACCTGATGTATATAAAATTGTGGACGGGTCATCCTCCTTCAATTGACACTCAATCGCCTCACTACTCGCTTGTTTCAGCAATGTATCATAATGAAGCCAGCCTTCTGTATCCTGACCTGTTTTAATTTTTACAGCTATATCCTCTATATTTTCAATAGCAGCAAAAATTGCCTCATGTGCTATTATTGCCTTTGCCTCAGAATGATTCGCTACATATTCCACATCCTGGAGCATAAATTTCGCATTAACTGGAACAACAATAGCTCCAATACGTTGAATCGCAAAATAACTTACAACAAACTCAGGTACATTAGGCATAAAAATAATAACCTTTTCCCCTTGTTGAACCCCTTGTGCTAATAAGGCATTAGCTAATCGCGTCGCCTGCTCATCCAACTCTTGATACGTCAAACGCTTGCCTAAACAAACTACCGCTTCATTTGTTGGATACTTTCTTGCATTACGCGCTAATAAATTTGAACTATTCATCTTCCATCTCTCCCTTTAAATTCGCCAATTTTGTACTGAACATATTATGCAATTGCTGCAATTCTTCTTTCATTTGGGTGAGCTCTTTTATTTTTTTATCAATTTCCTGCATTTTTAATGTACCGTATTCAACTGTACGCTCTAGCTGTTGAATACCTGTGCGGTCCATATCAAAGAGCAGCACCATCTCTTTAATTTCCTCTAGCGAAAACCCATAGCGTTTCCCTCGAAAAATAAGCTTGAGCTTTGCTAGCTCCTTTTTAGAAAAGGTTCGTTGATTGCCTGTGGAACGCTCGGGATGAAGTAGCCCGAGCTCTTCATAATAACGAAGCGTCCTTGTCGATACATTAAATAACTTTGCTACCTCTTGAATCGTCTGCAAAATCATCTCCTCCCACCACTTTTTCATTAGTATAGCATTGACGTTTACGTAAACTTCAATATAATTTTCTGAATTAACTGAAATTTATACGCAAAAAAAGTGCCTTGAAAGGCTTGACCTTTCAAAACACTATGAATCAATTATAATTGCTTGCGCTCTTTCGCATACTCCGCAGCTGCTGTAAATACAATATCTGACGATGAGTTTAATGCTGTTTCACAGGAATCCTGTACAACCCCGATGATAAAGCCGATTGCTACGACTTGCATAGCAATATCATCTGAAATTCCTAATAGGCTACATGCTAGTGGGATTAATAATAGAGAGCCACCCGGGACACCTGATGCACCAGCAGCCGAAACTGCTGCTAAGGCCATTAAAATAACTGCTGTGAAAATATCTACCTCTATGCCCAATGTATGTGCTGTTGCCATCGTTAAAACGGAAATGGTAACGGCTGCTCCCGCCATATTGATTGTTGCCCCTAGCGGAATTGATATCGCATACGTATCTTTATCTAGCTTTAATTTTTCAGCTAATGCCATATTCACTGGGATATTAGCTGCTGAGCTACGTGTAAAGAATGCTGTAATACCACTCTCTTTTAAACATGTTAAAACAAGTGGATATGGATTGCGACGCGTCACAATAAAAACGATTAGTGGATTAATAACTAACGCTATGAAAAACATTGTTGCGACTAAAATAACAATTAATCGACCATACTCCTGTAATGCCGATAAACCTGTTGTTGAAACAATATCAAAGACAATCCCCATAATACCAATTGGCGCTAAGCTAATAATCCATTGCACAATTTTTGTCACGGCATCTGATAAATTTGCCAATACAGTCTTTGTCGAATCGCTTGATACCTTTAACGCAATACCGAGTAAGACAGCCCATGCTAGGATGCCAAGATAATTGGCATTCATAATTGCACTCACTGGATTTGTCACGATATTAAATAATAATGATTGCAATACTTCCATAACGCCGCTTGGCGGAGCAATTTCCTGAGCTCCTGTTTTTAATGTCAGCGCTGTTGGGAAAATAAAGCTCACAATTACTGCTACAAATCCAGCTAAAAATGTACTAATTGCATAAAGCACAATAACCGTCTTCATATTTGTTGCCTTACCGCTAACATGCGAGGAAAGGGCATTAATTACTAATATAAACACAAGGATAGGTGCAACAGCCTTTAATGCACCAACAAATAACGTACCTAAAATCGAAATACCACTTACAGTCTCTGGAACCACTAACGCTAAAGCAATACCGATAATAATACCGACAACAATTCTGCTTACAAGGTTAATACGATTCCATTTGTCGAACAATGTTTTCATTTCTTTCCCCCGTCAATCTAAGTTGTGATTTTTTTTGTAAAATAATCATACATTTTATATTGAAATAACACAACTGTATTTTTGAAATGCACATAAAGGTGATTTCTTTGTATTTTTGAGATGAAATAAAAAGCATTTATTCGTAGATTTATTATAGATAAGATTATAATATTGTTAACAAAATACTACTACATTGTATCAAGCGTGTTGATTATCTTTTATTTTACAGATAATGCCTAGTAATTCATTGATTTTCGTTACGGAGGACGGCTTCAACTAATTTATTTCTGCATTCGCTGAAATAAATGGATTTTTAGCTCGAAATCTACACGATATTGATTATAGAGGCGTTGCCACAGGACATGGCGATATTAGCCTCTCTACCTTTAGTCTCCAATCAATGAGTGTATGCCTAATAAAAGGCATTTTCCCTTAATAAAACACGCTAATTTATAAACAATATTTATATATTCAACACGCTTGACATTATATAAAATTATAGGGGTATATTTAGATACTTTATCTTACATAATCCAACATCTTCACATCCTCGAGATGACGCTTCAAAATGAGCATTTGATGAAATTCTGTATCAAGTGACCAATACAATAAATATTTAATTGGCTGATAAATAACTAATAGCATTAAAACAAGTGAAAAAACCTGTAATACATAGTTAATTGTTTGCTCATAATTACCGATTAATGTCGATACAAAGGCAGTGCTCGGGATAAGAATGGTCGAAATAATACCGTATAGCCATTTTCTCAATTTTTCGCTTAATCGTAGACCTGTCAGCTCTGCCTCCGCTAAGTTTATTAACATATTAAGTTGCTCAAGTTTAATAATATTATTTTCTATTAATACCTTCCTCATTAATTGGATATTTCCCTGAAACGTTTCCTTTTCATTCCCTAGTTGAGTGTGACTGTTCTTATTTTTCTCATGCTTAAAATAAATTACTGAAGCAATACCACATACTATACTACCGATGATATATCTAAATTTTTGTGTGTTTGGATATGCATAAAGTATGAAAAACATCATAAGCATAATTAGACTTAATGAGCATATCCATACATACCATTTTATACCTTTTATATAAAATTCTCGGTCTATATAGTGCTTAAAAAATGCCTCACTCACTACTTTCAGCAATCCATTTCCCCCTTCTCTTACAAAACTTTATATCATCATATGTTGTTAGAAATTTTTTTGTGTAAGCAAAAAAGCGCCAAGCTGTTGGCGAGGCCACTGAAAAAGTCCCCATGAATCGGAATTACGCTAAAACGGTTGATTTCCGTTCCGAGCGCACGCTTTCCGTGGAGCGGGCGGTGAGCCTCCTCGGTCGCTTCGCTCCACTGCGGGGTCTCACCTGTCCCGCGAATCACACATGGAAGTCGTGCTAAAGAAAATGAGTTTGAATTCAATAAAGATGCAGGGATGTATGTTTGTAAAGCAGGGCATATGGCTATTCGAACAGCACGGACAAGAAAGAAAAACCAAGGGCAAAACCAAGCACAAACTTACTACTTTGATATTGAAAAATGTAAGGTTTGCCCGTTACGTGAAGGTTGTTACAAGGAAGGTGCGAAAAGTAAAACCTATTCCGTAACGATTAAATCAACAGAACATGAAGAGCAGGAAGCGTTTCAAAATAGCGATGAATTTAAAGAAAAAGCAACATCGCGCTATAAAATTGAGGCGAAAAATAGTGAGTTGAAACATAGACACGTGTATGAAACAGCCAATTCCGCGGGTCTATTTGGTATGCAGATACAAGGGGCAACAACCATATTCGCCGTGAATCTCAAAAGAATTATAACTTTAATGAAGGAAGCAGAGTAAGAAATACCACTGAAAAAGGAGTTAATTCGTTCAAATTTGAACGAATTAACTCCTTTTTAACATTACATTCACTTATAAGTTTTTCAGTGGCCAAGCTGTTGGCTTGGCACTTTTAAAAATTGTAGTTATTTTCTTTTTCTTTAATGTTTGATGGATAGCTTTATCCATCTTTTTAGTTAGAAGGCTCCCCGCTACATATATCCTTCCTTTGCAGTAGCAGGGAATGCAGAAACATCCCAAAAATGGTCTTTTGAAATTTGCTGGTCGGAAATTAAAAAATAATTATAAAACACTTTATTACCTTGGTCAGGCACTGGGTCATTCCATGTAACATCTAAGTGATACCATTCACCATCAAGCTTTACTAAATTCCAAGCATGTAGCTCACCTGAAATAACCTCACCCGAAATATATTTTGTTTCTATCTCAAGCTCCTCTAATAAAAGCAATGCAGTTAATGCATAGCCCTCACATACACCTTCACCATTCACTAAAATGGAGTATGGTGTATATGGACTCGCCTCACTATTCAAATTGTACACTGTATTCGTTACAATATAATCGTTTACATATTTAACCTTATTTACAGCGGATAAATCGCTTGGCATAGCATTCACAATTTCCTTCACCATTCCCTTTACAAGTGCATTTTGCTCGGCTGTCATATCGTATGTCGTTTCGACTTGAAATTCGATATATCCGTTGCGATAATCTTTAGCCCGCCAAGTTAACTCTCTACGCAAACGAGATAAATAAGGCTCATGCTCTCCAAGCCATTGCATCGCATCGTCCACGACTTGCTGTAAATTAGGTGCTACCCCGTAATAATCAATCTTAAAAGCATTTTCAAATTGTCCCATATAAAACGCCATCGCTTGCCCTAGCTGCTCTGCATTCGTCACAGCCTCTGGATAATCCTGTTCCTTATAAACAGGTGTAATATTCGTCGTTGCAACCTTCTCAATAGTAAAATTTGAACGCTCCGTAAACATATTAAAAAGCTGATTAAACTGCCTTTCAAAATCAAAATTAAAATCGCTGTCTAGCTTTAATGCGATTTGTGGATTAACTGTTGGTAATGTTAAAGAGGATGCCTTAAATTCATCCACAGCAATCGAGCCAAATAATAAGCTACTAAGCAATAAAAACAGCGTAGCAAATCCAAATATAATTGACTTTAACCAAGAAAATAGTGCTGTAAACGGATTTTTAATCATCAAATTCAGCTCATCATTAACACGTTGCTCATACTTCCTTTGCCTCCGCGCCCTCCTAAAGCGACGCCCACTATAAATCGCACTATTATATACGCGCTTATATACCTCAAAGCGTTGCGTCCTGTTCCCCTTCGCCTGTCGAAGTTCTGCACGATTTCGCCGCAGCTCCCTCTTCAAATGACGCCGCACGCCCATTTGAGAAAAAAATGATTTCAATGAAAAAATAAATAGCAAAGTAGCGATGAAGCAAATTCCCGCAAATATGATTAAATTACTCAGTTCATCAAGTATCCTCATCACCCCTTTCTTATCTCCTATTATAAAGGATAGGCTGGAAAATACTTATTGAAACCTTCAACTAAAATTATTGAAACAACACTCCGTACTTTCTTTTTTAATTTTGATTGTTCTACCTTTTCCAAGAAATATAGAGTATTTTTATAAGTAGGTATATTATTATAGAAGTATATAAATATTTTGTACTATAAAGGAGGGACGTTAAATGACATGTAGAAAGTGTAATTCTCAAAATGAAGAGCAGGCTAATTTTTGTTCTTCCTGTGGAGCAGATTTAAAAAAGGCAAAAATGCCGGTATGGATGCAAGTTTTTTTAGTAGTGTTAATTTTAGCTGTTGGAGGGCTTGGCTATGGAGTTTGGGAGGTTTATAAACTTACACAAGAAAACAACCACTCTCAAAAAGCAGTTATTAACATGCAGCCGATTGCTAACGATAAAATAATTGAACAAGTTTCTGATTCAACAGACCGTGTTACGCTTATTAAAAATGTTCAACAAAAAGTATTTACGATTATCACCTCTAATTCTCTTGGCTCTGGATTCCTTTATGCTAAAGGTGGTTATGTTGCAACAAATGCGCATGTAGTAGATGGCGAAATTGATGTTAGCGTGCGAAATTCTAATGGGCAAGAATATGCAGCAAAAGTCATTGGTATTTCTGAGCATTTTGATATTGCTCTATTACATGTCCCTGACTACGAAAATGAGGAGCCACTTGCAGTTGAAAGTAAAGAGTCTCCCATTGGTTTAGAAGTCATTGCATTTGGTAGCCCCCAAGGCTTTGAAAACACAGCTTCCCCTGGCTATATTACAGGGCAAAATCGAGATGAGCAAGTTGACCGCTTTATTTACAAGCAAATTTATCAAGTAGATGCTCAAATAGACAAAGGTAGTAGCGGAGGACCTTTAGTTGATGCGACCTCTGGTAAGGTTGTTGGTATTAATTCATTAGTATATACATCTGAAACAAGCATGAACTTTGCTTTTTCAATTCCTCTTTATAGTATGACGTCCTATTTTGATGAATGGATTGCACAGCCAATGACACGCGAAAATATATTGGCTACAGCTGGTATATATAATTATTATTCATATGGAGAGAGCGATAATGAGGTGTATTATGAAGAGGATTATGATGCCCTATTGGCTGGTCAATTCGTTCAGTCTTTCCGCATGTACTATGAATATGCATTAAACGACAGTAATTTTTATTGGATTGCAGACATGGTAACAGGCGTTGCTTATGAAGAGCTAGAAGATTATGTTAATGATATCTCCTATGAGGGGCATTTTTTCCACTTCCTTAGTAATGATATTTTAAATGTCACATATGAAAGTGGAAAATACCTTGTTCAGACAAATGAAACCTTTGATTTCTATAGTGCCACTGGCGATTATGAATATTTTGACCGATACAAAACCTACACCGTCATCATTGATCAAAATGAAGCATTTAAAATTTCTAATATTTCAATTCATTAATTTTGAACAATGAAATTATCAGGTGCATTATACGAACCTATATTTATCGGAAGCTATGAGCAACATAATATATACATCACGTAATCATTGCTTGTGTGTAATGTATTTAGAATGAACTTCCCTTTCGCACAGCTGAAAAATATCATTTTAAAATTGGCGCTTACACCCTATTTTATTTAGTGATTCCTTTGAAAATACAGCGCAAAAGGCGTCTCAAAAGCAGTGCATTGCCTGCTTTTGGGACGCCCCTCCAACCCTACTATTTATTCAGCATTTCCAAATCTGCACCTTAGGCTCAGACAACGTTATCCCTTTACCTGTTTTCTCAAATTTTAAAAACCATCATTTTGCTATATTGCCACTCCAGCTAATGGGATTTAACCTTGCCACAGATGCATCCTATAATTAATTTTTATTCCTTCAATGTAAATACTTTCACGTGCTCGTTTAATGTATGGGCCATTTCGTTTGTTTCGTTAGAGCTTTGTGCTACTTCGTCGATGCTATCTGTCGTTTGTAGAGTAGCGCTCGTTAGACTGTTCATCGCTGTTTCAATTTCCCCAATCGCAATCGTTAGATGTTGAATCATTTGTACGACATGCTCCGATTTTTCTGCCTCTGCTGTCATCATTGAGGAAATACCAATAATCTCTTCTACTGTTTCTGTTACTGCCTGCGAAATGGCATGTAAAGATTCAGTCGTAAGCTTTACAGTTTCTGTTCCTTTTTCGATATATTTCGTATTGTCCTTAGATGATGCAATCACATGCTCAATATTGACCATAATGTCCTGCACCAATGTTTCCACCTGTGACACTTCACGATTTGATTGCTCTGCTAGCTTCCGTACTTCCTCTGCCACAACAGCAAAGCCTTTGCCATGCTCACCTGCTCTAGCCGATTCAATTGATGCATTGAGTGCTAACAAATTCGTTTGCGCAGCAATCTCTGAAATCGTTGTCGTAATTGCTTGAATTTTTGTTGCAGATGCAACTAAATTTTCAACTGTCTGGCTGACTTCATCAGAGCCTTTTTGAATAAGGGCAATATCATTGTTAATGTCTAATGCACGCTGCTCCCCATCTCGTGCAATTTTCAATGTCGTGTGAGAATTTTCTACAGTATGGTCTGCCTTCGTTTTCATTATCTGCAATTCTTTTGCTAAATCAGCAAGTGCATCGCTCGCTTTTTCTGCATTGTGCATCCCACCAGTAATTGAGCCTGTAACCTCACTAATGTTGTCAGCTACGCTCTTCATTGTATCTGTCATGCTGTTCAACGTACTTGCTGACTTTTCCGCATTACTAGATAGCGTATGTGATGTCTGGCGCATTGATAAAATCATGCTTTGCAAATTGTCTATCATTTGATTTAAAGTTAAAGCTAAATCGCCTACTTCATCATGGTTTTTAATCATTGTTTTATCAACGGCTAAATTACCATTTGCAATTTCTTTCGCTTGATTAATTAAAATGCTAATTGGCTTTACTTTACGACGAATTAAGAAGCCTGTAATTACCGACGCTAAAAACATTGGGAAAATGCTTATTAAAATACCATTGCGTACAACATCCCAAGTACGCTCTTTAACAATATTTGCATCAAAATCGATTACGCTAATAGCAATAATTTCTTTCGTTGGGTCATGGTCTTTGAAAATAGGTGCATAGCCTGATAAACGCTCCATCCCACCATAAGTGTATATTTCAGAATATGTTGGGTGCTTGTCCTGTAATAAAGCGCTTACAGCTTTCTCATCAACATAAAATGCATCGCCAATTTTAAAACCGTCCTGCACGAGATGCTGGTCAAGTGCTAGCAGTGTTCCTTCAAGCGTTAAAATATACTGTGTTTGAAAAATATTTTTATGTGCTGTTGTCCAATTCAAAGCATCGCTCATTTCTTGCTTTTTCGCATCGTTACCATTTAAAGCTTGCTCAACATCAGCAGCAGCAATTAAACCTGTCGTAATATTAGCACAGCCATAAGCTTCTATTCCTGCAGCCTCATATATTTTATTATAAGCTGTGATATATGTAGCAAATGAACTAATGCTTAACATCACGACTAAAATACCAGCAATGATTGTACCAAGTTGGAAAGTCAATGAATTTCGCAGATTCATAATATATTTCTCCTTTTTTATTCGTATGAAGCAATCATACTATAAAAAAGATGTATTTCAAAAGAATCTTTTTAAAAGCATTTGAAAATCGCTATTTCCTTTTAATTTAGCACGCCGCTCCCCATAGTTCTAATTCCCTCTCGTATCATATTATTACTAATCTCTACAATAATAGAAATAGTATGTATATAATAAAGAAAGGAGGTGTGTTTTTGAAGAAAGAATATATGATTATACTGTTTACTTTTATTATTTTTTTGAGCACTGCTCATTATGTAGATGCACGTTCTTTTTCAATTGACCGTGTACATATTAAAGCATGGATTGAACCAAATGGAGATGTGCTCATTAATGAAGTTTTTAATTATTCTTTTTCTGGGCAATACAAAAAAATCCAACGTTCCATTCAAGCAGATGGCCATGATGGTGTTGAATTTTTTGAAGCTCATTTATTGCAAAATCATAATGCGGAACCTGGCTTTATTGGGAAGGACCAACTACAGCCCTTAAATGTTGATTTAGAAGGCAATACATACAATGCTGAGCTTCCTAGTAATGATGAAAAGATAACGGTTTTTTTCCTATATAAACTAAAAAACGCCGTTCGCTCCTATGACACATATAGTGATTTGACAATCCCTTTCTTTGGCATGGGAAGCAATCATTCAGATGATTTGCATAATGTGACAATCGATTTCGTTTTCCCACAGGCAATGCAAAATTATTACCCATTCCTTCATGGAGCAGACGGAGAAATTACAGGACAAACAGAGGAAGTTGTTCGATTTTTTATTCCTCTCTCAGCAAAAAGACAATACACGGAAGCACGTTTGTTGTACCCTTCGAACATTATGATTGCACAGTCAAAACAGCCTGCTCCAATGTCTTTACAGCAGGCGCTCAAAGAAGAACAGCAATTGCAGCAAATGAAACTTGAGGATGCACAATTTTTATTGAAAATGGCTCATTTTATATTCATAATCGCTATTTTATGTTTAAGTGCTGCTTTTCTATTACGATTAATACCACAACGTATAGCACGTAGTACTCCATTTGACGATACCATATTGATGCACGACCCATTGCAACTTTATATGATTGACCGCGTTGGTCAAAAAGATAACTATGCTTTTTTCGCTGGGATATTAGCGCTTGTCAGAAAGGGACTCGTTACGATAAGTGAGACGACTACACCTGTACGCTTTGCACATGATGAGGACGCACCGGCAAAAACGTTGAAATTCACTTTAAAAAAGGGGGATACAACCCTTTCGAGTAGTGAAATGACCTTAGTTGACTGGCTTTTTACACGAAAAGTTAAAGGTGGCTCTCGCATCTTTTCAATAAGCAATATTTATGGTGCGACATTGCAAGAGAAAAAAGAAAAGAAAGATATGCATGGTCACTATATCCGCCGTTCCCGTTTTATGCAAAAGGAGCAAATTTGGTATACCGATGTTGTCAAAGAAATGAAAGAAGCAGGCATAATGAGCAATAGCATGAGCAAATTAATAAGCAAAATACTTTTAGCCATCGTACTTATTAGCATTATTTTTGCTAGTTTTGCTGAAGCCCTTTCAGGCCTGGCACTAACATTTTATATTATTAGTGCAGTCTATTGTTTGAGAAAAGGAAATGTCACATATAACCGAAAGCCAATGTATCTATTTTTTGCAATTTCCTTTATTATTTCTTACTTTTTTATAGATAGCCCATTACGTCTTTCTTATAGCTTTTTTATATTGGCAAGTGCTCTTCTTTTCACTGCACTTCCACCGTTTTTTTTATCAAAAGAAGCAATAAAAATACGCAGGCATATTAACGCTTTTAAAAAGGTAGCTCCTTTTCCCATTTCATCTGTCATCACACTAGATGAACAGTTAGCACTAGCACTTCTTTTAAAAACGGAGAAAATCGCAATTCATAAAGATAAAATTGACGAGACACCGCTAGCCACATTTATTTTGACAAATGGCGACCCTTTTGACTATCTACTAACAACATGGAAATTAAGTAACCCACCATTCGCTTTTATGTCCTCCGACAAATCAAGTAGCAGCAGTTATTCTGATGGAGGAGGATATAGCGGAGGTGGAGGGGGGAGCGGCGATGGTGGGGGCGGTGCTGGTGCAGACTAAAAAAACCCCAAACCTTTTCATCTCGTTGGGTTTTGAAATATGAATGGGACTGTAAGGGGGGATTCCAAATGATTTTTGGGTACCCCCTTGCATTATTTTATCGCGTTTTCATCCATTATTCCTCAGCCGAAATTAGTAAAGGCTCAGCTAAAATATTTCTTCGAAAACAGGAGAAAGACCGAGTTTAGCGACTTACTTTTAAATTTAAGATAAAGATAGAGTTAATTTTTCACTATACTGAGGAGAAATTTGAATTTGGAGATAGCCTCAGTAATTCTACTTTTCTTTAAAACTCAAACCGGATAAGCCCCGTCCCATACTACCTTCTGATAATGCTTTGCGTCAGTATCGCCTTCTGTGCTAAAGAACAATATTTTTGAACTGCCATTAATATTTAACTGCTCCTTTAAATGCATGTACTCACTTTTCCTTAACATTTCACTCAATGCTCCTATACCAACAGCTCCTGATTCCCCAGAAATTACTTGTACATCACCTTTAATAGGTGCTGCTAAAATCCTCATCCCCTGCGCAGCAATATAATCAGGGCAAGATAAAAACGCATCGGCATAATCATTTAAAATTTGCCAGCCTAATGTGCTTGGCTCGCCACATGCTAGCCCTGCCATAATCGTATCCATATCACCTTTAACATAATGAAGCTGACCATCGTTTGCTTCGGCTGTTTTAAATAGGCAATCCGCCTTATCGGGTTCTACAACAATGGTAATTGGTCGTTCTTCCCCATAAACATCTGCAAAAAAACCTTGAACAGCTGCGGCCATTGAGCCAACGCCTGCTTGTATAAAAATATGGGTAGGCTTTTCATCTAATTGCTTTAACTGCTCATAGGCTTCTATAGCCATCGTCATATAGCCTTGCATAATGTTTTTCGGAATTTCCTCATAATTTTCCCACGTTGTATCTTGTACGAGCACCCAATTATTTTGTTCAGCATGCTCAGCTGCTAATCGAACTGTATCATCATAATTGACATTTGTAATAGAGGCCTTTGAGCCTAAGTTTTTAATATGGTTCAACCTTTCTTCCGAAGAGCCTTTCGGCATATAAACAACTGATTTTTGCCTTAGTTGCTGTGCTGTCCATGCAACGCCTCTCCCATGGTTACCATCTGTTGCAGTAATAAAGGTTAATTCGCCCAGTTGCTCCTTCACTTCTGACGAAACAAGCTTGTCGTAAGTTAATTCGGCTGGCTTTATATTTAATTTTTTAGCTAAATATAACCCAATGGCATACGAACCACCTAATGCTTTAAATGCGTTTAAACCAAATCTGTACGATTCATCCTTAACAAATAATTTACTAACATTCAATTCTTTAGCTAAATTATCTAAAACAGCTAAAGGAGTTGCTTCATATTGCGGAAAGCTTCTATGAAATGCCTGTACTTTTTCCGCTTCCTTTAGCCCTAAAAAATCAATGCTTGTGCCCGGCTTTGTTTTGCGATTATGTTTTACTAATTTCATTCCCAATCCCCTCCTAGACGAAGTTTAACGATTTCTGCAAAAAATTCTGCACCTGTTGCTAATATAGCATCGTTATAATTATATAGAGCATTGTGGAGCGGTATAATTTCCTCGTTCGATACCCTGCTCCCTAGAAATACGAAGCAACCTGGAATCTTTTCTAAAAATTTACCAAAATCCTCTGATGCCATAAATGGCTCACAACTTGCATTGATATTTTCATTTCCTACGATATTGGTAGCTGCTTTGATGGCTGTTTCCGTGCAGCCTTCCTCATTAATTGTCGGTGAAAATTCATGTGTATATTGAAATTCACAGGTAGCGCCATGCATCGCACAAATTCCCTCACAAATGCTTCTCATTCTTTGTTCTAGTAGCTGCTGCACTTTTGGTGTGAAGCTACGCGTATCCCCTTTAATTTCTACATTTGAGGGAATTGCATTGCGAATCCCGTCTGTCCATATTTCTGTGCAAGAAATGACTGCCGTATCATTTGGATTGACATTACGGGCAACAATCGTTTGCAGTGCAATAATAATTTCTGCGGCAATTACTAACGGGTCAATTCCCATATGTGGACTTGATGCGTGAGAGCCCTTTCCTTTAATACGAATAATAAAATTATCCTCACTCGCCATAATGGGGCCCGGTCGGGTTTGTATTGTGCCCGCGGGAAGCCCCGGCATATTGTGTAAACCATAGATTTCATCTACTGGAAAGCGTTCGAATAGCTGGTCGTCCATCATCGCCTGTGCACCTTTACCAATTTCTTCAGCAGGCTGGAAAATGAAACGAACAGTGCCATTAAAATTCTTCCTAGTAGTAAGTAATTTAGCAGCCCCTAATAATGTTGTCATATGCCCATCATGCCCACATGCATGCATTTTCCCATGATGCTTAGAGCGATAAGAAAGCTCCCTCACTTCCGTTAAATTCAATGCATCCATATCTGCTCGCAAACCAATTATTTTCTTTCCATTGCCGACAGTTAGGCTTGCCACAATACCCGTACCACCGATATTTTCGTGAACGTCCAACTCCATTTTTTTCAGCTCCTGTGCAATATAGGCTGAAGTTTTAACTTCCTCAAACGCCGTTTCAGGGTATTGATGCAAATGATGTCGCCATTGTATAAGCTGCTTTTGCAATTCATTTTTGTTCATTTTTATCCTCCTCGTATATTAGTAGTAAGAGCTCTTTCCGATAGAATTTCCAGTTGATCCGGACAGCTGGGGGATCTGTTGGATTTCCTATAGGAAGTGGTCGCCGATTGGCTCCCTCACTCTTGTTTTATGTTTTACCTGTTTGACCCCTGCTTTACCGAGGGAGCCAAAAGGAAATCATCATTTTTTGTTAAATACTATTTTAAGTATTGCCTACAGGTGCTTACCTGTTTATTTGTCATACACTTTTTTAACCTAATTTTATAGCACATGGGCGAAGGATGGAGGAAGCTCCATTTCAGTACTTCGTCCTTTTTTATTCATCCAAAATAGTTCACTCAGCCCTGTGTCCATGCGACAATGGAACAGACAAGGTATTCGCAGGAAATAGCTTTCCCTCCTTGCAGACATCCATTGTACTGCTTAATAAGCCTGCTACCCATCGTTCATTATTGAAGGTCTAACCACTGGCTGCGACGCAAGGTTTAGAAGAGAGTGTAGCGCTCATTTATGGTCTTCTGCTTGCGATTGCTGATAACGAGGCAGACATCGATGATTCGGGTGGGCACCCAGGTCTGAGTGTATCTTGATTAATTCCCCCTTAGGAGGTGATTGGCATGTCACAAATGCTAGTCGGTATTGACGTGAGTTTGCGCTCCCATCATGTCCATTTCATGCATGGAGAGGGACACACACTCGCTGATTTTTCTGTTCAAAATGATGTTATAGGTGCGGACACCTTGATTCATAAAATTGTACGAACAGCGGAAAAAAATCAAACAGATCAATTAAAAATTGGGATGGAAGCCACGGATCAATATAGTTGGCACCTTGCCCATTACTTAAAAGCACAATGTAAGAAAGTCTTACCCCATCTTCAAACAGCGATTTATATGCTCAACGCCCGTAAAGTAGCTCGTTTTAAGAAGGGCTATGATACGTTACCGAAGAACGACAAAGTAGACGCCTGGGTTATTGCGGATCATCTACGCTTTGGACGATTGCCACATGAAATGCAAGAAACCTTAATCTATGATGCACTGCGTCGTTTAACACGCACACGATTCCATTTAGTCCATGAAATTGCGCGTAATAAAACGTACATGTTAAATCAACTGTACTTAAAATTTAGTGGCTTACGCCAAGACAATCCGTTCTCCGATACATTCGGTGCGACAAGCATTGCGGTCATTGAAGAACTGGACCCTGGCATCATTGCCGATATGCCTTTGGAGGAACTGGTCGAATTCCTTCAAGAGAAAGGCAAAAATCGTTTTGCAGAGCCGGAAGAGATTGCGAAATATCTCAAGCAGCTCGCACGTAATTCGTACCGTTTAGATAAAGTGATGGCCGATCCGGTTAATCTCTCTTTATCCGTGATTTTAAGCACCATTCAACACATCGAAAGCCAAGTGAAGCGTCTTGATAAGGAAATCGAGCGCATTATGAAAGGCATTCCACAAACATTAACATCGGTAAAAGGCATCGGTCCCGTGTACGCAGCGGGCTTAATCGCTGAGATTGGGGATATTCATCGTTTTGATGATCATCACGCTTTAGCGAAATATGCAGGTTTAGTATGGACACAGTATCAGTCAGGCGAGTATGAAGCCGAGGATACCAGCCGAATGCGAACCGGTAATAAGTATTTACGCTATTATCTTGTGCAAGCATCAGACGCCATACGAAAACATGACACCGAATATAAAGCCTTTTATCAAAAGAAATACCATGAAGTAACCAAGCATCAACACAAACGCGCTCTCGTCTTAACCGCTAGAAAACTTGTACGACTCGTGCATTCGCTACTACGCACGAAACAGTTGTACATTCCGAAAGAAGAAAGGAGAGAATAACCAACAATTTCTCACTTTTCTTTAGCCGTTTTCCAAACTTCCATTTTTTAACTATTTTTAGTTGGAAAACGCGAGGTTTATTTGAGTGCGCCTAAAAATGGTCATTTAGCAGTTACAGCACTTAAGAATTTCCAATTTTACTGTTTTTAATGGTTGACATTACACCACTGTGCTTACATCAATGTTCTACCACGTAATGAATTAATCTTAAAAATGCACGAATGCCTACTTGCAGCTTCGGTTCAGGTGTATGCTCCTCTTTCGTGTGCGATAAACCGCCTTCGGACATTATAAACATCATTACGGTTGGTACTACTTTTGCCATTTCAACTGCATCGTGTAGAGGGCCTGAATACATCTTCGTTGCCTCACCTGTTTCCTCCTCTACTGCTTGCTCACATAAACGAATCAATTGATTATCAAATAATTGTGGTGCAACTGAATAAACTTTTCGCCATTCGACAGAAACACCATTCGTACTCGCTATTTTTTCAGTAGTAGCTTGCGCTTCCTCGTACATTTTTTGCAAATCCTTGACATCAATCGTTCGCATATCTAAGGAGATAGTACATTTTCCGGGCACAATTGTTACAACATCTGGCTGTACCTGCACTTGACCTACTGTGCAAACCGCATTATATTTTAATGCAATTTTTCTAAACGCTAATGCAGCCTCAGCCGCTGCTAAAAATGCATCTCGGCGCATAGGTACTGGAAATGAGCCTGCATGTGCTGCCTGTCCTGAAAAATCAATATAATGACGCTCTACTCCTGCGGCTCCAAATACGCAGGCAACATCCTTTTGCTCTTTTTCTAAAATAGGACCTTGCTCGATATGCAGCTCTAAATAGCTTTGAATATTTTTTATTAAAAACTCCTGCTGTGCTTGCAGCATTTTCTCTGGTGTAACTTGAAATTCAGTTACTGCCTTTTCAAAAGCTATACCACTTAAATCAACACGACCTATTAATTCATTAATATTTAAAGAACCACTTGCTGCTGAAGAGCCTAAGCAGCTATAGCCGTAGCGTGCCCCCTCCTCATCTGCCCAATCTACAACATAAATTGTTTTTTTAGGCTTCTTGCCATCAATTGTGTAACGTCTTAACGCTTCAAGCCCTACCAATACACCAAGCGCCCCATCGAGCCAGCCACCATTCGGTACACTATCTAAATGACTGCCAATAACAATAGCCTCGGTGCTCTCTCCTTCAATCTTCGTCCAAATATTGCCTGCGCTATCCATCGAAGTCTCTGCTCCGAGCGCTTCAGCCTTTTGGCGGTACCAATCACGTGACGTTTGCCAGAGCACTGTCCATGCTACGCGCTGTGCCCCATGCTCATTTGATGAGAGTGCAGCAAGCTCCTTTAAATCTTGAATGACACGCATTGCACCTTCATTTAAGCTATATTCCATCGTCCTTCCCCTTTCTTTTTCCTGTATTAACAATTCAGTCCATAAGGCTAACAATCCATCGAAAATAAAAAACTATAGACTAAATATTTATCACATTTAATAACACACTAAATATTTAACGTCTGCCTCCCAATACGTTAAAATATTGCTATTACAACTACTATAACTACAGTCTGAATATTCTTTCTATAAATTTTACAATTATTTTTATCAGATTTATCCTATATTCGTAATCTATAAAAATTCGATAACGACTTGCATATTAAATTTTCATTTTATGTAAAATCTAATGATGAAAGGAATGGATAACAGATGACGAGCTCAAAACCAATTGCGCAAAATATTATAGACGGTACAATCTTTGAAATTAAGTTAACAGAGGATTTAGAGGAACAAATTAATTATCATTTTGAGGACTATGCAATTGCTATATTTACGCAGGATTATCATCATTTACGTTCAGATTATATTCCTATCCATTGGCATAATGCGCTACAAATGATTTGGGTGTATCAAGGCTCACTTGAGTATCAAATTAATAATAAAGTTATTACGATAACAGAAAATTCACTTTTACTTATTAATAATAAGCAGCTCCATAGCTCTAAAACGATTGACCAAAACGCCAATGTACTATGCATTAATTTCGATTTAAACTTTTTTCATCCAAGGCTGCTAACAGCACATGTGGAGCCATTTTTCGAGAAAAATCCGTTTGCCTATTATTTGCTACCATTATCGCTTGAACAAAAGGTTAAGCTAGCTGAATGGATAGACAGCCAAAAACCAGCACTCTTTTCAGTTATCGCTTTTTTAACAATGTTGATAGAACATTTACTCACACATTATGATGCTGCAACGAAAAATAATGAGGAAAATGAAATAGCTGTTTTCAATCAAATGCTGCAATACATCCAGAAAAATTACAGAAATACTATTACAATCAATGACTTAACAAGCTGTGCATTAATTAATAAAAATACTTGCACGCGGCTATTTCAAAAATACACACGTTTACCACCAATAAAATTTATTAACAAACACCGACTTTATATAGCGCAAGATTTGATTCTTCATACAAATAAATCAATTTCTGCAATTAGCGAGGAGGTTGGCTTTAACCAAGTAAGCTATTTTGTAGAGCTATTCCGTAAAAATTATCATCTTGCGCCACTTCAATACCGCAATAAATATCGAGTACAAACAAATATTTAATTTCTAGGGAGGCGTTACTTTGACGGTAAAAGAAGATATTCGTATACAAAAAACTCGACAAAAATTATTCGATGCCTATATTGATATTTTAAAAACAACAGACTCCAATGACGTCACAGTACAAATTCTTGCAGGCAAAGCGCAAATTAATCGAGTTACTTTTTATAAGCATTATCAAAACTTTGCCAACTTCCATTCGCAATTTATCGAGCATCATATTTTAACCATCTATGAATTTATGAGGCCTCTAAATTATCAACCATATACAAGGGGCTTTGAACAGCAGGCATTATCCGATTTATTTTCATTTATTCAAGAGCATGGGACGACATACACAGTATTATTTACTTCGCCTCATATTCCAGAATTTAATCAAGCTTTATTAAGTTTTTTTCAGCAAAAGCTGACACAGCATACGGACGAATTATCACGCTTTGATTTTCCGGGTGTTGGTGTTAACCGATTGGTAGTTGCTTGGTACGGTGTCTCTGCTTTACTCGGCACAATTATTATGTGGGTACAATCTAATCATTTAAACAATAGAAAAACTTCGATTGCGACGATGATTACACATACGTATCCGCTGAGTGAAATTCAAGCAGCTTTTGATACGGCCATTGCTGCGAAAGATTCAATTAAAGTAATCGTTGATTTAGAGGGTGACGTATCATAAGCGGTGCGTTGCCAGCTTATGATACGCTGTTGTTAGCGTTTTTATAAAGTGGTACTTAAGTGGAGAAGATTGGGCTTTCTTTGAAAAGCGGGATTGTTTTTTAGATAAAAAGAGTTCAATGCACTTTATGGGAGCGTGCTTTTGTAGAATACTAATCTAAAGGAGTTGTCCGAAGAGTCCATTTTGTTTTGACATCGCAGTGAAATAAATGTTTTCATCGCTTCCCTTTTATTGAAGAATAACGCTGCTAAAGCCAATGTTCATCCCATTTTTAAAAGAGGGGGTTCTCTGTTTATATGAATCAACATTTTATGAAACATCATCGCTCCTGTCCAAAATGCCGGCTATGCACGGCTTTTTGGACAGCCCCCCTCCTCTCAAGTTTAACTACTTATAAAGCGCAGTGCCTTACTTAATGTTGTTGGCACTACTGAGGCATGGTTTTCTTCTAGTGCGACATAAAATTGGGCTGGTAAACTAGCACTATGGCGATTATTATAGAAGGTCATGGCGTCATCCACCATTTCACCTTCCTCTCCGCCAACGAAAATTGCAATAGGTGTTAATCTATTTTCTGTTGTTTCATGTAAAATTTGCAATAACTCATGGTTATTCCACCAAATTGAAGGGCTTACAGCTACATATTTTTCAAAAAAATTAGATTCTGTTAAATAGCACCAAAGTGAAAATAAACCACCTAATGAATGCCCATATAAAGAAAAGTGTGCACGATTCACATTATAATTAGCACAAATATATGGGATTAACTCCTCAATAAAAAACTGCTTAAAATCTGCTGCACCTCCTACAGGAACTGGCTCTATTTTCTTTCCTTTATACGTAGGAAAATGATATTGCTCAGCCGGTGCAGTGAAATCATAAAATCGACGATTCCTATCTCCATCCTGATTATGTCCGACACTTACAATAATATTTGGCTGAACCTCTGTTTTCTCGCTCATAAGCATTTGATTTTCCATCGCAATAAACATCATCTGTGCATAGCGCTGTCCATCTAATACAAAAATGACAGGAAAGCCACCCTCTGGAGCAGGTGTTTCTGGTACAAATACTTCGATTGGATAATCATACTTACAATAAGTTGAATACATGAATATACCTCCGTCTTAAATTAGTAAAGCTATGCGAGCACCTTTTCTTTTTTCGTATTTTCAAGTATTCCCCTGATTAGCTTATAAGAAAAACAAACTGGCGTCCCCTGCTCATCATATAAAATATGTGCATCAATATTGAATACCTGTTTTAACACATCATTTGGCAAAAGCTTGACGACTTTCACTAGTCCTTTGCGAATACCCTTTTTAATACCTCCTGCCAATAATATATACTCGCCTCTTTTAAATACATGGCATGTAATCCTTTTAGAAGTTTTTTCGAATTCCTTTGACTTCAAATTTTGAAAAATAGGTATATGTGAAAAACAATATGTTCTCGAACAAGTCACTATAAACACCTCTTAAAATTCTCTTTTTTGTAATGCACATCACAGCATAGACAACATCTCTATCGCATAATTTTATCAATAATGATAATCATTATCAAATATTCTTTTCTGTGACACGCATCACATAATAGCAAAATAAAATAGGACCATCTGAAAAGTGCGTTCGCACTCTTTCAAACAATCCTATTTTTCCTATATAATTCGAAGTCGACTTAATATTCTGAGCTATGTGTGCACTGAGTATCGTCGTAGTGAATCGTAAAATACTTTGCAAAAGTACCTAAAATTGATGTTATCTTCATTGTCATTTCGGCTGGACTACTCATAAATCCACCTTCAATCCAATCTTGAATCATACCTGCAGTACCAAATGCCATATAGCGCTTTTGATATTGGTCGTCGGTATTGGCATCATTGTACTTAAATTGAAAATGACGTATTAACATATGATATATTTTATCAGGTAATTGGCGATGAATGCTTGGCAAAGTATCTTCCACTAATAGCAAGGAAAAATAATCGCGATAATCATAAATAAAATAAAACAAATCAAAAGATAAATTACTCATTTTCATGACATCAATCGGAATGTCTCTTTTATATTTGCACATACTATAGTGCTGGATTAGCTCAGACATCTCCTGCATTAACTCTTCTA
The DNA here is from genome assembly GCF_038593115.1 of Metasolibacillus sp. FSL H7-0170. Classification (NCBI taxonomy): domain Bacteria; kingdom Bacillati; phylum Bacillota; class Bacilli; order Caryophanales; family Caryophanaceae; genus Metasolibacillus; species Metasolibacillus sp. FSL H7-0170. Next base: position 3,533,241 of record NZ_CP151964.1, on the reverse strand, counting down.
CTAAATCTTGCTTATCCTGATAATGCAAATAAAAGGTTGTTCGATTATAACCGGCATCTGTCACAATATCCTTCACTGTTACAGCATTGTAGCCTTTTTCGTGAACCATTTTAATAAATGATTTTTTCAAAAACTGCTTTGTTCTTTCTGCTTGAACTGAATGCGTTTTCAAATAATTCACCTCAAAATCGACACTTTTTCTAAAAATGTAGTATTTCTTTACATTTTAAAGGGTATTAATGATTGGTGAAAGTAATTTGATTGCCTACAATGAAATTGTAACAATTATATAACAGAAACGAGGAGATTAAGTGAAACGATTTGAAGATAAAGTAGTCATCATTACAGGGGCTGCTGGCGGAATCGGAAAAGAAATCGCCCGTAAATTAGCTGGTGAAGGTGCAAAATTAGCGCTTGTCGATTTAAACGAAGGTGCATTACATGAAGTGATGACAGAGCTAGAGCTTCCAGAGGATAAAACACTTTTAGTAAAAGCGGATGTATCAAAAGAAGCAGATGTTAAAAATTATGTTGAGCAAACTCTAGCGAAATTTGGCAAAATTGATGGCTTTGCTAATAACGCAGGTGTTGAAGGTCCAGCAAAACCTCTCGAAGAGCTTACAGAGCAAGATTTTGACTTTGTTTATAGCATTAATGTAAAGGGTGCATTTTTCGGCATTAAATATGTACTTCCTGTTATGAAGCAACAAAAGCAAGGCTCAATCGTGAATACGGCTTCAGTAGCAGGCTTAATTGGTTCACCAAATATGCTACTTTATAACTCCTCAAAACATGCATTAATGGGAATTAATAAAGTGGCAGCTATTGAGGCAGCGCCATTTAATGTCCGTGTAAATACAGTAAACCCTGGAGTTATCAATACGCAAATGATGCGTCATATTGAAGAAAAAGTTGCCCCAGGCGCAAGTGAGGCAGCACGTGCTGCTTATAATGATGCCGTACCTTTGAAACGCTACGGAGAGCCAGAAGAAGTAGCGAATGTTGTAGCCTTCTTATTATCAGATGAATCATCATATGTAAGCTCTTCATCTTACACTGTTGATGGTGCATTATATAACGTTTAATCATTCTATACGGAAATAATTAAGGGGGAAAATGACAATGAAACGATTTGAAGATAAAGTAATTATTATTACAGGTGGGGGCTCTGGTTTAGGTCAAGCTTCTGCATTACAGCTAGCTTTAGAAGGTGCAAAACTTGTATTAGTTGACTTAAATGAAGCTGGCTTAAAGGAGACACAAGCAAAAATTGCTGAAGTCGAGCCAAGTACTGAAACATTATTATTAACAGCAAACGTAGCCGATGAAAAAGCGGTCGAAGGATATGTACAAGCAACTGTCGACAAATTCGGCAAAATCGATGGCTTCTTTAACAATGCCGGCATAGAAGGCAAGCAAAATTTAACAGAGGATTTTGGCATTGAAGAATTCCAAAAAGTAGTTTCCATTAATTTGAATGGCGTGTTTTACGGAATGAAATACGTACTAAAAGTAATGAAGGAGCAAGGTTTCGGCTCCATTGTTAACACGGCTTCAGTTGGGGGTATTCGCGGTGTTGGTAATCAATCTGGCTATGCTGCAAGTAAGCATGGAGTTGTTGGTTTAACACGTAACTCAGGTGTTGAATATGGACAGTACGGAATTTCAATTAAAGCAATTGCGCCGGGAGCAATCATGACACCAATGGTAGAGGGCTCACTCCGTCAAATAGGTGGAGATAATTGGGAAGAGGTTGGAAAGGAATTTGTAAAACCAAATCCAATGAGACGTTTCGGTAAACCAGAGGAAGTTGGCTATCTTGTAGCATTCCTATTATCGAATCAAGCGGATTTTATCAACGGTGTTGTTGTTCCAATCGACGGCGGTCAATCATATAAATACTAAAATGGGTGTGGCGCTAAACAAGCCGTGCGGTTGCCGGCTTGTTTAGCGCTTTTGATGGTGTTTTTATAAAATGAGGGCTTTGCGGGATGGCGAGGGCTTTCTTTGAAAAACTTGATGGACACTGGTTTTAACGGGATTTATTTTTATTAAAAGTTAGACGATGTGAAACTCTTTTCATATTGGGGCGTCCACCATGCCATGCGGTTGCCGGCTTGTTTAGCGCTTTTGATGGTGTTTTTATAAAATGAGGGCTTTGCGGGATGGCGAGGGCTTTCTTTGAAAAACTTGATGGACACTGGTTTTAACGGGATTTATTTTTATTAAAAGTTAGACGATGTGAAACTCTTTTCATATTGGGGCGTCCACCATGCCATGCGGTTGCTGGCTTGTTTAGCGCTTTTGTTGGTGTTTTTATAAAATGAGGGCATTGCAGGATGGCGAGGGCTTTCTTTGAAAAACTTGATGGACACTGGTTTTAACGGGATTTATTTTTATTAAAAGTTAGGCGATGTGAAGCTCTTTTCATATTGGGGCGTCCACCATGCCGTGCGGTTGCTGGCTTGTTTAGCGCTTTTGTTGGTGTTTTTATAAAATGAGGGCTTTGCGGGATGGCGAGGGCTTTCTTTGAAAAACTTGATGGACACTGGTTTTAACGGGATTTATTTTTATTAAAAGTTAGGCGATGTGAAACTCTTTTCATATTGGGGCGTCCACCATGCCGTGCGGTTGCTGGCTTGTTTAGCGCTTTTGGTGATCACTGTTAAAGCTAATATTTTACTCAAACATTATTGCCACTGTCCAAAATGCCGGCTACGCACGGCATTTTGGACAGCTAGCCTTTAATTATTCCGCGACAACAGTAAAACGTTGCTTTAAGTGTTGGGCATTTTCAACTTCATCAACTACTGCAATGGCATAGTCTGCATAGCTAATATAGCTCTCGCCCTTTGAATTTACAAGGAGACGATCTTTGCCTAATTGATATGCTCCTGTTCTTTTTCCTTCTGCATCAAAAAAAGCAGATGGGCTAATAAATGTCCATGTTAAATCAGTTGTTTGCTGTAATTCTTCTAAATTGCGCCCTTGTCCTTTTGCTGTTGGCTTCACTACTTCTGGAAATTCCTCTGTATCGATTAGCTTTAGCGTTTTATTTTCATCGACATATAAGCTACCCGCACCACCGACAACGATTAGTCGCGTTGCTGAACCTTTTAACGCCTCTATTAATGTGCGTCCTACATTTATATGCGCTTGTTCTTCGCCAAGTGGCGCACCAAAAGCATTGACAACTACTTCAAATGAAGTTAAATCTGCTGCTGTCAGCTTAAGAACATCTTTTTCGATAACTGCTGTATTATTATCTTGTAATTTTACTTTATCTCTTACGATAGCAGTCACTTCATGCCCACGGCTAGCTGCTTCTTTTAAAATAAGATTTCCTGCTTTTCCACTTGCTCCAATTACTGCAATTTTCATTTTCTTTCCCTCCAATTTTGTGCTGAATGCTGTTGCTAATTACCTAGTATTTTACGGATTCTCGGTGCTACTTCTGTTGAGAGCAGCTCGATGTTTTTTTCAACCTTCTCGAAAGGCAATCCACCGATATCGACTTGTGCTAAAAAGCGTCTATGACCAAATAGCTCATATTGACGAAGTATCTTTTCAACTATTTGCTCTGGGCTCCCTACAAACAGCGCCGTATTGGGGCTTGCCATTTGCTCAAATTCATTCCTCGTCATTTTCGTACCAAATCCACGTTGACGATTTACATAGTACCAATAATTAGAATAATACGGATAAAATTCATTCTTTGCTTGCTGGCTCGTTTCAGCGATATACGTATGGCCCGTTACAGCAACTTGCAAAGCTTCAGGCAAATGTCCCGCCTCCTTACCCGCTTGGCGGTAAAGCTCCACAAGTGGTTTGAAACGATTTGGGTCACCACCTAAAATAGCTAAAGCCATGCCAACACCAAACTTCCCAGCACGTACCGCACTTTCAGGAGTGCCTCCGACGCCAATCCATATTGGTAGCTGTTCTTGCAAAGGGCGTGGCGCTATTTCTGCATCTTTTAATGGCGAGCGGAAATTGCCCGACCAAGTGACCGTCTTATTATTATTTAATTGTAAAAGCAAATCCATATGCTCTGTAAACAATTCATCATAATCGTTTGTACTATATCCGAAAAGTGGGAATGATTCGATAAAGGCTCCGCGCCCAGCTAAAATTTCAGCACGACCATTTGAAAGTAAATCCAATGTTGCAAAATCCTCAAATAAGCGTACTGGGTCAAGTGTACTTAGCACACTTGTCGTACTCGTTAGCTTAATTTGCTGCGTCTCCCTTGCAATCGCAGCCAGTATTACGGCTGGAGATGAGACAGCATAGTCTAAACGATGATGCTCTCCGACCCCAAAAACATCTAGTCCAGCTTCATCAGCGAGCTGTGCAGCCTTTATAATCTCATTAACTCTCTGCTTAGCATTTACTGTATGACCAGTAAATGGGTCAGGTCCCATATCCGCAAGTGTATAAATACCAATTTCAAAGTTGCTATTCTTTTCTTGGCCCATAGTTTCCTCCATTCAAAATCTGTGACATCCACCGGAAGCGGAAGCCCTCACAAATGTTGGTCACTCAGTCATTATCGTAGAAAGCGATGTTCTTAGACTGAGTTCCTGTGATTCAGCGGGTGTTTGATTACCTACTGAAACTGGTCTAATGCTGACACTCCTCTCTCATCTATAGAGGTAAAAGTTCTGTATCTCCCGCTAACGTTTTCGGTATAAAAACATGTGCTCCTGTGGCTACTCGTCGCCGTAAATATTGCCCAGAGGAGTTAAACAGCTAATATAATTGAATTTCCTGAAGGGTCTTGTGCTATAATGCGATTATTTTCTTCCACAACGCCACTTCCGATTTGTTGTAAATTACGAACTACCTCTTGACGTGCTTCTTCATTTGCGTAAACAAGTGTAAAGAACTCAAGACCTACGCTATTTTTAGCTGGCTTTGGTGCTCCTACGCCATTCCACACATTGACCGCAACATGGTGATGATATTTAGCATCTGAAAGGAATAATGCCTGCCCGCCATAGCGATTTACAACATCCAATCCGAGACCTTTCACATAAAATTCTTCTACTTCTTTTAATTCTGCAACATGTAAATGAATATGACCCATTACTGTTTTTTCAGGCATACCTTCCCATTTATTTGCTGTTACGTTTTTCAACAATCGCTCAAAATCTAATGGGTCGACTGTCATTGCTACCTCTCCCTCTAGCCAAGCCCATTCAGAAGGTGCTCTATCTATATAAATTTCAATTTGGTTGCCATCAGGGTCATTCAAATACAATGCCTCACTTACAAGATGGTCTGATGAACCAAAGCGAATGCCGTGTTCCACTAAATGTACAACAATATTTGCTAAATCTGATTTTTCTGGTAACAGCAGTGCAAAATGATAAAGCCCCGTTGTTCTTCCCTGCTTCGCAATCACATTTTCAGGTTGCTCAAGTGATAAAATACTTGTTTTCCCATCTGTCGTAAGCTTTACTGCTGAAGCTGTTTGCTCTAAAATATCGAATCCAAGAATATCTCGGTAAAACTGTATTGATTGCTCTAAATTTGTTACTTTAATTTTGACATGTCCTACAAATGTTGTTGGCTTCGTATGAAATCTCATCGTAATCCCCCTAATCATTAATTGAAAATTTTTGGTCTAAAGAAATTTTTGATTGATTTGTAAAAATGAAATAAACAGACATCGCTAGTAAAAGCAATTCTAGCTCGTAGCCTGCCATTTGACCATCACCAAGAAAACCGGCTGAAAGCTTCACAGTAAAAATGGCACCTATCATAATAACTGCAAGTAGCATCGAAACAACTCGTGTTCCTAAACCGAGAATCAAAATAATGCCACCTACCAATTCAATTACTGCTACAACATACGCCATGAATCCTGGAACACCTATGCTATCGAAAAACCCTGCGGTATTGGCAATTCCACCTTGAAACTTTGAAAAACCGTGAATAAAAAACGTAAGGCCTAGTACGGCTCTTAAAATAACTTTCCCTATTTCATTAGCATTCATTACTGTTTTCTCCTTTTCAACTTACTTTATGTAACTTAGTTTAATTACGTAATTATATTTTGTCAAGTAACTTAATTTCGTTTTGTAATTAATTTATTATTTTGTGTTATAATCTAATTAAGCGAGGTGTAATGAAAATATGAAACAGCCAACAATTTGCCCCAAATTTGAAAAAGCCATCTCATTAATAAGTCAAAGATGGACTGCATTAGTTATTTATCAATTACTATCAGGCTCGCAACGATTCAGTGAAATTCAATCTGCTATCGGCATTAGCGGCAAAGTATTGTCTGAGCGTTTGAAGGAATTAGAACAGCAAGAGGTCGTTAAACGTGAGGTTATACCAGAAACACCAGTAGTCATTGAATATTCATTAACAGAAAAAGGCCATTCCATAGAGCCGATTTTAAGAACAATCGAAAACTGGTCACAGCAATGGGTCGTCTCCGAATCAAAACAGTAGGCGTAAAAAGAGGCTGTTCGAAAACGTACTTTTTCGAACAGCCTTCGATTTTTTCCATTAATGCACATGTTATGAGCGAAAATTGCCGTTTTACGAGCGAATCCGGATGTTTTATGAGCGAATTTATACTTCTTATGAGCGATTCGGGAGTTTTTACCCTTTAATTAAATAATAAAGCTCAGTTAATTGATGCTTATCTAAAATTTTTGGTACGGGGTATAACGGATTCGCCTCTCGATATGCGCGCTCTACCATTAACGGAATGTCCTTTTCTTCAATATCTTGGATTTTTTCTGGAATTCCCATCTTGGCATTTAATTCCCGAATTTTACTTATGAGCTGCTTTGCCTTTGCTTCATTACTATATTCTTTATTTGATAATCCTATAACGTCGGATAGTTTAGCTAACTGGTCATAAACTGCGTCCCCATAATAATCTAAAACATAAGGTAAAATCACAGCATTAGCTAAGCCATGAGGCGTTTTATAAAAACCGCCTAATGTATGAGCAATCGCATGTACATAGCCGACAAATGCCCTCGTAAAGGCTACACCCGCTAAAAACGAGGCTTTCTGCATATTTTTACGTGCTGCTATATTTTGTCCATCTTCATAAGCCGTTAAAAGATTGCTAAAAATAAGCCGCACTGCCTCCTCGCTACACATTTTCGTTTCACTCGTATTACTGCGACCAATATAAGCCTCAATCGCATGTGTTAAAGCATCCATCCCTGTTGTAGCAGTTATATGCTTTGGTAAATTTAGCGTTAACACGGGGTCAAGCACCGCAAAATGAGGAATGAGCGACAAGTCCATAAGCGCATATTTTTCATGTGTACGGCTATTCGAGACAACTGCCGCCAATGTCGTTTCACTCCCTGTACCCGCAGTCGTTGGAATCGCAAAAAGTAGTGGAATTGCTTTATTCACTTTTAGCTGCCCCTTTAATTGCTCTATCGTTTTATTTGGGCGTGCCACTCTTGCGCCAACACCCTTCGCACAATCCATCGGTGAACCTCCACCAAATGCAATAATCCCCTGACAACGCTGTGCCTTATAAAGCGCTAAAGCGTCCTCAATATTATCAATCGTCGGATTTGGCACAGTATCCTGATAAATTGTATATTCAATGCCAACTTTATCGAATGCGACTAATAAATGCTTCATCAATCCTGCCTTAACAATACCTTTGTCTGTCACAATCAAAACCCTCTTAATATCATTGTCGGTAATGATTTGCGGTAATCTCAGTAAGGCATTCTCCCCTTCGATTAAAACAGGCTTTCGCCACTTCATCACTTTCAAAGCTTGCTTATGAACCATTTGATAAGCACGAAAATACGTTTCCTTCATAGCAACCCCATCCCTTCAATGTAACATCTAAATTTAGTTTAATGGAATTCCGATGGGAAGGAAATAGAGTTGTCTGAAAAGTCTATTTTTAAAAGAGATGTTCTCTATTTAGGGGAGTTCACATTTTGTCAAACATCATCGCTACTGTCCAAAAAGAACCTTCCATCTCATAGTTGATTAGAAGGTTCCTCTTACATAAATTTATTTATTGAAAAATAGGATAGGAAAGCTTTAATATTTCATCCGTATGCTGCCGAACTTTTTTAATCACTTGCTCATTGATTCGATTATAAAGTACATGGTTATTACTATTTGGATAAAAAATTTTTTCTGTTCGAATCATTGCCTCACTAGCAGCGCTAAAGGTTTCATAAATACTTAAATACTTGGCTGTACAAATTGCTGCTCCTAAGCATGCACTGCTACTGCCTTTACGGCGCATCACAGGTAAATTAAATAGATCTGCAATAATTTGCGCAAGCACATCGCTTTTAGCTCCGCCGCCATTAATAATGATTCGTTCCATTTTCCCGTCCGTTTCATCAAGCATTTCATCTACATTATTTTTTATATTAAACGCAATTGCCTCTAAAATAGAACGATAAATATGAAATGCCGTATGCCTTTGGTCAAAACCAAGCATAATTCCTTTTCTATAAGGTGCTGATGGTGGTGGTAGCCAATCCAGTATTGTAATTAAACCATCACTCCCTACAGGTATGCCTTCTGCCATTTTATTCAAATAACCTTCTTCGCTCATCGAATTTTTATTTGATTGTAGCAATAGATTTTCACCAATTAATTTTTTAAACCAACTAACTGTCCACATCCCCCGCCTAATCCCATTTGTTTCATACACATATTTAAACGGGATGCTAGCAAGCGTCGGAAAAAAACTCTTGGCATTATCAAAATAATAATCGCTTAGCGTCATTGCTGAAATAAATGTACCTAATGAAATCATCATCGTGGATTCATCATGGATACCAGAGCCGAGCACATCTACCGCTTTATCGTTAGCAGTTGCTACTACCGGAATCGCAGAGGGTAGCCCCCACTTCTCTGCTAGTTCTTTACGTAAATTACCTAATTTCTCTCCTGGTTTCACAAGCTCAAATAACATGCTACGCTTCAAACCAAAAGCTGCAATTTTCGCCTCATCTTCAAACCAATTTAATGTCCTATAATCTAATGGCCAATGAACCTCATAATTTGCTGCACTATCTTTTATTTCGCCAGTTAAGCGAAAATTAATATAACCCGAAGTCGTCGTTACATAATGTACATGCTCGTCCTCATGTCGATAAGGCGCATTTAGCCGCGCATCCATCCAGCTCATGACAGGAGAAGCTAATTGAAATTGTTCGTTTAATAACACTCGGCAACAACGGATCGTACAAAGACCAATGCCAATAATATGCTCCAAATCACCTTGGAAATTCTTTAAGCATTGTTCAATCGCCTTCGTCACACTATGCCATAAATCATCATCTGGATGCTCAACAACACCTGGTGCTGGTGTTAAAGGTTCACGTAGCGGAAACGAGCCATATGAAGCCTCATTCCCTTCCAAATCATATAAAGCTACCTTTGTGCTTTGTGAACCATTATCAATAGCTAAAATATATTTTTTCAAACAGCCACCTCATTATTTAATGAACTTGTTAATTTCTTTTTGAGGGAAAATCGTACCATGATTCATAATACCATTCGGGTCAAAGGCAGCCTTTAATTGCTCCAACATATAGTATGCTGAGCCATGCTCTTCTTTTGTCCATTCCGAGCGATATTTACCAATACCGTGATGATGACACATCGAGCCCCCAAGTTTCAACGTCTCTTCCACAATAATTGTTTGAAGCGGATGATGATACGTAATCATTTCCTCATCAGGCTCGCAATTAATATTGTAGTTATAAACAAAGTACATATTTGTCCCATTTAGATAGCTATGAGAAGAATGCCCACCAAGCATCGTTAAATCCTTTGCGTGAGGGAATTCCGTACGAATGCGCTGAATTACGTTATTGTATATTTTAGGAATCGTTTCCCAATCACCTGAAATTTCTGTTGTAAAGCCATCATGCTCACTTAATTTCACCATACGCTCAAATTCTGCATCTAAATTTTCCTGTGTCCAGTTTAATTGATTGAACCATTTTTCAATTAGTATAGGCTCTACTTCCTCAATGACATCGTCTTTGAACTGCTCCACTGCCTCTTCAATTGCTATACTTGTTGCCTCTACAATACTTTTCGGTCCTTCAGACATAAAGATGAGCACGCATTTTTCTTTATAGAAATGAGCAAAATGCTGCCTTGCATCTTCCTCTGAATAAACTCTTGCTACTGATGGGCGGAAGCCATTGACGATGACCTCACGCAAAATTTTGATTCCCGTTTCAATATCTTTAACTAAATAGCTTTGGAATACATGATTGCTTGGGTAATATTTAAAAATTTTAATCGTTACCTCTGTAATAACGCATAATGCTCCTTCATTTCCGATGACAATATGGCGAATATCTGGACCACCAGCTCGGCGTGAGACATTTTTAATTTTGGAAATATGCCCTGTTGGGAAAACACATTCTAGACCAACAACCATATCCTCGATAGCACCGTAAAGCGTTGAAAATTGACCAATACTACGTGTTGCTAGCAATCCACCATACTGTGCGACCGGTTTAGATTGCGGGGAATGCCCAGTTGTGTAGCCAATTTTTCTTAATTCATCTTCTAATATTTGTAATGGTACACCTGCTTGTACTGTTGCTTGCATATTATAAGGGTCGATTTTAATAATTTGATTCATTTTAGAGCAATCAATTACAATCGTTAAATCCTTCCAGTTCTCTAACCCTCCCTCTGTCGATGTTTTACCGCTACGTGGGATAACATTAATAAAATGCTCATTACAAAACGTAAGTAATGCTTGTACTTCCTGCGCATTTATTGGGTAAACAATCGCAATTGGAAGGGGGGTATCTAACGCCTTTTTTGCCTTCGCATATTTTTTATAACGGTCTGCTGAAGCATCATATAAAGCTTCTTCCTCTGCATTAATTCGCTCTGATGCAATCACCTGACGCAATGCATCAAGTAAATGCTCTTTCTTTTGTAAAATTTCCTGTGTCATCGTCCATTCGCTCCTTTATTTTTTACTATGTGTATAATTAACAAGCCGCTAATCATAGGTGTTACACCCATTTGATAAAGCGAAACTTCAATCAGTGGGGCTTACTGCCCGTTAATGCAGGATAAAGCAACATTCATCTATCTAACTAGATAACCACCATCAACATTTAATAAAGTTCCATTTACATAATTCGATGCTTCCGAGGCTAAAAATACAGCCGCCCCCATTAAATCTTTCAACTCACCCCAACGATTGGCAGGAATATGGTTTAATACGCGCTGATTCGCTTCTGCATTTGCACGAGTATCTGCTGTGACAGCGGTTGCAAAATAACCCGGGGCAATACCGTTTACTTGAATATTAAACTGAGCGAGTTCGTCACAATATGCTTTAGTAAAGCCAGCTAAACCATGCTTACTTGCTGCATATGCTGGGGACCATTGTCCACCTAAATAAGAAAATAAAGAGCATGTATTAATAATTTTCCCTGACTTTTGAGGTATAAAATATTTCGCTACTTCATGTGCTAATTCAAAGCTAGCCGTTAAATTAAGGGCAATCATTTTATCCCATTGCACACGCGTAAATTTTGTGACATCCGGCTCATTAATACAAATGCCAGCATTGTTCATTAAAATATCAATTTTCCCAAAATGCTCAACACAAGATTTGGCAACTTCCGCGCAAGCCCCCTCTGCAGTAATATCAGCAAACATCGCATGATATTGCACTCCCTCTGCCTCAATCAATGTCTTCGTTTCACCATTGTCATCCGCGACACTAACCACAAAAATATTCGCACCAGCCTTCGCTAAAGCAAGTGCTAATGCTTGACCAATACCTGAATTTCCTCCTGTGACAATTGCGACCTTTCCTTTTAAATTAAAATAATCCATTGAAAACTGTGTGATAGTACTCAATTTTTTCATCTCCTTCACTTTTAATTTGCTGTTACTTTTTCATCTATTCACTAGCTATTTATCGCAATCCATAATGTGAATCTCCAATCCGTGGATGCCTTTCTCCACGGATTGTTAGTTGAACCAATCGGGCTTTTACGGGCAGTTGTTCTCCCACTTATCCTTTAGCCGTTTTTCACTTAAGTCTGAAAATGGGAGGCTTACTGCCCGTTAATGCGGGATAAATTTGCAAACTACTAGCATGACAAAATTCAATATCCTTATAATTCATCTAATTTACCTTTCAATGATTAATAGCTTTTCTATTTCTCAAGCCATCATGCCCATGTCTTATCCTCCACTTCTTAAATCAAGTAAAATAAGTTCGTAATATGAACATATTTTTCGCAATTTGATTATTGATGAAATTATAAGACTATTTCGTAAATACTGTCAATATAGAAAAAAGCCAAAAAATAAAGAAAAAAATAGATTGACGAAGATAAATTATACAGTTTATACTTTTGTAAAGTTGCAAAATACGAATAACCAGTTCATTATGCGAACTTATTATTCTGAATATTATAATTATTAGGAGGTATGTATGGGCTATTTATTCAACAATTTGAACAGTATATTGAAGCTGTTAGGCGAGCACCTATTTTTAACCTTTGCTAGTTTAGGCATTGCACTTATTGTCGCGATTCCAATAGGCGTTTTAGTTTTGAAATACCGACGCTTCCACACACCTATTACATCGCTCTTAGGATTAATTTACACAATCCCTAGCTTAGCTTTGTTTGCAACATTAATTCCTTATACAGGATTAGGAAAAACAACTGCCATTATTGGGCTTGTTGCCTATAGTCAAATGATTTTAGTACGTAATATTGTTGCTGCGATCGATGGAATTGACCCATTAATTATTGAATCTGCAAAAGGGATGGGCATGACTAAATGGCAGATTTTAAGAAGAATCGAAGTACCACTTGCCGTCCCTGTCGTACTAGCTGGTATTCGAGTTGCAACTGTTTCTATTATTTCTATCGCATCTATAGCTGCTTGGATTGGTGCTGGCGGTCTCGGCTCTTTAATTTTCCAAGGCTTGCGCTCACAGCATACAGAGAAAATTATTGCAGGTACAATCTCAATTGCTTTACTAGCTATCCTTGCAGATATTATTTTCAGAATGCTTGATAAAGCGTTTAGACCAAAGATTAGTTAAAGGGGGTGAATAATTTGCTATTTACCGAAATAAAAAATTATTTTGCAACAAATTCAACAACATTTTATACAAATTTAGGTTCACATGTTCTGCTAAGTTTAACCGCCATTTTAATTGCTATTGTTATTTGCGTACCTCTCGGCATTTGGATTTCAAGGAAAGTAAATATAGCACCTTTTGTAATAGATATTATTAATATGATTCGCGTTGTTCCTAGCCTCGCTATACTAGCACTAGCACTTCCTATTTTAGGTGTTGGTTTTAAACCCGCTGTGTTAGCGCTTACAATTTTAGCGTGTCCACCGATTATCATTAATACTTATATTGCTTTCCGTGATATTAATCCGAATATTCGAGAAGCAGCGTATGGAATGGGAATGACTAAACTCCAAACGATTTTAAAAATTGAATTACCGCTAGCGCTCCCCATTGTATTAACGGGTATTCGTACGGCAAATGTTGAAGTTATAGCAAGTGCTACATTAGCTGTCATGATTGGAGGTGGTGGTTTAGGAAACTATATTATTAGTGGTGTAGGGATGATGAGCCAAAGTATTTTATTACTAGGTGCTGTCCCGGTAGCAATTTTAGCCATATCAAGTGAGTTTATTTTAAGTTTTATTCAAAAAAAGCTCGTATTCTACAACTAATATTTTAGGAGGATTTACTATTATGAAATTTAAAAAGCTTATTCTAATATTTATCACAGTAATGACTATTTCAGTTTTATCTGCTTGCTCTTCTAAATCAGGTGATTCAGACCAACCAACAGTTATTGTCGGTTCAAAAGACAACACGGAAAATCAACTGATGGGTGAAATGTATGCGCAAATATTAGAAGATGAGGGCATCAAAGTAGAGCGTAAATTGTTTTTAGGTGGTACAAATCCAACATATGAAGCGCTGAAAAAAGGAGATTTAAGCATCTATCCTGAATATACAGGGACAGCATTAACAGTGATGTTCCAACAGCCAGTGGAGCGTGACCAAGAAAAGGTTTTAAATTATGTACGTGAAGAATTCAAAAAAATCGGCTTAGAGTACTTAGAGCCCGCAGCACACAACAGCACATATGGCTTTGCAATGAAAAAGGACTTAGCATCACAGCTCGGAATCGAAACATTTAGTGATTTAGCTGACAATGCAAATAGCTTAATATTATCTTTCCCACAAGAATTCGATTTACGCGAGGATGGCTTATTAGGTCTTCAAAAACTATATGCTGACCAAGGTGGCTTCACTTTTAAAAAGCAATTCCAAATCGACTATAACTTACGCTACCAACCATTACTAGAAGATGAATCTGATGTAACAGTAGTCATTGGTACAGATGGCCAAATTAGCGGTTACGATTTAAAGCTACTTGCAGATGAACAAGACTTCTTCCCTGCATACAATGTTGCCCCATTGATTCGCGAAGATATTTTAAAAGCTTATCCATCCATCCAACAGCGCTTAGACGAACTTGCTCCATTATTAACAGATGAAGCGGTTCAAAAAATGAACTGGCAAATTGATGGCGATGCAAAGGAAGAAGTAGAAGATGTAGCAACAGCATTTTTAAAAGAACATAACTTATTAAAAAATAATTAACGTCAATCTATTTGATATGAATGGAGGTTCAAAATGAGTATCGTCTATAAAAATTTGTGCAAACAATATCCAAATGCACAAGCTCCTGCCGTAAATAATATTAATTTAACGATTAATGAGGGCGAATTCATCGTATTTTTAGGTCCTTCTGGTTGTGGAAAAACAACATTATTAAAAATGACGAATCGAATTTATGAACTGACTTCAGGCTCTATTGAAATAAATGGACAAGATGTAATGAAATTTAAGCCAGAGGAGCTTCGCCGACAAATTGGATACGTTATTCAACAGAATGGCTTATTTCCTCATATGACGATAGAACAAAATATTTCAGTTGTCCCACAATTATTAAAATGGGAACAAGAAGCAATAACGAAACGGGTAGACGAGCTTTTAACATTAGTTCATCTCGACCCTAGTCAATTTAGAAAGCGCTATCCAAGCCAGCTTTCGGGAGGTCAGCAGCAACGTGTAGGTATTGCCCGCGCAATGGCCGCTAATCCTTCGATTTTACTAATGGATGAGCCGTTTGGAGCAATTGATGCGATTACACGAACTAGCCTGCAAGATGAACTGCATAAAATTCAGCGTCAATTGAAGCAAACGATTCTATTTGTCACTCATGATGTAGATGAAGCAATTAGATTAGCAGACCGAATCATTATTATGGAAAAAGGGGAAATTGTACAATTCGATACACCGTATGAAATCATTACAAATCCCCGAACTGAATTTGTCAAAAAATTAGTTGGCGATCGCGATATTTACCGACGTATGAATCTTCTTCGTTTATGTGATATAATAAATTATTCGAGCAGTAGTGAGTTAAGCTCCGTATTTTTCGAGGATGGATTCCATATAAATACTTCTGTTAAAGACGTTTTCGCAAGGTTTGTAGAAACAGGTAAAAAAGAGTTTACTATTTATGATGATACGAATACAAAAATTGATACGATTTCTTTTGATCAATTATTAAAGGCTTTAACACTTGATGAGAGTCAATCACCTTCACTACTATGAAATAAAAGGTGGGAAGCAAATTTGTTATGAATAATCGTATGAATAAAATCGAAGGCCCTACAGTACAGGCAGTGGATCGAGCAATTTCTTTACTAAAAATTATTGCAAATAATCGCTCTCCTATTCAATTAGCAGATTTAGTTAGTGCAACAGGCATGAATCGTACTACAGTTTGGCGCATGCTATCAACACTAGAAAGCCATAACCTAATCGAAAGAGACCCTTTAACGAAAGGCTATCAAATAGGCTATGAAATCATTCGATTAGCGGCAAACACGGATAATTATAGTCATTTAATCCGCCGTGCATTACCTAGTATGGAGCGATTACGTGATTTCTTCCAAGAATCTGTCTTGTTAGGTGTTCCTAAGTCATCACAAATACTGACGGTTGAACAAATTAATCCATCCCATAGTATTCGTATTGCAGATTATGTAAATGAAATGTCACCACTACACTCTTCTTCTAATGGAAAGTTATTTTTAAGCAGCTGGTCAGAAGAAGAATTAAATATTTACTTAGAAAAACCATTAAAACAAGTGACACCATTTACAATGACAGACCCACAGGAGCTCAAAAAAGAGCTGCAAATCATTCGTGAACGCGGCTTCGGAACAACCTTTGGCGAACTCGATGAAAATGAAAATGGCATCTCCTCGCCCATTTTCGACCCGGAAGGTAATATGATTGCCTTTCTTTCAATCGCTGGACCGGGCTTCCGTTTTACCCGAGACAAAGTTATGTCTGCCGGTGTTCGTGCCGTCCATGAAGCAAATGAAATTTCAAAAAGTCTTAATCTCCCATAATTATAGAGAGGTGTCTGAAAAACATGCGAACGCACTGCTTTTCAGACACTTTTTGTTTTTATCGAAAGAGCTAACATATAGTAAATCATATGCCGTTATAAAAGATTGCAAACATGGATTTTCAAACCGTTTCTTGCTATTATCAATTACGCCTCTCTTCCAGATTATTTCAAGGAAGTTGAATTAAAACCATCACGACATGCACCAGCGGTTAACTGACCTGCATCATGCAAAGCTCCCTTCAAAATCTGTAACATCCACTGGCGCTTAGACCTACACGATGTTAGACACTTAGTTCCTGTTACGGGACGTACTTAGCTCCTCATTATCAGCGGGTGTTTGAAGAGCCACTGAAACAAGTCTAATGCTTGCATTCATCTTGTCACTTATAGAAGTGGGAGATTTCTGTAGCTATCGGTATAAAAATAATATACTCCTGCGGTTACTCGTCGCAAATAACTTTGCTAATAGCAGTTAAAATTACAAATGGAAAATGATTTTATCGTAATTTTCTCGTTTATAAGTCTTATTAATCGACTAAATAAATCTTACTTTTTGCTAAAAACTAATCATTAAAATACCCTTTCATCATAAATGAACCATTATAGTATACATAATATTATTAAGGACACTATATTAGTACATATTTTCTGGTACAAGTTCACTAATCTTAGTACTAGGAGAGGTGAACACTATGTCCAAACTGAATATTTTACTGGGAACTCAAATAAAACGCTATCGAAAACGTAAAAACCTTACTCAGGAGCAATTAGGTGAGAGGGCGGGTATAACACGACCACGTATTTCTGAAATAGAACGAGGAGTTGCTAATTTAACAATTAGCACTTTAGAAAATATACTTAATGCTTTAGAAATTGATTTACACGAACTTTTCAATTTTGGGGATGTAGCGAAATCACCAGATATTGAAACAAAGGAAACGTTGATATATTATCAGCAAGAGCTATTAAAGGGGCTTTCCACTAAAGAAATCCAATACATTTACAACACAACAAAAGAATTTATAGCCACTCTAAACGAGAAAAAATAACGGCTATTTCAAGAAGAATTACTATTTTACGTGTGCATTCTTAAAAAGGAGAGGTAGCGTGGGACTGTCCAAAAAGCCGTGCATAGCCGGCATTTTGGACAGTAGCGATGATGCTTCGCAAAATGCTGATTCATATAAATAGAAAACTCCTCTTTTAAAAATGGGATGAACATTGGCTTTAGCAGTGTTATCCTTCAGTAAAAGGGAAGCGATGAAAACACTGATTTCAATGCGGTGGCAAAACAAAATGGACTTTTCGGACAACTTCTTAGCCCTCCTCCCTTATTTAAGGTAAAATTGCAAATGAGCGCACTGGGAAGCCAGATGCTTTTTCCGGCTTTGGTACGATATTAAAAATAACGGCTCCCTTTGCTGGAAGCTGATCTAAATTGGTTAATAGCTCGATTTGATACGTATCTTGCTCAAGTACAAAATATTCTCCCTCAAGCTTACCATTTCTGAGGAAATCTGCAGCAGAATCAGTATCAAATGTTTCATGTCCAACAGCACTCACTTTACGCTCTTTAAATAAAAACTGTAGTGCCTCTAAACCCCAGCCTGGAATATGATTATTCCCTTCCTTATCTTTGTTATTAAATGCTTCTTTATCCGGCCAGCGCTTACTCCAATCTGTGCGCAAGGCAACAAATGTACCTGCTTCAATTTCACCATGCTCAGCCTCGAACGCTAAAATATCCTGTACACTTAAAGTGAAATCATTATCCTCCTTCGCTTCCTTTGACTTATCAACAACAACGAGTGGTAGCACAAGCTCCTTCAAATTTAACTCATCTAAGTAGCGTGTATCACGCACGAAATGAATCGGTGGGTCAATATGTGTACCATATTGACCTGGGAATGAAAATTGCTGCGCAAAAAAGCCTTCATCATGTGAAAACAGCGTTTCAAACTTCGCATCCTCAAACATGAAAAAATGAGGGGAATCTGGCCCGAATGTATGTGTTAAATCCACCCATTTCTTCCCCTTTAATACTTCAATTGCCTGTAGTAAATCATTTGTCATTGTACATCCCTGCTTTCTTTAAAATAAAAAAGCCCCCTTTTTACAAAGAGAGCTTCGATTCCTATTAATCGTTTACGCTCATCTTTAAGGCTATCGCCCATTGGAATTAGCACCATACTACATGTAGCTGGTTGCTGAGACGTCATCGGGCCAAATCCCTCAATCTCTCTCGATAAGCTATGAAATTATTTTTTATTGTAGCATATCCCTTCTTATCCTACAAGTTTTATATGAATTAATTTTTTAATTTATTCCTCTTACTCTCAGGGTGCTTGCATAGATAAAGGATAAATTATCGCTACTACAATAATTGGGCAAATTCCCTCTTATGCCTTTTTATATGCTAAATTCGGCATATTTTATATAAAATACTCCTATTATCTCTCGAGATAATCATTCTTTTGTACCCTATATATTACTACTATGTAAAAACAAATATTTCCATTGCTTGAACCTATCTAGAATAAAAGCAATGATTATGAAACTATTCGCTAAAGTTAAGCGCCATAAAACTTCTTTGGCAAAAAACAACGTCAGTTTATTCCGTAACAAATTTATACCCCATTCCACGAACTGTTTGAATCCTTTTTGGCTTACTAGAATTCTCTTCAATCTTTTCGCGAAGTTTTTTTATATGTGCATCAATGGTTCTTTCCATCACCTCTTTTTCAAGATGTGGATATAAGTGCTCCAACAAGTTTTCACGCGGTATGACAATGTTCGGATTCTCCATAAAATAATACAGTAATTGGAATTCGTGTTTTGTTAGGTGAATTTTTTAATTATATAAAACAACCTCCCCCTTTCTTGGTTTAATGCATAACCCACCGTATGAAATTTTTTGACAAAATTGACCTGTTCTCCTTAATATCGCTTCTACATGAGCAAGCAATTCTTCTGGGTCAAACGGCTTTGTTATATAACCATCTGCACCTAATCGAAGCCCATGAATTTTATCGGCAGTTTGTACTTTTGCGCTTAACATAATAATAGATACTTCATTTCTTTCTTGCTCTTTAATCCACTCACATAATTGTTCTCCACTGATTTTTGGAAGCATTAAATCCAAAATAATTAAGCATGGATGCTCAGTTAGAAATACATGCTTCGCCATTTCTCCATCCGTTGCTTCCACCACTTCATATCCTTCTTTTTGTAAATAAATCTTAATTAAATTACGAATCATTTGGTCATCTTCAACTACTAAAATCTTTTGTTTCAAAATGACACCCCCAATTACTTTAACTTCCTAAACTCTTTAACCATCAAATCGTAATTCAGTGCGCCTAATGCCACGTACTGAATTCTCCCGTTTGAATCAATCATATAAGATGTCGGATAGGCCTGAACCCGAAACAGTTCAGCGACTTCTCCATTTTTATCAATTAAAACTGGAGAAGTGAACCCTTTATCTTGAATGAAATTATTAACAGTTATTAAAGAATCTTCTGTATGCGTTAAATTAATAGCGAAAACGAGCACATCCTCGTCTTCAGAAAATTTTTGTATATCCGGCATCTCTGCTCGACAAGGTGGACACCAAGTAGCCCAAAAATTTAGGAATACCTTTTTCCCCTTAAATTCTGAAAGTGAAAGAGTCTCACCTTCCAGTGTTTCCAACGTAAAATTAGGCGCAATATTCCCACGTCTAATACCTACATTATTTGTCTCTGTAATTTCCATATCAGTATTAGAAGAAATAACAGGTGTATTTGTACTTACTCGACTAGAATGAGCTGATATATATTCAACTAATGCATAAACAACCATTGCAATTAAAAATAAGCTTAATACTACTTTTTTCACTACTATATGCTCCCTCCTATCCTAAATTAGATAGCCATGTTCCATCAATTAACCTTAATAAAAAAGCGCTTAAACGAGGCATTAGCCCGAAGAATAAAAGGATGCCCATAAGAATCATCATAATCCCTCCCACTTTCATAATGATTCCCGTTTTGCCTACAATCCATTTGGATGAACCGATGAAAAATGTTAAAACAATAAACGGCACTGCAAAACCAATTACATACATAAACGTATAGAGAAGACCATGACTTGGATTTGTTGCAGCTAACAGCAAAATCGATGCGAAAATCGGACCGATGCAGGGTGTCCAGCCTGCTGCAAAACCTAATCCAACAAAGAATGTCCCTAAATAGCTCGTTGATTTTTTTGTATAGTGGAGTTTTCTTTCCTTCATGAAGGTTGGTATTGTTAACCATCCCGCAACGACTAACCCCATAAAGATTATAAATATCCCAGCAAGTCGCTGTATAAGTAACGCAATATTTCCTACGAATAACTGTTGTAACCACTGTCCTAAATAAGAAGCACTGGCACCTAAACTAATAAAAACAACGCCAATTCCAATTAAAAAAATAACAGAATGGCTTAATAGTTTTTTTCGAATGGCAACAGTTTGTTCTGCTTGAATTTCCATCACACTAATTCCTGTAATGTAGGATAAATAGGCAGGAAATAAAGGTAATACACATGGTGATAAAAAAGAAATGGCCCCCGCCCCAAATGCTAAAAAAATTCCTATTAAAAGGACTGTATCTGTCTCTATAATCATTTCGTCACCTCTTTATTTTTATATAAATCAGGACACCAACATTGAATAAAAAGAATATTAAAATAAACGGCAAAGATAATAAATACCCTAAGAACAATACGTATGGCTGTGTAAAGAACATCATCATTGTTCCAACAAACCAACTCATTAAAAGAATTAAAAATAAAATTAACGCTGGCATACGTTCATTTAAGTAATAAAAAATGCTTAAGAGAAACATATAAAAAATCATATTCACTAAAGAGTATAAATTGCTATCCTGCAAAAATTGAATAAACTCAAACATAAATGATGCGGCTAAAATAACAGGAAGCAGGGCAGCTATAAAAATTGGAAGCTGTATCTTTTTTCGTTGATAAACTAATCGTAAAATGCTTCCTATAATTGCAAAATAAAACGAAGTTGAATCAGCTGGATAGGCCAAAACAGCAAGGGGGTCTTTTATAAAAAGTGGGAAATTCATTATTATTTTTCCTATCCACATAAAAATAATAAAATTCATCAAAAAATTAATAACTTCCTCCGATTGTTGTTTCTTTTCCTCTTTATTAGATGAACTTAGCCAATAATAAAGAATTAGACCTACAACAACGCTAAAGAAAATAGTAGCTATAGAAATAAGCTTTACAAAGATAGCCATTTGTCACCTCCAGCCTATACGTTAATATATAAATATGAAAATTTGATGAATGCCCCTCAAAAAGGAAAACACGGGGTAATTTCTATTCCCCGTGTTCTTGGTCGTACATTCGAATTGCATTAACTATATCATCCATTATTTGTTCATCCATTGAGCCAATTATTTTTTGGAAAATTCGTCCTTCAGCATCTAAAATATAGCTCGTCGGTATCGTCATAATTTCGTACATTAACCCGACATTCCCTTTCTCGTCTAGTAATACAGGAAATGTTAATCCATAATCTTGCACAAATTGTTCAATCGCTTGTTGTCCCGAATCAAGATTCGTAAGGTTAACAGCAATTATTTCTATGTTATTCTCTTTATTTTTTTCATAAAAACTTTGCATATGCGGCATTTCTTCCCTACATGGCGGACACCAACTGGCCCAGAAGTTTAAAATCACGATTTTTCCTTTGAAGTCGGAAAGATTAATAGTTGCTCCAGTCAAATCTGATAATTCAAAGCTTGGGGCAACTTCAATTTTGGGTGTAGTTTGGCTAGATTCTATAAAGCTAGCTTCAGCCAAATCATCAGATGTATCTTTAGAAGGCTCATCCAAGATTTCTTGTTCACTCGATACTTCAGTTTCCAGCATCTCTTCTTTTAATAAAAAGTCGAAAATTGCATAGCAACCTAATAATACTATGATTACGAGAGGGAAATACTTTTTAATCATAAGCATCCCCCTCTCCATAAGCCGGCTTAGTTTGAATGCTATAAGTAACATTTACAGAATCAATAATCGTTTGCAGCATCCCGCAATTTTTTATTACTAGCTGTTCAATTTTCTCTAATTGTTCCTTTGCAATAACATTTTCAAATGTAATATATGCTGTAATTTTAATGGACTCAATTCGATTTGCTATATCAGGATCTCGATTTCCTTCTGCTATAAAAGACACATCTGTAAATGCTATCCGTTTTTTTTGAAGTAATTTTACAAGTAATGCACCACTGCACGTAACTAAAGATGTTAACATTAATTCATAAGGCTTATACCCCTTCAAACTATTTGGCGACGCATATAAATTACCAAATTTTAAATACCCTACTAAACAATCATTTTCAAAGCTAAATTTCATTTTCACATCTCCCTTCTTCTGTAGTATGGAATGGAAATGTGAAAATTTCGTTAAAATCTAACTTCTCTCAGCAATATTTTTTTGCGACGAGTAATCGCAGGAGCACATATTTTTTTCTGGTAGTAAGGCGAAGTTTCCCCCACTCTATAGGTAGTAAGATGACTGCATTCCTTAAATCCATTTCAGCAGGTGTCCAAACACTCCCGCATGTCATAAATTCATATGTCTACTGTAATAAAGGAAGTTATTTAAAATTAATAACAGGAGCCTTAAATAGATTTGATATGTATCCATGAATTACAGCAATAGGTAAAAAAATAATAATGCTCATCAGCATTTTTATTTCATATAATAAATTGGTCTTTTCAATCTTTTTCCCTTTCATACGACTTCTAAATGCGCTTATTGCAATTCCGTATATATTCCCAGCCATTATTGCACGAATTGCTCCCAAAATGCCTAATGCCTTATCTGTTCCATAGACTTTCACTAGATGATTCCATGCTTCCCTAGTAGGATTCCCTCTCGTATCTGCATAATGCTGCGCAAAAATAATCGCCGTCATTTCCTGTTCAGAAATCCCATCCGTATCCCCTGAAAGAAGCATTTTTATTTCTGTATTGCTCATACCTTGTTCTAAAGCATATTTTGTATGTGCATATGAACAAATCTCACAGCCATTCACTTCTGTTACAGCCAGCATAATCCTTTCAATAAAATGTGAGGACAGCTCATTGTTCTTTTTATTCTTTTTCATATATTTGAATGTTCTTAGTCCTTTATAAAGAGCAGTATAAAATTCATTCACGTCATAAATTTTTTTATAAAGTTCCTGTTCTACTATTTTCATCTCCTCCTATATAAAAGATTAAAATCAACCCTATTCAGTCGAGTTAATTTTCTCAACTGAATAAAGTTGAATTTTTCAATCATTTTAGTTGTTGTTTACCGATTACGACCTATACTAAGATTAATTTTTTAATGCCTTCATAATATTATTTGGGTCATAGCCTACAAACCATTGACCATTCACTTCCGTCTGAGGTACACCCATTTGTCCTGTTGTGTTTAAAAGCTTTTGCACAATGTCGGGTTTCGTCTCAACATTCACCTCTTCAAATGCAATATTTTGTTCAGACAAAAAGTTTTTTAACATAACACAATACGGACATCTTGTTGTTGTATAAACCGTTACTGTATTCAATTTCATCTCTCCTCAACTAATATTTGTAGCCATTTTCACACCAAAAATTAATTGGTTTCCTATGTCTACAACATACCTATAGGGGTATAAAAATTACTAAAAAAATAAATAGAAACTCCATTTATTAAAGTGGGTATTATTTACTTTATCTATACCCCTACCAGTATATTAGTTGATAAAAAAATATATGTCAACTGAAAAAACTTATCTACTTTTTACAGGGAAATTAATGGCTTATTGCTTGTACTTCTAAAGGTGTAGCAGGAGCAAATAAGAATTACACATACAACGCAAAAAGTAGCGCCCCAAAGCTCTGCATAGCTAACATTTTAGACGCCACTGGTAGTGTTTCTTCAATTAAAATAACAAGAGGGTTCTTTGAAAATGCAAAAAAACAATGAGTTTAGAGGATTTTCTTCCGAGTCAAAGTAAAAAAGTAAATTTTCATTGCGCTCTCAAAAAAGTATGCACATTTTAGGCAACCATCGCTTCACTATTAAATACTCGCTAAAACCATTGTACCTATCGCTTTGCAATTGTCACTACCCCTACCGCAAAGGGGACGCCTCAAAATGACTGTTAAGACGTCCCCTTTCTTATAATTAATTATATTTTTAACGTTTCTTTAACATATTGTTTCACTTGCTCGGAAGTTTGCATTGTCAAAGCCGTTTCTACAAGTTGCTTCATTTTCGCTTGCGAAAGCTGATTGATTTGCTTTCTTGCTTTTAGCATGGACGGTGCACTCATCGAAAATTCATCTAATCCCAATCCAAGCAATAACGGAATAGCAATTGAATCCCCAGCCATTTCTCCACACATGCCTGCCCATTTTTTATGAGCATGTGCCGCATCGATGACCATTTTAACTAATCTCAAAATAGCCGGATGATACGGCTGATATAAATGGGCAACAGACTCGTTCATTCTGTCTGCAGCCATCGTATATTGAATTAAATCATTTGTGCCAACACTGAAAAAGTCCACTTCCTGTGCAAATTGGTCTGCTAATACTGCTGTCGAAGGGATTTCTACCATAATGCCAATTTCTATATCCTCTGATACGAATATTCCTTCTTGGTGAAGCAGTTCTTTTTCTTCTTGTAGTAGCCCCTTTGCCTCTCTAAATTCCTCTAAAGTTGCAATCATTGGGAACATGATTTTCAAATTTCCAAAATTACTTGCACGCAATAATGCACGTAGTTGCGTTCTGAAAATCGTCTGTTCCTCTAGACAAAGTCGAATTGCTCGAAAACCAAGAAATGGATTCATTTCCTCAGGTAAATCTAAATATGGAAGATGTTTATCTCCCCCAATATCCAATGTCCGAACAACAACTGGCTTATCTCCCATTTGTTCAAGCACTTGTTTATATGCTTGAAATTGCTCTTCCTCAGTTGGCAATGAATCTCGCTCCATATACAAAAACTCCGTACGATACAGTCCGATTCCTTCTCCGCCGTTTTCAAGTACGCCTGCTACATCTTTTGGCGTCCCGATGTTTGCCGCTACTTCAACATGTATGCCATCCTGTGTAATTGTTTGCTTATTTTTAAGCAATAAAAGCGCCTGCTTCTCAGCTTCTTGCTCGCTTCTTTTCGCTTTGTAGCGCTCAATCATATCAGCGTCAGGATTAATGATGACCTCGCCATTATCTCCATCGACAATTATTAAATCCCCTTGCTTAATAGTAGCTGTTACACTTTTTGTGCCAACAACCGCAGGGATTTCTAAAGAGCGAGCCATAATCGCGGAATGTGATGTGCGCCCGCCCATATTTGTTGTGAACCCTTTGGCGAATGCTCTATTTAGCTGTGCTGTGTCCGATGGTGCTAAATCTTCCGCAACGATAATGACTTCCTCATCCATTAATCCAAGATTCGGAATTTCTACATTTAACAGCTTGGCGATTACTCGCTTTGTAACATCGCGAATATCCGCCGCTCGCTCACGCATATACTCGTTGTCAAGCTGTTCAAACATAATGATAAATGTATCGGCAGTTTCCTGCAAAGCCGCTTCTGCATTCATTGCTTCGTCGTTTATTTTCCCTTCAACAGCTCCTAATAATTCAGGGTCACTAAGCACGAGTAAATGTGCATCAAAAATAGCAGCGTTTTCGGACCCTAAATCAATTTCCGCCCGCTTACGAATTTTTTCTAACTCTAATTTTGCTGCATTTACTGCCTCATAAAATTTAGTGACCTCAGCTTCTTTACTTCCTATAGTCGTTTTCGTAATCGTTAAATCTGGTTCTATCATTAAAAATGCTTTACCGATAGCAACGCCACCAGATGCAGCAATTCCTTTTAAATTTCCTATCATAGCTCAATAATTCCTTCTGATTTAAGGTAGCTTTCTATTGCCTCTACTGCTTCCTGCTGGTCAGTTCCTTCGGCAAATATAGAAATGCTTGCTCCTTGCCCTATACCAAGAGACATAACACCAAGAATCGATTTTAAATTCACTTTTTTCTCTTTATACTCCATGAAAATATCTGAAACATATTTTGAAGCGATTTGAACAATTCCTGATGCTGGTCTAGCGTGAATTCCTGATTCCGCTATTACTGTGTATGTGTGATTTGCCATAAGTATCCGCTCCCTTAAATCGTTTAATTTTTCTTAAAAGACATGTCATCATACTGTTTGTGAATCATTTTAAAAAGCCCTGTATCTGGCTGTAAACTCGTAGCTTTTTCAATTGCAAATTCGATACCCTTTTGTTCAATCATTTCCTGTATTTCATTCGCCTCTGCATCTTCTTTAAAATCATAATGTAAGGCTGCGGCTATTCCTTTCGTTAAATACTCTGGAATATCGTCGAACATTTCTACATATTTAATTGCAGGACGTACAAGTCTGTCATTGTTTTTAAGCTTACGCATTGGTGAACGCCCTACCCTTGTCGTGTCATCCGAAATATATGGGTTAGCGAAACGACCGATAATCTTTTGTACATATGCCGCATGCACCTTTTCATCAAAGGAGTAGGCTGCAATCAAATATCTGCCTGTTTCCTGCAAAACACGTTCAATGATTTCTCTTATTTCAGCATTTGCAAGCGCCTCATGCATATTGCGAATCCCAGCTAAATAACCAAAATAAGCCACAACAGCATGTCCTGTATTGACAGTGAACAATTTACGCTCGATAAATGGCTCTAAGTCTTGAACAAATGTAACTCCTTGAATTTGAGGAGTAGCTCCATTTATCTCGGACTCATCCACAACCCACTCATAGAACGGCTCTACTGTTACTGCTAGCTTATCTGCATTTGTTTGGTTTGGAACAATTCGGTCCACTGCCGCATTTGGAAAGCTAAAGTATATGTCGAATTGGACTTTTTCGTCATTCGTCAACCCTTCATATACCTTTTCCTTTAAAAAAGCACTACCACCAATCATATTTTCACATGCAATGATTGTTAAAGGTGTTTTATATTGCGTAAGGCGTTTTTTTAAGCCCTTCGCAATTAATCCTGCAATTAATGGAAGAATGTTAGCTCCTACCGCAGCAGTGACAATATCTGCATTCGCAATCTCATCAACGACAAGCTCAGGGTTTTTTAAACTATTAATCGCATGAACATTTTCGACTAGTAGCTCGTCCCCTGAAGCTTCTGCAAGCTTTACAGTATATTGATGCTTATTATTTAATAAATCAACAATCTCTTCATTCACGTCTACAAAGCAAGTTTTATAGCCTGATTGATGTAGCAATAAGCCGATAAAGCCTCTCCCGATATTTCCAGCACCAAAATGAACAGCCTTCATATTAGTTCACTCCTTCGAAAAAGGAAAGGATGTCCTTCGCTGAAGTAGCGCTCACAATCTTCTCTACATTCTCTACTTCCGAAACAGCAATTGCGATATTCGATAAAATATCTAAATGGTCATCGCCTTTACCAGCAATACCAAAAATCAATTTCACGATGTTACCATCCCCAAAATCTACACCTTCTGGCACTTGAATAATTGAAATGCCCGATTCCTTCACTTCTTTTTTAGCATCATCTGTACCATGTGGAATTGCTACAAAATTGCCCATAAACGTGGATAGTGATTCTTCTCTTTCTAACATTTTTTCGATATAGTCTGTTCCTACATAGCCACGATCTACTAAAATTTGCCCTGCTAAACGAATTGCCTCCTCCTTTGTTGCTAATTGTTGATTAAGTAAAATATTTTCTTCTACTAAAATTGATAATGCCATTATAAAACGCCTCCATTAATTGATGTTTTCCCTGATGAATCGTTCAAATTCTGTTGCCAAAAATGAATGAATTTCAGATTGTTCACCTGTTTCAAATAATTGTGTGCTTTGTTCATTTTGAATGATTAATGTACTGATGAAACTTAGTACCTCTAAACCAGCCTTCCCAAAGGTTTCAGGTGAAAGTAATATTAGTAGTGTGTCCACCTTCACGTCATTTCCATCCATTCCTTTTATCCAAATAGCGGATTCAAGTTTATGAACAGTAAACGATGGTTTGTGAACATATTTGCTACGTGTATGATATAATGCAAGTCTCGTACCGGGGATACCGATGCCACCATTCTTTTCCCTTTCCAGCAATGCGCCTACAATCATATCTTTTTCTGCAATCACTTGGCGCTCCTCCAGCAGTGCACAAATTTCTTGTATATAGCAGCGCGCTGTCGTCTGCTCTTTTAACACCGAAAACTGAAAATCGCTTAAAACGGTTAGTATTACTTCAGAATATCCACCTAGCCTTTGCATTTTTTCTGTTAATGCATCTACAGTTACTGGACTTTCCTTTACGATCGAAGGAGCTTTTTGGACAAGCATTTTCCTTCTTGCATACAGCTGGACTTGGTCAATTTCCTCGGCAGTTAAAAATGGGTTCACCATAATATATTCTCTGTGGAAATCCTGCAAGTAAATCGTCGAAATAATAAGGTCTCTATCTGTAATGGTCGTTGCTAGTTTATTTAACTCGAATATAGAAATATTAGAGACCTCCGTTATCTCTGGAATTTCACGTAATAGCCGAGATGCCAATAATTTAGAGGTTCCTATTCCACTTGAACATATTACATAAGCCTTTAAATCTCCCTTGCTTAATACCTCGATTAAAACAGACCCAAAATGCATAACCAAATAGCCAATCTCCTCTTTAGGAACTTGTAATTTCGGAAACACCTTTTTCACAGCTATCTCAACTTGAACAAACAAATCACTATAATTCGATTGAATTTCTTCTAGTAAAGGATTTACTATCCCCATATTTTGTTCAATACGGTGGATTGCAGGCTTTAAATGTGTTACTAATCCTTCCAAAAGGGATGTATGATTAGATAAATGGAAGCCTGTTTGCCCCTCCATCTCCTCTATAAGCTTTTTTGTCTGCCTATACAATTCGATATTAGTAGTGGCAACTAGTCCCCCTTCTTGCTGACGTAGCTTAGAGCCTTGAAGATGCATCATAATATACCCAACTTCCGCCTCTGGTATATCTACTTGGAAACAATCCTCTAGCATATTAATAATGCTTTTAGCGATAGGGTACTCTGGTTCAAGTGCTATTTGCTTTAAATATGCCTTATCAATCGTAATATTTTCGCCCTGCAATATACGTTCAATTGCTAAGGCGAGATGAACAATTAGCCCCACATAGGCACTATCTGTCATAGACAAAGCAAAATCTGGATATAAATCCTTCATCGCTTCTTCAATTATGCCTAATTTCTCCCTATCAACAAGCTGTATGAGTCTTTCCGAAATAGGGTCCTCATACGTATCTGATTTTTGATGGATTTTTTCTTTTATTAAGGAAAATAAGCCCTCTTCCTTTAAGGTTTTGGATAATGCGTAACTAATTGCCCTGCGCTTTGCATTTTCCGTCCCTGATAGCTCTACTCCATACCCTCTTTTTTTCAATATAGAAAGCTGTACTGGACGTAGCTGCTCCTCTAGTTTCGTGAGATCTGCACTAACCGTTGAAATGGAAACGCCCAAATCTTTGGAAAGAGAATAGAGCTTAACTGGTTCTGTCGCTTCATACAAAATACAGAGGATTAGTGTTAATCTTTCCTCTAATGTATATTCCCGTTGCGTGAATTTTTTAAGCTGCTGCGCCAATTCTTGCTTTTTTTGTTCTTTCCCAATGATTTGAACCCCAACCCCTGATTTTCTAATTAGTTTAAGCTGATAGGAATCTAAAATGCTTTGAATATTACTTAAATCTCGTTGGATTGTTCGTGAGCTCACATCAATTTTTTCCGATAATTCTTTAATCGTTATTTCCTCTTGTTCCACAATCAATGCTTCAATAATCATTTTTTCTCTGCTCGAAATAAACGTAATCAACACCTCATTTCTAACAATCCAATATCATTGGTAAAGGAGCGGAAACGGCTCCGTTATGATGAAATGCAAAGAATGGGAACGTCCAAAAAGCGTGCAAAGCACTGCTTTTCGGACACCCCCCTCCCGCAAATATGTCTTTACTTTTTTAATTGTTCTATTAGCTCATCATATTTCGGGCTATTTAAGAAATTCTCAACAGAAATATGGTGTGCATTTGGCACTTGTTCTTTCGCACGATGTGTCAAATCCTTATGCGTGATAACTACTTCTGCATCTGCTGGAAGGTTACTAACAGACGTATTCGTTACTGTTACATCTAGACCCTCTTTTTTCATTTTATTTCTTAAAATAGATGCTCCCATCGCACTTGACCCCATGCCTGCATCACAAGCAAAGATTACATGTTTTGTATTAGCAAGAGAAATTTCCTGAACAGCACCAGTTGTCGGCTGAATAAGCTCTGCCGCTCTGCTCTCTTTTCCTTTGAGTGCAGAAGTTTTTTCTGTTGCCTTTTGTAAATCGCCATCCTCTACATCTTTAGATGCTTTCAGAATAAGTGAAGCAATCAAGAAGGAAACTGCAGTTGCAACGATTACACCTAATAAAACGCCAATATGATTGCCTTTTGGCGTTAATGCCAATATCGAGAATATACTTCCTGGTGACGGTGCTGCAACAAGACCTGCATTGAATAATTGCAATGTGAAGACACCTGATGCTCCACCAGCGATTGCCGCTAAAAGTAAGTACGGCTTCATTAAAATATAAGGGAAATAAATTTCATGAATCCCACCTAGGAAGTGAATAATCGCTGCCCCAGGTGCAGTTTGTTTTGCTGTCCCTTTTCCAAAGAACATAAATGCTAGTAATATCCCAAGACCAGGTCCCGGGTTTGCCTCTAATAAGAATAGAATGGACTTCCCTGCCTCTGAAGCTTGTTCAATTCCAAGTGGTCCTAATATTCCGTGGTTAATCGCATTATTTAAGAATAATACCTTTGCTGGTTCTATGAAAATACTCGCAAGTGGCAAGAATCCTGCATCGAAAATAAATTGTACGCCAGCCGCAAGGAAATTAGTTAATGCATTAACAGCCGGACCGATTAATTTGTAGGCAATTAGCGTTAAAATACCACCGATAATACCAGCGGAAAAGTTATTAACAAGCATTTCAAAGCCTGCTTTAATTTTCCCTTCAACTAACTTATCAAACTGCTTAATCGCCCATCCACCTAAAGGACCGACAATCATCGCACCAAGGAACATCGGAATATCTGCCCCAACGATTACCCCCATCGTTACGGTAGCTCCGACTACTCCTCCTCGCAAACCATGAACAAGTCTACCACCAGTAAACCCTATTAAAATTGGCAGTAAATAATTAATCATTGGACCGACTAGCTCAGCAAAATCTGCATTCGGAGCCCATCCCGTTTCAATAAATAAAGCAGTTATAAGTCCCCATGCAATAAACGCACCGATATTCGGCATAATCATACCACTTAAAAAACTACCAAAACGTTGTACTTTCACCTTGAATCCCGAACGCTCTTGTTGTTCTGTACTCATTTTTGAACCTCCCCTTTTGATTTTTTAACATTGTCTTGTTGTCTAACATATTAAAGCGTTTACATTGATTATTCAATAAAATGAAAACGCTATCATGTCATCTTTAATTACGACAAAATTGAAGTTGTGGAGTTGAAAATGCATGAGAATTAAGGGTTTTACTTTGTATTTCCGTGGGATTAGGTGCTCGGGTTTTTATGAATGAGGAGGAATAGATTTCTCTGTAATTGATTGTTTACTTAGTGAATCTTTCTTACTTTGGATAATTCAATAATTGTTTGTGGTAATTCAATTCGTACCCTAGCAGCTTCCCAAAAATACAACTTTCATTTAATGGAGGAATATTTCTACGCTAATTATGAAGGGAGGCCATTCGCTTGATTTTTGTGCGAAATGAGGACTTTTAATAGTGGTGGACACACAACAGTATTTTCTAACTACACTTTAGCAATGCCATTAGTATAGCCATAAAAATCAGTTATTTTACAATTCACTTTTATTAACTCAAGTATGCCTCATCCCTCGAAAGTAAATTAAATAAAATCACCTTTCAGGGAATGAGCTATTTCAAACAGTTTACCCGTCATTTTTTTAATTGTTTGTCACTTTATTTTTGATAATAGTTATTTCTATTCACTTATCTAATGCTTCACTTGCATCTAAAATTTCAAACACGCTATATTAAAGACCATTTTCTTGTATCTTTATGGCCAATAATTTCTTGTCCTTCACTATTATTGCTTTTGCTGAATTTCTTATGCGCATTTTTAATTTCCTTATGAAATTTTAAATTACTCCCCTAATTAAGGCAGGGACCACCATTTGAGGCGAGCTTGTGACACGCCCCGTATTTCAATCCACTCTCTCCATACAGAGAGAGACTCTCAATGATATTCTCTTCTACTGCGTCATTCAATATTTCAATCCACTCTCTCCATACAGAGAGAGACGCGATTTAAAAAAATCATATGATTATATACTAATTTCAATCCACTCTCTCCATACAGAGAGAGACGGCGATTTAAAAAAATCATATGATTATATACTAATTTCAATCCACTCTCTCCATACAGAGAGAGACCAACAGACCCAACAGACCCGGAGGGAGCTTGCATTTCAATCCACTCTCTCCATACAGAGAGAGACTTCCGCATATTCGTTTACACAAATAAAATTAATGATTTCAATCCACTCTCTCCATACAGAGAGAGACTTAGAAATATGTATCATTAAAAAACTAAAATCAATTTCAATCCACTCTCTCCATACAGAGAGAGACTAATTTTTGCCAAACAATAGCTGTATTCTGTTTCATTTCAATCCACTCTCTCCATACAGAGAGAGACACGGACGTCAAAGGAATGAATGCAGGCTATAAATTTCAATCCACTCTCTCCATACAGAGAGAGACATATTTGTTACGTTAACGGCTCCGAATGTCAGAATTTCAATCCACTCTCTCCATACAGAGAGAGACTCAAAACAAAACACAACCATGCTACCTGCTAACATTTCAATCCACTCTCTCCATACAGAGAGAGACTCCAATCTGCTAAACTATTGGTAGATTGGAGGTATTTCAATCCACTCTCTCCATACAGAGAGAGACTTGATTAATAACTCGCAGATAGGCGAGAAGTCAGATTTCAATCCACTCTCTCCATACAGAGAGAGACTGAGAATGTCTTTTTCCAAGTCATCCATGGTGTATTTCAATCCACTCTCTCCATACAGAGAGAGACGAGCGACGCCTATCTTATTGGCGATTTCTTCTTGTATTTCAATCCACTCTCTCCATACAGAGAGAGACGGGGCTGAAAAGGAGAATGGAAAATGAATTTAGAATTTCAATCCACTCTCTCCATACAGAGAGAGACTAGATTGGGACATAAAGATATTACTATTACAGCATTTCAATCCACTCTCTCCATACAGAGAGAGACTAAAGCTGCCGCACGTGCTGCAGCTATACAAATTATTTCAATCCACTCTCTCCATACAGAGAGAGACGAATAATCGCGCTACATCATTCTTTGTCTGACTATTTCAATCCACTCTCTCCATACAGAGAGAGACACACATCGAGCCCCACGTTACGTAAAGTGCGGTATTTCAATCCACTCTCTCCATACAGAGAGAGACATCTTACTTGAGCCGGGCTCCCTACTAGCGGTTATTTCAATCCACTCTCTCCATACAGAGAGAGACCTTTTTCGTACACTGCATGCGCATAAATTGATTATTTCAATCCACTCTCTCCATACAGAGAGAGACTCCGAAGGAGCGCTTTGACGAGGTAAATAATGCATTTCAATCCACTCTCTCCATACAGAGAGAGACTGGTTTTACCCAGAAGTACAAAATGCGATAGATATTTCAATCCACTCTCTCCATACAGAGAGAGACAAATGGCTGGCATCGATAACTCGCTTGATAAGCGGATTTCAATCCACTCTCTCCATACAGAGAGAGACCAGTGGAGCAAAATTAAGCAAAAGACATGGGGCATTTCAATCCACTCTCTCCATACAGAGAGAGACCTACTTCCTCATATACTTCATCTATCCCATTAGTATTTCAATCCACTCTCTCCATACAGAGAGAGACATTTGCCGAGATTTCGCGCATGCCATCTTGATAAGGATTTCAATCCACTCTCTCCATACAGAGAGAGACCGTAGTGGATATATTCAATCTGCTGTAGATGCGGATTTCAATCCACTCTCTCCATACAGAGAGAGACTAGGACATGGTAAACCTGTGCATCCTTGCGCTTCATTTCAATCCACTCTCTCCATACAGAGAGAGACCAGGAGGTGGGGCAGTTGGTCGAGGTACACCTATTTCAATCCACTCTCTCCATACAGAGAGAGACAGCGAAAATGAACAAAAAATCATCCATCTTCGCAAAAAAGTACTTTTTCTAAAAATAAGCTAAAACTAAACTCCTAGTCGACTTAACAAAACACCATATTATCAAACTACAATTTGGTGCGAGTCCCCCAGGGTTTTCATGGGAGCTTGGCATTCGCACTTAACTATAATATTAGCACATCTTCCACTTCAATCGATTCCTTCGCGCCAATATGTTCTACTTTTGATTTATAATTATTGCCTAGTTGATAAAAACGTAAGCTATCTTCATTTTCATCAATTAGATCAACTAAACGCAATTTCAGTTGTTTAAACTGCGTTGCATCTACTACACATTCAAAAACAGAATTTTGAACTCGCACACCGTAATTTTCGCATTCTTTTGCAACTTTACGCAACCGCTTGCGTCCTGAGGCTGTTTTTGTGACAACATCATAGGTAACTAAAATTAACAAACCAATCCCTCATTTCCATAAAAACGGTGGATACTCTTCCAAATCACCGCGCAAATGACGGGCTAGTAACATAGCCTGTGCATGCGGAACTAGCCCCCAATTTATTTTTTCTTTCAAAAAAGGATGTGTTAATGTTTCCTGTTTCCGTTCTTGCCAAGCCTGTAAAAATTTTTTTCGACCTTCATCTGTAAGTAGAACAGCGCCATCTTCTTTTCTTATAAAATCTTTTTCATCTAACATCTTCTTATTTATCACCTTTAATACGAAACGATCAGCTATGACACCGCGCAACTCCTCCATTACATCGAGTGCGAGAGATGCACGACCTGGTCGGTCTCGATGTAAAAAGCCTACATATGCATCGAGCCCTACCGTTTCAAGGGCAGCAGAAACATCCTTTGCTAATAAAGTATAAGTAAATGATAATAAAGCATTTATATTATCTGTTGGCGGGCGTCGATTTCTCGTTTTGAAATAAAAAGCTTCTTTTTGTTGTAAAATCATTTGGTCGAATAATCCGAAATATGCACTCGCTGCCTGCCCCTCTATACCTCGCAATAACTCCAAGTCTTCACAAGCTAATATTTTCTTTAAATCCTCCGACAAGCGCTCTGAAACATGTTTGAAAGCTGGAACGTCAATTCGTAGCGGGTTATCACGTGTCGCCCGCTCCAATATCCACTTTTGATTGGCCACTTTAGCGAAGATAAAATTTCGAGCAATTTTGGCACTTGCGATTTCACTATCTGATATTCGATATTGTGTCTTTCGCAGCACTACATTTCCCTTGCTTTCTCCTATGACACGTGCTAAAAACTTGCCGTGCGCATTCAAAAATGTCAGAGATACATTTTTTTCCGCACATGCATGCATTAACATCGGGCTTGCACCAGCATAACCAAATGTGCAGATTGCCTCCAAATTATGAAGCGGAACTCGTCCTAAAACGTCTTCCTCTTGGGAAACTACGACTGTTTCCCCTTTCAATGTCAAATATACATTAGACGTTGTAATAAACAATGTATTCAGTAGTTTTCTCATACTAGATACCTTCTCATATATGACTTCACATCTTGTTTTTCATTCAATATTGGCATGCATAAATTTTCGAGCGAGCAGCTTTTACAATGCTTGCCCATCTTTACTTTTGGCGTATGCTGGCGTGTAAAATAATGATGCATTTGTTTAAATAATTGGCGTACTTCCTCCTTATGTGCCTCGGTAATTTGAATTTCTTCACGACGCTTTATTTCATCATAAAAGAAATAGCCGACAGGTACCTCACAAGCGAGCATTTCTTCTAGGCACATTGCTTGTGCCACGAGCTGCATAATATCCTCTTCTCCCTTTTTAGGCTTGCCACGCTTATACTCTACTGGTACAACACGAAACTTTCCGACTTCATTTATAAGCGAGATGCCCGCTGGGTCTTGAATAAATTCCACCACATCGCAAATACCTGTCGTCCTTAATTCATGTGACTTTACGGGCATTGCACGCACAATTAATTTATCGAGACGCTTTTCGCGAATAAAAGGTTGGTCGACCTTTTGATGAACATATTGCCCTTCAATCGTACGTACATTTTCCGCCCATTGTTGCTCGACATGGATTAATGCCCATTGCCGCGCACAAAAGCGAAAATGCTGAATGCCCGATAGCATCAAATAATCTTCTTCATTAATGCCCATCGAAGACAAATGGCTCTAACCCTTCTAACGTCGCTATTTCAATTACAGGTTTTGATGCCTCGACAGTCACCTTAACAGAATTATGCACTTTTGCTGCGGAATATTGACCGAGCTTTGAATTATGCTCCCACCAAATGACCTTTATTACTTCTAAAGAGCCTTCTGGTCGTGCGGAAGATGCGTCGTTTTCAAATAATGAGATGAGCGCTTCTTTTAACTTCTGAGCGTCCTCATACGTAAATCCTGTTTTTTCAGCGAGCTGTGTATTAATACTACCAACGAATTTATATATACCATGGTCAACTCGATGCTTCATCCCCATCGTATCGGAGCCTTTTTTATCACCCGTTACAGAGTTCACTGATTTCGTAATTTGCATACTTGTAATAGTGATAGGCTCAATACTAATAGCTGGATGAATCGAGACAGGACCACGTACCCCAACAGATAATGAATCTCCCTTGAATGCAAACACTTGTCCAAAAGCACGTACATCATACCAAGTTTGAGCAGCGATTAATGCGAATGTATCTGCATTCCCTTTTTTATCTTTTTTAATTTTTTGTAATTCTGCCACAGATTCTGCGCGATCATTTAGCGATTTAAACCCATCATTGGCACGGTCATCCGATTGAACAAAAATAGCTTCGCCCATATCTTGTAAACGATTGCGAATTTTACGCTTTATCGCCACATCTGAAACCTCTCCATAGCCCTCAAAATTTTGACGTGGACGATTCCCGTTTAAAGGGTCTCCATTTGGATTGGCATTTGTTACTGAAAAAATAACGGCAAAATCAATTTTACGATCTAATGTAGTCATTCTGTCATTTCCCCTTCCTTATCCTTTTTCGTGTATAAGTCTTGACGTTGACTATAGTAACCTAGTAAATAGCGTCCGCTTAACGCATTATCATTAAATTGCTCCAATGGAATTTCCGATGCAATTTTATCGATTAAGCTTGTATAATAATTTGCCTTGTCTCGCAGCTTCATTTGGTATGGCTGAAGATTTTTCTGAATTGTCAGCCACGTGCGCAATGGATTCGCTTGAAAAGCACTTAAATAACGCAGCGCATTTGTCGCCCTGTTCTCCTCTTTTCCTAATGCACGACGCTCGAGCACATCAGCAACCGCCAACATCCGACCAAACAAATAATCACGATCCTTGCAATTTGTATCTAATGCCACTGTAAAGCCCTCCTGTTCATATGTTTTTCTCGTTAAAGAACATGCAACGGTCAGCGCTTGCTCCCATTCCCAGCTCTCACTATAAAACTGTGGATTAGACGCCCGTACAATCGCACTGCGCACAATGTCAATTGGAATCTTTCGATCATCCAACACACATGGAATTAAGCGCTCCATAACACCTTTGACAACCTTATCGCTTGGGCGTGGTCCATAGGCTGCATGTGCAATTGTATAAAAGGATGGTGCACCGTAAAAATGAATCCATTCATTATCCTTTTTACGTGTTTGACGCCAGCTCGCTTTAGTATGCCAATCTGCCAATCGGTCGAAATATAACTGAATATCGTATTCTCGATAATAAAGCACAGCCAGTCGCCCGGGCGTAGCTGCATCAATTGTTAAAATATACACTTTTTCCCCTTTACTTTCCTCTAGCTGGATATTACGTGAAAGCCCTGCAAGCAATGCCTCATATTGCTTCGCTAATTGCGTCTTTAATATATCCTTATTTTCTACTGCTTCAAATAAATCAAAATCCTTCGTCCAATCAATTTCCTGTTCAAATAAATCATCCGACATAACTGGGATATCTAACTGTGCCGTCCCCCATACTAAAAACACACGGCCGTCAATCGTTTTCCCCTGTTTTTCAATAAGCCATTTCAGCGCATTATGTGCTTTTTGCGATGCATCATAGCTTATATTCGCGGCTTCCAAACTTGAAGTGAACCTTCCACGATATGTAAAGCCCGCTGCATCATTCGCAGAAATTAGCTTCGCTTTATCACCTGAATTACGCAATTTATTCGGATGACGTTCAATCCGCGGTATTTGCTCACCTGTTACATAACATAAATCTTTTTCTTTCAGTAGCGTATTATAATAATGAATAAACAATGAGAAAATTTCCTGATTGCGCCAAATTGGAATGACAATCTCGCCCGGTATATGCACATTGAAACGAACAAATGCAGCTTCTTGCTCAGAAGCAACCACACTAAAAATTTTCGGGCGCTCACTTTGCTCTCCTGTCCACTTTTTCATTAGCAAACCTTGACTATCTGTATGCAAAACTCCTGCCCTTACTAAATCCTCAATAACCGTTTCTTTTTTAACATAACGATAAATTGCTTCAATATATGGATGGCTATAAGATGAAGTGCACCAGCCCGCAAGCTGCGTAATATATGCATCATAAGCGGCCGCTTTCTTCTCATCAGCCTCGACAAATTTTTTATAATCTCCCGCCACAAACATTAGCTTGTCATGCAGAAAATGCGGAACATAGTTTTGGCCCGATCTTGAGCCAGATTCCTCTGTGAAAGGAAGCACCGTGCTTTCTTTATCAAGCACGTAGGCATCATAAAAGTTTCCTTCTAAATCAACTAACACTTCAATATGCGCCGTTTGTGTCGTGTGTGAAATCGGTAGCAGCATATATTCCGCAGATTGCCCGTTGCGGAAATCCTTTCGCTGTGGCTTCCCAACTTCATCTAAATTCTCATCGTATGTCCTATACAAAGCTTGTAAATAACTCATTCTTTCACCTCCAATTGCTGTGCCAATAAATCGACTGATTCCATCGATTCACCTAATTTGAAAGATTTCGGCTCCATCGCATGTAATGGACGGACATATGGACATGCTTCGGGTTTAATAAATTGAATAATCCCCTTTTTCATAACTGGATGCCATAGCCTCGTTTCCAATTGATTTCTGCCCGTTTCATCTGGATAGTTTAAACCGTGCACCATCAGTCCAAAATGCATCTCGTCAATACCATCATAAAAGCCTTCCTCAGAATTAAATTCGCATGGCTCTACATAGCCTTGACATTCCCTCGTACCAAGAAAAATATCTCTACGTCCCCCTGCATTAACACAGCGCTTCGCAATATTATGATGCTTAAATTCATTAAAATCTTCCTTCAAATCTTGGCGTTGCTCATTAAAAATAAAATGTGCCCTCACTTGGTACTCAACATCACGTAAATAGCTATAGTTAGCAAGTGTATTGCCACCTGATAAGTTAATTGGGCGCACACCTTTTGACTCCATGCGAATCGCCTTCATAACGCGCACCTCATCAATAATCCAAATAATGGATGGCTTCCAGTAAATCGACTCTGTTATTCCAACAAGTGCCTGATACGTCGGTATTTGCGTCGTCATTTTTTCGCCACCAAGCTTCATTAATGGATCTGTAAATAATGCATAATCCCCTCTAACAACATACTCGATTTGATTTCGAACTTTTGTCATTTGCTCACCTCCTCAAAGTGTTAATATATTTAAGCCTGCTTCTCCACTGACTGAAAGACCATATTCTTCATCATAGGCATTTTCCATCGCAAGCCAAATTTTAAATGTGCCAAAGTCTACCGGGCGAATAAGCTGTTCCTGTTGAAGCGCTCTAAACTCATGCGGGAAAACATTGACCGAAAATTGCTGCGCTTTCTTTAAAAATACTTTATAATCAACTGGCTCGTGACTTGCCAACTGAGCAATTAACTCCGCACCTTCGCCATATGGTACAACAATAGCTTCTGTATTCGCTTCAATCACTTCAAAATGCTTTGCAGCAGTATCGAAGCTTTGTGATAAAACAACGTCTAATTTCCTTAATCGCTTTACATCGTTCGTAAACAATAATTGATGTAAAGTTTTATCTAAATTTCGCACTGGAAAATCTAGCTCTAGTGCAAGGTTTTCATAATACTGTTTAAAATAAAATTCAATCGCGGGGGAGGATAATAGTTCACCTTCAAATAAATTTCTTTCCTCAATATCCCGCAGTAAATGACTAGCACAGCGCTGTCCCTTTTCAATGGTCGGAAGCTTCGACAACACTTCCTCCGCATGCTTGAATACATAGACATCACGCTGCTGCACCTCCCCATTGCGATTACAGCGACCGGCAGCTTGTGCGATGGAATCTACACCTGCTAATGAACGCATAACACATTCAAAACTTACGTCTACGCCGGCTTCTATTAATTGGGTGCTCATACAAAGCACTTGCTTCCCTGCCTTTAAGTTCTTAGTCATTTGTTTTAGCTTTTCTTTTCGATGAGCTGGACACATGCCCGTACTCAAATGATAGACATAAGGTAAATCTTTAAATTTCTCATATAAATTTTTTGTTGTTTTTTTATTGTTAGAAATGATTAAAATACTTTTTACGTCCTCTAGCTTCTTTTCGATAAAGTCGGCAAGCTGTTCGGTATTCCATTCCAAATGCTCATCCATTCGGACAATATTTGTGCGCTTAAAAGCCTTTTCAATCCTAGGCAAATTGTCAATGATTTCTTCATTAACCTCGATTCGCTGCTCGACATATTGCAATGCCGGTTGCGTTGCCGTGCACAGTAACACCGTTGATTTTGCGTATTTTGACAAAAAATTAATCGTTTCATTGAAAAGTGATACGCATTTGACAGGTACCGACTGCACTTCATCAAAAATTAGCACTGCATTCGCCAAATTATGCATCCGCCTTAAATTACGACTCTTTCCGCTATAAAAACTGTTTAAGTATTGCACCATCGTTGTAAAAACAATCGGAGAATCCCAATTATCCTTTGCTTGATTAAGCTTACGTTGCAGCAGCATTTCTTCATATGTTTTTGCAAGACCCACATCGTCTACCACATTGCTATGATGCTCCAATACTTCATCTGTTTTCAGTAGCTCGCGGACAGCCTGCGCGTTCTGCTCGATAATGGTTGTAAATGGAATAATATAAATAATGCGTTCTTTTCCGTGCTTTATCGCATGTTCTAATGCAAAACGTAAGCTTGCGAGCGTTTTCCCACCGCCTGTTGGGATAGATAAAGAATAAATGCCAGTAGGTAAATCTGCCTTATTCGCACAATTTTCCGACATTTCTTGGCGCAGTTTAGTAATTTCATTTGGAATTGCTTCCTCTTGCATCTTTTTAAAGCTACTCTCTAATTCTATTAAATATTGCTTGAACTTTTCTTGAATGGGTTGTTGGGAGGCTATCTGACTATTTTCATCAAACTCACGTGAATTCGTTCGGTCCGCGTCAATTAAACTACTATAAATGGTCATCGTTAATAATGGAGAGAATTTATATAAAATTTGCTGTAACTCATCTTTTTGAAAATGTTTTTGTAGAAAGCTTTGAAACTCTGAAGCAGCCTGCATCACGTATTGATCAAATTGTTCTTCAGACATAACTTCATTAAAAAATCGCTCTCTAATTTGCGACATCGGTATTTTTTCATTATCAGCTCGATTTAAAAAGGGAGAAGAATTCCCTTCACTATCAATAAAATCATGCAACTGCCCATGATGCGAATAAATAGCATTGGCAACCATTTCAATCATAACAGGCATGAAGCGCGGTCCTTTATGGAACTTCTCCATCAACAACCTTCCACCAGCAGTTGAATGATTGACACTTCCTCGTCTAGGTGGCTCCTCAGGATTTGCTATCGCATCACGTAAGTATATTTGAAAATCATCGCTATACTTCCCCGCATCATGTAATAATCCTGCCAAACCAAAAACCTTTGGCATCTGAAATTTCTCACCAATCGCTTCGCATATTTGCTGCACTTCACATAAATGGTCCTTTAGTAATTGCTCCACACCATCTGATTTTCTTACATGTGCAATGTACATTTACCTACCTCCCTATTAGACTTTAGATTTATTTTAACAGGGTTTTTTTCAAAGTAAACTATTTTTGGTAAATCCCCCACTATTTTAAATGATTTAATTGTTATACTAAATATGTCGTATTTTTTAATACGAGGATTGAAAAATGTTTTAGGTTAGGCCAAATTGTATATGGTTAAGTAAAGGGGCATCTGAAACTATTTTTCGGTGCCCCTTTACGATGTTGTGCGTACCGCCTTAAACTAACTCTAACTTAGCCGTAGAAAAATTTTGATGTTAAATAGTCTTGGAATTTTAAAATTGATTTTAAATTTTATGGTTCCACCTCCCTGTCTCTTTAAAAGTATATGCACGATTATTATCTTTTATTCATTTTTTCTATAATAGGAAAGGGAATATTTGATTTCACTTTATGTCACTTATCAAGAATAATGTAAAATATAGATGCATATATTTTAATGTCGCAACAATGCGTGGATTGAAAACTATTTTAGTATAAATGTAATTGTCTAATTCAATTAGCGAATTAGCTAATTAATGTTGAAAAGAGCGCTTCAAAAGCAGGTAAAATACTGCTTTTAAAGCGCTCCTTTTCTTATGTCGATATTATATGTGAGAGGCTCCATCGCTCAGTCCGAATGCGCCCTAACATCCGCCAACATCAGCTCCAACCGGGCTTCCTGATACGATGCCTGTTTACATTGAATGATTTGTCTCACAACATTTGGAATAATGGTAACTTGCTCTAGCTTTGCTAATCGGTCAGCGTTAAAAGCATGTAGGTTGCCTGTTGTTCGCTGTGCAAAAATGAGAAGTCTTTCAAATTGATTATTGGGTAGACTTTTGGTAAGGACATAATAAAATCTCTTAAATAATTTGTAAACTAGGCATTATAAATTAAAAATGGCTCTGTTTGCATACACTGCTTAGGATGATTCGGTGCTGTCTCTAGCTTTTACAACGCCTCTAACAATCGCTCAATCTCAATCGTATAGGACTTCTGTTGATAGCGAAAATGCTTTTTTATATTCATCAATCGTCAGCGCATTCGTCATATATTGTGATGCCAATAAATTATCCTATTTGACAAGCTGTGCCAATTACTGATGGAGTCGCTCATCATAACCAACAAATTGAGAAATTGAACGCAAAAGCTGCTCCACCTCCTATTTTATTCCCTACGTTCAAACCCAAGATAACGTGTCCCTTGGAAAGTGAGCTTTCCTAAATCCCCCTCAGCCAACATGCCATACTGCGTGCCAGTTAAGGAAAATTCCGTGCGATCACCACTTTCAAATTGAAAGGTCACATAATACCACGTTGAGGATGTGGTATGTGTATGATCATTTGTATGATGACGATTTCTCGACACATCTGTTCTTTTCGTCACAACTAAAGCTGGAACCGTAAGCTTTGGAGAATTGTTGTTTGCATTCCACTGAGAAACACCTTTCACAGCAGTAAAAATAAACATCCCAATAATGATAATAAAAACGACGAAAATAAATATAGGACCAATTGTAAACATCATATTCCCAAAAGGATCTTCATCAAAGTACATCTATTAACCTCCCTATTGTTTTTACTATTGTCTACGCTTTAGGCGAAGGTATAGTTTCACTTTATTACTGATTATAGCAAAATAGCATTCAGCGAAAAACTCTCAGAAGCTCTCTTTTGAAAATAATAAAAAGCGCCAAAAATGCCAGTAGCTTCATGGCTTTTGAGACGTATTTCATCTTTTATTTCGGCAATTGCC
This sequence comes from Metasolibacillus sp. FSL H7-0170, assembly GCF_038593115.1. NCBI lineage: Bacteria > Bacillati > Bacillota > Bacilli > Caryophanales > Caryophanaceae > Metasolibacillus > Metasolibacillus sp. FSL H7-0170. The sequence continues at coordinate 3,488,601 of NZ_CP151964.1, read as the reverse complement.
AAATTATTTACCAAAAAATCCTCAGATTGCTTCGATAATCTCCTTTTTTTCTTGAGAGCACTCGGTTTGACAAGCTCTATTTCCTTATCAATTTTTGGGGACTATGCAAAGCAAGTCTAGCTTTTATCATATGTAAAAATCACTCAATTGGAATAATAGTATCTTTAATTATTCACAAATGTTATATAATTAATTTATTATGTTGGAATCGATTAGCGAAATTACATACAGCGAAGGGGATTTAAGTTGGAAATGTTATTGGTTGGAACTATTCACTTAGGTTACACAACGGACATCAACACTTTATCTAAAGACGATACAAATAAATATAGCAATATTCATTTTGAATAATTAGCAACGGATATTGCAAAATTTCAAGCAGATCAAATTTTTGTAGAATATCCGATTGATTTACAGAAACAATTAAATACAATTTATCACTCAACTGATTGGAATACAGACTTTAAGGAAAATGAAATTTACCAAATTAGCTTTCGATTAGCCAAAATGCTTAAGCACAATACCATTTACGCCGTTGATTGGAATGAGCAACCAGACGACTCGATTGATTTAGGACTTATTGCAAAAGGAAAATCAAAGGAAGCTTATAAAAAATAAGGGACCGTGTCAATTTCATGATTGAACAACTAACTTCCATTATTCAACAAGGTGACATAATCAAGCTATACAAATTCATTAACTCACCTGAGTACATAGTAAATGACCATAAAATATATTTAGATTTAATGCAATTAGACGATGAAATTGCCTTTGAATGGGTATCAAAATATTGGTATTACCGCAACTTACGAATCGCCCATAATATTAAAAAATCACTTAAGCCAAAAACAAAGCGAGCGATTATTTTATATGGCGCTGGACATAACTATTTGTTAAAGCAACAATTAGAGGATGATCCATCAATTACAGTGATTCAATATGGCAGCTGTCCCAAAAGCCGTGCGTAGCCGGCTTTTGGGACAGCTGTGATTGTGTTTTACAAAATATTTTCCCTTCTAATAAATAAGAAGCCCCTTTTTAAAAATGGGGAAACACTGGCTTTAGCAGTATTTCTCTTTAGTAAAAGAGGAGCGGTTAAAACCTTTATTTCAATGCTGTATCTAATCAAAACTAGGCGTTAACTAAAACATCATCTATAACCCATATAAGAGAATCTTAATATTGAGTTGCAACGGTGATAAACAGCTAAAAAAGCTAAATTGTTGTATATACATACAAAACTCTAGGTAAAGTTAAACTAAAAATCCATTATTCGGATAAACTTACCGCCATTTTCGGTGGGAGTATCTCGGTAAAGTTATGTTTTCTTCACATTCGAACTGTAAGCGCCAATACTCCCCACCTTCTAATGAATAGAGTACACTAAGTTAGTATGTTTTGAAATCTATTGATTCCTATGTATGGAGACGGCGGGGCTTCTGGGAGCACCACCGCTAGATGCTGTAATAGCGGTGTTTATAAGGTTTTTTAGCCTACCATAGACAACCTTAATTACGGATTTAACTACGATGCACATATTTTATTGATCTTTAAACCAATCTATGCAAGACTGACAATATTCACTATTACCGTCCCAATCCTCATTGTAATAATTTTCACAACGTGCACAACTGTTTACTGAGTGCTTGTAACCACAACTCAAACACATCCCTATTTCAGCAATATCTTCATCAATGCAAACATAGTCTTCACCGCATTCGTCACAAGAGAAGTCAGCTACTGGATGGTTACCCCCATCCTTTACCGCAATATATTTCGCATGCTCAGCCTCTTCAACTAAATTAGGGAAGATTTCATTAACTTCTTTTATAAATCTATTAGTAAGTTGATCCTTTTGAATATCATATAATTCATTTTGATGCACAGGCATATAATATCCTAACTCTTCTTCAAAATTTGCTTCTCCATTTTGATAAATAATTTGTGCTTCTTCAATTGTTTCTGAATCAACATCCAATTTCAGATAAACTTTACTTTCGGAACCTGGGCTATCATCTAAATCTTTTACAATATCAATTTTAACTTTAGAGTCATTAAATACACTAGATACTTCTATTATTGTTCCACTACTAACTATAACTGAAAAATCAGTTATTTCTACATTTAAATCATTCCTAAAATAAATACTATCTTTCAAATCAGATATCATATTCATTATATTTTCATTTAAGATATCTTCAATTTCCTCAATATTATTTATTGATACTCCAGTTTCAGCTTCCATAATATCCTTTTCCACCGTACTAGTATCGAATTCTAAAATAGCTTCTAACTCTTTAATTTTCTCTTTTTCTTCATCAGATAATACGCTATTTTCAAATGTTTTTTCAGCTGTGTCGATTCTATTTGCTACAATATCTATACTCTTTTTTATTGTTTTATAAGCTGCTGTATCTATTAATTTGTTATGAGCTATATGATTGCGATTTTTTGAAAAATCCTCCCAATCATTGATGAATTCTTCTGGAAAATATTTATTGAATATTTCCTTCCAAATACTATATTCTACTTCACACTCTTTTTTTATAGCTTCAACGAACTTTTCATATTCCGCAGCTACCATTCTAATATTTCCCGTTTCTTTTATTGAATCTATTAATGTGTTAATCGTTTGAAGCGAATTATTGTTTATTTTTTTTATTTCATAAGTCATTAAAGAAAGTAAATCTTCTGTATCAATCGATAGGAGTTTATCGCTCACATTTGCATAAGAAGGAGCTACTCTTTTATATGCCACTTGTCGAGCTGAATACTTTTCTTTAACTTTTTTAGGTGCATACGTATCCCACCATTTTACGCCTAAATGATTAATCATTACTAAATTAATAAACTGCCTTAATCTATTTTCTACATTATGTATTTCTAAATATAATTCATTAGCATAATTACTTGACTGTATATCAGAAAGCCAGATACAATCTTTCCAATCATTTTTAAGTAATGTTCTTACCACAAATTTTATGTTGTATAAACTTTTGTCAAAACTAGATGTTAGCTTTTGAGGCTCTAAATCTACAAATAAATGCTTAGCCCCATTATATGTCTGTATTTTCAATTCTAAAAAATACTTATGATTATCTACGCATTTTAATTTTATTCTTCGTAAGTTTTCTTCTGTTTCATAGATTGAACTTTCACGTAAAATTTGAGTTTCTAAATTTAATTTTTCATTTATTAAATCCAGATATGGTTCAACCCGTTCAATTTCATTAGTAGGATTCACCATTAAAAATTTTATCATTTTTGTAATTCACCTCTTTTATATTTTCATCTATAAATATTGAAGCCGCTCTCTAATAAACGATTTTTATTATACCCCCTTAAAATAGGATGAGCTTTCATATATTCATAATATGCTTTTTCTCCTTGCAAACCACTTTTATGTAACTCATGCCGCAAAACACTTACATTTTTTAACCTTTTGAATAATAACTTTTGAATAGCCTCTTTGTCTGTTCCTGTTAACTCTTTAATTCCGTTTAAAGTCCATATTTTATTACTAATGGGATAATACATTCCATTTGGCATCTCATAAAATTCGATGTCTTTCATAATAAAATCATCTGGCCGTGAAAAAATACGCATATCAAAATATTCTTCGCCTACTGTATCAATCCACCCTATACTTAAACGTTGAATCTGTATATCATCAATCAAGATGCCATCCTTACCTTTTATTGCATCACAAATTAATTTCGCATAATTATCTAAATCTCCTGAATCAGGTGTCTCATATCTTCTTCGTTCATTTAAATAAAGTTCAATTTCTACTTTTACTTCATCATAAAAATAATAATGAATATCTTTAAAATACTCTTGCACAGCAACCTTAAATTGCTTTTTATTTCTATTACCATATGGTATAGGTGGGATGTTGAAAGTTTGGCGATATTCACCGAAGAACGGGTTTAATCCCTTTTCATATTGTTGTTGCTCGTATTCATACGGCGTTAATTCATCTTTCAAATATTAGCCTTCCATTATAAATAGATACTTACGAATCATATTACCAAATAAATATAAATATTTCATATTTAAATTTAAAAAGGCAGATTTCAACGAATAAATTGAAATCTGTCTTTGAAATTACTGATTCACTTCCCCATAAACCTCATTCATCATATCTTCCATGATGTACGATTTAAACTCATCGTTCTCCAGTATTTTCATAAAGAACTCCTGGTTGCTACTCATGCGGTCGATGACGAAATCCATGAATGTTTTTTCGAAAGCGAATTTGAAATTTTCTTTTGTGTTGTTTTTTGCTTTTTGGCGGAGTTCATCGCTATTCAGCATGTCCTCTTTTACTTGCTCACGAGAAAGGAAGTCCGTTTCAGAGAACTGAGTACCGAAGCGTTCATTTAGTTTATCTAAAATGCTCGATAGGCGTACCTTTTCATCCTCTACCAAGCCACCTGCACCATGCTTTTGTGGATCAAGGTCCACACCACCTGTTTGCTCTAACTCAATGTTACCTTCGAATACTTTTTGGTTGCGATAGTATTCAAGTGCTACATCGTCCGCTAAGTACACATCTTTGTCTCCTGCTGAGCGTGGGAGCTTGCGTAGTAAATAAGTTAAGTAAATGTACTGCTTGTGCAAGTCGATATCAATGAACGTGACGATTTGCAGTACGAAGCCATACGTACGTGTGAACTTCGTCGTTGCTTGTTTGAATGCTTCTTGCTCTTCTTCTGACAGCTTCTTGTAGCGCTCAACACCTTGATCAAGAACAGCATTTAATTCTGTTTGTGCTTTTACCGACTTCTTCACACCATCTGTTACTTCTAGTTCGCTTACTCGTTGTACTTCATCTTCTGTAAACACTTGATATGGTTCAATTTCAGCTTGCAGGTCATATAAAATATTCGGGTCCGTTACTTCCGATAAATTCGTTGACTCATAGTAAGGCTGGAATGATTCCTTAATGTCTTCGGGATCATTAATAAAGTCGAGCACAAATGTATCTTCCTTGCCTGGGCACGTACGGTTTAAACGAGATAATGTTTGTACCGCTTTAATGCCGCTCAGTGGCTTGTCAACATACATTGTGTGCAGCAGCGGCTCATCGAAACCTGTTTGGTATTTCTCCGCTACTAACAGCACCTTATACTCGTCCGAATGGAACTTCTCAGGTAGCTCTTTGTCAGAGAACTTATTCATGTCTGGCTCCGTATAACCAATCTCGCCATCCTTCACCGTTCCTGAGAAAGCAACAACCGTTTTCATATCAGTGTGGCCCATGTCATTAATGTATTTATCAAACGCAATTTTATAGCGCACCGCATGTAAACGGCTTGCTGTAACAACCATAGCTTTTGCACGCCCACCAATTTTACGTTGCACGAAATTACGATAATGCTCGATGATGATTTCCGTCTTTTGTGCAATGCTATGCGGATGCAGTGATACATATTGTGCCAGTTTTTTTGTTGCTTGCTTCTGTGATACTTCAGGGTCATCATCAACCGTCTTGGCAATTTTCCAAAACGTTTTATACGTCGTGTAGTTTTGTAGCACGTCTAAAATAAAGCCTTCTTCAATTGCTTGGCGCATTGTGTAATGATGGAATGCCGTCGGCTTACCATCAATACCCATCGTACCAAACTTCTCAAGTGTCTTTGGCTTCGGTGTTGCCGTAAATGCAAAGAACGATACATTATCTTGCTTACCGCTTTTCATAATGGCTTCAACGATTTTTTCATCTACATCATCTAAGTTTTCCTCTGCAATTCGGTCTTCCTCGTAGGCAGATTCTAACGTCTTATCTGATAATACATTCGTTAATGCTGTCGATGCTTTACCACCTTGTGATGAATGGGCCTCATCAATAATGACCGCATACTTTTTACGATCTAAGCCCGCCACTTTTTCTAAAATGTACGGGAACTTTTGCAGCGTCGTAATAATGATGCGTGTTTCATTATTAATTGCCTTTGCTAGTTGGTCAGAGTCTTGGTTAATACGCTCCACCATGCCCGCTTTATGCTCTAGCTGATACACTGCATCTTGCAATTGCTTATCGAGTACACGGCGATCGGTAATAACAATCACGCTACTAAACACCGATTCATTGTCATCTGTATGCAGCTTCGCTAAACGGTGTGCGAGCCATGAAATCGAGTTCGTTTTGCCCGAACCTGCTGAGTGCTGAATTAAATAGTTTTGGCCAACTTGCTTCACATTCACATCTGCTTCTAGCTTACGTACAACGTCTAATTGGTGGAAACGGGGGAAAATGAGCATTTGACGCTCGCCAATCGTTTCACCGTTTGAATCTTTTATATCATCCTTCTTAATAAAGATGAAACGGTATAAAATATCGAGCAAGCTATCAGGCGTTAAAATCTCGTCCCATAAATAGTGCGTACGGTAATTGTCATACACTAACGGATTGCCTTTGCCACCATTGTTGCCTTTATTAAATGGTAGGAAATATGTTTTCCCTTTATCAAGTTTCGTCGCCATAAACACTTCATCAGGGTCTACCGCAAAGTACACCGCCACACGCTCATTAAACTTAAACAGCTGCTCACGTGGATCACGGTCGTTTTTCAGCTGCTTCATCGCATGCTCCACCGTTTGATTCGTCAGCGGGTTTTTCAGCTCCATGACAACGATAGGTAAGCCGTTTAAAAACAGCACCATATCTAAGCTATTGTTATGCTTGTCGCTGTAATACACTTGGCGAGACACATTAAAACGATTTTTCGCATACTGCTTATTTAATGTCTTATTCATATCCGTCGGCGGCTTATTAAACGCAAGCTGTAACGTCACACCACGATCTTTAATGCCTTTACGTAAACATTCGACTAACCCTTGCTTATGTAGCTGGTCTTTAATACGACGCAGCACTTCTTCCTTATAAGATGGTCCATACGACTTCTCAAGCGTACGCATACGTTTTTCCTGCGTATCCTCAAAAAACGCAAAAAGCTCCTCTACATCAATTGCATGCTGCTTAAACGCACTACTCGCATCACCTTCAAGCACACGCTTTTTATAACCATTTGCAATTAATGCTGCCTCAATATTCATTTCAAAGCCTTTTTCTGAAGTATCCACTGCCATCACAACTCACCTCACTAATCAAGTTCTATATCACGTACATCGATTTTGCCTGTCACTGCCTCGTAGATTAGGGCTTGGCGGTATTCTTTTAATTTCTCTATTTGGCGATTTATAATCAGCATTAATTTTTCTAATTTCAGCATTTCTTCATTTAAATAATTAACGATATCTAATTGCTCATTTAGGTCTGGCAAGGTGAATAAATATGTCCCTACATTTTCAGCTGAAAGGTTATCAGAAACAGACCCTGTAGTTAACATACTTCTATTCCAAACTTCCATCTTCGAGTTTAATATATATGATAAAAACTCAGCATTTACCTTTTTATTAGCTCGAATTCCCATTAATGAGGATGCTATTGTTCCCCCATCATTTGTTACTAAAGCGTTTTTACCTACACTGCCTCTCAAACAATAAATAATGTCATTTTTTTTGATTTTAATACCTCTCAATAAATTATATCTTTCTTTAGATATATATTTCAGAGTCAATTCATCAACATATCGACTGTTTAAGTTATGTGAAGTAATAAACGGCACCCCTTCATCAACAAAATCATTCCCCGATGGATAATTTTCGCCCCTGTCACCATTCAACAATGATGATACATATTTGATTTTTGTTAACTTCCAATCCTCAGGAATCTCACCAATCCACTCAACACCTGAATCTTTCATTTTCACATTCGAATTTAAACCTTTTGTTACTGCTTCTGTGATGATGGATTGGCGTTGTTGTTCTAACATTTCAATTTGTTTATTCTTCAGAATTAATAATGCATCAATTTCCTCCGTTTTTTTGTCTAAAAACGATGCAATTTTATATTGAAGCATTAGTGGAATATCTGGAATTTTTATTGAACCTATTGTTTCGGTGTTTAAATTTAATTGGGTACCCATTTTTCCCAACCCTTTATATGGTTCACCAGAGGCAAAAACATAATAAAGATACTTCTTATCTCCACTATAATCTGGAAAATATACGAATCCATCATGAATACAGCATTTAATATTAGTGATACACGGCTTACCTACCGTACCAGCTATACTAACAAAAATGTCGCCTGGTTCTCTTTTAACACTTAAAGATGCCCCCAAATCAGACACCCTTTGAGTAGTTTTTTCTAAATACATTCCTGCACTTGAAACATCAGCAATTCGTACCCATGCATATTCGCCATTATCATCAAAATATTTCGGATCATCTATCGGACGTGGTGAAGCCCCTCGTTTAATAGAAGTCATCCACTTTATTTTTTTTATATTCCACTCTTTAGGTATATCACCTAACCACTCTATTTCACTATTTTTATATTGGCTGTACGCTCTCATCCCATCACCTTCTTCAACTGCTCAGCAATCTCCACTTCTAACGCACGAATTTCGTCCATAATTTCTGCTGAGCTGCGTAGTGCTGTGTATTTGTAGAATTGGCGTGTGAATGGAATTTCATAGCCGACCTTTGTTTTTGTTTCATCAATCCATGCATCTGGTACGTGCGGCAATACTTCACGTGCGAAGTAGTCCTCGATGCTTTCTTTTAACGGTACGCTTTCTGTATCACGTAAATCGGCATCTGGTTCGATGTCTGTTTTGTTTTTCATACATACGTCTGCTGTTTCATCTTTTTCAGAAAGACCCGCTAAAATCGCTTTTAATACAGGTGCTCCAACTGTAACACCAGCTTCTTTTAATGCATCTTTTACGACTTTCGTAAATGCTTCACGGTTTTTATATACCTCATCGCTTTGCAATGTGCGTAGCGTTTCAATAATTTGTGCTTGCAGCTCTTTACCCGCTTCAATCTCAGTGTGACCAGCATCACCTTTTTTCTTTGATGTTGCTAAGTTCGCAAAGCCTTTTTCCTCTACAACAAGTGTAAGACGTTCCTCACTTACTTGGAAGTTTAAACGTAACGGACGCTCAACTGTAATTTTTGAGTAGCCGAAGTCCTCGTTATCAAAAATCTTCACGTACTCATTCGGCTGTGCTGCGCCGTATAAACGAACGATTTCTGCTAGCTGGTCCTCTGTAATTTCGTTACGCTTGCTGCCCATGCTTTTCTTCATCTTTTTAGAGAAGTCTACTGCATTCACTAAACGTACTTTGCCTTTTGCAAGTGGCGTTTTATTGTTCGTTAAAATCCAAATATATGTGGCGATGCCTGTGTTATAAAATAAATCGTTCGGCAATGCAACGATGCCTTCTACTAAATCATTTTCAAGCACGTAACGACGAATTTCACTTTCACCTGAGCCAGCATCACCTGTAAATAATGGTGAACCGTTCATAATAATTGCTAAGCGTGAGCCTTGTGGATTTTCAGCTGTTACTGGCTTCATTTTTGAAATTAAGTGCAGTAAGAATAATAGTTGCCCGTCACTTGAACGTGGTGTACCAGGGCCGAAACGACCATCAAAGCCTAGCTTTTCATGCTCATCAATAATTGGCTTTTGATATGATTTCCAGTCAACACCATAAGGCGGATTTGAAATTAAATAGTCGAATTTATCACGTGGGAATTGGTCATTTGATAATGTGTTCCCTAAACGAATATTACGTGCATCTTCACCTTTAATAAGTAAATCTGCTTTACAAATCGCATACGACTCTGGGTTGATTTCTTGTCCGAAAAACTCTAAATGCGCTGTTGGATTTACTTTCGATAAATATTCTTGTGCAACAGAACCCATACCGCCCGTACCCGCCGCAGCGTCATATAGCGTTTGTGTTAAGCCTGGCTTCGTTAAAATGCTCGCATCGTCGTGTAAGAATAACAAGTGCGTCATTAAACGAATCACCTCACGTGGCGTGTAGTGATCCCCTGCCTCTGCATTCTCGTTAAAGCGACGGATTAATTCCTCGAAAATATAACCCATTTCGATATTTGAAACTGTTTCAGGATGTAAGTCAATCTCACTGAAACGTTTAATCGTTAAGTACAATAAGTTGTTTTGATCCAACTTATCGATTTGGCGGTCGAACTCAAAGTGCTCCATAATGTCACGTGCAACTTTTGAGAAGCCATTTATGTAGTCACGTAAGTTATCAGCGATATTATCTGAATCGCTTAGTAGCTTGTTGAAATCATATTTACTTGTATTATGAAAGTTTTGTTTTGACACACGGTTTAAAATCGGCTCACGTGCTTCTTCTGACATCGAAGCAAACTGCTCTGCCTTCGCTAATACTTCTTCTTTTGTACTTTCTAATACACAGTCAAAACGACGTAAAACAGCTAACGGTAATACGATTTTACCGTAGTCCTCTGGCTTATATGGTCCACGCAAAATCTCTGCGATTGACCAAATGAAGCTTACTTTATCTTGGAAATTGATCATCTTATATACCTCATTTTAAAATTTATTTGAATTCTACGATAAATTGAGCAAAATTGAGGAATTTGCAGATTGTTTTCGATGAATAACTCATAACTACCTCATACCCAATTCGTCAAATTACTTGTTTCTACTTACAATTATAACTGTTCGAATAACAAAAGATAACACCCAATACTAGCATATGCACAAAGAATTAAGGCCTTAACACCACTTTATTAATAGTAATTGTTTTTGGACATTTTTCTTTCTATCAAACTACTACAAGCCCTTATATAACAAGGGTTTGACTAACATTAGAACCATACGAGTCAACATTTATAGAGGGAGGGTTGATTATGACACATAAATTAGAAGTGCATGTAACACATTCACCAACTGTTACACGTGTCGTAGAAAGATACGTACCATCAGAAAATAAATACCAGCAAAATCGTGGTCGCAAGCCAAAGGGACAAGAATATTATACTTTAAAACAACATGAGCAGGCTGAAGAAACAAGACGTTGCTCAGTTGCTAATAGTAAGCGCACCTTAAAAGGTATTATTAATGCGAATTATTTCAGCAATTTTTGCATGCTAACGCTAACATTTAGCCCTAGATGTGAGTTTGATATTACAGACTTCGCCACATGTCGAGAAAAGTTCAACTCATTTTGGAAAAAGCTGAAGCGTTGTAAAAGGTTAAACGGTATAGATTTACGCTATGTAGGTGTAACTGAATTTCAAGGAAATGATCATATCCACTTCCACATCTTATGCCGAATACCCAAACAATTTATAAGCTTCCTTAAATCTAAATGGACGCATGGTGGATTATATTACCGCGAACAATATGGTACAGCCGAAGACAATATGAAAATTGCGTCCTATTTAAGTAAAGGTATTTATGACAAACGTCTTCCACGAGGGAAGAAACGTTATCTCGGCGGATATGGATTGGAACGTCCAGTACGCTTAAAATTTAAAAGCCGCAAAATTATGGATTTCCTTTTACAACGCAACGGTAAAATCCTTAACAGCTTTGAAAGCCCATATGGATTTACACAAACTGTTCTTGTAACAGATGCTGCCATTGACGAGCTAGAAAGCTTTGCGGAAGCCCAAGATGAAGAACTCACTGTAGAGCTATTAGAAAAGCTTGAAAATATACAGCAAACATTTATTTAGAAAGAGGGATTATGTATGACAAATAACTTTCCAAAAATTAAAGTAGTAGGTTGCAGCCGTATTACATTTGCCTACTTCGCTCAAACAGATACTAAGCTTCAAACTCTTGCAATTGAAAATGACGAAACGATACTTCAACGTTTACTACTCACAAACTTTATCGACGAATATTTAGTCGCACATTACACTTTAACAATTACATTGGATGAAGCTTCTTCAAAAATTAAAGAGCGTGTTGAAGATTTCATTGAATATTTCGGTGGAGAGGATTGTACGTATTTGGCATTATTAGATATCACACCATTCCCAAATAACCTACCACTTGCAAAAGTACATTTAATTACAAACCAATCTTCAGGTCATACTATAGATGAATTAAGTGCACTTTGGGGAAATACAGTTACTTGGGACATTACACCTTTTGAAGATTTATTAGCCGCTTATACACTCGGATTACAATCTGTAAAAACTGGCTATAGCGACTACATGTTCATGAATAACTTACAACAGCCGAAGACCCTGTATAACGGTAAAGCATTTGCTTATCTTGATAAAGACGATATTCGTAATTGTGATTGGGAACATACTTACCAGTTCTTCGACCCGTATTATGGCAAAATATATGCATATGAATATGTAAACATTTGAAGTTATCTTGAATATTTACGATTAAAACTAGCACTAGCTCTATAGGATCAGAGATAATCGCCTTTATTCAGATAGAATCACTATTTACGCGATGTGAGTGAGTTCGCTTTCTATTTACTCTCGCTTTAAAATAAACATATACATGTAATACAAAAGCCGAAGGAACAATATTTAACAGAGGTGATTAAGATGAATAATTTACAACACTATCCCGATGTGTTAAGCGTCAAAGATATCCAATCAATCTTAGGCATTGGCACATCAAAAGCATACGAACTAGCGAAATCAGGTGCCTTCCATACCATTCGTATAGGCCCTCTCATTAAAATCCCAAAGCAATCATTTTTATAATGGTTAAACGGTCCAAACAACTAGCTGATGCTCTCGTAGCTAAACAAATCTTTCACGTTAAAACCATTGCATAATTCCAACAAAAAAACACGTATACAAGCCATTAAAATCGGCGTATACGTGTTTTCTTTTGCATTGTTTTCACTCAAGTGTAGAACGTATATTTTACCCCTGGGGGCGACTAACGCCATTAACCGATTGCCTCGAAAGGAAGGTACCCCCTCGCGCAATTTTTTATAATTTTTTCACCTATATAGGAGTATAAATTTCATCACATAATCATTTTTCAGAATAAACAATCTCTTGAAATACATTATATGGGTTCAAACGCATATATATTCAGATATATAACTAATAAAACAAATAATGCAGTATGAATATACAATATTAAAAATATAAAATCACATCTTGCTGAAAGACAGAGCCATCTGTCATCATATTAACTGGAGGTGTCATTATGACAACATTTATTAACCCTTTAAAGCATGAACTTTTTACCTATGACAATGTACAAAATATTTTCAAACAACGGTACTTTTCATCGACAACACTAAGAATACCTGCAAAAGAACTTTTCGGACGATCTGCTGCACAAGTCAATGCTAGAAAAGATATTCAAGAGCATTGGCGATTAAGTGCTTTAAGTACAGCCGAATTTGTAAGAACTATCGATGAACGCTATAATTCTTATTTGCTTAACATCGCATCTGATCGAGAGATGGTTTTATATCGAAAGAATTTGTTGAATGAACTTAATAGTCTGGCTTCACAACAAACCGATTGCCTAACAAATGATTCTATCAACATTCGTTTTGATGGCGAAATTGGTGACAAGGCTTGTTTATTCCTTATCGAGCTTCCTGCTACATTAATTGAAAAATTTATTGATTATATTAGAGCTGGTAAATATTATTCCGATTTACCTTATGTTGATTTAACAGATTTAATTACGTTTTATAATAATCCAAATACTTCGCCGTTTACAAATTTCAACTTGAGCAATTACCGTTATATTTATATCCCTTACAATGATTTAATTATTCATTGACGGCATGATGCAGGAGCTAATTTATTTCAGCTCCTGCTTCTATAACTATACATTTAATAGACATCCCATATAGTATTTTAAAAACTATGTTCCTTCATAAAGCGATCTATGTCACTTTTTGATATACGTTTAACCCCATCTACTTCACAAACTTCTAAGCCCATTAGACGGAACTTCGCTAAAGTGTTAGGGGAAACACCGATATATTCCGCTGCTTCTTTTAATGTAAGCCATTCTTTAGAGAGTAATTGTTTCTCTTTAAAAAGCTCTGAGCGAATTGAGTCTACTAACTTTTGTGCTAATTCTTCACCAACTAATTTTACAAGCTCTTGTAAATTAACCTTCTCATTAACGAATTCCATAATATCACCTCCTGCTAAGTTAAATATATTTGATTAGAATTTAACACACATCGTTTTACTTTTCGATAACAAAAACAAATACGTTTACAAAAGTAAAACAAAATTATATACTAATCAGTAGGAGGTGATTATCATTTCTAATAAACGTGACCTAGGCATAGCGCTGAAGCAGTTGAGAACCGAAAAAGGGCTTTCAATACGTGAATTCGCTGACTTAGTTGGTGTATCTTATTCCTATTTATCTCAAATAGAAACTGCCAAGCGCGAGGCTTCCACAAAGCTATTAGGGAAAATAGCGGAAGCGGTGGACGTATCTTATTTCGATTTATTAAAAATCGCGGGCCACAATGACCTATTTGAGCTTTATCTGGCAAAACAAATGGATTCAGAGAGTCAATCGTCGTCTGAACTATTACATGCTGCAACAGATATAAAGGTTCTTTTAGAGCAAACTAACCTTTCGTTAAAGGCTGAAAATCTTAAACCAACATTTAATGGACATGAGCTAACAGCTGAAGAAGCTGAACGTGCATTAGCGATGCTATATATTTTATTTCCGCATTACAAAGAACAAAAAAACTGATTTGCCTGTAATAGCTCCTTCGATTGTCCCTACAATTAGGAGGCTGAGAGTATGGCAAAAAGTAAAACAGGATCAATTGAGAGCTATACGCTAAAAAATGGTGAAAAGCGCTATCGCTTTCAAATTTATATTGGGTTAGACCCATTAACAGGGAAAGAACTACGCACTACACGTAGTAAGTTTAAAACGAAGAAGGAAGCAGAACTTGTATTAGCTCGCTTAAAGCTTGAAATTGCTAATGGGCAGTATAAAAACATACTAACATTAGTAGTACAAACCAAGGCCATGGTTTGTGCTACTATTTTTTTATAGTAGAAGTGAAGGAAAGTCGAACAAGCTCCTGGGATCATTTTAGAATCCGTATTAAAAACCGACTGACTTCACACCCTTATTTGAATCAGTTTAGTATGTTGGGTCCAAGAGATCGTGTAGAAGAAAATGGAATCGGTAAGGCACTGTGAAGACTTCTATGATTGGCTAAAAAGGAGAAAGTATGATGAAACATGTGGTTGCGTTAGATGTGAGTAAAGGAAAAAGTACCATTGCGATTTATAATCCGTATCGTCAATGTGAATTTGAAGGTGAACTGAATCATACACGTATGGACTTTGAACAATTACATAAGCGAATGAAAGAAATAGCGGAGCGTGACGGTCAAGCACCTGAAATCGTTTTTGAAGCGACAGGTGTTTATTCAAAACCATTGGAAACGTTTCTAATCGATTATGGCTACACCTATTGTCGGATGAATCCACTTGAAGCGAATCTACAAATGGCTTCGATGCGTCGAAATAAAACCGATAGTAGTGATGCGCATGAGTTAGCGAAAACCCATTTTAAAATGGAGCGTGAGCCGACCTATGTGCAGGATGATTATTATGAACAGATGCGTGGACTTACACGTTATTATGATGAGATTGATGAAGAAATCACGCGATTAAAAAGTCGAATGCATGCGTTATTACATTTGAGTTTTCCGGAGTTGGAAGCACTCATTACACCAAGTTCGGCCCTGTTTTTAAATATTGTTCAGCTCTATCCACATCCAGCCCTGTTACTGGCGCATTCGAAAACAGTCATTAAAAATCGGTTAAAAGCCAATACACGAAAAAACCTATCATTCGCACGTGCTAAGGCAAAAGCAGAATGTTTACTAGAGGCTGCTCAAAATAGTTATCCAGCCATTAAAGCTACCGATATTCGTTGTGATCAAATTCGTGACTACGCAGCTCGTATCATGGATTTAGTTGAGAAGAAGGAAACACTTGTGAAACAAATGGTGGAGATGTCACAGGAACGCAAAGAATACCAAGTGCTTCGTTCGATTCCGGGCGTTGGCGATACAACAGCTTGCCGATTAATCGGTGAATTAGGGGATATTCGCCGCTTTCAGAATGCGAAACAACTAAATGCGTATGTAGGTATTGATATTATGCGTTATCAATCGGGTAACACGCAGTATCGTGATCGTATCAATAAAAGAGGAAATAAGAAGCTACGAAAGATTTTATTTTTTATGATTTGTACGATGATTACGTTACGGAAAAAGACTAACAATCACCTGGTAGATTATTACGATAAATTAAAAACGCAACCTCAGAGAAAGCCTCATAAGGTTGCGATTGTCGCCTGTATCAATAAGTTTCTGAAAATGACGTTTCAGTTAATGACACAAGGCATTCTGTACGATTATGAGTCCGCACTACCAGCTCAGAAATCGTAACCAAAGTAAATTAACTATAGCACAATGACCTTTCGAAAAAAAGAAAATTCGTGAGGTCTCTTTGGCATGCGCAATTTTTTTGTGAGGGTGGGGGTACCCCCACCCTCACAAAAAAGTCTTTTCAAAACTTTAATTATTTTCTTAAAAACTATTGACTGGAGGTAAGAAAGGTGCAGGCTGAAACATATCGTGAAGTTTATGAGCTATGGGTTAAGCGCTATGAAAAAACAGTTGAAGAAAGTACATTCGTAAAAACAGATGGCTTATTCCGCAATCACATTTTACCTGCTATGGGTGATTATAAAATCGACAAAATAAATCTCGATATTTGCCAGCGCCATGTAGATGAATGGATGGAAAAGCTAGTGAATGGGGATAAAGTAAAAAGCTATGCTTCATTAGTAATGCGTGAGGCACAAAAGCGTGGATATATTACAACAGATCCATTTGATTTAGTAGACCTTCCTCACAAAAATAAGCGCCGTGTTGCACATACTGATAAAGATAAATTTTACACGAAAGAGCAGCTAAAAGAATTTTTAGCACTTGCTGAAAAACATCCTAACTATAAAATTTATGCGTTCTTCCGTTTACTTGCTTACTCTGGCATGCGTAAGAGTGAGGCACTGGCTTTAACTTGGACTGATATTGATTTCAAAAACAATGAAATCGACATTAATAAAGCGCTAGGACAAGGCAAAGGACAAAAGCTATATCCTAAGCCACCTAAAACAGGAAAGCCCCGTAAAATTAAAATGGACGAGGCTACGATGGTGATTTTAAAGGAATGGCGTAAGAAGCAACAACAAGCGTATTTAATGCTTGGTTACGATACACTATCTGAAGAACAGTTAGTATTTAGCAACACTCGTAACAGCTATATTCAACCGACAAAAACAAATGACTGGGTTAAGTCTATTTTGCGTAATAGTGATCTTCCGTATGTATCAACGCATGCTTTTAGACACACACATTGCTCATTATTATTTGAAGCTGGAGCAAGTATAAAGTCTGTACAAGATCGCATGGGGCATTCCGATATAAAGACAACGATGGATGTATATGCACATGTTACGGCAAATGCGAAAGAGGATGCTATACAGAAGTTTGAAACTTATATGATTTAATAACCACGGTGAGAGGCATATTCTACCTCTCACCATGGTTATATTTAATCTTGACATCTACCACAATATTGTCCATCGCCATCATAATCTTCCTGTTTATAAAAAGTCCCACAATTTGTACATAACATATAGTTACTATTTTGAGAACAACTATTGCAAATTCTGTCATCAGGATGCAATTCATGTTCCCCAAAATTTTTCAAACAAACTACACAGTATTCCCACGGTTGTGGATCATAATAATCTTCCTCACAATGAATTTTGGAGTTTGAGATAGTTAAATCACTTATTTCCCAATCATCAATAGTATAGTCTTGATTTTCTATATCTAATTCGATTTCTACTGAATAAGTTCCTTTTAATGTCATAGTTATCTGTGTTGATTCAGAATACTCCCTACTAATGTATTCAATAAAATAACCTGCTGCTTCAACTTGAAATTGTGTGATAAGGCTTACTTTTTCATCATCAAATTCAACATCAGTATCTTCTATTTTCACACCTACTATTTCAAAATCTTCTACATCTTCTATATTTCCGAGATGAGCGTGATATGCATTGTCGATTAATATATCTTTTATTTCTTCTCCAGATTCCCATAATCTTTCCTGTAATATTTCATTAGCGCTAAGTTCAACACTAGAATATAATGATGAAATGTTACTAATCGTTGAAAACTTATTTATAAATTCTTTCATTGGAAGCATTAAAAGTTCAACTTCACCCTCAGTTTCTTCAATAAACTCAGCTAATAATTCTTCTCTAGGTGAAACTATATTTTTATTACTGTCTAGTTCCCACCAATCAGATTTACTATCTGAAGTTGTAAATAATACATTAACTTTATCTGCTTTTGCCTTGGCAATAAGTGCTTTCCATACTATTAAATCTCCAAACGGAGCTAGAGGATCCACTACTTTTAAATCCTCTTTTACTATTTCACTTTTGTTTATATCTTTGTATCCAGGTGGTATATTTAGGTCAAAGCGCTTTCGCCCCTCATCAACTATTGATAAAATTTGTTTGGGTGGAAATGGAGTGCCTACCTGACCTTGATTCTTTAAGTTTTCTACATATTCTAATATTTTATTGGTACGTAATAACTCACTCATCAATTCCATTTCATTTTTTATTTCTTCTTTATATTGATTTGCTTCTCCTTCAATACTAACCAAATGTTGTTTTATTTTTTCACCAAGCTCATTAACCTTAGGAAAATTATATTTATCGTAAGCTTTAATCAATTTATTAAGCTTATTTTCAAAGTCCTTTACGTTAGAGGCAATACTCTTGGGGATATTTTTATATTTGTTATGATTAGGGCCCAGAATGCTAGCAAAATTCCTTTTAAATTCAATATATACTTGATTAGGAATCCAAACTTTATCACCTAAATATTCTAAGTTATTTAAAATCTCTTGAGCTGTTTTTGAATTGTATCTATAAAAATCTAACAATATACAACTATCTACAACCACTATGTATTTACCCTTATCGATAAATTCTTTTAAATCTTCTAAAACTATAATTCCGTCTTTAATGAATGTCATTTAACAAACTTCCCTTCGATATTAAGAAATAAATTAACTACGGTTTTAACTACGACTAAATGCTATCAGATGAAATTAGATGATAAAAGAAAAAGGTCAAAACCCTGATATATCAAGTGTTTTGACCTTCATTGATTTCCTGTGAAATCGTATGTATGGAGACGGCGGGAGTCGAACCCGCGTCCAGAAGCTCCAATACGCCGGCTTCTACGCGTGTAGTTTGTCTATTTGCAGTTCACGTGGCATTATGCCGACACTTAGAACGACAAGGGATTGCAAACTTTAAAGCCGCGCTCATTTCAACTATTTTTATCCACTAGGGAGTATTACATATTTACGAACTTGGTTCAAAGACCATACTAAAACCATTCTATCTAAATTAATTATCAAATAAAAGTACTTCGCGAAAAAACAAAAAAACAAATTATTCCATCAAATAATCTGCCCAGTATTCTGGAGACTGATAAAAAAAATAATCTGTATCAAATTCAATAATTTCACTTAAATAATCATATTCTTTTAATTTCTCTAATGCATCTATATCATTTAAATGATACTTAACAATTAATTTTTCTTTAATTTTTTCTAAGTAATATTTTTCATCATCTCTAATATTAAAATTCATAATATAATCACCACTATTTTTGACATACACAGAACCATCAAGAATTAATGTCATTTCAAAATGTCCTTTACATCTATAGCCAAATTAAATAACTCATTATCATGGATAGAAAGTTGACTTCCTTTACCCGTTTTTAACGGTTTATTCACTTCTATTAAAAAATCTTCAAGAAACTTTTGTTGGTAGTCGCTTTTAGCATTGTCATCTGTTAGTGCAGTGATAGTATCAGAATATTTTTGGATTAAATTACCCACCTTTCCATCTGCCATTCCGCCATATATTAATGCATACTTATTATCAATATTATGCATCTCTCCGATAATTAATGCTAATTGTTCTTCCCCCAACCTGTTATTAATAATAAACTTACCATAGTCTTCATCAATTTCTAATGTTTTATGCAACAAATAACTCTTATCCTGATGGTTTTTGAAAAATTTTTCCACTTCATGCAAGTCAATCTTTTTTTCAACAACCATAATCTCTGTATTGATATTGTTTTTTTTAATTTTATTTTTTAAGTTATATTCAGCTTGTTTTCTCTTTCCTTGTTCAAAAGCTTGTTCCTTATTTAAAGTTAAATAAAATCCAAACCCGTTATCTTTTGTGCCCTTTTTTCCATAAAAGACATCAACCTTGTCTTTCTTTAAAAAGACATCTTCAAACTCTGCAATAGTACCATGGTATAGTGACTTACCTTCCAATTCACTTAAAGATTCTAAGCTATATGGATTTTGTTCTTGTTGAATAATCGTTTTGAGTTCTAATAATTTATCTACGTTATCTTTACCTAAATTCCCCATAATGACAATTCACTTCCATCATAATAAATCTTTTTGCAATTCAATCGCATATTTACTAAGTGCATATATTCCTGCCATCAAAATGTTTCTAATTGATTCTACTGGAAGTTCAATATTTTTAGAATATATATAGTTTGTAAAATAAATTGTATTATCCTCCAAATCTAATTCATATTTACCATACTTTAGATTTTCAGAATTTATTTTATTAACATTTCTTAAGCTACTTTCAAGAGTCTGCTCATTAACTTTTATTGGCAATTCTGCAATTAAACTAACATCTGTATTATCAACTGTAATAAAAAAAGGGACTTTTAAATCTTCAAGATTTATACCAGATTTAATTCCATAATATTCTTCATTTTCTTCAACAGAATATTTTAATCCAATATTAGCCATTTCTTCTTTTAACAATTCAAAATTCTTCTCTTTTACCATCCTTATTTCTCCCCTTATTACTTTCAACTATAATTTTTAATCTTTTTTACTAGACTCTTAACTCTAGATATATTTTAATTACAGAAAACTTCTTATTCCCATCGTAACAGTTCGTATATCTGTTATCAATTGAAAATACTCTTAAGACTGAAATTAACCTCTATTTTCCACTTGAGAAATCGGTATAAAATCATATTAAAAAAACGAAATACTCTTTATGCTATTTTCTATTGATTCTTCTGTAATACCGATGTATCTAAGCGTGATTTTCTGTGAACTATGGTTGAATATCTCCATAAGCGTAGCTACGTCTTTTGTAGCTTGATAGTACGTGTATCCAAACGTTTTACGCATTGTATGAGTACCGATAGAGCTATTCCCTATCATTTTCCCCGCTTTAGCAATTATACGGTATGCCTGTGTAGTTGATACATGACTGTCTCCTTTACGGCTTGGGAATAGATAAACTGTTCCTACAGGCAATGTATCAATGTAATCCGCTATATCAGCCATTAAACTATTGAGGTAAACTGTACGTTCCTTCTTTGTTTTACCCTCACGAATCTTGAAAGAGCTTTTCCCCTTCACCTGTTCAACCTTTAGGGCTACTAAGTCACAACAACGTAAGCCTGTAGAGATACCTAACTTAAAGAGTAATTGGTCTCGTAAACCATTTGTACTCATTCCTAGTGCTTCTATTAGCTCATTCACTTCCTGTTTAGACTTTAGCGGTTGAACATCAATTAACATTCCCTTTTTCACATTAGTATTAGCCATTATTTCCCCCTACGAATGTATCCTTTTATCACCAAAGAAATAATACCATACATTATAGGTTACTTCAACAACGAAACCCTATTAAATCAACATTTTTTATGTATCCTTTTTTATAAAAGCATACATTTATTACAATACTTCATCTCAGCAATAAATAATTTGTACAAACAAAAAATCTCTGCAATATTCACAGAGACTTTTACAATTCATATCTAAATCATGATTTTCATTTGAAAAATAAATTATTAATTTCAATTTAACCAGACTTTAAATTTGCTTCGATTTTAATATCTTCTAACTTCGATATTATATTTCCTTTTTTGTTAAAGCCCCTTCTTTTTCCATTTGATTTTCCCTCCACCAATGTAGCCATATGATTTGTTAAATATTTTTCATCTTCTTTAGGGGTATCTTTCCTAATATAATATTCAAAAAGTTTAGTAAATATCATATCCCTCATATACCATGATTTAAAACTATCCATAAATAAGTTTATATATTCTTTATATCCTTCACCTTTCAAATCACTATAAAGAAATAAATATACAAATTTCTCAATTTCACTCTTTTCTTGGCTGTTTATAACTTCCTTCAATAGGTGTTCAATCGGAATTGTTAATTTACCTGTTCCAATTGTTTGCGTGACAATAATTTGCTGGAATACAGGTAATAACCTGTTTACCACAAAAAATTGTTCTTTAAATTCTTCGTCAGTAAACATAAGCATTTCCTTCTCTAATAGCTGTAATAAGATTTTATACATTGTCATATATAAAATAGCACAGCTTACTGTAGATTCAATTGCTTTTATTCTAAGTTCAGCCTCTTCAATTTCCTCACTATTTTTTATAACTTTTGCAGCTAACACCCAATATCTTTCATACTTCTCCAAAGGGCTCAATTCAATTGATTTGTTAACAATTTCATTATTAGAGGATTCTTCCAATAATTTATTGTTACTTTCCTCATAATCTTTTTCAGTTTCTTTAGACTCTTTTAACCAATTATTTAATTCTTTTTTTTCTATATATTCTATAAAATTTTGATTTGTTTCATAGTAAGAATCTAAACTTGAATACTCTTTTGCTACGTGTTTGAATTTTTCATTCATTTTATTAATTATGGTTTCAAATACTTCTGTATCTTCCATATTTAATCCTGTATAATATTCTATCTCTTCCATGAAAAAAATCATATTTTCTTCTGATAATATATATTTTTTAAAATCAGGTTTACGATTAATATTTTTCATTAAATAATAATGATAAAAACAACTAAATTTAAATCTAATATAATTTTTTTGATTATCACGCTGTTTAGAAAAAATACCTTTGTTAACAAAATCAGCTAATATTTCAATTTCATCAAAGGGATACATTCTGGCTTTTAATCGTTTAGATATAAAATCAATCAATTCTGCTTGCTCTACTCTATAAAAAATATCATTTTTTTCATACATAAAATAAGCAATTTCTGTTAATAAAGTCTCTTTATTTTTATAGTTAAAATCTGATGATTTGACCTCCGTAATATCGGATTTAGAAAATACTTTTTCTAAAAAGTTTTCTAACATTTGAGCATTGTTAATTGGAACATAGTTTTCTTGTTTTTCAATTATCCATAAAAACATAGAAACAGCCATAGGGGTTCTAGGTAAATTTAAAGATTTAAAAGTTTCTAAAATCTTGTCTAAACTTTTTTCGTTTGGGATAATATCATCTCTATTACTAAACCATTTTTTAAAAAGCTCTTTAATTTCCTTAGTTTGAAATTGATTTATAAATATTGTCTTACTATTTTCTGTTAGCATTGATTTTAATGCACTTACAGGTATTTCGTGTTCCCCAGTAGCATAAGAAGTAGCAATATACCTATAATTTGCATTGCTATCTAAGAATTTCTTTAACTTAATGACACCTGCATTGTCATTAAAATCCATATTATCTATTAAAAGAACCTTTTTATATTCATCTAAAGAGCCATTTCTTATATCTTTAATAGGTTCGTGCAAATATTTGGAAATTAAAGAGTCTATATTATTATTTTGGTGAATGTCCTTAAAACTAAAATAAATTGGAATAGTATTATATTTGGAATTTTCCTCAGAAAACTCCAGTAATAGCTTATCCAATAATATTGTCTTCCCCGATTCTTTTGTCCCGAAAATTATA
Organism: Metasolibacillus sp. FSL H7-0170; assembly: GCF_038593115.1. Classification (NCBI taxonomy): domain Bacteria; kingdom Bacillati; phylum Bacillota; class Bacilli; order Caryophanales; family Caryophanaceae; genus Metasolibacillus; species Metasolibacillus sp. FSL H7-0170. The sequence goes on along the minus strand of NZ_CP151964.1, from coordinate 3,464,794 downwards.
TAATTTTCTTCTGAAACTAATAGTTCATTAAATTTTACTTCTTCATCTTTTACTCTCTTAAACTCTACTTCTACATCCACTTCTTTTTTATAAGTTAATTTGGGCAAAACAAATAAATCATTCAATGTTTTGGGTGCAAATGTATCAGTATTAAAAGTTAATAAGTGATTATCAATTTCTTCCAAATTATATTCTTTTATTACATTAAAAATTTTCGTTTTTTTTTCAACACTACCTAATTGGGTAAGACTAGGTAACCCATAAAACACTTTACCATTCTCATCTCCACGGTCATTGTTTGCTATAAATGCATTTTTAAAGTTCGAATATTTTCTATACATTAATACAATCTCCTCTTTTGGATTATAATCAAGTATTGAATATCCATTTAAATAATTTACATCTATTGATTTTACGTTCCCACTCCAATTAGCAGGCGACTTAATTATTAATGTTTTGCCATGCAAATCATGTGTTACATGAGATTCTGAGAAATGTACATGACCACTAAATACAATATCAAACTCCCTATAAATTTTATTTTCAATCTCTTTAGCCTCAAATGGATGAAGCTCATCAATTGGATGATGTAGTACAGCAATTTTTAAATTACATGAGTTATCTTTAAATTCTTTTAATGCGTTATCAATTTGCGATTCTCCTAAAATTATATTGCCTTTATCAAATTTACTATCATAACAACGCCAACTAGTATTTAAAGCTGCTATACCAACTTTATTTCCTTCCATTTCACAAATATGAATTGTTTCAAATTTAGAAATTTCATTAAGATTGTAAAAATCTTTTTCAAATTCCTTAAAAGTTTTAATTCGTTTAATTCCTTCCCAATTATCACTTTTTCTTCTTTCAGCCATAAAATCTGCTACTGTCTTATATGTATTTAATTCCCCTAATAGACCTTTTTCTATCAAATTACTATCTAGATTTCTTTCAATATCATGATTTCCAGGAACAATAATGAATCTGCTCTTATCTAAATTTAGTGTATTTAATAAGGGCTCTATAACATTTTGTTCAAATTCCATTAATCCTAGAGTCAAATCATTTTCAAAACTTTTCCCAGCTTTATCTACTAAATCACCTGAATAAATTATCAAATCAAAAACTTTTTCATCTGCTATTTTTTTTAAATCTTCTAACATGGGATTTAATAAATTCATTTCAAAGTTATTGTCGCTATCATTTGTATAATGCATATCCGATAAATGTAAAATTCTCACATTTAACACCCTCCTAAAAAATAAATTTAAACGCTCTAAGTATTTTTTCAATTAGTTTAAGTAAAATAAATTTTCTGACAAATTCAATACATTCTACAAAATTGCTATAAATACTGCTTCCTATGCTTCTCCATTATTACAATGAAAAATCTCAAAAAACATACTACCACTAAAATTATTGTATCTTTTGCTCAATAGTACCATTTGATATACTTATTAACAATTATAATTGCTATTAAAAAATAATGATTTTGCATGTCTATATTTTTTATAATTAAATAATTGTATATCAAATTATATAAACAAAAACCCCTATAACATTTACAGAGATTTTTCTTAATTAATGTAAAGTTAATACCATTTTTAAAGCTTAATTTTAGAATTAATAAACTTATCTTATCAACAAGGCATATTCCGTCTTAAAGCATTTTTTCATATCCCTTTTTCTATAAGGTACATTATACTTTCTCCTTATGCACTTTAACTCATTTAAAAATAAATCGACTTTTCTACTGCTTTCTACACTCTTAACTGCTGCTATTAAACCTTGTAGTCGATTTAATTCATCTACAAATTGAATTTTAGTAAATTCACTAGGATTTTCATCCATCTCTTTAACCTTTTCGTAAGATTTTTGTAGTTTATTTAATAATTTTTTAGGAGCTTTTAAATTTCCTAACGCATCTAAAAATACCCCAGTTACTTCTACACCCTTCTTAACTATTAATTTTGATTTTGTAGGATGAATTTTAAATTGATATTTTTCTATTATTTGAGCACACTTACGCTTCACAGATTTATCAATAAATTTATTAGAAGAAAAAGTCAAATCATCATAATAGCAGCTAAAGCTTAGACCATTTTTTACTGCCAAATCCTCTAATTCATTATACATGTCTACATACGCTAAATAACTTAAAATGGGACTGGTAGGAAAACCTTGAGGAAGATATCTTCCCGCTTTTCTTTCGCATTGAATTGTAACGAAATCCGTTAATATTTTTGCTAAATCATCTTCCATTTGAAATTTCCTTTTAAATAAATCATAAACATATGAATCCGAAGTAGAAGGAAAAAAATTCTGAATATCTAAAAGCATTATATATTTATTTTCTTTATGAACAAAAGCATTTTGTATATGACTTTTCTCTTGAATGCCCCCAAACACATAGGAAGGTAAATTGACCTGCATCAATAATTTCACTAATTTTCTTAAAGCTTTTTTATGTTTGTCATTAGGGTTATATAAATCACGTTGCTTCCCATTGATAGTTGAATATTCTGGTGGGAGTTTAAATGGTACAAACTCAATTGAAACATTTTTCAAGCTCTTTCTGTCTACATTTAAAATATCTGCTAATAATTTCTTGTTGGATAGCCTATATAGCTTACTACTGTTAAACTCCATAAAAAAACCCCTTCTTATTTAATGAATAAGAAAGAGCAGAAATTAGACCTTCAATGAAGTGGATAACGTAAGGAATAATGTAGTAAAGAGCTTTTAGAACCCAAACAATTTTTTCAAGCAAAAAAGCAAGAAAATCAGGTGCTCCAAACCAGCCTAACAAGAAATAGAAAGTCTTGACACGGCTAATTTTTCCATCTTCTCCTCGCATACTTTCCGATACCCAAGATTTCAACTGAATAGCTTTGCGTTTAATGTAATTCATTTAACTTTACCTCCTATAAGTATTAAGGCTTTCGCCTCCCCCTTGCGTATACTTACTAGGATTTTTAAAGGTTGAAACCGTCTAATAAAGATTTCTACTCTTCATAACTGGCTAAAATAGCCATCCCCCTTGCATTAGTTATCGAATTACATATATAGAATGTACGATGTTATATGAATGACATATACATGATATACGATGGCGATATGCTACAGCATTGTCGTGGAGGGGTTTATATTTCCCGTTGGCATACACCAACAAATTAAATTTGCAAGGAATTATAGGCAACTATTCCACATTATTATATCATATTTATTTACCATATCATAGATAGTTTATTTCACATTCCATCTTTCCATTAAAGTTTTTCATATTTTTTAATTCATAGATAGTTATAAACATAAATTCAATTAATTCTAAAACTTTTTCCAATGTACTTTTTGAAGGGGCAACTAACTCATGAGCACTTTCATTTCCAATATCCCTAATAGAATGCAAAATATCTGTTTGATTTTTAGTTAATATTCCTCCAGTAAACAGTCCATTTATTTTACCTTCTAAGTTTTGCCTCAATACAACTTGACCTCGTTTTCTCCTTTAACATGCCTCACTATACAAATATAACAAAAAGCGAATGGAACTATATTCATTCCATTCACTCTCCTTATTCCTCCGTATCTCCAAAGATACCTCTTAAATATTTTTGTCGCTCTTCACTTAAGCTATTAAAAACCTCAGCATTAAAATATTCCTTCATTTCTTCTACTGTACAAATACCTTCAACCTCATCAGTAAAAATCCCCTCATCAATTTCACACTCTTTAAATACTAGGACAATGAAACCTTCTATCTCTACAGCTCTATCAAGTGCTATTTGTGCAAATAAAAACGTATCATTGATTTTTTCTTTAATGTTGTAAAAATCGCTTACTTTTAGCAAGCCATTGGCATTATTAATATAATGCCAAACTACGCCTGCTTCTCTTTCAACAATTTTTTCTAATGCACCTTTTTCTTCTGCTACATTTTGATAATACGCTTCTAAAGATACCTGAAAATCACGCTCTATAAATACCTCATAGTCACATGAAAAGCCTTCTAAATCAATCTCATCACTGCTCATTCCAAGCCATTCATTGAATTCCCCAATAAAAATGCTCTCATCCTGTTCTTGACCTTTCTTCGCAAAATCCACTTGAATCACTTTATTTTTATCATTTTTCATCAAATAGCTCCTTCCTATTTAATTATGCTTATCCCATTAAATCCTTTAAATTGACCACATTGCCATTCGTATGACCTTGCTCCACTTTATTTTCTATAAAATCCTCCAGCTCACCTTTAATTACACCAAAACATTGTTGCACACGCTTGGATTTCCCATTTTTCTTAATGGGCTTCTTTACAACTCGCTCTTCAAATCCTTCTATATCCGCAAACAAATCTAATTCAAAATTCCCTTTATTTTTTGCTCGATAATTATTATTTTTACACCATTCAACATATAATTCATATAGCTCGTCCAGCGTTAGATAATCGCTTTCTAATAGCTTCAATACCTCTATTTCATTCTGCTGATTTTTATACGTCAATTCCGTCATCAATTCATGCTTCCCATGACGCATTTCATAATCCAGCAGCGTGACATTTTCCATCATAAATTTCTTGACAACTTTTAAAGAATTAAGATACTCCTCAATGAGCCTTTCCATTGTTGGTGTAACAGTTAATTGCTTTGTATGATTGATAACATTGCTATAAGCCTTGACGCTCAAATGTATTAAACATTGAATAACCTTTTCATCTGCTACATACATAGCTATTTCCTCGCTATTATAAACAGCTTTTTCAGCAACTTTATATGGACAATTAACAATTCTTAATCGCCTTTTAATTGCCTCACCACTCTCATTAAATGGTGGGAGGAAGTTACATGAGAAAATCAACTTTGCGTAGCTGCTTTTAAATTCGCTATCTTTAAATTTCTTTTCCATTCGTACTTTATCTTCGCCTGTCAATAGCTTTAGATTTTTCATATCCACCATACCATTCTTGCCTAGCTCACCACCAATATTCGCTAACTTTCCTTCTAGCAAACCGAGCGTGAAACTTTTATCATTGGATAAATCCTCTAAGCTCACGTTACTTACATTTGTTGCACCTAATAAATTGGTGATAAGACTTAATAATGTACTCTTACCATTACCACCCTCACCATACAAAATAACAAATTGTTGATGCAATATCCCCACTGTCATACACATGCCAATATACTCTAATAAAACAGGAATGGATTCCTCTTCTACAATCGTATGGAGAATATTCATCAAAATCTCCATAGATTGCTCATCATACTGCTCACTATAATTGAAGGGAATTTGATTTTTTGATAAAAAAGCAGGTGTATGAGGCTTTAGCTCATTTGTTTTTAAATCATATAATCCATTCCTAAAATTAATTGTTGTAGCAAGTTGATTTTTATATTGATAATTTGTATGTTTTTCGGTATCATCATATTGTGTTAATTCAATGTCCAGTTGATTTAGCACTTCTCTACTATTCTTAATGTCACTATACAACACGCCTAATTTATCTTTAATTTTCTTATTCATTATCTTGTGATAATCCACATAAACGCCTTTATCATAGATATAATTCGCATTACCCTCTCGCATAAAATGCTCTTCTTTTAGCAGTTCCTCCGCTACAAGCCAATAATTTAACCGATTATCAATCAAATATTTTTTCATTCTATTTTTTTCAGCGTTGATTGTTTCCATATTGCTATCCTTCAAATTTTTATAATAATCCGCTAATAACTTACTGATAGATTGATAGACTATATCAAAATCCTTCGCTTTCACATCCAACTCTCTCAAAATTTTATTTTTATATCTTATAAAATAATGAGCGTAGCCACTCTCTCGCTCCACCGCATACAACAAACTGAGCAAATAATAATTGAATAGCTCATCTTCACCAAGATTTACAGAAGACTTCAATTGTTTTAAAGCAGCTATTTCCTTCTCAATTTTTAAACAAATATCTTTTATCTCCCAAACCTTCTCTACTCCATCATCAACATGTTGTAAATTGATGAAAAAGTCTTTTCTATAGCTATTGTCTACTTCTTCACTAGCCAATCCACCATTTACTTGTTGTTGCAATGAAGCTAATTCATTTTCCATTGCAAGCAATTCTTTCATTTCATCATTGTTCAAATTACCAATTCCTTTATTCACCATCCTTTCTATAAATATCTCCATCACTTTCATCTTTTCTTTTAAATCCAAAATATCATTCCTCCAATTTATATTATTTTTACTGCTATTTCATCTTATAATATCAACATCATTCTCATCAACCAATTTTCGTACATTTTGAATTTTATTTTAAAATCAAATCAATCATATAAATACATCATCTTTCTCACTTACCATCATAACCTAAACCAATAGGTGATTTACCTTGATTAAATAAACTACAACCTTTACATAAACTACTTCTACTTACTTTATGACAAAGGAACGGCTTCATTTTTTCTTCAACGAGTGTTTGATATTTTCTCGTAACTTCAAGCGAATTATACCTAGCATCATCCCTACTCCACTCATGCGCCTTCTCAAAACCATCCTTTATATTGGCGCACAACATCAGCAATAGATTCCATTCCTCATAGCTACATTCGTGCTGTTTATCAACCTTGTGTCGTACCCAATTACAGCGCTCATAAATTAAATCACCATCAGCCTTTTTATTAGATGAATAGAAGCTTTGTTGCTTGCCATGAACTATCTTGCGCTGTTCCTTTTCAATTGCTTCTTTTAAAAATCCTTTTACATCCTCATATTTTAATTGATTAACATCCTGAAAATATTCAATCGTAACCAGCTTCGGTTTGTCTTTATTTTTAAGGTTATAAGTGAATGGTACACGCATCATTTTTAACACATTGGACTTATCAATTTTCTTCCCTATCTTGTTAGCCTCTTGATTGACATACTCGCTAAATAGCCTATAAATCAAATTGATTTCCTTGCGTTCCTCAATTGTTTCAAGCCTTAATACCTCATCAAATTTGTAGTACACATGTAGACCGCCTCCACTATTTACAATCATAGTAGGCTTAATAGGTAACGCTGTAATGAAATCAGTTGCTTGCTGGAAGCTATCAAAATATTGATTGTGTTGCTCGTTATGATGTCCATCTACCTGAACATCAACATCTAGCCATAACCCAAATACCTCGCTAATGGTTTCTAAAGTACCTTTCACACGCTTTAAAATATTTTGAGTAAGTGCCTCAATATCCTGTTTAAAATAACCATGAAAATCATGATGACTATACTCATTTAACTTTTGACGCATGGTATCATAGCTAACTAAATCCTTTTGTAAGTCAGCTTTCATTTTATTTAAGTTGATACCTAGCTCTCTTTCCTTTGGCTCAACATTACGCAACGCTCGCTCCGCTTGTGTGGCTTGGTAGCCATACCTTTGATTGATGTACTTTTTATAGAGTGTTGTTACTATTTCATGTTTGGTGTTATCCTCTTTTACTTTTTTTAGTTTTGCTTCTTTTTCGAGTTGCAAGGCTAAATTAAGCTGAATCGTATACCCTTTAGCTGATTCTGCTTGAATGTAATCCACTACACTATCTTTATCATGTGTATCAATAAATGTACTCATCTTTGTATCTATATTGAATAACAAAAACTTACCTTTATATTTAACATCACTAGGATATAAATATTCTAAAAAACCATTCATACTATCTATCAATCCATAAAACCTCCTAAACATTTATTTTTACAATCAAATCATAAAATAAACATTTAGGTATCGTCTATAAAGTTTTACGCACTTTCTAAAAAATCGGTTACATCAGTTACACTGGTTACACCTTTTCTACATAAAAGATGTATTACAAAATTTATTTTTAAAAGAAAAAAAATATATGTATATCATAACTATCAAAATAGTGTAACTGGTGTAACCCATATCTATTTATTCTCTATTGTAAGTAATATTATGTAGTATTCTATAAAGCTCCTAGTGCTATAAACCTTGATATATCAACGTTTTTAAGCCCTTTTATAAATTAAGTATGTATTTCATAATTAAAATTTCGTGCAAAAATGGATGTAACCAGCAAGGCTAAAAGTGTAACCAACATAGGGGAAATATGTAACCAGCACCCTTAAAAATGTAACTCGGTATGTCTATATGTGCCTTTAATTCATAGCGTTCCATACAATTACATATAAAATTTTGCAATAAAATACGCTACTCGATATGAGTAGCGTTTATTGAACATTTATATGAGATTTTTAATCTGTAATCGAGTCTAAAACATCTCCTTATGAGATTGCTAAAAATAAGACTTATATCGCCCCGTTACTTCTTAAGTTTTTCATAATTTGAGGATTATCATTCTCAACACTATAGAAGAAGCTTTCGTCTACATGATTTTCAATATCCCATTCCTCTATACCCCATTCATTGGTAGTAACTAGTATGATTTTTTTAGATTGTGTGCGTTTTATTTCATCCAAAAACTTATTGTATCTTTTTGAATTTTTAAGTACCGATTCGACTGGATAAAACAAAGTAAAAGTATCTTCATTGCCTTTTGGATTATTTTGTGTATGAGTTGCATAACTACTAAAATTCACACTCATTTTACCCAATTTATAAATAGCTGTTGATTTAATTGAATTAGGTAGCAAATCTTTTTTAAATGCTCTATTAATATGATATGACATATCAGACATAGAACCCGTTCTTATAATTCCCTTATCAAATACTTGATTCAAACAAGAAAGTGTCACTCTTAACTTAGCTTCGTTATCATAACCTCTTACTAACATTATTCTTTTATCTATATCATTTAAAAAATTTGATATAGTGTCAATTGCTTTTTGCTTATCAGTCATAATACATCCCCATCCTTCCATCTACTAAATTCGACAAAAGGAGATGTTTTCCTTCGATAAAATTCCGTTGTTTTTAACAAATAATAATTACTATACATAAATAGAACTGTTATGAGGTTTTAGAAAAAAGTTTTTCATTTCGCTCCTTATTAATATTTTCAGCAACTTCTTGAAAAATTTTACTTACTTCTTTAGATTCTAATTTTTTCCCCTTCTCTATTTCTATAACGATTCGTTTCCATTCTGCTTTTAAAATTACTTGTTGGATAAAATTTATATTGGCATTTAGATTACCTAATTCATCATACTTATCATCTATTGGATTTTCATCATACCTCAATAACAATTTGATTACTTCATTAGAAAGTACATTGAGTTTTTCAGAATAAATTTCTGTTGGATTTAGTAACAAATAGAGTTTTTGTTTCACTTTCTCTAATCGGAATAACTTATCAAAATATTCTTTTCCTTTCTCATCTTCTACAGTTATTTCTTTCAAATTAAATAAAGTCACAAACATACTCACTTCTGAGATGACCATTGTATATTCAACAAAACTCTCTCGAAGTTTATTTAACCACTCAATTCTCTCTTTACTGACAGTATCAATATATCGCCTCTGTTTTAGACTAGTAAGATTTAACTTCCCAAGTAGAGTATTTAAAAACAGTGTTATTGCTCCTATAGAAGCGGTTATGATTGCTACTTGTACTGGTTACTTGAAGCTCTAAAAATGACATTCTTAACACCTCTCAAAATTGCTTTAACCGTAACTAATATATCATGTACAAACATATAAAATACAAATAACGTAAATTTATTAATTATTTAGTTTTAGTTAATCAAAAGTGTAGTCTGTTGAATCTCAATGTATTTGTAAATTCAAAAAAACATCAATCATCCCAATGGAAATCAATGTTTTCTTTACTACGTTATTATCTTTTTTCATAAACGGATACTTTTGTTTCGTCACTGTCATAATAATAATTGACACTAATTAACAGTCCATCAATTGTCACAAAGTCATTCTCTAAATGATTTTCCTCACCATCTCGCTCATTATTTTCTATTCTCCATTTTGTAATATCATAGACGATTGAATCTTCATCTTCTTTCAGAACTGTAGCACCAGCATCTACATATTCTTGTAAGACTGATTCTTTAAAATAATGCGCCCCATCATATAGTAAAATACTTTTTTGGGATTTAAAATTATTTTCATTAATATTTCTGTTACGAACCACATTAAAGCCATCAAATTGATACTCATATTTGCTCGTAGTTTTACTAAATAGAATACCGTCTTGTGTATAGCTATCATATTTAGTAATATATGTGCCGTCACTCTTTAACTGAATCGTATCGTTATCATGAAAATCTTCTAGCGGAACCGTTTCATAATCATCAAAATAATGACCATCTAACTGTCCTGCTTGTACTTTGTAATATGTACCATAGTAATCTTTATATGTATCTTCGGTTGCTTGAACAACGTCTTTTTCAGTTGTTTTAGTCCCCCCTTTTCCACTGCTACATCCAACTAATAGTATTGTTATCATGAATAATAGAAAGATATTCTTTTTCAAAAGTGCCACTCCTTTTTACAGTGATTTTTATTGATACAGATAGATAACCGCTACTAAAACCACAACTTTGCATGAACAGTAACTTTGCCTCGTGCTATCAATTGTTCTGTTATGCAAAGTTGTCATATAGTAAATTAATCTATTAGCTTCTTAAATAATTATTTTTACTCATTTCTTGTTTTATCGGGGAAATAGACGAATGTAAAATCTCCACCTTCATAAGAGAAACCCGATAAATAAATTTTCATGCCAAAGCGTACTGTACGTTTATCATCAAAACCATATTCATGTGTTAGATTTTGCTTTTTATCAATCCACGTTTGATAGGAATTGATTTCAGCAAGTGTTCGTTTTGTGCCTGTAATATCACTTGCGACCATCGCCAATGCTTGTTTAGTAGTAGGTGTATTTCCTGTAGCTGTGATTCTATAATCACGTTTTCCATATAACACTGGATAAAAATCGTTTGGTGAATAGGTAATCGTTAAATAGTGATTATTTTTATCGACAAAAAATATTAAATAATGGTCATCACCACTTGTTGCGCCATCCACTACATAATGTTGATTCAAATATTGAATTGTTTCAGGTGTTAATTCCTTCTCCAATTTGTCCAATGCTTTAAAATCAAATAACTCATGACCAGCACTTTTATTTTTTACACGTTCCGCAAACTTAAATGTACCTGATTCAAATAACGCTTTGTATCGTTTATTATAGTCCTCGGTTTCTTCTTGACGAATTGCTGCTCTTTCTAAATCCACATGTATACTGCCTTTCGTTAAGAGATAGAACAGATAAGCAGTACCTTGCTTTGCTAATTTCTCGATGTCCTCACTAGAAGCATATTGACTAAGTGCTTGTTTGCCCTGTACTGACCTGATATTTGCTAAATGTAGCTTATAAAAGAAGATAACCACTTGTGAACGAGTGACATGATTGGCATAACCAAAATGTTGCTCAATCAACTTCTCTGTTGGATTTTGACCGCTTGATACCTTATTATCGTATAAAAATTGAATGCTATCTTTTAACGTCATCTCATCCTTTGCAAGATAAGCGAGTGCTTCGGCTACAACACCACGCTTAACAGGCTCAAAACGTTGTACCTCGTTGACATAACCGTTTAATGGCACACTATAGCTTGCTAATTTGTCATAAAAATCATCAGCCCAATGCCGTTCCCCACTATTTCTCATTAACGTGCCTTTTGCAGCATCCAGCTTAAAGTAATTCACTAACATTTTTGCAAATTGAGCCTCTGTGACTTTATCATTTGGCTTAAATGTACCATCCTTATAGCCGCTAACAATCCCTTCTTTACTTGCCCATAGAATGGCTTCATAAGCAGCATCCTTTTTACTCACATCTTTAAACGGATTACCTATTTGTTGCGCTACATGGCTTGATGCATGTACTACTACATCACTTGTACCTAGAGTTCCACCTACTAAACTACTCACTAATAATGCACTACACATACTTAATTTTATTTTGTTCCTCATACTTACTCCTCCTAAAAAAATGATAGTTTTATAGTTCATTTTCAAAATACGCATAGACCTATTGACCTGTTTCCATCGTAAAAAAGAAGGCTATTTCTAAAGTATTAATGAAGATAGCCCTTTCAATGATGAACATAATTTCAATACAAGCATTCTTGGAATAGCCATTGAGATACATGTTGATAAATCCATTTACATTCCATAATTCATGGTGGAATTATTTGAACATTAACTAACATCTTTTAACGCTTCTCCGACCATTCCCACAAAATTTGGAGGATAAGAGCGTTTTTAGAAATGCCTACACGCTTTGCCTCTAAAATAAGTTTTGTGTTTAAATCACAAGGCAACCTTAAACCTGTTCTCACCTTTTGTGTTGTCACCTTAGCATCACCTCTTGAAATTATCATAAAGTGTTGTCACTTTGTTGTCAATGTATTTCTAAAACTTTTTTTGTTGCTATAATGACACCATATAGACAACACAAGAAAGGAGAGGTACGATGGCTTCTAAGCTACCTCAATTCACTATTCGCATTGAACCTGAACTTTTAAAGAAAATTCGTTATGTAGCCGAACATAATGCTCGTTCTGCTAATCGTGAAGTAGAAGTGTTAATAAAGGAACACGTAGCCAACTTTGAAAAAAAACACGGTACAATTACTTTTGAAGATTGATATATTCATTCAAAATGATTTGTATTTGATAAGACAGTTTTTGATTGTCAGAATTCAATCTGTAACCCTTGTTCAACTTACAGATTTCAGTTGAACAAGGGAGTTTATTGAGTTTGTGATATATGTATGAAAGGATTAAATATTCATTTCGATACATTTGGTCTACAGGGAAGGGGAAACAAATACATGTCGATTTACTATAAAATAATTGGAGATGGATATCCCATCGTTATGTTGCATGGTTGGACACTTGACCATCAAGTAATGTTACATGCACTAGAGCCGTTATTCGAGAAACGAAGCGGTTGGAAGAGAATATACATAGACTTACCAGGTATGGGGCATTCTGAATCACAACCATCTATTCAGAACTCTGATGATATTTTAGAAGCGATATTGCGTCTTTTGGATGAGATTATCCCCAATCAACAGTTTATTGTTTGTGGGAATTCATTTGGAGGATACATTGCCAGAGGTATAGTCCATTCACGCCAGGACATGGTTCGTGGATTACTGCTGATAGCACCATTAACTATACCCGAATACGATGAAAGGATAGTACCACCGCAAACAGTTCTAAAAAGAGATAGCAACTTGATTTCACAATTATCTCCAGAGGAAGCTGATGAATTTTGCTCTATGGCGGTAGTACAAGGTCAAACTGAATGGGAGAGGTTTCAAAATGAAATTTTACTTCCTTCTAAACAAACAAATTATGAATTCATAAACCACATTCGTCAAAATGGATACGGCTTTACCTTTGATACTTCATCTAAACTTGAGTATCCCACACTGATTATCACAGGTCGTCAAGATAATGTAGTTGGATACCACGATGCATGGCGACTAATTGAAGATTACCCTAGAGCAACTTTTTCAGTACTTGATATGGCTGGTCACAACCTACAAATCGAACAAACTGATGTATTTAACACATTAGTGCATAATTGGTTAGATAGACTTGAGTTAGAAAATTTCAAGATTTTATAACTTTTCGCAAATATGAGTTTACTGTTATATTAACTAGTTAGTTGATGAAATGAATAAAAGCCCATTTTTGACCAACAATATTATTGTGGTCTTGAATGGGCAATCATGTTATCTAGTGCAAACGCTATTTATTCACTTCTGTTAGGCTAAATCGTTTCAGCATATAAGGTAAACGTATATTCTTTCCTTCTATCATTGCTATCTTATCCTCTGTTTTATCTTCATCTACCCCTAATAGCTCGATACCATTATCAAACAACCAACGCATAAAATAAATCTGAGTCGAACTTTTTCTTATTTTTTTAGGTAGCGTATAAAACATTTTAGGATTTTCATATTTTTTAATCAATGCCTCAATTTGCTCCCTATCCTTTAAAAAGATGTAAGCCCGTAATCAAATAACGCATATAAATAACCCGGCACCTCCGGTACGATAAACATATCAATCAAAGGAGGTGCCATTCTTATGCCAACAAACAAATTAACTATTGTTCCCGTCAAACTCGATCCCCTTCCAATCGAAATTTCTTCGTTCCATTCTAGCCAATGCACTGCTGAGCCAAGTTGTGTCATTAAAACAGCTGCGGCTGAAATCTCCTTCTTCAATGGTGTAGATGAGCGCATTATCCAAACCATTATAAAGGAGCTGCATGGTTGATGAAACAGGATTTTACGAGCGTGCAAAACATCTACATAATATGTGGCAAGACTGATATGCGTAAAGGCATTGATGGTCTCGCAACGCTCATTCAAGATTCTTTCGAGTTGGATCCTTATAGTGATTCGATCTTTCTGTTTTCTGGATGGAGCAAGGACCGTTATAAATGCTTGTATTTTGACGGGGATGGCTTCGCCGTGCTTTATAAACGATTAGATAATGGAAAATTACAATGGCCAAAAGACGAAAATGAAGTACATAATCTTTCGCAACAAGAACTTCGTTGGTTGTTGGAAGGACTATCCCTCCAACAGCCAAAAGCCATTGCAAAATCTGCAAAAGGTATCTTTTAATCATCGTATATTAAATGATATAATCAACCACATATAAACTTGAACGGAAATGTGGTGAACGATTTGACGCCTGTTAATCAAAAGCAAGAAGAACAAAATGAACGAATCATTCGATTACTGGAGGAGCAGTTAGCTCAATCAAATCGACAAATAGAAGCGTTGACGGAACAAGTTCGTCAATTAACGAAAGCATTATATGGTTCTAAGTCAGAGAAATCGAAATATCAAGCACCAAATGGACAAGGGTCTTTATTTGAAGATGACCCATCTTTTAGCGAACCTGAGCAGACAGGAGAACAAAGCACAGAAACGGTTAGTTATACTGTGACTCGTAAAAAGACAAATAAAAAACGAAATGATTCGTTTCGTGAGGATATTGAAGTGGAAGAAATTCATCATCACCCATCTAACTTAGCTTGCGACTGTTGTCGTGGAGAGATGGTAGAGTTCAGTTCGATACTGGTACGTGAAGAAGCAAAGTTCATTCCAGCTACGATGAAACGTGTGCAGCATTTTGAACATGTATACGAGTGTAAGGCATGTAAAAAAGATGCCCTCCAAAAAGCACAAATTAAACGTGGCAAAGCCCCGCAGGGCGCGATTCAAAGAAGTATTGCCGGTCCCACTGTTTTGGCGAAACTTATTTACGATAAGTTTATCCAGTACTTGCCTCTATACCGTCAGGTAAATGAATGGGAACGCCATGGCTTACAGACAAACGATAAAAATTTGTCCAATTGGGTAATACGTGTGGCAGAAGATTGGCTTCAACCACTTTACAATTTGATGAAGCAACTATTAACGGCAAAATCTGTGCTTCATATAGATGAAACCTATGCACAAATTATCAAACGTTCTGATGGAAAGCCAGCTCAATCAAACGCTTATAATTGGGTATGTCGCAGTGTCCAAAGCGAAGGCCCTATTATCGTTTTATTTAAGAGCGCTCTTTCTCGTGGACGGGCAATCTTGGAAGATTTAATCAAGGGTTTTAAAGGTACTGTCATCTGTGATGGGTATTCCGCTTATGGGCAATTACCCTATGTACAGTTCGCCAACTGCTGGGCGCACGTACGCCGTTATTGGCTGAAAGCCGACAGTAAAAACGGACGAATCGGTGTGGAATATTGCGATCAGTTGTTTCATATTGAGCGTAAAATTAAACATCTTTCACTAGAAGAGCGTGTGCAAGTTCGTCAACAAGAGGCAAAGCCGATTGTCGATGAGTTTTTCGAATGGATTGATCGCTCGCCTTTCTTCGGTAAAAATGCCATTGCGAAAGCATCTGAATATACATTAAGCCGTAAAGAAGAGTTAATGGTGTTTCTTGAAAACGGAAACGTTGCCATCGATAATAATCCAGCTGAAAACGCGATTCGTCCAAATGTCATTGGTCGAAAAAACTGGCTTTTCTCTGTAAGTGAAGCTGGTGCAAAAGCAAATGCCATTTGTTTAAGCTTAGCTGAAACGGCCAAAGCAAACGGAATTGATTTTTATCAGTACCTGGTGAAGTTGATGACGGAGTTACCAAATTTACCGTTTCATCAACAGCCTAAAATTTTACATAATTACCTACCTTGGTCGGAAAATATTCAAGCCACATGTGCAAAATAGCCAACTAGCCGAAAAAATTCTCAGCTAGTTGGCCGTTCGTCGTGCGTACCGTAAAGGTGCGCTATTTTTATATTACGGGCTTACAAAAAGATACGCTTATCTACATCTTTATCTAATAAAGACTGATTTATCATGACCTTTGCAAAGGCAATTGGATAATAATTTTTGAACCACGCTAATCTATAAGCATTGATGACATAAGCAGCAGCGTGAGCTAGAGGAAATAAATATTTAACCTTTTTGATGCTTTGGATAAACCATTCATCTACATGGTACTCTCTTAAAACCTCTTCATATTTTTTCCACTCAATCAAATTGGTAGCGCTATTCTTTTTATTATGCAATTTTCCTTTGCGAATGAATTCCACAATTTGATTACTTAATGTTTCTTCGATGCCATATTGAATGAGAAGCCTTTTAAAGTTCTCTCGACTTGTAATTAGTTCATCAATTGCCTTGCCGTTCTTTAGCAATACATTCGCATTACCATCCCATAAGCCCTTACCGTGTGTTAAACCGCTAATCGCTACTAAGTCGCTAAATTTTTGAGGGCTTACTTGCATGGTGACATTGGTAGAATAGTTTGTATTAAATTCACTAATCATTTCAGTGTGCCCTAATGCAAATTCTTGTATCACATCACTATCATACATATCAATATCAGCAATACTAATGCCTGTTTCTTTTTCCAAGTAATATAGCCTTGTACTATCATCTTGGCTCAAAATATCAAACTTTAAAATTGCATCCTCATATGGCTTATATTCTGATTGCAAGGTAACATGGCTGGCATCATAGCCATCTTTACTATAGGTAATACCACTGTAATAATGTACATCTAACTCCTCTGGAATTACCAACATTCCTCCAGCATGTTGACCACTACTAAATGCTACTTCATTTAAAAAATCGAGTGTTTCTTCTAATACCAAGCTATCGAAATTAAATGTTAATATCTCTACTAATGGCTCACCATTATCCTCTTGTTTTAATTTTTCTATATAAATAATATTGCGATTATTTTTATCAAAATGAATGTAATCAATTGGATGTAAATTTCCCTCATCATCTAATTCATAAAAATCACTAACATCATTGTTATATCGTTCTCTTAATGTTTCAACAATGATATTGCCCTTCGCTTTATGGTATTCCCAAATGATTTTCTTACTTTTCCCCTCGGCAAGTGTACTAATTGTGCCAGCTCGTACAATATTGCGCTCACCAAATAAGCTGGTGATAAAATCAATCATATGCTTTTGAATCTCACTACTAAAATTCAAGTCTACGTCAGGCGTTTTTTCACCGCCATAGCCCATAAAACTACTCCAATGAATACCAAAACCATTTCCTTTTAAAGACCCACCACAAGTACATTGCTTAACAGGCAAATCAAAGCCGCACACTACGTTTTCATCTCCACAAAACTCTACTTCTTTACATGTATCACATTGATAATGTGGTGGTAATGGATTGACCTCACTTATACCCATTATATAAGCGAGCAACATACTCCCAACGCTCCCACGACTACCTACTAAATAGCCTTTGCGTTTGCTTTCCTCTACTAATAAATAACTGCCATAAAAGACAACCTCATAGCCGCCTTTAAAGACCATTTCTAGCTCTTTATTTAACCTTTCTTGAATTACCTTATCAACATGCTCACCATATAGCTCTCTAAGCCTTCTTTCTACGACCTCAAGCATTTTCTCCTTCTCATTACCGCCTAACATAGACGGCTTTACTAGTGGATGCGTTGGTACTACCTCATAGGGAGAAAATTTATCTAATAATTTGATGGTATTTGTAGAAACGATTTCTCTCGCTCTTTTTTTACCTAAAAAATCAAATTCATTTAATAATTCCTCAGTTGATTTATAATAAACATTTGTTCGTGCTAATTCCTTACTTTGTATATATGAATGAAACCTTCCACCCTCTACCTTTAGTTTTAATCCTTTAATATCAACATTTAATAAATCATCGCCTATTAATTCACCTTGAATAAACTTGTTATATATCTCTTGTTCAGTATCAGTAAAAGCTAGTTCTTTTTGAATTTTATTATCAAAAAATTCTCGAATGATGGTGACATTCTTATCTAAAAATATCTTTACTCGATTATCGAACCACAACATGTCTAAATATTGCTCTTCATATTTATGAAGACACAACACTTCCCCCAAACTGATAGCCATTTTATTTTGCTTTTGACATATCCCATCAATAATTTTGGTTAATTGCTTTAATGTGGCTACTGGTATATCTTCATAATGATGATTACTATATGGGCTATTTAATCCAATCACATCATAATTATCTAAAACACACTCATTAAATTTACCGTTTAGTAGACTTTCAAAGATGTCTTTGCAATAGAAGCCATTGCTTACAACTAAAATATTTTCTCGATGCCCTTCAACATCTATATCATTCCAGCCTAAAACCCTATTCTCTGTATCAGTATGAACCTTGCTACTTAATTGATTAATAAAGGTTAAGCCTTCTCTATTTAAAGCGTATAGCGTGACCATTTGTGGAAAACGCATATCCAATTGAGTTTTTAAAGGTTCATTACACGCTACTAAATCTTTATTGTGAGCCTCCATATCCTCTAACAACTTTTGGAACAATTTAAATGTATGCAAGCTATCTGAAACAGCTCTATGATGATTTTCAATCTTGATTCCATATTTTTTTAACATGTCTTTTAAGCTATAATTCTTACGCTTTCTCTGTTTCGCTAATACTTCTTCCTCCACAAATTTACTTAAATATAGGGTGTCAATTAAGGCAAAATCATTTAATTTCTCATCCAGCTTATACATTCTGCTTCTTACATTGATAAAATTTAAATCAAAATCTCTAGCATTATGTCCGACTAATATATATTTCTCATCACCAATAAATTCATAGAACCGTCTTAGTGCAGTTTCTTCATCTACACCATGAGCTACCACTTTATTTGTAATATTGGTGAGTTTGCTGATTTTTTGATTAATTTTATTCGTGGGCTTAATCAGCTCATGAAATTCCTTTATGACCTCACCGTTTTCAACAATTATTGCTCCTATTTCAATCATTTCATGAAAAAGTGGGAAAATACCTGTTGTTTCTATATCAAATACTAGATATTTAACATTTCTCAAAAATTTCTCATCGGTTATCTCACTGTTTTTCTCATGCAATTTCTCACTATTTACTAGGTAATGCAGATGCCGATTTTGATTAACTAAAAAATCTACACCATAAAACATCTTTAATTTTTCAATATTCTCTAAGCGTTTTTGATTCTCTTTGCTTGGATTGTTCTTATATTCCTCCGCTATCACTTTTTTGTATTGCTTCAATTGTTGCTCTATCAAAGGAAAGCCTCTTACCGTTCCTTTTTCCACAAAGCCTAAGCCTTGATAATTAAATCTATTGGTCATCTCTATAGCGGTTGCTTCTTTTACGATACTTTGCATGGTGGAATATTGACTAATCGTTTTAAATTCAACTCGCCCCATTTCATCTGTATCTATTCTTTTTCCAATATCATTTGTTGTATCTTTACAGTCTTCTATATCTACTTGCAATTGCATAGTAGGCGCATTGATATTACCTATATGAGCAGATGTTACACTAAAATTTGTGTACGTTTCGTCTAAGCTCGTTCTGCCTTTTAATTCGTAAAAATGCCCTTTAACAAAAAAGTTTTTAATTGTTTCTATATTATTTTTGTCATGGTCTTCGTACCTCACAAAGATGATACACTTTAAATTGCTGTCACCATCATTTAAAACAAAAATGAGATTCTCACCTTCGCCACTACTCCATGCCTTAACCGTTACATCACTGACCATTTTTCCACTGACACTTACAAATTCATTTTCTTCGACTATTTTATTAATCCTTTTTTCTTTATAATATTTACCCATCTTTCTACCTCCTCAATTTTATAGAAAAATAAAGCGAGTGAAGCACTTACACTCCACTCGCATGAACATATTTAATCAAACTTGATAAAATCAGTATAATTAATATCATCTGTTCCATTTACATTAGCTTGTGTGCTTTTCTCCTCATTTACTTTTACTTCATTTTCCAAAACTTGATGTGCTTCATTTGGTGAAACCTCATCAACTTTCTCAATTTCGCTTACTACCCCATCAATTTTCTCGATTTTTTCAACAGCTTTATCAAGTTTCTTAAATTCTTGATTCCTTCTATGAAAATTTTCTAACGCTTTTTCTTTATCTTCCATGCCATACAGCCACCCAACTTCATTCCTCCCATTCTTTGTGTAGACGGTGCTAACAACTTTCAATTCCTTTAACTTTCCCATTAAAAAATCTTTTAATTCTGACTCTTTTATTGCCAAATTATCAAAATCAATATCAAGCAATCCTATTAAATACATTAACTGATTTTTTCCTATATCATTTACACTTGCCTCATCATAGACTAATACATTTTTTGTTAATCTATAATCTCTATCTATTAAGCGCAATTTGAATTTCCACATTTCATACCGATTTTGGTTTTTATCTATTTTATCTGATTCACATTCAATATTTTCTATAAGTAAATCATATACATCATCTTTTAATAAACCACCTTTCTAATTTTTTATATTTACCAAATCATTCAAATTAACCATATCATCATCCTTTCTTTCAATCTTACAAACACATATTATTACATAACTATTAATTCCATCAACCAAATTTTACGCAGTTTCAAATTTTTATTATGCATCAGTTACATTTTTACTATCATGGGTTACATTTTTACCCCTCTCAGTTACAAAAATAGCTATGCTGGTTACACATAAAAACCGCTAATTTTTCATTAAAAATAGCACATAAACCCTTCATAAACATTGATATATCAATGTTTATAACTACTACCTTAATTTTAATATAATTAATTTATCTATTACGGTTACACTGGTTACACTATTTTTAGAGTTAAGATATAAATTTATTTTTTTTATGTAGAGAAGAAAAAAATCCTAATAAACCTTTTAGTCAAAAAAGCTGTAACTGGTGTAACCGATGTAACCGCATAAATAGAATCCATGAACGTAAAAAAACCATGCGTTTATACTCGCATGGCTACATCTATGACCTATGATATTATGGTTTATTACTTATGTGTAGTTATTACTAAAACAGCCTTAGAAAGCCATATTATGCCTTCTCTGTTGTAGGAAGAATCACCTCAAACAAATGCGCTTCTTTATCTACGCCTAATTTTTCTTTATCTGCTTCAGGAACAGCCTCTATTTTCAGACGTTCAAGCGGTAAGTCAATGCCATCCACTTTTAAATCATCCACAATTTGATTAATACTAACGGTTGTTTTATGACCGCCCTCTGCATTTCTAAGACCATAAAAAGTATCTTCCTCATTGCTGAATAAGATAAATAACTTTGTTTTATTGCCTTTTTTATCAACACCAAATTTGAAGAAACCTAATTGATGTTCGTCTAAATATTCCTTTAAAATTTTTGACGTAGTTAACCTTGTAAACTCTCTACCTGTATCATTATATACTTGTTTTCCGATTTTTAAGAACATATATTTATTCCCAGCACCATAATATCTGCTTTTATCATTTTTATTATCTTTCCAATTCACAAAACCATCTCCTTATTACATATCATTAGTTAATTATATTGTAAATTAAACAATTAAGAATTCCAATCAAAAAACAAAAAAAGATGCTGATTTTACAACCAACACCTTAACATCATTTAATTCATAAACATTTAAAATCTAACTATACAATCATCCTATAAAGACAATCTATCCTCTGCATCATAAAAATACTTTAACATCATGAATATCTCTTGTTTTGATAGTGTAACCTCTCCTATCTTAATCGACTTACCAATGGATAAATTGATAAATGTTTCAAATGTAACTGTTTTAGCTTCTTCATTATAGGTAGCTCTTATCTCATGAAACCCACTTATCTCTGTGCTAATGATTATTGTCATATGCGTAGCTCCTATAAATAATCTCTTAAATCTTTTGCTACTTCTTCAACATCTAAGTCTAAATATTGCGTTGTAACAGCTAAATCACTATGTCCAAGTGCTTTGCTGATTAAAGCTATGCTTGCACCTTTATCATGTAAATTCTTTGCATAGGCTCTTCTAATAGCATGAGCATTGATATTTTCTAAATTATATCGCTTCGCATATTTATTAAGCTGCTTAGATATAGCACAATTTGATGATTTACTTGTATTCATTGATGTGCCATTTTGTGTAATAAAGACATTGCGATTATCTGTGCCGAAATGAGTACGAATGCCTTTATTAAGCTCAATCAACATTTTAAGCATTTCAACGACTTCCATATCAATAGGCAACTTTAGGAATTTGTGATTTTTTAATATTGAGCCATCGAGATTTAAGCACATATTTTCAAAGTCAATATGGCGCTCTCTAAGCTCCCCCAATGTGCGAATCCGAATACCTGATTTGTACATCAACTTAATTGCACAAGCATCTCTAAAACCAATGAATGTTGTTTGGTCAATCAATTGGAGAAGTCTATCTATATCTGATTCCTTTGCTCCTTTTTTCACTTCTTTATCAATTTTAATTTGAATATTGCTCCAAAAACGGTCTTTAATCCAACCATTGTTATAGAATTTACTTAGTACGGCTTTAATGGATTTTAATCGAATTAATTTAGTAGCTGGCGTAACCTCTAAAACATCCAAATAGTGATATAGCTTATCAATATTAATATCCTCTACATATTCGATATGGCACACTTCTACAAATTGATTAAAAATGTACGCATAGCTTTCAATTGTGCGTGGTCTATTACCAGCAATACGCATTTGATGAAAGACTGTTTCAAGTGCTTTTTGAATTTCTTTATCGTCTTTTCTTAGCTCTTTTTGCTTGCTCGATATAACTACTACATCACCACTTACTGCAAATACGCCATGTTTTCTACTTCTGGACATACAAAAAAACCTCCCAATTATTTTAATTAGAAGGTCTAAGAATCGTTCAAATATGTTATTTTTCCATAGGGATGAAAATAGGGATATTGCCCAAAAGTTCAACTCCCGTTCAATATCCCTAATCTCGAAAATCGTTGATATACCGCCGTTTATAGGCTGGTAAAAAATGGAGACGGCGGGAGTCGAACCCGCGTCCAGAAGCTCCAATACGCCGGCTTCTACGCGTGTAGTTTGTCTATTTGCGGTTCGCATGGCATTATGCCGACAGACAGGCGTCCTGCACGCTAGCTTGGGAATCTCTTGTCGGTGACTCAAGCGGCACCACCAGACCGTATCCCACTGAAAGTTGAGCCCTACGTAGTCCACATGGGCGATGGACAGGCAGAGCGCCTACGAGCTTACGCTGCGAAAGCTAAGTTTTGTTGTTTGCCAGTTATTATATAACTTCCGTTGATGACGGAGCCGAGACCTCCGACGCGCGACCAGAGCTTGAACCACCCCTGTCGAATCCGTAACGCCCCCGAATAATTATTCGGTTTGTAAACCGTGTACGGACAGCTTTGCAATTGGTTGCAGGCTGTAAAATGAGCAACGTATGAGTAGTTGCCCGCTGGCATTGTAGTCCTATTATAAGACAAAGATAGTCAAACAGCAAGCGATAGCGTTGATTTTTTTGCTGCCTAATTTTACATCTAGATGCAGCGTTTTCTTTCCGGCTAAAACTTTCATCAAACTCCCCCGCCATTCTCACTGTTTCCCCCCACTTTCAAAAACCAGCCTTCGCACTATTCAAAATAAACCCTATAAAAAAGCACCACCGACAGCGTCCAAAATGCCGTGTAGTTGCACGGCATTTTGGACGCTTCCTTCTAGCGCTGACGGTCCTTGAAGACGCGTTCCATTTCGCGCTTTGCTTCTTTTTTACGGAGGTCGTCGCGTTTGTCGTGGTCTTTTTTCCCTTTGCCTAGACCGATTAGCAGTTTGGCGTAGCCGTCTTTAATGTACATTTTTAGTGGTACGATTGTGTAGCCGTCGCGTTTGACTGCGCCTACTAGCTGGTTAATTTGCCTTTTGTGCAATAATAGCTTGCGGTTGCGTAGTGGGTCGTGGTTGAAGCGGTTGCCTTGGTCGAATGGGCTGATATGCATGTTGTATACCCATGCTTCGCCGCCCCTTACGCGGATATGTGAATCCTTTAGCTGGACTTTGCCTGCACGGATTGATTTGATTTCTGTGCCTGTTAGGACAAGACCTGCTTCGTATGTTTCTTCAATAAAATAATCATGTCCTGCTTTTTTGTTTTGGGCTAGGACTTTGCCTGTTCCTTTTGCCATTTGTTACACCTCACAGCGAGCTACTCGAATAAGCAGCTCCTTCTCATCTCAGGTTGTGCTAGCCGGCATTGTGAGCGCGGCTAGCGGTCCCCTTTATTATCTTTTCTTTTTCTTTTTGCCTTTTTTGGCGATGCCCTCGTAGAATTTTGGTTTGTCCTTTGTTTTGCCGTCTTTACGGCGACCGCGCGGGTCACGCTCATCTGTTTTCCCTTTTCTGCGACTTGGACGTTCGTCGCTACGCTTTCTGTTGTCGCGTCGTTCTGAGCGTTCGCCACGTTTCTTTTCGCTGCGCCCTGCATGGATAACCTTTGGTACAACTTTGCGTGAGCGTCCACCATAGGATGTCACCATGCCAACAACTTCAAAGTCGATGGAGGATTCTTCGATGACTACGTTTGCCACACGCACTGTTATTTCATCACCAATATGGAAGCCACGCCCTGTGCGCTCACCGATTAATACCATATGGCGGTCATCGAAACGGTAATAATCATCGGTCATATTGCTAATATGGACAAGTCCCTCTACCGTATTTGGTAGCTCCACAAACATGCCGAAGTTTGTTAACGATGATACCATACCAACAAATTCCTCACCAATTTTATCAGACATAAATTGTGCCTTTTTCAGCGAGTCGGTGTCGCGCTCTGCCTCAACAGCACGGCGCTCACGCTCTGACGTATGGTCAGCAATTTCATCCATTGCCTGCTGCCATTTCAATATCGTTTCCTTCGATGTATCGCCATTAATTAAGTATGTGCGAATTAAGCGATGCACAATTAAATCTGGGTAGCGGCGAATCGGCGATGTGAAGTGCGTATAATAATCTGTCGATAAGCCGAAATGCCCTAGCGATTCTGGATAATATTTTGCCTGCTGTAACGAGCGCAATAGCATCGTTGAAATAACAGGCTCCTCAGGCATACCTTCAATTGAGCGAATAATTTCCTGTAATGCCTTCGGATGTACTGAATTACCTGTTCCTTTAACAACTAACCCAAAATTCGTTACAAACTCGAAGAAGCGCTGTAATTTTTCAGGCTTAGGGTCCTCATGTATACGATAAAGGAAAGGTAACTCCATCCAGTGGAAATGCTCTGCAATCGTTTCGTTTGCCGCAAGCATAAATTCCTCGATTAAGCGCTCCGCCACTGTGCGCTCACGTAACACAATATCAGTTGGCCAGCCTTCCTCGTCCACTAGCACCTTTGACTCCTTGAAATCAAAGTCGATAGCTCCGCGCCCCATGCGTTTTCTGCGTAAAATCGATGCAAGCTCCGCCATTTGCTGGAACATCGGCACAAGCTGCTCATAGCGTGTCACTACTTCTGGATGCTCATCTGGCTCCTCTAATATTTTATAAACGTCAGAATAAGTCATACGCTCGGTCGTGTTAATTACGCTCTGGAAAATTTCATGTTGCACAACTTGACCGCTACCATCAATAATCATTTCACAAGACAGCGTTAAGCGGTCTACTTGTGGGTTAAGCGAGCAAATGCCATTTGATAGACGGTGCGGAATCATCGGAATAACACGGTCTGTTAAATAAACAGAGGTCGCACGGTCATATGCCTCTTGGTCTAAAAGTGAGCCCTCTGTTACATAATGACTGACATCGGCAATGTGTACGCCTAGCTTGTATGTGCCATCCGCATTTTTCGTTACCGTTACGGCATCATCTAAATCCTTCGCATCCGCTCCATCAATCGTTACAATTGTTTCATTGCGCAGGTCGCGACGTCCAATTAAATCCTGCTCCACCACTTCGTCAGGTACTTGTCCTGCTGCATCTACTACTTCGCGTGGAAATTCAGGTGGAATATCATATTTATAAAGAATTGATAAAATATCGACACCTGGGTCGTTTTTATGGCCTAATATTTTCGTAATCATGCCTGAAGCTGATTTGATTTCATCTGGCCATGATGTTACTTCCACCACGACTTTATGTCCATCTACTGCGCCGAGTGTATCCTCTTTTGCAACATAAATGTCCATATTTAATTTTTTATCGTCAGGTATGACGAAGCCAAAGCCACGGTTCGCTTGGTATGTGCCGACAAAAGTCGTTTTGCTACGCTCAACAATTTTAGTTACCGTTCCTTCACGGCGGTCTCCCGCTGATTCATTTAACACACGAACTAATACGGTATCGCCATTTAACGCGCCATTAATTTCATATGGCGGGATAAAAATATCATCCATGCCTTCTTCCTCTGGCGTTACAAAGCCGAAACCTTTTGCATGTCCGATAAAGCGACCGCGTAATAAATTCATGCGCTCAGGTAAACCGTAGCGATTGGAGCGCGAGCGCACTATATAGCCCTGTGCTTCCATTTTGACTAAAGTTTTTACAAGCTCTTTAAATTCATCTGCTTCAATCATTTCAAAGGTGTCTTCAATTTCTGAAACAGTCATTGGCTTGTACTCAGACTTTTTCATCAGCTCTAGCAAGCGCTGTTGTAAATCATTATTTTGCGTCATCATTGTCCCTCCCTACTAACAAACATCTCTATTTCCATTATTCAACATGCCAATCAAGTGATTGTAAAAAGGCGTACACATCCTCATGCAGTTGCTCCTTTTCTTTATCTAGCGTAATGACATGTCCTGAATTGTCATACCATTTAATCGATTTCTTTAAGGATTCCACACCTTCGTAAATCATATTCGCGGAATCTGGATTAATTACGTCATCTTTTGTTGCTTGCACGACGAAAATCGGTGCATAAATCATATCAATTTCGCGGTACACATCGTCAACGAGCCCTTGCAAATCCTTTAAAGACGGCATGCCCTGATGACGAATTGCTTGCAATTCTATTTCGATTTGCTCGTCAGCTTTTCCTTCATATTTTTTATATTGTTTTGCATAGTCTAGCACACCATCAAACATAATATCTAATGTGCGCATCGTCATCGGTGAACACATTGTCACGATACCTTTTACTGGGAAGCTCATCGCCAGCTTTAATGAAAAAACACCTCCAAGGGATAGTCCCGCAACCGCTATTTCTTCATAGCCCTGTTCCTTTAAAAATTGATAGCCGTCCTGCACATCCTGCCACCACTGCTTTGGATTCGAAACGAGTAGCTCCTCTGGTGGCACACCATGCCCTCTATAATGTGGCGCATGAGAAGTGTAGCCTCTTTTTTCTAAAAAGCGCCCAAGCATGCGTACATCAGCGGAAGTACCAGTAAAGCCATGTAATAGCAATACAGCTCGCTTCCCTGCTTGAAAGAAAAATGGTTTTGGCTGTGTTAATTTCATTTGTCTTACCTCCATACTTTTCAACAATTACCCGTCTATTTTACATTATAAAGTAAAACAACCAATGATGGCGAAAAATCGAGTTTTTCTTTTATTGTTTACAGTTTTTTTGATTCTATTGGCGATTTCTCATATTTTATTGACGCTTGCCCTATTCAATCGGCTTTTCAATTGCTCAAATGAAATAAAAAAACTGCCTCATAAGCTTTCACACTTATAGGGCAGTTTTGTCTTATACTAATTAAATTTTTGTAATCGCTAATGCTAAAAGAAAGAAAATTACAGCTAAAACGATTGTTGTGCGATGTAAAATTAAATCCATCCCACGCGCTTTTTGTTTGCCGAAAAGTTGCTCTGCTCCACCAGAGATGGCCCCTGATAAACCTGCACTTTTACCTGATTGTAATAATACAGCAGCAATTAAAGCAATCGAAACGATAATAAGTAAAGTTAATAATAACGTATGCATACGTCCACCTCCTGCATCCCAAACATTGCAACAAACTACATTATACCAAATGCTTCACTGTATGACAATGTGAAATATTTTAACAGGCGTGTTGATTTCCGTTGCGGGGGACGCTTTCCTCGGGGTGTGGCTTCAACTAATTTATTTCGGCATTCGCCGAAATAAATGGATTTTCAGCTTGGAGCCAACACGATGTTGGTCATGGAGGCGTTGCCACAGGACGTGGCGACCTTAGCCTCCCTACACTTTTGTCCCGATGGAGTCGCCCCCTCCACTCCAATCAACGAGCGTATGCCTATGAAAAAAGCATTTCCCCTATAAAATACGCTAATTAATATACATTATTTACATAATCAACACACCTAATATTTTAACCTACTTGCATCTATGTTTTTTATCTACTAGGATAATGATAAGATTGGAGGTCCTAATCGTGCAAAAAATTTTAATTATAGAGGATGAGCCGCAAATTGCACGAGTTCTGCAACTGGAGCTTGAATTTGAAGGCTACGTAACGAAAGCCGCTTATACAGGAACTGAAGGATTAATTGCGTATCGCGAGGAGCATTGGGATTTAGTACTACTTGATGTCATGCTACCAGAGATGAATGGCTTCGAAGTGTTACAACGCATTCGTAAAAAGGACATTACACCTGTAATTTTATTAACAGCAAAAGGGCTTGTACAAGATAAAGTGACGGGTCTTGATTTAGGTGCGAATGATTATGTGACAAAGCCCTTTGATTTCGAGGAACTACTCGCTCGTATTCGGGCGGCGTTAAGGGTATCTCCTATGGCACAAATGCAGCAGGATGAGCTATGCTTTGCGGATTTGTCGCTGAATGAACAAACGCGAGAAGTGATACGTGCAGGACAAGCGATTCATTTAACACCGCGCGAATACGATTTATTAGTACATTTTTTGAAGCATCCCCAGCACGTACAAAGTAGAGAGCAAATTTTAAATGCCGTATGGGGCTATGAATATTATGGTGATACAAATGTTGTTGATGTCTATGTTCGATATTTGCGCCAAAAAATCGATGCGACTGGCACATCGCTTATACATACTGTACGCGGTGTGGGCTATGTATTGAAGGTAGTAAATGATGAAGCTTAAAACGAAAATTAATTTATTTTCGACATTGCTGACGCTACTTATTATGGCAACGAGCTTTACTAGTATTTTTCTTGTTTACAAGCAGTTCGCCTTTCAAACGGAATATACACAGCTACAAAATCGTGCTGATGAATTAATGAGTACGATTAGTAAAGTGGATACAAGCATAGATATTAGCTCCTTTCTACGTGCTTATATCCCATCTAATGGTGCTTTGCGCATTGTCGATGAAAACGACAAGCAGCTTATTTATATGCAGGCAACGACAACAGTGGAGCGCATCCCTTTCACATTAGAAAAGGGCGCTGATTATACCATTTCCTCTTGGAAAGATACGCCTGTTATTTCGATGAACTACCCTCTACTTTGGCCAACCGGGGAGATTGTTACACTAGAATTGGTTGAACCATTATACGGTATTGCGCAAAATATCGCGTTGTTAAAATGGATTTTAATCGCGATGGCACTTATCGCCATTGTACCTATTTATTTAGCAAGCTCTGTCTTAGCGGGAGTGATTGCCAAGCCTATTCAGCAGCTAACGACAACGATGCAACAAAATATTAAGACAAATCGCTATGAGCAGCTACCTTTAAAGGAAAATAAAAAAGATGAGATTGCTGAAATGACGACTACCTATAATGCCTTGATGCATCGTTTAGAGGACAACTATATGAAGCAGCAACAATTTGTTGGCAATGCCTCGCATGAGCTGAAAACACCGCTAACTGTTATCGAAAGCTACGCAAAGCTGTTACAACGTCGTGGCTTTCAAAATGAGCAAGTTGCTTATGAGGCTTTAACTGCGATTACAAAGGAAACTGCGAATATGCAGGATATGATTACACAAATGCTACAGCTTGCCTCTGTCAATGAAACTATCGAGATTAATTTAGCTACTACACATATAGAGCCACTGTTACAGGAAATCACAGCGACGATGCAGCAGGCTTATGCACGTGAAGTTCGCATACAGGGACAGAACTTTATATTGACAACAGATGCAGTAAAATTAAAACAGCTTCTCTATATTTTCGTTGATAATGCCCGAAAATATAGTGAGCAGCCAATAATAATTACGATGAAGCCTACAAAGCAAATAATTATTCAAGATGAGGGTCAAGGCATCCCCAAAAAAGATTTGCCACATTTATTCGAACGCTTTTATCGTGTTGATAAAGCACGTAGTCGCAAAACTGGTGGTACGGGGCTCGGCTTAGCAATTGCCAAAGAGCTTGCAGATTTACTCAATCTTGATATAGAAGTTAACAGTACAGTTGGTGTTGGTACAACTATTACAATTTCAGCTAAGGAAGTGATAATACGTGAATAAGAAAATGATTGTAATACTGATTGCTACATGTATCATTAGTTACGTATTATTTACTCGGTTAAATAGTGTTAACCAAAAGCAACCGTTAAGTGAGGCGGATGTGCAGGCTCATATCGACAAGCTCTATGCGGGTGAAGTGAAATCAATTGTCATGCAGGAGGATATTGCAGTTGTTTCCTTTGCAACACAAGAGGGCATCTATCAGGTAAATATCAACTTAGAAAATAGTCGTCCTTCTAATTTAGCAATAGTACATCAATTTGTAGGACAAACTGATGATAAAGAGGTTGCCCAAGAGAATTTAGCAGAGGAAGAAAGCGAGTCAAAACCTTCGGAGCAGCAAGTGGCAAAGCCTGAGCAAAATAATAATCAGAATAAAAACTACCTAATTTCCGAGCAGCAGGCTATCCAAATTGCCTTAAAGGAACAGGCTGGTGTCGTAGATAATGTTGATTTTAAAAAGACCGATGATGGGGGCATATATGAAATCGATATTGAGCATGGTGATTATGAAACGACATTTATTATTCATGCAATTACAGGAAAAATTCTATCTGTAGAGTTTGATGATTAAATTCTCATCAAATTCTAATCTTTCTCTAATAGTCATCTCATTTTCACTTTTTATAATTAAGCTATAACTAATTTGAGGAGTGAACTTGAAATGAAAAAATATTGGATTATCCCGACTGTATTTGCGGGAATATTAGTTGGCTATCTTTTTGCTCAAAAGGATTTAACAGGCTCAGCAGAAAAATCAAATGCTATTACAGCACAGGAAGCTAAAAATATCGCCTTAAAGCAATTTGATGGTCAAATTATTGATTTTGATTATGACAATGACGATAATATCCCACATTATGAAATCGAAATCAAAACAGCGACGGAAAAGCTAGAACTTGAAGTAAATGCGAAAACAGGCTCATTAACTGTTGTTGAGCGTGAAACATTAAATACAGTAAAACAACAAACTAGTAAAACTTCTGCAAATATAATGACAAAGCAGCAGGCAATGGATATTGCGCTAAAGCAAGCTTCTGGTAACGTCACAAAAGCGAAGCTAGACGATGGTGTTTATGAAATTATCGTTCGTGATGGTAGCATCGCAAACGAATTTAATATTGATGCACAAACAGGCGCAATTTTAAATCATACGAAATGGGATAATAAAAACATTTCTTATAAAAATGACAATGATGATTATTCGTATGCTAAGCCAGGCAACTTGATTTCATCAGAGCAAGCTATTGCGATTGCACAAAAGCAAGCATCCGGTCGCGTAATAAAAACTAAGCTCGATAAAGATGATGGTCTGTACGTATATGAAATCGAAATTAGAGATGGTCATATTGAGCATGAGTTCGAAATTGATGCTCAAACTGGGAAAATTTTAGAATATAGCATTGATGATTAACATTTCATATATAAAGGAGCTGTCGGGAGGGTTTTACCTTCCTGATAGCTCCTTTTTAAAAATTTGTTCTTCTATAGAATTTGAAGTTCTTTTGTTAGTTTCTGAATTGCATCCATTCATAGCGAGGTACCATCCATGTATGGAAATGATGTGTTGTATCTTCATTGTAGAAATAATACACATGTTCTATATATCAATTACGCCTCGGCGTAATTGTGTCGGGATTTTGAATTGTACTTGGACGATTGACTCCTTTCAAAATCCCTGACATCCGCCGGAGGCTTTAACTTCTTTCAGCGAGTGTTTGGCACCCGCTGAAATCGGTCTTATACTTGCATTCATCTCACCATCTAAAGAGGTGGAAGGCTTCTGCTGAAAGACGTTAAAACCTTCCTTTGCGCCGCTCTGATTTTTGTCAAAATATTTATATAATCAACCTTTTCATCCTCAGTCAATTCATCAAAACACTTTATATGTCTTTTAGAGACTACTATAATTAATCCTTTTATTGGATACGCGACATCTTGATGAGCATGAAAATATGCTGTTTCAATTACAGTTCCTCCATCTGGCTTAACGGCCCCGCTTGTTAATGCGCAGCTTAAACATTCGACTTCAACTATTTTTCCATTTGATAAAGTAATCTTCTTCATCGGCATTTCCCTTCCTACTGCAATTGAGCTGAATTTTTCTATAAATACAAAACAGGGCAGTCGGGAAATGCAGGTGTTCCCCGCTTTCTCGACCGCCCTTTTCATTTTATTTTAAATTATAAAACGTATCTAAGCCTAAATATTGTGCAGTTGCATCTAGTTGGTCTTCGATGCGTAGTAATTGGTTGTATTTTGCTACGCGGTCTGTACGAGATGGTGCACCTGTTTTAATTTGACCAGCGTTTGTTGCAACAGCGATGTCTGCAATTGTTGCATCCTCTGATTCACCAGAACGGTGAGAGATAACTGCTGTGTAGCCTGCGCGTTTTGCCATTTCGATTGCATCAAATGTTTCTGTTAACGTACCGATTTGGTTTACTTTAATTAAAATAGAGTTGCCTACGCCTTCCTCGATACCGCGAGAAAGCTTTTCTGTGTTTGTTACGAATAAATCGTCACCTACAAGCTGTACGCGGTTGCCGATGCGCTCTGTTAATAATTTATGACCAGCCCAGTCGTTTTCGTCTAAGCCGTCTTCAATTGAGATGATTGGGTATTTTGCTGTTAATTCCTCGTACCAGTCAACCATTTCTTCCGATGTTTTAACGACGCCTTCTCCATCTAAGTGATATTTGCCGTCTTCTTTATTGAATAGCTCTGAAGAGGCAACGTCCATTGCTAGGCGCACTTCTTCACCCGGCTTGTAGCCTGCTTTTTCAATAGCTTCTAAAATAACTGTAATTGCTTCTTCGTTTGAGCCTAAGTTTGGAGCGAAGCCTCCTTCGTCACCAACAGCCGTATTATAGCCTTTTGCTTTTAATACCGCTTTTAAGCTATGGAAGATTTCAGTGCCGATGCGCAGTGCATGTGTGAATGACTCTGCACCGACAGGCATTACCATAAATTCTTGAATATCGACGTTGTTATCCGCGTGTGCTCCACCGTTTAAAATATTCATCATTGGCACTGGTAATTGTTTCGCGTTGAAGCCGCCTAAGTATTGGTATAATGGCATATCTAAATAGTTTGCTGCTGCATGAGCAACCGCCATCGATACACCTAAAATAGCGTTAGCGCCTAGTTTCCCTTTGTTTGCTGTACCATCAAGCTCGATTAATGCTTTGTCTACTACTACTTGGTCTAGTACAGAGAAATTGTCCTCTAATGCTTCCGCAATAATTGTATTGACGTTTTCAACCGCTTTTAGTACACCTTTACCTAAATAGCGTGTTGTGTCGCCGTCGCGTAATTCAACTGCCTCATGTTCACCAGTTGATGCACCAGATGGTACGATTGCACGACCAAATGCGCCTGACTCTGTAAATACTTCTACCTCAACTGTTGGGTTACCGCGTGAATCTAATACTTCGCGAGCATAAACTTGTGTAATAAATGGCATGTTTCATTCTCCTTTTTGGATAAACTTATTTTGTTGTCATCATTAATGACTTCCCTGTCATTTCAGCTGGTTGCTCCACTTCGAGAAGCGCTAGCATTGTTGGCGCAAGGTCTGCTAAAATGCCGTTTTGCTCAAGCACTATATCTCTCTGTGTCACAATAACTGGAACAGGATTTGTTGTATGAGCTGTCATCGGTAAATCATTCAGTGTAATTACCTCATCTGAATTACCGTGGTCAGCCGTAATAATTGCTGCGCCACCTTTTGCAAGAATTGCATCAACAATTTTACCGAGGCATTCATCAACTGCTTCAATTGCCTTTATCGTTGGCTCTAGCAAGCCGCTATGTCCAACCATATCCGGATTTGCAAAGTTTAATAGGATAGCATCAAAGCGCTCCTCTTCTATTGCGGAAAGCAGGGCATCTGTTACTTCATATGCGCTCATCTCTGGCTTTAAGTCATATGTTGCTACTTTCGGAGAAGCAATTAAAATACGCTCCTCGCCAGGGAATTTGTCCTCACGTCCACCGCTCATGAAAAATGTTACATGTGGATATTTTTCAGTTTCAGCGATGCGAAGCTGCGTTAAGCCATTTGCTGCAATTACTTCCCCTACAGTATTCACTAAATTATCGTTTTCATAAGCAACGAGTGCATTCACCTCATCACTATAATGTGTGAATGATACGAACATCACATTTTCAGGATGCTTTTCTGATTGCTCAAATCCGTTAAATGCTGGATTTGTAAATACTGTCGAAAGCTGAATTGCACGGTCTGGTCGGAAGTTGAAAAAGATAATCGCATCATTCGTATCAACTGTCGCAGTCGGTTGCCCTTCTTTCGTAATGACAAACGGCACAACAAATTCATCAACAACTTCACGCGTATAGGAGGACGACACACCCTCCTTTGCAGTTGCCGCTGTTTGACCAACACCGTCTACTAATGCTTTATAGGATAGTTCCACACGTTCCCAGCGTTTGTCACGGTCCATCGCATAATAGCGACCGTGAATTGTTGCAAATGAACCGATGCCGATTTCAGCCATTTGCTTTTCTGTTTCCTCAATATATTCTAACGCAGTCGTTGGACCAACATCACGTCCGTCTAAAAAGCCGTGCACGTATACATCCTCGGCTCCATTTGCCTTCGCTAAATTGAGCAATGCAAAAAGATGCTCATAATGGCTATGGACACCACCGTCAGATAAAAGCCCCATTAAATGCAACTTTGAGCCATGCTTTTTCACATGTTCTACCGCTTGCAAAAGTGCCTCATTGCGGAAAAAATCACCTTCACGGATAGACTTATTAATACGCGTTAAGCTTTGATAAACGATTCGACCTGCACCGATGTTTAAATGTCCAACCTCTGAATTACCCATTTGACCATCTGGCAGGCCTACCGCCTCACCACTTGCTGTTAATGTCGTATGCGGATAGACGTTCCAGTAACGGTCAAAGTTTGGTTTGTTTGCCTGCGCCACTGCGTTTCCTTTTACTTCGTCACGTAGCGCAAAGCCGTCTAAAATAATTAATGCTACTGGCTTTTTAGGCATTTGCCCCCGCCTCCAATAATTTTAAATATGATTCGGGCTGTAAGCTTGCGCCGCCAACTAATGCACCATCGATATGTTCCTTAGAAAGTAGCTCGACAATATTATCTGGTTTTACAGAGCCACCGTATTGAATGCGAATTGCCTCCGCTACGTTGTTTCCATATAGCTCCTCTACAACTGCGCGAATAGCGCCACATGTCTCATTGGCATCATCAGCAGTTGCTGTTTTCCCTGTACCAATTGCCCAAATTGGCTCATAGGCAATAACCATATGTGCCACTTCTTCGCCTGTAAAGCCTTGCAATGCCGCACGAATTTGTGCTGACACTTTCGCTGTCGTTTGCCCCGCTTCTCGCTCCTCTAGCGTTTCACCACAGCAAATAATTGGTACAATGCTATGCTCTAGAGCTGCACGCGCCTTTTTATTAACTGCTTCGTCTGTTTCATTAAACATTTCACGGCGCTCTGAGTGACCTAAAATTACATAGTCCACACCTACACTCGCTAGCTGTGCTGGGCTTATTTCCCCAGTAAATGCACCTTCATTTTCGAAGTGCATATTTTGTGCGCCAATTGCTAGCTCTGACTCAGCCTGAATTTGCACAAGTATTGGCAAATAAAGAGCCGGTGCACAAACGACTGCGTCCACTTTATCACTTGATGGAATTTTATCTTGTAGTGCTTCTACAAATTCAACTGCTTCATCAAATGTTTTATACATTTTCCAGTTTCCTGCAATAATTGGTTTACGCATCTTTTTGCCTCCAATAAATAAGTTATTTTATTTATCATTTAACGCGACGATACCTGGAAGTTCCTTACCTTCCATCAACTCTAAGCTTGCACCGCCACCTGTTGAAATATGATTCATCTGGCTTGCTACTTCGAATTTTTCAACAGCTGCTGCCGAATCGCCGCCACCAATTACAGTGTAGCCCTCTGTTGCAGCCATTGCGTTTGCAACTGTTTTTGTACCGTTTGCGAATTTTTCCATTTCGAATACGCCCATTGGCCCATTCCAAATAATTAGTTTTGAATTTGCAATAACATCTGCGTAGCTTGCCGCTGTTTTTGGTCCAATATCAAGTCCCATCCAGCCTGCTGGAATTGCATCAATATCTACTACCTGAGTAGCTGCATCCTTTGAAAATGCATCTGCTACAACAGCATCAATCGGCATATGTAATTGCACGCCTTTTTCCTTCGCCTTATCAATAAAGCTTTTCGCTAGCTCGATTTTATCTTCTTCTAGTAAAGAGTTTCCGATATCATGCCCTAGAGCTTTAATAAATGTAAACGATAGACCGCCACCAATAATTAAGTGGTCTACTTTTTCTAATAAATTTTCGATTACACCGATTTTATCCTTTACCTTCGCACCGCCGATAATTGCTGTAAATGGACGCTCTGGATTCGATAAAGCCTTCCCTAAGACATCCAGTTCCTTTTCCATTAGAAAACCTGATACTGCAGGGATATATTTAGCAATCCCTTCTGTCGTTGCGTGTGCACGGTGCGCTGCACCAAATGCGTCATTTACATAAACATCAGCTAGTTTAGCAAAGCTTTGTGCCAACTCTGGGTCGTTCTTCTCCTCGCCTTTATGGAAGCGAACATTTTCTAATAATACGATATCACCCTCTTGCATTTTAGCAATCGCCGCTTCTACCGTTTCACCGATTGATTCGTCTAATTTTGTTACAGGACGCTCAATTAATTGTGCTAGGCGTGTTCCTACTGCTGTTAGACGCATTTCCTCATTTATCTCCCCTTTAGGGCGACCTAAATGCGATGCTAAAATAACTTTTGCACCTTGCTCAACTAAATATTGAATTGTCGGTAATGCCGCGCGAATACGCGTATCATCTGTAATGCGACTATCTTCCATAGGCACGTTAAAATCAACACGTACAAAGACACGCTTCCCTTTTATATTAATATCCTTCATCGTCTTTTTACTCAACATAAAAAAGCTCCCTTCAACTTTTAGCGCACTTAGTTTTATAGTAGCAAAAGTTACATTCAATGTCTTGCCATTTACGAACTAAATATGAACGAAAAATGAAAATTCGGCTAGCGTCCAAAAAGCCGTGCAGTTGCCGGCATTTTGAACGCTGGCAGGTAGTGTTTTGGTAAAATGTTTGCTCATTAAAATAAAGAGGGCTTTCTTTTAATACAGTGCCGAAACAATTGTACCTGTCACTAAGCTATTAGTACAAAAAAACACCTGCAGTAGTCACAATCAATTACGCCGAGGCGTAATTGCGTCCAGATTTTTTTCGAGCAAGCTCGAAAAAAATCTGTGACATCCGCGGGAGGCTTTATCATGATTCAGCAGGTGTTTGAACACCCACTGAATAAAATGCAAGATAAGCATTCCTCTCGCCACCTATGAAGATGGGAGTTTCATGATAAATTGTCATTATCCTCGTCGCAAAAGGGCCGTCTCAAAATGATTTTTCAGACGACCCCTTTCTTCTTGTTGACTCAGGCTATATTATTTTTTGAAACCTTTGCTTGCTACATATAGTGCAAGATCTAATAAACGTGCAGAGTAACCACTTTCGTTATCATACCATGAAATAACTTTTACTAGTTTATTTTCTAGCACCATTGTAGATAGTCCGTCGATTGTTGAAGAGCTTACGTTGCCATTGTAATCAGTTGATACTAATGGTAGCTCATTGTAATCTAAAATACCTTTTAATTCGCCTTCTGCTGCTTCTTTTAATGCTGCATTTACTTCTTCAACTGTTACGTCTTTTTTTAATGTTGCAACTAAGTCTACACAAGATACGTTTGGTGTTGGTACACGCATTGAGAAGCCATCTAATTTACCTTTTAACTGAGGTAATACTTTTGATACTGCTACTGCTGCACCCGTTGTAGTTGGAATCATTGATAACGCACCAGCACGCGCACGACGTAAGTCAGGGTGTGGTAAGTCAAGAATGCGTTGGTCATTTGTATAAGAGTGGATTGTTGTCATTAATCCGCGCTCGATACCAAATTTTTCGTCTAATACTTTTGCCAATGGTGCAAGACAGTTTGTTGTACAAGAAGCATTCGATAATACATCATCTGTTTCTGGATTGTAATCTTCGTGGTTTACACCCATTACATATGTTGGTACATCACCTTTTGCCGGAGCTGAAAGAATCGCTTTTTTCGCACCTGCTTGTAAATGATAGCTTAACTTTTCTTTATTGTTAAAAATACCTGTACATTCAAGTACAATGTCTACACCTAATTCGCCCCAAGGTAATTGTGTTGGGTCTTTTTCTGCATATACTTTAATTTCTGTACCGTTAACAGTGAAAGAATTTTCCCCTGCTTTCACATCAGCATCATAGATACCGTGTACTGAGTCATACTTTAATAAGTGTGCAAGCTGACCAGCATCTGTTAAGTCGTTGATTGCAACTACTTCCACTTCACTGTTATTCATTGCTTCACGAAATACTTTGCGTCCAATACGTCCGAATCCATTAATTGCTAATTTTACTGCCATGTGAAATTCCTCCAAAAATTTATTTATAAGAGCTTATTTGCCCATTATAGATTTTCTAAAATTGCATTTGCTGCACTTTCATCGGTAATGAAAATTGTATTTTTTACTGCATTTTTAAAATATGCCTGTACCGATTTTGCCTTACTTGCTCCCGCTGCAATCGCGATAATTAAATCACTTTGCTGCACTTGTTCTAGCTGAATTCCGATTGTGCGAATATGGTGCACAATTTGCCCTTGTTCGTCGAAATAATAGCCAAATGCTTCACCAATCGCGCCTTTGTTCAGCAATAATTGTTTGTCTTGTTCTGTACTTTGCCTGCGGTCAGCCATTTCCATTGCATCACCTATGCCATGAATTACGATATTAATATTGTCGTAAAGTTCAATCATTTCCTTAACAATTGGTTCATCTTTCATAGCACTGTATGCTTGTTCGCTTAAATGCTCTGGTAAAAATAGCGTGCGATACGTTGCGTGACACCGCTCGGCAAATTGTGCAACGAGCGTGTTCGCTTGCATTGTCATTTCATCACCAATCCCACCTCGTGCAGCAATAAATTGTGCACTTTGCAAAGCTTTAGAAGGTTGTAGATATGGCCCAATCGAGCCAACTGAGCTACCTCCTGTCACCGCTATTTTGCAGTTCGGCTGTGCTTTTTGCATAACAAGTGTTGCAGCCTCTTTTCCTATTAAAGAATAAGTGCTCACATCTTGCTCAATATCACTTGGGACGATAATAACTTTGCTAATTTGAAGCGCAGTCTGAAGCTGTTGCTCTTTTTTGGAAATACCCATTAACTCGTTAAACAATGTTTTTAATTGCTCTAAAACGGTATACCCAAGTTCTGTGCAAACCATGCCTTTGACCTGAATTTGAATTAATTGCTGGTCATTTAAAATTTGCGTCTCTTTACGAACATCGCGTTCTGTAAGCTGTAAAATATCAGCTAAAGCTCTTCTTCCGATAGGGCTTTGTAATGCAATTGCCTGCAATAATCGAAAGCGCTTCGTCAGCAAATCATCCATTTCCGGCACCAATTTGCGCTGCATTTCATATAAAGAATTACCGTTCAACAACATCACCTTCCATAAAGTGAAGCCTCAATCAATTGTTGCTTAATATAAGTAGGTATATCTTCGGGTCATTTTTTGTCCCACCAATAAAAAATCGTCCCACTTAGAGTAAAAAAAATTACCTTTCGACTATATTATATACACATCTATATTTTTTAGCAAATTATTTTGTCTAAAAATTTCGAATCAATTATAATAACGACTACTTGAAGCACCGTTACTCGTGCAGTGCTTCAAACAGTGTTACATAATCAAGCTGACCGTATTGAAGAATCTGCTCATCACAAGTAACAACTGGAATCATCAGCATATACTTCTCATGTAGTGCCTCGTTTTCTTCAATGTTAATAACAGTGAGCTCAAATGCATAATCCTCTTGTACAAGCTTTAGTGTCAGCAAGCCTTCCTCACATAACTGACAATCAGGTCTTAAGTAAAAATTAACTGTTTTCATTTGCATCCCTCTTTCAATTCACTATGTATAAAATAACACAAGTTAGGCAACCTAT
The DNA here is from genome assembly GCF_038593115.1 of Metasolibacillus sp. FSL H7-0170. Taxonomy (NCBI): domain Bacteria; kingdom Bacillati; phylum Bacillota; class Bacilli; order Caryophanales; family Caryophanaceae; genus Metasolibacillus; species Metasolibacillus sp. FSL H7-0170. The sequence continues at coordinate 3,423,934 of NZ_CP151964.1, read as the reverse complement.
AAAATGTACGACATTTCGATAGGAGGAAAAATTAATGACAGGTGATTTTCAACAGCAACAGCAGGAACAAGCAATGGGACCACTTTCGACAAATCATGGCGGACATGAGTTATTTGATGTGCATGAAGTTTTAAGCGCAATGATTGGTGGCTTAAATCAATGCGTTTTGCTGCGTGACCATGTGCAAGACCCAGAGCTACTTTCTATTATGGACAAGCAATATGCTTTTATGCTCGATGAATATAATATTACTGTCGAAGCATACAAAACGGGGCACGACCCACAGCATCCTACACGCACATACAATATGCAAACAGGAAATGATTTCAAATATGGTATCACACCAGGTGAACCAAAAAAACCAATGCAAGCTGCTAACGAGCTAGATGATGCTATCATCGCTGGCTGCTTATTAAGCGTTCATAAAGTTGGTGCTACAGGCAAAACAAAGGCTGCACTCGAAACGTGTAACCCTGTGTTACGCCGTGTCCTACAGGATTCTGTACCAAACTGTATTGAAATGGCCTATGAAATATCTATTTATCAAAACAAAAAAGGCAATTATCAAGTGCCTCAATTGTCAGGCCCTGATATGCAAGCGATGCTTAATATGTATGGTCAAGGTCAAATGGCAAAAAACATGCCAAACTAAAAGAGCGTCCCACAAGCAGTGCTTTCGCCTGCTTGTGGGACGTTTTTTGAGGATGCTTTTTAAAAGATATGCTTATGGAAATAAAGAAGACTATCTTTAATAGTGAGAGTAACAGTGTTTCTTCTAAGTGAAGATGGGTGAATTAGGATTTTTCGATAAAAAAGCAATGGCTCTTACATATACCATGAAAATTTGCTTTTCACCTTCACTCGAAAACAATCTGCTAAATCTAGTGTTTTTCCGATTTTCATCAATTACGCCGAGGCGTAATTGCGTCCAGATTTTTTCGAGCTTGCTCGAAAAGCTCCTCTTCAAAATCTGTGACATCTGCTGGAGGCCTTATCATGATTCAGCAGGTATTTGAACACCTACTGAATCAGGATTCATCTTGCGCCTGTGGAGGTGGGAGTTTCCTGCTGAATCGTGATAAAATCTTCTTGCGTTTCTCCCTGTGTGAACCCTTTGAAGAAACATTAACAAAAGCGTCCAAAACGCCGGCAATCGCACGGCTTTTTTGGACGCCTCTATTATTTCACTTGGTTGCGCTCAATAATTTCATCAATTAAGCCGTATGCTTTTGCTTGCTCAGCCGTCATGAAGTTATCGCGGTCTGTATCGCGAGAAATTGTTGCATAATCTTGACCTGTTTTCTCAGCCATAATTGTGTTTAATTTTTCACGTAAGTGTAAAATACGTTTTGCGGCAATTTCAATTTCAGTTGCTTGCCCTTGTGCACCGCCAAGTGGTTGGTGAATCATTACTTCTGCGTTTGGTAATGCCATACGTTTCCCTGGCTCACCAGCAGCTAATAAAAACGCCCCCATCGACGCAGCCATACCGATACAAATTGTTTGTACTTTCGGTTTAATGAAGTTCATTGTATCGTAAATAGCCATACCTGCTGTAATTGAACCACCAGGAGAGTTAATGTATAAAGAAATATCTTTATCTGGGTCTTCTGCCTCTAAAAATAATAACTGCGCTACAATTGAGTTTGCTACATTATCATCAATTGCACTGCCTAATAAAATAATACGGTCTTTTAGTAAGCGTGAATAAATATCGTAAGCTCGCTCACCACGGTTTGTTTGTTCAATAACTGTAGGAATTAAATTCATTGAAAAATCCTCCTTTATAAAAGGTAAATTCATATGCTCATTGTTGAAAAGCTAAGCTCCTTCAACTGTATTCTTATCATACACGCAATAGTCAAGAAAGGTCAAATATAAACTCCGAAAATTTATCTTGAAATATTCAGCTGTCGTTTGTATAATTGAAAAGTCGTTAATTTTTGCATATACGATGATTTTATCACCATTCAGAGCTTTGCACAATTTTTGCACTTGTCCTCGTGGTGTAATGGATAACACTGAAGATTCCGGTTCTTCCGCTGGGGGTTCGATTCCCTCCGAGGGCACCATTTTACTGTTTCAATATAATATTTTGTATAGCAAGACCTGATTTATGAGCCAATTAGTTTAGCAGCCTAATTGACTCATAAGAGGGAGTTGATGGATAAAGGCGATATCACACTGTACCGATTGAGCCTTATCCACCTCTCTTTAAACTACTTATGACAGACTTATTTAATTCATGACAACTATCATTTGAATATAAATTAGCGAGCAATAGAGGTTTATCGGTTTTATGAATAAAGAAAAGGGACGGGGCTGTCCGAAAAGTGCACATCTTTTCGGACAGCCTCATTCTTTCTCGCTAAAAAACGGTCAGTTGGCAAATGCAATCTGACCGCAACAATATTTCCTTATTTTTTTAAAAAGATTTCATAAAGATTTGCATTTGGGTAATAGAGCGACCCAAATTCCTCATAACCATTCTTTTTATAAAATGCAGGTCCTTGAAAATCAAAAGTTTCAAGACGAATGACCTTGCAACCAAAATCATATAAATCCGCTTCAATTGCTTTTAAAAGCACTGTCCCGATTCCTTTATGACGATAATTTTCATCAACCCACAATGTATCAATATAGCCAATTTTATAGTAGGAAGAATAACCAAATACACCACCGATTATTTTGCCATCGTCCTCCACTACATGCTTAAAAGAAATGAACTCTTTTTCTTGTAATAGCGGCTTTTTTCGTAAATTATATTTCGTTAATTCCTCCTCAACAAATTGAACTTCTTCATTTGATGCTTCTCTACATTTATACATATTTTTTCTCCTACTTACAGTTGCTTAGTCTTCTTGCTCAATAAATTCCGTCAGTGCGGCAACTGCTTTTTCTGCGTCTTCACCAGTAGCTATTAGGGTTACTTGTGTGCCTCTCGCAATTGCCAAACTCATAATTCCCATAATCGATTTGGCATTTACTTTTTTATTGTCCTTTTGTAAAAAGACATCAGATTTATAGCGATTTGCTTGCTGTACAAAAAGCGCTGCCTGCCTAGCCTGCAATCCTGATTTTAATTTGACTTCTACTTGATTTTCAGTCATTCCCTTTTCTCCCTTTCCATTACCGCTCATCTATTATTGTAACCTTATCTTATCGAATTGATAGGAAAAGAACAATGTATACGCATCGTATTTTGTATTCGTTTTCAAAATTTTTCTACTATTAGCTTAAATTTTTTCTCCGCGTCTAATTGCCTCTGCAATTTCATCGATTTTACGTAAACGATGGTTGACACCTGACTTACTTACAACACCCGTCGATACCATTTCGCCTAGCTCCTTCAATGTCACATCTTGATACTCTACACGCAGACGTGCAATTTCACGCAGCTTTTCAGGCAGTTGATCAAGCCCAATGGCATTATCAATATAACGTATATTTTCAACTTGGCGCAATGCAGCACCAATCGTTTTATTCAAATTCGCTGTTTCACAATTCACAATGCGATTTACACTGTTGCGCATATCCCTTAAAATTCGTACATCTTCAAATTTCAACATTGCTTGATGTGCGCCTACTAGGCTTAAGAAATCAGAAATTTTTTCTGCTTCTTTTAAATAAGTTACAAAGCCTTTTTTTCGCTCAATCGTTTTGGCATTTAGCTGGAACGTATTCATTAGCTCCGCCAATGCTTCACCATGCTCTTTATATAGCGAATAAATTTCCAAATGGTAGGAGGATGTTTCAGGGTTATTAACAGAACCCCCTGCTAAAAAAGCGCCACGCAAATACGCTCTCTTATGATTATTTTTTTGAACAAGTGATTCGGCAATTGTATGGTTAAATTGAAATTCATCCGAAATAATTTGCAAATCTGTTAACAATTCACGAGCACCTTCACGCACCCGGCAAATATACACATTATTTTTCTTTAAGCGCATTTTTTTACGAACAAGTAGCTCTACATTATATGGATAAAGCTTTTTAACAATCGTATAAAGTCTTCTGGCAATTGCAGCATTTTCTGTCTGGACATCTAAGCTAAGTTGGCGATTTGTAAATGATAATGAGCCATTCATTCGAATGAGTGCAGAAACTTCCGCCTTTAAGTTCATATCATCCGCCTCTATTTGTGTCAGCTCTTTTTTTGTTTCTGATGCAAACGACATCGATGTCTCCCCCTTTCTTTACAAGGAATAAAGTCCCGCTATTAGCATTTCTTTTTTCGCTGCTTTTGTTCGCTACATTCTTCTAGCCACTGTGCTACATTCAGTGCATGGTGACGTACAGTATTGTTTTTAATGAGCGCAATTTCCTTTTGAATTACTTCAATTCCCATTTTTTCGATACGTTCAATATCTACAGCAACCGGCTTAGCATTTTCAGTTTGATAGCTATCAATAACAGGTTGCGGCATTATAAAATCATTGACTAGCACCTTTTGAATAAATGGTGTTTTCATATGCGCATGAATGGCTTCAATATGGTCTGCTACACTATAGTTTAGCGTTTCACCTTTTTGTGTCATTAAATTGCAAATGTATATTTTCTCAGCTTTGGAACGAATAACAGCAGTCCCTAATTCTTCAACTAATAAATTGGGAATAATGCTCGTATATAGGCTACCTGGGCCAATTAAAATATAGTCTGCGCTATGTATCGCACGAATAGCTGCCGGTAAAGGAGCTACATCGCCCGGGGATAAAAAAACTCGCTTAATTGCTGATTGAGCTTGCGGTATACGCGACTCTCCCTCAATATAGGTTCCGTCAACTAGCTCCGCATGCAGCGTGACTTTTTTATTAGAGGCAGGTAATACTTTGCCATGTACATTCAGCACTTTGCTTATTTCAGCAATGGCGTGGCTAAAATCACCTGTAATATCCGTTAGTGCTGTAAGCATTAAATTTCCTAATGAATGACCACCTAAATCGTCCGAGTTCGAAAAGCGATATTGAAACATCTTCTCAACTAAAGGCTCTACATCGGAGAGCGCAGCAATTACATTGCGTATATCGCCTGGCGGTGGAATATCGTAGTCATCACGAAGGCGTCCTGAAGACCCACCATCATCTGCCACAGTTACGATAGCTGTAATATCAAAGGGCTTCTTTTTTAAACCACGTATTACAGTGGAAAGCCCTGTTCCGCCACCGATGACTACGACTTTTTTATTGAGTTTTTCCATCCCATCAAGCCTTTCTACGTTTAATATCTCGGTGCGTCACAATTGTATGCTCCTTTTGACTAAGCAGCTTTCCAAAATATTCTGCTAATGTTACAGAGCGATGCTGACCACCTGTACAGCCAAATGCAATGACTAGCTGCGATTTACCTTCTTTTTTGTAGAGCGGAACCATGAATTGCAATAAATCCGTTAGCTTTACGATAAGTTGCTGTGTTTCTTCTGTCGCCAAAACATAGGAGGAAACCTCCGTTTGCAAACCTGTTTTTTGGCGGAGTTCTTCAACATAATAAGGATTTTTCAAAAATCGCACATCGAATACTAAGTCAGCATCAATCGGCATGCCATGTTTAAAGCCAAAGGACATGACATTTACTGAAAAAATTGGCTTATTAGAATGCGCAAATTTACTCGTAATAATCTCACGTAGCTCCCTTGGCTTTAGCGTCGATGTATTAATAATTGTTTTTGCCTGACTTTTAATTTCCTCAAGTAATTGACGCTCTAATTTAATCCCATCTAAAAGTAGACCTGCTGGCGCCAAAGGATGTGAGCGTCGCGTTTCTTTATAGCGTCTTACGAGTGCCTCATCATCGGCATCTAAGAATAAAATATTGCCCTGAATATCTTCCTGATTGGCTAGCTCATTCAGAACAGCCGATACTGATTCAAAAAACTGATACCCACGCAAATCCATTACAACAGCTATACGTGAAATTTTCCTCTCTGAATCACGCATTAATGCTAAAAATGTCGTCAAAAGTTCTGGTGGGATATTATCGACGCAATAAAAACCTAAATCTTCAAAGCTTTGCACCGCTACCGTCTTTCCAGCCCCAGACATCCCTGAAATAATTACTAGCTCCTGTGCATATGTTTGATTACTCATATCGACAGTTCTCCCTTCGCTTATTTACTCTTGTGAATTTTGTATTGTTTCACTTAATAGCTCAAATTGCTCTGTATACTCAAATGTCCCATATTGCATCCCTTTATTTGATGCAACAAACAACAAATTTGTTCGGTCTCCTTCAGCCATTGGTAAATGGTGCAATTGGTCAATATCGAACCAGCCAAGTATGCCTTCCCTCGTTTCCTCATAAGGTATACCTTCTATACCATGTGCGACAAAAGTGTAAAGCATCCACTCATTAACGATTTCTTGCTCCCGTTTAATCACCATCGTATAAACACCTTTTAAATGGACATTTTGCGGTGTTGCATTCGTTTCTTCTTGGAATTCACGAATAGCCGCTTCATAAATCGACTCACCACTTTCCATCTTGCCACCCGGCGCGACATACCAGCCGCGTCTTGGCTTTTGCAGTAACAATACCTTCCCATCTTGTATTGCTAGTAAATTGGCAATTCTTTGCATACATTTCACCCCAAATCAATTGCAATTATTTTATCATTCACCTTTTACTTCATTATACATTATCAATTACACCTTAGCGTAATTGTATCCAGATTTTTTCAAGCTATTTGGTGGAAGTTAACCTAAAACCGTCACGTCCTGTGACGACGGTTAACTGACTTGCATCATGCAGGCCTCCCTTCAAAATCTGTGACATTTGCTGGAGATTTTTGCTGAAAGAAGTTTAACAGGGCGCTTAGCTAACAACACGCCTAATAATTTTTTGTAAGTAGTAAAGATGAAAGCACAAAAAGAGGTTGCTTCTGCAAATAAGCAGAAACAACCTAAACAAAAATTTCAAAAAGGGAGATTCACTAATAACCTTAGTATACCCTTTTATTGTTGCAAGAAAGTTACAGCATTATTAAAGTTCAATTAAAGATTATGTTTTTCCTTTAATTCTTCAACAAAATGCTGCGCTGATTGTGCAGCGATACTACCGTCTCCTGTCGCTGTTACGATTTGACGTAGCATTTTATCACGCACATCTCCAGCCGCGAAAATACCTGGCACAGCTGTTTCCATTTTTTCATTCGTTACAACATAGCCTGCTTCATTTAAAATATTTAAGTGTGTAAATGGTGCAGTTAACGGAACCATACCGATATAAACGAATACACCATCTGTTTTTACATCCGTTTCAGTGCCATCTACCGTAGATGTTAATGTAACGCTACCTACTTTACCATTATCCTCATTAATTTCTTTTACGGTTGCATTCCAAATAAAATCTACCTTATCATTAGCAAATGCACGATCCTGTAGAATTTTTTGTGCGCGTAACTTATCACGGCGATGTACAATCGTTACTTTTTCTGCAAAGCGCGTTAAATAAACACCTTCTTCAACGGCAGAGTCTCCCCCACCAACAACGATTAAGTTCTTTTGTTTGAAGAATGCTCCGTCACATACTGCACAGTAGCTCACGCCACGTCCACCAAGCTCTTGCTCCCCCGGTACACCCATTTTTTTATATTCTGCACCCGTTGCAATAATAATAGAACGAGTTTTATATTCCTTCTTACCAGAAACAATCGTTTTATATTGTTCCCCGTCAGTAATTTCTGTAACATCCCCATAAGCATACTCTGCACCAAACTTTTTGGCATGCTCAAACATTTTTGTTGATAATTCTGGCCCTAAAATATGATCAAAACCTGGATAGTTTTCAACTTCCTCTGTGTTGGCCATTTGACCACCTGGAATACCGCGCTCAATCATTAACGTAGATAAGTTAGCACGAGATGCGTAAACCGCTGCTGTCATGCCCGCTGGCCCAGCACCAATAATGACTACATCATAAATTTTTTCCTCTGTCATCAAAAAATCCTCCTCAAAACTTGACTACTAGACTGCATTCATCGTATACAATTCAAAAGCTATATTCAAATAAAATGCCTATTCAAACTCAGTCGGTACAAATGCTAACAATTCATTAACATATTTCGTTAATGTCGCAACACTAATATTATAATTTTCCGCACAATTTTTTTTGGTAATATTGTCCCCCATTGCAGATTGCAGCATATAGTCTACTGCTGCGGCAATGGCGGCAGGATTTTTAAAGGAGTAGCTGGAGCGCAGTGCGAGCTCTCCAATTGAAAACCAAAGTTGCAATGCTGAAGTTGCAGTAAAATTCAGCTTGCCGTATACCTCTATTAATTTTTCAGCTACTTCTAAAAAGCGAATAAAGCTTTTTTCAGATTCTGTTGTCATTTGAAAATCATGTCCAAGCGAGTATGCTAAAGTCAGCTTTTCTACTTCATTGTACTTTTCAATATCAATCCATTTTGGGTGCGCAATAATTTCTTGCTTATGTGGCGAATGCTTTAATATAAAAAGCCCAAAAAGGCGGTCTGCTGGATATTTACTATTAATTTTCTCAATAATTAACTCGCGGTTTTTTTCTAATGATTGCTCCTCATCCGCTAATGAGCTCATATGCCATGGCTCAAGCCCTTCCTTTGCAGGATCTAAAACGAGCAAGGATTGCCAAGCAGCTTTCGCTATTTCCTCTTGCTGTGAAAAATAAGCGGATTGTGCTAGCCAATAATAAAAGCCGGGGTCGCCCTCATAGCCTCTTTTATGCATAGAGCGAAGCCATTTATAGGCTGTCTCATACTCACCAATTAAAGCTAAAGTAGCGCCTAGCTTATAACGATTTTCCCAATCATAGGGCTGAATTTTTTTGAGCAATGCTGTTAGCTTTTCAAGCTCAGCTTCAGCTCTTTCATAATAGGCAAAAACAGCCAAATTACATAGAGCGTGTAGATTGCCATGATTTTCACGTAGCACTTGGTTTAATAACGCGTGTGCTTGCTCTGCTTCCCCTACATAAAAATAGGCGAGTGAGAGGTTATTATAAGCCGGCCATGCGTCAGGAAATTTTTCTATGAGCTGCTCTAGCACTTCAATCGCTTTTGGAAATGCACCTTGCTCCATAAAACGTCGAGCTTTTTCCTGCCCAATTAATTTTTCTGCCTCTTGCTCATCGACATCTTCCGTGAGATTTTGCTCAAACTCCACAAAATCCAAAATTTCATATGCATCAAGCGCATACATACCTTCTGGCTCCTGCTCTAGGTATTGCTCTGCATATTTTTTAGCATCATGTATCAAGCCTAAACAGCCTGAAACATCTGCTAATAAAAAAAGGATTTCCGCATTGCTTGGTTCCAAGCTATGTGCTGTATGAATCAATTCGTAAGCATGCTCGTAATTTTGAGCCTCTATTTCTAATAAACCATATTGAGTTAAAACGCGTATATCGTCTGGGCTCAATTCCTCTGCACGCTTTAAATATTTATATGCTTTTTCAAATTGGTCCCTTTCCAGTGCCTTTATTGCTTTTTCATAATAATAATCACCTGTTGGCACAAAGGAGACGATATTTTCTTTTTTTTGTTCTTTATTTTCCAACAATATTTCCTCCGAAACAAGAAAAATAAGGAACGTAAATTACGTTCCTCATATAATATCTATTATTATAGCACAAACAATTTAATAGTCATTGATTTATCCATATCTGCACATAATTTTTGTTTTAGAAGGAAAATTTACAGCATAAGCTTATTGCTTCTTTTGATGCCTTTCCTCTAGCACCTTTAACACCTCATATATATCTACTTTCTGCTCCTGTAATAAAACGAGTAAGTGGTAAATTAAATCAGCAGCTTCCCACTTTACCTCTGCAGCATCGCGGTTTTTAGCAGCAATAACCACTTCCATCGCCTCTTCGCCAATTTTTTTGCCGATTTTATCAATGCCCTTGTCAAATAAATAGGTTGTATAGGCTCCCTCTGGCAATTCACTCTCTCGCTCTTTAATAAGCTCGCTTAGCTTGGACAGCATACTAACTGAGCCGACCTCTTCGTTTTTCACAATCGCTTCTGTAAAGCAAGAGTTTGTACCAGTGTGACATGCTGGACCTGCTGGTAGTACCTCTACAACTAAAGCATCGCGGTCACAATCTGCCATAATGGAAACGACCTTTTGCGTATTGCCGCTTGTCGCCCCTTTATGCCATAGTTCATTGCGCGAGCGTGAAAAGAACCATGTTTCATTTGTTTCAATCGTTTTCGCTAAAGATTCCTCGTTCATGTAAGCAACCGTTAGCACTTCCTTTGTTTTTGCATGCTGAATGACAGCTGTTACTAAGCCTTTTTCATTAAATTTTACATCAATCATCGTACACAAACTCCTTTATTGTGCAAATACGCTTTAATGGCAGCTACACTCGTTTCTTTATAGTGGAAAATGGAGGCTGCTAATGCTGCATCCGCATCAGCCTTCTGTAATACTTCCACAAAATGCTCAGCATTGCCAGCACCGCCACTCGCTATAATAGGCACTGTTACAGCATCTCGAATTGCTTTCGTTAACGCTAAATCAAAGCCTGATTTTTCACCATCACGGTCCATGCTTGTCAATAAAATTTCTCCAGCTCCTAAGCGTACTGCCTCCTGTGCCCATTCAACTGCCTGCCACGAGGTTTTATTGCGCCCACCGTGCGTATAAACCATCCATGTATCATCTTCATCACAAAAACGCGCATCAATTGCCACAACGATGCATTGTGAACCAAAATAAGCTGCACCTTCCTGGATAAGCGCTGGTCGCTCCAATGCTGAAGTATTAATAGACACTTTATCTGCACCTGCTCGCAAAATGCGCTTCATATCATCCAATGTACGAATGCCTCCACCAACCGTAAAAGGAATCGCTAGCTTCGCCGCTGTTTGCCGCACGACATCCTCCATTGTAGCCCGCCCCTCATAGGAGGCTGAAATATCTAAAAAGACAAGCTCATCTGCCCCTTGCTCATCATAAAATGTCGCAAGCTCTACAGGGTCACCTGCATCGCGTAATGACTCGAATTGTACACCTTTCACAACACGCCCATCCTTTACATCTAAGCATGGAATAATTCGTTTTGTTAACATTTTTTTACCCCTTCCAACCATTGCTGCAATAAAAATAAGCCGAACTGTCCTGATTTTTCTGGATGAAATTGCATGCCGGTAAAGTTATTTTTCACTACAATACCCGGTACTTGCACATCGTAGTAATTAGCAAATGCCACAAGCTCCTTCTGCTTCATATCACTTACATAAAAAGAATGCACAAAATAAACGAAGCGTTCTTGTTGTAATGCAGTCAACCAGCTTGGCTTATAAACAAACTGTAAGTCATTCCAGCCCATATGTGGAATGCGCGGTATATTTGTAAACTTTGTAATGCGTCCTGAAAAAACACCGAGCCCTTTTGTCGCTGTTACTTCATCGCTTTCCTCAAATAACAATTGCATGCCTAGGCAAATGCCAAGCAAAGGCTTTGTAGTCGCTTGAATAAAGGAAGTAAGCCCAGCCTGCTGTAATTTTTTCATCGCATCAGGAAATGCTCCAACCCCCGGTAGAATAAGCGCATCCATCAATTGCAATTGCTCTTTATTAGCGGTAATCACAACCTCTACCTCAAGCCGTTTTAACGCTTGCTCAACGCTCAATAAATTACCCATTCCATAATCGATTATGCCGATTTTCACGTTAGTAGCCCCTTCGTTGACGGCACACCCTTCACGCGCGAGTCAATTTGAATCGCATCGTCTAGCGCTCTTGCCAATGCCTTGAAAATCGCCTCTATAATATGGTGCGTATTATGCCCATAAGGTACGATGACATGGACATTCATGCGCGCCTCTAATGCAAATTTCCATAAAAACTCATGCACAAGCTCCGTATCAAATGTTCCTACTTTTTCGGTTAGTATCGGTGCTACTCGATACTCTAAGTGTGGACGGTTGGAGCAATCAACAATTACTTGTGCAAGCGCATCATCCATAGGTACAAAGGCATTGCCGTAGCGCTTAATCCCTTTTTTATCACCTAACGCCTCGCGTACTACCTGCCCTAAAACAATGCCGATATCCTCTGTTGTATGATGTGCATCGATATACGTATCACCGTCTGCTGTGATTGTGCCATCAAATAAGCCATGCTTTATAAATAAATCAAGCATATGGTCCATAAAAGGTACGCCTGTTGCGATTTTAGCTTGTCCTTCTCCATCTAAGTTTAATTCCACTGCAATTTTCGTTTCATTTGTGTTGCGTTCTATTTTTGCGTACCTCATGCTATACCTCTCCTTTTTTCCAGCCGCGCGCTTCTACCGCTCTGGCATGTCCCTCTAAGCCTTCTAATCTTGCAAGACGTGCAATTTTAGGCGCATTTTGTGCCCATGTCTTTTCACTATAATAAACAACGCTTGTGCGCTTAATAAAATCATCTACATTCAACCCACTTGCAAAACGTGCGGTGCTGTTTGTTGGTAGCACATGGTTTGTCCCTGCAAAATAATCACCAACCGGCTCCGAGCTATAGCGTCCAATAAAAATTGCACCCGCATGCGTCACTTTTTGTGCATCTGTCTCTGCGTCAGCTGTCATAATTTCTAAATGCTCTGGTGCTAAAGAATTGACAGCAGCAATCGCCATGTCCATCGTCTCTGCTATATAAATATGACCAAAGCGCTCAATTGCCTGACGCGCAATGCTTTCTCTTGGCAATATTGTCAGCTGACGTTCGATTTCCACCGCAACCCTTTCTGCGAGCGATTCACATGTCGTAATTAAAATCGCACATGCCAATACATCATGCTCCGCCTGTGATAATAAGTCGGCTGCTACCTCATCCGCATAGGCTGTTTCATCTGCTAATATCGCAATTTCGCTCGGTCCTGCAATCATATCAATTGCCACTTCACCAAACACCTCGCGCTTAGCTAGTGCCACATAAATATTACCGGGACCTGTAATTTTATCTACTGAGGCAATCGTCTCTGTTCCGTAAGCTAATGCAGCGATTGCTTGTGCACCACCTATTTTATACATTTCCGAAATACCTAAAATCGATGCGGCAACAAGCACTGCATCTGGTAATTTACCATCTTTACTAGCTGGGGAAGTAAGAACGATGCGCTTCACGCCTGCCACCTGTGCAGGAATAACATTCATTAATACCGATGAAGGATATGCTGCTGAGCCCCCTGGCACGTAAAGCCCTACTGCCTCCAATGGAATAATACGCTGTGCTAAATAAGAGTCATTCTCTAAAGGGAGCTTATAGCCTGTGCGGCGCTGCTCTTTATGGTAAAGACGGATATTATCCGCCGCCTCGATTAAATCTGCTAAAAGTGTTTTATCGAAATTTGCTACAGCCTCGTCGATTTCCTGCTGTGAAACGCGAAAATCATTTAGCATTACGCCGTCCCACTTTTCACTATATGCACGAACAGCAGCATCACCTTGTGTCTTCACATTTGCTAACACTTCACGCACTACTGCTAGCTGTTGCTCATTGCCCCCCTCTAATGGGCGCTTTAACGAAATATCATCTGTTAATGTTGTAATTTGCATGATTCAGCCCTTCTTCCTATCCAACACATTTTCTTAAGCGACTTACTAAATCTTGAATGCGTGCACTTTTCAGTCGATAGCTTACAGGATTGGCAATTAGACGTGATGAGATGTCCGCGATACGCTCATATTCAACAAGTCCATTTTCCTTTAGTGTACGACCTGTTGAAACGATATCGACAATTCTATCAGCTAGCCCTATCATCGGTGCAAGTTCAATGGAGCCATTTAATTCAATAATCTCAACTTGCTCGCCAATTTCTTTATAATACTTTGTCGCGATGCGCGGATATTTTGTAGCGATGCGTGGCGCCACTTCATTCATCCCTGTATTGGGCAAACCGGCAGCCGCGATATAGCATGTACTAATTTTCAAATCTAAAAGTTCATGGATTGTGCGCTGCTGTTCAAGTAAAACATCCTTTCCCGCAATGCCTATATCTGCTACACCGTGCTCTACATAAACAGGTACGTCCATTGGCTTCGCTAAAATAAATCGAATATTTTCCTCAGGAATTTCAATCATTAGCTTTCTCGTATCTTCCATATCTTTAGGTAATCGAAAGTTGGCACTTTCTAATATTTTACATGCCTCAGTGAAAATGCGACCCTTCGGCATAGCAATTGTTAACACCGTCATTATTCTTCCTCCTGTACGTATACAACCTCGCTAAATTGCGCTTTATATGCAGTTACATTTGTTAAGCTACTAATCGCCTGTAGCGTCACACGGCGACTAACTGCCCGCAATTTTGTCGCATGCTGCAATGCCTCTTTATATAAATGCGGCTCGAATAATAGCAATGTTGTTGCTACTGTAGGTTCATTCGTTTGCACAACTTCTAACAATCGGTCGACACGGAAGCCAAAGCCTGTCGCTCCTACCTCTGACCCAAATTGGGCTAACAATCCATCATAGCGTCCGCCATTTCCAAGGGGGAAGCCACTGCCTACTGCAAATACTTCAAACAGCATTCCCGTATAATAATTCATCGAGCTCGCCAACGTAAAATCAAATGTAATATAGTCCATTACATTTGCCTGCTTTAACAATCGTTCTAGCTCGTATATATATGTCAGCGTGTTTTCATCGACAACATATTTCTCTATATTAAAAATACTTTTAGCATTCGCTGCTTCTTCAATAAATTGCAGTAAAATCTCGCTATTTTCTCTTTGTAAGTCAAATGATTTTACCGTTTCTTCAAAGCCTACATAATTGCGCTCTACTAATAATTGACGCAAACTATTCGCTTGCTCACCGCTCATTGTATATTGCTGCAAAATTGCCTGTAATACATGTGCGTGTCCGATTGTCACCGTAAAGGACTCAACACCCAATTGTTGAAGCAATTGAATTGCGAGTATTATCACTTCTACATCCGCAAAAACAGAAGAATCCCCTATAAACTCAATTCCCATTTGCTCAAATTCAGCAGGGCGTCCTCCCTCTGTTTGCTGTGCACGAAACACACTAGCAAAATAAGCAAGGCGCTGCGGAATTTTTTCCTTCAGCAGTTTTGCTGTTGCAATACGTGCGATTGGCGTTGTCATATCAGGACGCAATACGAGCATATTGCCCTGATTATCTACTAGCTTAAAAAGAGAAGCATCCTCAATAGCTGAAGCTTTTCCTACTGTATCGTAATACTCCACTGATGGCGTTTTTATAAAATCATAGCCATGCGCGTATAAAAAATGTCGTCCTTTTGCACGAATTGCCTCTAACTTCTCATATGTTTGCGGAAATGTATCACGCATTCCAAGTGGTTTTTCAAATAATTTAATCGTAGACATAGTCATACACCTCAATACACTTTAGTTCACTAGTGTGATAGTATAATAAAGCATAAATATTGTCAAGTCTTGAGTTACTTTAGCTTTATTGAAAATTATTTTATTTTTAATTATGCTGCGATTTCGGTCAGTTTTATTGATGTATTTGCGAATTACCTGAATTTATTTTGTTCGCACATTGAAAGGAGATTTTCAATCCTTCTCTTTCGTTTAGGACAAACACCGCTAAATTGAATGTTTCTATCATTTTCAAAGAAAACCCTCGCTATTTTAATGAGCAAACACTTTGCCAAAACACCAATAAAGGCGTCCCAACAGCCGGCAACTTCACGGCTGTTGGGACGCCTTGTCCCTATCATTATTTTTTCGTGCAGCCATTTCCTCCGCGCTGAAAATAATGCGCATCGGATTGCCACCAACCATGCTTCCCGCTGGCACATCTTTATGTACGAGCGTTGCCGCCGATACAATCGCACCATCGCCAATTTCTACTCCCGGCAAAATCGTTGTATTTGCACCGACCATTACATTGTTTCCTATTTTCACATCACCTAAGCGATACTCATCTATTAAGTATTCGTGTGCTAAAATCGTTGTATTAAAGCCTATTATCGAATTTGCGCCAATTGAAATACGCTCTGGAAACATTGTATCAGGCATCACCATTAAGGCTAATGATGCTTTATCTCCAATGTCCATATGAAGAAAAGTACGATAAAGCCAATTTTTCATCGCCATGGACGGTGTAATGCGCCCGATTTGAATAAAAATAAAGCATTTCATTACCTTCCAAAAGGATACCGTTTTATAAACATGCCAAAGCGAATTCGCACCATCTACTTTATAGCGCTCTGTTCTTCTCATAAACTTTGCCCTTTCACAATCGTTAATAAATCCGTCATATGCTGAAGCATATATGTCGGTGAAAATTGCTGTAAATAGTCCTCTCCTTTAAAAGCCCAAGCTACACCAGCCGTTTTTACACCCGCATTATGTCCAGCCTCAATATCGTGCGAATTATCACCAATCATAATAACATCCTCTTTTGCCAATTGCATTTTCTCCAATGCTAATAAAATCGGCTCTGGATGTGGCTTAACATGCTGAACATGGTCAAACCCAATAATATGCTCAAATAAATGCCTCACACCTAGCACATTTAAACCTTGCTCTATCATTTCACTGCGCTTTGTTGAAACGATGGCTAACCTTATCTCTTGTGCATATAGCTCCTCCAAAGTAGAAACTACCCCATCATATTGTGTGACAAGCTGGTCATGATGTTGGATATTCCACTGTCGATAACTATCAATCATTTCATCCACAGCATCTGGAGCAATTTCAACAAATGTTTCTCGCAATGAAGGGCCGAGAAATTTTATGCAATCTTTTGGCGAATATTGCCCGGGAAATTTGTCTTCCAATACATGCATAAATGATTCAATAATTAATTCATTTGTGTTTAATAAAGTACCATCAAAATCAAATAACAATGCCTTTACCATCATTCATCACTCCTTATTTATCTAAATAACGTACAACTGGCTTCACTGTCATTCGACGATAAATAATGAGTGCTAAGCCTACTACGATACCAATAATCGACACAAGCTGTGCTGAGCGCAAGTCGCCAATTAAATATAAGCTGTCTGTACGCATTGATTCGATAAAGAAGCGCCCTATCGAATACCATATAATATAAAAGAAAAACATTTCCCCACGACGCCAATTGAATTTACGTGCAATGATTAAAATAATAAAGCCTACTATATTCCATAGTGACTCATATAAAAATGTTGGATGGACGTAGGAGCCGAGTCTTTCAATATACATTTGCTCAATTAGCCAATCAGGTAAAAATAGCTTTTCTAAAAAGCTGCGCGATACCTCTCCACCATGTGCCTCTTGATTAATGAAATTGCCCCAGCGTCCAATAATTTGTCCTACTAAAATGCTTGGTGCTGCAATATCTGCAATTCGCAAGAAGCTTATATTACGCCTTTTCGTAAATATATAAGCTGTAATAAACGCACCAATTAAAGCACCATGAATGGCAATCCCACCATTCCATATTTGAATCGCTTTTATTGGATTGGTCTTATAAACATCCCATTCCATCCCTACATAATAAATACGTGCACTAATAATAGCGATTGGCACTGCCCAAATAAGCATGTCCGCAATAAACTCTTGATGAATACCAAGTCGAACTGCCTCTCGCTGTGCTAAAAAATAGGCTAGAACAATGCCCAGTGCAATTAAAATTCCATACCATCGAACATCAATTGGTCCAATTGAAAATGCAATTGGATTAATCTTCATTATAAAAAATTCCATCTTTTTACTCCTTCTCTATTTAAAATCGTCCATTTCCCCATTAGACGCAATAACTGCATCTAAACGACGCGAAAATTCCTCCGCTGCGTTAACACCCATTTTTTTCAATCGGTAATTCATTGCAGCTACTTCAATAATAACGGATACATTGCGTCCAGGCTGTACAGGAATCGTTAGCTTCGTTAGCTCTGTATCAATAATTTTCATTTTCTCTTCATCAAGCCCTAAACGATCATATACTTTTTCAGGGTCCCAGTTTTCCAACTCTACTACAAGCGTAATTCGTTTATACGGTCTAATCGCACTCGCACCAAAAAGCGTCATTATATTAATAATGCCAATTCCTCGAATTTCTAATAAATGCTCTAATAGTGGTGGCGGGCTTCCGATAATCATATTTTCAGATTCTTGACGAATTTCTACAGAATCATCTGCGACTAAGCGATGCCCCTTTTTCACAAGCTCTAACGCTGTTTCACTTTTCCCTACACCGCTCTTCCCAAGAATAAGTACACCAATTCCATAAATATCAACAAGCACGCCGTGAATCGCCGTTGTCGGTGCTAGTTCACTTTCTAAGTAATTTGTTAGCCGACTTGAAAAATGAGTTGTCGTTTGTTTTGAAGTTAACACAGGTACATGATTTTCATTCGATGCCTCAATTAATTCTTGTGGCACTTCCAAATTTCTTGAAATAATAATAGCCGGAGTATTGCGGGCACATAATAAGCGCATCCGCTCTTTTTTCACGCTTTCTGGCAGCATTTCAAAAAAAGAGAGCTCTGTTTTTCCAAGCAACTGCACTCGATTCGCTGGATAATGTGTAAAATAACCAGCCATCTCTAGCCCCGGTCTTGATATATCACTCGTCGTAATAAAACGCCCAATCCCTTCATGACCACTAACAATTTGCAAATTAAATTTTTCGATAACATCCTTTGTCGTAACTTGAACCATTGGCACAACCTCTCGATTCTTTTTAGTCTCCCTTTATTGTAACATGTTCCATTCATTTTACGGAAAATGTATCCTCACCCATTCAAATAAAAAAGAGTGTTTTACAATTTTTATGGCAAATCATTTTTTCAGCTCGCTTTTTTATGATGATAGAAGCACAAACAAGGCTGCCCGAAAAGGTAATATCCTTTCGAACAGCCCTAGCTCTGCTATTTGTTAACAAGCCTTCCGACACATTAGAAATTGCTCCTGCGGTTACTCGTCGCAGTGAATGATTTGCTCCTGCGGTTACTTGTCGTAAAAGAGCCATTTCTATTCATTATTTTTGCTCTGCAAGCCATGCGGCAGCTTTTTCAGCTTCTTCCCCTTTAAGTAAGCCTGCAGGCATACCACTTTTTGTACCATTTAAAATAATATCTAAAATTTCTTCCTCTGAATAGCGACCACCAACATCATTTAATGCAGGAGTATTACGCATGCCTTGCAATTGGCCACCGTGGCAGTTCGCACAGCTTTTCATCACAATTTTTTCGCCCTCTGGTTGTGGTGTCGCGTTACTTTCCTTCTCATCCCCACCACATGCAGCTAACAGTAAAGCTGAACTGAAAGCAACTGTTAATACTATTTTTTTCATACTGTTCTCCTCCAACAAATTACTCTACTTCAGTATAGCAAACTTAGGCTCGTTTGAAACCTTCGCCAAGTACCTCATAAGCATCTGAGACAACAACGAAGGCTGTTGGGTCAACCATCTTGACAACTTGTTTCAATTTAGTGAATTCAGTCTGATAAACAACGACCATTAGAAACGTTTTTTCTTCCCCCGTATAACCGCCGAAAGCTGGAAGCTTTGTTACGCCACGATTCACTTCTCTGTATATCGCGTCACGCATTTCTTCCTCTCTCGTTGTAATAATATAGGCCATTTTCGATTGACTAAAGCCAAGCTGAATGATATCAATCGTTTTCGTTGTTACATACAAACCAATTATTGCATACAAGCCCTTTTCTAAATCAAACACAAGTGCAGCACTAACAGCAATAACACCATCTATAAGTAACACACTTGTCCCTAAAGTAAGACCTGTGAATTTCGTAATAATTTGTGCTAATAAATCCGTACCACCTGTTGACGCCTTTCCTTTAAAAACAAGACCGAGCCCCGAGCCAACTACAATTCCACCAAAAATTGCACCAAGTAGCGGATTTAATGTCCACGGACCCCAGTCACTTGTGAAGATAACAAGGGCAGGTAAAGTAATCGTTCCAATAAATGACTTAACACCAAATTTCTTTCCTAAAATTAAAACTCCCGCAATAAATAAAGGGATATTAAATGCGTATTGAACAAGCCCTGCATTCCAACCAAATAAACCATTTAAAATTGTACTAATACCACTTACCCCACCTGAAGCAACTTGGTTTGGTAATAAAAAGACATTAAAGCCAATGGCAATTATCGCAGCTCCTACAATGACAAATAGATATTCGCTAATTGTATCTTTCACTGTCAACTGTTCACTATTGTTCACAAGACTTCCTCTTTCTTCATTCAATTTTCATCATTTCTACAAAAGTTGTTAACTAATAACCTCTCGTGCCCACTGCTCCGCTTCATCATAAATTTGGAATACCACATCCTGATTCAAGCCTAATTGCAGTGACAATTCATCTAACCTATCCCAATCTAATTTATAAAGCGCTTCACTAAATTGTAAATAAGGCGTCATTTCTGTTTCCACGCCGTTAATTGTTTCAACAATTTCCTCCGATAATGGCATCTTTCTTAATATCAGATACATTGGACGTTTTAACAAGGCATCAATTAACGACAATAGCCCAATTAAAAAGTATTCCGAGAAGTTCTTTTTATAATTTAACTTCGCAACCTTTTCACATGCTTTTGCACGGAATAACGATGCGGCAACTAATTCATTAAAAGCATCTGTTTTTTCATAATTATTTAATTCGCGCATTGCCAATAAATAAACAAGCTTCCGCAACTCTGTTATGCCCAATAGTACAATTGCTTGTTTAATTGAACGCACCTTAGATTTCGGGCGATTTTTTGAGCTATTAATCAGTTGCAATAGCTTATAAGAAATTGAAATTTCCCTTTCAATATTTGTAGCCAAAATATTTATATCTGGTTCCTCATCTTTTAAAATCGAAATGATTTGAAAATAATTTATAATATTTGCTGGTATATCAATTGCCTTCATTATTTGTGGTTTTTCAAAGAAGTAGCCTTGAAATAATACATAGCCAGAATGCATTGCAATCTCATATTGCTCACGCGTTTCAACTTTCTCAGCCAAAAGCTTGATATGCGGAAACTTTGATTTTACTTTATACTCAATTTCCATACGCTTTGTTAAAGGGGTAATTAAAAAGTCAACCTTTATATAATCTACATAATTGAACAGCTCATTATAAACGGTTACTCCATCTTTTAAAATAAAGTCATCAAGTGCTATTTTAAACCCCTTCCCCTTCAACTCTTTTACACGTTGAATAAGTTTCGGTGTTATAATAACATCCTCCAAAATTTCAATAACGACTTCTTTCGGATTAATATAATCTATCAAGGGACTAAATAATAGCTTCTCCGTAAAATTAATAAATGCTAGTGCACCATCTGTTACTTTATCTATACCAATTGTTAAAAAGGAATTAATAATAACATCGATTGTCGCAGCATCTGCATCTATTCCGTCTAGAGGAAATGCATTTATATTTTTACTTCGATACAATAATTCGTAAGACACTATTTGTTCCTTTTCATTAAAAATCGGTTGCCTTCCAATAAAAACTTCCACGTTAAACTCCTCACTTTATATTTCTTCATAATTTTTTTCATCATAGCTAAAGCTATCCTAATAACTAGAGGGTGACTACGGAAATATGTATACAGTTCCAGGCATATTTGATTCGCTCTTTTAATTTAATCTTTTTAAACTTTTAAAAAGATTATTTCGTATCCATTACATCATGATGTAATTAAAAATCCGTTCAATTTAACTAAAATACGCGCTAATGTACAAATAATAGCAAATTAACAGTTATTTTTCAGCAAAATTTTTCAAGATATTTCAATGCTATTTCTATTTAACGATAAAGAATTTCTTACTTATAGCATACCTATACTTCGCCTATTGTTCAATTGCTAATTGCCTATATATTTCGAGAGAGGTAATATAATACTATAGCACATTTAAGGGGGAGCTTTTTATTTATGAACATCATTGAATATGAACAACGACAGTCTATTGCCTATGTAAAACTAAATCGACCTGATGTCTTAAATGCTTTTAATTTCGAAATGTTATCAGAGCTTCAAGCAATTATAGAATCCATTCGTATACATCCCGATATTCGACTTGTTATTATTACAGGTGCAGGTGATAAAGCCTTTTCAGTTGGTGCTGATTTAAAGGAGCGTCAAACATTGCCTGAACCATTGGTAAAGCGAAATCTACATAAATTTGCTGAGGTGTTCAATGCGATTGAAGGATTGCCGCAGCCAACTATTTGCGCGCTAAATGGATATGCCTTTGGCGGTGGCCTTGAATTAGCCCTCTCCTGCGATTTCCGCATTGCGACAAAAAATGCGGTAGTTGGACTAACAGAAACAAAGCTAGGGATTATCCCAGGTGCGGGTGGAACACAGCGATTACCGCGCTTAATCGGGGAGGCAAAAGCATTAGAATACATTTTAACAGCAAAAAAAATATCAAGTGAGGAAGCGCTAGCTTGCGGATTATTTACGCAAGTAGCAGAGCAAGAAGATTTAATGCAGGTAGTTGAAAATTTCGCAAATACCATTTTGCAAAATGCACCTATCGCCTTGCAGCAAGCAAAATTTGCTGTAAAGCAAGGGATGAAGGTCGATTTACAAACAGGTTTGCAAATTGAGCGTAAAGCATACGAAATTACATTACCGACAGAAGACCGCCTTGAGGCCCTGAATGCTTTCGTCGAAAAAAGAGCACCACAATTCAAAGGTAAATAATATTAATTGCTAAAATAAAATAAGACTGTTCGAAATATAGGTATTAGCCTATATTCCGAACAGCCTTTTATTGTGCAAAAACTGTTGACCACTCCGCGCGCTTTTCAAGCATTTCACGTGCTAATTGTTGCGCGCCTTCTAAACTATGGTTTGCAGCCCAGCCACATTGAACCTCATTGCAAGCAGGCACTTCTGTCGCGCTTACTACATCCTGTAGCGTTTTCTCTAAAATGTCCAAAATCTCATCATAATTATCATGATTAATTACCGATAAATAGAAGCCTGTTTGGCAACCCATTGGACTAAGGTCAACAACATGTTCGCTATGATTGCGAATATTTTCAGCCATTAAATGCTCAATTGAATGAAGTGCATCCATTTTCATATATGCTTTATTTGGCTGTTTGAAGCGAATATCATACTTATGTACAACATCTCCGTTTTTTCCTTCCTTTAGCCCAGCTAAACGCACATATGGTGCCACTACCTTTGTGTGATCCAAATTAAAGCTTTCTACATTCATTTTTGTCATGTTCATTACCTCACTTATTTTTTTTACAATGTGCATTAATTGCACTAATAATTGCTGGTAATACAGAAATGAAAATAATTAATAATAATACCGTTGAGAAGTTTTCTTTAATAATTGGGATATTGCCGAAGAAATAACCGAGCAATGTACAGATGAATACCCAAGCAAGTGCTCCTACAACATTATAGACGATAAAATACTTGTAATTCATACGGCTAGCCCCCGCCACAAACGGAATAAACGTCCGAATAAATGGCATGAAGCGCGCAATGACAATTGTTTTACCACCATGCTTATTGAAAAATCGCTGTGCTGCTTCCATTCGCTCTTTATTAATCACCTTGCCTAAAAAACTATTAGGAGGAATAGAAAGACCTACAGTCTTCCCAATATGATAGTTAACCGTATCCCCTATAATAGCAGCCGCGATAAAAACTGTCATTAATAACGGTAAGTTAAATGCCCCTAATGCGGCAAGTGTACCCGCTGCAAATAGCAGGGAATCTCCAGGTAAAAACGGCATAATAACTACGCCTGTTTCAACGAACACAATCGAAAATAAAATCCCATAAGACCATGCGCCAAATTGTTGGATTATTTCTACTAAGTGCTCATCAATATGCAAAATAAAATCAATTAAGCCTTGAATAATTGCCATCCTTGTGCTCTCTTTCTAATTAATTTTTACTTTCTTATTTTAGCATACTATCATTTACTATGCGGTTGATAACATTAATTAGAACGAAAAATTTTTTAACATGTTGCGTAAAAAAGGGGTATTTTGATGGATAAATTAAAAGGATATCGAAAGGGGCGTTCAGCTAGCCGGCAACTGCACGGTTAGCTGAACGCCACCCTCATTAAATATACTTCTCAAACCAGCCAACAATTTGCTCTAGACGCTGGATACGTAGGTTTGGTGTACCTGTGCGCGATAGGTTATGGTCGCAGTCAGGGAATCGAACGAAGCCTACCTCTTTGCCCATAGATTTTAACGTAATGTAAAACTGCTCTGCTTGCTCGATTGGACAGCGGAAATCCTTTTCGCTATGCAAAATGAGTAGAGGTGTTTCAACGTTTTTCGCATATTTTAATGGCGAATGATGCCATAATTTTTCTACGTCTAACATGTCGCTGCCAATTTGCCAGTCTGTGAAATAGTAACCGATATCCGATACGCCGAAGAAGCTAATCCAGTTTGAAATTGAGCGCTGCGTCACTGCTGCTTTAAAGCGGTTTGTATGCCCGACAGCCCAGTTTGTCATAAAACCACCGTAGCTACCGCCTGTTAGACCAAGACGTGTTTCGTCAATCCAATTATATGTTTCTAGCGCATAGTCTGTCGCTTTCATAATATCCTCAAAATCTCCACCGCCATAATCATTGCGAACAGCATCTACAAATGCTTGACTATAGCCATGGCTTCCGCGCGGGTTAATATATAGTACACCATAGCCCTCTGCAGCAAGAAGCTGCATTTCATGGAAAAACGTATTTGCATATAATGTGTGAGGGCCACCATGAACTTCTACAATAAGTGGATATTTTTCCCCTTCTACATAGCTAGCCGGCTTCATAATCCAGCCGTGCACATCCCAGTCCTTCGCCCCTTTAAAAACAATAGACTCTGGTGTTGATAAAGTGACTTCTCGTAGGAATACATCATTGAAATGCGTTAACTGCTTACGCTCCCCTGTCGTAATATTATGTTTAAATAGCTCACCAGGGAATGTAGGATTTGAAACAGCAAGTATTGCCTCATTACCGCTTTTTGCTAGCGCATAGCCATAAACATGCTCATTTTCCGGTGTCGCAGGATAAAGCTCCCCTTCCAATGTTGCATAGTATAGGCGAATATCGCCCATTGTGGATACTTGGAAATAAAGTGCATTGGCTTCTGTCCAAACAACTGCTGGTGCTGCTGCCCCTTGCTGGAAATCAGCAACAGCATAATCGCCAACAGGTGCATCTAAGCCCTCTGTTAAAGTAATCGTGCTTGCTGTTTCTGTATCATACACATAAACTTTCGCATGCGTCGCATTTTTAAATGATGCATCGCTACCAACATAAGCAATATAGCGGTTATCAAACGAATAAGTAGCTCCGCCATAATAGCCATCCTGCTCTACTAAAATCGTTTCTTCCTTCGTCACAACATCTACTATGTATAGTGGCTGACGGAATTCAAAATCTTGATTTTCTGAGCGATTGACACCAATGACAAGCTTTTTACCATCATGAGAAATGTTGTTTAATGTATGGTCATGATTCCCCTCTGTAAACTGTGTAATCGTACCATCAAGCGTTACTTCAGCAACATGAGTACTCATTCCTTGCTTACGTAAGCCATTACCACCTACACCATCCATTTTATGCTTCATTCTATCAACGACATATGCCTCTGGAAGCTTTTTCTCTTCCTTTTCTACGGCATCGGTAAACGCTGTGCCGTTCTTTAAGCTTGCTGTTACCCACAGCTTTTCACCACATGGGCTCCAAATAAATGAGCTAACACCGTATGGGAAATTCGCTACTTTTTTAGCTTCACCACCGCTACGATTTAAAATATAAAGCTGATTTTTCTCTTCGCGATTTGACAAAAAAGCAACTTGCTTACCATTTGGCGACCATTTCGGGCTGCTGACACGCTCCTTGCCAAATGTCCATTGCGCTACTTCTTCGTTAGCAAGCTCCACATGGAATAGATGTGCATAATATTTATTATCCTCTTTATCAATTAATGTGCGTACAAATACAGCCTCCTGCTCATTCGGTGCTAGTACTGGGGCTGTTACAGATTGCAATGTGAATAAATGCTCTTTCGTTAAAAATGCTGTCATTCCATAATCCCTACTTCCTTATTGTTATTTCGAACTTCGTAATATTAAGTTTACCACGCCACAAATATGTGTCAATATTCTAATAACTTTTTAGGCATGAAATCAGCCGTGTTGCTAGTGGTGCTCATTTTTTTATTTACTTAGGTTAGTGGTAGGTAAAGCACCGCTAATCCATGTGTTTCCTCACCTTTCAAAGCCCATCCTGCATTTTCTCTAGTAAACCCTAAAAAAACATGATTAAAAGCGTTCAAAAGACCAGCTACTGCATGGTCTTTTGAACGCCCCTCTATTTCGTTGCCTGCTCCTTTAATGAGCGACGTAAAATTTTACCTGTTGTATTTTTAGGAAGCTCATCGATAATTTCAATGACTTTTGGTACTTTATATTTCACAATATGCTCTGCACAATATTGCTGTAATTCCTCGGCACTCATGCTCTTATCCTTTAACACGACATATGCATATACCGCTTCTCCAAAATCTAAATCTGGTAAACCGATAACTGCAGCCTCCACAACATTCGGGTGTGCATAAAGCACTTCCTCCACTTCACGCGGATAAACATTATAGCCCCCAACGATAATCATATCTTTTTTGCGATCAACGATATAGAAGTAATCTTCCTCGTCCTTGCGCGCTAAATCGCCTGTGTAAAGCCAGCCATCTTGGATTGTCACAGCCGTTTCTTCAGGCATTTTATAATAGCCTTTCATCACATTTGGTCCACGCACAATGAGTTCGCCAACCTCGCCGACAGGTACTTCATTGCCCTCTGGGTCAACAACTTTATTTTCAACATTGACAATCGACTGACCGATTGAGCCTGGTTTGCGCTCTTTATCTAGTGGATTAAAGCATGTTACTGGCGATGCCTCCGATAATCCGTAGCCTTCTGAAATACGTACATTAAACTTTTGCTCAAAATTATGCAATAGCGATACAGGTAATGATGCACCGCCTGAAATAGCTAACCGCAATGTTTTAAATGCAGCTACATCGCCTTCAGCAAACTGATAAAGGAAATTATACATTGTCGGTACTCCTGCGAAGACCGTTGCCTCTTGCGCCTTAGCCAGCTCAAAAATTTCAGCTGGGCTAAAACGTGGCGCTAGTAGAATTGTAGCTCCTTGTACTAAAGGAGCATTGACGACAACTGTCAATGCAAAAACATGGAATACTGGCAATGTTGCAATCACACGATCCGTAGCAGATATTTTCAAATAAGCGCCAACATCACGCGCATTAGAATATAAATTACCATGCGTTAAAATAGCCCCTTTAGGATAACCAGTTGTACCTGATGTATATAAAATAACTGCATTATCATCCGTTTCCAATGCTACTGGCTCAGCTATTCCTTCTGCCGCTTGCAATAAAGCTGTAAACAGAACTGTTTTTGCTTTTGCACCTTCGCTTAATGCAGCGACCTTCTCCCCTGTGTCTGCTGCTGTTTCGCAAATAATATATTTCTCCACTTTCGTAAATACTTGTACCCCTTTATCTACAAGCGGTAGCAACATGTCCAGCGCAACAACTACTTTAACATCACCATTTTGGATAATATATGAAATCTCATCTGGCGTATAAATTGGATTAATCGGAATTACTGTTGCACCGATACGCATCGCACTATAAAGAGAAATTAAAAAATGAGGTGTGTTGCCAAGCAACAATGCCACATGGTCTCCCTTTTCTACCCCCATATCTTGCAAAGCTTTTGCAAAGCGGCTTACCGTCTGCTCAAACTCGTGATAGCTTGTATTTTTCCCCATAAAATGATAAGCCGTTTTTTCTGGCTGTTCGAGAGCTTGCTGTCTTACCTTTTCAACTAAATTCAATACACCCATCCCCCTTATATCAATTCCGTCAAAAGCGCCTATTGATTCAGCGGAAGCTCAGACATCTACTAAACCAATATAAAATGAATTATCATTCATTTTATATTATTGTAAAATAAAAATCTGAATATGACAATAGCTTTCAAGTGATTGTGCAAAAATTCTGTCGTTCATGTCATTTTATGCTCGTTTTTACAAGCGTACATGCGCGATATAACGCCATCTAATCAAATAAAAATAAACGACCTGAATAAGGACAATAAAGCCAAACGCCAAAACAATTTCTTTCCCTAATGAGACATGCATAACATTTTTTAAAATAGCTTGTAACACAAAGAAAGCAAATACACTATGCACAAGTGCTAGTCCCCAAGGAAGGAAAAATTGTGGAAATAAATAACGCGTAATTAAGTTTTTTTGTTCACTATCTGTTAGACCCATGCGCTTTAATACGTCAAATTGCTTCTTTTCACGCTCCAAGCTTGTATATAGCTTGAAATAAATAAAGCTCCCAGCAGCTAATAAAAATACCGCTACAACGAGCAGACCAACTAACATAAACAAGGAATAGGCAGCTAATATATAAGAATAATTTAACCCTGCATTTTCAAAATAAAATGGCAGTGTATAATTCTCTTTTAAATATTCCTCTGCAACAGCATGATGCAAATCTAGACCGATATTTGCCGCTTCTACCCAATTAGCGATATCGAATGCTAGAAGATGATAGCTTGATTCAACAACATCTGCACGCTCAAACGGTTGTGTGATTTTTTCAAAATCTTCATCACTAACAATAATGGCATTGCGGCTAATAATCGCGTCAGGGAAAATAAGCTCTGGATAAACACTGTTGATAACAAGGTCAACCTCGCTTTCTTTTAGTGTTGTACGTACAGTCATATCTCCAAGCTCTTTTATCGAATCGTCTGAGTAAGCAATAAACATCGCTTCACCCGGCTCAAGCCGCACCATTGAATAGCCATATGAAAATAGCAAATGGTTAATATTTGTTACACTGAACACTTCAACAGGATTGGAAGTATGGGTAGATGTTTGTCTTTTCACAACAAAGCGCGTTAAATTATACGATAGCCCTGCTTCTTCTAGCTCGTAAATTAATGATGAAATATGCGCCACTTCATACTCATTGTCTACATTCCCTTTATAAATAATGCCTAAAGGGTTTAGCTTATCGTATTGAGACGTGTAGGATGATAAAGCAGACAATACACCTACACATAAAAAGGCTAATGTTGAAACAAGTGTTACAACAAAAAACATTTTTCGATTGCTATACATAATATGTCCTTGCTCAGCAAGCGATAGCATACGTGTTTTTCGCCAATAGACCTTTTTGCGCCTCTTTACTCGCTCGATAAAGGCTTGTATCGTATCAGTAAACAAAAAATACGTACCGATTGTCACGATAATTGGGATGATTAATAAAAAAATTGGCAATGTAAAAAATGTTGTAATGATTGCTAATGTATAACCAAGACCAATTAGAAAAACACCTAAAAATGCACCTATTTTTGAGTATGAATTGGAGACATCGATATATTGATGTCCTTTTAATAAATCAATCAGCTTTGTTTCCCGCGTCATTAACACACTGATAAAGGAAATAACAACAAAGGCACTTAAAAATACAGTAAGCGTTAAAACGAATGGCTCCCATGAAAAATACAAAGGTAGCTCATCTAAATATAAAATCTCGCGCACAATCATAAAGAAAAATTTTGAAAACGCGTAGCCGAATGCGATGCCAAAAACACAGGAAATAACACCAATTAACATCGTTTCTAAAAAGACGAGCTTGCTTAATTGCCTTTTTTCCATCCCAAGATGCAGTAAAACGGCAAATTCCTTTGAGCGTGCCTCCAAAAAAGCCTTCATCGAGTAAAAAATAAAAAACCAGGAAAATAGCATTAAAATCACTTCTGCCACAACCATTCCTAACAAGGAAACATTGCCTAAAAAGCCATGCTCACTCGCTGGATGAAACATTAACATTGAGTAAATAAAAAAAACAAAAACAGAGAAAAAGCTTGCCATAAAAAAAGCGGCATAGATGCGAAAATTGCGAAACACATTACGGTAAGCGAATTGTTGAAAGGTCACCCACTTGCCCTCCTAATAAACTTAAAACATTTAAAATACGCTGGAAAAATGTTTGGCGGCGATCATCTCGATAAATTTCGTTAAAAAACTCACCATCTTTAATAAACAGCACACGATCACAATAGCTAGCAGCAATCGGGTCATGTGTTACCATCACAATTGTCGCCTGTCGCTCCTCATTAATTTTGCTTAATAGCTCAAGCACTTCTCGCGATGCATGCGAATCAAGATTTCCTGTTGGCTCATCGGCTAGTATGATAGAGGGCTGATGGATTAATGCCCTAGCAATAGCTGTGCGCTGTGCTTGTCCCCCTGAAATTTCATTCGGGCGCTTTTCCAAAATCGATTCTATGCCCAATTTCTCAGCTAAAACAGCAAGTCGCTTTTCCATTACTTGCAGTGGCTGATTATCCAGCGTTAATGGCAAGACGATATTTTCCTCTACTGTTAGCATCGGTAATAAGTTAAAGTCTTGGAAAACAAAGCCGAGCTGACGACGCCTAAAATAGGCAAGCTCTGTTTTATTTAAGCTTTGTGGCTTTATTTTTTCCAAAGTAATTTCACCGGATGTCGGATAATCGATTGTTGAAATAATATTTAACAACGTCGTTTTGCCGCTACCAGATGGTCCCATAATCGCTAAAAACTCACCTTTTTCCACTTCAAAGCTTAGCTGATTGAGCGCGCGATGTGTTACTTTTCCTTCATATACTTTTGTTACTTCATTAATTTGTAATATCGCCACGATTATCCCCCGTTTCGCTCGCTTGAAAATGTTATATTGACGGTTGTACCAACACCGACCGTTGATGTAATAATAAGCTGGTGCCCCAGCTTTTCGCATATTTCATTTGCTAAATAAAGTCCCATTCCAGTAGATTCACCTGTTTTTCGTCCGTTTTCTCCTGTGAAGAAAGCCTTTGTTATGCGCGATAAATCTGATTTAGGTATACCGATTCCTTCATCCTTAATCTTCAAAGTAATGCTTCCTTCCCGTTGCTGTGCATAAATTAGTATTTTTTTATTCGGTTCAAATGTATATTTCACAGCATTAGTAATAAATTGCCCAAGGGCAAATTGTAACGATTTCGAATCACTTGCAACGACTAACTCATCATCTATATGAACTTCTGGAAAAACACGATTTGTAATAAATAAGCGCTTATGCTCATTTACTACAGTCGTGACAATGGACTTTAATGGCACTTGCTCCACTTGCATATCATCCTCAAAGCTATCGATACGGGCACTCATTAACACCATATCTAGACCACGCTTTAGACGCTCCACTTCCTCCTGCACACTTTTTTTATCTAACGAGGTTTCCTCCTGTAACAACAGCTCTAAAACAGCAATCGGCGTTTTCATTTGATGGATCCATTGATTCATAAATTTATATTGACGCGTTTGCTTTGCATACAAAGATTGCACCTCGTTTTGATAAACATAATAAAGCTGTTGCATGTACTTTTCCGTCTGCATATATTCCGTTGTTTTAGCGTTTTTTTGAAGCGCCTCCTCCATCGTAGTGGGCAATTGTGTAATTTTACTTAAATAGCGACGGCGTAGCATATAGCGCACTGCTAAAAAGGATGTAATCAATATTGCGCTAATAATAATGCTATAAAGTGCTGTTTCAAAATTGCGAAAGCCATCTAGAAAGTACAGCAGTAAAACAAATAGCACGAGCAGTAATTGAAAAATAATGTAGGAAATGTGTTCTTGTAAAAAAAGCTTTAACCCCATTACATTTCCTCCGCACTAAGCACGAAACGATACCCCGCGCCACGTACCGTTTCGATTATTGATTTCACATGATAATCCGCCAGCTTCTTACGTACGCGCGTCATATTGACATTCAGCGTATTTTCATCAACAAATGCTTGGTCATCCCATAGTTGCTCAAGCAGCGCATCACGCGAAACCACTTTCGGCGCTTGTCCGAGAAGTAAATCTAAAATGATACATTCCTTTTTTTGCAAAGGAATAACACTATCCTTGACATGCAGCTCCATGCTTTCTAAATACAGTGTAAGCACACCTTGCTTTACTGTGCGCTCCTCCTGCCTTACCGCATACTCTCCATATGTACGACGTAAATGACTACGAATTTTTGCCAACACAATTTCATAATTGAATGGCTTCGTAATAAAATCATCTCCGCCATTTTCAAGCGCAAAGATTTGATCCATTTCTCCCGAACGCGCTGAAATAAATAAAATCGGACATGTCGTATGTTGCCTTAGCTGACGACACCAATAATAACCATCGTAAGCAGGCAAATTTATATCAAGTAGCACCATATGCGGTGCAAATGCTAAAAACTCATCAATTAACGCATCAAAATCTTGTACTGTCGCTACTTCATATTGATATTTGCGTAGCGTTTCTGCAAGCAAAGAAGCGATTTTTTTATCGTCTTCTACAATAAAAATCCGATGCTTTTCCATGAAAAAAACCTCCTTTTTCCAGGTGCCAGGCACTCACACAATTCTCACACAATTTACGTAGACGCACCCGCAACCGAGAAGTTTCGTGAACTCCCTCCCTTAAGCTTACATGATTTCATATCAAAATTGAAAGCACAATGAAAGGAAGATGTTTATTGCTTCTCTTTCACTGAGGTGAAATGCTGCCAATCCCTTTGTTTCTCTCGTTTTTAAGGAAATCCTCTCCGTCTTAATAGGCAAGCTTTCTGCAAAAACAACGAAGGCGTCCATACACACCGGCTACTGCACGGCTTTTTGGATGCCCTCTCACTCATTAATAGATTAACTGTAAAAAGTCTTCGATTGTAATACCGCCGAAATATTTTGCAATATCAATTTCCTTTAATGCCTCATTGATTGCTGCACGGTCATATTTACAGCCTTTTAAAAGCTGCTCTACTTCCGCTACATCACCAACACCGAAGAAGTCCCCATAAATTTTTATTTCTTCAATAATGCCGCGATTTACCTCTAAGCGGATATCGATGCCGCCAGATGGGAAACGATGTGTTTTTTGAATATTGAAGCGTGGTGATTTGCCGTAATTCCACTCCCATTTTTGATAGCGCTCCGCCGATAGTTCATGGATTTTTTTCCAATCCTCATCAGTTAACTCATAATAGCGAATATTTTCCTCACCATCGAAGATTGATTTTAAAATTTCCATACGGAACTGCTCTACAGAAATTTTTTCTGTTAAAAACTCTGAGATATTGGCAACACGTGAGCGTACAGATTTAATACCTTTTGACTCAATTTTGTCCTTCTTTACTTTTAGTGCAGATACAACTTGATCAATATCTGTATCAAACATCAATGTACCATGGCTAAACATGCGACCACGTGTAGTATATTGCGCATTGCCCGATACTTTACGACCTTCCGCCAAAATATCATTGCGCCCTGACAACTCTGCATTGACACCTAATTTTGCAAGTGCATCGACTACAGGCTGCGTGAATTTTTTATAGTTGTGGAAGCTATCGCCATCATCCTTCGTTAAGAAGCTAAAATTCAAATTGCCTAAATCATGATAAACAGCACCACCGCCTGATAAACGACGCACAACAATAATATTATTATCCTCTACATAATCTGTATTAATTTCTTCAATTGTATTTTGGTTTTTGCCAATAATAATGGAAGGCTGGTTAATATAGAACAGCAGAAAATCATCTTGCTCAATATCCATATTGCGCAAGATGTACTCCTCAATCGCTAAATTAATACGCGGGTCTGTAATGCCTTTATTATCAATAAAATACATGTTGTATCTTCCCTTCATCAAATGTTCATATTTTATTTTAACTTAAATTAGGCATTTTGTGTTGACGAATGCACACTGTTATAATACAATACATATAAATAAATCAGTATTATAACAGTTAACTCAAGGGAGGGAAAATGCTTATGTTAGAAAACGTAGTGGAATTTTTCAGAAACTTACCAGAGAAAACTTGTATACAATGCGGTAAAAAGATGGAAGAGCAAAGCGAATGCTACAGCCATGCTTGTGAAAACTGCAATAAAATCTAATCACGTGAATCGCATCCCTATGATGATTCTATAAATGAACTGCTTACACATAAAAGGCAACAAGAAGGCAAATATTCATTCGCCCTCTTGCTGCCTTTTGCAATTTTATATTCATGATGAGGATAAAACCGGAAAATAATCATCTTAGACCTATTTTTTATTCAAGTAATTCTCTTTGTTTTTCTTTTTATTCATCACCTCTAGACTAGGGACTGTCCATAGCAGATAGTGACAATTTATTGTCACCACCCGCATATTTACAGCAAATATCTTTTATAAAAGCTATGGTTGAAAAGGTGTACCCTTTCCATTATGCCTCTTGCTTCGAATAGCGACGCGTAAAAATTAATGCGAAGTAGCCAAGCGTAATTGCTAAGCTTACAACTGCAAAGCCCGCTAATACGGCAAAGTTGAAGCCTAAGAAGGCTGCGTCACCTGTGGAGATGGCTACTTTAAATGCTTGCACAGAGTACGTCATTGGGAAGAATGGGTTAAATGCGCGCAATGGCATTGGCACTAATTCTAATGGGAATGTACCCGCACTTGTTGTTAATTGGATGATTAAAATGAGGATAGCTACAAAGCGTCCCGGGTCACCCATAATTGATACAAGCATTTGAATAATCGCTAAAAATGTGAAGCTTGTTAATACTGTTGTTAACATAAACCACGGCAAACTTTCTACCTGTAGCCCTAAAATACCAACGACAATTGCAACTATAATCGCTGATTGGATTATACCAACCACTGCTAGTACAGAAACTTTACTGAAGAACCACGTAACCGCATTTGTCGGGCGAGCTGCGGGTTCTACAAATGGGAACACAATCGAAATTAATAGAGCACCTACGAATAATCCTAGTGAAATAAAGTATGGTGCGAAACCAGTTCCATAGTTAGGTACATGGTTTACTACAGTTTTCTCTACATCTACTGGCTGTGCGACCATTTCATAGTTCGCATCACTAGAGTCAATATTAGCCTCTTCGCTTGCTTCTTGTAATTTAGACGTTAATGTTGTCGCACCTTCAGCAAGTTCCTTCGTACCTTCTGCTAAAGTAGTAGAGCCATCAGCTAATTCACCAGATTTTTCAGCAAGTAGCGATGTGCCATCGTTTAATTTACCTGTACCAGAAACGACCGTATTTAAGCCTGCTGCTAATTCGTTAGCGCCAGTTTTTGCTGCATTAGCACCTTCTGTTAATTCATTTAATTTTTCAGCAATCGCTGCATTACCATCAACAATTGTATGAATTCCGCTACTTAAAGCATCGCTACTTGCTACAAGATTATTTGCACCTTCTGTAATTTGTTGTTGACCTGCAAGTAATTGATTGCTGCTTTCATTTAACTGTGAAACGCCTTGCTGCAATGAGTTGGAGCTTACTGTTAAATTGTTTAAGCCATCAACCAATTGTGTACTACCTTCATTTAGTTGTGTTAATGTCGCCTGCAAGCTCTCTGCCTTTTCAGCAGGTAGTGTCGCTAAAATTTGTTGCATTTGCTCTGATAACGAGTCAATTCCTGCATTTAATTTTGTTGCACTATCACTTAATTGATTGGCACCAGCCTGCAAATTGCCTGTGCTTTCTGTTAAAGAGCCTAATCCTTCATTAAATGACTGCTGTTTTTCTACTAATGTTTTTTGGCTGTCCGCAATTTGTGCCGCGCCATCCGTATAATTATTTATCCCTTGTGCGAGTTGCTTTGCGCCAGTCGATAATTCATCTGCACCTGCTGCGAGCTGTGAGCTACCTTGTGCGAGCTTTGCTACACCATCAGCTAAGCTTGTTGCTCCTGTTGCTGCCTTTTGCGCGCCTTGCTTTAACTCACTCGTACCATCAGCAAGCTCAATTGTGCTCGATGCTAACTGCTCTAAATAGCCTTGTAAATCATTAGCGCCATTCATAATTTCCTTAGCGCCCTCATCTAATTTAGATGCACCATCAGCCGCCTCAGCAAAGCCATCGCCTAGTTGCGTAATGGAAGTAAATAATTTTTCAGCATAGGTTTTTGCTACTTGCGAATTGACTTCAATTTTAATCTTTTCCATGGCTGTCTCACCAATTTGAGCACTTAAAAAGTTAAAGCCCTCGTTTGGAATATAGTCAATTACTAATTTTGATGGCTGTTCGTCAAGCAATGTTGTTGCGTGTTGAGAGAAGTTTTCTGGAATGCGGATAAGCATATAGTAATTACGATCCTGAAGTTGCTCCTCCGCATCCTCCGCTGTTATTTCTTCAAACTTAAATTGCTCACTTGAAACAAGCTTATCCGTCAGCTCCTCACCAAGCTGCATCGTTTCCCCTTCAAATGTTGCACCAGTATCCTCGTTTACAATCGCAACAGGTAAATTCGTTAATTGTGCATAAGGATTCCAAAATGCCCATAAAAACATCCCGCTATACAGTACTGGAATGAATAGTACTGCAATGATTGATATGAACATTTTGCGTGTCTTGAAAATTTGCAACCATTCAGATTTAAACACTGTTATCACCTTTCTTTTTACGAATTGACCGAAATCGTCATACGGTCATTTTAGAGTAATAAAAAATCAAAGTTCTGTCCGAAAAGCTGACTCATCTTTGATACAACAAAAAGTTGATTGTACTTAGCCATTTTAAAGTCAAAGGAAAAGACGTTAGATTCACTGTTTATAACCTTTTAAAACGGTCATTATTTTAATAAAGGATAAATGAATCGTCTGAAAAGCAGTGCTTTGCATGCTTTTCGGACGTCCCCTGATTTTTCGATTACCTCTGTAAGCCTCTGAAAATCGTTTGCTTAAAAATAGCCAAAATTTGGTCTTCACTCATTGGCTCATCATGTATTTGCTGCCAATCTACAACGAATGCTAAATAAGATTTAAACAATAAATACGCGACGAGTGGCGCATTGCAATCATGCACTTCACCTTTGTTAATGCCGATTTCAATGCGACTAGCAATATAAGAAACTCCCTCACTTTCAATATCTTGAAGCATTTGCTTAACTGCTGGTGTACGTAATTCCTTTTCTTCCTCAATCAATTTTGCAAAAAGGACATGGCGCTCTCTAAATTCCAGCATTTTCATTAATACACTATGACCATTTTCAGTAAATGATTTATTTGTATCAATTGTTGCATCCATCGCGATTTTCATTTCTTTAATAAGCGACAAGACAACTTCTTTTAAAATTTCTTCTTTATTAGAGAAAAATGTATAAATCGTTCCTTTTCCGACGTTTGCAATTTTAGCTACTTGCTCCATTGTCGTTCCCTTATAACCGAATAAAGAAAATGACTTAGTAGCTGCTTCTAAAATTTCCTGTCTGCGATCCAATTCATTCCCCCCTTTTTCATAAAGAATATCTTTTAAAATAAAATGACCAGAAAACCATTTCGGTCATCTGGTCATTATTATACACGCCTCAAAAAAATTTGCAAGTATTTATCTTGTTTCAGTAAAAAAATTTCCTTCCCTATAAGACGATGAGATGAATGCTTTATTAATGGCCACCTTCATCATCTTCTCCATGGTCCTCATCGTCACCATGCTCACCATGGTTCATCGAATTATCGCTATTATCTTCTATTACTTTACTCATATCTGGACTACCAGCAATAATTTGCTGTTTCGGCATAACATGAATGCTTCGTGCTGTTGTATGTGCAAACATATAATAAACACCATCATGCTCAAAATTAAATTTCGCTTTATAAACGCCATCTTTATCTAACTTGCCATCTATCATATGTCCTTCATCTCTTAAGCCCGATTCCCATACCTCGAATTGAACAACTGCATCATCTACATTCTCTTCTCCTTGTGTGACATAAGCGATTAAGTCGATTTCCTCATTCACTGCGACAGCTTCTGGTGTTTGAATTTCTACTACAATTTCCTGGGGCATAACGCCGTTGTCTAAAGTATCTACTTCTGGCTCGTCATTACAGCCTACTAAAAACATTGGTACTGCTAATAAACTTAAAAACCACTTTTTCATTATTTATTCCTCCATTAATGGTATTTTCACATGCACACATGTGCCTATGCTTAATTCACTTTCTATCGTTAACTGTCCTTTGTGCTGCTTAATAAGCTGCTCAACAATTGATAGACCTAGTCCACTGCCACCATCAGACCGACTTCTTGCCTTATTCACCCGATAAAAACGCTCTGTTATATGCGGTA
The DNA here is from genome assembly GCF_038593115.1 of Metasolibacillus sp. FSL H7-0170. Classification (NCBI taxonomy): domain Bacteria; kingdom Bacillati; phylum Bacillota; class Bacilli; order Caryophanales; family Caryophanaceae; genus Metasolibacillus; species Metasolibacillus sp. FSL H7-0170. Next base: position 3,385,771 of record NZ_CP151964.1, on the reverse strand, counting down.
AATCCTCTTTTGGAATACCAATACCGGCATCCTTTATCGAAATTAGTGCATAGCGCTCAGCAATAGCTGTTGTAATTTCCACCTTTGAACCTACCGAAGAATAGCGAATTGCATTTTCTAAAATATTGATAAAAATTTGCTTTAACTTTTCCTCATCACCTAAAACAATTAATTCCTCATCAAGTGTTTCACGTAGTTCAATTTGTTTTATCTGTGCGGAAGCGTGTAAAATAGCCGTCACCTCACGCACTGTTTCTGCTAGGGCAATCGGGTAAAGCTCTAGTTCCTCTTGCTCCTGTGTCGTACGCGCTAATTGCAAAAGTTCATTCGTTAAACGCTCCATACGACTAGCCTCGCGGGTAATAAGTTGGATGGCTTCACGCTGTTCTTCCTCAGTCATATAATTTTGACCAATCGCCTCGCTATAGCCTTTAACATAGCTAATAGGCGTTCGGAGCTCATGGGAAACAGTCGCTAAAAAGGTTTTTTGCTGCCCGTCCTCCTGCTGGATAGCATATGCCATTTGATTAAAGGCCTCTGCAAGCTGACCTACCTCATCCTTTGATGCTACATTCACTCTTGTCTCATAATTACCTTCTGTCATTTTTTCCGCTGCCTGTTGCACCTCATGAAGCGGTCGCATAATACGGCGTAGCCCCTGTGCTATAAAGAAAGCTACACATAAGGAAAACAGTGCAGCCCCACCAATTAAGAAGCCAATTTCAGTATTAGCTAACTCGCTAATTTTTGTTAGTGGATAATATAAATAAATAATGCCTTCTAAGCGATTGTACTCAGTAAAAGGCAGTATGACGGAAATAATAGGGCGGTCGAAGCGCTTTTCATAGCCTACCTTCGTCACCGTCTCCCCTTGCAGTAATTGCTCGCGCTCACTCGGCCCAATGAGCGTATCATAATCTATGTCAAACGGTACACAAGCACTTAGTTCACGTGGATTACGCACCGCAAATATTTGAAAATGAGAATACGCATTGAAGTCCTCAACGCGTGCTATCAATGCATCGTCCACTTTCCCACCACGATACATCGTTTGCAGCTTTTCTCCTACTTCTACCATCGACTGCTCCATATCAGAAACATAAAGCTCTTCATAAATGAAGTTTGATAAAATATACATAAAAGCAATTGTCGCGATAAGTAAGCTGCACATTAATACCCATATTTTTGTCGTCAGCTTTTTCATAATGGTTCTCCGAATCGATAGCCAATTCCCCAAACCGTTTGGATATACTCACTCGCCTCTTTTAATTGTTTGCCAAGCTTTAAACGCAATGTTTTAATATGCGTGTCGACTGTGCGCGTCCCCCCCGCATAATCCATATTCCAAATGCGCTCTAGCAACTGCTCGCGCGAATAAACGATATTAGGATTTTGCATAAACAAATAAAGTATTTCATATTCCTTTAATGTTAATGGCACTGCTACATCTTGAACGAAAACTTTTCTCGACACTTCATCTATTTTAATCACACCATATACGAGCAGCTTTTGTCCTGCTTGTAAATCCACTGTTTCTGAACGTCTTAGGACAGCAAAAATTCTAGCAATAACCTCACTTGCAGTAAAAGGTTTGACAATATAATCATCAGCGCCCATCGTTAAGCCGTTTACTTTATCCTCATTCGCATCTTTCGCGGTTAAAAAAATAATGGGCACATTGGAAGTTTGTCGAATTGTTTTGCAGACAGTAAAGCCGTCAAGTTCTGGCATCATAATATCTAGTAAAATGAGGTCAATGGAATGTTTATTTAATTGCTCATATGCCTCGTAGCCGTTTGCCGCTGTAATAGTTTGTATGCTCTCCTTGCGCAAAACGACTTCTAACAAATTTCGCATATCCCGCTCATCATCTACAATTAATACAGTTGTCATTTAGGAATCCCCCCTTACCAGCAGTTGAAACGGCCCTTTTTCTGTTGAAATCGTTTCATCTATTTGACCTTGCTTGATAAAATATAATTTATTATCATCGTAGCCTGCAACGATAATATAATTATTAAAATAAGCAACTGCAAATGGATTTGCTCCCACCTCTAATTTCCATTTAATTTCACCTGTCGGTTCTGCCACATAAAGCATATTGCTACCATGACTGACAATCGCAAGCTCGTCCTCTTTTTGTGCAAAGCCCACAGGCATAATGGGCATTGTTCGCCTATAGAGCTCAGTACCTGTCGCTAAATCAAGCGCTTTTATCGCCTCATTTGGACGTATACCTTCACCATGTCCTCCGATGAATAACGTGTTATCAATTATCGCAAAGCCATGTGATGATTTTTCAATCGGCCATTCTGCCTGCAACTCTAAATCTTCCATTGAAACAACAGATAAAGTAGTATCTTTGTAATTGACAACATATAACAAGCCTTCATGCGCAATCATCGACATTGGATAGTTGCGTAAAGCAAGCTCTCCATCCGGTTCACCATATAAATTATAGCGCATTAAACTATTCGTCCGGCTATTCGTTAAAAAAATCATTTGCTCGTCCTTCGCATAATAGGCATTCGTTGTTCCAATACCCGTTTCCATTGTCGCGAGCTTTTTTCCCGAGGATAGCTCATAAATATCAGCCTCTGTCAATTGATGACCATATAATAAAACTCGATCTTGTTGAAGTAATATTGCACCTGTATATGCTTTTTCAAACGCCCAAGTTGTGAGTAGTTCACCATGTTTATCATAAAAAGTAATTGAAGGCTCTAAAATATTCACTGCTGCAACGAACGATTGATGTGGATTAATGCTCGCATAGCGTTCACCTGTACAGCCAACTAATAACAATACAAAAGCAATCATGCATGTTAGTTGATACTTCATCTACTCACCCTCCCACTCCATCGTACTGGATAATTGTGAAATAATGATGAAAAACTTACGGTAAATTTATGAACATTATATCTTCTAACAGCTAAGTAAGTGCATTGAATTCTACTTAAGCTCATTTTAAATCAATTACACCGAGGCTAACTCTAGTTGAGAAGCTTGAACTAGTGCTGTCTAATAAGACCTTTTTATTTCGACGACGCATTGAAAGAAAGTTTTCTCTATTTTAATGAGGCAATATTTTACCGAAACACTAAATAAAGCGTCCAAAACGCCGGCTACTGCACGGCTTTTTGGACGCCTCAATTTATGAAGTGCTGTAAACATCGATAGGATATAAATAAGGTGTTTCAGGCTCTTGAATTTCTACCCATTGCTCTATTTTAATAATTGGCAAATATGCCCCGTCAAACTCCGTTATATCTAGTGTTCCAATTACCTCAACCCATGTATCCTCAGCAAGAGAAGTTGCTTCAGGGAAATCAGAAAGGAAACCTACTATATTAGCATCTGCAATGCAATGTGTAATAAAAAATCTTGATATGACCATTTGATTTTGAGCGAATTCCTCTTCTTTCAAAATAAAACCATTTAATTGAATTCTTCTTCCTATATATTCCGATACATTATTATTTATTTCGTCATAATAAATAATATAGTCTTCTGCAGCCATATTGATTTTTGATTTTTTAAAAAGCTCCTTCTTCAAAAGCTCATATTCATTTTCTTGCATTTCCTTTCTACCCTCTATTAATGCTGGGTCAGGCTCATGGTCATATATGTTTTCGACAATCGGTTTATTTGAGCTAACATAATCTCCTATATTAGCTTGCTGCTGTTTTGTCAGCATCATCACCCCTCCTTTTTTATCAGCAATTGTAGAGCCTAATATTTGAGCTGGCAAAAGGAAGCCTGTAAGTATCGGTATAATAATAATTGTGTAGGAAAGAGCTTTTCTCGTAGTGAAGGACGTGTTTTCATGGTCATGTGTAGAACAGCAATGCTTGTCATGATGGTGCTTTTTTTCGGCAATTCTAGTTAACTGTACTAAAAATAAAATAAAAAATAAAACTGCCGCTACTATACTTAAATTGCCGTATTTAGGATTGATAAGTTTTTTTATTTCACCAGTCCAATGCAGGCTAAAAAGCATCGCAGAAAATGACAGTAAAATGCAGGCTTTAAAAGCTTGTCGATAGCTAATTTTCACGTTGTCCCCCCTATATATAATTTGCCAATACGAATAAACTAAAATAAACTACTGACGCGATAAAAATGAATAACCAAATAACAAATTTCACTCTAAAAACACCTAACAGCATCATTGTATTTTTTAAATCAATCATTGGGCCGAAAATTAAAAATGATAGGATTGCTGGAGTAGAAAATATTGAACTCAAGGATGCACCTATAAATGCATCTGCCTCAGAACAAAGAGAAAGGATAAATGCTAGTCCCATCATTACTAATAACGAGGAAGATAAGTCATTTCCAATTGAAACTAATGCCTTCGTAGACATATAAGTTTGTACAAAAGCAGCTAAAAATGCACCAATAATTAAATACTTGCCCATATCAAAGAACTCATCTACCGCATGTTTTAGCATGTTGTTTAATTTTTTTAAAAAAGGCTCTTTATCTGTTTTTATAGCGTTGTTGTCATGTAATATCTCTTTTTTAAATTGATTACCTTTAAATAATATACTAATAATTAGCGCAATAACCATCGCTATAGCAAAGCCTAGAATCATTCGTAACCCTGCTATTTTCATATCATTCCCGAAGGCCATGTAAGTTGAAATAATGACAATAGGATTAATAAGAGGCCCTGTCAGCATAAATCCAATAGCTGCGTGTATAGGCACTCCTTTTGTAATAAGTCTCCTCACTATTGGCACTATGCCGCATTCACAAGCAGGAAACAATGCTCCTACAACGCAGCCCATCAAGACTGACAGCCATTTACTTTTCGGAATCCATCTTTGAATATGCTCCTCTGTCAAAAATATTGAAATAAAGCCTGCAATTAATACCCCTATTAATACAAAAGGCAGGGCTTCTATTAAAATACTCAAAAAAATTGTATTTAGATTTAATAACGAAGCAGTTGTTGTGCTAAAGGACGTTAGATGGTTTACTATTGGCGAAATCAGAAACAACAATAATAAAATAAATATTCCCCAAGTAATCAATAACCCCTTTGACATAAAAGCGTTTTTTTCCATAATTACCTCCATGACTCGTGGATGTATATTGCAAAGTAAAGTAATTTATGAAAAATAGCATTTAGATATTCTTATAATTACTGTATACTTTTATCAACAAAATTTTTACCACTTGAATATTGGAGGGAGGTTCATTATGAAATTTCGTTTTTTTATTATTATAATTGTTGTACTATTTTTATCTGCCTGCATACCAAAAATAGTGACATTTGCAGGAGAAAACGAGAATTGGGAAGTCATTTTCGAGGTGACAAATGATAAAATAAAGAAGGAGCAATGCGTTGAGTTTTCAGGGTATATTCGCTATATCGGCAATGAGCCTATACCTGAGAAAATCGAATATACAATTAACCATGGATTTGAAACAACTGACACACCAACATTAGACGACAATGGTATATTTCACTTTACAAAGGGCTGCACATATGCAACAGAGGGTTCTACGGTTGAAATCACGATTCAGTGGGAAGATAAAGTAACTACAATCCATTTAAATAAATAAAGCTGTTTGAAAAAGTATTACCCTTTCAAACAGCTTTATAAAAAAACAGATATACTCCTGCTATTATTCAGGAGTTGTCCGAAAAGTCCATTTTGTTTTGACACTGCATTGAAATAAATGTTTTCATCGCTTCCCTTTTACAGAAGGATAACGCTGCTAAAGTCAATGTTCACCCATTTTTAAAAGAGGCGTTCTCTGTTTATATGAATCAACATTTTGCGAAACATCATCGCTACTGTCCCTCTTTATATTCAAACAACTTTGTAAGCATGCTCTCTGCCGCTTCTTTCCCTTGGGCAACACATTCTGGGACACTGATACCCTCATAGGAGCTTCCAGCCAATTGAACGTACGGAAATTGCTGCATTAATTCCTCTTGCATTGTATGAAGCCGCTTTTCATGTCCAACTGTATATTGCGGCATCCCTTGCTTCCAGCGTGTTACAACAGTTGTTAGAGGCTTATCTTTAATGCCTAATAAGCGACATAAATCTTGTAATACTGTCTTTTCAATTTCTGTATCAGATAGCTCTACGACCGCCTCATCCCCAACACGTCCGATATAAATGCGCAATAAATCATAACCATCTGGCGCTACATTATCCCATTTGCGGTTACTCCACGTACAAGAAGTAATAACAAAATCGCTGTTTCTAGATACGAAAAAGCTCATCGCATCCTTGTATTTTTCAATTTGCTCGCGCTTAAATGCCATCGTTACAGTAGCAATTGTCGCATAATTCATATTCGGCAAATGTTGCATTAAATTATGTGCTTTAAAGGCTTCTTTCGCAACATTAAAGGGTGAAGTCATAATAATGGAATCTGCTTGAATTGGCTCACCATTGTTTACATGTACAGTCATAGTGCCATCTAAAGCTTTATCTATCGATTCTACACGCACACCTTTTAAAATTCTGCACGTTGCTAATTGCTCCTCTAATACTTCTATTAACGTTTCCAAACCATTTTGAAATGATTCATAATAAGCTTCCTCGCCGATTACATGCGGGTACAAATGCTTGCCGTTTTTCTTTAACCCTAGTAATAAGCTACGATGCTCCTTTTCCAACTGAAAAAACTGCGGAAACATCGCCTGAATACTTAAATGGTCGATATCTCCTGCAAATGTTCCTGCTAATAATGGCTCTACTAAATTTTCAACTACTTCTTTGCCAAAGCGGCGTCTAAAAAAATCGCCAATTGGCTCATCTTCTTTTTCAGGCGATTTCGGTAATAATAAATCACCAATCGCTCGGATTTTACCTGTAAGCGAAATTAAACCGGATGTTATAAACGAAGATACCTCGGGCGCTCCCCCAAGTAAAATACCACTCGGAATAGGGTATAACTCGCCCCCAACTGCGACATAGGCTTGTCCCGTATTATGGCGAACAATTTCATCCTCAATACCTAAATCAGCAGCCAAATTACGCACGCTACCAGATTGGTCGAAAAACGATTCGGGACCTCGCTCAATTATAAAACCATCTTTACGCAATGTTTGAATTTTTCCCCCAAGGCGCAATGATGCTTCAATTACTGTAATTTCTATTGGTAAATTATTTTTTTTCGCTTCTTGCTGCAAATAAAAGGCTGCGGATAATCCAGTGATGCCTCCACCAACAACAACAATCCTCCGTTTTTTTCTATTCGTCACTATCATCACTCTCTTATTATAAGTATCGCATTTTACTATCCTTTATCTTGATTCAGAAGAAGATTTCTAATTCTATAGATGACAAAATGAATGTTCGTTAACACTCACTTTCGCAGGCGTGCAAACTCCTGCTGAATCAAGATAAGGCCTCTGGCAAATGCTTCAAATTTTACAAGGTATTAATTGGCTAATAGCTTAATTTAGCTATGCTTGTCAGGAATAACCAAAAATCTTAGCAAAAATTAGCCAAGGCATAATTGATTTCTAAATAGTGACTAGTAGCCACACTAGAATTAAATTACAGACCTTTATCAAGTGCGTAAGCCTTTTTAAATGGCATCTCACCATTCAAAGTGCAAACAACTGTCTGAAAGGTAGGCAGTAACCTACTTTTCAGACAGCCACATTTTTTTATGCTAATTTTTTATTAATGGCATCTACCATTGCATCAATAAATAATGTATGTGTATTTGGCATTGTTGGTCGATAATAGCCTACGCCTAGCTCATCACACACTACTTTACATTCGAAGTCATTGTCATATAGCACCTCTAAATGCTCTGTAACAAATCCAACTGGAGCATAAATGAATGCTTTATAGCCATGCTCTTTAAATAAATCACGTGTTAAATCTTGTACGTCAGGTCCTAACCAAGGTTCTGGGGTTTTTCCTTCTGACTGCCAGCCTACTGCAATATTTTCAATTGCTGACGCCTCTTTAATTAAACGTGCTGTTTCAATTAACTGCTCTTCATACGGATCGCCAGCAAGTTTAATTTTCTCAGGCAGGGAATGGTTTGAAACGATTAAACAGCAGTTTGCTCGCTCTTCCTCAGACATTTTTGCTAGTTCACCATCGACTGCTTGCTGCCAATATTTAATAAATTTCGGCTCATCATACCAAGCTTCCACTGATTTAATTGTTAAAGTACCGCCTAGTTTTTCAGCCGCTTCCTGTGCACGTCCATTATAGGATTTAATAGAAAATGTAGAGAAGTGCGGTGCTAATACGATTGAAACAGCATCCGTAATACCTTCTTTTACCATCGCTTCTACTGCATCTTCCACGAATGGCTCGATGTGCTTTAAGCCGATAAATACTTTATATTCTACTTCGTCCTGCACTTCGTTCAAGCGTGCACATAATGCATTAGCTTGTGCCTCCGTCATTTTTGCTAATGGTGAAATACCACCAATTGCACGATAGCGCTCTGCTAAATCATCAATATCCTCTTGTGCTGGCTTACGTCCATGGCGGATATGTGTATAATAGCGTTCAATATCTTCTTCCTTATATGGCGTACCGTATGCCATTACTAATAATCCTCGTACTTGTTTCATGCGTGTCACCTCTTCAATAGATTAATTTATCCCGCATTAACGGGCAGTAAGACGCCCACTTCAAGACTTAAGTGAAATCAGCATAAGGATAAGTGGGAAATCAACTGCCCGTAAATGCCTAATTGGTTCAACTAACAATCAGTAGGGGATGAGAAAAACCCCCACTAATTGAAGTTTCACTTTATCCGCGCTTCGCAATTTGCTCGCGGCTATATTCGTGAATAAACGCAGTTAGACGCTTCAAAACTGCTGGCTCAACGTCTGGGAATACGCCATGGCCTAAGTTGAAAATATGGCCAGATGCCTCTAAACCTTGATCGATAATTTCCTTCGCTCTCGCTTCAAGTACATCCCAGCTTGCTACTAGCATTGTTGGGTCTAAATTTCCTTGTACTGGCTTTGTAATACCTTTCGCGCGCGCCTCTTGAATGGATAAGCGCCAATCCAAGCCTACTACGTCAATCGGTAAGTCATGCCATTCATTTACTAAATGACTAGCGCCTACACCAAATTGAATAAGTGGTACATTTAATTTGCGTAGCTCACTAAAAATACGCGTCATAACAGGCTTGATAAAGATTCGATAATCAGCTACATTCAATGCGCCTACCCACGAATCAAAAATTTGAATAGCCTTCGCACCCGCTTCGACTTGCGCAGTAATATCAACAATAATCATATCTGCCAACTTGTCCATTAAAGTGAACCAAGCTTGCGGCTCTGATACCATGAAAGATTTTGTTTTTGCGTAATTGCGTGAAGGGCCTCCTTCAATCATATAACTTGCTAATGTAAACGGTGCACCACCGAAACCGATTAACGGTACGCTCAATTGCTCTTGTGTCAGCATTTTAATTGTTTCTAATACGTAAGGTGTGTGCTCCTGTGCATTAAACTCCCCTAGCTTTTCAACATCTTGCACAGAACGAATGGGATTAGAAATGACTGGTCCAACACCCGCTTTAATTTTCACATCCACACCGATTCCTGGTAATGGCGTGACAATATCTTTATAAAGAATAGCAGCATCCACATCATACTGCTCTACAGGTAAACGAGTTACGTAAGCACATAGCTCTGGCTGCATTGTAATTTCTTCAAGCGAATATTTTTCTTTAATTTCTCGGTACTCTGGCTGCGAACGCCCTGCTTGTCGCATATACCATACTGGCGTGTGTTCTGTACGTTCCCCGCGCGCTGCTCTTAGCAATGTATCATTAAATGTTTTCATATTTACTTAATTTCCTTTCCCCTCAATTTTATTACTGTTGACTCAATCCATTGATACCCATTATCAATAGTAAGCTGTCCACAGTCTATTGTATAGTTTTCTTATTAAAATGTCATAAAAATGTTGTTTCTATAAGCATTGTTTTGACAAATATTGTTTCAATAGCTTTAAATGGAGGTAATCATGTAAAACGGAGGCGATTCAATATGTATATTTACTTTACTTCTGGCACAGCAGATTTTATGGAGAAAGTACGAGCGAAGCATGCCGATGAAGCCATTTTCATTATGCACGGTGAAGGCAATACTGTGCTCATTCAAGAAAGTGATAAGAAAAAATCGGTATTTGCAGTACCGCGCAAATATGAGGTGCTTGATGCAGTGGGAGAATTACACCAAAAGGGTTACTTCGTTATGAACAATATCCCTGTCTCCGATGAAGGTCGTCCTGTTTTCGAGCACCGCTTTTTAAATCGCGCTGGCGCAATCGAACAGGAACCCGGCTTTATTGCATTTAGGCTACTACGACCATTAGATTCTGATACGTACATCGTTCTCACACAATGGGCTGGCCCCGCGTCCTTTGAAGCATGGCAATCCTCGCAGGCCTTTAAAAAAGCCCATAGCGAACGCCCAGCCACTTCGCCTGCCCAAAACATCTTTAGCGGCGCAAGCTATGTAACAAAATACGCTGCTCCCCTTGACGAAGAATAAGAATAGCGGGGGCTGTCCAAAAAGCCGTGCATAGCCGGCATTTTGGACAGTAGCGATGATGTTTCACAAAAGGTAGATTCCTATAAACAGAAAATGCCTCTTTGAAAAATGGGATGAACATTGGCTTTAGCAGCGTTATCCCTCTGTAAAAGGAAAGCGATGAAAACATTGATTTCAATGCGAGGGCAAAGCAAAATGGACTTTTCGGACAACTCCTTGCTCCTTAATTCCGTGAAACTCAGCAACCCGCGCCTACTATTCATTTATTTTGCGTTTTACAAGTTTTATTGTACATTTCCGCAAATTCGCTATTTTTTCGATAATCGTAGCGTTAATTCACTTACGACAATGATAATAATTGGAATCATATAAAAATGCGGTTGAGCGATTGCACAGAGTGTTACAATAATGGACTGCACTACACTCGTTATACGCAATAGCTTTTCTACAGCTTTCAAACGCTGTGTTGGAGCAATTGGGAATAACATATCCATGCGAAACTCGCCATTCGATAGCAGCGCTACCTTTAATTGCAATGTTGTCGCAAAGGCAAGTGCTGCCACAACAATCCATGCCACGATTGCGATATCAACAAAAGCTGTAATTACTGCGGCAATCGCAGTTAGGCGTAGCCATAAATAAAAATGGTCGTCCATCCGAATAAATGTACGGAATACTAAATAAAGCTGTGTGTTTTTACTCGAAAATGCAATCCATTTATAGGCACTATCCAACCAAGCATGTCGACGAATTGTACCACGTAAATGAGGTACATCTGTAAAGTAGTTAGCAAAACGGTAAAAGCGCAACATCCGATTTTGCTCCAAATGCACAAAATGCTCGTACGGTACAGGCTGCCCTATTACTCTCTTTTGTAGCGACATTTTATAAGCAAAAAATATGACTAGATAAATTGCTGCCAAATATACGCTCGATGTGAGTGCTGTTTCAATGGCTAAGATTGATAATAACCCCCTTGCTAAACGATCCACCACAATGGCCTGTCCACGGTTAGCAAAGCGATAATTGAACTCAATCACGACATTCAAATACTTTAAAGCAATGATAAAGGCTAGACCTAGCCAAATTTGCAATGACGATAGTTCCGTCACCGTTTTTAAAAGTGGTATCGTAACAATATACACAACAGCAGGGATAATGAGCTGGGACCAAAACGTCCAATTGACAGCCTTTTTAAAATAGACGGGCATCTGTGTTTCTAGCGGCAATAAATAAACTTGGTCTGGTTCCTTTATAAGCGTTGTCGGGCGGCTAAATGCAAGTAAAATGCCAACAGTGGCAGCTACTAACCATTCGGCAGGGAAGCTAGCTGGGGCTACCTTCAGCCATTCACTATATTGATAGCCTGCTGCTCCTGCAACGAAAACGAAAACAATTGCAATATGACCCGTCACAATAAAGCGCATATATTTCTGCACTTCATTAACAAAATGCCCGAAGCGCACCTTCCATATATTATGCATGTTGTTCATTGTCTTGCTCCTTTGTCATTGCAATATATAAATCGTCTAGGCTCGCATTTGGCATGTTAAACGCCGCGCGTAAATCATTCATCGTCCCTTGTGCACGCACATGTCCCTCATGTAATAAAATAATTCGGTCACAATACTTTTCTGCCGTTGATAAAATATGAGTTGACATTAAAATGGAAGCACCCTCTCGCTTCTTCGCATCCATTTGCTCTAAAAGAGATTGAATACCGAGCGGGTCTAATCCAACAAATGGCTCATCAACAATATAAAGTGCCGGGTTAATTAAAAAGGCACACATAATCATCACCTTCTGCCGCATCCCCTTTGAAAAATGCGCAGGAAACCAATTTAAACGCTTCTCCATTCTAAATTCCTTCAATAAATAGGCAGAGCGCTCCTTTAATGTTTTTTCATCCAAGCCATAAGCCATCGCAGTAAGCTCTAAATGCTCCTTCAATGTCAGCTCATCATATAAAATTGGCGTTTCAGGAATATAGGAAAAAGCTTTTCGGTACTCATCCATATTTTGTTTTAGCGTCACACCATTCAGGCGAATTTCTCCTGCCTGCGGTAAAAGCGTGCCGATAATATGTTTGATTGTTGTACTTTTGCCCGCGCCATTGAGCCCGATTAAGCCCACTAGCTCTCCTTTTTCAATTGTAAAAGATAAATTTTTAATAACAGGCTTACGCGTATAGCCACCTGTTACGTTCGTCACTTGTAAAATTGTCATGAAATGTCACTCCTATCTCTTCAGTTTAGTTTAACAAAAATAAGCAGAACAAGCAGTTCATATATGCTAAAATATATGTACAATTTGATTATTTTATATGAAGGAGTGCAAAAACAATGAGTGAGTGCCTATTTTGTAAAATTATTGACGGGTCTATCCCAAGTATAAAAGTATATGAGGACGAGCATGTATACGCTTTTATGGACATTATGCCTTTAACAAAAGGTCATACATTATTAATTCCGAAAAAGCATTGCCGTGATTTATTTGAAATGCCTGAAGATGTTGCTAGCCACTTATACGCAGCGGCACCGAAAGTAGCAAAAGCAATTCAATCAGCCTTCAATCCTATCGGTTTAAACACAGTAAACAATAACGGAGCTGCTGCTGGACAAACTGTTTTCCATTATCACCTGCACTTCATTCCACGCTACGATGAGACGGATGGCTTACGCTTAGTTTGGACAACAACACAGCCTTCTAAAGAAGAGCTAGCAGAGGCTGCTGAAGCGATACGTGAATTCATCTAATTCGATTGAGCCGAAGTCCCCCATTTCTCTCTAAGGCGGGATGTGCAAGAAAATAATAAAAAAAGAGAGCCCGGCGGATGTCACAGAATTTAAAGGAAGGCTGCAAGCCGTAGGTTAGTTAACCGTTGGCACAGGACGCGACGATTTTACAATTAGCTCGAAAAAATCTGGACGAGAGTTAACAGAAGCGTAATTAATTTTCTTTCTTGCTTTTTTATAAAATTATTCGTACAATAAAATGTAAGTTTTCGCTAATAGCAACGAGTGCATATTAGGAAAATGCCAAATTAAATGAGCATAGCTTAGAGGAGAAGAGACAAATGAATACAAAAAATTTAGTATTAATGGCGCTGTTAGTTGGGATTGGTGCCACACTTTATGTGATTATCCCGGGTTTTAATGGTGGCATGAAGCCTGACTTTATGCTAACAATGATGTTTATCGGAATTATACTATTCCCAACATTGAAGGAAACATTTTTATTATCGCTCGCAACTGGCGTTCTATCTGGGCTATTTTCAACTTTCCCAGGTGGCTTCGTACCTAACATTATTGATAAAGCAGTAACAGGCTTTGTCTTTTTAATCATCGTACTGATTTTACGTCATAGCGTTCAAAAAGCAGCCGTATCCATTATCATAGTAGCTACTGGAACAATTATTTCTGGCACAACATTTTTAACAATGGCGCTGCTATTAACAGAAGTACCAATTGATTTTTCAGTGTTATTTGCAACAGTCGTATTACCAGCAACTGCCTTAAACGCAATTGCTTTTGCAATCATTTTCCCGATTGTCAGCAAATTACTAAAGCGTTCAAACTTCAAAACGTCCGTATCACATGCGTAAAATAAAAAAGAAGCATCCGAAAAGCGTGCAAAACACCGCTTATTGGATGCTTTATTTGTTTTAATGAAAGGAAAAGCCTCCGAATCCCAAGCCTATCATATTCTCGCTGCTTCTTACTTTCAAGAAACACGATTGAAATGTTGCAAAAGCAGTGGCTCGGCACGCTTTTCGGACGCCCCATCCCCCTATCGTTTGTATAATCAATACACGAAATGGTTTAATATAAATATAAAAGAATTAAGGAGAGATGTTTTATGAAGGCCAAGCCATTTTTAATTGGGTTAACTGCTGGAATCGTCGGTGGTGCGATTGCCACGATTTTATCCGCCCCACAATCAGGCAAAGAGCTGCGAACGAATATTACAAGCTTTTCAACGAGTACGAAGGAACGCTTAAACGACGTTAATTTTCAAACAAAAAATGTCAAGCAATCTTTTAGTAATTTATCAAATGAAGTAAAAAACAATATTCCTCAAATAATAAAAGAATTATCGCAATCATTCACAAGCTTCAAACAGCAAATTGAACCAGAAACGGCTCTATTAAAACAAGAAATCGAAGGATTACAGAAATCTATCGGCGAAATCGAGCAAAATCTATCGCAATTCACTGAAAAAGACGAGAAACAAAAACAGGTATAAAGAACCATCCGACCGAAGAAAGATATTCATTTTATTATTATTTTTAATAATTTTAGATGTTTCTCTTGATGAATGTAATTATTTTATTTTTCAAACTTTAAACTTTTTTCTTTTATTGCTATAATATTTTAAAATTGCAACGAAAGAAGAAGGTGAAGATTTTGTCTGAACAATTATATACAACGAAAGAAGCAATGCTTTATAGCCAAAGAACTGCCCAGCTATCTAAAGCTTTATGGAAGGCTGTGGAAAAGGATTGGCAACTTTGGATTAAACCATATGACTTAAATATAAACGAACACCATATTTTATGGATTTCGTTTCATTTACAAGGCGCATCTATTTCAGATGTTGCAAAATTTGGTGTAATGCACGTTTCTACAGCTTTTAATTTTTCAAAAAAATTAGAAGAGCGTGGCTTATTGAAATTTTCAAAGCGCGATGATGATAAGCGCAATACATATGTGGAGTTAACAGAAGCCGGTTCACAGTTAATCATTTCAATGAATGAACACTATCACGACACACCACACTGCATTTTAGATGGCTCTCTACCTTTGCGCGAAATATATGGTAGATTCCCAGAGTTTTTAGATGTTATGGCGGTTATTCGCAATATTTACGGCGAGGATTTTATTAAAATTTTTGAACGCTCTTTTAAAAATTTTAAAGAAAATTTTGACCAAGTACATTCATCTTCCCAGCAATAATAAATAATACGAGGCTGTCTGAAGGGTGGTGCATTTGCACGCTTATCAGACAGTTTTGCAATTTTATCCCGTATTAACAGGCTGTAAGACCCCCACTTCAAAACAACAGATAAAATCAAGATGTTTAAGTGGGGGATCCAACAGCCTGTAAAAACCCGATTGGTGAACCTTCAATCAGTGGGGGATGAAGAAAACCCCCACTGATTGAAGGTTCACTTTATCCCGCATTAACGGGCAATAAGACGCCCACTTCAAGACTTGAATGAAATCTGCTTAAGGATAAGTGGGAAATCAACTGCCCGTAAATGCCCGATTCGTTCAACTAACAATCAGTGGGGGGATGAGGAAAACCCCCGCTGATGGAAGTTTCACTTTATTATTCCTATTTAGCCCTCTCTTAATCAATCGCGCCAAAGCGTAAGCATAATTGATTAAGGAGGGCTAGCTTCATCTATGCTTTAAGCTGAAAAAAATAGCAATTTACTTACTTTTTCTTTACAATAGTAATACTATATTTGCAGGATAATTAAGAAAGAAGGTGTACTATGCATTGTTGGAAAACAATTAATACTGTATCTGAATATGGCATCGTGCGATTAACATTATTAGCTGTCCTAACTTTTGTCTCTGTTTTTTGCACGTCCTATGTGATGACAAGCTTACAATTACGTGCCCCGCATACAGATAAATATTTGCTTTTCTTTTTTATAGCTGTTCTTCTTTTATATCCAGTTCATAAAGCAATTCATTATCTAGCATTATTAAAATATCGAAAAAAAATAAAATTTCGCTGGAAAATCATTTTTCGCATCGTTCCTATCATGCGCTTACGTTTGAAGGAGCCTATTCCTAAAAATCGTTATGTACTCGCGTTGCTGACGCCTTTTCTCTTGCTAAATAGCGCATTTTTAGCAGTTGCGATATTTTTTCCACCATACTCACACTATGCTTGCTTACTACTAGGCTTTCATAGTAGCATATGTTTAATTGATTTATTAAACGTCAAAAATTTGTGGCATGCACCTGCTAATTCATTGATTGAGGAAACGCCGAAAGGCTATGAAATATTAGTGCCTGCTGGCGTGTAGCAATAACTTGTCTTACTAGTTATATATTTGGTATGCTTGACGATGAATCGAAAGAGAGGAGGAATAGGCTTGCTATTAGTAGTAATCATACTATTCTCTGTATTTTACTTATTCCAAATAAACCGCATGACCTATGCTCTTTGTATACGCAAAGAAATTCCAGAAGAAAAGCAACCGAAAATCTTTCGTACGATTAATGTTCTCATAACGATTTTATTAGTTTCTTTTTATATGGAAGTATTGTTTACTGTTTAACAGTGAAGTGACGTCTCGAAAAGCCATTTTGAGACGGCTCCTTTCACTTTGTAGCAAAAATAAAACAGGCTGTAGAAAAAGACATGCAATAGCATACTTTTTCTACAGCCTTTTTTTTAACTAGTAAAGATATGCAGCACCGACAATGATAAGTAAAATGAATAATACAACAATCAGCGCGAAACCTGAACCGTAACCGCCGCCATTGTAGCCTCCACCGCCCATTGTGCTCCCTCCTTTCACCTTTCTATCATCTATCGTATGCACTCTTCAACTTAAATCTTAGGCACTTTTGGTATGCAACCATTTTGTTTTTTTTTCGTTTATGTTATAGTAACTATTGCATTTAAAAGAAAGTTAGGAGCGTAAATTTCACATGAAAAAAACATTTTTAGCAATAACGCTTGCAGCCTCCCTAGGTTTAGCGGCATGCAGTAACCCCGGAAAAGAAGTAATCGTTACTTCAAATGTAGGGGATTTAACACAAGACGAATTTTATAAAGAAGTAAAAAGCTTAGCTGGCGAACAATTATTACAGCAAATTATGGTTGAAAAAATCCTACTTAACAAATACAAAGTAACAAATGAGGAAATTGAAGCAGAATTGACTACAGTAAAAGAATCTGCTGGTGAGCAATTTGAAGCATTACTTCTACAAAATAATTTATCAGAAGAAGCTTTAAAGGAAAATATTCGCTTCAACTTATTAAGTCAAAAAGCTTTGGAAGATATGGAAGTATCGGATGAAGATATTCAAAAGTATTACGACCAAGCTAGCCAAGAATTAAAAGCTCGCCATATTTTAGTGAGTGATGAAGAAACTGCAAAAGAAGCTATTGAGCGTATTAAAGGCGGAGAAGATTTTGCAACTGTTGCTGAAGAAATGTCATCTGATGGCTCGGCAGCAAACGGTGGCGATTTAGGCTGGTTCTCAGTAGGTATGATGGTGAAAGAGTTTAATGACGCAGCATATGCACTTGAATTAAACACAATTAGTGAGCCTGTAAAATCACAATTTGGTTACCATGTAATTGAAGTAACTGAAAAACGTGATGTTGAAGATTATGGTACATTCGAAGAGAAAAAAGACGAAATTCGTGAAGAGCTTCTTGCACAATATAGCATGGATGATGTAATTGCAAAATTATTAAAAGATGCTGAAGTAGAAGTGAAGGATGCTGAGTTAAAAGGCACATTCGACAAATATTCAACAAAATAAAATGAAGAGGTGTATGAAAAGTGATTTGTTAGGTCACCTTTTATACACCTTTTGTTTTTTCAACCCATTTTCGGTTATGTCTTAATGCTCTGGATAGTATGTTTTTTAGTTTTTCTTAACGAATTCCGATTTTAACTTCATCGGACCAAAGCCGTCAATCTTACAATCGATATTATGGTCGCCTTCTACTAAGCGGATGTTTTTTACACGTGTTCCGATTTTTAATGTAGAGGAGCTTCCCTTTACTTTTAAATCTTTCACTACTATGACAGTATCTCCATCGGCTAATAAATTGCCGTTGGCATCGCGAACTACTAAGCCTTCCTCTACAGCGGCTTCCTCTGCTGCTGTCCATTCATGAGCACATTCTGGGCAAATATATAACGTCCCATCCTCATATGTATACGCCGAGTTACACTGTGGGCAATTTGGTAAATTTTCCATTAAAATTCCTCCTTTACTAATCCCCTCTATACTGGCATATTCACTCAATAAATTCAAGCTAAGCACAAATATTACTAGTGATTAACAATGAAATATTCGTGTTTTACACAAAAAATTCACTCTTTTTTTCATTTTACAGCAGGAATTTTAAGAATTTTGCCATAATATTAAGAGAACAGTATATTATATACTTAAGCTTGAAAAGAAAAAAGGAGTGTGTCAACGTGAGTACAACTAATCAACGCGCATTTAATTTTAATGCTGGTCCATCTGCTTTACCATTAGAAGTATTACAAATAGCAGAGAAGCAATTAATCAATTTTAACAACACAGGTATGTCTGTTATGGAGCTTAGCCACCGCAGTAAAGATTTTGAGCAAGTACATAATGAGGCTATTGCACGTCTTCGTCAGCTTTATGCTGTACCGGATAATTATGAAGTAATTTTTTTACAAGGTGGCGCAAGCTTACAGTTTTCAATGATTCCAATGAACTTTTTACAGTCAGGTGAACAAGCTGATTATATTTTAACGGGAGTTTGGTCTGAAAAGGCATTAGCTGAAGCAAAGCTATTTGGAGCTCCTGTTGCAGTTGCCTCTACAAAGGATAATCACTATAAAAATATCCCATCTGTACATCAAATAAATTTTAATGATGCGGCTGCTTACGTTCATCTTACATCAAATAACACAATTTACGGTACGCAATGGAAGGACTTTCCGACAACAATTGCTCCATTAATCGCTGATATGTCGAGCGATATTTTATCGAAGCCTATCGATGTGAGTAAATTTGCTCTTATTTATGCTGGAGCACAAAAAAATCTTGGTCCTTCAGGTGTGACAGTTGTAATAATTCGCAAGGATTTACTAGAAAAGGCCCATAATAATATTCCTACAACGCTAAAATACTCAACGTTTACAGAAAATAATTCCCTATACAATACACCGCCAACATTCGGTATTTATATGCTTGGCGAAGTATTGAAATGGGTAGAAAAGCAAGGTGGCTTAGAAAAAATTGCTACACATAACGAAGCAAAGGCAAAGCTAATTTACGATGCCATTGATGGCTCTAACGGCTTCTATATTGGACATGCTGAAAAAGAAAGTCGCTCACTAATGAACATCACGTTCCGTCTAGCAGACGAGGAGCTAGAAAAGCAATTTTTAGCTGAGGCAAAGGCAGCAGGCTTCGTCGGCTTAAACGGCCATCGCTCAGTTGGCGGCTGCCGCGCATCGACATATAACGCGGTCCCATATGAAACATGTAAAGCGTTGGCAGACTTTATGCACGCTTTTCAGGCTAAACATTAATCAAAAAAGAGGCGCCCCAAAAGCAATATATTTCCTGCTTTTGGGGCGCTTTCGATGATGTTTCATCATAGAAACCTCTAAATAAAATAAAGAAGAGTTTCTTTGAAAATAGGAGAAACACTGGACTTAGCTGTTTTCTTTTGAATTTCAAATAAGCATAAGCTAATTTTTTTAATATTAACGCTCACATTTGAAGGCGGTTTTTGAATTAAATTGTCGGCTTATAAAATGAGCGGTTATCTAGTGGAAACAGTCTCTCTGTGAATTCGCCCGGCTTTGTTTTATCCAATGCACGCTTCAGCATATTCATTTTCGCATCAATATTATCAATATAATGCAAAATTTCTGCTTCTTGAATCATTGGTTTTTTCGGGCTACCCCACTCCTCTTTCCCATGATGTGATAATACGAGATGTTGGAGCAGCATTACCTCTTCACCCTCAATTCCTAGCTCTACGGCTGCCTGTCCAATTTCGTTTACCATAATTGAAATATGGCCAAGCAAATTGCCCTCTATCGTATAAGCTGTTGCAATTGGCCCTGTTAATTCAGCTACTTTTCCAATATCGTGTAAAATAATTCCTGCATACAGTAAATCAGTATTCAAGGTTGGATATAATTCAGCAATCGCCTTTCCTAAGCGCAACATCGACACAACATGGTCAAGTAAACCTGATACATAGTCATGATGATTTTTCGTTGCCGCAGGGTGCACAAGGAGACTAGGCTGATGCTTTTTAATTAAATGACGTGTAATGCGTGAAATGCTTGGGTTTTTAATTTCAAAGAAAAATTGCGTTAGCTCCTCCATTAACTGTTCTTTTGGAATAGCTGCTGATGGTACTAAGTCGCTAACTTGTATTCCTTCCTCTGGACGTGCTACACGAATTTGTTTTATACGTAGTTGATTTTTACCTCGGTAGTCATGGATTTCTCCACCTACACGGACTATCGTTTCAGCTTTATACATATTTTCATGCTCTTCATTTGTATCCCATAGCTTCGCCTCAATATCACCGCTTTTATCTTGTAAAATAAGTGACATAAAAGGCTTCCCTACTGTCGTTACGCCCTTTGTAGCCTGCTTAATTAATAAAAATTGGTCAACGGGCTCTCCAACTTGAAGTTTAGTAATTCCTTCCACTACGAAATCACTCCTTTTCTTGACATTCATCGTTTACAGTACGATTCACTGCTCTTATTGTACCATGATTCGATTAAATAATATTAATAACTATCCACGGATGAGTAAAATAGAAGAAAACAATAGACAGAAAATGAATGTTCATTCATAATATATTTATGACAATACAAAGGGTGGGAAATTCTATGGAAAATTACCGGTTTACAGCATTTGAAAAAACAGGAGAAACATTATTTGATGAAGTATGGTCATTTGATAATGATGAGGCTGCAAAAATCGAAGGGCAAAAACAAATCGATGAAAAAGGGCTATCCGATAAAACACATCGACTTGTAAATTCGGCAGGCAAACTTATTTTATTCCACGTCTAAATTGCTAAGGGCAAACGCTAAAACTATTTGTCATTAAAACAAACAGTTGTTTGAAAAGCAGTGTACTACGATAATAGGATATATACACTCTTTAACCGTAAAAACATGCTTTTCAGACATCTCACGTGGTCTCGAGAAGCTTATTTTATTTATTTGCGACTTTCTCAGATTTATTTGTTAAAAGCTCCCGCAGTCTTTAAAAAAAGGGCATGCCTCAAAAGCTGAGGTATGCCCTTTCTATTTACTAAATCCTACGTTATGACGCTAATGGCTCGAGTATTTCGTATATTTCTTCGTTTGTTGGTACATGCAAATACATGCGCAATTTAATAATACGTGTTAGCTCACGATGAATTAAGTTATCTGCAAATTGTTGCTGATTGTTTGCTAAATACATTTCTTTCAATGTTTTCGACATATTATGCAATGCTTCAAAATCAAGTAAAGCTTGCTCTAACTCTTCTTTATTTAACAAATATTCCTCAGCTAGTATCATCAAACGCTCATTAAAAATATCTAGCATTTGCAAAGCATCGTCACGTATAAAAAAATCTAACACACGCTTTGTTATTTTACTTGCCGAGCTACTACCAATAATCAGCCCAATAATACCTCCAATTAGGCTAACAATTGCTGTGCTCACATTTGGAATCGTTAGGCCAACCGCGCTACCTATTATAGTTCCCGTAATGCCGCCAGCCACAATTGCGGCTGTTTTCGCAACATTTTTAAATAATTGTTGCGAGGACATTTTTCCTTTTACTGTACGGGCGATATCTTCTGCCGACATCCTCCCCGTTACAAGTGCACCTGTCACAGTATTCGCATTCAATAACATCATGCCTTTTTTTGTTGCAATAGAGCCAATCATTGCCTTTTTAGTAATAGTAGCAGCCATCTTTTTTGAAGCCATTTTCACACCGCCTGTTTTCAGAGCACCAGCTATATCTGGATTCAAGTTAAAATCAGCTGTAACGTCATGATGATTGTATAATTGCGATGCAATTACTTCCTCAGCAAATGTTTCTCCTAAAACGGCTAATCCTGTACGAATCCCATTTCCTATTGCGACTTTACGTGAAGCCCCGTTCCACTTGCTTTGTGCATAAGCTATAACAGCACTTATACTAATTGCATCATTGATGAAATTAATACGTCCCTCTTCATCCATCATTAAGCCATGGATGTTTCTCGCAACTGTCATATGTTTTATTTGTGCATAAGTAAATGCACCTTTTCTAATCATCTGTGTTAAATTTTTTGCCCCATTTTCTCGTTGCCTAATCGCTTCAACAATTGCCTCATATTGCTCAAATGGAACTTCTAGCAATAAGCGCTCACTATTTGTTATGTACTGTAGACAAACTTCTACCGTATGTTCCGCTATAGGGCAATACACATTTACGCTCTTAGATGTATTATATTTGGATTCCATATATGTTTCCCCCGATTTTATCCATTCTATAATAATCATCTTTAGCTAAGTTGTACAGTGAATTTTATTTGAATAACAAATTTGTCCTTTTTTAAGTAGAATAAGGGTCTGTCCAAAAGCCGTGCATAGCCGGCATTTTGGACAGTAGCGATGATGTTTCGTAAAATGTTGATTCATATAAGCAGAGAACGCCTCTTTTAAAAATGGGATGAACATTGGCTTTAGCAGCGTTATCCTTTAGTAAAAGGGAAGCGATGAAAACATTGATTCCAATGCAGTGTCAAAACAAAATGGACTTTTCGGACAACTCCTTTGCGAAACTACTATTTTTCAATACAGTTAGCCCTCTTTTTATATGCATTGTGCGACGAGCTTCAAAATATAATAGCTAAAAAAATAAGATGTTGAGATTTTACATCACAACAACTTATTTTAAACTTCTAGCTACTCTCCTATAAAATTAGGTTGACGCTTTTCTACAAAAGCTGTAATGCCTTCTTGATGGTCTTTTGTTTGACGCATTTTTGCCTGGGCTATTGCTTCAGCTTGTAGGATGCGCTCAAGCTCGGGTAGTTTTTCTTTGTGTAAAATTTCTTTAGTTGCAAGCATAGAGGCAATTGGTGATGCTAACACTTTACCGACAATTTGATCAACCGTTGCCGCTGCAGCGCCGTCAGGAACAACATAATCAATTAATTGCTGGTCAAATGCCTCCTTTGCTTCCATTACTTTACCTTCCCAAATAAGCTGCTTCGCCTTTGCTACACCTAGACGCTCCTTCATAAAGAAATGCCCGCCACCATCAGGTACAAGCCCAATGCTAATAAAATTCATTGCTAGCTTTGTGGAATCCTCTGCAACAATAACATCACTTGCTAGCGCTAGACTAAAGGCTAAGCCAGCTGCTGCACCATGAATTTGGGCAATCGTTAGCATTGGTAGTGTGTAATAGCCTATTGCAAAGCGCGTAATATACGACATAATCGTTTCGAAATCAATCGCTTCATTTGCTCCAAGCATCATCTTTATATCGCCACCTGCTGAAAATGCACGTCCCTCCCCTTTAACAATTAAAACTTGGACTTCCGGCTGTTGATGTAGCTCCTCCATACAATCAGCTAATTCCTGCATCATTGTAATATCCATCGCGTTCATTGCCTGTGGTCGATTCAATGTTAAAATTGCCTTGCGTTCTAATATTTCTAAATTAATTGTCGTATAGCCCATGAAAAATCCCCCTTAAATAATGAATAACCATTCACTTTTATAATTCTACTTTTCTTTTCAAATTCCTTTTTTATTCAACAAATTTTTGAACGAAAATAATTTATCAAAAATCAAACATTTAAAGTAGCGTAACTTAATTATCTTAATATTCCGCAATCTCAGCTATAGCAAGCATTCCAATAAAATGAGAACGCTTCCAAAACACGAACATTCATAGTTATAAATTATCATTTCATTCGCCTTTCGGTGAATTAATTTCAGTTTATTATGAAATTCTTTTTATTTTTTCGGAAAAAGGCGTTGACAAAGATTTATTCTCGGCTTATGATGTTATCAAATTTAATTATGCAAAATATTTTGATGGAGACATGCTCGTCGTACTTATTCTTAAGAGAGCTGATGGTTGGTGCAAATCAGTGAAGAAGGCGAATGTAGTTCCACTCCTGAATAGATAAGTGGAAAATTATAGTAAACTTATCCGTATCATGCGCGTTACGCATCTTAAAGATTGCAATTATAATTTTCGGAATATTTTTGCAATGAATAAGGGTGGTACCGCGTAACTATGTTCATTATAGCCTTTCGCCCCTTACATTTTAATGTGAGGGACGGAAGGTTTTTTATTTTGATTCACTCCCTTACGTGGGAGGAGAGTAAAACGCTTGTCCACTCCATGGTTTAGTGAGTACTCAAACATCAACTAAATCAAAATAAAGCCTCCGCTGAATGTCACAAATTATGAAGAAGAGTTTTTCAAGTAGGCTTGGAAAAAGTTTAGACGCAATTACGCCAATACGTAATTGATTTTTAAAATAAAGGAGAGAATAAACCATGACAACAAAAACATTAGAAAAAGCAACAAAAATAATTACGGTGTTTATCGCTGACCCATTAAGTGAGGATGGTATTTATCCGTTAATCCAAGAAGGTGAATTAGAATTAAATATTATTGTGGATACAGGTTTATCACAGGAGCAATTAATTAACAAAATTACAGATATTGATGTGTTATTAGTTCGCTCTCAAACTACTGTTACACGTGAGGTAATTCAAGCGGCTAAAAATTTAAAGCTAATTGGTCGCGCTGGTGTTGGTGTCGATAATATTGATTTAACAGCGGCTACTGAGCACGGCATTATTGTTGTAAATGCGCCAGATGGTAATACAAATTCTGCGGCTGAGCATACTATTGCTATGATGACGGCTTTAGCACGTTACATTCCACAAGCATTTAATACATTAAAAAATGGCGTATGGGACCGCAAATCATATGTTGGAGTGGAGCTAAAAAATAAAACATTAGGTGTTATTGGTATGGGGCGCATTGGAGCTGAAGTAGCGTATCGCGCAAGAGGACAACGCATGAAAGTTATCGCCTATGATCCATTTTTGACAGAGGAACGCGCAAAGGAGCTAGGCATTACGAAAGGCACTGTCGATGAAGTATGTGCTGTGGCAGACTTTATTACAGTGCATACACCTCTCTTGCCGGAAACGCGTAATCTTATTAATAAAGAGCGTTTCGCCATAATGAAAGATGGGGTACGTATCATTAACTGTGCACGTGGCGGCATTATTAATGAGGACGATTTATACGATGCGATTGTTGCTAAAAAAGTAGCTGGTGCTGCACTCGATGTTTTCATAACAGAGCCTGCAACAGACCATAAGCTATTAACACTACCTGAAGTGATTGCTACACCGCATTTAGGTGCGTCTACTATAGAAGCACAGGAATCTGTTGCTGTCGATGTATCTAATGATATTATTAAGTTTTTCAAAACAGGCACTGTTACAAATCCTGTTAATATGCCATCAATTTCAAAAGAAAAGTTTGCACAAATCGAACCGTTTTTCGAACTTGTTGAAAAGCTCGGAAAATTCCTTATCCAAGTAACTGATGAATCTATAAAAGAATTAAACATTTCATATGCTGGCGACGTAGCAAACTTTGATGTACGCCCTTTAACAGCTAATGCTATTAAAGGACTGCTTTCAACAAATCATGGAACACATGTTAATAATGTCAATGCCCGCTATCTTGCAGAGCGTATAGGTATAAGCATTAATGAACATAAAACAACGACTGCAAAAGGCTTCACAAACTTAATTACAGTTGAAATTAAAACAGCCAATGAAACACATACTGTAGCGGGAACTTTGTTAAATGGCTTAGGCCCACGCATCGTCAAAGTAGAAGGCTTCGTTGTTGACGTTATTCCAACAGGCAATCTATTGTATATTAAAAATACAGATAAACCTGGAGCTATCGGTCGCGTAGCCACAAAATTGGCTGAAAAAGATATTAATATCGCAACAATGCAAGTGGGACGCGATATGGTCGGTGGCTCAGCAGTAATGATGCTAGCAATCGACAATATTGTAACAGCAGAAGACTTAGTCTATGTAGCACAGCTTGAAAACATTGATGAAGTGAAGGCTATTACGCTATAGTGCTTTTTATGATGGGCTACTGAGGTAAGTATCTCCATTTCTCAGTAGCCTTACCACTTTTTCAAACTTCCTCTTTTACTTTTTTGTTATTTGTAGCATATAATTGTATGTATACAATTTCCATGTAGAGAGCTGTTAATGCCTTTTGAAGCGTTAATTATTTAGGCGGGCATGATTTTTTTAGACAGTCCCATTAGCTAAAGGAGGAGTTTTTCATGAAAAAATGGGTCTATAGTTTGCTTGCTTTATTATTCATTAGTGTAGCTTTTTTTGATATAGAAATAATGGCTGCACAAGACGAGATTGCGATTCGAACAGTGGTAGAAGAAACATACTTATTGTCAGATGACTACGTTACTCCACTCGCATCGCTAGCACCGAGGGCAATTGTAATTTTACATAATGTCCATGCAGGGTGGGCACATATTGAATATAAGGGACAGCAAGGCTATGTACCTTCTGTTACGTTAAAATCTGCTCAACCAACCTTAATGCTCGCATCGGCAAAAAATCCTCCGATTGTACGAGAAACAACAGAAGGGCAAACGAAGCATTTAGGCAACGTTCCTATAGATAGTATCGTGCAAGCCTATGCAACAAATGAAGATAATTGGTATTTTGTCCAGTATGGTCATTTAACTGGCTATATCATCGCGACAGCACTTAAAGCGCCTACTTCTCAAAAAATGCTCGTACAGAAGCAAGAGGGGCTTGTTGTACGCAATATTGCTAGTAAATCTGGAGCGAATCTCACTAGCATCCCTACAAATACAAAAGTGGACGTATATACAAACATTCAAGGCTGGGCATATGTTGTAACAGAGAAAAATATTCAAGGCTATGTACTGGCAAACGGTTTAAAAGAAATCCCTATTCCTAAACTAGGTAAGTACAGTCAAGGGACTGTCACAAAAACAAAGCGTATTGCCTTAACTTTCGATGACGGACCCCACCCTACCGTTACAGCACAAGTATTAAAAACATTGGAAAAATATGATGCTAAAGCAACATTTTTTGTGACAGGACATCGCGTCAATAAAAGCCCTAAAGTATTAAAGGAAATATACGAGGCTGGGCATGAGATTGGCAACCATACATGGAGTCACCCTAAGTTGACGACCGTATCTTTTGAACAGGCAAAGGCACAAATTAATGAAACAAATAAAACGGTTGAGTCAATTATCGGGCAAGAGCCTACTTTATTCAGACCACCATATGGCGCATATAATAAAGAGATTTTAGGCTCACTATCCGTTCCCTTAATTATGTGGTCTGTTGACACGCTTGATTGGCAGCACCGCACTCCATCAAAAACATTAAAGGCTGTACAAACTGGTGCATATAATGGCAGCATTATTTTAATGCATGATATTCACCAAACGACGGCCGACGCTTTAGACAGCATACTGAGCTATTTAACGAAGCAAGGCTATGAGTTTGTTACGGTATCAGAGCTAATTACACCAATTAAATGAAGACTGCATCTCTAAGCAACGATTTTGCTTCCTCAGTAGTGGAGCTTCAATCTATTAAAGAATGCCTATCGTTTTCTAAATAAAAAATGGCTGTTAGAAAGTAAGGCTAATGCGCTACTTTCTGACAGCCATTCTATTTTTATCGATTCAACTCTGCAAAGGTCAAATAGTTCTGAGCTGAAGCTGTTTGTAGTAAGTCTAAATTATCTGCGATGACTATCCCTGATAAACAGGCAATTGCAAATACACCTGTAGCAATAAGAAATGATAAATTGCGATGAACTTTTTGCATTTCACTATTCGAGGTTTGCTTATCTTTGCTGCGTACTAAAGTGAAAAAACGCGCTCGTTGGCTTTCTTGTGCCAACACATAATGACATGCCAAACAAAGCTCTGCCACATGCCCTTCAATCGATAATTGATTTATTTCTACTATGCCGGCTACACGTCCACAATTTTCACAACAATTCATTTTCATAAGCATTTTCCTCTCCATTCGCTATATTCTATTATATCTAAAAAATTAGAAAATTCAATATTTTGAATGGTAAATACTTAAAAAGTGGCTATAATAATCTGTTTAAACGACTATTATTTTAATAAAGTGAATCTTCAATCCGTGGAGGCTTTTCCCCACGGATTGTTAGTTGAACCAGTCGGGCTTTTACGGGCAGTTGACCTCCCACTTATCCTTCAGCCGATTTTCACTTAAGTCTGGAAGTGAGCGGCTTACTGCCCGTTATTGCGGGATAAAGTGAATCTTCAATCCGTGGAGGCTTTTCCCCACGGATTGTTAGTTGAACCAGTCAAGCTTTTACGGGCAGTTGACCTCTACCTTATCCTTCAGCTACTTTTCACTTAAGTCTGGAAGTGGGCGGCTTACTGTCCGTTAATGCGGGATAAAGTGAATCTTCAATCCGTGGAGGCTTTTCTCCACGGATTGTTAGTTGAACCAGTCGGGCTTTTACGGGCAGTTGACCTCTACCTTATCCTTCAGCTACTTTTCACTTAAGTCTGGAAGTGGGCGGCTTACTGTCCGTTATTGCGGGATAAAGTGA
This sequence comes from Metasolibacillus sp. FSL H7-0170, assembly GCF_038593115.1. Lineage (NCBI taxonomy): Bacteria > Bacillati > Bacillota > Bacilli > Caryophanales > Caryophanaceae > Metasolibacillus > Metasolibacillus sp. FSL H7-0170. The sequence goes on along the minus strand of NZ_CP151964.1, from coordinate 3,356,811 downwards.
ATCTTCAATCTGTGGAGGCTTTTCCCCACGGATTGTTAGTTGAACCAGTCGGGCTTTTACGGGCAGTTGACCTCTCACTTATCCTTCAGCCGATTTTCACTTAAGTCTGGAAGTGAGCGGCTTACTGCCCGTTATTGCGGGATAAAGTGAAACTTCAATCTGTGGAGGCTTTTCTCCACGGATTGTTAGTTGAACCAGTCGGGCTTTTACGGGCAGTTGACCTCTCACTTATCCTTCAGCCGATTTTCACTTAAGTCTGGAAGTGAGCGGCTTACTGCCCGTTATTGCGGGATAAACAAAAAACGGAGTTGTGCGAAAAGTCTATTTTGTTTTGACACCGCATTGAAATAAATATTTTCATCGTTTCCCTTTTACTAAAGGATAACGCTGCTAAAGCCAATGTTCATCCCATTTTTAAAAGAGGCGTTCGCTGTTTATATGAATCAACATTTTGCGAAACATCATCGCTACTGTCCAAAAAGCCGGTTATGCTCGGCTTTTTAGACAGCCCCACCTCGACCTACAATTTTTTGATAAGCTTTAAAAGTTGCGTTAATGATTCTACTTCATATGTAGGCTTCACATCTGGATGCGGCTCTTTATTTTCTCGATTAATCCAAACATTTTTCATACCAATACGCGATGAACCTAATATATCTGTCATTAAATTATCCCCAACCATGATAGACTTTTCGACAGTTGCACTAGCTTTTTCTAGCACATATTCAAAAATCGATGCATCTGGCTTTCCTTTTCCGAAATCACCTGAAATAATAATATGGTCAAAATATGGTACTAGCTCTGGTGTTATTTCAAGTTTTAAATTTTGTAAGCTTGGTGCACCATTTGTTAGCAAAATGAGCTGATATTTTCCCTTTAGCTCGTCCAACACTGCGAATGTATCCTCATATAAAAAAGGACTTTTTTTACGTTCCTCTACAAAGCGCTCCCCAAGCTCTGCGCCAAACGTAGCATCCGCTATCCCAAGCTTTGCCAAACCTCCAGTCCAAGCTTGCGCACGATATGCTGGTACAAGTTCCTTCATTTTTTGAAACATTTCTGTCGGGTCATCGAATGTTCCCCATAATCCCTCAAATGGATTAATGCCAATTAGCACTGTATAATCATATGTTTCATATGACTCGTAAAGTTCCCTCGCACTTTCACGCACCGCTTGCTCCAACTGCTTAGCATCAACCGAGTGACGCTCACTTGCATAAGCGCAAGTATGGTCAAATGCTGTTTGCACAGATTTTTTGTCCCATAATAATGTATCATCCAAATCAAAAATAATCGTCTGAATTGTCATAAGGCACTCCCTAACTTATGTATTATTCTATTATCCTACCATATTTGTAGTCATTATTTCGTGTCGATACATCAAACCTTTCAGAACATTCTTTCATCGAATACACAGGTCTTTTTGAATATATCAGCTCCGCATATTTTTAGGGAGGTATTCTACGTCCCCAAAACCTTCTGATATATCATTCAAAGAAAAGTTCGCTTTTAAACATATACGAAACGTCCGAAAAGCATGCTAAAGCACTGCTTTTCGGACGCTCTCTTATTTGCGCTTTTTACGTAATGCTCGCATCATTTGTTCAATTTTTGTTTGTTGTGCGTTCGTTTCTTCAGCGAGTCGCTGTATCGTATAGACGCCATTATCATAGCTAATTGCTACGATATCCCCTTCAGATAACAGCTCGCTATATTCACTGCAATGAATAATTAGCTGTTCTGTCTCCTCTGGTCGCTTTAAAAAAATTGCGTACTCTCCTTCAAAGCGATCCAATGTATAGTTATTCAAGCTCACTTACAATCTCTCCCTTTGCATTTATAAGCTGTGCTGCATCTCCACTATTCGCCCATATTTGCTTTGAAGTCCACTTTAGTGTGCCTTTGCTATCCTTTGCATCAGGCCCACTCGTAATTGATAATTTAGCGTTTTGTTGAAGCGTTATATTCGGAAAGTTAAAAACTTGGTTTCCTTCTACCGATACAAGCTTCCAGCCTTGTAAGGAAACAGGCTCATTTCCCGTATTTTGAATGACAACAACCTCATTTACTAAATCTTTACTAATTAATTCAACAGTTGCTTTAGATGTACGAATAGAGCTTGTTGCACCAATGCCTGTCCACTCTTCTGCTGTTGTATTATAGCTTGTCCCATCCGTTGTAAAAACAATCGTCCCAGCCTCAGCAGTGCCGTATAGCTTACTTTGAACAGCAAGTGCATTATCAATTACTTCAGCATGTGGATGTCCATATTTATTGTCTTGTCCGTAGCTTAGCACAACAGCCTCTGGGCGCACTGCCTGCATAAACTCTAATGAGCTACTTGTGTTTGAGCCATGATGCCCCGCCTTTAACACAGTTGCTTTAATATTTTCCTTTACTAATTGCTTTTCGATATTGATGCCTGCGTCCCCTGTTAGTAAAAATGATACTTCTCCATATGTAATTTTTAAAACGATGGATGCATCATTATTATCCGAAGCATCTTCATCGGCATAAATTGCTTCTACGCTTAATTCCTTATCAAAATCGATAACTTCCCCTTTTTCTGGCACGCTATAGGAAATGTTCTTATCGGATATTAATGTGAGCATTTCCTCTAGTGTTTGCGATGTATGTACTTTTCCTGAATCTAGAAAGTGTCCGATGGAAATGGAGTTTAAAACAGCAATTAGCCCCCCGATATGGTCTGCATCAGGATGTGTAGCTACAACATAATCTAATCTTTTTACACCTTGCTCTCGTAAATAGGCGACAACTGTTTTCCCAGCTCCTTTTATTCCTCCGTCTATCAGCATTGTTTTACCATTTGGCGATTGAATCAATATCGAATCGCCCTGTCCTACATCAATAAAATGCACCTTCATTTCATGACCAGAAATCGGCTGCTGTTCGGGTTGTTGAATGTCAAATGTACAACCAATAAGTAAAAAAACAACAGCCAGTAAACTAAAAATTAATTTTTTCATTTATACCTCTTCTTTTCTCCTATTTCGCATAAGTGATTTTAAAGTCATCACGCCCATTGCGTTTCACTGCATATAATTCTTCATCTGCTGTTTTTAAAAGCTCAGTGAAATTTCCAACCTTTGTAGCATTTATTATATAAGCACCTATACTTATGCTAATTTGCAAACGCTCGTCTTTCATTAAAATAGATTGTGTCTTAAAAAACGAATAGAGCGTCTTAATAATTTCTTCAAATTGCTGCACATTTTCGGTGCGCACACAAGCGATAAATTCATCACCACCATAACGTGCAAAAATAGCATCGTATTGTGCAAACAGCTGCGCTGCACTTGTTGCAACGAATTTTATAATTTCATCACCTATTAAATGACCATACCGATCATTTACTTGCTTAAAATAATCGATATCAAAAATAATACAGCCAACATAATGCTTATGGTAGGCAGCGTCTAAAAGATGCTTAGGAGCTTGATGCTCCATATAACCCCGATTGTAAATTTTCGTTAATGGGTCAATAAATGATGCCATTTTATATTTACGCTTCTTTTCATCTAATTGAAATTTCAATAATGCACGATTATAGGCCTCTTGCTCGTGCTTTTCTAGCAATTCAATATATTCCTCTTGGGCGCTAACAAGCTTCTCCGTTTTATTACTCTTTTTATAATAATCGATAAGGGCTCGTTGCACCACTTTTACCATATAAAGATCGCCTTGCCTAATAAAGATCTGCTTCGCTTTTTCAGCAGCTTCAATTGCTCGCTCCATACACCCTTTGGAAAATTCAAGTGCCATTTCCGCATTATACAATAATGCTTTATTGCGATCATCACGGTCCTGCCCATATACATTTTGGATTTCCAGCATTTCCTTATATAGCTCTTTGGCAGCTTCTACATCTCCAACATAAGCAAAGGCAATTATTGAATTTCCTATGATTGGCAATAAGTCAATTTTCTCATAATCAAAGTATGATAATTTCTCAAGTGCCTTCACAGCATACTCCTTTGCCTGCTCATAATCCTTTAAATCATAGTAAAGATTAGATAAATTTGAGTATGTGTGGCAAAGTTGCCGATGCTTCTCTTGCTCGCGGGCGAGCACCTCTGCCTTGAACATCGCTTCTTTCGCCATTTCTGTATGATTTAACACTGTGTATAAAATACCCGCTAGTCCGTAGTACAAGCTATAATGCTCGTTCGATGGATGGTTGCTACAAATTTGCTCTACTTGAAAGAGCGCAGCGAAAGCTTCTTCATAGTTGCCTGTATATACATAGGCAACAATCCTATTTTTCAATATATCGAGTATGTCATCAACTTCATTTAATTTGAATAATGTATTTGCAATTTCATCACTCGCTATAATTATTTCTTCATAGCGCTCTTCCACACGTAGGTGTCTAATTGTTCCCGCAAGCTCTTTTAGTGTACCTTTATTCATCAGTGCACCTCCCAGAATATCCCCCAAAAAGCAGGGGAGTTATATAATGCTATAGTCGCAGTTAATATAAATAATAAAACAGGAAATAACATATAATAAATATGCTACTCCCTGCTATTTTACCTAATTTTTACGTATAAATCATTTAAAATTTCAATTTTTTTCTTAATTGATTCTTCAAAAGTCACGATATACGCTGCCGGGTCTTTAGGATTGTGGAATTGTGTTATTTTTCCTGTTTCAGGATGTACAAATTTTGATGAAGCACCACAGCCGATTCCTAAAATTGTCTGCACTTCCTCCATAATTACGATATTGTAAATAGACTCCTCGCCCGGTTTACAATAACCGACATTTTCTAAATTACCTAAAATATTTTTTTGTCGATATAAATAATATGGGACATAACCATTTTCTTTTGTCCAGTCCGTTGCCATTTGCATCATCTGACTCACTGTATTACGGTCTGCTACACGGTACTTGTCTTTATTGCGTGTCATTTCTGATGCGCGCTTAAAGCTTAACGTATGGACTGTAAGAGATTCCGGCAACATCTTCGCTGATTCATTTAAAGAATGCTCGAATTCAGTAATACCTTCGTTCGGCAACCCGATAATTAAGTCCATATTAATATTATTCATCCCATGCTCGCGTGATAGCCAAAACTTATCAATCGTTTCTTGCACTGTATGATGACGACCAATCGCTTTTAAAGTTTCTTGCGTATAGGACTGTGGATTGACAGAAATACGGTCGATTCCCCATTTTTTAAGCACTTCTAGTTTTTCCGGAGTAATTGTATCAGGACGCCCAGCCTCTACTGTAATTTCGCGAATCGTTTGTGGGTTTGGGAACGATTCAAACATCGTTTTATAAAGTGCGTCCATTTCATCCGCTTCAATTGAAGTAGGTGTTCCACCGCCCCAATAAATCGATGTTATACGCATATTCTTTTCCGTCAACCATTTACCCATTTCACGCAATTCAATATGCAAGCCGTCAATAAATTTATCTACGCGCCCTTGCTTGCGGTTGCTTTGAATGGCATATGCGGGAAATGTGCAATAAGCACACATCGTCGGACAAAATGGCACGCCAATATAAATTGAAATTTCCTGCCCTAGCTCATCTAAATCAGGAATAATTTGTAGCTGTCTCGCTACAATTTCCTTCATTAAAGAAATTTTAGCATCCGATAGACGATAATCCTTTTTTAGCACCGCAAAAATTTCTTCCTCATGCATGCCCGCTTTACGATACTTATGATACAGCTTTGTTGGACGAACTCCTGTTAAAATACCCCATTGCTGCGTCATACCTGTGTATTGTTCAAGCACATCCAGCATTACATGTGATAACGCACGCTTTATACGAATATTTTGCTCCTTTTCCGTTCCTTCCGTTGTATAACGAATGGCATAATCACTTGTATAGTTCTTTCCATCAACTGTAAGCTGTGCTGCTGTATGAATTGTAAAATCAGCCTCGACGCGATGCTGAAAGACAATTTCCATGTCCGCACCATCTTGTGTAAATTGTATAACAGAATCCTCATAAAAAAGATTAGCAATATGATTTAATACTCGATTCCAATCTTCTTTAAATTGTTCATTTATTTTTATCGTTTTCATTGTTTTTTCTCTACCTCATTATAAATTGGTGTATAGGGGGCCTCTGAAAAGCGTGCAAAGCATTACTTTTCAGATACTCTGTTTGTTTTATTTTAAAAGGCTTTAAACAGGGAATCTAACACTTTTTTCTATAAATAAAAATCATCTTGTCTTTTTTAAAAGTCTCATTCAACTGTTATAAGCATTAAGGCATGCTTTCTACGACGCACCGCCCAAATTAACATACAACTATTATTGTACCAAAAAACAAGGTTGCCTGAAAAGCGTGCGAACGCACTGCTTTTCAGGCAACCTCGTTTATTTTTATAGCCCATCATAAAGCGTTTGAACTGGTTTTGTTAAAATACGGTTCACTTCTTCGATTACACGACTTAAACCCATTTCGGCTTCAAGCATTGCAAGAATTTTTATATTTTGCTGAGCAAGCTGTGCTGCCTTTTGTGCATAAGCAAGCTCATCCTCTAGTAGCTCTTCCCCAGACATTTGCTTTTGTTGTAGCTTCATTTGAATATCGCGGAAATTTGTAAATAAGTTTTTCGCTTCATCATCGTTACGCACAGCTTCAACAGTTTCTTGCAATAACTTAAATTCATCTGTTTTGCGAAATGTCGCTTCTAATCTGTTAATATCCTCATAAATGTTAATCATCGTATTCCTACTTTCCTTTTAATTTGTCATAAAGACAATAATCGCTTGCACAATACCAACGATACCACCAATAATGCCACCTAGCCATGTAATCATACGCAGTTCGCGGCTAATTATGCCTAACACAAGCTCTTCAAGCTTAGCAATCGGGAATGAGTCCACTTGTTGACGCACAACTTCCGCTAAGTTTAGACGTTTTAATACATCTTCAATTTTACCTTCTGCTGCTTGGAATGCTTTATCCATCACTTTTGGTAACAGCTCGTCATTTGTCCAGTTTTGCCCCTGTGGCCAATAATCATTAATTGTTTTGTCTAGACGCGTTTCAATGGCAAGCTGCTCTTTCGCATATGCTTGAATGCTCTGTTCAATCGTATCAAAGTTTATATCTTTCATAAAGTCCATTGCAGGACGTTGTTTAATTTTTTCCCATTCTGCTGAAAAAATGCGATATAAAAGAGCGCTTGTACCTGGCGCTTGTAAAAAGCGGATTAGTTCGCGCTGTACCTTTTCAACGAGCGACATAGAATCACCCATAAACATTGAAATCATGCCACCAAAGGAACCTTTTGAATTTAAAAAGTCATCTAATAAATTTTTAATCGTTTTTGCACCCTCAGGCGATTGGAAGTAAGCCACTCCCTTATCCAAAATTTGCTCGACAGCATCGCCAATTTTTTTATCTAGTACAGGCTCTAAATCCTCAGGCATTAACTGCTGAATTGTTTTTGTTGCCAGCACATTTTTTACGGATATAAATTGATTGGCAATGACTGCATCAACTTTTTGCTCTAATAGAGCCGGAGTATGCTGCAAATTCGCAAGCTTTAACCAGTCATTAATCGTTCTGTCCTGTGTGAATACCTCTGCTGCTACTTTTTGACGAGCAAACTCAAGTACATTATCCCGCACATCTTGCGATAAAAATTTCTTTTTAATCGTATCTGGTGTTAATAAATAATCAGCTACCGTTTTCCCTAACTGAATTGCTAGCACATCACGTCTTTTCGGAATAAGTCCCGGCGTTAACGGCAGGCGCCAGCGCATAAAATAAATCGGCTTATACGGACGAAACAGCATTTTAATCGCCATATAATTTGTCGCCGCTCCAACAATTGCTCCAACACCCGCAAGTAAAATTAATAGTCCAAATAAACTATCCATTGTATCCTCTCGTTTCTATATCAATTACGCTCATATTGTATAACAGAAATGCCATATTACAAAACAATCGCTATTGCATAAGCTTTCACTTATTTAGTACGATAAATAGGAAGGAGTGGTTTCATGATTCAACATTTTAATTTTAAGCCATTATTTGAAAACAAGCAGCTACCCGGCTGGTTAATTAGTTTTTTTTATAAACAGCAGCGCTATCAAGCAGAGTACCATAAAGATGGTAGCATTCGCTTTATCGGCGCAAAACCAACCGAGGAGGATTTGGTGATTGTTGAGAAGATGATACATGAGCTGATGTTATTTCATGTGTACGACTAAAGGTGCCTGGCACGCAAACAATTCTGACAATTCACTACAACTTAGGGTACTAACAAAATTTGTTAGTGCCTTATTTTCATTGCTATCCCCCTTCTCATAACAGTGACGATTGTGCATATACTAGACTAGCATCGTGCTAGTAGGGGGGACGCTTTGGAAATTATTCAAGGAATTTTATCTATATATATGCAATTTTTCGACTGGAATATGTGGAAGGACGTTTTAACGGACCCTGTATCATGGGGATTAATATCTACACTCATTATTATTGAAGGTTTACTCTCAGCAGATAATGCGCTTGTCTTGGCGGTGTTAGTGAAGCATTTGCCGAACAAGCAACGGAAGCGAGCATTGATGTATGGGATGATGGGTGCTTATTTTTTTCGATTTTTATTTATAGGCATTGGCGTTTATTTAGTGGAATTTTGGTTTATCAAATTGCTAGGTGCCTTGTATTTGGGGTGGCTGTGTGTTGCTCATTTCGCTCAAATAGGGCAAGAAGACAGTGTCAAAGAGGTTAAAAAATCAGGGTTATTAGTTCGCATTTTCGGAAGCTTTTGGGCGACTGTCATTATGATAGAGTTAATGGATATCGCTTTTTCACTTGATGCCATATTTGCTGCGTTTGCAATATCCAGTGAAGTTTGGATATTAATGATTGGAGGAATGTTAGGCATTTTAATGATGAGAACAATTGCGGGTTTATTTTTAACCGTCATTGAAAAAATACCTGAATTAGAAGAAGCAGCCTTTCTCATTATTGGCATCGTTGCACTAAAAATGCTCGTTAGTATAATTGGCATACATGTTCCACACCATATGTTTTTCCTTGTTTTAATCATTGTCTTTATCATTACTTTCGTAATTCATTTTAAAAAGAAGCTTAGGGTGGCTTAATCTTTCATTTTTATCTTTCCTGAAATTAATCCATGTTTAGCACTGTGTCGAACCAAATAGCATTTTACTCATATAATATGGAGGAAAAATGGATTAGCAGTTTCGAGGAGGATTCGATGCAGTGGATTACTATCATTCTTGTAGGTATAGCAGTAAATTTAGATAATTTGGGGATAAGCCTAGCATATGGGATGAAACGAATAAAAATCCCTCTAGTATCAAACGCTACAATTGCGATATTGTCCATGATTATAACATATGTAGCAGTCACAGTCGGTGTAGCATTGATTGACTATATTTCAGTATATCTTGCCAATTTGTTAGGTAGCCTTTTACTATGTGTTATTGGCGTATGGACATTGTTATCACATCGATTGATTAAAACAAATCGTGTGAAATCATTTGATAAAGATAAAAATTCCATCCTTTCTTTAAAAGAAGCGATTCCCTTAGGGTTTGTGCTCTCTGCCAATTGCTTAGCTACAGGTATCGCAATTGGTGCAAATGACATTTCGACAATATGGATGGTCATTTCCATTGGTGTTTTTTCCTTTATTACAGTAGCTATTGGTAGCCATTTTGGTATTTTATTAACCAAAACATTTATCGGACAGTACTCTACAGCTATTTCAGGCTGGTTACTTATCGCGATTGGTATTTTTGAAATCTTTGCTTAATTGAGTGTGTGCCTGGCACGCAAACAATTCTGACAATTCACTACAATTTTAAAAGCGTCCTACAAGCAGTGCCATTACTGGCTTGTAGGATGCGCACCGTAATATTTCTTCGAAATTTCTACTAGCATTACTCCATCGCATCTGCCTTTTTAAAATAGGCTTCTACAATCGATATCGGATTTGTATTTGTGTAATCGCCACGCTCTCTTGACGTTAAAGGTGTATAATATTTAAACGAATTTTCCTGCTCATAAAACTCTACTACATACTGAGCATTTTCTTCTTTCTCCTTTTCTTGCGGCATGATTCGTGTACCTTCCATCTTACTAATAAACTCCTCCAACAGCTGCGGATTATCTATAATACGTTTTTCTTTCGTCGGCACATCCATAATAATTATTTTATCTACATTTTCAATCCCAGACTCTGATAAGGCATCTTCTAGTCTCGCTAATTGGTTGGCACAGCCTGTTAACAGTAAGATAAATAACAATATAAAGTGAATTTGTTTTTTCATTTTATCGCCTCCTGTTAATTCCTTATTTCAACATGAGTTTACAGAACATTCAATCGTTTTAATATTTATCAATATCGAATATTTTATTGAAATATAAAATAGTTTATACGATTAATAAATCCTAAATTGACAATATAAGTGTTTTATATTACAATAATACCCATATTTATCTCTATCAGGTAATTTAATACTATAAAAAGGAGCTATAAAAGTCAAATTATACCCTTCATAAAATATAATTTTATGAATTTCTACTTTTATATTTTAATATATGCTTGATAGAGGATAATTATTAACAAGTTATTTTTAAATGGAGGAGTTATTAATGAAAAGAATATTTACATTTCTAACAGTATTAATTTTATTATTAAGTTTATCTCCTAGTAAATCATTAGCTTATAGTTGGGCTACTTATCTCCCTAGCTCTGGACCAGCTTCCTATGTTGCTAGAACATATTCAGTAACGGGGCTATTAGCTGAAAATTGTAACGGCGTTTATGATGCACGTTTACATTTTAGCGCTGGAGCATACAGTACTAGCTCGTTTAATTTAAATAGCCACACAGTACTTGTTACATCTATTTCCAAAGGTGCTGTACGGGGTGGCATGTCTACATCTTATAATACGGAAAGTTCTGCTACAGTAGTTTATGATAGCTCGCTTTTTGGACGACGACTTGATCAAGGTATTACCCACAATGTTAGTTGGAATCGAAATATACCACTAGGTTCACTAAATCGTTCTGCAGCAGTCGGTGTATCAACGATTTCTGGTCTTGATTCGTCAACATATGCTTGTGGAACAGAAGTATAGCAAACATGGGTTGTCGGAGGCTATCAAGGCTACCAAGTAGAAAATAATTACCAGGCTTCACCTCAATATACTGAGATGGCAGAAAATTTAATTGTTAACTCTTTAAATTTAGAATCTAGTCTACAAGAGGACTTCAAAAAATCTAATTCTAGTATTAAATTAGATAATGTATTAGTAGATCAATATTTACAAACTGAGTCTAATGATGTGTTGTCTATCATCCAACAAAAAACACCTGTTATCTTTAATAGTTTAGATGAGCATCAATTCATAAAAAAACAATATAATGATAAAATATATGAAATAGCTTATCATCAAAATTCTGCAAATGAAGATTTAATTACAATAAAATATCAACAAGATGATATGTATATTGCTATTGTTTCTAGTTTAACTGAAGATGGAGTTTTTTCTTATCTTGTTAATAAATAGTTTATTATACATGAGCATCTAGTATATTCCCCCCCTAAAAACGGTAGTGAACTGCTCCCCAATTGTTAGACACGTCTAACAATTGGAGGAGCAGTTTTTATATGGCTAAATATACATCAGAAGAAAAATTACAAGCAGTCCTACGCTACTTAGAAGGCAAAGAAAGTTCACATGAAATTGCTAAATCAATGGGAACAGATCACAAAGCAATTCTTAATTGGGCAAAACAATATGAGTATAACGGCGTAGAAACATTTATAAAACGATATACAAATTATTCGGCACAGTTTAAACTAGACGTACTAAACTATATGATTGAAAACGGTACGTCCTTACTTGAAACGGCAGCTATCTTTCATATAGCTACTCCTTCTACACTTCGTGTTTGGAAAAAACAATTTGAAACAAAAGGATTCGATGCCCTTCAATCAAAGAGAAAGGGGCGTCCATCCATGAAAAAAGAAACAAATAAACAGCCAAAACAAGCACCAGTAGAAGGCTCACCAGAAGCACTTCAAGCAGAAATCAATCGTCTACGTATGGAAAACGAGTATTTAAAAAAGTTGAACGCCTTAGTTCAAGCCAAGAAAAAATCACCAAAGAGGACAAAGTAAAAGTCATCTATGAATTAAGGCATAAATACTCGGTGAAGGCGCTTGTAGCGTTCGCAGAAATTCCACGTAGCACGTACTATGATTTAGTAAAGAAGATGAATCGTCCCGATCCAGATGCCGAGTTAAAGGCCAAAATTCAAGAAATCTATAAGGAACATGAAGGCCGTTATGGCTATCGTCGCATTCGTAATGAGCTAGCGAATCGTGGGCAAAAAGTGAATCATAAGAAAGTGCAACGCCTGATGAAAGCGCTAAGCTTAAAGTGCATCGTTCGTATGAAAAAATATAAGTCATATAAAGGGACAGTTGGTAAAATTGCGCCTAACATTTTAGATCGCCATTTTACAGCAAAAGCGCCTAATGAGAAATGGGTAACAGATATTACAGAGTTTAAGTTATTTGGTGAAAAGCTTTATTTATCGCCTGTTTTAGACTTATTTAATGGCGAAATTATTACGTATACAATTGGCTCTAGACCTACATATTCATTAGTTTCAGAGATGGTAGAAAAGGCTTTAGAGGGATTGTGCAGAGTATGTCGCGTAAAGGAAACTGTTACGACAATTCTGTCATGGAGAATTTCTTTGGCATCATGAAGTCGAAATTTCTCTATTTAAAGGAATTTGAAAGTGTCGAGCATTTTAAAAAGGAACTTGAAAACTATATAAACTATTACAACACGAAACGTATGAAGGCAAAATTAAAAATGAGTCCGGTGCAGTACCGAACTTATTTTACCCAAATTGCCTAAACGAAATAACCGTGTCTAACTTTAAGGGGTCACTTCAGTTTTTTCACCCATTTGTTCTGTTGATAGTGCCAACCTTGATTGGAATGAATCGTTGTTCGATATTCTGCACGTTCTTGAATAATTGGAAGGGCTTGTTTCAAAGAATCTAGCACAAAATCTAGTGTCAGTCGTTTAGACATACTAAATCCAATAATCTCACCGTTGTATAAATCCATAATTGGGCTCAAATACAATTTTTCATCATTTGTACATTTGAATTCTATTACGTCGGTTACCACTTTTTAAAGGGCATAAGGTGTATTGAAACGGCCATTTAAACGATTTTTCGCCACTTTTCCAACTGTGCCTTTATACGATTTATAGCGTGATTTGCGGACGAATTTCTCACATTTCAAATCCAATTCCTGCATAATACGCTGTACTTTTTTATGATCAATTGTGTAGCCTTGCGCTATCAATTCTACATGAATACGACGGTAGCCATATCGACCTTCATGTTTTTTAAACGTCTCTAAAATTAACGTTTTCCAATCTTTATCTGGATCTTTCTGGTGCATTTGCTATACGTAGCCTCTTGAATGTCCACACGTACTAAGACATCTTTTAATCGGAATCCTTCTTCTTTGAGTTCAAAGGCAATCGCTGCTTTTGCTTTTCGAGGAAGGCATCCAAATTCTCTCGAAACGCCTTCAACTTTTTTAGGTACGCAACCTCTAGACGAAGTAGTTCATTTTCGCGCTCTAACTGCTCCTCACGTGACATTTCTTTTTCTTGCCTGAGAGATTGATTTTGATTTTTTAGACATAGACGGGCGCCCCTTCACTTTTTCTTGCAGGCCCCTATTCCTTCTTTTAGAAATGTACTGTTCCATTTGGCGATGACAGAAGGATTATTCATCTTACACCGAATCGCTGTATCTAGATAAGAAGCACCTGTTTGTTTCATAAAGTGTAATAAATCTAATTTGAGTTGAATAGAATAAAACTGCTTCTTTTTCTTCACTGTCAAGCCATTTCGACCAAATGCTTTATAAACACGTACCCAGCGTATGACGACTGTTTTATCAAAGATAAAATATTTCCTTGTAATTAAAGTAAAACCTAATGTCCCGTTAAATAATCTTGGACAACTTTCAACTTAAATTCTTCGTTATATTTGACCATAAAAAAATCACCCCAAAAGTTAGTTTTTACTCTAAGTTTTGGGATGCAGCACTTTAGGAGGTTCTTTATTTTATTGCGGTTTCTTCCCTCAACACGTACCTTCGTCCAAATGTAATATAGAAAAATGTAGAGGCGATTAAATAAAGACCACCCGTAATCGTGAAGGCATAGGCATAGCCCCAGTAAGAGCCATATGTCGTAACAAGCCATGCAGCTGGCAAGCCCATAACCGCCCAGCCTAAATTAAAGACCATTTGATTAACCGAGTTGGCTAACCCTTTATATTTATCATGAACAACTTCCATAGCAATCGCACTTTGAATCGGATTACCTGCATTCATTAACGCCTGACGCATTAAAAAGCCGATAGATGCTAGAAGCAAGGAGTTGGTAAAAGCCGTTAAAAACAAAAACGGAATGGACATGAGCTGGAATAAAACAAGCGCCCTCACTTTTCCAACACGCTTTACTAGCATTGGACCGATTAACATTGCAACAGTTGTCATCGCAGAGCCTAGCGCTAAAATAAATCCAATATAAGAGTTAGAAGCATCAAAGCGATTTGCAAAATATAAATTTAAGTATGGAATGACTAAGCCTGCCCCAAAGCCAACTAGTAAATTTGCTGTACCGAAAAATAAAATCATTTTTAAATTAAATGACCAGCCTACTTCCTTGCTCATTTCAGATGTCGCCTCTTGTGACTCTTCCTTTGCTTTCTGTGCATTTGTTGCCATAGGCTTTAGCTTGAATAACGGGAATAAACCACAGAAGAAAATAACACAGCCAGTCAGTAGTGAAACTTGAATGCTCTCGACCTCTCCCATTTTTGCTAGCCATTGTAAGCTATCTGCAATAATACCGCCTAATAAATTACCGACAACATTGGATACCGTTACAAGTGCGAAATGAATACTGAACAATTGCATTCGCTCACGCGGGCTCGAATTTTCAGCTAGAAATGGAACACCAGAAACTTGTGCTAGCGCCCAAACAATCCCCATACCGAAAGCAAGCATTAGCATTGGCTGCTCAGCAATCACAACACTGCGTCCTACAAGCAAAATAGCCGTTAAAGTTGAGCCAATAATCAAGAGCCATTTGCGCCCAATTTTATCACTCAATAGCCCAGCAGGTATAAGCATTAGCGCCGTCGCCAGTGAAGTCATAGAAATGACACTACCATTCACTGACTCTGGCAAGCCGAGCTCTCGGATATATAAATTGTACATAACACTAAATACGCCCATCCCTATTTGAATAAGCACATTTGATAAAATAAATAAGCGTATATTTCGATTAAAAGATTTTAAGCTTCTGCCCCACTCATGAAGCCATTTTTTCACTTGTCGCACCTCGTTTTTTAGACAATTAATTCGATAATCTAAATATACGTTCTTCGTAGTAAATAAGCAACATACTTAACAACAAAAATCAAAACAACACCATTGCTCGCAAGATTCATCTTGTCTTCAAGACTACAAAACTCGGTTTATTTTAATTATGGTAAAATGCATTTTAGGTAGTATTTAAATAGATAAAAATAAGGCGCTAACAAAATTTGTTAGCGCCTTAAATTGTAGTGAATTGTCAGAATTGTTTGCGTGCCAGGCACCTTATCCATTTAATGAATTTGCCTGTAGCTGATACATTGTTTCGTAGCGACCGCCTAATGCTAATAGCTCCTCATGCGTACCTTGCTCGACAATTTCGCCACGGTCTAATACAAGAATTTTATCAGCATTTTTTATTGTTGATAGACGGTGAGCGATAATAAATGTTGTGCGTCCCTGTTTTAGGACTTCCATCGCATGCTGAATAATTTCCTCTGTTTCTGTATCAATATTCGATGTAGCCTCATCTAAAATTAATATCGCTGGATTAAAGGCAAGTGCGCGGGCGAAGGAAATTAATTGGCGCTGCCCTGAGGACAGCGTGCTTCCTTTTTCGATTACCGGCTCATCCAGTCCTTTTTCTAAATTCGCTAATACGCGTTCACCGCCAACAGCAGCTAGTGCCTTTTCCACTGTTTCGCGTGAAATACGCTCGTCGTTTAAGCTGACATTGGAGGCGATTGTCCCTGTAAATAAATACGGGTCTTGTAGTACAATGCCCATATGGTCGCGTATTGATTGACGAGGCAAGCTTGTAATATCCTGCCCATCAATTGTAATGCACCCTTTTTGTGGGTCGTAGAAGCGGAATAATAGGTTCATAATCGAGCTTTTTCCTGACCCTGTATGCCCAACAAGTGCGACTGTTTCGCCCTTTTTCGCTTCGAAATTTAAATTTTTCAGCACATACTCATCATTTTTATAGGCAAATGAAACATTTTCAAACACAACATTGCCCTCATAACGCTCGATACGGTGCTCACTCACTGGTTCACCCTGTTGATCTAATAGCTCAAATACGCGAGAGCCTGCTACTAATGAGCGCTCAAGCTGTGAGAACTGGTTTACAAAGTTAACAATTGGGTTGAACAGACGTGTCAAATAGTCGACAAGTGCGTATAATGTCCCCGCTGTTATTGCCTCTGGCATCGTCATTGATTGCGTACCAAAGTAATAAATGAAAACCATAAACATTAATAATCGAAAGACGTTTACTAAGTTGAATGATGTAGCTGAATCTAAAAATAACAGCTTGCGATTATATTCATAATGCTCATCATTCATCTCCGCGAACTCCTTTTTCATTTGGTTTTCGCGACGGAATGCCTGAATAATTGTCATTCCGTTAATCGACTCATTAATCATCGCATTAATATCTGCGATTTTTGTTCGGATAACATGATTATACTTTGCGGCAAATTTGCGATAACCAATCATCCAGCCATAAACAAGTGGAATAACGATTAAAGCGATTAGCCCCAATTTCACATCTAAAATAAATAAAGCAATATAAACCCCTGCAATGGAAATAATGCTTGTTGCAAACTGTGAGAGCACTTGCACATATAAATTGCGCACAGCCTCTGTATCATTCGTCACACGTGCCACTACTTTTCCGGCTGGTAAATTGTCAAAGTAATGAATCGGCAATGTTTGAATATGACCAAAAACATCTCGGCGCATTTGTTGCACAACGCGATTCGCCCCGATTTGCAAATAAATATACATAAAATAACGTAAAATCGCTGTCGCTATAGATAGCCCGAAGAACACCGCTAATAGTCCAGTCAATGGTTTAACAGCTATTGTCCCCGGCGTCATATAATTATCAATTATATGTTTTGCGATAAATGGCCCGGCTAGCTCTGCAAAAACAGCTAATGTTAATAAAGTCAAACCGACTAAAATTGGCTTTTTAAATGTTAAAGCGTAATGATACAAACGTTTACTTGTACTCATTCAGATCCCCCCTCTAGCTGCTGGCGGTCAAATTGCTCTTTATACCAGCCATTCTGTGCAAGAAGCTCCTCATGTGTACCTTGCTCTGTAATCATCCCATCATCTAACACGATAATGTGGTCTGCGTGTTGGATGCCTGATAAACGGTGTGTCGTAATAATCGTCGTTTTACCACTACGTTCATTTTGAATATTGTCAATAATTTTTGCCTCTGTTTTTGCGTCAACTGCTGACAATGAATCGTCCAAAATTAATATTTCAGGATTTTTAATGAGTGCACGCGCAATTGATACACGCTGCTTTTGTCCACCCGATAGTGAAACACCCTTCTCTCCTACGAGCGTTTCAATGCCCATCGGCAAGTTTTTTAAATCTTGCTCAAAATGCGCAAGTCGAATCGCATCTGCAATTTGCGCCTCTGTTGCATCTTCTTTACCAAATAAAATGTTTTCACGAATTGTCCTTGAGAATAAGACATGGTCTTGTGGCACGTAGCCAATCCAATCGAGCACTTGCTCCTTCGTTTGCTGTGCTAAATCAATGTCAGCAATTGTTAATTGACCATTACCAATTGGATATTCTCGTAATAGTTGCTTAACAAATGTTGTTTTACCCGCGCCTGTTTTTCCGACAATTCCTAAAGTTTGCCCTTGCTTTAAGGCAACTGAAATTTGCTGCAGGTTTTTCACCTGCGATAAAGGATATTGGAATGTAAAATTATTAAAACCAATGGCTGTTGGCGCTTGTAATGCCACAGCTTGTGTTGGATTTTGTACATCTGCCTCGTAATCAAGTGTTTCTTGTACACGGTCAAGCGAGGCATTCCCCTGCTGCATGACGTTAATCAACTCGCCAATGGCGAACATTGGCCATACTGCCAACCCTAGATAAACGTTAAACGTTACAAGCTGACCTACTGTCAATTCGTTGTTCGATACTAAGACAGCCCCGTACCCTAATGCTACAACATAACAAATGGCCGTACCTGCTTTTGTAATTGGTCCAAATAATGCATTAATTTTTGCTACATGCATATTTTTTTGGAATACATCCTCACTTTTATTAGCAAAGTGCTTTTGATCTCTCGTTTCTTGTACGTAAGCGCGAATAACACGTACACCAGCGACTGATTCTAATACATCGTCATTGAGCTCACCAAACGCCTCTTGCGCAGTCATATAACGCTCATGAACGATTTTCCCTAAGTATTGAATTAAAATCGCCATGATTGGCACAGGTAGCATTGCAAAAAATGTTAATTTCCATGAAATGAAAAAGCCCATCGCTAAAATAATTGCACCCATATAAACCGTCGAATCAATCAACGTCATAATACCAAAGCCAGCCGTTAATGACACCGCGTTTAAATCGTTCGTCGCACGAGCCATTAAATCACCTGTACGATTTTTCTCATAAAATGTTGGCGTCATTTTTAAAAATTGGTGCATTAATCGTTTACGTAAAATCCGCTCCAATGTAATCGCACCGCCGAATAATTGATATTGCCACACGAAATTCATTAAATAACTGAGTACAATAATGACAAGCATGCCTATTAAATAAAAGCTAAGCAATTCCTTTGTCATTATACCTTCCGTCATCTCATCAATTGCCTGACCGAGTACCCATGGCGGAAGTACTTCAACGATACTCGCTAAAATCAGCAGCACAATCGCAATTGTGTAACGCCTCCAATATTGCTTAAAAAACCATGTTAATTTTCCTAATACATCAAACATATTCTTTTTTACCTACCTTCACTGTAAAGTTACACTATCCACTATCTAGCGATTCTCTTTTTAAAATTTTCACTTGAAACTGTTTGAACATACGGATGTCCTCCTTCATCTATTTTCGCACGCCTTAGGCACAAAAAAAGACATATATCCCCATTATATTAGGATACATGCCTAAAATAAGAGATACAGGGACGTGCCTGTATCATCTTGTTATTATGCGCGTTCAAGCAAATAATAAAAAGAACATGCTACAGGTCCGGATTAAAATGTTTAGTTATTGTGCTGTTTAATAAAATCATCATAATCCTTACCTCCATTTCCTTAAATTATTTAGTGCCCCTTAAGATTAGCATACAGAAATTTACTAAGTCAATATTTTTTGAAAAATTAAATGTTTTTGTGAATTCTGTCGTTAATAAAATTATGCCACCTCAACATAAATCGTTTCAAAAATTTTATCATCTATATAAACTTCTAGCTTCCACATACCAGCTTTCGGCAACTCCATCAAACTAGGTATATGATAATCTGCACCGTTGTGAGCACTTAAATAGTTAATTTTTTCGTGTAAAACTTCAATTTTTTCGTCTGGCTCGTCTTCAAATATCCCAATTACTTTAATATCGCCTTTTAACTCATCCTCATCACCCCAAAAATGCCACATATATTTATTCGGTTCATTTGCAGTAAATGGTATCGTTTCTTTATTGTAAATAAAGCCAGCTTTATCTTTGATTCCAATCATTCGATAACTTCCTGATTCAAAAAATTCGCTTTCCTGCCAAGCTTCTTTCTTATTACCTGTACAAGCTACTAAAAGCAGTAATACGCTAAATACTAGCAACCACATTTTCGCATTCATGCCATGTCCCCTCTCTTTTTATTTATAGTTAATTATATGATAATACAAATTAACGGAATATTCACTCGAATTAAGGTTATCCTTACTATTGCTCGTCACATACCAAGCCTTACTTGCCATTTTAAACAGAGTTGAAAAAAATCGTCAGCAAAAATTGTTTTTTAGTGAGAAATCTTTTATGATAAAAGTATTCAAAAAATTTTTCTATTATAGGAGGTGTACTCTTTATTTGCCACCCTCATCTGGGCCGCAAATAAAGGAATTATTTGGACGGAGATATAGGAGAGCTAACCATAAGGCTTGTAGCATTTGCTCTATTAATTGCTGCTACGGCATTTTTTGTTGCTAGTGAGTTTGCCATAGTAAAAATAAGGGCTACACGTATCGACCAGCTTGTAGCGGAAGGTAACAAAAAGGCGTTGAAGGCGAAAAAAGTAATTTCAAATTTAGATGAATATTTGTCAGCCTGTCAGCTCGGTATTACAATTACCGCACTCGGATTAGGATGGCTAGGTGAGCCGACATTTGCGTTTATTTTACATCCGTTATTTGAGTTATTTGGCTTAGAAGGTCGCATTACATCGCTTCTTTCATTTATTATTGCCTTTTCACTTGTGACATTTTTACACGTTGTCGTAGGGGAATTAGCGCCGAAAACATTAGCTATTCAAAAAGCGGAGGCTGTCACATTAAATTTAGCAGGACCACTTATTTTATTCCATAACATTATGTATCCTTTCATTCGCGCATTAAACGGCTCAGCTCGTGCGTTAACAGGACTTTTTGGTTTAAAATTGGTTTCTGAATCAGAAGCAGCCCACTCCGAGGAAGAGCTTCGCATGATTTTATCAGATAGCTTAAAGGGTGGAGAAATTAATCACTCTGAATACGAATATGTAAATAGCATTTTCGAGTTTTCTGATCGAATCGCAAAAGAAATTATGGTACCCCGTACTGAAATTATTAGCATTGAAAAAGACCAAACATTACGAGAAGTATTTGAAGTAATGGGCGTTGAACAATATACGCGTTATCCAATTACCGATGGCGACAAAGACCATGTTGTCGGCTTAGTCAACATGAAGCATTTATTAACTGCTTACATTAAAGACCCTGTAAATGGGGAAACAAAAGTAGAAGATTATATGCAACCTGTTATTCGTGTAATTGACACAATTCCGATTAGTGACTTATTATTAAAGTTCCAGCAAGAACGCATCCATTTGGCTATTTTATTGGATGAATACGGTGGTACATCTGGTTTAGTAACAATTGAAGATATTATCGAGGAAATTGTCGGTGATATTCAAGACGAATTCGATGCTGACGAAATACCAGAAATACAGGAAATAAGCGAAAATCATTATATTATTGATGCAAAAATGCTTTTAGAAAATGTCAATGATATTTTAGGAATTGCAATTGAAGATGAAGATATTGATACAATCGGTGGCTGGGTAATGACACAGCATTTTGATGTAGTCGAAGGTGATACATTCGAAGCTTACGGTTATCAATTTACAATTAAGGAATCCGACGGTCATCATATTTTATATCTCGAAATCAAAAAGCTAGAAGAGATTGAAGTAACCGAAAATAATTTAATTGAAGAAGTTTAAGGAGTTATCCGAAAAGTGGTCTAACATAACGCTTTTCGGACAATGATAGCTGTTTTATTAGATTATATCTTATTGAAAACACTTGATTCGATACTTTTGATTTACAATAAGTTTTAACTTTCTAAACATTATTTATTAATACTACGATGGTCACATAAACATATGTCACCATTAGGGCGTGTCTGAAAATAACTTTTCAGACACGCCCTTTAGTATGCCTAAAAATCTTTCTAGGAGGAAACATTGTGGAGCTATATACAAATTTACGTGCGGGTGAAAAAGGTGCATGGTTATCAATTGGTACATATGTTGCATTAAGCGCGATGAAATTGATTGTCGGCTATCTCGGGAGCTCAGCCGCATTAAAAGCAGATGGCTTAAATAACACAACGGATATTATTGCTTCTATCGCCGTATTAGTTGGTTTACGTATTTCTCAAAAACCAGCAGATGATAACCATCAATACGGGCATTTGCGCGCGGAAACAGTAGCTTCACTAATCGCAGCATTTATTATGATTGCAGTAGGTATCCAAGTACTCATATCTTCTATTAAAAACATTTGGAATCCTACACACACTACACCTTCTATGTTAACAGCAATTATTGCACTAATTAGTGCTGTTATTATGTACGGTGTTTACCGCTACAATATTGCGCTAGCGAATAAAATCAATAGCAGTGCTGTTAAAGCAGCCGCCTACGATAATCGCTCAGATGCCCTCGTTAGTATTGGCACAGCTATCGGTATTGGTGCAGCTATTATCGGCTTTCCAATTATTGATGTCATTACAGCGTTACTTGTCGGCATTATTATTGTCAAAACAGGTATAGAAATATTTTGGGAAGCTGTGCATACATTAACGGATGGTTTTAATACGGAAGATACGGAGGCACTTTGTGAGCTTATTCGGAAAGTGGATGGTGTAAGCGACTTAGTTGATTTTAAAGGGCGCTCCCATGGCAATATGTCATTTGTCGATGTAACCGTAACAGTTAATCCTTATTTGAATGTATGGGAAAGCCATGAAATCACAGAGCAAATAGAAAATACGATTAAAAAATTCAATCCATATTGTGTAGTGCTTGTGCATATTGAACCACATGAAATACCAGCTCCGAAAGAGGATGATTATCATTTTTAAAGGAGAGTGGCGTTAGAGAAACCGTCAGTTGCCGACTTCTCTAACGCTAGCGATGAAATTAGCTTGTTGAACAAAGAGAATGCTTTCTTTGAAAACTCAATAAACATTGATTCGAGTTGTTTTTCGAGCTTACAGTAAGTCGTTAGAACAAATCATGTCACCATAGTTGTAAGTAAACCAACTAAAATGGAAATCTCCCAGATGGCTTTAACGTATCTGTCTATCTGTTTTCACTTTTTGAATAAACGCATGATATGCTAATGGATAAAATGGTCTCAGTATCACAATTGCAATCGCCATGACTATACACAAAACGAACGAGATATAAAAAACTATCACCAATAATTGTACACCGTGCAAATTATCTGGATACATATATAATGCAACAATACTAATCAACAATATAAAAAACCAACCCGGAAGAATTTGTATAAAAAAATCAGTAGTTACCTTTTTCATATACAGTAAAATAAAATTAAAAAGATAATAACAACCTAATATAAATAGAATTAGGATTGCAGAGCTTATAAATATTGACATACCAATCCCCTCCATATCTAAGCTATCTATTATACGCATCTCGGGCTTTATTATAAAGAGGTACCAGAGAGCATGAATGCTCCCTGATACCTCTTTTCACATTTGCCCGCTACCCTCTGTCAGCCCATGCTTTACTGCATATAGGGCTGCCTGTGTGCGGTCTTGCACTTGTAGTTTGGCAAAAATATTAGAAATATGTGTTTTTACTGTTTTTTCTGTTACGAATAAAGAGGAGGCGATTTCTCGGTTGCTTTTGCCCTTCGTTAGCTCTGCTAGCACGTCTTGTTCGCGTGGTGTTAACGGGTTGGCGATATGAAGCTTTTGCTCCTCCTCACGCAAGCCTTCCTCTAGCTGAGTTGTTGCTTCTGGGTGCAGCATATTTTCTCCGCGCATAATTTGGCGGATTGTATGCACTAAATCATCCGGCTCGATATCCTTTAGCTGATAGCCCGATGCGCCCGCATCAATGGCTGGTAACACATGGTCTCGGTCTGCAAAGCTCGTGAGCATCAGCACTTTAATTGCTGGGTACAACGTTTTAATACGTTTTGTTGCTTGAATACCGTCCATTTCAGGCATGACTAAATCCATTAGGACGATATCCGGCTGTACCTCTTTCACTAATTGAACAGCTTCAGCACCGTTTTTTGCTTCCCCCACGACCTCAATATCCTTTTGTGTTTTTAAAAAAAAGAGCAAACCTCTTCTTACTACATGGTGGTCATCCGCAATTAAGACACGTATCATGTTACTCCCCCCTAATACGGCAGACGGATTAATAATTCCGTCCCTTTGCCAATTTCACTCACCCAATCGGCTGTACCGCCAATTGCATGCGCTCTATCTTTAATTGATTGAATACCAAGTGAAGGTATTTTAGCCTTTGGATCGATAACAAAGCCTCTCCCTTCATCTTTCATTACGAGCAAAATATCTGTTGGTGTCACCGTAACATACAACTCGGCAATTTTAACACCAGCATGACGACGTATATTATTTAAACCTTCTTGTGCAATACGGAATAACGTTTCTTCAATGCGTGAAGGAAGTTGAATGACACCTGAAACATTGACAATTAGCTTTAGACCAAGCATCTCAGCGTATACTTTAATCGCCTCAATTAATCCACTTTCAAGTCCCCTAGGGCGCAACTGCCAAATTAGTGCGCGCATTTCCGTTAAAGCTTCCTGTGTTAGCTCTTGAATTTCTTTAAATGTTTCCTTTATTTCAGGTTGGTCGCTCATTTCAATACCAGCTCGCGATGTTAATGTCACTGAAAATAACAACTGATTGACAGAATCGTGTAAATCCCGCGCTAGTCGATTACGCTCCTGTACTAATGCAATTTCCTGTTGCTCGTTCGTTAAATGGATTCTTTTTATTGCGGAGCCCATTTGAAAAGCAACTGACTCTAATAGCTCAAGCTCCTCCTCAGTAAAGCTTACCGTATTTTTCGATGCGACATTTAAAATACCGAAGCGCTCCTGTCCAGATTGCAGTGGCACTGTTGCGTGATGTGTAATCCCCCCTGTATCATCATCACTATCCCCCATTGCACTTTCAATACGCTGACATTCAATAATATTCGAAGCCTTCATCAGCTCATTATTACGATAGCGCGACACACACCAGCAGCCACCTTTATTTAGATGTTTACAATCATTTTTTGCAAGTGCTTGTGGCAAATTTTCATGTGCAACTAATGTGGATTTCCCTTTAGCATCAATAAAAAAAATCCACCCTGTATCAAACTGCGTACCGTTTAAAAATTTTGATAAAGCTCCTCGCAACATTGGAATCATTTCGGTTTCTTCATTTAACAGTTCTGCAATTTCTTTTAATATTGTAATGTTTGAATGATTTAAGCCCATGATTCACCTCTAATTTCTTTCCATTATCATATCATTGAATAGAGGTCGAGTGCATGCACATGACACTCATACTTTTGGCTGAAATCAATTGTGAAATCCATCTCACAAATTATTCAGAAACTAGACAATTTACTTCTATTAACGCTTTCTCTATAATAAGCAGTACGTATCATTCATTTTGACGTGTAGGAGATTAGCTATGAATAAAAAATTAGAAAACAGCTTACTTGCGATTTGGGTGGTGTCGCTAGTTGCAACACTGGGCTCGCTTTATTTCTCGGAAATTAGGCAATACACGCCTTGTGAAATGTGCTGGTATCAGCGAATTCTTATGTATCCAATTGTAATTATGACAACGATTGCTTACATTCAAAAAAATGCGCGTATCGCACTAACAACTGCTGTATTTGCTTGTATAGGTGGGAGTATTTCCCTGTATCATTATGGCATTCAGAAGCTGGATTTTTTACAGGAATCTGCCCCTGCATGCGGTCTAGTTCCTTGTACAGGACAATATATTAATTGGCTTGGATTTATTACTATTCCATTTTTAGCATTAACAGCATTTATTATCATTGCAGCAATTAGCTTTTATATGTTACGTGTTTTGAAGGAGGAAAAATAATATGAAGAAGCTTGCTATTTTTGGTGGAATTATCGTTGTATTATTCGCAGCGATTATTATTTTAACAAATATGTCAAACAGCAGTAAATTAGAAAATAACCCTTACGGTAAAACAAACTTAAGACAATCTACAATTGACCAATTAAGTGACAAAAACTATCAAAACATTATTTTACCAGATGCATTGGAGCAAAAAATCGCTTCAGGTGAGCCTGTTTATGCTTATATATTCAGCCCAGAATGTGTATACTGTCAGCAAATGACACCTAAATTAATGCCAGCTGCTGATGATGCAGGTATTCATATTGACCAATTAAATGTGTTAGAATTCCCTGAGCAATGGAGTCTTTATAATTTAGAGGCTACACCTACGCTTATTTACTTCAATGAAGGTCAGGAAGTAACACGCATGACTGGTGACCATGATGTAGATACAATCAATAGCTTTTTCAAAAGTGTTAGTGCACAATAAAATCGCCCTGTCCAAAAAGCCTTGCTTAGCCGGCATTTTGGACAGCAGTGATGATGTTTGATAAAAGAGAAGCTCAACTAAATAGAGATGGCATCTTTTAAAAATTGGCTAAACATTCGCTTTAGCAGTGTTGATTTTCAATAAAAGTGGAGCGATGAAAACCTTTTTTTAATGCGAGATCAAAATAAAATAGACTTGTCAGACAATCTCATTGTTAGTTGAATCAATCGGGCTTTTAATGAGAGATAAAATTTATTTTCAAAGGCGTGTTTGGATTTATCCGACCGCCTCTTATTTTTTAGGAGGATATATATGTTTACCTATACAGTTCAACAGGACGGTCTTACAATTGAGGAGCTTTTACGTGAGGATTGGCGTCTAGGCAAAAAAATCGTGCATGAATTACGCATGGCAAAGGCAATTACGCTACAGGACGGGACCGCTCCATTATGGAAGGAGCCGCTCGCTGCTGGGACAGCGCTAACATTTAATTTTACGAATCAGCCATCGAGCTATAACACCTTGTCGCAATGTGAATTAAATATTCGCTATGAGGATGCTCATTGTTTAATTGTTTCGAAGCCAAAAGGGATGGCGACACATCCAAATGATGTGAAGGATAATTATACTTGTATGAATCACGTCATGACACATATTCAACAAAATGGCGGTAGTTATGCTGAACATGTACATCGCCTTGACCAAGGTACAAAAGGTTTGCTCCTTGTTGCCAAGCACCCGATTGCGAAATCTGTATTCGACCGTATGATTGAAGAGAAAACGATTATTCGCAAATATGCGGCTGAAGTACAAGGTAATCTTCGCACAGACAGCGGTGTTATTACTGCACCGATTGGCAAAGACCGCCACCATAATACGCGCCGCGTCGTTTCCGCATCTGGTCAGCATGCCGTGACTCACTACGAAGTCGTGCAGCGCTTTAAAAATAGCTGTATTGTACATGTAGTGCTAGAGACAGGTCGCACACATCAAATACGTGTTCATATGGCGCATTTAGGGCATCCAATAGTCGGCGATACATTATATAATGCACGTCAAACAGCGTCGAATGACTATGAATTACACGCTATACAGCTTGAATTTCATCATCCATTCACACATGAACATATACTAATAATTGATAAATAGTATTATGAATTTTCAATTATTTCTGCTAAAATATTGAGCAATATCATTTATGAGAAAAGAGGATGTACATGGAAAATTTTCTGTTCTACATATTTATGTGTATAATGCTCATTATTTTACCAGGACCCGATACTGCAATTGTTACGAAAAATACATTGCTCACAAGTAAAAAGGCTGGCTTGCAAACAATGGCTGGGACATTATGTGCGTTAATGATTCATACGTCTGCTGCTGTACTTGGTTTATCAGCAATTATTGTGAAATCTGCAGTTGTCTTTTCTATTATTAAATATATCGGCGCTATTTATTTACTTTATCTTGGAATTAAAACATTGGTCGCTATGACGAGACGAAAGCCACAGCTTGCGGATGCAGTGCCACATAAAAATGACAGCAAATCGAGCTTTATGCAAGGCTTTTTAACAAACTTGCTCAATCCGAAAGTAGCCGTTTTTTTCTTAACTTTTTTACCGCAATTTTTAGCATCGAATACAGAGCCATTATTGCCATTTTTCATTATGGGGGTTACATATACCGCTTTAACCGCCATTTGGTTTGTCGGCTATGTATACTTGCTTCACCAAATTCGAGCATTTATGAACAAACCGTCCACACAAAAATGGATGGAGGGGGCAACAGGAGCTATACTCATTCTTTTTGGCGTCAAACTAGCTTTTGAGAAGGGCTGACAGTAAGAAGCGGGTGTCCTAAAAGTCCATTTTGTTTTGCCTTCGCATTGAAATCAATGTTTTCATCGCTTCCCTTTTATTGAAGGGGTACACTGCTCAAGCCAATGTCTATCACATTTTTAAAAGAGGCGTTTTCTGTTTATAGGAATCAATATTTTGTGAAACATCATCGCTACTGTCCAAAATGCCGGCTATGCACGGCTTTTTGGACAGCCCCTTCTTTATTATTTAATGAAAAGCTTTCTTTCAAAATTAATAGGCAGAAAGTGTCGATTTGCTCATAAATCGGCTGAATTCGCTCATTAACATGAAAATAGGGCATCTGAAAGTCGAATCAATGAAAACTCGCGTTACAGTTATTTTGCATTTAAAAGTAAATCGCTAAAGTTAGTGCTTCCTCCACTTTCACAGATAACTGACATTTTACAACAACAAAAGCGTTCAAAACGCCGGCAACTGCACGGTTTTTTGAACGCCTTCCCCACTTCTTATAGTTTGTTAATAAGCGCAAAGATTGTTTCTTTTAGTTCATCATCGCTATCAGATAGTTGTACTAGGTTACCTACGCGCTCACGTAAAATTGGACGCTCGATAACTAATTGCTCATCAAGTACTTGTACTAATAATTCAATGATTAAGCGGTCACGTACTGCTAAAGCTTCCTCTAAACGCTCTGGTGTAATCTTTGCATTTGCATGTGATACTGATGCCATCGGAAAATCCTCCCTATTTATATAGATATACATTCATATTTTATCATAGATTGTCGTTCATTTGGCGTCTTTCACAGTTAAAAGTCAAAATTATCAGGGTCAGCACCTGTACGATGGAATGTATTTAATGCTGAAATTGCTGCAACTTCATCAACAGCTAAAGCGAAGTCAAATACCTCTAAATTTTCTTTGACGCGCTGTGGTGTTATAGATTTTGGAATTACGATATTACCTACCTCTAAATGCCAACGTAGCACGATTTGTGCAGGTGTTTTACTATATTTCTCAGCTAAACCTTTTACGATAGGATGTGTGAAGACAATACCTGTCCCTAGTGGAGCCCATGCTGTTACCGCAATATTATGCTGTGCACAAAATGCACGTAAGTCATGCTGTGCTAAAGATGGGTGACATTCTACTTGATTCACCATCGGCTTAACATTCGCTACTGCAAATACTTCCTCCAAATGATGTTGATGATGGTTAGAAACGCCTGGCACACGAATTAGCTTTTCCTCGTAAAGGCGCTCTATTGCTTTATATGTTTCTGCCAATGTTGGCTTTGGCCAATGCGTCAAATATAAATCAATATATTCCAAATTTAATTTTTTTAAGGATGTTTCAAAAGCACGTAAAGTATTATCAAAGCCTTGATCCGCATTCCAAACCTTCGTCGTAATAAATAATTCCGAACGCTCCACTCCTGATGCTTTAATTGCTTCCCCAACTGCTTCTTCATTTTGATAAATCGCTGCTGTATCAATAGCACGATAGCCAGCATTTAATGCCTCAATCACGCCATTAAATGCGACTTCATGCTCCTTCATTCGGAATACACCGTAGCCAACGCGTGGCATTTCCACACCATTTGCTAATGTTATAGTTTTTGAAATTGTCATGGATGAGTCCCCCTTATATATCAAATGTAAAATTATCTGGATCTTTCCCAAAGCGTTTATTTTGATTTAATGCATCAAGTGTCAGCATATCTTGCGCCGATAATTCAAAATCAAAAATTTGCGCGTTTTCTTCAATTCGATGTGACTTTACTGATTTCGGTATGACGATAATGCCATGCTGTAAATGCCAGCGCAGCACAATTTGCGCTGGTGTTTTTCCATGCTTTACCGCAAGTGCTTGAATCGTGTCATCCGTTAGCACCCCACCGCGCCCTAATGGTGACCATGCTGTTACAGCAATATTGTGCTCCGCGCAAAATGCACGCAAATCTTGTTGCGATAAATACGGATGCATTTCTACTTGATTAACAGCTGGAGCTGTATTTGCCTTAGTAAAAATTTGCTCCAAATGATGTGAATGATGATTCGACACACCCGGCACACGTATTAATTTCTCATCATAGAGGCGTTCAATTGCTCGATATGTATCAACGAATTTATCCGCCACTGGCCAATGTGTTAAATATAAATCAACATATTCCATCGCTAATTTTTTCAATGATGCTTCGAAAGCCCGCAATGTATTGTCATAGCCTTGGTCTGTATTCCAAACCTTTGTCGTAACGAAGATTTCCTCGCGCGGCACATTCGAATGCCGAATCGCTTCACCTACCTCGACCTCGTTGAAATAAAGTGAAGCCGTATCAATCGCGCGGTATCCAACCTGTAATGCTTTCGTAATGGAAGAAATTGTTTCATCACGGTCTGTCATTTTATACACACCTAAACCAAAAAGCGGCATTTCAACACCATTTTCCAGTCTTTTTGTACTTTGCAAGTGCATTTTCATCCCTCCTTCTGCATTCTAATTTTATTATATACTTAATCGACCATTCTTTCGAGAAACGAATCTTCATACGAAAAATTACGAGGTTGCATCACAAAAAGCGTGTCCAAAAATGATGTTCAGACACGCCTTTAATTCCAATAGTGAATCCTGCACGTAATCATACTATTTAATCCTATTCTCGAATATTACCATTGATTTGTGACATTCTAGCTCTATTTGCGGCTTGCCATAGTTTATAAGCAAATTCAAAATGTTATTAGCGCTTGTTTAATTCTCCTCTGTTTTATCGAATTGTTGTGGGTCTACGATGCGCTCATCCTCCTCCAATTGCTGACCATCTCTCATATTTTCCATTTGCTTACCTAGTTGTTTTAAATCCTCCATATTGTTCACCATATGCCCGCTTGTTGGTTGTTTATTCTCTTTCTCCATTTTAGACCCCTCCTTTTTTATTTTCTATTCCCGATAATGTCTGTTTTTAACCTATTTAGACACAAAATAACCATAGTAAAGTTTATATATATAGGCTATACTTATAAAAGAGTTTATATACATGAGGAGGATACTTCCATGAAATTATTATTAATTCTTGGCGTTTGTGCATCTTTTCTAATTGCAATTTTCACTGGCGGTTACGAAGGAAAGCCATTTGCTAAAAAGGACTAATTTTTAAGCCTTTATTTATTAGGCGACTACAAAACACTCGGATATATTTCGGGTGTTTTTTTCTTGTATTTTTTTCTTTTAACATTTAAACTTACTTAAAGTAACTTAGTTAAGTATCCTAATCATAGAGGAGCTTCCATATGACAATAAACTTTCACCAAAAACCAAATATGTATGCATCACATTTACAATTAAAAGTTTCAAATTTACAGCAATCACTTGACTATTATACATCACTTATCGGCTTTCAAATTTTACAGCAAGATGAGCAAAATGCCTATTTAACTGTCGATGGCATGACAAGCATCTTATCATTAATTGAAGTTGAGAATGCCCTTCCTCTAGGCAACGGGCTAACAGGGCTGTATCATATTGCGCTATTATTACCTAACCGCAAAGATTTGGGCAATATTGTGCAGCATTTTGTACAGCGCAATATTCGTATCGGTGCAGCAGACCACTATGTAAGCGAAGCATTGTACTTAAATGACCCAGACGGTAACGGTATCGAAATCTATATTGACCGTCCTGCAAGCAACTGGCAATGGCGTGATAATCAAGTCAAAATGGTTACAGAGCAGCTAAATTTTAACCCTATTCTAACTGCGGCTGATGGGCAATGGAACGGTTTACCTAAAGACACCATTATCGGACACATTCATTTATCCGTTGCTGATTTAGAAAAATCTGAGCAATTTTATACAAATGTACTTGATTTCAATGTCGTTTCACGTTATGGCAAACAAGCGCTCTTCATTTCAACAGGCGGCTATCATCACCATATTGGCTTAAATACTTGGCACAGTGAGAATGGTATGAAGCCTTCACCAAATCATGTTGGACTACAATCATTCACAATTGTTTTAGAAAATGATGTGGTAGCACAGCGAGTTCGTGAAAAATTAACAGCAGCAGGCTTCACTGTAGAGCATTTTGAAAATGCTCCAACTTATGGCGGCGCTCAATTTTTTTCAGTAGAAGACCCTAATGGCATTCGTATATTATTTACTATAAATGATGAGTAACTTCATTATCTTTAAAACTGTTCCAAAATTATTGGAGCAGTTTTTATATGGCTAAATATACATCAGAAGAAAAATTACAAGCAGTCCTACGCTACTTAGAAGGCAAAGAAAGTTCACATGAAATTGCTAACTCAATGGGAACAGATCACAAAGCTATTCTTAATTGGGCAAAACAATATGAGTATAACGGCGTAGAAACATTTATAAAACGATATACAAATTATTCGGCACAGTTTAAACTAGACGTACTAAACTATATGATTGAAAACGGTACGTCCTTACTTGAAACGGCAGCTATCTTTCATATAGCTACTCCTTCTACACTTCGTGTTTGGAAAAAACAATTTGAAACAAAAGGATTCGATGCCCTTCAATCAAAGAGAAAGGGGCGTCCATCCATGAAAAAAGAAACAAATAAACAGCCAAAACAAGCACCAGTAGAAGGCTCACCAGAAGCACTTCAAGCAGAAATCAATCGTCTACGTATGGAAAACGAGTATTTAAAAAAGTTGAACGCCTTAGTTCAAGCCAAGAAAAAATCACCAAAGAGGACAAAGTAAAAGTCATCTATGAATTAAGGCATAAATACTCGGTGAAGGCGCTTGTAGCGTTCGCAGAAATTCCACGTAGCACGTACTATGATTTAGTAAAGAAGATGAATCGTCCCGATCCAGATGCCGAGTTAAAGGCCAAAATTCAAGAAATCTATAAGGAACATGAAGGCCGTTATGGCTATCGTCGCCTTCGTGATGAGCTAGCGAATCGTGGGCAAAAAGTGAATCATAAGAAAGTGCAACGCCTGATGAAAGCGCTAAGCTTAAAGTGCATCGTTCGTATGAAAAAATATAAGTCATATAAAGGGACAGTTGGTAAAATTGCGCCTAACATTTTAGATCGCCATTTTACAGCAAAAGCGCCTAATGAGAAATGGGTAACAGATATTACAGAGTTTAAGTTATTTGGTGAAAAGCTTTATTTATCGCCTGTTTTAGACTTATTTAATGGCGAAATTATTACGTATACAATTGGCTCTAGACCTACATATTCATTAGTTTCAGAGATGGTAGAAAAGGCTTTAGAGCGGTTGCCAGAAGAACATCAGCTCCTCCTGCATTCTGATCAAGGCTGGCATTATCAAATGAAACCATATCGCCACGCCCTTCAATCAAGAGGGATTGTGCAGAGTATGTCGCGTAAAGGCAACTGTTACGACAATTCTGTCATGGAGAATTTCTTTGGCATCATGAAGTCGGAATTTCTCTATTTAAAGGAATTTGAAAGTGTCGAGCATTTTAAAAAGGAACTTGAAAACTATATAAACTATTACAACACGAAACGTATGAAGGCAAAATTAAAAATGAGTCCGGTGCAGTACCGAACTCATTTTACCCAAGCTGCCTAAACGAAATAACCGTGTCTAACTTTTAGGGGTCACTTCATATGCGGGGGGTTTTCATTTATCCAAAAAGCGTTGAAAAATACAATACGTATTTTTCAACACTAGCTTGCTTCAAAGCCTTCTTACTTTAATCCTGGATAGCCTTGCTGTCTAAGTGCCTCATAAATGACAATTGCTGCTGTGTTCGATAAATTTAATGAACGAATATGGTTACTTTGTGGAATTCGTAAACACATATCTCTACGCTCATAAGCAAAATCCTTTGGTAAGCCTGTCGTTTCCTTGCCAAACATAAAATAAATATCGCGTTCATGATTGCTAAAATCATGTGTTGTAAATGGCTCGTCACTATATGTTTCTATTAAATACACATCGCCATCCTCACTATAAGCAATAAAATCCTCCAAAGAATCATGGTACACAACATGAACATGCTCCCAATAATCAAGGCCTGCGCGCTTTAGCATTTTATCGTCAGTTGAAAAGCCTAAAGGACGGATTAGATGTAAGCTTGTATTCGTTCCTGCACATGTCCGTGCAATATTTCCTGTATTAGCTGGAATTTCTGGTTGATATAAAACGATATGCAATGGCACAATAAACCCTTCTCTCAATCAATTTCTGTTAATAATGCTAGCCCTTTATCGATTTCTGCTAGCACCTCTGCATCCTGCTCTCGCTCTTTTGCAGCTAATAATTCTTCTTGTACGCCTTGTCCTCCGATTTTTCCAAGAGCCCATGCGGCTGTACCGCGAATAACGGGTCGCTCATCCTTTTTCATTACTTGCAATAGCTCAGGTACTGCTTGCTGCTCTTTAAAATGAGCCAAAGCTAAAATCGCATTGCGCTGAATTGGCTTTTTGCCACGCCACGAGCCAGATACATGTCCAAACCTCGCTTTAAACTCCTTATTTGAAATCGTTAGTAGAGGCTCCAATAATGGCTTTGCCAATTCTGGGTTAGGCATAAACTCCTCATGAATCCAATTAGCCTTACCTTTATTTTTCGGACAGACTGTCTGACATGTATCACATCCATATAAACGATTGCCAATTTTCCCACGAAACTCATCAGGTAAAAACCCTTTCGTTTGTGTTAAAAAAGCAATACAACGCTGCGCATTTAACTGTCCGCCTTCTACTATCGCCCCCGTTGGACAAACATCAATACAAAGCCTGCACTCCCCGCACTCATCCTCCATCGGCTGATCTGGTGCAAATGGGATATTGGTAATGAGCTCTCCTAAATAAACGTAAGAGCCAAACTCTGGTGTAATAATTGAGCAATTTTTCCCGCTCCAGCCAATTCCTGCACGCTCTGCAACTGCGCGGTCGACTAGCTCCCCTGTATCTACCATAGATTTTATTTTTACATCTGGCACATGTTTCCTTAGCCACTCCTCAATTAACTGCAAACGCTCACGCACAGCAACATGATAATCAATTCCCCAAGAAGCTCGACAAAAAATTCCCCGTCGCTCACCTTTTTTTCCTAAAGGAGCATCCTTCATTTTTGAAGGATAGGCAAGCGCGATGGCAATAATGCTCTCCGCTTGGTCTAATAAGCGTAAAGGCTCTGTCCTCTTATCAATATCCTGTTCTTCAAAACCTGACTGATAGCCTAGTTGCTGTTGACGACGCAAACGATTTTTTAATTCGAGAAATGGAGAAGCTGTCGTAAACCCTATTTTATCGACACCAATCGATTTAGCATACAGAATTAACTCTGTCTGTAAATCAGTGACATTCATTTTTCTTTTTCTCTCCTTATTGCTACAATATATATATCAAATTTAATATAGCAGGTGATTTTATGAATATTTCATTGCACGATTCGCTTTCTACATATAATTTAAAAATCGGCATTATTTATTATAACAAAATTGTCGTGTCAGATTCTCCTCAAATGATTAAAGGACGCATACAACTTTATCAGGAAAATTTATTTTTAGAAATGCAGGATATATCTGTAACAGAAAGAGCAGGTATTGCTGAATGGCGAAAGCTTTGGAAGACACTCGGCGCAGACCCAAACCGCTATCGTCATTCAGCCGAAAGCCTAATGCGCCGCATTTCAAAGCAAAATTATTTAACTCCATTCCATTCAGCAGTCGACTTAAATAACTTCTTCTCCTTGCAATATGAAGTACCAATCGGTATTTATGATATAGACAAGCTACAAGGGGATATTGAGGTAGCTCTTGGTAACGAAGAGACTGGCTATGAGGGACTTAATGGCCGCCATAACTCATTAAAAAATATTCTTTATACACATGATAAGCTTGGTCCATTTGGCAGCCCCTTTGTTGACTCTAAGCGCACAGCAGTGACCGAGCAAACAACATCAGCATTACAAATCTTCTATTTGCGCCCTTCGCAATCAGCTGAAGATTGCAAGGAGCTTTTAGCTGCTGCTGGCAAAATGTTTACACAAGTAAACGGTGGCGATTTCACAACAGCTTTACTAACGAATACTTTAAAAAAGGTGGATATAAATGATTTCATTAGCTGAAGCAATTAAATTAAAAAGTGTATTAAACAAAAAAATTCGAGAGCTTTCTATGGAAATTTCTTCTGTCTCACATACAATCGTTGAAAAGGGGGAAGAACCAAAAGCACCTATCCGTACATTGCAGCAAGTAGAAACAGAGCTTGCTGTCGTGCGTAAAGATGCGCGTACACTAGACCGTCTTATTTACCGTGCGAATATTGATAATTTCATAGAGTATAATGGTGAAAAGCTTGCTATAGTCGAAGCCATTGAGCTTGCTACCCAGCTACGGGCTGAAGCCGAGCAGGCTAAGGTACTTGGCATGTCTGAAAAGGAAAGCTTTATGCAAAGTATCGGCGAAACAATTTTATACAATGTTGCTCTTTATGATCCAGCTGCATATCGTACACGTGCGAATGAACTAGAAAAACAGGCACACCGTTTATCGAATGCCATTAATGCAAAAAACTATCAAGTAGAAATTGAATTCGATGATTCAGCCTATTTCTAATCTTGGTGCGGTGAGACTCCAAACCAAGTCGTAACGAGCGTTTTCTCCTTTTAGGATTAACTAAACGAAAAACCAATTACACTTCACCTGTCACTAGATTACTAATTACCAATGACCAACTAGAAGTAATAGGACAGACAAACGCAGAATTGATTTCTAAACGCTCGCTACGAAAAGAAGCTGCCCGTAAGCAATTTGCCTACAGTGCAGCTTCTTTTATTCTTCTACACCTGGCAATACCCTTAACACTTTTGCATCCGCATCGATTATCGCCTCTACTCCTAATGGAAGACCAATATTCGGTCTGCAATGTCCAATTTTAAAGCCAGCTAATACAGGCTTATTTAATGGCTTTAAATAGTGGGAAACAATCTTTAGTAGCTCAGCCTCATCAACACCATTAAAATCACCAATAATATAGCCAGCCGCTTGCTCTAGCTTGCGAGCTAAACGCAATTGATTAAACATACCATCAATGCGGTCAAGCGATTCATGAATATCTTCTAGTATGACAATTTTATTAGAGAAATCTATCTCAAATTTCGTCGCAAGTGTGCTCACTAAGCGATTCAAATTACCACCAATCAATTCGCCACGAGCCACGCCTGAGACAACCGTTTCAAGCTTTGAAATCCGTTCATCATAATGAATTTCAATCGGTGCAAATAATTGCTGAAACATTTTCTCTGACAGCTCATCTAAAATGTCGCTACTCTCACTTAACATCGGTCCGTGGAAAGTAACTAAATTAGCATATTGATTAACAGCTAAATGCAAGCTCGTTACATCAGAGAAACCCCAAATAATTTTAGGGTGCTCCTGCAATAGCTGATAATCGATTTTATCTAGCAATCTTCCAATACCATAGCCACCACGCACACAAAATATAGCCTTAATTTCATCATCCGCTATCATTGCATATAAATCCGCAAGACGTTCCTCATCACTGCCAGCCAAAAACCCTTCATACTCCGCAATCGTCTGTCCTAGTTTATACTTCAACCCTAATTTTTCAAGAAATTCAAGCTTAATCGGTAGCTGCTCCATCTTTAATGGACTACTCAGTGCTAAAACACCTACCGTATCGCCTTGTGTTAATTTTTTTGGCCTAATATTCAAATCTTCCACCTCTTTCAATCAATTGTATTATAACATTGCCAAAGGTATGAGGCATATTTCTTATAAGCAAAATAAAAAACTCCAACCGAAGTTGAAGTTTAGATGATACCTGAGGTGGGACTCGAACCCACACGCCATCGCTGGCATCGGATTTTGAGTCCGACGTGTCTGCCATTCCACCACTCAGGCATTATAGTATTTTTCCAGTATGATAAATCAATTTTCTCATACTTACAAAAGATTTGGAGCGGAAGACGGGGTTCGAACCCGCGACCCCCACCTTGGCAAGGTGGTGTTCTACCACTGAACTACTTCCGCAAAATATTCATTTAAAAAAGAGGAAAAAAAATCCCCAATTTATACTAAATTGGAGGCGGCAACCGGATTTGAACCGGTGATAAAGGTGTTGCAGACCTGTGCCTTACCACTTGGCTATGCCGCCGTAAAATGGAGCGGAAGACGGGGTTCGAACCCGCGACCCCCACCTTGGCAAGGTGGTGTTCTACCACTGAACTACTTCCGCAAATGGCTGGGGTACTAGGATTCGAACCTAGGCATGACGGAATCAAAATCCGTTGCCTTACCGCTTGGCTATACCCCAACAACTTTTATTATTAAATGGGGCGACTGATGGGAATCGAACCCACGAATGTCGGAACCACAATCCGATGCGTTAACCACTTCGCCACAATCGCCATTATATAAAATTTACTTTAGATTATTAATGGGGCGACTGATGGGAATCGAACCCACGAGTGTCGGAACCACAATCCGATGCGTTAACCACTTCGCCACAATCGCCATTATTTATGTTCTGTTCATAACAAAAAAATCTGGCAGGGGCAGTAGGAATCGAACCCACACCAAAGGTTTTGGAGACCTCTATTCTACCGTTGAACTATGCCCCTATTCAGATAAATGGTGGTGGGGGACGGATTCGAACCGCCGAACCCTAAGGAGCGGATTTACAGTCCGCCGCGTTTAGCCACTTCGCTACCCCACCAAGTGGTGCCGGCGATAGGAGTCGAACCCACGACCTACTGATTACAAGTCAGTTGCTCTACCAACTGAGCTACACCGGCATTTAGGAATAAATGGTGGGTCAGGACGGAATCGAACCGCCGACACTTAGAGCTTCAGTCTAATGCTCTACCAACTGAGCTACTGACCCACTTTTTATATTAAAATGGCGGTCCCGACCGGGATCGAACCGGCGATCTCCTGCGTGACAGGCAGGCATGTTAACCGCTACACCACGGGACCTTTTGGTTGCGGGGACAGGATTTGAACCTGTGACCTTCGGGTTATGAGCCCGACGAGCTACCGAACTGCTCCACCCCGCGATAATAATAATGGTGGAGGATGACGGGTTCGAACCGCCGACCCCCTGCTTGTAAGGCAGGTGCTCTCCCAGCTGAGCTAATCCTCCATATTCAATAGTGGTGACCCGTACGGGATTCGAACCCGTGTTACCGCCGTGAAAGGGCGGTGTCTTAACCACTTGACCAACGGGCCAATAAACGTTGTTTAAAGGTTGGCGGAGAGTAAGGGATTTGAACCCTTGAGACAGTGTTAACCGCCTACACGATTTCCAATCGTGCTCCTTCGACCTCTCGGACAACTCTCCAAGAAGATGGCTCCGAAGGCAGGGCTCGAACCTGCGACCAACCGGTTAACAGCCGGTTGCTCTACCACTGAGCTACTTCGGAACAATATCAAGGTTAGCCTAGCGATGTCCTACTCTCACAGGGGGAAGCCCCCAACTACCATCGGCGCTAAAGAGCTTAACTTCCGTGTTCGGTATGGAAACGGGTGTGACCTCTTTGCCATCATCACTAGACTATTTTCAAAGACAAGAATTATTATAACATCTTTTATATTAAAGTCAAGTATGTATCTTCTTGTTCTTTCAAAACTGGATAAATGAACATTGAAACAAGTTTTAATTGTGGTTAAGTCCTCGATCGATTAGTATTCGTCAGCTTCATGTGTCGCCACACTTCCACCTCGAACCTATCTACCTCATCGTCTTTGAGGGATCTTACTTACTTGCGTAATGGGAAATCTCATCTTGAGGGGGGCTTCATGCTTAGATGCTTTCAGCACTTATCCCGTCCATACATAGCTACCCAGCGATGCCGTTGGCACGACAACTGGTACACCAGCGGTATGTCCATCCCGGTCCTCTCGTACTAAGGACAGCTCCTCTCAAATTTCCTACGCCCACGACGGATAGGGACCGAACTGTCTCACGACGTTCTGAACCCAGCTCGCGTACCGCTTTAATGGGCGAACAGCCCAACCCTTGGGACCGACTACAGCCCCAGGATGCGATGAGCCGACATCGAGGTGCCAAACCTCCCCGTCGATGTGGACTCTTGGGGGAGATAAGCCTGTTATCCCCGGGGTAGCTTTTATCCGTTGAGCGATGGCCCTTCCATGCGGAACCACCGGATCACTAAGCCCGTCTTTCGACCCTGCTCGACTTGTAGGTCTCGCAGTCAAGCTCCCTTGTGCCTTTACACTCTACGAATGATTTCCAACCATTCTGAGGGAACCTTTGGGCGCCTCCGTTACCTTTTAGGAGGCGACCGCCCCAGTCAAACTGTCCGCCTGACACTGTCTCCTACCCCGCTAAGGGGCACGGGTTAGAATTTCAATACAACCAGGGTAGTATCCCACCGACGCCTCCTTCGAAGCTGGCGCTCCGAGATCTCTGGCTCCTACCTATCCTGTACAAGTTGTACCAAAATTCAATATCAAGCTACAGTAAAGCTCCACGGGGTCTTTCCGTCCTGTCGCGGGTAACCTGCATCTTCACAGGTACTATAATTTCACCGAGTCTCTCGTTGAGACAGTGCCCAGATCGTTACGCCTTTCGTGCGGGTCGGAACTTACCCGACAAGGAATTTCGCTACCTTAGGACCGTTATAGTTACGGCCGCCGTTTACTGGGGCTTCAATTCATAGCTTCGCTTGCGCTAACCACTCCTCTTAACCTTCCAGCACCGGGCAGGCGTCAGCCCCTATACGTCACCTTACGGTTTTGCAGAGACCTGTGTTTTTGCTAAACAGTCGCCTGGGCCTATTCACTGCGGCTCTCATGCGCTTGCACGCTCAAGAGCACCCCTTCTCCCGAAGTTACGGGGTCATTTTGCCGAGTTCCTTAACGAGAGTTCTCTCGCACACCTTAGGATTCTCTCCTCGACTACCTGTGTCGGTTTGCGGTACGGGTACCTCCCACCTCGCTAGAGGCTTTTCTTGGCAGTGTGAGATCAGGAACTTCGTCCATACGGACTCGTCATCACAGCTTGGCGTTAGAGTGTGCGGATTTGCCTACACACACGCCTTACTGCTTGAACAGAGACAACCAACGCTCTGCTTACCCTACCCTCCTGCGTCCCCCCATTGCTCAAACGGTGGGGAGGTAGTACAGGAATATCAACCTGTTATCCATCGCCTACGCCTATCGGCCTCGGCTTAGGTCCCGACTAACCCTGAGCGGACGAGCCTTCCTCAGGAAACCTTAGTCATACGGTGGACAGGATTCTCACCTGTCTTTCGCTACTCATACCGGCATTCTCACTTCTAAGCGCTCCACCAGTCCTTCCGGTCTGACTTCAACGCACTTAGAACGCTCTCCTACCACTGACATCGTAGATGTCAATCCACAGCTTCGGTGAATCGTTTAGCCCCGATACATTTTCGGCGCAGTGTCACTCGACCAGTGAGCTATTACGCACTCTTTAAATGATGGCTGCTTCTAAGCCAACATCCTGGTTGTCTAAGCAACGCCACATCCTTTTCCACTTAACGATTACTTTGGGACCTTAGCTGGTGGTCTGGGCTGTTTCCCTCTTGACTACGGATCTTATCACTCGCAGTCTGACTCCCGTGTATAAATATCCGGCATTCGGAGTTTGTCTGAATTCGGTAAAGCGAGATGCCCCCCTAGTCCAAACAGTGCTCTACCTCCGGTATTCTCCATCACGAGGCTAGCCCTAAAGCTATTTCGGAGAGAACCAGCTATCTCCAGGTTCGATTGGAATTTCTCCGCTACCCACAGCTCATCCCCGCACTTTTCAACGTACGTGGGTTCGGGCCTCCAGTAAGTGTTACCTTACCTTCAC
The DNA here is from genome assembly GCF_038593115.1 of Metasolibacillus sp. FSL H7-0170. Classification (NCBI taxonomy): domain Bacteria; kingdom Bacillati; phylum Bacillota; class Bacilli; order Caryophanales; family Caryophanaceae; genus Metasolibacillus; species Metasolibacillus sp. FSL H7-0170. The sequence goes on along the minus strand of NZ_CP151964.1, from coordinate 3,314,874 downwards.
CCTGGCCATGGGTAGATCACCTGGTTTCGGGTCTACGACAACGTACTCCTTCGCCCTATTCAGACTCGCTTTCGCTGCGGCTCCGCTTTCTCAGCTTAACCTTGCACGTTATCGTAACTCGCCGGTTCATTCTACAAAAGGCACGCTATCACCCATTAACGGGCTCTAACTACTTGTAGGCACACGGTTTCAGGTTCTCTTTCACTCCCCTCCCGGGGTGCTTTTCACCTTTCCCTCACGGTACTGGTTCACTATCGGTCACTAGGGAGTATTTAGCCTTGGGAGATGGTCCTCCCGGATTCCGACGGAATTTCACGTGTTCCGCCGTACTCAGGATCCACTCTGGAGGGAATGAACTTTCGACTACAGGGCTTTTACCTGCTCTGGCGGACCTTTCCAAGTCGCTTCATCTACTTCATTCCTTTGTAACTCCGTATAGAGTGTCCTACAACCCCAAAGAGCAAGCTCTTTGGTTTGGGCTTTTCCCGTTTCGCTCGCCGCTACTCAGGGAATCGAATTTTCTTTCTCTTCCTGCAGGTACTTAGATGTTTCAGTTCCCTGCGTCTGTCTTCCATACGCTATGAATTCACGTATGGATACTATGCTATTAAACATAGTGGGTTTCCCCATTCGGAAATCCCCGGATCAAAGCTTACTTACAGCTCCCCGAGGCATATCGGTGTTAGTGCCGTCCTTCATCGACTCCTAGTGCCAAGGCATCCACCGTGCGCCCTTAATAACTTAACCTTCAGCTTTCGATATACATCGCCATCCTGCGTCAGCTACTTTCGCTCATTCAGTCACGTACAGAGGTACGCTCCTTCATTCGCTCAAGCTGCTTCCTTGGCTTGCTCGTATCTCGAAACCTTCATTTTCGGCTTCCAATACACATCGTATGACTGCGTCAGCTTCATTCACTCTGTCAGTCACGTACTTAAGTACGCTCCTTCCATCGTTCAATCGCTTTCTTGTCCTACTCGTGTCTTGAAACCCTCATGTTAGTTACAACTTATCTCATAAAAGAAATAAGATTTAAGAACTTACACGATCAATTACTTGATCTATTTAAAACTTGTTACTTTCAATGTCGTTTTATCCAGTTTTCAAAGAACAAATAGGCTACCTGTATTTGCTTCCTCGCGTATTTGCGAGGAGTAACCGCAGGTGCACAATAAGAAGTATTCATCCATTGATGAACCTTCAAAACTGAACAGCAATCCGTGAATGTTATCTCCGTAGGAGATATTCCGAAAATATCCTTAGAAAGGAGGTGATCCAGCCGCACCTTCCGATACGGCTACCTTGTTACGACTTCACCCCAATCATCTATCCCACCTTCGGCGGCTGGCTCCAAAAGGTTACCTCACCGACTTCGGGTGTTACAAACTCTCGTGGTGTGACGGGCGGTGTGTACAAGGCCCGGGAACGTATTCACCGCGGCATGCTGATCCGCGATTACTAGCGATTCCGGCTTCATGTAGGCGAGTTGCAGCCTACAATCCGAACTGAGAACGGTTTTATCGGATTAGCTCCCCCTCGCGGGTTGGCAACCGGTTGTACCGTCCATTGTAGCACGTGTGTAGCCCAGGTCATAAGGGGCATGATGATTTGACGTCATCCCCACCTTCCTCCGGTTTGTCACCGGCAGTCACCTTAGAGTGCCCAACTGAATGATGGCAACTAAGATCAAGGGTTGCGCTCGTTGCGGGACTTAACCCAACATCTCACGACACGAGCTGACGACAACCATGCACCACCTGTCACCGTTGTCCCCGAAGGGAAAACCATGTCTCCATAGTGGGCAACGGGATGTCAAGACCTGGTAAGGTTCTTCGCGTTGCTTCGAATTAAACCACATGCTCCACCGCTTGTGCGGGCCCCCGTCAATTCCTTTGAGTTTCAGTCTTGCGACCGTACTCCCCAGGCGGAGTGCTTAATGCGTTAGCTGCAGCACTAAGGGGCGGAAACCCCCTAACACTTAGCACTCATCGTTTACGGCGTGGACTACCAGGGTATCTAATCCTGTTTGCTCCCCACGCTTTCGCGCCTCAGCGTCAGTTACAGACCAGAAAGTCGCCTTCGCCACTGGTGTTCCTCCAAATCTCTACGCATTTCACCGCTACACTTGGAATTCCACTTTCCTCTTCTGCACTCAAGTTCCCCAGTTTCCAATGACCTTCCCCGGTTGAGCCGGGGGCTTTCACATCAGACTTAAAAAACCGCCTGCGCGCGCTTTACGCCCAATAATTCCGGACAACGCTTGCCACCTACGTATTACCGCGGCTGCTGGCACGTAGTTAGCCGTGGCTTTCTAATAAGGTACCGTCAAGGTGCCGCCAGTTACTACGGCACTTGTTCTTCCCTTACAACAGAGTTTTACGATCCGAAAACCTTCTTCACTCACGCGGCGTTGCTCCATCAGGCTTTCGCCCATTGTGGAAGATTCCCTACTGCTGCCTCCCGTAGGAGTCTGGGCCGTGTCTCAGTCCCAGTGTGGCCGATCACCCTCTCAGGTCGGCTACGCATCGTTGCCTTGGTGAGCCATTACCTCACCAACTAGCTAATGCGCCGCGGGCCCATCCTGTAGCGATAGCAGAACCATCTTTCAACTTTAAAACATGTGTCTCAAAGTATCATTCGGTATTAGCCCCGGTTTCCCGGAGTTATCCCCATCTACAGGGCAGGTTGCCCACGTGTTACTCACCCGTCCGCCGCTAGCGTTACTTCGGTGCAAGCACCAAAATAACGCCCGCTCGACTTGCATGTATTAGGCACGCCGCCAGCGTTCGTCCTGAGCCAGGATCAAACTCTCCATAAAAAGAATTTGAGTAAGCTCAAATTTGTATCTGTCGCTTCGCTTTCGATACATTAAAACATTTGCTGGCATCTTCATTCGATGTCCAAAATTGTGTTTCATCTATTCAATGAAACTTTATTCATTCACGTCTTGCTTGTTCAGTTTTCAAGGTTCATTCCGTCGTCTTTTGAGGCGACTTCTTTAATTTAACATTTGAGCTTTAGTTTGTCAACATTTTTTTAAAGTTTTTCATTCCTTCAAATCTCAAATGCTATGTCTTAGCGACATATAATATAATACATTATATATTCAAAAGAAGTCAACACTTTTCGCGAAAAATTTTAAATGAATATAATTCTTGTATATAGTGCTTTATAAAATAGTGAGTAACTTCCTATATATAATTTCAAATCAGGTAAAATTTTTTTCTAACCCTACTAACATTTAAGGAGCTGTTCAGAAAGGCAATACCTTTCAGGACAACTCCTCTAGACATCTCTTATATTTTATCTAAGTTATATTTGTTTTTTACAAATTGACGGTCAACCATATAATTGCGATGGAACACTGATTCGCTTTTTGCGGAAGTCGGGTCCACTAAAATATATTCCTTATCTACTAAATATTCTATAAATACTTCTAGCTCTGTAGAATATAAGCAAAGTTCCTCATGTTCATGCAGTTGTTGTATCGTCCACGACGGTTGCGTCAACATTATTTCTAAAATATGCTGGGCCGCATCCTGCGTTCGTGAATTGATTAAAAATTCAATCGCTAAAAATAGTAACTCTAAACGTTTCTCTAAGCTTTCATCACTCATTACTAATTCTTCATATAATTTATAAATGGCTGGCTCAATTTTTTTCACCTGTGACCAAACTGTTACCTCTGGATATAGACCGTTATCAATAATTGACAATCTCCCTAAATGGTGCAACGAATCAACCACATGGCTATAAGAATCTAAATAATTGCCACTCTCGAAAAACTCTTTTCCTTCTAAATAACGACGAATAAGCTTGCTAAATTGAATACCCGTTTTAATTTTCCGTCCAAAAAAAGGAAACTCCTGTAATTCCGACCGAAGCTTATATAAAAATTCATTGCGGTCAAACATAATTTTCCCGAAAAATAACCAATCTACTAATCGTTTATGCGAGCCTACAAACAACCATTTTTTTAAACGTTTCTCCGTTAATATATGCATAACCATTTTTTTATCGCCATACATATAGTGCTTTGTGAATATAGAGGTTTCTTGATTTTTCACAATAATAAGTAGTACGGAATCAAATGTATTTGTAATATTTAGTGCATCTTCTTTTCGATTTATTAAAATAATCCCTAGTGTATCAGGGTGACTCGCCCGTTCTTGATAAATTGGACGTAAAATTTGCTCCATAATACTCCCCCCAAACAATTTATTGTTATCTGTTAATGTTCTTTCGACAACAATTGAAAGAAACCCTTTCAATTTTCCATATTCTCATTCTAAAATAATTTCATTGTATGTTATAGTAATTAGGGAGGCAAATTACTATGAAAAAATATCAAAATAAAATAAATAAAATTCGCTCGTTTGCATTAGCACTAATCTTCATCGGATTTGTTATAATGTACGGTGCTATTTTCTTTAGAGAAAATCAAATTTTAGTCATTATTTTTATGACGCTTGGCTTGCTTTGTATCATTGGAAGTACTGTAGTTTATGGTTGGATTGGATTATTATCAACACGCGCGGTACAAGTCGTTTGCCCTGGATGTGGCAAGCATACAAAAGTATTAGGTCGAGTAGATATGTGTATGTATTGCAACGAGCCATTGACTTTAGACCCTTCATTAGAAGGCAAAGAGTTTGATCAAACATACAATACTAAAAGAAAGTAAAACAGAATCGGCTGTCGGGAAGTTAGGTGGATACCTACACTGCCCAACAGCCATTTATTAATCCCTTAATTTGCAACAAGAACTAATTTAGAAACAATAATGCTATTAATCGCATTCATATATGCTAACGCGCTGGCTTTTAAAATATCTGTATCCGCAGCCTTTGCAATAAACTTTTCACCCTTATGCTCTACAGTAATCTTTACTTTCCCTAAAGCTTCTTGTCCGCGAGATACACTGTTAATATTATACTCAACAAGCTTGACATCAATATTTGTAATGCTTGCAATTGCAGAATAAAGTGCATCAATAGGACCAGAACCAACAGCGCTTGACTTAAACACTTTATCACCTTTCCGTATTTTCACACTAGCTGAAGGAAAGCTTGTGTTGCTAATAACTTGTAAGTCATCGAAGCTGAAAAATTGCTCGCTATAATGTGTTGCATTTATATGATTTGCATCGTGTTTTTCATAATATTCTTCCACAATTACATATAAATCATGGTCATATACTTCTTTTTTAGCATCTGCTAGCTTTAAAAAACCTTCAAAAACACCTTCAAATTCATTTGTCGAAAGACTGGAGAATCCTAATTTTTCGAGTGCATTTTTTACAGCATGTCGACCAGAGCGTGCTGTTAATACCAATTCCATATCCTCTAGCCCAACATCCTCAGGATGAACAATTTCATAGGCATCGCGCGATTTTAATAGGCCATCCTGATGAATACCTGATGAATGAGCGAAAGCATTGTCTCCTGTAATCGCCTTATTTACTTGAACATCCAATCCCATAAAGCTCGATACAAGACGAGATGTATTCATAATTTCTTTGGTCTGAATATTTGTATGCACATCATATACATCGCCCCGTGTTTTAATCGCCATTACGACTTCTTCCAAAGCTGCATTCCCTGCACGTTCACCGATGCCGTTTATCGTACATTCTACTTTATCTGCCCCGTTTTTAATTGCCGCCAAAGTATTTGCCGTTGCCATACCTAAATCATTATGACAATGCACGGATAATAACACTGAATCATCTGTATTTTTCATCCGATAGGCAAGTTTGCCAATCATTTCTCCCCATTGCTCTGGCTCAGCATAGCCTACTGTATCAGGTACATTAATCATTGTCGCGCCAGCCTTCATAACTGCCTCGATTGTTTTCCATAAATATTCAAAATCTGAGCGTGAGGCATCTTCTGTTGAATATTGTACTTGTGGTAGTAACGTTTTTGCATACTTAACAGCATCAATACCAATTTGTAATATTTGATCCTTTGATTTGCTAAACTTTTTCTCAACATGAATATCTGAAGTACCAAGCACCATATGAATCATTGGATTTTCTGCATATTTCACCGCGTTATAAACCGAGTCTATATCTGCTTTAACAGCACGTGCTAATGCTGTAACCATAATATCACTTGTATTTCCCACCTTTTCAGCAACCGCCTTAACAGCATCAAAATCTCCTTGGGAAGATGCTGGGAAACCTGCTTCAATAATATCAACACCTAATTTTTTTAGCTGTTGCGCAATCTCTACTTTTTCAAATAAATTCAATTTTGCCCCCGGTACTTGCTCCCCGTCACGTAATGTCGTGTCAAACACCCAAATTTTTCTGCTCATTTCCAGCACTCCTTCTTCTCATGTATTTTTTGAAAATCAATTACAGCTCGGTTTAATTACTTTCAGTTTTTTCGAGCTTACTCGAAAAACCCTTACTGAATCCATTGTTGATAAAGCATTCAGCTCGTTGCAAAAAACATGGCTGAATTAAAACAAAAAAACCCGTCTCTAATTAAATAGAGACGAGTTTATGCTCGCGGTACCACTCTAGTTGGCTTCCCATTCATGAAAAGCCCGCTTCATCAACAGCTAACACTGTTTATCCCAATAACGGAGGAAACCGATTACCCTTACTATTTGTTCAGGGAATAGCTCATGGACGAGTTCAAAATGTGCGCCTACTGATTTTCACCAACCATCAGCTCTCTAAAAGTACACAATCATTTTTACTATTTCCAATCAATGCTTAAAATTTATTGTTAAATAGCATAGTATATGACTGAAAATAATTTGTCAATAATATTTTGAAAATTTTATTTTTTCGGCATTTTTATAGATTTTTTCATATGCTAACTGTGATTTTTCAGGATTTATCTACGTTTTCCTCTAGATAATCTATAAATTCTAATATCAAAACTAATATACTGCCTTTTAAATTTTTTAGGTGTATAGATATGCCCTTTGAAAATCTTGCTAATAACTATGTTTTCTATGCATAGTAAAAGCGCCCAAGCACTTCTGCTGGGCGCTCTGCTTTATAATGCTTTTTGACCTTGGCTTTGAACACAGTTTGGGCAAGTTCCGTACACTTCCAAACGATGTGAATTCACTGTAAAACCTGTTACATGTGAAGCAAAATGCTCCACTTCGTTTAAGCCTGGGTAATGGAAATCCACAATTTTACCACAAGTTTCACAAATCATATGATAGTGGTCGCCTGTTGCAAAATCAAATCGACTTGCTGCATCTCCATAAGTAAGTTCCTTTACAAGACCTACTTCTCGAAATACGCGCAAATTATTATAAACTGTTGCGACACTCATATTGGGAAACCTATCTTCAAGCGCTTTATATATATCATCTGCCGTCGGGTGATTCATTGACTGAATTAAATACTCTAAAATCGCATGACGTTGTGGAGTAATCCTTACACCAGTAGCCTTTAACGTGTCTAGCGCATTGTTTAAATGCATTTTAGACATCGCCATGCACCTCTTTTCATACATAATTATTAATTTATAATTGTTACAATTAGTGTATCGAATACAACTACACTCTGTCAACAATTGCTTCCCCTAATTAAGTAGAAGTTCATTCAAAAAAGCGAATATTCACATAATATCTCAGCAAACGCTTCTACAAATTATTCCAAAATTTTCTCGTTAGCTTGAGAAAATTGAAGTAGGCACTATTAAATTAATAAAGAAAAAAGAGGCAGTCTTAAGAATTATAACGCAAAAAAATATTTATTCTCATTTAAAAATATTATATTCTCAATTAGGCTTAATAACCACGTAATAAATCGATTTTATTTTCTAAATTACGCTCGCCCTGTAGCCATTTTTTTAAGCTTGGCTCAAAAATTTCAAGAGCCCGTTCTACATAGCGGGATGAGTGACTCGAGAAATGTGGCGAAATCGTTACATTATCCAGCTTCCATAGTTCGCTATCCTTTGGCAATGGCTCCACTTCAAATACATCTAAAACGGCATGCCCTATTAGCTTATTTTGAAGAACGCGTACTAGCTCCGCCTCTTTTACTACATTGCCACGACCAAAATTCATAAAAATTGCATTTTCCTTCATCAACTCAAAATGCTCGTATGTTAATAAATGCTTCGTTTCCTCTGTGCTTGGTAGCATCGAAATAACAATATCCGCCTTTTGCAAATGCGCTTTCAAGTCAAGAATTGCGTATGTTTCATCCATTGATTCAATTGATTTCCCACTGCGATTACAGCCAATTGTGTGCACACCAAAAGCCTGTAAAATGCGCCCGATTTCTGCACCGATTGCTCCAGGGCCGATGATAAGCGCAGTAGAGCCATTTAGCTCTGATAGACTTGTTTTTTTATTCCATTCTCCTTTTTTCTGCTGCTCATAAATAAATGGCAGTCCGCGTTTTAACGCTAAAATATGCGCTAACACGGATTCGGTCATTGGTTTCTTATGAATTCCTCGTACATTTGAAACAAAGATTCCTCGTTCAGCAATTGCTTGTGCAGGCATTTTTTCTACACCAGCAGACGCCACAAAAATCCATTGTAATTTATTTGCTAGTGCAATATTTGCCGCCGTTAAATCCTCTCCATATGTCACAACAATATCCGCCTCTGCCAGCTGTTCCTCACGCAGCTTCGCATCAAACACAAAGTTTACCTCTGGGAATTCAGCTACTAGCGGCTTTTGTAAATCCTCTCTCGGTTCAAACGTAAAATAAACATGCATTACACATTACTCCCTTCACGTAAAAAAGTTAAAACATCCTCAATATGATTTTTAACACGCACTTTGCGCCATTCCTTTACTACCACTCCGTTTTCATCGATTAAAAAAGTGGAGCGCTCTATCCCCATAAATTCACGTCCGTACATTTTTTTCAACACCCATACCCCATATGCTTCTGCAACAGAATGGTCACTATCGACTAATAATGAAAACGGTAAATTATATTTCTCAATAAATTTCGTATGCTTTTTAGCATCATCTGCACTGATCCCTAATATGATTGCATTTAACTCTGAAAAATCTTTGTAGGCATCACGAAAATCACATGCTTCTGTCGTACAGCCTGGTGTCATATCTTTAGGGTAAAAATATAGCACAACATTCTTGCCTAAAAAATCGTTTAAGTGCACAGGCTGTCCCTGTTCATTTTCTAGTGAAAATTGTGGTGCCTGCTTATGTAACAATGTCATCTTTATCCGCTCCTTTTCAGTATATTTGCGCCTTGATTAACTTTGCTCAGAAATTTCATATGCGCAATGTTAACCTTTACTCATTTTCTATCGTACCGAACTATGTCCATCCTTTCAAATTCTTTGGCATGAAATGAAAATTCGGTCTACAATAGAAGTGAATCAAACTATTTGGAGGAATAAAAAATGAGATACGCAAAATCAGAAGCTTTACATGAGGAAGCATTACAATATATCGTGGGTGGCGTTAACAGTCCATCACGTTCTTATAAAGCGGTGGGTGGTGGAGCACCTGTTGCGATGGCATACGGAAAAGGAGCCTATTTTTATGACATAGATGGCAATCGTTATATCGATTATTTAGCAGCATACGGACCTATCGTTACAGGACATGGACATCCACATATTGCAAAAGCAATTGCCCATGCAGCAGAAACAGGCGTGCTTTTCGGTACAGCGACAGAGCACGAAGTAAAGTTTGCGAAAATGCTGAAAGAAGCAATTCCAACATTAGACAAAGTTCGTTTTAACAATTCTGGTACAGAGGCAGTGATGACAACAGTTCGTATTGCTCGTGCCTATACAGGGCGTACAAAAATGATTAAATTTGCAGGCTGTTACCACGGTCATTTTGACCAAGTATTGGTTGCTGCTGGTTCCGGTCCGGCAACATTAGGCTCACCTGACTCAGCAGGGGTTCCCGAAAGTGTTGCGACAGAAGTAATTACAGTTCCATTCAATGACCCAGAGGCATTTAAGCAGGCAATGGTACGGTGGGGTGAGCAAGTAGCTGGTATTTTAATTGAGCCAATCGTTGGTAATTTTGGTATCGTGGAACCAAAGCCTGGATTTTTAGAGCTCGTTCATGAAATAGCACAACAATATGGTGCATTGACTATTCATGATGAAATTATTACTGCATTCCGCTTCCATTATGGCGCAGCACATACGATGCTTGGTCTAACACCAGATTTAGTGGCGCTCGGAAAAGTAATTGGTGGCGGTTTACCAATAGGTGCTTACGGTGGCAAAAAAGAAATTATGGATACAGTTGCGCCATTAGGACCTGCATACCAAGCAGGAACAATGGCTGGGAACCCAGCATCAATGCAAGCAGGCATCGCATGTTTAGAAGTACTAAGACAGCCTGCTATTTACGATAAGATGGACCAGCTAGGGGCTATTTTAGAAAAAGGCATTTTAGAAGCAGCTAAAAAGCATCATGTAACAATTACAGTGAATCGTCTAAAGGGTGCATTAACTATTTACTTTACAAGCGAAAAAGTAGAAAATTATGAACAAGCAGAAATGTCTGATGGTGAAACTTTCGGTCGCTTCTTCAAGCTTATGCTTTCACAAGGCATCAACTTGGCTCCTTCAAAATATGAGGCATGGTTCCTAACTACTGAGCATACAGAAGAAGATATTATTGAAACAATCGCTGCAGTTGATTATGCTTTTTCACAACTATAAATAGGTAAACCGGGGTGTCCGAAAAGTGGTTTAACGTGCCACTTTTCAAATGTTGTTTTATTGAAATGTATCTCATTCAGAAAAACTCTCTAATGTTGAAAACACTCAATTCAACGCCTTTGTATGGACATGAAAGTGAATATGTAAAACCATATTTTCTGTAATCACAGAGTGGGTTTTGACTTTCTGGATAGCCCTGCTTTACTAAAAGAAAAGGGGATCGCTATTATGAAATTCGGTGCTCGAATTTTAAAAACTGGTGTTGCTATTGTTTTCGCGCTGTTTTTAGCTGAATTATTTAATTTGCCATCGCCTGTATTCGCTGGGATTGCTGCTATTTTTGCGATTCAACCATCTATTTACCGCTCTTATTTAACTATTTTAGAGCAGGTACAGGGCAATTTAATTGGCGCTATTGTTGCTGTAGTATTCGGGCTGTTGTTCGGTCATCACTTAGTTGCTATCGGAATCGCAGCAATATTAGTTATCGGGATTACCATGAAGCTAAAGTTAGAAAAATCATTAACACTTGCACTTGTTACAGTTGTAGCTATTATGGAATTTCAGGGGGATGACTTTTTAACCTTCGCACTTATCCGATTTACTACAGTAATGGTTGGTGTTTTTGCAGCATTTATCGTAAATTTAGTTTTCTTACCACCGCGCTACGAAATAAAACTATTTAAAAACATTAATTCTATGCAAGATGATATTATTCGCTGGAGCCGTCTCGCTGTGCGTCAAGCAAGCGAGCATACATCTACAAAAATCGCATTAACAAAATTAAAATCGCGTCTATCGCAAATCGATGTATTGTATGAACTTTATAAAGAGGAACGTAGATATTTAAAAAACCAAAAATATGTCAAGGCACGGAAGCTTGTTGTTTATCGCCAAATGATTACGGCATCTAAAAAAAGCCTAGAATTATTACAACGTCTGCATAAACATGAAAATGAACTATCAAATTTACCTGATGCCTTGCTAATTATTATTCAAGAGCGTGTTGATTTGTTATTAACGTATCACGAGCAGTTATTGTTAAAATTTACTGGTAAATTGCGCGCAGACCATTCTACATGGGTGCGGCAGGAGGAGCATTTACAGCGTACAGAGGTTATGGATTTATTTATTAAACAAATTACGATAGCAAAGGAGTCTGAGAGTGAAGAGGAATTTTCAAGCTACCACCTCCTTTACATTTTATCGCGCATTTTAGATTACGAAGAAAACTTAGAGCATCTTGATAAATTAATTATGTCTTATCGAAACTATCACAGCAAAGAAGCAAATATTGATTTAGAGACAGAGTTTTATTAGAAGGGCGTTTCCCAAGCTGTATAGTTACTGACTTGGGAATGCTCGTGATGGCGTTTATTTAAAGAGTTCATTCTTGGAAAATAGCGCTAAGCTCCCTGTTTTTCATATTTTCAAAGCAAATACAAACAAAAGCGTTCAAAATGCCGGCAACTGCCCGGCTGTTTTGAACGCTCGCTATCTAATTCTTCATCTTCGGGTCTAGGGCATCTCGCAAGCCATCTCCCATTAAATTAAAGCCAATAACAGTAAGCATAATTGCTAAACCAGGGAAGACCATTGCCCACGGTGCATTCAACAGAAAAATACGTGCATCTGCAAGCATTTTGCCCCATTCAGGTTGCGGTGCTTCAGCGCCTAGCCCTAAAAAACCTAATGCTGCCGCTTCGATAATTGCTGTTGCAATAGCTAACGTTCCTTGGACAATAACAGGGGTCATCGAGTTCGGCAAAATATGCCGCCATAAAATACGTGAATTTTTCATTCCAATCGCCTTAGCTGCGTGGATATATTCCTCCTCTTTAATAGATAGCACGCGTGACCGAATTAAACGACCAAAATTCGGTACATTAATAATCGCAATAGCAATTAAAGCATTGCGCAAAGATGGCCCTAAAATCGATACAACTGCAATTGCTAATAAAATACTAGGAAATGCTAGCATAATATCGAAAAGGCGCGAAATAATTGTATCCACCCATCTTCCATAATAGCCCGCAATAATCCCTAAAAAACTCCCCACTGTTGCTGATATAATTACAGCAAAAAAACCAACAGTTAAAGAAATGCGTGCACCATGTAAAATACGTGAAAAAATATCCCGCCCTAAATCGTCTGTACCAAACCAATGCTCAGCCGATGGGGCCAATAAACGTTGTGATAAATTTTGATCATTAATCCCTTGCGGTGCAATGAATGGACCCAAAATTGCTAGAAGGACGAAAAATATGACGATAGCTGTTCCAATTAGCGCCGATTTACTTTTACGAAAACTGCGCCATGCCTCTTTCCAAGGTCCAGCTACCTTATCTTGTTGTACCATAGTAACATTGCTTTTCGATGCAATTTCAGACATATTTTCCCCTCCTCCTAGTTGTATTTAATCCTTGAATCAATCACTGTATACAAAATATCAACGATTAAATTAATCATGATAAATAAAAATGCTACGATTAAAATCCCTGACTGGATAACAGGATAATCACGGTAGCCAATCGCCTCGTAAATATAGCGTCCTATACCTGGCCAACTAAAAATGGTTTCTGTCAAAATTGCCCCACCTAATAGCATCCCTGTTTGGAGTCCGACAATCGTCAGCACTGGAATTAGTGCATTTTTCAATGCATGTTTATAAATAACAACAAACATTTTTTGTCCTTTTGCACGTGCAGTTCGCACAAAATCTGAGCGCATTACTTCTAACATTGAAGCTCTCGTCATACGTGCAATAATAGCAGTCGGAATTGTCGCCAGTGCGGCACCAGGTAAAATTAAATGTTTTAACGATACGACAAATTGATCAAAGCGACCTTGCAACAACGTATCAATTAAATATAAATGCGTAATTGCCGATACAGGATCACGTACTTCCTCTCGCCCGGATGTTGGTAGCCATCCTAAATTAATACTAAAAATCCATTGTTCCATTAAACCTAGCCAGAAAATTGGCATAGATACGCCAATTAGCGCTACAACCATCGCAATATAATCGAACCATGAATTTTGAAACCATGCTGAAATAATCCCTGCATTCATTCCGACAATAACAGCAATAATCATTGCAAAAATAGCAAGCTCAAATGTCGCCGCTAAATAGGGCCATACTTCCGATACAATCTCCTGTCTAGTTCTTAATGATTCACCTAAATCACCTGTTAAAATACCTTTTAAATAATCAAAGTATTGTATGTACCAAGGATTATTTAAACCTAGTTTCTCACGCAATGCTGCAATTGCTTCAGCCGTTGCCTGCTGTCCTAAAATTACTTGGGCTGGGTCACCAGGAATCGCTCGAATAATTAAAAATACAATAAACGTCATTCCAAGAAGAACCGGAATTAAATGCAATAAGCGTTTGCCAATGTAGTGAAGCATGATTCTTCACCCCTCTATAAAATCTTGTTGTCTATATACAGTTGTCCGAAAAGCAGACTGGTGTACCACTTTTCAGACATCAAGTTGTAATTGCATTAAAACATTCACCATTTAGAAAAATGAATACACCCTTTGAAAAGTTAACACTGAATAATTTACTTTTAATTTTAACTTAAATTGTTTAAAAGTAATTTCAACTTTTTTTACAATTTTTCTGCAAGGTTGATAGTATTTCGTTTTCATGCAGATGCATCTAGAAAATCGGGGCGTCTGAAAATTCCATTTTGTTTTGACACCGCATTAAAATAAAGGTTTTCATCACTCCACTTTACTGGAGACAAACACTGTTAAAGCCAGTGTTCATCTCAATTTAAAAGAGGCGTTCTCTATTTATAGGTGTCAAGATTTTATAAAACATCATCGCTACTGACCAAAATGCCGGCTATGCACGGCTTTTTGGTCAGCCCCCCTATCTCACTACTCAATTGATACATTTAATAATTTGTCAGAGCCTGTTGGATGCGGTAAGAAGCCTTTTACTTCTGCTTTCGCAGCAAGTAATGGCGTCGAGTGCGCTAACGGAACCCAAGGTGCTTCATCATGAATAATTTCCTGTGCTTTTTTGTATAGCTCAATACGCACATCTTCATCTGTTTCAGATTGTGCTTGAATTAATAATTTATGTGTTTCTGCATTTTTGAAGTATGAATAGTTGTTGCTACCGATATTGTCTTCATCTAGTAATGTATAAATGAAGTTATCAGCATCCCCATTATCACCAGTCCATCCCAACATAAATGCATCTGCTTCCCCATCTTTTGCTTTATCTAAATACGTAGCCCATTCATATGTGACGATTTTCGCTGGCATACCGATATCCGCAAGATTTTTTTGGATAACTTCAGCTACTTTTGCACCATCAGGCATGTATGGACGTGGTACAGGCATCGCCCATAGTTCAATCGGTGTTCCATCATAGCCTGCTTCAGCTAATAATGCTTTCGCTTTTTCTGGGTCATATGGATATCCTTCAATATCGTCGTTATAGCCACTAATTGAAGGTGGCATTGGATTTTTCGCCACTTGTGCACGCCCTTCAAAGAACGCATCGACAATACCTTGCTTATCAATCGCATAGTTTACTGCTTGACGTACTAATTTATTATCAAAAGGCTTACGTGTGCTTGTTAATCCTAAGTAACCAATATTCATAGATGGTCGCTCAATTAATTGTAAGTTTGCATTCGATTCAATATTTGCACCATCTGATGGATTAATACCATCTGCTAAATCGATTTCATTTGCTGTTAAAGCATTCAAGCGCGCTGAATTATCTGGAATTGAACGGAAAATAACTTTATCAAGCTTCGGTAGCCCGTCTTGCCAGTAATCTGCAAATTTTTCAATTGTAATAGAATCATTGCGCTTCCATTCTACAAACTTAAATGGACCTGTTCCTACTGGGTCATCGCCAAATTTATCGCCCGACGCCTCAAATGCAGTTGGTGAGGCGATACCAAATGGACTCATCGCAAGATTTTTCAAGAATGGCGCTTGTGGACGTGATAGTGTGAATACAACTGTATAATCGCCCTCCGCCTTTACATCTGTAATAATATCTTGCCCCTCTGCTTTAAACATCGAGTTGAAATAGTAGAAATCTTCCTCTGTTCCACCTTTCCAGCGATTAACATTTTTCACGACTGCTTCTGCATTGAAATCTGTCCCATCGTGGAATTTAACACCTTGCTGTAACTCAAATGTGTATGTTAAACCATCATCACTAATATCCCACTTCGTTGCTAAACCCGGGTGAATTGTCGTATCTTGCTCACCAAAGTTTAACAATGTTTCAAAAAGATTTTGTGTTACTTTAAATGATTCACCATCTGTTACGATTGCTGGATCTAAAGAAACAGAATCTCCCCCGCGACCAAATACTAAAATTTGAGGCTTCGATGAAGTTTCTTCATTGCCATCATCTGTGTTATCCGTATTATCTGTATTGTCAGTATTTGATGACGAGCTATTGTCTCCATCTGTTTTGTCAGCACCGCAAGCTACTAAAAAGATAGAAAGTACTAATAACAATAAACCAAGTAGCCAAAAATTCTTTTTCAAATGAACCCCTCCTAAATTTTTTATATCTATTATCATCGTTATCTATCATTTATATAAATGACAGGCAACAGAATGACCAGATTTAACTTGCTTAAATTGTGGAATTTCTTGCTTACAAATATCCATCGCCATAGGACAGCGTGTATGGAAAGCACAGCCCGTCGGTGGATTAGACGGACTCGGGATGTCCCCTGTTAAAATAACCTGCTCACGCTCATAGCTAGGATCTGGTATCGGCACAGCGGAGAGCAATGCTTGTGAATAAGGATGTAGCGGCTCTGCATATAAATCTTCACTATTTGCTAGCTCCACCATTCTGCCAAGATACATTACTCCCACACGATCACTAATATGGCGGACAACACCTAAATCATGTGCAATAAAAATATATGTTAGTTTTAAATCTTCTTGCAGCTTTTGCATTAAATTTAATACTTGTGCCTGAATTGATACATCGAGTGCCGATACTGGCTCATCTGCAATGATGAGTTTCGGATTTGTCATTAGTGCTCTGGCAATACCAATACGCTGGCGCTGCCCTCCACTGAATTGATGCGGGTAGCGTTTCGCATGGTATGCGCTTAAGCCTACTACTTCTAAGTATTCGATTACTTTACGCCTACGTTCTTCTGCATTTCCGATACCATGAACAATTAAAGGCTCTTCCAAAATTTTCTCTATCGTATGACGTGGATTTAGCGAAGCGTATGGGTCTTGAAATACCATTTGAATATCGCGCCTAGCCTTTCGCATCTCCTCACCTGAAAGGGAGGTTAACTCCACCCCATCAAAAGTGACTTTCCCACCTGTCGGCTCATGCAGCCGCATAATCACGCG
This sequence comes from Metasolibacillus sp. FSL H7-0170, assembly GCF_038593115.1. Lineage (NCBI taxonomy): Bacteria > Bacillati > Bacillota > Bacilli > Caryophanales > Caryophanaceae > Metasolibacillus > Metasolibacillus sp. FSL H7-0170. The sequence goes on along the minus strand of NZ_CP151964.1, from coordinate 3,297,853 downwards.
CCCTGTTGTCGACTTTCCACATCCTGATTCTCCCACAATCCCTAATGTTTCACCTTCGTATACTTCAAATGATATGTCATCAACTGCTTTCACATCTCCAACTTTTCGTGCTAACATACCTGCACGAATCGGAAAATATTTCGTTAAATTCTCAACTTTCAATAATACGTTCGTCATTGACATGTCCCCCCACCTCTGGCTGAAGCACTGCTTCATGCTCTGAATCTAGTAAAAAGCAGCGCGCTGTATGCGCTTTCTTTTTACTATAAAGTTCTGGATTTTCGACACTACAACGTGGGAAGGCGTAGGCGCAGCGCGGTGCAAAACGACAGCCTTGTTCAATAGAGCCAGGTTTTGGCACATTGCCAGGAATGGAATACAATGCATCCTTTTTATAGCGCATATCTGGCACTGACTGAATTAGCCCTTTCGTATATGGGTGCTGTGGATTATTAAAAATTTCTTGAACAGGTGCTTGCTCTACAATTTGTCCTGCGTACATGACAATAACGCGTTCACATGTTTCTGCCACAACTCCTAAATCATGCGTAATTAATAAAACAGCCGTTTGCAATCTTCTATTCAAATCTCTCATGAGCTTTAAAATTTGCGCTTGAATTGTTACATCTAAAGCTGTTGTAGGCTCATCCGCTATCAATACCTTTGGGTCACAAACAAGCGCCATAGCAATCATAACCCTTTGACGCATCCCCCCGGATAGCTGATGCGGGTATGAGCTTAGCAGCTCTTCTGCACGTGGTAAGCCAACTAACTTCAGCATTTCTATCGCTCTATCTTTAACTTGTTTTTTCGTCCATTTTTTATTATGAATACGTATCGCTTCAATCATTTGATTGCCAATTGTAAATAGCGGATTTAGCGATGTCATGGGCTCCTGAAATATCATTGCAACATCTCTTCCTCTAATTTTTCGCATTTCTTTTTCAGAAAGTGTCGCTAAATTTTTACCATCAAGTAATATTTCACCGTTTGTAATTTTCCCCGGCGGGCTTGGCACTAACCCCATAATCGATAATGAGGTAACACTTTTACCACAGCCTGATTCCCCCACTATAGCTAGAATTTCACCTTCCTCTACAGAAAAGCTAATGTGATCGACGGCGGCAATCCTTCCATCGTCTGTAAAGAAACTCGTCTCTAAATCTTTCACCTCAAGAATTTGCTTTCGGCTCATCTAGCTGCCCCCTTATTCATAAAATACATAAAATAGTATGTAAACCATCTATTTTGAAAACTTAATTAAATTATTCATTTTTTCGAATAGTTAGTTATTTCATAATATTCTATTTCACCTTCATTGTACAGAAAATTCTGTAACTATTATTCTACAAAAAAATACGAAATCCTTTTTAGAATTTCGTGCTCCGTGCAAATCCCTATAATTGCGAGGTATATACATATTCAACTTACTATATATCATCCTTAAAACAAAAATTCGTGTAAGGTTTTTCTCACACGAATTTTATGTCTAGCTATATGCTATGTAGCTATTATTCAAGTTTTTGCACTTGAAACAAACTATAATAAGCGCCCTGCTGCTGCATCAATTGCTCATGATTACCTTCTTCGACAAGTTGTCCATGCTCAATAACGTAAATTTTATTTGCATGTGTAATTGTTGAAAGGCGATGAGCGATAATAATCGTTGTGCGATTATGTGCTAGACGCTCTAGCGATTCTTGGATTAATGCTTCACTTTCTAAGTCAAGCGCGGATGTCGCCTCATCCAATATAAGAATCGGAGGGTTTTTCAAAAATACACGAGCAATGGCAATACGTTGCTTCTGCCCACCAGATAGCTTGACGCCGCGCTCACCGACTTGCGTATCATAGCCATTTGGCAAATTCATGATGAAGTCATGAGCGTTTGCCGCCTGAGCTGCCGCAATAATTTCTTCCTCTGTAGCATCTGGTTTCCCCATTAAAATGTTATGCTTAACAGAGTCGCTGAATAAAATATTATCCTGCAATACAATACCAATTTGCGAGCGTAGTGATTCAAGTGTCACATCTTGCACATTCATACCATCGATTACTACAGCACCCGATTTCACATCGTAAAACCTTGGAATCAAGCTAACAATCGTTGATTTCCCTCCACCGCTCATTCCTACAAAGGCTGCTGTTTCACCAGCTTTAATTGTAAAATTGATATTTCGTAAAACGTTTTGCCCCTCATCTTCATAGCGGAAAATAACATCTTTAAATGCCACTTCCCCCGCTACCTTTTTTAAAGGCTGAGCGAGCTCTTTATCGACAATATCATATTTTTCATCAAACAATTCGAATACACGATCCATCGATGCAATCGATTGTGTTAATGTAGTTGAAGAGCTTACAAGTCGGCGCAACGGACCATATAGACGTTCAATATAAGCGATGAATGCGACCATCACACCGAGCGATAGGTTTTCATGTATTACTTGATAGCCTGCATAAGCAATGACTAATAGCGGTGCAATATCTGTAATCGTATTAACGACTGCGAATGATTTTGCATTCCATTTTGAGTGGTCTAGCGCTTTATTTAAAAACTCTCCATTCGTCTCATCAAATATTTTTTGCTCATGGCGCTCTAAAGTAAAGCTTTTAATAATGCTAATTCCTGCTACACGTTCATGCAAATAACTTTGTACACCTGCTAGTGCCTGCGAACGTTTACGTGTTAAATCACGTAATTTACCGAAAAAGTATTTCACACTGAACGCATAAAGTGGGAAGGAAATAAGTGCGACTAATGTAAGCTTCACATCCATCGTTAGCATAATCGCTACGGCAATCAAAATCGTTACCAAGTCAAGCCATAAATTCATTAAGCCAATCATCACAAAGTTTTTTGTCTGCTCAACATCATTAATAACTCGCGAAATAACTTCCCCTGCTCGTGTATTTGAATAATACTTTAAGCTTAATTTTTGCAAATGTGTATACAATTCCTTACGAATATCAAATAACACCTTATTGCTAATATTTTGTGCAAAATATTGACGATAATATTCAATTGGTGGGCGAATAATAAAGAACACAATTAATGTTCCACCTAGCCAATAAACAAGCTGCTTCGTCATTTCCGCCCTTGTTAGTGTATCCGAGCCAATAATATCATCAATCACAATTTGTATAAGCAACGGAATGAATAATGGGATTGCAAATTTTAAAACACCAATAATAATTGTTAATATCAATTCCAAAGTATATGGCTTCACAAAGCGCATATATCTTTTCATACTGTCCAAGTGCTTCTCCACTTCCTTTTTTAATACTTCGATTGTCTAAATATTGATTATAACAAATTTAAAAGAAAATCTGTATCTGGCGATTCGCTTTCAGTACTAAAAGACGCTTGCTCCTGCGGTTGAAGATTTGCTAAATCAAGATAAAGTGAAATTTCTATCAGTGGGTGTTCTCCCCACTGATTGTTAGTTGAACCATTCGGGCTTTTACCGGCAGTTATTCTCCAACTTATTATTAACCCGATTTCACTCAAGTCTTGAAGTGGGAGGCTTACTGCCCGTTAATGCGGGATAAAATACAAACGAAACGTCCGAAAAGCAGTGCTTTAGCACGCTTTTCGGACGCCTATTATGACCTATTTTCCCCTTGAATTTCACGGTTTAGATGATAGCGATTTGTCCATACTTCGATAAAATCAGGTGCAAATGGACCTCTGCGCTGTTGAATCCAGCTTATTAGCTTGGCTACATTACGCTTTAAAATTTTATCAATTACTTCAGGATAAGCCATTGCTGTTTTATGCTCTTCATACTCGTCCTCATCTAGTAATGTGTATGACATATCCGGGAAAACCTTTACATCTAAATCGTAATCGATGTATTTAAGGGAATTGCTGTCATATACAAATGGTGAACTCATATTGCAATAATAGTACACACCATCTTCGCGTAGCATACAAATAATATTAAACCAATGCTCTGCATGAAAATAACAAATCGACGGCTCTCTCGTCAACCAAGTTCGCCCATCTGATTCTGTTACAAGGGTCTTTTCATTTGCGCCAATAACGACATTTTTAGTTCCCTTTAGCACCATCGTCTCCTGCCAGATACGATGAATGCGACCATTGTGTTTGTAGCTATGTATTTGTATCGTTTCTCCTTCTACTGGTAATGCCATATCAAAGCCCACCTTTTTGTCCACCATTAAGCAATTCTGCCTCGACTCCTACTGACTATTTTCTTCTGAATCGAGATAAATATTTATATTATAATGTAACATTCATATTTTATTATAGCAATCGTTCAGATAAACGTGTAGTGAGAAAACACAAAATTATTAAAAACAACAAATTGGCCAAACAAGCAAGAAGGGCGTCGGGAAAGTTTTGTTTTCCCGACACCCCTCTTTTATAACTATTTCGTTTCTTCGTTTTGGTTGCCAAAGCTTTTCTTCGGCTGCTGTTTACCAGCATATTGATTATTTTTTTCCATCTCGCGGAAATCTGGCTCTGTTGCAAACTCCTCGCGTTGCGTAGGGTTTTGATTTTGCCCTTGCTCATTGTTTTGACGATTGCGTTTCATCTTCAAATCACCTCCGTGCTCATTATTGTGCGCGCGATAAAGTGATTTATACATCCATTTTTGACCAAATTTTTAACATTGGGACGGGCATCGGCAAATTTGCTATTTGCTCCTTTGTAAACCACTCCCTATTTTCAGATAAAATAGCTGTTGCTACTGTGTAATAGCTATCGATATGCCATGTTAAATGTGAAAAAACATGCTTGAACTGGAGTATAGGCTTTTGTTCACCTATTTCCACCCCATATTTTTCTGTTATATTTTCTTTACCTCGCTCCAACATCGGAAATTGCCACATATCAGCAAGTAATCCCTTTTCTGGTCGCCTCTCTAATAAATAGCTACCCTCATTGTTTTCAATAACAATTACATCATAATTAAGTTCTTTCATTTTCACTTTCTTCGTTTTCACAGGCAGCTCTGCTGCATCACCTGCTTCAAATGCTATACAATATTCGCGTACAGGGCATAATAAGCATTTAGGAGAAGTCGGTGTACAAATTAATGCGCCTAGCTCCATCAATCCTTGATTAAAGGAGGATGCATTTTCTGGGTCAATTAAAAAATCAACTGCCTCCTCAAAGACTTTGCGCGTTTTTTGTAAAGCGATATCCTCTTTTATATGTAATACCCTGCTTAAAACACGCATTACATTACCGTCGACTGCATGTTCTGGCTTGCCATAAGCAATACTAAGAATGGCACCTGCTGTATAAGGACCAACACCTTTTAGCTTGGAAATATCTGCTCGGTTATCGGGTACAACGCTATTATAAGTTTCAACAACTTCACGTACACCTGCCTGTAAATTGCGAGCACGTGAGTAATAACCTAGCCCTTCCCACATTTTTAAAAGCTCCTGCTCGGGTGCATAGGCAAGCGTCTCGGCAGTTGGAAAGCGCTCAATAAAACGATTGTAATAAGGAATAACGGTATCTACACGTGTTTGTTGTAGCATGACCTCTGATACCCATATATGGTAAGGCTCTGTCGTCTGTCGCCAAGGTAAGTCTCTTTTTTCTTTATTAAACCATTCGACTAAGGCGTGTCGAAATTGTTGCTTATATTCGTAATTCACAGTTTCCTCCGCTTATTTTAGATTTTCTTTCATTGAAAAAGGGTATATGATAGAAGTAATAAGATGTCCTTAGATAAAGTGAAACTTCAATCAGTGGAGGTTTTCCTCATCCCACTGATTGTTAGTTGAACCAATCGGGCTTTTACGGGCAGTTGATCTCTCACTTATCCTTAAGCCGATTTTCACTTAAGTCTTGAAGTGGGAGTTTTACTGCCCGTTAATGCGGAATAAAAGGAGATGATAAATTTTGGATTCTGGTACACATTTAGTTATGGGCATTGCACTTGGCGGCTTAGCGCTAGCTGACCCCGTCGTTGCAAACCATTCCATCACATTTACTGCAGTAATGGTAGGTACAATTATCGGTTCACAAGCACCCGATATTGATACTGTGTTAAAAATGCGTAATAACGCTATATATATACGTCATCATCGAGGAATTACTCATTCTATTCCCGCTACTTTATTATGGCCTCTCCTCATAACGGCTATTTTATCGTTAATTTTCCAAGATGCCAACAGTTTTCACTTATGGCTCTGGATTCAACTTGCTGTCTTTCTTCATGTTTTCGTTGATATTTTTAACGCTTACGGCACACAAGCATTACGCCCATTCTCGAAAAAATGGGTGGCATTAGGTGTTATCAACACATTTGACCCATTTATTTTTACAATTCATTGTATTGGTCTTTTGCTATGGGCCTTCGGGGCAAACCCAGTTTTAATGTTCAGCATCATGTACTTTATTATTTTTCTATACTATATTCTACGCTTTTTCGTGCAAAATGCCGTTAAAAAAGCCGTCCATGCGACAATTCAGGATGAGGAATATGTTATTGTTGCACCGACAATGCGCTTTTTCAATTGGCGCGTAGCAGCTGCCTCTAAAACGCATTATTATGTAGGAAAAGCTTACGGACGAACAGTCAATATTTATGATAAATTTGAAATTCATCCACTACCTAAAACACCGCTTATAGAAAAAGCTTTGAGCGATTCCAATTTAGCAGCCTTTGTCTCTTTCTCCCCTCTTTATCGATGGGAAATTTCCGAGCTTGACAATGACTTAACAGAGGTGCGACTAATTGATTTGCGCTATCGCAGCAATAACCGCTATCCATTTGTTGCTGTAGCACACTTAAATAATGATTTAGACATCATCACATCATATACTGGATGGATTTTCACAGAGGATAAGCTGCAAAGGAAGCTACAAATTGGGGCAAGTGATTAAAGGTGTTCGAGAAGTCGTGCAATTGTCGGCTTCTCGAACACTGTCGGTAGTGCTTTGAGAAACTGTTTGCTTATAGCTTTCTTTGAAAATAAAAGAAACATAGGGACTAGCGATGTTTCTCCTGTTGTTAAAGTGAGAGTCTAGAACAATTTGTTTTGATAGTGTACAGTGTCCTCCTTTTTTCACTTAGGGGAAATGCCAATAATACAATTTTTTAGCAAAGCATTGCAAAAAAATTTTATCTCTCTCCTTTTACTAAGGAAAACACTGCAAAAGTCAGATTCCTCTCTTTTTCAAAGAAATCACTCGCTATTTTCATAACCAAACATTTTACAAAAATACTACCACTAGCGACCCAAATGCCGTGTAGTTGCCGGCATTTGGGTCACCCTTACTCATCACTATTATCTAATAAATGTGCATATTTTGGATTTTTGCCCGCAAATTCATGTAGCTTGTCACCGTAGCTCTCTATTAGTTGCTTTACAAGGTTTGCCGTATAGTCGGCTCCCCGAAACGCATAACCCGCTTTTGCGGAAGTTGCCTCAAAATCACTCCACAGCAACTCGACCCATGTGCGTGCACGCCCTTTTGATAGTGCTGGATTTTTTTTCAGCAAATGCGCTGTTAACTTTTCAATATGCTGCTCCATGTTATTTCCCTACCTTCATCGGCAATAACATGGCTACAGGCAACGCTTCCTCATAGCGCTCACTGCCTAGACGATGCCCCCAAGCAAAGCGTCCTTTTAAGCGGTCAACTTTAAAAAACTCTCCCGGCGCACCGTCAATACGGTACATTTCACCGAGCACGATTTTATCTAAATCCACTAAATAAGATGCTGCCATAATTGCTTTTCGGTCATAAACGGCAAACTCATTCATAATGCCTAGCTGCTCTGCCTTGCGTGCCTTTTCTCTCAATGCCGCAATTTCTACTCGCAACTCCTGCTCTGTCATAGCTGCATAATTTTTTTCCATTACTCTTCATACTCCTTACGATTTATATAGCTATTAATAATTTCAATTGGAAAGCCTTTTTGATAAAGTGTCTGCTTCACTTTCATATGTAGCTCACTGCCTTGGAGCTTCGCTGCATATTTACGCCAAATTTTATCGCCCTGCTCTTCAATTAAATGCTGCCACTCCTCATCTTGTCGCTCAATCGTTATTTGTTCAAGCACTTCTTGTACAATTGTAAACGAATATCCTTTGCGTACAAGTACATCTTGTATTTTTTGCTTTATTTGAGCTGGCGTTCGCCCTTTGCCTCCACGTACTTCCTTTTCTGCTAGCTGTAGGGCAAGTTGTAGCTGATCCTCATGTGTAAACGTTTGTAACACCTGCTCTTGAAGCTTTTTATCAATCCCTTTTTTCATTAAATCCTGCTTGATTGCACGTGGCCCCTTACTTGCTGTTTTTTTCTTCGTTTCTAGCAAGGCTTTCGAATAGGTTTCATCGTTTAAAAACCCTAGCCGTTCTAGCTTGCGAACAGCCTCTAAAACAACAGCCTCCCCATGCCCTGCATCAAGCAATTTTTTTTTCACTTCATATTCGCTACGCATTTGAAAGCTTAAAAAATGCAATGCCTTGCTAAACGCCTTAGCAATTTCATCCTCATACGTAATTTCATCTATATCAAATTGCTCAAGCACCTTGCCTTTTGTCAATCCAAATTGAATTAGCGTTCCCTCGTCTACAGCAAAGGCATATTTTTCATTCAAATAAATATTATAGCGCTCTGCATTGTTTTTTTGACGCCCTATTTTCGTAATAATAAACATGCCTTCTTTCCTTTCTTCTACGAATTATCTTTAGTATACAGGTTTTTTTGCAACCTTTCACGAATACAGTATGAAAGGCAAAAGGAGGAGATTACGATGAAAATTGCAATTGCAGGTGGTACAGGCTTAGTTGGTCATACACTTACAACTTTGCTACAACAACAAGGGCATGAAGTCATCATTTTAACTCGTGGACAGCCAAAGCTTGAAAAGGGCGTACACTATGTTCAATGGTTAAATGGTGTATTGCCCCTTGAGCAGCTTGAAGGCATTGAGGCGTTTGTCAATTTAGCAGGTGTTTCTCTAAATGATGGACGTTGGACCGCTGAACAAAAAGAAGCAATTTATAATAGCCGCATGACCGCTACCGAAGAGATGCTACGCATTGTGACGCAGCTAGGAGCACCTCCTCAAGTTATTGTAAATGCGAGCGCTGTCGGTATTTATCCTATTTCTACAACGGCTACATATAATGAAATATCAACACAACGGGCACAGGATTTTTTAGGAAAAACAGTGGCAGATTGGGAACAGAAGGCACTTCTTGCAAAACAATTAGGTATTCGCACATGTTTAGCTCGTTTTGGTGTTATTTTAGATAAAACCGCCGGTGCACTGCCATTAGTCGTTATGCCTTATAAAATGTTTGTTGGTGGTACGATTGGTTCTGGCAAGCAATGGCTGTCATGGATTCATGTCAATGATGCGGCACGAGCTATTTTATATTTGATTGAAACATCTTCACTTGAAGGTCCGATTAATTTTACAGCACCACATGCACAGCGGATGAAAAGCTTTGGAAAAACAGTAGGACGCGTTTTAAATAGACCGCATTGGTTACCTGTGCCAAGCTTTGCACTCCAACTTGCACTTGGTGAAAAAAGTGTGCTCGTCCTAGAGGGTCAACATGTTGTGCCCGATAAGCTAGTTGCAGCAGGCTTTACTTTCCAATTCCCTACACTTGAAGAAGCACTTCGTGATTTGTATAAGTCTTAGCTTTTTGTGCAACCTACTTAGAAAGTGAAACTTCAATCAGCACTACTGATTGTTAGTTCGGGCATTTACAGGCTATTAGCGCACAGCCTGTAAATGCTACATTGAAAAGGGAGGCTTGCACGACTATGTGGAAACATCATTTTTTAGGCATCATGCTTATTTGCGCAACAATCGTTACATTTATGCTATCAACAAACTCTACTGCACAGGCAGCTGAATATCATTGGGGCTTTAAGCGTTCAACAAATAACGAGCCCGCACAGGCTGGCGCACAGCTCGATGCACTGCTTGACAAATATGGGGCTATTTACAAAGGAAAGCCTGACGAAAAAATTGCTTATTTAAGCTTTGATAACGGCTACGAAAACGGCTTTACTGAAAGTATTTTAGACACATTAGCTACCGAAAATGTCCCAGCAACCTTTTTCTTAACAGGGCATTATTTAACGAGCGCCACGGATTTAGTAAAACGCATGGTGGCGGATGGTCATACAATTGGCAATCATTCTTATGGACATCCAAATATGGCACGACTTTCTGATAGCGAAATGGTCGCTGAATGGCAAAAGTTTGATCAGAAGTTAAAGGAGCTAACAGGTATTGAACGTACTTATTATGCCCGACCACCAGAAGGAATATTTAATGAACAGCTATTAAAGGTAGGCAATGAGTATGGCTATCGTCATATTTTCTGGTCTGTTGCCTTTAAGGATTGGCTGAAGGATGAGCGCCGCGGCTATAAATATGCCTATGATGCCCTAATGCAGCAGCTACATCCTGGCGCAGTTATTTTAATGCATACAGTCGCACAGGATAATGCCGAGGCATTGCCCAAATTTATACAGGATGCAAAGGCTCAAGGCTACACATTTCAATCATTAGATGACCTCGTTCTTGAATATGAAGGTGTCACATTACCTTAATCTTTTTTTTTCATCCCACCATGCGTTATAATGGTGGGATGAACTCGTATAAGGATGTGAAAGCAATGAACCAAATAACAATGACACTTGGGCAAAAATTCCCTTTAACAATTAAAAGACTTGGCATTAATGGAGAGGGCGTTGGCTTTTTCAAGCGTAATGTTGTGTTTGTCAAAGGCGCATTACCTGGGGAAGAAGTAACGGTAAAAGTAACAAAGCTGCAACGCAATTTTGCCGAGGCGGAAGTTTTAGCAATTCGTAAAAAAAGCACTGATAGACAAGAGGCTCCTTGCCCTGTTTATGATGAATGTGGGGGCTGCCAGCTTCAGCATATGAATTATGAGGCACAGCTAAAAAATAAACGTGATATCGTCATACAAGCACTCGAAAAATATGTGCCGCAAGTAGCAGCAAACGCTAATATTCGCCCAACAATCGGTATGGATAACCCTTGGCATTACCGCAATAAAAGCCAATTTCAAGTGCGAAAAGAAGGCAAGCGCGTATATGCTGGACTCTTCGCAGAAGGCTCCAACAAGCTCCTTAATATTAATGATTGCCTCGTGCAGCACCCTGCCACATCGAAAGTTACGGTCGGCACTCGTAAAATTTTACAAAAGCTCGGCATCTCTATTTATGATGGCAAAACATTAAATGGATTAGTACGTACAATCGTTGTGCGTACAGGTATTCGAACAGGTGAAACACAAGTATGCCTTGTAACTACACGCAATGAGCTTCCACATAAAGCGGAATTAATCGAACGTATGAAAAAGCTAGATCCATCTATTGTATCAATTACTCAAAATATTAATCGTGAGAAAACATCACTTATTTTCGGGGATGAAACAATTATTTTAGATGGGAAAGAAACAATTCACGAGGAGCTTGGTGAATTAGCATTCGATTTATCTTCACGTGCCTTTTTCCAGCTTAATCCCAAGCAAACAGTGCACTTATATAATGAAATAAAAAAAGCAGCAGCATTAACTGGGAATGAAACAATCGTCGACGCTTACTGCGGTGTCGGTACGATTGGCTTATGGCTAGCACGTGATGCAAAGGAAGTACGCGGCATGGATATCGTACCAGAGAGCATAACTGACGCAAAGCGCAACGCCCGTAATCACGGCTTCAAACACGCGCGTTATTATGTAGGTAAAGCAGAAGACTTGCTTGCCCGCTGGCGTCGCGAAGGCTTCACGCCAGATGTTATTACAGTAGACCCACCGCGTACAGGGTTGGACGCAAGCTTCATCCAATCTGTTTTAAAAATTAAGCCGAAGCGTCTTGTCTACACGTCTTGCAACCCTTCCACATTAGCGAAGGACTTACAGCAATTAACGAAGCTGTATGAGGTGGAATATTTGCAGCCTGTTGATATGTTCCCACAGACTGCACAAGTTGAGGTTGTTTGTAACATGGAATTACGCAAGTAAAATAAAATGTATGTTGCAAAGTGGCTGTCCAAAAAGCCGTGCATAGCCAGCATTTCGGACAGTAGCGATGGTGTTTCGCAAAATGTTGATTCCTATAAAGTGAACCTTCAATCAGTGGGGGTTTTCGCATCCTGCGAAAACGCTTGTGTGACCAACATCGTGTTGGCCTCATTCTTAGTTTTTACAGGCTGTTTGATTCCCCACTTAAACATCTTGATTTTATCTGCTATTTTGAAGTGGGGGTCTGTGCTCCTGCGGTTACTCGTCGCAAACAAATTTGTTAATACGGGATAAACAGAGAACGCCTCTTTTAAAAATTTGATGAACATTCGCTTTAGCAGCGCTATCCTTCAGTAAAAGGGAAGCGATGAAAACATTGATTTCAATGCGGTGTCAAAATAAAATAGGCTTCTTGGACAACTCCTTGTTATATGGAATTTGAGTAAAATATAATATAATGTAATTGCTTAAACTGATTAATATTTTTAATTAATAAACTAGGTCAAGTAATGCTTCATGTAAATAACCAAGATAGTTGGATAGAGAGGGGAGGCAGAGTTGATTCTGCGAAAACATATATGAAAAATAGACATATTTTCATAATGATAGGATTATTTATACTCATATTATCAGGCTCTCGTATTTTATGGGAGGCTACGTTTCAAAACCTCTCACATACGCAAATAGAGAATGGACAATTGGATTTGCTGGATTGGAATACGCAGGAGGAGGAAGTTCTGTTGCTTGACGGGGAGTGGGAGTTTTACCCGTCACAATGGTTGATAGATGATGAACCGCAAACTAATTCAAGCAATCAACAGAGGAAGCTTGTTCAAGTACCAGGTAGGTGGAATGAGGGCCTTTATGATGGAGCATCAACTCCTTATGGATATGGTTCCTATCGCTTACGTATAATTGTAAATCCGACTGAGAGGATGAATTACAGTCTATACGTACCAAGTGTACGTAGTTCTTCTGAATTATATATTAATGGGCGACACTTGGCCGGGTCAGGACAAGTAGGTAAAACTGAAGATGAATACAAAGCAAAAAATTTGCCCTATTCAGCAACCTTCACAGCAGATGAAAATGGTGTAATTGAAATTGTTATTCAAGCAGCAAATTTTAAAGATGTTCGACGAAGCGGTATGATTCGATCGATAAAATTTGGTTCAGAAGCGGCCATGTCTACTGAAAGAAACTTGTCTTTATCCATGCAAGTATTAGCTTCAGTAATATTCTTAATCCACTCGGTTTATGCCTTTGTTCTATATTTTTTAGGAAATCGTGAGAAAAAGCTGCTATCCTTTTCTTTGCTTTTGTTATGTATAACGTTAATGAATTTAATAAGCAATGATGAAAAATTATTTCACCTACTATTTAATGTTGGATATGAGTGGGATTTTCGTTTAGCAAATGTGACAATTCCGATTGCTTCCTTTGCGTTGTTACAGTGCATAGACCATTCTAAGCTGTCTTATAGGCGGATTATGACATACATATACTCGATTGTCTGCATCGGGATGGCCATCATTACTTTGTTTTTATCTCCGACTCAAATTATGATGTTGTTTCCTGTTTATTATCTATTGGCAGGATTTGCAGTTGCGGTCGCGCTATTTGCGATAATTAAAAAAATTTATATAGATATCACAGGTAACGTTTTATTATTACTTTCCTTTACAGCAGCCATTCACCATTTTATTTGGGGTATCTATTGGAGAGAAGCGGGCATAAGTATTGTTCATTACCCATTCGATTTGATTATTTCTATTGGTTGTTTTGCCTCCATTTGGTTCAAGGATTATCTTAAAATGCATGCTGAAACAGAGAAACTTGCATTAAGATTACAAAAAATGAATGAGCATAAAGACGAATTTTTAGCGAACACCTCCCATGAGTTTAAGAATCCACTTCATGGGATGATTAACATGTCTCAATCAATATTAAATAGAGAAAGACATCTATTAAAGAACAGAAGTGTCCATGAACTTGAAACAATTTTAGCGGTCGGTCGGCGGATGTCATTGTTATTAAATGATTTACTTGATGCCGCAAGCCTTAGGGAGGGGTATCCGCGTCTACAGAAAAAAAATATTACGATTCAGCCCATTGTCACTGGTGTAATCGACATGCTGCAATTCCTTGTTGAAGTCAAGCCAGTAAAAATTGTTAATCAAATTCCAGAGGATTTTCCACCTGTGATTGCAGACGAGAATCGGGTCAATCAAATTATCTATAATTTACTTCACAATGCTGTGAAATACACGAATGAAGGTGAAATTTGCATTCAAGCTAAGGTAGAGGATAAAAAAGCGTTTATTATGATATCCGACACAGGGATAGGAATGAACGAGAATTTTATGGAACGTTTGTTTCAACCTTATGAGCAAGCGGCAGATGAAGCAATGAATGAAGGCGGCCTTGGATTAGGTTTGAATATAAGTAAACAATTAGTTGAACTGCATGACGGACAACTAGAAGTATCGTCAACAATTGGAAAAGGGTCAAAGTTCACCTTCTCACTAAAGTTGGCCCCGTTGGATGAGTATGAAAAAAATAAAAATATTTCATCCATGAAAGGTCAGTACACCACATTTCAAAGAAAGTCTGAGAGTCATGTAATTGAAACTTCCATCGACTTGGCGAATCTAGAAACATCAGTTGCTACAGATCAAACGACATTAATGGAGGCAAAGTCCGCGCAGCCATCCATATTAATTGTTGATGATGATCCGATTAATCTACAAGTGCTTCAATCGATTTTATCAGTTGAACAATATGAAATCACTATCGCGACGAGTGGAAAAGAAGCTCTTGAGAAATTAGATGGAAAGGAATTTAGTTTAGTTATTTCTGATATCATGATGCCACAGATGTCTGGCTATGAGTTAACCAAGAAGATTCGTAATCGTTATTCACCTACAGAGCTCCCTATCTTACTACTTACCGCTAGGAGTGAGCCAAATAATATACAAGCTGGTTTTTTAGCTGGTGCTAACGATTATGTGACAAAGCCTGTTGAAATGTTGGAGTTTAGATCGAGAGTTAAGGCGCTCACAACTATAAAAAAAGTAGTTCGCGAACAATTACAATTAGAGGCTGCATGGTTACAAGCTCAAATTCAGCCCCACTTTCTATTCAATACATTAAATTCAGTCATTGCATTAAGTTCCACCGACTTAGATAAAATGAATGATATGCTAAATAATTTGAGCGATTTTTTAAGAAGTAAATTTCAATTTCAAAATATTGAAGGGTTAATCCCAATAGAAGAAGAATTAAATATTGTGCGATCTTATCTGAATATTGAACAAGTGCGTTTCGGCGATAGATTACAGGTTGTTTGGAAAATGGATGAATATAAAGATCTCAAGATTCCTTTCCTGACAATTCAACCCTTAGTAGAAAATGCCGTAAGACATGGAATTATGAAGCGTATCAGTGGTGGGAAAATCGTTATTAGAGTATCTGTTCATGAAGATTATGTTGAGATTTCAATTGAAGATGATGGTGTTGGTATGGATGATACTCAATTACAAAGCTTATTGGAAAGAAAGAATGATAACCAGACGAGCATTGGTTTAATTAATACGAATCAACGATTAATGAGACTTTTTGGTACAGGTCTTCAAATTAAAAGTGCACCAAATCAAGGGACAGTAGTATCCTTTGTTGTGAAAATCTAGTGTCCGATGGTAATCAATCATATGCAACGATTCTTTTATACTTGACTAACATGATGTATCTTTATTCAAAAAGATATTTGTATTGAAATGAATTGTGTTCACATGCACGTATCAATTTAAAAGAAGAAGCAGGGACATAATTAGTTTCAGTCTATTCAAAAAAACGAAGTTGCGACATGCAATTTCGTTTTTTGTACTTTATATATAGAGGGATTATCCCTGTGTTTCCACATACACTTCACATATCGTGAAGTTGTCGCATGGTTAGATTAGTATAATTAAAAAGTGAGCTACACCTCAATTGTTAGACACATCTACCAATTCAAGATGCAATTCAAACAATCATCGCAACCTTCATTCCAAGGAACAAAATTTCATTTTACCTCACGATAAAGCGCATTGTCAATAATAAATTTGTGAATTTTTCAGAAAAATGTTATAATAATTTTACAATTGTTTTTTCAATCGTATTCCTAATTCCGCTGTACTTTTGTAGATAGAATTATGGATGCGTTTTTTTATATCTCTTTTTTATGGAAGAAAAGTTCAAGCAATTGTATGGGTTTCAAAAGAAGTTAGTTGGATAAAATCACTAATTATTAACTAATAGTAACCGATTTTTTTATTCTATAAGGAGGGCTAAAATAATGAATCTAATCAATAAGAAAGTTACACACAAACGTTTTGGCACAGGGAGTATAGTTAAACATAATGACTCCACTATCGAAATACATTTCGCAACGGAAAGTAAAAAGTTCATTTTCCCTGATGTATTTGGAAAACACCTAAAACTGCATGATGAAAGTGCTGCTAATTCACTTGAAAAAATTATACAGCAAAGAGAAATAGAACAAAAAAAGGAAGAACAGAAGAAGGAAGAAGAAAAAAAACTTCAACGAAAAAAACAGGAGCTCCGCTTGGAATATGAAAAGCTTATGAATAACCATAAACTTCATCCCAAATCACAAATGGTTTTTTGGTGTGACATAGAAGAACAGAGTAGTTCTTTTTCAGAGTGGAAGGTTTTTTCGGGTGCAATAAAAAGCGGTACTAACAAAGGGAAACCAAACAAACCGATTCGCTTGCATCAAAATAGCGCTGTCCTGTTAACGGCAATAGATTCCAACATGCCTGAAAAAGACAGACGTATTTTAGGTGTCTATATGGTGAATGAAGATTTTATCGGTAAACTTTGTGAAGATGGCTATATTCCTGCTCATTCAAAATACAAACTCCAACTTACAGAACAAGAAGCAAATCAGATGCTATTTTGGAAATACTATGTAAACGAAAAATCTCCGCAGAATATGACATGGAAAACAGGCAAATACCGATATTTCGACAATTTATGGATGGCTCAAATTTTGCACGATATAGTCTCATTGAAAAGTGACCCAACGGAACGAGAGCTAGCACAACAGTTTTTAAAACACTTTTGTAAAATGAATCAGATAACAGAACAGGAGTTATCAAAACCTGATGGTGCATTAATGCGTATTTAGACGTTAGCCCAAAGATAATAAGAATAACAGGAAACTTTACTAATAGCAAACAGTGCTTGTCTCTGTTTGCTATTAAGTGTGTAAATAAACATTCAAGCGATAGTAACTGACACTATCCAGTAATATAAGTTAATATTTAAACTAAATTGTCCCCCCTCATATTGTATTACCATATCCCCCCTCAACATATGGAGTGTTTGGTGAAGCTAATTAATAATTACGCCAAAGTTAACTGACCTCATCACGAAGGCTTCTGTACCTGTTGCCTTCCTATCGATACAAAATAATTTGCTCCTGCGGTTACTCATCGCACTATACCCTGCTGAAAGAAGTTAAAGCCTATCGTGTATTTTACTCTCCAAAATCTGCCCCTTATATCGAAAATCTAACCACTTATCCGAAAATTTCGCATATGCAAATTTTTCTATGCTACATTAATTATAGCGAATTCGATTTGAGGTAATAAGGAGGCCCCCAATTGAAAATTCAATTAACAATTAACAGTGCCTTAGAACAAACAGAGATTCATATATATGCAAAAGAATATAATGAACAAATTGAGCAGTTGATGAAGCAATTAAAAGCTGCCAATACTGTGCATGCAGGTGTAATTGATGGTTATTTACAGCAAGAAATTCATTTGCTCAAAATCACTGATATTTTTTCTATCTATGCCGAAGATTCGAAAATTTACTTGCAAACAGATGAGCAAGAATATGAAGCGAAGCGAAAATTATACGAGCTAGAAAAACAATTAGCGAAGGATTTTGTCAGAGTAAATAAATCGACACTCGTCAATATTCACAAAATTTCCTCAATCCAAATGGCTAAGATTGGAACAACCCAGCTTTTGCTCGAAAACGCTACGAGCATTCCTGTAAGCCGCAAATATTTAAAAGACTTGAAGCGCCATCTCGGCATTGGAAAGGATTGATAGAATGAAAATTTTACGCATGATTGTTATCGGCATACTGATTGCACTTAGTAGCTCTTATATTTTAGTAACAATTAGTGTACTTTCTGATTCAAACACGCTTATATCAGGTGAAGCACTACTTCAACAAATCATTATTGCTACAGTTTTAGGTGCTGCCATTGGACCGCTATCTCTGCTTTTTGAGGCTGAACGTATACCTTTTGCATCACAGCTTCTCTCTCACTTAATTAGCGTAACCCTTTTCGTAGTAGTTGCTGGTTATTTCGGTGAATGGTTTACTCATTTTGGAATCGTCAATGTACTCATCTCAGAGGCAATTATTTATTTTATCGTTTGGACGATGATGTATTTACTACAGAAGAAGGATATCGAACAAATTAATAAAATGATTCAAAAGCGAAGGGGGCAATGAAAGTGAAAACCGTTATCCAAGTTGAAAACTTACGTAAGTCCTATGCTAAAAAGGAAGCTGTAAAAGGCATTTCATTTTCGGTTGAACAAGGCACATTTTTCGCCTTTCTTGGTACAAATGGGGCGGGTAAATCAACAACAATTGAAATTTTATGTACCTTATTAAAAAAATCTAGTGGTGTAGTAACGATTAATGGTCATACTCTCGATAATAGCTCTAGCAATGCTGAAATTCGCAAGTCGATTGGTGTTGTCTTTCAACAAAGTCTGTTAGATGAGCGTTTGACAGTATATGAAAACCTAATGCATCGAGGAAAAATGTACGGACTGTCAAAAATACAGCTACTCGAAAACTATCAGTTTGTTTTGAATTACTTAAATTTAAAAGATATTGAAAAACAAAAATATGGCACATTATCTGGTGGGCAAAAAAGGCGAGTGGATATTGCGAAAGCACTCATCCATCGCCCTACTATTTTGTTTTTAGATGAGCCTACGACCGGACTTGACCCACAAACGCGCCAATTTGTCTGGCAAACAATTAAACAACTACAGGAACAAACTAATATGACTGTTTTTTTAACAACACATTATATGGAAGAGGCTGCAATGGCTCATAAAGTAATTGTGCTTAAACAAGGTGAAATTGTCGCTGAAGGGACTCCTGACGCTTTAAAAGTGAAATATGCCTATGACCAGCTCGCAATTTCCTTCCATGAATTTTCAGACGGGATGACATGGCTTAGAGAAAATAGTATTAGTTATATAGAAAAACAAGGCATTTTTACAATTCGAGTCCAATCTACATTAGATGCATTAGCATTATTAAATCGATTAGAGCCTCTCATTGCATCCTTTGAAGTAATAAAAGGTACGATGGACGATGTCTTTGTACGTATTATGGAACAGGAGGAACCTTATAATGGAAGCGCTATTAAGCCTAGTTGGACGTAATAATAAAGTATTTAGACGTGATAAAGCAGCCGTTTTTTTCTCATTATTATCAGTTATTATCGTTATTAGTCTTTACGCATTATTTTTACAAAAAACACAAATTGATTCACTTCAACAAACAACAGAAGCAACGCCCGAGCTTATTACAATGGTGAATGAATGGTTTGTAGCGGGATTGCTATCAATTATTGCGATTTCATCCACACTTGCAGCATTTGGGATTGCAATAAAGGATGTTGAATCCAAGGCAACAGCCGATTTTCTAACAGCACCTGTTTCCCGCGCGACAATTCAAATGAGCTATGTGCTCAATGCATTTATTATTGGCTTGTTTTTCACTTTCATTGCCTTTATTATTTGTGAGATATTTATTGTAGCCGCAGGCGGTACTTTGTTAAGCATCTCCTCTTTTCTAAAAGTTAGCGGACTATTAATTTTATCTGTCCTACTAGCTAGTATAATGAATTTTTTCTTTGTACTTTTTATTAACACACAAAATTCCTTTGCAGCCTTGGGCACTATCATTGGGACACTTATCGGTTTTTTATGCGGTGTCTATGTCCCCATTGGTGCACTACCAAGCTTTGCACAAAATATCATTATGTACTTCCCCGTTAGTCATACTACTTTACTATTGCGCAATGCCTTTATGGAAAACTCACTAATTAAAGTATTTGCAGAAGCACCTACTGAAGCAATAGAGCAGTACAAATTAATTTACGGCGTATCCTATGAACTGCATGGCACTGTGCTTAATCAATCAACAAGCTATATGATTATTATATTTACTACTATTATACTTACAGGGGTGTCTATTTCGATTTTTAAATTAAGGCATAAATAATCTAATTGCCATTACGGTTGGCGCTCTTTCCACACGCAAGGGCTCCAACTCATACTTCTGAACTTACTAAAAGTGCATTTATCCCCTGCGCTTTTCCTGTCGGAAGATTTACTTTGCGACATGTAACCATATCACCTCCGCTTCGATAAGCTAAGAGATAACCTTGACAATCCCAATATTTATATAATTAATAGGCGTGATAAATAATCTGTATAAAATATAAAGGCCTAGCAAATCTCTAGCTTCCCTCTCATAATTCATGGTACTATTTTCCTCATACAAGGAAGGATGATTTACTTGAAATTTGATAAATGGACTAAACATATAATAGAAATAATCGGCTTCCCTTTTACATTAACTAATAAATACATTAATAGAAAAAGACAATATGAAATGTTAAAGGCAGATGGGCATTTGTTCATCGTTGATTTTGATAAAAATGGAAATATCGCTTCAGACATGGTACACAATGGCTTTGAGCAAAAAAGGCTAGCAGAACTTTTGGCTAAAATTGGTTATAACAATATTCAATCTAAAACTTTTTATTATGGCGAAAAAATCTTTATGGCACAGGATGCTTCAATGTTTATTTTGGATTGTAAAAAATAAGGAATTTCATTGTACAATATTCTGAAACTTTGCTTATCTCCATTCGTATAGCAACTAGAGGAGGGATTTAATTGAAGAAATTTATAAGTTTTATCGGTATTTTCATAGCAGCTTATATCGCACTACAAATCGCTTCAGGTATGCTTTTAACATTGCTTTATAAACCAACACTCGATTTAATAACAGCTCCTTTATCATCAGAGGTTTCCTTTGGTGTTACAGGGACAAGCTATGTAGTAACACCAATTATTGCAGCATGCTTAGCATATGGTGCTACTAAATTACTTGAGCGAAAAATAATATTTTAAAAAGAGCTAATGAAATAAGTAGGGAGTTGATGATTTGTTAAAGCTTTATATTACTAGACACGGCGAAACCGTATGGAATACCGAAGGAAGGCTACAAGGCTGGCAAGATTCTGACTTAATGGAAAGCGGTGTTAATAATGCTCTCGCCCTAGGCAATCGTTTAAAAGACGTAAAATTTGATGCCATTTATAGTAGCCCTAGTAAGCGAGCAACAAAAACTGCTACTCTTATTAAAGGCAATCGAAACCAACTAATTATTGAAGAGCCAAACTTGAGAGAAATCTTTTTAGGTGATTGGGAAGGTCAGACACATGAGGATGTAGAAAGACAGCAGCCAGAAGAATATCATGCGTTTTGGCATGCGCCCCACTTGTACAACCCGACATCTGGCGAAAGCTTTGAACAACTGCAAGCAAGGGTCACAGACTTTTTAAATCAACTAATCTCGCAACATAGTGCTGGAAATATTTTAATTGTTACACATACTGTATTTATTAAAATGTTATTAGTGTATTGTAAAAAGCAATCTATTGAACAATTATGGACCCCTCCTTATATACATGATACAAGCTTATCTGTTATTGTGATTTCCAATGGGCATATCAATATCATAATGGAAGGCGATATACACCATCGAAGTAGGGAATTGCTCAATGATTAGGCAGGCTGTCGGTGCTATCATATTTCACCAAGCTGAAATATTATTAGTACATAAAGTAAAAATAAGTACAATTCGAGATATGCAAATACAAGGTGAGTGGGATTTTCCAAAGGGCGGTATTGAGCATAACGATAAAAATTTAGAGGCTGCTCTGTTCAGAGAGCTTATAGAAGAAACAGGTTCTGTCAAATATAAAGTGTTGGAACAATTAGACGAGAAAATTATTTTTCATTTTGCTGAAGAATTTACGCACAAAACAGGCTACAAAATGCAAGAAACAACGATGTTTGTCATTGAATACACGGGGGACCGCTCCGATTTAATGCCACAAGACAATGAAATTAGAGCCATTGAATTTTTTAGCCCTAATGAAACACTTGCCAAATTAACACATCAAGACACCAAATTGTTTTTTGAAAAAGCTCTGAAAACATTAATCATATAAAATATGTAGTAATCGTAGGTGATACAATGAACTATATTATAAAACATGGTAGAAATTTTATGGCGATTTCAAATAATATAGAAGCAGATTACCATAAGCACTGGCTACTCCAAATATTTCTAAGTAGTCAAAAAGATTTTAATATTGAAGTGAATGGGCAGCTTATTTCTTGCAGTGCCATTATTGTAAATATGGATACACCTCATTTATTTGACGCTGAAGGAGAAGCTCATTTTACGATGCTGAGTGACCCTACGACAGAGCTTGGGCGTGTACTTAGGAGGAAGTTATTAGAGCAGCCCTATTATATTTTCCCAAACGAAAACACCATCACTATGCAGCAAGCTTTTCAAAATGCTCTTGAACAAAAAAGTCATACTACTATTATTTCCTTTGTTAAGAACATCATGGCTCAATTCGATTATCACCATATGAAGAATTTTGATAGTCGTGTTATGAAAGTATTGTCTCTTTTGGATAACTGTCCACATGAAGATGAATTTCATCAAATAAAATACTTTTCCCAAAAAACAGGGCTTTCTGAAAGTCGATTAGCACATTTATTTAAAGAAGAAACAGGTATTCCACTAAAAAGCTATACTGTTTTGCATAAACTTCAAATAGCATACGAAGCCATTTTTAATGGAGATAGCCTGACAACAGCCGCGCTTGACGCTGGTTTCAATAGCCCATCTCATCTTGCATATACGAATAAAATGATGACTGGAATGTCTGCAACAAATATCATTAAAAATAGCGAGTTTTTGAAAGTTTACTAATAAGTACTTTGATAAAGTGTAATCAAACTAGAAGGAGGATTACACAATGAATAAGTACTTGCAAGAAACCCCATTACTGAATTTTTCCCATAGCTCAATACAAAAATTAATAGAAGCTATGCAGTGGGCAAACGAGAGTGATTTTCAGAAAATCAAAAAAATATACAATTTTGTGCGCGACGATATTGCCTTTGGATATAACAAAGACGATGCTATTCCCGCTTCAGAAATTTTAAAAGATAGATATGGGCAGTGCAACACAAAAGGAATATTATTTATGACATTATTGAGAGCAGTTGGAATACCTTGTCGAATTCATGGCTTTACCATTGATAAAAAACTGCAAAAAGGGGCTATGACAGGCCTAATTTACCAGCTCGCACCACAAAATATTGTACACAGCTGGGTGGAGGTGCAGTACGACGGACATTGGTATAACATCGAGGGCTTTATATTGGATAGTAGCTATTTAAAAAAGCTTCAAGAAAAGTTCGCTGATTGCGAAACTAGTTTTTGTGGCTACGGTGCAGCTACTAATAATCTTCAAAATCCACAGATAGACTGGGATGCGAATGATACTTATATTCAAAAAGAAGGCATTAATAATGACTTTGGCGTATTTAATTCACCTGATGATTTTTTCAAAAAACATCGACAGCGGCTGTCACCTTTTAAAAAATGGATTTATCAAACTATTATACGCAAATTGATGAACCGCAATGTAGATAAAATTCGCAATTGAATTATAGTCGTTTGGATATTAGAGAAGGGGCATCCCAAAAGTAGTGCATTGCTGCTTTTGGGATGCTTTCTCATCAAATGAATCATTAGATAAAGTAGAGAAAAATAAGATGGGGCTGTCCAAAAAGCCGTGCATAGACGGCAGTTTGGACAGTGGCGATGATGTTTCGCAAAATGTTGATTCCTATAAACAGGGAACGCCTCTTTTAAAAATGGGATGAACATTGACTTTAGCAGTGTTATCCTTCAGTAAAAGGGAAGTGATGAAAACATTGATTTCAATGCAGTGTCAAAACAAAATGGACTTTTCGGACAACTCCTTTGAATTTTCAAAACAAGCATAAAGCTCATTTTTCAGTGTGCTGAGAAGAAGCCCGACTTTTTGGGCAGCCCTTTTCTAACTTCAACACAATTTGTGGTTATTTCATATAGGTATTCAATGCTTTTTCAATATCGTTATTTAGTTTGTCGATATCCACTGTTGTTACTTCGATATTTTCGATTTTATATTTCTGTTTTAGCTGAATAATTCTGCGGACGCTATCATTAATTCTAGCTTCAGCTATTTCTCCATTATTCACTGCCGCCTTAATTTCTTTTATTGCTGATGTTACACTAGAAAAACCATGGGCAATTAAAATAATATCATTGCCAGCCTTTACAGAATCTACGGCAGCTTGCCCAATATCATAATGATTGGTGATAGCTTTCATTGTCATATCATCCGTCATAACAACGCCATCGAATCCAATTTGCTCCCTTAAAATATTTGTAATTATTTCCTTTGACATCGATGAAGGATATTTCTGATCAATCATTGGTAATAAAATGTGAGCTACCATAACTACATCTGCCCCATTTTCAATTGCCGTTTTAAACGGAATTAGCTCTAGCTTATTCAAATCATCTAAGCTTTTTGTCACCTTCGGTAATTCTAAATGGGAATCTACAGTGGTGTCCCCATGCCCAGGAAAATGCTTAATAACAGGGATTACCTGCTGAGATTCTAGCCCTTTCATCGTTTGAACCCCTAATTGACTAACAATATCCGGATTATCTGAAAATGAGCGATTACCGATAACCGGATTATTTGGATTACTATTGACATCTAGCACTGGCGAAAAGTTAAGATTGAAGCCAAATGCTTTTAATTGCTGCCCTAATAATTTACCAACTTCAAATGAAAATTCAGGTTGGTTGACATTTCCAATTGTATTGTTCGATGGGAAATTTTTCAGTGGTCCCGGCAGTCGGACTACTGTGCCTCCCTCCTGATCGGTTCCAATAAAAATCGGTAGACGGTTATCCACATTTGCTCTCATCAAGTCATTAATAAGCGTTACTGATTGGTGGGGTGTTTCTAGATTATTAGCATAAAGAATCACTCCTCCAATCTTGAAATCCTGAATCAAGCTTGTTGTTTCCTGTTGAAGTTTTATGCCTGAAACCCCGGCAAACATCATTTGGCCAATTTTTTCATCCAATGACATTTGCTCAATCATTTCAGCCACTTCATCCTTTAGTTTTGTATAAACCGAAATATGATGAACACTAGGATTGATATCGATTTCTGTCGGTTTCGGTAGTACCCATTTTAGTTGATATGCCGGGTTTACTTGGTAAACTAAAATAATCTGATTGGCCGTCTGATCCTGGTAATAACGAACTTCAGTTGGTTCACCCATACTATTTTTAATATCGGCTAAATGAATTTTCTGTATATTTGCATGAAAGGAACGGATATCAAAAGCTTGCGCATCTTGATAGCCGATTGTCACAGCCTTCTGTAAATAATCCTCATATATTCCATCTGCTATATCGGCTACTTGCTGCGGCTTCCCCCACTCCTGCTGAACCTCTTGCCTATCTGTCTCTCCAACAACGAATGACACATTTGGCACTTTGCCCTCTTGCGCAGAATCAATAATACGCTGAATAATTGTCTCCAAATTTTCAGATTCCTCCTCTTGAATTGGAGTTGGAGTAGGTTTAGAATCATCAGCCTTTTCTGGCATTGACCCTCTCTTCATACCAATAAACAAAAGCACTCCGGTTAGAACTATTATGAGAACTAGGAGTATACCCCATCTTTTTTTCCACATACCGCAAACCTCCTTATCCAGCATAATGCTAAAGGATGATGAAAAATACTAACATTCATTTATACGAATGTTAGTATTTACATTAGAAATTTTTATATTCTTTGCTGAATTGTGTGAGAATTGTGTGCGTGCCTGGCACCTTATTTTTTGAACTGAATATGATGCAAGTTCGCAAAAACGCCACCTGCTGCTACAAGCTCATCATATGTTCCTTGTTCCTCAATACCCTTCTGAGTTACAACGAAAACCTTATCTGCATTGCGAATTGTTGCAAGGCGGTGTGCGATAACAAGCGTTGTACGATTTTCTGCTAGCTCTGCTAGAGATTTTTGAATAATCATTTCTGTCTCAGTGTCTAAAGCGGATGTCGCTTCATCCAAAATTAAAATTGGTGGGTTTTTCAAGAACATTCGCGCAATCGCTAGACGCTGTTTTTGGCCGCCTGATAGTTTCAAGCCGCGCTCGCCAATTTGTGTTTCGTAACCATCGGGTAAGCCTTCAATAAATTCCTTCAAATGGGCACGATCAGCAGCAGCTTTTATTTCCTCAAAGGAAGCACCAAGCTTTCCATACTCAATATTTTCCCGAATCGTCCCTGTGAATAGGAAAACATCCTGCTGCACGATACCGATTTGCTCGCGTAATGATTTTTGTGTCATATCGCGCACATCCAAGCCATCAATAGTAATTGCCCCATCACTTATATCATAGAAGCGTGGAATTAATGAGCAAATCGTCGTTTTCCCCGCACCACTCGGACCAACAAAGGCAATTGTTTCACCAGCATTTAAGGAAAACGAAATATCTTTTAGCACCTGCTTCGTCTGGTCATAGTTAAAGCTCACATGCTCAAACGTAATATCACCGCGCAATGACGTCACATCAATCGCATTTGGCTTGTCCAACACTTCAGGCTCCTGCTCAATTAAATCGCGGAAGCGCTTGAAGCCTGCCATACCTTTTGGATAAAGCTCAAGTAATGCACTAATTTTATCGATTGGCTTAATTAAGACATTTGTATATAAAACAAAGCTCACTAATTCCCCCGCTGTTAACAGTTCATTATAAGTCAACCATGCGCCGACAACGAGTACGACAAGTGTCAAAAGTCGAGTCATCATATAAATACCTGAATGTGTGCCAGCCATCACTTTATAAGCATATAATTTTGCAGAGCGGAACAGTCCGTTTTGCTTGCGGAAGCGAGACATTTCAAAATCTTCATTTGTAAAAGATTTGACAACACGCACACCAGATACACTATCCTCAACACGTGCGTTAACATCGGCGATTTCACCGTACATCTTTTTCCATGCTTTGTTCATTTTAATATTACTAAACGTTACGAGCCATGTTAAAAATGGCACCATTACAAGTGCAATAAACGCTAATGTCGGATTGATGTTGAACATAATCGTAAATGCCCCGATAAACGTCATAATTGCAATAAAGAAATCCTCTGGGCCATGGTGTGCAAATTCACCGATATCAAATAAATCATTTGTAATACGGCTCATAATATGTCCTGTTTTTGTATTATCAAAGAAACGGAATGATTGCCTTTGCACATGATTAAATAGCTCTTGACGCATATCTGTTTCGATATTAATTCCAAGCTTATGCCCTAAATAGTTAACGATGAAATTCAAGAACGTACTTAAAATATATACGAGTAATAATAGTACGCTAATTTTTACAATCATTCCCCACTCGCCCGTCGGTAGCAATTTATCAATAAACCATTGCACAGCAAGCGGAAAAGCAAGCTCTAAAATCGCAACGATAATAGCGCTCGAAAAATCGACCATAAACAGACGTTTATGCGGTTTGTAATACGAGAAAAATTTTCCTAGCATTGTTTTGTCCTTTCTTGTGTTAACGGTAATTTACGTCCAAAATAGAAAATGATAATAAATATGGCTGCTAGCATAGCAGCAATGAATAACAAGAAACTCATACTATCTACTAATTGTAAATAGCCCCCACCGAGAAATGGACCACTTAAGCTACCTAAGCTAAAGAAAATACCACATAGTAAATTGCCATTTGGCAATAATTCCTTCGGTGTTAAATCTGTCATATACGTTATACCGAGCGAAAACATCGTGCCGACACACATTCCGGCAAGTGCAAAAAACATGACGACACCCCATTGCGAATGCTCGACGAAACTACATGTGGCAAAGATTACAGCTCCACTGAGTAAACCACCTAAAATCACCTTTCGTCGCCCAATTCTATCTCCAAGCATCCCTAAAGGAAGCTGCAAAGCGATTGTACCTATAGAAAATGCTGCAAGCACAAAGGAAACCATCGACACTTCAAAGCCTTTGCGCAAAGCATACACCGGAAAAATAGCATTTAATGAAGACTCTAAAAATCCATAGATAAAAGGCGGTAAAAATGCTACCCACGCATAGCGAAATACCAGCTTATAACGTGTCATGCTACTTGCCTGCTTTGTATCCCCCTTTAAAGCTTCAGGATGCTCATTCGCTAAGAAAAAGACAAGTGACCAAGCCAATAAACAAAGCACTGATGATACAACAAACGGCAACGCCTGTGAAATTTTAATTAAAGGAACAAAGAACGGGCCTAAAGCGAAACCAACGCTAAATGACAAGCCATATATTGCCATGCTACGCCCTAATTTATGCTGAGGTGTAGAGGCCGTTAGCCATGTTTGTGTCGCAAAATGTAATGCATGATCACCAATACCTATAAGCAACCGAAGGAAAAACCAAAACATTATATTCTTCCATAATGGAAATGTCGCAAGTGAAATAAAAACAAGCGCTCCCCCGACTATAATCGTCGGCTTATAGCCAAATTTGCGTAGCGGCTTTTCAATAAAAGGAGAAATTAGCAAAGTGCCTATGTATAAGCCTGTTGCATTCAAGCCATTTAATGTTGTAGCGACACCATCTTGTTCAAAAATTACCGCAATTAATGGCAGAAGCATTCCTTGCGAAAATCCTGAAATGGAGACAATGGCTACTAAAATCCAAAATCGTTGCTTTTCATATGTTGCTGCCATCCATGTTGCCTCCGAAAAATTCTCTTTTCATCTATTAAAATATTGTACCATTTTTTCTACGGAAGTCGAAGTAAAGTTTGAATGAAAACAAAACAAAACCCTAGCAAACTTTATCTCTAAAAGTTTACTAGGGTTTTAAATTTCACTTATATCCACTAATTTTTGTATAAACTATTCCCTAGCTTCTTACTAGAAAATGTTTAAACTCCCTCCCATTCATCGTATATTTTGGCTACATGTTTTTTCCGATCAACCCTTTCTTTCATTTATTAAGATTACATTAACACAAAGTTAGAATAATGTAAATATTCTGAACAAAGAATTTTAAAAAAACTTTTCCTAAACATATGTATAATAGAGCTGATATCTTATTCAGAAAGGGGGCATATGATGAAGCCTATTACAAATAAAGAGCAGCAAGTTACCTATTTAAAAGAGCGCCTAGAAATTTTCCTTGAAGTGCTAGATGCCATTGACCCAGAAACGACAGAGCTTGACGATATCGATCGCCTTATTCAAATGATGGATGATTTAGAGGATAAAATGGAGCAATTCCACCAACGAACTGACATAGAAGAATAATTATCTAAATCAATTACGCCTCAGCATAATTGCGTTCAGATTTTTCGAGCTGTTTGGTGGAAGTTACCCTAAAGCCGTTACGTCCTGTGACAACGCTTAACTGACCTGCATCGCGCAGGCCTCTCTCCAAAATCCGTGAGAGTTTAGGTCAACACGATGTTGGTCACTCAGTCGTTGCCGCAGGATACGCTAGTTTTAAACTGAGTTCTTCTTCATCAGCGGGCGCTAAAAGAAGTTAAAGGGGGAATATCGTCACTTAAGACGCTCCCCTTTTTTTAGTGGTCTGAAAGGAGTATAATGATGTTGGACACTTCATCTAGTAAAATTATTACTATTTGAAAATAACACATTTCATTACTATTTTTCGGGGGGAAAAATAACATGTCATATTTAGAAACTTTGGAGAAAAGCCTGTACAATTTAGTAACAGAAACATCTACAAACTTACCAAAAGACGTGCGCCGTGCGATTAAAATGGCAAAAGAGGCCGAAAACGCTGGTACACGTGCTGCAATGAGTTTAGATACGATTACAACAAATATTGTCATGGCAGAAGATAATGTCTCTCCAATTTGTCAGGATACAGGTTTACCAACATTCAAAGTATATACTCCTGTAGGCGTAAACCAAATCGAAATTAGAAAGGCAATCGAAACGGCGATTGCTGCGGCAACAGCTGATGCGAAATTACGTCCAAACTCAGTGGATTCATTAACTGGGAAAAACTCTGGAACAAATATTGGCGCTGGCCTCCCAGTAGTAAAATTCGAGCAATGGGAAAATGACTACATTACAGTGAAGCTCATTTTAAAAGGTGGCGGCTGTGAAAATAAAAATATCCAATATTCCTTACCTGCCGAATTGGAAGGCTTAGGTCGTGCAGGACGCGATTTAGATGGCATTCGTAAATGTATTTTACATGCTGTTTGGCAAGCACAAGGTCAAGGTTGTTCAGCTGGCTTTATCGGTGTAGCTATCGGCGGCGACCGTTCAGCAGGCTATGACTTAGCAAAAGAACAATTATTCCGTCATGTGGACGATGTCAATCCAATCGAAGATTTAGCAAAGTTAGAAGATTATATTGTAAAAACATCTAACACATTTGGCGTAGGTACGATGGGCTTCGGTGGCGAAGCAACATTATTAGGCTGTAAAATCGGTGTAATGGATCGCTTACCTGCTTCATTCTTCGTATCAGTAGCTTATAATTGCTGGGCATACCGTCGCATGGCAATTGATATTAATCCAGCAACTGGTGAAATCATCAATTGGCACTACCAAGAAGGTGAAAAAATCACATTCAAAGAAGAAGAGCAAACAGCGGCAACTACTGACAATGACAGCCAAGTTGTTGAATTAGTCGCACCAATTACAGAAGAAAAAATACGTTCTCTTAAAGTGGGCGACGTTGTAAAAATTTCTGGTCGCATGTACACAGGGCGTGATGCCATCCACCATCACTTAATTGGTGACGGTGTGGAGGCTCCTGTAGATTTAAACGGTCAAATTATTTACCACTGTGGTCCAGTTATGGCAAAAGACGACGAAGGTAACTGGGTAGTTAAAGCAGCAGGTCCTACAACATCAATTCGCGAGGAACCATACCAAGGCGATATTATGAAAAAATTCGGTATCCGCGCTGTTATGGGTAAAGGCGGCATGGGCCCAAAAACATTAAAAGCATTGCAAGAACATGGTGGCGTTTACTTAAATGCTATCGGAGGCGCTGCTCAGTACTATGCTGATTGTATTAAATCCGTAGATGGCGTTGATTTAATGGAATTTGGCATTCCAGAAGCTATGTGGCACTTAAATGTTGATGGTTTCACAGCAGTTGTTACAATGGATTCACATGGAAACTCGTTACACGCTGACGTTGAAAAATCTTCACTTGAGAAGCTAGCACAACACGCTGAGCGTATATTCTAAAAAAAATTAGGCTGTCCAAAAAGAAATTCCTTTTTGGACAGCCTTAGCTTCTATATTCAATATTCCCCGAAAAGTCTATTTTGTTTTGACACCGCATTGAAATCAATGTTGTCATCGCTTCCCTTTTACTGAAGGATAACGATGCTAAAGCCAATGTTCATTCCATTTTTAAAAGAGACTTTCTCTGTTTATCGCGTATTAACAAATTTTGTTTGCGACGAGTAACCGCAGGAGCAGGCTGTAATACCACCACTTCAAAACAGCAGATAAAAACAAGATGTTTAAGTGGGGGATCAAACAGCCTGTAAAAACTAAGAATGAGGCCAACACGATGTTGGTCACACAAGCGTTTTCGCAGGATGCGAAGATTCTAGCTTGTGTTCCTCTATCACCAATCAGTGGGGGGCAAAGCCCCCACTGATCGAAGGTTCACTTTATAGGAATCAACATTTTGCGAAGCATCGTCGCTACTGCCCAAAATGCCGGCTATGTACGGCTTTTTGGGCAGCTTCTTTTTTGCTTTTAATTTGTCATATAATAGCGTGTCAATTTTAAATTTATATTTAGCCTTTCCAGATGTCCGTTTAAGCCCTCTATTCTCCGCTCCTCATCCGTTACCACTATCCCTTTCATATTCATTTATACTTCAGCATGATTATTTTTATTGCTTTTTTTTATAATTACTCATATACTTTAATTATAATAATTCTAATTTAGAAATTAGACTAATCTAAATGAAAAACATTATCAAATAGCTAATAGTTTGTTAAATGAAAGTGAATTTCATTATCAAGGAGTGTTCATATGGATATTACTAATCGAGAAAAATTATCAATAAATGAGAAAATAGCAGAGCATAAAGAATTGATTGCTGCACTTGTTGCAGGCTTCATTATCGTTCTTGCTTGGCGTATGGATAGCAGTGGTCAATCAACAGCTGCCATTATCGCTTACTTAACCGCCTTCGTAATTGGTGGCTATGCAAAGGCAAAGGAAGGTATAGAAGATACAATTGAAAATAAAGCATTGAATGTGGAAATTTTAATGATTTTAGCTGCTATCGGTTCAGCAATTATCGGTTATTGGACAGAAGGAGCGATATTAATTTTTATTTTCGCAGTAAGTGGAGCGTTAGAAACTTATGCGATGAATAAAAGCCATAAGGAAATTTCTGCACTCATGGCATTACAGCCTGAGGAAGCATGGCTAGTGAGAGGTGGGTTTGAACCAATTAGCGTTCCTGTTGCCTCACTAAAAGTCGGAGATCATATTTTAGTAAAGCCCGGGGAGCGCATACCTGCTGACGGTACTGTCTTTAAAGGGGTATCTACTGTTGACGAGGCTGCTATCACTGGGGAATCTATGCCGATAACAAAAAATATAGAGGATACAGTTTTTGCTGGTACAGTTAACTTAAATGGTGTGTTAACGATTAAAGTATCAACACTTAGTTCGGAATCTTTATTTCAAAAAATCATTACGCTTGTACAGTCTGCGCAAAGCGAGAAATCTCCCTCTCAACAATTTATCGAGCGCTTCGAGGGAGTATATGTAAAAGGTGTGTTGACAGTTGTCGCATTAATGATGTTCCTACCTCATTTTTTATTAGGCTGGGATTGGACGACAACATTTTATCGCGCGATGGTGCTGCTTGTAGTTGCTTCACCGTGTGCTTTAGTTGCTGCGATTATGCCTGCTACACTAGCAGCGATTTCAAATGGAGCAAGGCACGGTATTTTATTCAAAGGTGGTTTACACTTAGAGCATTTAAGTGTATTACGCGCTTTGGCAGTAGATAAAACAGGTACATTAACTCAAGGTACACCTGCTGTAACGGATTTCATCGTCCGTAATGAAGAACAACGCATGCATACATTAGCGATTTTAGCTGCCATCGAAAAACACTCAAATCATCCTCTCGCACATGCGATTACCGCATATGCTCATGAGCAACGCGTGGAAAAAATAGAAGCAGCTATTGAGGATGTGCCGGGCTTTGGAATCAAAGCAGTTATCCACAACAAGCAATATATTGTAGGAAAGCCTGATTTCGTTGGTTACGAGGCTTCACAAAACTTCGCAAATGGGGCTGCGGAAAAGCTTGCTTCACAAGGGAAAACGGTTATCTTTTTAAAAGATGAGGAAGGTATTGTAGCGCTCGTTGCGATGCAGGACATCGTACGAGAAGAAGCAAAACAAGCTGTTGCGCTACTGCAAGAGCTCAATATTAATGTTACAATGCTCACTGGGGATAATGAAAAAACGGCTAAAGCAATAGCCGCACAGTCTGGTGTCGATGCGTATGTTGCTGAATGTTTGCCAGAGGTGAAAGTACAGTATATTAAAGAATATCTTACAAAATATAAAACAGTCGCGATGGTTGGTGACGGTATCAACGATGCTCCAGCGCTTGCTACTGCTACAGTAGGTATTGCAATGGGAGGCGGTACAGACGTTGCCCTTGAAACAGCCGATGTTGTACTAATGAAAAATGATTTATCGAAAATTGCCTACGCTGTTAAGCTATCACGTAAAATGCAACGTATTGTAAAGCAAAACATTATCTTTTCATTAAGTGTTATCGTTTTATTAATTGCATCAAACTTTTTCCAAGTAATTGATTTACCTCTTGGCGTTCTTGGCCATGAAGGAAGCACCATTTTAGTTATTTTAAATGGCTTGCGCATGTTAAAAAATATATAGAAGAGGAGTTGTCTGCAAGCAGGCTAGCGCGCCGCTTACAGACAACTCCTTCTATGTTTATTGAAAGGTTAAAATTTATCAAACAAGAAATGTTCCCTTATTCTCCTTCGCTTTCTTGGCTAAAAAGAGGTTTTGCAAAGCTGCATTTAATAAGCCGCCTAAAATTAAAATCATCCCCGTTAAATAGAGCCATAGCATGAGCACAATCACCCCTGCGATACTACCATATGTAGCACCGAAGTTGCTAAAGCTACTAACATAAAATGAAAAGCCATATGTTAAAGCTAACCAGCCTAAAGTAGCAAAAGCTGCCCCTGGAATAATGCTAATTAATGAAAGACGCGGGTCAGTATTTGGCACAACCCAATACATTAATATTAATACCGCGAAAATAATGATGTTTGGCATAATCCAGCGAAGCAATGTCCAAGTGGATTCAAATGAGCTTTCTATCCCAATATAAGAAAATATAAAGCTACCAATCTGCTTACCGAAAACAGGAAAGACTAGTGCGATTAATATAATGCCTATAAAAGCTAATGTAAAAAGAAGCGCCCATAAGCGATTGACTACACCTGATTTTCCTTCTACATCATAAGCACGATTCAAGCCTTTAATTAATGCATCAATGCCGCGTGAGGCCGACCAAACTGTACCGATAATCCCGAGCGATAATAGCCCGCCATTCGTCGTCGTTAAAATCTCACCAACTATATTTTCTGTCAATACATATACTTCCTCGGGCATAATATCTGCCATAAACTCAAACACTTGATGACGCTGTAGGTTCAAATACGGTAGCAATGTAACTAAAAATATAAGTAAAGGAAAAAATGATAACAGGAAAAAGTAGGCAAGTTGTGCACCCATTCCTGATATATCAGCACGTTTCACACGTGCAAACATATCTTGAAAAAAACCTTTTGGTGTTGTGACATCAATATTAGCCTCTGTGGGCGCAATAAAGGATTTCCAGAAGGCAATAGTGCCTGATGCATTCTTTTTAAACTCTTTCATCAAGCTCTCCCTCCCTCTGCTCCTTACTATGCATTACTCTTTGAAAAAGCATCCTTCGTTTCAGTTACCAAGCTCTTTACTGTATTTGGTAATGTTTTCGCATCATCTACATGCTCAATAATAGAGGCGATATTGTTTGTTACATCCGCATATAGTGACTGAGCCTGCTCCATTTTCGTTTCAATTAACTCCTGCAATTCATCACGATTTTGCGAATAATAAGAAACCGTTTCCTTAACCTTTTTAGATGTTTCTATTGTATGCTGGCGCGTTTGTTTATCTAACATGCTAAGTGCTGCTCCCGCCAATGCACCGAAAATGATAGCTGGTACTAGTTTACTTTTCATTACTTTTCCTCCGCTCTTTCGTGTATTATTCCCAATTCTTTTCAAAGTAAAACGTTACTTACTGTTATTGTAACTAAATTTCTCTATTTTTGAAAGCATCCCTACATTCGCCGTTATTCATAAAAATATGTTATAATAGGTCGGATTAATCCATTTATTTTGAAAGGTAGGCTAACAATGGACTTAACAATCCCATCTAAAGAGAATGTTATTTATATGGTTGAACAAATTAAAGAAAAACTACGCATGGTAAATGTCGATGCAATGAAATCTGAGCATTTCAATGAAAAGCACTATGAAGATTTATGCTATTTGTACGAAATGGTGATGAAGCGCGATACTTTCAGTCCTAGTGAAATGAATGCGATTGTCGCTGAGCTAGGCTCTTTGCGTAAATAAATAGGAGCGTCCCAAAAGCAGTGCGGTTGCCTGCTTTTGGGACGCTTATATTTGTGTCTTATAGAAATAATGAGTAATTCAAAAAATAAATAGCTGTTTTTAAAAAGTTATAAACAGTAAATCAAGCGGCTTTCATGTTGCATTTAAAATGAATAAACAAATATCAGCTTTTCAAACTCACTTCACCTTCAATACTAAAAAGCGTTGCTCTGCAAGAATCACAAGGGACGGAGTTGTCCAAAAAGTTCATTTTGTTTTGCCACCGCATTGAAATCAATATTTTCATCGCTTCCCTTTTACTGAAGGATAACGCTTCCAAAGCCAATGTTTATCTTATTTTTAAAAGGGGCGTTCTCTGTTTATAGGAATAAACATTTTGTGAAACATCATCGCTACTGTCCAAAATGCCGGCTATGCGCGGCTTTTTGGACAGCCCCTCCTTTTTTTCACATTTAACTCTACTGAACTTCGTGTATTACTGCGCGGCTGCTTGAATCTCCTCAAACGCCCAATGCGCTGGTTGAACATCTGTAAATAATGGTGCATGTACATCTGTTTGTAGTTGTTGTTCAAACAATTGATTTAATACCTTCACCGCTTGTGCACGTGTTAAATCACCTTCAGGATTGAATGTTGTTGCACTCGTACCAGTCATAAGATTAAGTGCATTTATCTTCGCAATCGCCGAAGCAGCCCAATGGTTTGGAGCCACATCTGTAAACGTCATTGCTGCATTTGATGTCACACAGTATGCCACTGTACTATCCTCTGCACAGTGCTGTTCAATCCAACGCACAGCTACTGCTGCCATTTGTGCTCTTGTAATAGAACCATTCGGATTGAATGTTGTTGCACTTGTCCCTTGGAACAAGCCCTGTGCCCTCACATACTCAATTGCATCCTTTGCACCGTGCTTTGTCGTATCTGTGAAGCTTGCTTGTACTTCTGGAATTTCATTATTTGTTAAGTAGCGCGCTAACATACTTGCCATTTGCGCTCGTGTGACAGGTGCATTCGGACGGAATGTTCCATCTGCATAGCCCCGAATATATGGTACCGATATTTTTTCTTCTACAATTTCCTCTGCTTTCGGCATATATAAAATTGAAAATGTCGAAAACTTCGTTACTTCAAATTGAATGCCGCGCACACCTTCTTTAAATGCTACGATTTGTCCGCGTACTACTTCCTTCGTACCATCACTATGCTCAATATACACCGCTAAATTATCTAGCTGCTCCTGTGTCACATCATTTGGTAATGGCAATGTTAATGTCACAGGACGGTTTTGTATATTTGTTTCGATTGTCATTGGTTGACCAAGCAATGTTACCGCTGCATTACCCGCTAATTGTTGCACTACTTCCTCTTTTGCTGCTCGTTCTTCTAGCTGTTCCTGTCTTTCTCTTGATTTAACTGGCACAATGCGGAAATAAAGGTCTTCATTAAAATCTGCTAAAGAAGTTGCAGGAATAGCTAGCTTTACTGTTTCCATATCAATTTCTAATCCTGTTTGTCCCTGTGCAAGTAATTGCGCTGCTTCTTTTTCAATATCAATTGTTGTTTCACTCACTTGTTGCTGCTCATCTGGAATGACAATACGTGATTTCTTGTTTTCTCGATTCGCTAATTTTTCAATTGACTCACTAGCATTTGTCGCTGTAAATTTCACTGTATCTTTTACTACATCCCCACTGCTATCACGATTAATCACCGTTTGCACAAGTACCTCATCTGGGTTGCTCGCATCGACTACATTTACCGTAATTTGGTTTGATGTAGATGGCGCTGGTGTAGTACTTGGTGTAGATGGCGCTGTTACATTTGGTGATGCAACATTCCACTTTGCATAAAGTGTTATATTTGCTGTCACTTTGTCTGTTGCAAAATTCCAAGCCGTTTGGAATGTCGGCTCTTTGTACCAGCCCGCAAATGTATGATTAGCCTTTGTCGGAGCAGCTGGCGCTGTTATAACGTCATTTTGCGATACAGTTTTAGATATTACAGCACTACCACCATTTGTGTTAAAGGTAACTGTGTAAAGCTCTAGTAATGGTTTTAAATAAAGTGTCATCGCCTGTGGTACTGTTTTATCCCATACCTGACTAATTTGCCCGTCTACATACCACGCCAAAACAGTGTTGTTAAATTGCATATCAAATAGTTCATTCCCTAAAGTAGGGATTGCGCCTTTAAATTCAATTTTCACAATTTTATTATCATAAAAGCTTCTATCATTGATTTTTTTAACGGTCGAAGGAATGCTAATATTAGAGATTTCGTTACCTAAAAACGCATCAGTTCCGATTATTTGTAGTCCCTCGTTCAGCATTACTGTTTGCAGCTTACTGTTATTAAAAGCATAACTTTCTATAACTGTTACAGTGGAAGGAATTGTAATGCCTGAAAGACTCGTTTCAGCAAAAGCATACTTCCCAATTTTTTGTAAGTTCTCTGGTAATGTCACTTGTTGCAATTCATGCTTGTTTTTAAAAGCATTAGCTGCAATCGCTGTAACGTTTTTTCCATAAATCATATGAGGGATTACTAGCTCAGCAGGAACTTTACCTTTAAATCCTGTAATAGCTATCGTTCCATCGCCATTATCAGATGTAGTAAATAGACTGTTATCTACCCATTTCGCATATAATGTCACATCTTCTGTTACTGTATCGGTCATAATATCCCAAGGAATTTGTAAATTCTTATCCTTGTACCAACCAGCAAATGTATAGTCTATTTTTGTCGATATTTCTAAGCTTGGCAATTTTTCTCCCTCAGCAATTATTTTAGCTGCAATCGGACTTCCTCCATTTGTTTCAAATAGTACTGTATAAGTAGTTGGTGCAACAGAATACATCGACATCGCCTGTGGAACACTTTCATTCCATCGCTCTGTTAAAGCATAATCTGTAAACCAGCCTTTAAATTTAGGATTACTTAAATTTTGTTGCCCAAATGCCATAATACCTATTGTATCGACTGCTCCTTGAAACACGACTTTTTCCAATTTATTCTCTAAAAAGGCCCCTTGCCCAATAGACGTTACGTTTTTCGAAATAAGTACATTTGTCAAATTACTGCCGTCAAATGCAAATTCTCCAATTTGTGTCACACTTTCTGGCAGGGTAATCTCTGTTAGCTTATTATTAAAAAATGTATAATCCTCGATTTTTGTTATGCCATCAGGTAAATGAACACTTGTCAATTGATTGTCACTAAATGCCCACTCCCCCATAAAAGTGACACTATTTGGTATCGTTAAATTTGTTAATTTATTTCGTTGAAATGCCTCTTTTCCTATCTGCGTTACAGTGGATGGTATCTGGACGCTTGTCAAATCATTTCTTTTAAACGCTAAGCCTTTGATTTCTGTTATTCCTTCTGGCATTGTGACACTATTTAATTTATTATTTTCAAATGCGGAATCCTCAATAACCGTCACTTTTTCAGGTATGACAATATTCGTTAGTTTATTATCCATAAACGCACCGATTCCGATAGATTCCACGCTGTTCGGTAAAGCGATATCGGTCAATTGATTATCCCCAAACGCCAAAGCTTCAATATTCGTAATACTTTCTGGTAACGTGACATTCACTAATTTATTTTCATAAAAAGCAAATTCATCAATATATGTGATGCTATTTGGAATTGTTATTTCTGTTAATTTATTTCTTGAAAAAGAACTATAATTAATTATTGTCATATTTTCAGACAATCTTAAGTTTGTTAATTTATTATTCTCAAAAGCAAACATACCTATATCTCTCACATTATCTGGGATAATAAGTGATGTTAATTGATTATCCTGAAAGGCAAAGCCTCCTATAGCTTGCACGCTATCGGAAATCGTTAAGTTTGTCAATGCATTGCCAGCAAACGCTGCATAGCCGATA
Organism: Metasolibacillus sp. FSL H7-0170; assembly: GCF_038593115.1. Taxonomy (NCBI): domain Bacteria; kingdom Bacillati; phylum Bacillota; class Bacilli; order Caryophanales; family Caryophanaceae; genus Metasolibacillus; species Metasolibacillus sp. FSL H7-0170. The sequence goes on along the minus strand of NZ_CP151964.1, from coordinate 3,257,946 downwards.
TATGTGACACTATCTGGAATCACTATATTCGTTAGCTGATTTCCATTGAAAACATAGTCAGCAATTGACTCAAGAGCGCTTGGCCATGTGACATTTTGCAGATTATTATCTGAAAATGCAAATTGCCCTATATAGCTTACATTATCGGGAATCACTATATTCGTTAGTTGATTTCCCCAAAAAGCTTTCTCGCTAATCCATTCAAGCGTACTTGGCAATACAACACTCTGCAAATTTCCGTTCCTAAATGCTTCGTTGCCTATTCTTGTAACATTGATTCCATCAATTTCCTCAGGAATTATTAAATCTGTCGGTAGATCCCCCTGATAACCTGTTATTGTCCATGCATCGTCGCTATTTTTGACTGTCGTAAAAGGGTTCGTCCATTTTGCATATAACGTCATGTCCCCTGTTATCATATCTATAAAATCTAATTTGTCTGTTAATTCTGGATTTTTATACCACCCATCAAATGCTAAGCCTGGTTTCTCTGGTCTTTGCCAAATATTTAAAAAATCATTTTCCAAAAAAGTTACGGATGAAAATGAACTACCGCCATTCGATTCAAAATGAACGGTAAAGGTTGCAGGTGTTGTGGAATAAATCGTAAAGTCTCCAGGCGGCACATCTCCATTCCATGGATTTGTTAGTTCAAGGTTGGTAAACCATCCCTCAAAGCCCCCGTCTATTACTTGACTACTAAATGCGTCAGTGCCAATTGTTGCTGTCACCCAATCAAATCTAACCATTCTCAAATTATTACCTGCAAATGCTTCCTCCCCAATATACTCCACTGTATAAGGAATATGTACGAATGTTAATTGTTTATCGGCGAAAGCGTGAGCAGCGATTCCTGTAACTGCTACCCCCTCCAAAGCATCAGGTATTAAAAGATTGGCTGGTGGAGTACCATTATACCCTGTAATCATTCCTTCATTTCTATCAAATACAAATAAGCTGTTATCGGCTTTTGCTGGTGCTGCAGGCAATTGAGTTAATATAAGCATCACCATTAATACAATCAAGCCCATCTTTTTCATTTAGCTAACCTCCATTACATATGTTGTTATATTTAGTATAAAAGAAGTATGAATACTCTTGGCGTTAAGATTTCTTAATGTTCATGTAAGAAAAAAAGTCCACCAACCTTTATTCCCAGTTGGTGAACTTTTATTTATCTATTACTATTGTGCTGCTGCTTGAATATCGTCAAACGCCCAATGTACTGGTGTCACATCTATGAATAATGGCGATTGAGTGCTTGTTTGTACTTCACGTTCAAACAATTGATTCAATACTTTAACTGCTTGTGCTCTTGTTAAGGCACCTTCAGGGTTAAAGGTTGTATCGCTTGTACCTGTCATAATGCCTAATGCATTCACTTTAGCAATCTGTTCAGTTGCCCAGTGATTTGCTTTAACATCTGTGAATGACAAAGTTGTATTAGACGCTAATTCTTCACCTTGCTGTTCCATCCAGCGTACTACTACTGCTGCCATTTGCGCGCGCGTAATTGTTCCATTTGGATTAAATGTTGTAGCTGTTGTACCTTGGAACAATTCTTTTTCTTTTACATATTCAATGGCATCCTTTGCACCGTGCTTTGTCGTATCTCTGAAGCTTGCTTGTACTTCCGGAATTTCATTATTTGTTAAGTAGCGCGCTAACATACTTGCTATTTGCGCTCGTGTTACAGGTGCATTCGGACGGAATGTTCCATCTGCATAGCCTCGAATATATGGTTTTGAAACAAATTGCTCCTCATTTGGCTGTTCGTCTATTTGTTCTTGTGGCATATATAAAATCGAGAATGTTGAGAACTTCGTTACTTCAAATTGAATGCCGCGCACACCTTCTTTAAATGCTACGATTTGTCCGCGTACTACTTCCTTCGTACCATCACTATGCTCGATATACACCGCTAAATTATCTAGCTGCTCCTGTGTCACATCATTTGGTAATGGCAATGTTAATGTCACAGGACGGTTTTGCATATTTGTTTCAATCGTCATTGGTTGACCAAGCAATGTCACTATTGTGTTACCTGCAAGTTGTTGTACTGCTTGCCCTGTTTTTGCACGTTCTTCTAGCTGTTGTTTTGCGTCGACTGTTTTAACCGGTACTACACGGAAATATAGCTCTTGCTCAAAGGATTGAAGCGAGCTTTGGGGAATCGTAATTTTTGTGTCAGTCGCTACGATTTCTAGCAGCACTTCCCCTTCTTTTAACATTGTTAATACTGCCGGTGGCACAACAACATCTGTTTGCTGGGCGCGATTATCTGTCGGTAAGATAATACGCATTGTATCTGAACGCTGTTCTTGCAATTTTGCCAATGCCTCTGTTGTGCTTTGTGCAGTCAATGTAACACGGTCTTGTATTGTACCATCTGAATTGGTTGTGCGATTAACGATAGTTTTTGCTACATCATGCCCATCTCCAGCCTGAACATCGATCACTAACTGCTCACTTGTTGAATTCGTATTGCTATTATTACCAGTCTCGTTGTTATTATTTGTTGTTCCTCCACCAGTTGACGGTGGTGGCGTTACATTGGGAGTTGTTGGTGCGCTAACACCTTTTACTGTCACTGTAAATGTTTTCGTTCCACTTGTGTTACCTTTTGCAATTGTTGCTTTTAGGATAACTATATTATCCTCCACTGATGGGCGTATCACATTACCATTTGGCTTCACAATTAGCGGCTGGTTAGATGACCAACTGACTGTCGTACCAAACAGTCCACTCGTCAGCAATTGTAAATCTTTTGTAACATGTGCTGAACTATCTCCTGTGGCGTAGCCAACTGCTAACGCAAAAATAGCTTGTGTCACAGCTTGTTCATCTGTCAATGTGTCAGCATTTGGGGTCACTGTATTGGATTCTCCTGAGTTTGCACTATCTCCTATAGCATTTGTTGCTACTACTTTAAAAGTATATTCTGTTCCGTTTGTTAAGCCTGGCACTGTGATTGGACTCAATGAACCATTTGTTTGTAAGGCTGGCTTCTCTATACCATCTACATAAACCTTCACTTTGTAACCTAAAATTGGACTTCCTCCATTATACATAGGAACTCCAAAGCTTACGCTTGCTTTTCCATTCCCAGCAGATGCTATTATACCATACGGTGCAAATGGCACTGTTGTTATTGGGGGTGGAGTTATTGGCATTGATGGTATAACAGGAGGATTAGACCCTGCTGATTCCACACTATCCCCTATGATGTTCGTTGCTACCATTCTAAAAGTATAGGATTGACCATTTGTTAAATTTGGCACTGTCACCATTAATGTATTTGCTATATTTGGCGTAAGATTAGTTGTTGTTGTTTCTAGAGCTGGCTTCTCTATACCATTTTCATAGACCTTTACTTTGTACCCTGTAATGGCACTTCCTCCATCATTTACTGATGGTTGGAACAATATCGTTGCCGTTTCAATTCCTGCTGTTGCAATGAGTATTGTTGGCGGAGATGGCTTTGTCGCTGATATTTGCGGTGTAGAATAAACTACCATCGCTGTATCGATTGTTGTAGCCAATGTAGAATCCCAAGGCTCATTTGCTTTTCCGTTTATATACCAAGTACTATCTAATTTTCCTAATTGATTATTGAATACTCCAAAATCAATAGCTATTGGCGAAGTTGACGATGCGTTAAATCCAATCTTCTCCAATTTATTATTTCCAAATGCCGTATTACCTATCTTTTTAACAGAAGAAGGAATTGTGATATTTGTTAGTGCATTTTGTTGAAAAGCCTCAATCCCTATTTCCTCTAGTTCAGATTCTGGCTCAAAAGTTAAAGAGGTTATTTGATTAACTCCAAAAGCACCATTCCCTATTTTTTTTACTGTAGACGGAATAACTAATGTCTGCAACGCTCTACCAGCAAATGCACCATCATATATTTCTACTACCGTTTTACCATCCAATACAGATGGAATAACCAAATCCTCCGAAGGTAGTTGGCCTGCGTATCCTACAATAATTAATGTATCATCAGGATTTGTTATTATTTCGAATCCATCTGCAGCCTTCGGAGATACTCCCCCCAACTGCGACCAAATAAGTATTGTAATTATAAAAATGCTGCCCCATTTTTTTATCATCTACCATTCTCCTCTCTTTATTATGTCTCGTTCTATCTAGTATAAAAGAATCATGTATTTTTGTAGCGTTAAGATTTCTTAACATTCATCTTAGATTTTTAGAAGAAATCTTGTTTTAATAGGTCGAGCTATCTAGTATAATCCAACTAAAACAGTGTTCAATCAGTGAGAAAATTCAATGCTGAAAGGATTTTCAAGATGAAAAAAATATTGTTGTTATTTGCTATTGTTATTGCTTTACTAGGAATAGCTAGTGTTGTCTATTTATTTACCCAGCCAAATACGGACGGACCTCAAGCGACTAAAGGTGTGATGGACTTGCGACATTATACATTTCGCGATAATGCGCCTATAAAGCTAGACGGGGAGTGGGAATTTATTCCTAATCAATTAGTCGATAGCTCCATGTTTGATACGTATGAAAGCTATGTAGTTGATGTCCCTTCTATTTGGACTAACTATACTGTTGATGGGCAGGAATTACCGTCTTTTGCAAGCGGGACTTTTCGACTTAAAATTTTAATTAGTGATTATGAGGAAATTTTAGGAGTTAAAACAAGCACCATCCGCATGTCGAACACACTCTATATAAATGGGAAACGCATTGGGCAAAGCGGAGAGCCTGCGGAAGATAGCGGCTATATACCACATAACACACCGTACACAGCCTATTTTTCACCTAATCAACAGGAACTCGAATTGCTTTTACATGTAGCCAATTTTGATTATGTACCAGGTGGAGGGATTGTCAGTTCGCTGTTTTTAGGAGGCCAGATGAGCATTATGAAGCTGCGTGAAGCGGCGCTTTTCTATGACCTTGTCACAATGGCAGCATTTTTAACAATGTTTATTTATTTTTTAGGCTCCTACCTTTATTCTAGGCTAGGCATTGAGCAGCTTTATTTTGCCCTCTTTTGCTTTGCTGGTGCACTTTACACCCTTACACATGGTGAAAAGCTTTTATTAACTCTAATCGATATGGGCTATGCTCCATTTCAAAACTTACAAATGATTTCAAGCGTATTTGTAGGGTTCTTTATCTTATTATATTTTTATCGTGCCCTACCTAAATATATGAATCGTCAAATAGTAAGAATCCTAAGTATAATAGGTGTTGCACTTATGCTTATCGCAATGCTACCTGCATCAATCAATTCTTATTTACAAAGCATCAACTCATTATATATATTTGCGAATATCGTTTATATTTTCTATGCGCAAATTATGGCGATTTATAAGCATGCTACGGGGGTTATGTATTTGACGCTAAGCTCAGTAGCGATTTTCCTTTATTTTATCGTAGCGACTTTTAACACACATATCAGCTTAGAATTAAATGCTTTACCACCATTGCTACCGTTTATTTGTTTGACGATGCTCTCTTTATATATTTCCCATCGCTTTGCTGATTCTTACTTAGAAAAAGGTAAGCTGACTGAAGCACTTATACGTGTAGATAAATTAAAGGATGAATTTCTTGCTAAAACCTCTCACGAATTCCGAACACCTTTACATGGGATAATGGCGATTTCACAGTCTATGTTGACGAGTACGAAGAAAGCCTCCTTAACAGTTGAACAAAAGGAGCAAGTGTCACTTATGTTTAATATTTCAGAGCGTCTATCACATTTAGTCAACGATATATTAGACTTCTCTAAACTAAAGGAGAATGAGCTGACATTGCGGATAACGACTGTCGATTTATTTGCTGTTACTCATATGATAGTCGGTGTGTTGTCCTACACACTCAGTAAGGATGTAAAAATTATCAATCGTATTAAGCGTGGACATTTTGTACAAGCAGATGAGGACCGACTTAGACAAATTTTATATAACTTACTTCACAATGCAGTGAAATATACAAATAAAGGGCAAATCGAAATTAGCTGTTACGAGGAGCAATCATTCGTTACGATTCAAGTGAAGGATACAGGATGCGGCATCGCTCCAGAAGATTTAAAGGTAATCTTTAAGTCCTTTCAGCAATTAGAGCATTCTGTTGCTGGTACAGGATTAGGCTTGCATGTAACTAAAGAGCTTGTTGAGCGACAGGGTGGGAAAATTGATGTTGAATCTACTGTTGGAAAAGGCACTAGTTTTTTTGTGACTTTACCAAAGGGACAATCGTCAAGTGAAGAGCTTCCAATGCGCTCTCCACAAATATACGAACAGCCTTTTTTATCATTTCCGCAAATTGTTGAAAAAACAGGTATGAAAAGAATTCTCATTGTGGATGACGATGCTGTCAATCTGAAGGTGCTTCTTGATATTCTTACACAGGAAAACTACTCCATTATAGCGATTGATGATGGACAGCAAGTTTTTAATTATTTAACACAATATCCTGATATTGATTTATTAATTTTAGATATTATGATGCCCAATATTTCTGGCTACGAAATTTGCCAACATATTAGAAAAAACTACACATCAACAGAGCTACCTATTTTAATGCTGACTGCCGCTCTTCGTCCAGAGGATATGGTAGCAGCCTTCCAATCGGGCGCAAATGATTTTTTGCACAAGCCACTCGACATCATCGAGCTAAAGACACGTGTGCGCAATTTAATTTTATTAAAGGATTCTGCTGAAGCAGCAATTACAATGGAATCCGCATTTTTACAAGCACAAATTAAACCACATTTCGTTTACAATGTATTAAATTCAATTTTATCACTTAGCTATTTAGATTTAGAGCAGGCACGTGCTATGATTACAAATTTTGCTATATTTTTACGTAGCAGCTTCTCATTTGAAAATACGAATAGTCTCGTGCCGCTAAAAAAAGAGCTAGACCTTATTCAAGCTTATGTCAATATTCATCAAACGAGATTTCCTGCACAGCTCCAGCTTGATATACAAGTAGATGAAGAGATAACAAGTAGCTTAATCCCACCATTGCTACTACAGCCTTTAGTAGAGAACGCATTAATCCATGGCTTGAAGAAAAAAAAGGAAGACGGTAAGCTATCAATTCATATCGAAAAGCAACAGCAGCAAATTATATTTACAATAAGTGATAACGGTATTGGGATTGAGCAAGAGCAACTAGAGCATATTTTTACAGAGGATGCGATGCGTAGTCAAAGTGTTGCTTTACGCAATATTGCAAAGCGTTTAAAAAAATACGAGCACGCCTCTATTACCATTAACAGTACAGTGAATCAGGGCACTACTGTTATCATTAGATTCCCTATTTTATATAGCTTAAAGGAGTGATTCCTATTGTTAAAGGCTTTAATTGTTGATGATGAAATATTAGCTATAAATTTATTGGAGGCACTTTTGCATGAAGGTCAGCTTGTACAGATTGTCGGGAAATTTTTGAATCCAATAGAAGCGTTGGAGCAAATCCCTATTTTGCAGCCCGATATTTTATTTTTAGATATTGATATGGCAGATATGAATGGGATTGAGCTTGCCAGTACATTTGAATATGCAACACAGCGAATTGATATTGTTTTCGTAACAGCCTATGAGCATTATGCCCTCGAGGCCTTCAATGTTCAAGCAGCAGATTATATTTTAAAGCCGCTTGATAAAAGTAGATTGTTAAAAGCCATTGATAGAATCCAACAGCGTCGAAAAACAAGCAATATAGAGCATTCTACAGAGCCTACAATTATTGGTGCTCTTCATTTCCATATACACTCGGGAAAAGTATCGATTAACAATACGATGCTATCGCTAGCAACAAAGGAATTTCAAATCTTATTCTTTTTAGCCCAGCACGCTGGGCTAACTTTCCCAGCATCCGAGCTCTATCAACTTATTTGGGATGAGGATAGCATCGGTCAAACACAGGCTTTACGAGTGCACATTAGCAATTTGAGAAGGAAGCTAGAAGCGATTCCAGGCCACCATACACAAATTGTAATGGAGCGAGGACAAGGTTACCGTCTTACTTTCCAGTAGAGACGCTATATCGCTTATTATCATGGTAAATTAATTCCTAGCCCTCTTGTAAAAAAAGCCTAAACAATTAAGTGTCCGATGCTGCACCATCTTCCAAAATTATTTAGGCTTTTTTATTTTTAGCATAATATTGATTATTTTTGCATTAAGGCTACAGCGATTCCTGCGCCAACTTTTGCGTTATGCTTCACTAATGCGATATTTGCATCTAATGATTTTCCTTCTGTTAGCTCTTTTACTTTACCTAGTAAAAATGGCGTAACATCCTTACCAGCGATGCCCTTTTCTGTTGCTTCTTTTAATGCACCTGTTATAATGCCGTTAATAAAGCTGGCTTCCATTGAATGTTCGACAGGAATCGGGTTTGCAACGATTGCACCACCGCGTAAACCTAAATCCCATTTCGCGCGCATCATTGCCGCTACTTCCTCAGCAGAATCAGCACGGAAATTTACTGCAAATTCGCTTTCTCTCGTAAAGAATGCTGGTAATACATCTGTTTCGTAGCCGATAACAGGTACACCTTTTGTTTCTAAATATTCTAATGTTAAACCGATATCTAAAATAGATTTTGCGCCTGCACACACAACTGCTACCTTTGTCATTGCAAGCTCCTCTAGGTCCGCTGAAATATCCATTGTCGTTTCAGCACCGCGGTGTACACCACCGATACCTCCTGTTACGAATAACTCAATGCCAGCAAGCTCTGCACAAATCATTGTAGCTGCAACCGTCGTTGCACCTAGTTTTTTCGTTGCGATTAAATAGCCTAAATCACGGCGTGACGCTTTCGCTACACCTTGCGCATTACCGAACATCTCAAGCTCTTCATCGGATAAACCAATTTTAATTTGCCCGTCAATTAAAGCGATTGTTGCAGGTACTGCTCCATTATCACGAATAATTTGCTCCACTTCACGCGCAGTTTGCACGTTTTGAGGATAAGGCATGCCATGAGAAATAATTGTTGATTCTAATGCAACAATCGGTAATCCTTTTTCCTTTGCTTCTAACACTTCTTGTGAATAAGATAAGTATTGTTTCATTTTAAATTCCTCCAATTTTTATATTCATTTTGTTTTACTAGGCGTACTGTTGTATTGGCTTGTAATGTTTTTGCTGCATGATACAGTGCAAATTGCGCCGCTTCGTGTAAAGTATCACCTTGCATCACACCGTGTAAACAAGCACTTACAAAGGCATCACCTGCACCTGTTACATCCTTAATATCATTAATTTTATATGCACTATAATGCTGGATCTTATCCCCTTCTCCAACTAGCACACCTTTTCCACCTAAAGTGAGCACAACATGCTCTGCACCTTTTTCCAGCAATGCCCTTACAGCCTCTTCGTAACTTGCCTCATCCTTTAAAGTCATGTGTAAGTATGTTTCTGCCTCATCTCTATTGCAAATAAAATAAGTCACACCTTGTAAATCATCTGGCATGCGATTCATTTTAGGTGATGAAACAGGAACGATTGCTAGTGGAATATTACGCTCCTTGGCAAGTTGCTGAACATACATTACCGTTTCCTTTGGACAGTTTAAATCAATAATTATAGCTGAAGCATTTATTAATGTTGCCATATGCTTGTCAAGTAGGCTAGGTGTCAGCGCTTCGTAAATAGCCATATTTGCTAAGGCAATAACTAAATCACCGTCTTTATCTAATACCGCTGTATAAGAGCCGGTTTGCTCCTTTTCTAACTTTTCAATGATATCGAGCTCAATAAAAGCACGACTAGCTTGTTCAATCATTTGCGCATCGGCATCATGCCCAAGTGTCGTTAACAATTTCACTTGATTGCCTAAGCGCCCAAGATTTTCTGCAATATTACGTGCTACGCCACCAACGCTTTCGTTTGCTGTTACGGGGTTGGACGTCTCTAGCTGTACTTTATTTGTAATATGCAATTTGCGGTCGACATTTGCTCCACCAATAGCAACAATGGATTGCTTGACCGGCAAAACATATGCCCGACCAATAATTTCGCCTTTTTTTATCAATCCTGAAATAATATTTGCGAGAGCTGGACGTGACATATTTAACACTTCTGCCATTTCCTGCTGCGATAAATAAGGGTTTTCTTGGACTAACTGTAATACAAGTTTCTCCTTGTCATTCATTGCAACTTTCCTCCTCTCAAACTTTTGTTTAAATTATAAACTTTTGTTTATTGAATGTCAAAAAAAAAGAGCTATAAAAGACGAAATTAATTTTTTCAGTCTTACACATAGCTCTTTTTCTTCAATTATTCATGAATCTCACTGCCGTCCTCTAATATTAATGGCTGGATTAATACTTCAACACGGCGATTTTGGGCACGCCCATCTACTGTATCGTTGTTAGCAATCGGCTTGAATTCACCAAAGCCTCTAATACTAAACTGCTCTGAGTCTAGCTCGGGATTGCTGTCGATTACATTTTTCAGGAAATTAACTGCGCGCATGACAGATAGCTCCCAATTGGACTTAAACTCTGCACTGTAATGAGGAACATTGTCTGTATGCCCTGTGACAATAATACTTCGCGGTGTGTCCAACTGTAAAATTTTTGATAGCTCCTGTGCAATTGCTGCATATTCTGGCTTGACATCTGCTTTACCCGGGTCGAAAAGCACGCTATCGCGAATTCGAATGAGCACACCGCCCTCTTCTGTCCTGCTCGTTTCAAACTGCTCTTCTAGTTCATTAATAGCAATGAATTCATCAATTCGCCCTTGAATTTGCTGCAGCTCTTCTTGGTCTCTTAAATACTTTACTGTTTGTTCTGTGATTTCACCACTTATTGCATCTGGATGATCTGGAATAGACGGATTATCCAATACTCCGGCCCCACCATCAAATATTTGACCGAATACTTGCGACATTCTTTCTAGCTTCTCCTGGTCTACTGAACTAGAAGCAAAAAGAACAATAAATAGAGCTAATAACAGTGTTAATATATCAGCGTATGGAACTAACCATGACTCATCAATATGTTCCTCATGCTTTTTATGTTTTTTATGCCTCTTTGCCAAGGCCACCCGCCCCGCTTTCCATGATTTGCTTACGTTCTTCTAAAGGTAAGTAAGAAGCCAGCTTTTGTTCAATTACACGTGGTGCCTCTCCTTCAAGAACAGATAAAATCCCTTCAATCATCATGCGCTTTTGCTTCGCTTCTACAGAGGATTTTCGCTTCAATTTGTTAGCAAATGGATGCCATAATACATAACCTGTGAAAATCCCTAATAATGTCGCAACGAAGGCGGCTGAAATAGCATATCCTAATCCATCTATATCACTTAAATCTCGCAAGGCAGCAATTAAACCTACTACAGCCCCTAATACCCCTAATGTTGGTGCATATGTACCCGCTTGTGAAAAAATTGCGGCTCCACTAGCATGGCGATCCTCCATCGCCTCTACTTCCTCTGATAGTACATCGCGAATATAATCTGCATTTTGTCCATCGATAGCAAGCGTTAAGCCATTTTTTAGAAATGGGTCTTCAATCTCCGCTGCTTTGCTTTCAAGGGCAAGCAACCCTTCTCGACGAGCTAAATCAGCCCATTGAGAAAACATTTTAATGATTTCTATATCACCTGTTAACTTTGTTTCTGTAAATAGCACTTTAAATAGTTTTGGTACTCGCTTTAATTCCTTCATAGGAAAGGCAATTACTACTGCGGATATTGTACCAAAAATAATGATTAAAATGGCAGCTGGATTTGCTAGTGCACCTAAGCTTACCCCTTTTAATATCATACCCGTCAGTAGTGAAACAAATGCCAAAATTATACCTATTAACGAGGAAAGATCCATTATGTATAACCTCCAATAACCCATACTTTTTATTTAATAATTGTATTCTATCATTTAGTATAATCTTATTTGCATTTTTTTTCGATGCATTAATGCATTTTTCTGCAAATTTCGGTATATTTGATTAGATGGTATCAATACATTTGATTTTTATCATATAAATATTGGAGGACATGAGAAAATGAGCACAGTCTTTGAAGAAAATTTATTAAAATATGCTGAACTCGCTGTAAAAATAGGAGTAAATATCCAAAAGGATCAATATCTCTTTATTCAAGCTTCTACAGAGGTAGCGCCATTTGTTCGTTTAATTACAAAAGTAGCTTACGAAAATGGTGCACGTCAAGTATTTGTTGATTTTACAGATGATGAAATCGCACGTTTGCGCTATGAGCTGGCGCCAGAGGATTCCTTTGATTTCTTCCCAGAATGGAAAAAACTTGAACGCGAATCGTTAGCTGAACAAGGGGCCGCATTTATGTCCATTGTTTCGCAAAGCCCAGATTTATTAAAAGGTATTGACACGAAGCGTATTGCGGCAAATCAAAAAGCAGCAGGCATGGCTTTAAATAAATATCGCCAATATGTGCAATCAGACAAAATTAGTTGGACGGTAATTGCCGCAGCTTCTAAAGAGTGGGCTGCTAAAGTATTCCCAGAGCTCTCAGCAGATAAGCAAGTGGACGAGCTATGGGAGGCAATTTTCAAAGCGACTCGTGCTGACTTAGAAAATCCAGTTGAAGCATGGAAGAATCATGATAATACACTACATGCAAAAGTGGATTATTTAAACGCTAAAAAATATGAAAAGCTACACTATACAGCTCCCGGCACAGATTTAACAATTGACTTGCCGAACGGACATTTATGGTGTGGTGCAGGTAGCGTTAACGAGCGTGGTCACGAATTTATGGCAAATATGCCAACGGAAGAAGTATTTACTGTACCGCATAAAACAGGTGTAAATGGTTATGTTTCTAGCACAAAGCCATTAAGCTATGGCGGTAATATTATCGACAACTTTAAATTAACTTTTGAAAATGGTCGAATCGTTGGTGTCGAGGCAGAGCAAGGTGAAGAAATATTAAAGCAATTAGTAGAAACAGATGAGGGCTCGCACTATTTAGGGGAGGTGGCACTTGTTCCACATCAATCCCCAATTTCAGCATCAGGTCTATTATTCTTTAATACTTTATTTGATGAAAATGCCTCAAACCATTTCGCTATCGGCAGCGCCTACGCATTCTGCCTAGAAGGTGGCAAAACAATGTCACAGGAGGATTTATTAGCAAATGGCTTAAACCAGAGCATTACACATGTTGACTTTATGGTTGGCTCAGGTGAAATGAATATCGATGGTATTAATGCTGACGGTGAAAAAGAGCCAATATTCCGCAATGGAAATTGGGCGTTTTAGTCGAAATTGCCTTCAAAATGTTGACATAAGTTCAGCTATTAAATTCGAATAATATGAATTAGCTCTACTTTGATAGCATGCTTTCATGTATAATATTAAATAATGATTGTATGAAGGGAGATATAAAGTAATGTTTATTTTTAATCATCATCATCCACTTGCATCCACGTACTTAACAACAGTACTTGGCTTTACAGTAGTTCTTTTAATTTCTGTATGGTTCTTTATTCATTACTTACGTGTAGGCTTAAATTCAGCTGATTCTACTCGTATTGATAGTAAAAAATAATAAAATGAACTACGGGGCTGTCTCAAAAGACAGCCTCGTTTTGTAAGTGCACTAAAAAAATTGATTTTTACCTACATACTTTAACCTCCGAAAAAAGGCTGCTAAACCTAATATGACTCCTATTTTCAAAGAAGCTCTCCAACCATAGCTTTTTTGCTGAAACATCATCAAAGGCAGGCGATGCACACCTCCTTCCCCCTTTATAAAGATATACAGCCGATAGGTATACCTCAATGAAATTTAACATTTAATATTTCCTATATACAATTAGAGTTGTCCGAAAAGTCCATTTTGTTTTGCCAGCGCATTGAAATCAATGTTTTCATCGCTTCTCTTTTACTGAAGGATAACGTTGCTAAAGTCAATGTTCATCCCATTTTTAAAAGAGGCGTTCTCTGTTTATAGGAATCAACATTTTGTGAAACATCATCGCTACTGACCAAAACGCCGGCTATGCACGGCTTTTTGGTCAGCCCCTATTTAACTTTTTCAACGTGTATTCCACATCTTTCGAAAGGAGGAAATTTCTGTACCTATTGCTTCATCTTCAGCATACAAAACAATTGCTCCTGCGGTATTGTTATTTCTTTCATTGCAAAGAGAATGTTCAAAATGGCTTTTTTAACATGCTCTTCTTTTTGTGTGGATGTCGTCATTTTTGAAGGAAAAGACTGCAATTTTACTATTTGGCATTCTTCCTATTTTGCTTTACAATTTAGTAGTAAAGGAAAGGGGCAACTATATGACTTCATTACAAGATATTTTAAATTTTAATGAATTTTTCGTAGCACATAAACAATATGAGCCTTATATTACGACTAAATATCCTGATAAAAAAATCGTTATCCTTTCTTGCATGGATACACGACTCGTTGAATTGTTGCCAAAGGCGATGAATTTGCGCAATGGCGATGTGAAAATTGTAAAAAGCGCTGGGGCAATCGTCAATCATCCATTTGGCGGTATTATGCGTAGCTTATTAGTAGCTGTTTATGCCCTACAGGCAGATGAAATTTATATTATTGGTCACTATGATTGTGGCATGAGTGCTGTTGACCCAGATCAAGTGCTTGCTAGCATGAAAGAACGTGGTATTAGCCAAGAAACGATTGATATTATTAGCTATTCTGGCGTTGATTTGCGTGAATGGCTACGTGGATTTGGAGATGTAACAACAAGCGTTTTAAAAAGTGTCGACATCGTCCGTTCACATCCTTTAATGCCTAAAGGTATACCTGTTCATGGACTTGTCATCGACCCAAGTACAGGTCGCCTAGACTTAGTACAGGATGGGCACGAATTTCTTTAATAAGAAAGAAAGTGTAATCTACTTTTGAGAAATGTTTAAAGGCTATGTTTTCAGACTTTCAAAGAATGCCTATACTTTAAGAAAAGCACATGTTTAGCCCAGACGCTACTCAAATGCCAAAAGCTTACTTTAAAAAACAAGAGCTGTATGAAAAATGCTTATTTTTCATACAGCTCTTTAGAATCCTCTACCAATAACGCATACATATAGTGGTCTACCCATTGTCCGTTAATAAATAATAGCTTACGTAATAGCCCCTCTTTAACAAACCCCGCCTTCTCTAACACGCGAATAGAAGCTGTATTAGCCGGCGCTACATACGCCTCGACACGATGGACTCCCACTTGCTCAAAGGCAAATCTCACAACTGCTTTTGCAGCCTCTGTCGCAATGCCTTTTCCAGCAAAATGCTGATCCATTGAATAACCAATAAAAGCGCTTGAATAAGGAAGTTGTTTTACTGCATATAAAGAAATGTGCCCAATTAAACGATTTGTTCCTTTTACAAATATCCCAAAAGAAAACTCACGCTTTTCCTCTAACAAATATAAACTTTCTATAATTTTTTTGCGTTGTGTTTCCACTGTATAAAAATTAGGATGATGTAGTGGCTCATATGTTGACCAAAAATATTTATTTTCAGCTAACAATACAGCCAAACTAGGTGCGTCCGCTTCTACTAAAGTTCGTAAATCACATCGTTCACACGCAATAGTAATCACCGTATCACCTTTCTTTTGAAATAAGCTTAAAAAATCTTTTAACATTTTTTATACATCGCTAAAGAAAGCGCCTTCTCCTAAAAATTTTTTCGTAAGTAAAAACAGATTATACTTTACCTCATATTGACAGACTGTAAGGCATCAATTTTATGAGGCTAATATCTAATAGAGCCACCTGAAAAGTCATTTTGAAACGGCTTCTTTGTTCCGAAAGCGAAACGGTAGGTACACAAAATTTTAGCCGATGGGGCTGTCCAAAATGCCGTGCATAGCGGGCATTTTGGACAGTAGCGATGATGTTTCACAAAATGTTGATTCCTATAAAGTGAACCTTCAATCAGTGGGGGCTTTGCCCCCCACTGATTGGTGATAGAGGAACACAAGCTAGAATCTTCGCATCCTGCGAAAACGCTTGTGTGACCAACATCGTGTTGGCCTCATTCTTAGTTTTTACAGGCTGTTTGATCCCCCACTTAAACATCCTGTTTTTATCTGCTGTTTTGAAGTGGGGGTATTACAGCCTGCTTCTGCGGTTACTCGTCGCAAACAAATTTGTTAATACGCGATAAACAGAGAACGCCTCTTTTAAAAATGGGATGAACATTGACTTTAGCAGCGTTATCCTTCAGTAAAAGGGAAGCGATGAAAACATCGATTTCAATGCGCTGGCAAAACAAAATGGACTTTTCGGACAACTCCTTACTTATTTATACTTTCGCCTTTTACTTTTTACAACATTTTTCGGCTTAGTGACAGTTTCTTTTACCTGCTCCTCTGCTACAATTGCCTCTTCCTCAAATTGTTGCGGGATATTGTCCAATTGATTGACTAAATGCAAGCCTCTTCTTTCCGCTTCCTTCTCTATATGAGCTAGCGTTTCCTTTAATACTTGCACACGTGCATATAATTTATCATTTCCAGGTATTAAAACCCAAGGAGCTCGCTTGCTATCAGTTTTAGCGAATATATCATCTGCGGCTGCTGTGTAATCTTTAAATTTTTCTCGATTGCGCCAATCCTCATCTGTTAGCTTCCAAGCTTTATAAGGATCCTCTGCCCGTTCAGTAAAACGTTTTAACTGTTCATCCTCATCGATATGTAGCCAAAACTTAATAACGATATATTCACCGTCCGTTAGGAGCTTCTCGAAGTTATTTATTTCTTCATATGCCCTACTCCACTCGTCTTTTGTAGCAAAGCCTTCTAGGCGCTCAACAAGCACCCGCCCATACCAGGAACGGTCAAATATCGCAATTTGCCCATGCTGTGGTAATTTACGCCAAAAACGATGTAAATAATTATAACGTAGCTCATGTGGCTGAGGAGCAGAAATTGGATGCACGACTAATCCTCGAGGGTCTATACGCTCTGTTAATCGCTTAATTGCGCCACCTTTGCCAGCAGCATCCATTCCTTCAAATACAAAAATTAAGCCGATTTTATTATTAAATAAAAACTGTTGTGCATTGAGCATTTCATATTGCAGCACTTTAAGTTTCTTTTTATACATTTTTTTATCCATGCTTAATGTTAAATCTAAATCGCTTAACTTTTTCAATTTTCCCACTCCTTAATCAGTAAATTATTATTATTCTATCCTATTTAGAACGACAAGCATATAGGTAAGCGGTGGAAGTATTTAAAAAACTATAAAAAATAGTCAGTGTCCAAAGTGCCAACTACTGTATGATATTTTGGACGTCTATCCTGTCTTTTAGTTGTGGGAGCGAAATAAAAGATATATAATTTTTTACGGAAAGGGGAGGGCTATATGGCTCGAACTACATTTTTGTTCAGCTCTACAATTTTAACAATACTTTTTACAATACATACATTTTGGCGTCATTTATTCGGGTTTTCAACATTGGACAGCATCAATCGTTTACCCCTATTATTTTCTCCCGCTAGTTATGTTTATTTATATTGGCTAGCTGTTTTTATAGGATTAATAATATACTCTCTACGCAAACGCCATCAAACTTCTATACAACTGTCATTGCTTCTATTAGCTTATATTTTTCTCATTAGCTTTTTCGTCAGTTGGCATGCGGAGCATCATATTATCGCGCTTTTACTATTAATGATACAGCTTCTTTCGCTCTTTATGCTTTATCGGACATATTCCTTAAAGAGGAAGCCGCGCCAAGGGCGTGTAGCAATCTCATTATTTTTTGGCTGGATGCTATTTTTAACATATGTCTTTTTCTCATATACGATGGTTTATAATAATTGGCATGGCTTAGGGTTAAGTAATGCTTTATGGGCTGTTATTTTATTAACTATCGGGGCTGCAATGGCACTTCATTTTCGTTATCGTTATTTTGATAGGCTACTACCTTCCATATTTATTTGGGGCTATTTAGGTATTGCATGGCATAATGGGTTTGAAGAGCTATTTGTAACAGCTGCGGCGCTATTTTTAAGCGCTGTGCTCGTTGCCTCTCTTATTTTTTCGAAAAGCAAGAATAATTAATGCTGTAAAAAAATCAATTACACCTCGGTATAATTGATTTTTTCAAGCTGTTTAGCCGTCCAGTGACAAAGACTGAATTCCTCTTTATCAGCAGATGTTTGAACACCTGCTGAAATGAGCTTAACAAAGGTATTATCTCGCCAGCTGTAGGGTTTGGAAACTTCTATATCTGTCGCCTTGTTATCGGTATAAAAAACATGTGCTCCTACGGTTACTCGTCGCAAAAAACATTGGTCCTAGATGTTAATTATGTGGTTAGCATAGAGGGAGCTTCTTAATGTTTTCAACAAAACAGCAAAGAGCTGTATGATAAGCGGTTTATTCATACGCTTTTCATACAGCCCCTATTTCTTTAATCTTCTAGCTCTGTTAAAATTATTGGTTTATTCTTTGTCACAATAATAGAATGCTCAATTTGTGCAACAAGTGATTTATCTGGAGTAATAAATGTCCAACCATCACCTGCTTCAACGATATGCTCTGCCTTCGCTGAGATAAAAGGCTCAACAGCAAGCACCATACCCTCTGTCATAATTGTTGAATCCCACGCATCATAGTAATTTAAAATATGGTCAGGTGCTTCGTGCAGTGAACGCCCTAAACCATGTCCTGTTAAATTCATAATGACTGTTAGCCCATTTGCATTGGCCTCACGCTCAACCGCTTTTCCGATTTGATTCAATTTTGAACCTGCTTTTACTTTCGTCATTGCACGTTCAAAAGCAGATTTTGCTACAGTACACAATTTTTCCTTATCGGCATAGCCTTCACCAACAACGAAAGAGATGCCTGTATCTGCAAAATAGCCGTTGTAGGAGCCTGATACATCAATATTGACTAAATCGCCCTCTTGAATTACTTTATCACCAGGGATACCATGTGCAACCTCGTGATTCACACTAATGCAAGTATACCCCGGAAAATCATACTCTCCTTTAGGTCCAGACAGCGCACCTGCCTCCTCAAACATGCGTCCAGCTATTTCATCTAGTTCTTTTGTTGTAACACCTGGCTTCGTAGCAGATTTCATCGCCTCACGGATTTCCGCGACGATACGACCAATCTTTTTAAACGCATCTAATTCTTCTTGAGTAGTTACAATCATCTTAAACGCCCTTCCTTTAAAGAAAATCTTTAATTACTATACCACAAATGTACAAATAAATTGTATAATGGACTTCCATTAACAAAATTATAAATTTTCCGAAAATTACAATAATTAAGCATTTACTCAAACGCATGAGGTGATGCAATGACAAGCTTAGCTATTTATTTAGTATTATTTATCATCCCTATTTTCATTTTAACATCTATCATTGTTAAGTTATTACTTAATAATTTTAAAATGACAGAAACAAGGTTATTAGGTATTGCGTTACTAAGTTTTTGCTTTGTATTATTGGGAGGCTTTTTACGTTATACCTCCTCATTTCAATACGTCCCATTTTATATATCGATAGTAATGGGTTTGGGTATTTTAGTTTTCCTTTCTACTCTTTTGCATTTAATGTATGTATTACTAGTGAAATATTGCCACCTTCAAACAAGTTGGTTAATCGATATTCTTTTTTACATGCCCGTATTATTTCACGTAATTGCCCTTTCTTTAGGCTTTCATTTATCTGCTGATATTTTTTATAAGCAAGGTCTTTGGATTTATCAAAGTATGTATGCGGATAAACGACGTATTAAAGCATTATTAAAAGAAACGCTTTAGGAGGCAACCGTGCTAAGTCGGTATTTTGGTCGTTTTTGGTATTGCTTATTCAAATCAATTATGCCAAGGCGTAAAATTTAAAATAAGCATAAAGCTAATTTTTCATTGTACTGAGGAGAAGCTCGATTTTTGAGACAGCCCTTTCTTCTTTGCTAAAATCATCAATTATAAATGGTTTGATTAGGAGGGTTTTTTATGAATAGGCTTTCCATATATTCAATAATTCTTGCAGTTTTAGGCATGCTATTTTTTATTCTTTCAAGTGTGTCAGTAGGGTGGAATAGAAGTATAGCTACGCCTGGAGGACCACCGCCTCTTACTACTTGGGAGGTAACCTTGTTTTATATATTTTGTGGCGTAGGACTGCTTTGTTTTATCTTGAGCTTTGTAGTGGGGGTTTTAGGCTTCAAAATGAAAACAGGGAGTAGATTATTAAGATATATAGGTCTTCTATTAGTCCCAATTATCCTAATTTGCTCAATATCCTTTGGACTGCTTATTGCTATAGCTCTTGGCTGAAAATTTCATTCATTTTCATCAACTACCAAAGGGAGTTGTCCGAAAAGTCTATTTTATTTTGACACCGCATTGAAATCGATGTTTTCATCGCTTCCCTTTTACTGAAGGATAGCGCAGCTAAAACCAATGTCCATCCCATTTTTAAAAGAGGCGTTTTCTGTTTATCGCGTATTAACAAATTTGTTTGCGACGAGTAACCGCAGAAGCAGGCTGTAAGACCCCCACTTCAAAACAGCAGATAAAAACAGGATGTTTAAGTGGGGGATCAAACAGCCTGTAAAAACTAAGAATGAGGCCAACACGATGTTGGTCACACAAGCGTTTTCGCAGGATGCGAAGATCCTAGCTTGTGTTCCTCTATCACCAATCAGTGGGGGGCAAAGCCCCCACTAATTGAAGGTTCACTTTATATGAATCAACATTTTGTGAAACATCATCGCTACTGTCCAAAATGCCCGCTATGCACGGCTTTTTGGACAGCCTCCCTAACTCTATATCAAATATTCGCTAAAATGCTTGTACCTATCGCTTCGCTTTCGGTACAAAGTGGTCGTCTCAAAATGATTTTTCAGATAACCTCTTGATATTTTACTTTATGCTACCTTTAATAATCTTGGCGCAGTTGAAAACAATAAAGAGCCTACAATTATTGTTAAAATAGCAGACGGAATCATATGTGTTGCATTATAAATAATTGAGTAAATCCATGGGTTTTGGTCTCCTGCATATTGAGAGAAGAACACAACACCTGATAACACATGCGTAATAAACGAAAGAGTAGCACCGAGCAAAACGCCTATCGTCATATATTGTGTAATCGCTTTTTTATTTTTTTCATGAAGCGCATTTAATAGTGGCTTGCGCATTACTGCTGCCAAACCAACTACCGTTGAGGCTAGCCCAAAATCTAAAACGGCCTGAAACCAATGCAAAATATAGCCGCCCATCATCGCACTGATTATACCCTCAAGAAATCCTGTTGCCATACCAGCAAGTACACCATGTCTAAACGCTACTAATACAATTGGTAGCATGCCAAAGCTTATTGAGCCGCCCTGTGGAAGACTAAATGCCAGCTTGCCTAAAATAAAGCTAAGTCCTGCCATAATCGCGATTTCCATTAAAATTACTAAATTTTTATTGTTCATAACAAGTCTCCTTTCTTTTGTTCATTGGAACCAAGAGGAAGAATAGAAAACAAAAAAGCAATGTTAGGACAGAGCCTAACATCGCTTAGAAGTCGGTTTCTATCCACATCCCTACGCAAGCTTTAACTTACAGGTTCAAAGAGTCAGTACAACGAGTGTACAATCTCAGCCGACTTAATCGGCTCCCCTTGTGGTCATATGATGATTTATTTGTTAGAACAGTTTCATTGTACTGAATATCGCTTTGTATTTCAATACGTTTTAGTGGATTACTGAAAGTAGTTAACTAATGCATATCTAGTTATTCAGCTACTGGCTTTTTCAATAAGCCAACAATAAGCGCTGTGACAATGGAACCTACTATTACTGCTAGCAAGTATAGGATTGGGTTTCCTTCAACAACAGGGAAAACGAATACACCACCATGTGGCGCAGGAAGTCCAATACCAAATATCATCGTTAATGCCCCTGCTACTGCTGCACCTATAATTGAAGCTGGAATCACTCGGACTGGGTCTGCTGCTGCAAATGGAATTGCGCCCTCTGTAATGAAAGATGCGCCCATAATATAGCATGTTTTCCCTGCATCTCTTTCCCTTTTGGAAAATTTGCGTTTGAAAAATGTTGTCGCAAGTGCTAAACCTAATGGTGGCACCATACCCCCTGCCATTACTGCTGCATGTGGTGCAAAATTTCCCGCATCAATCATAGCGATACCGAATGTAAAGGCCGCTTTATTAATCGGTCCACCCATATCAACTGCCATCATACCACCGAGCAATAAACCAAGCATAACTAAGTTTCCTGTCCCGAGGCTAGATAACCACGATGTAATTGCCTCATTTACCCCTTTTACAGGCTCAATTATAATGTACATCATAATAAGTCCTGTAAATAAAATGCCAAATAGAGGATAAAGCAGTACAGGCTTAATTCCTTCTAGTGACGTAGGCAATTTATCAAATACTTTTTTCAGACCAAGCACTAAATAACCCGCTAAAAACCCTGCAATCAAACCACCTAAAAAACCTGCCCCACCTGTTGCTGCCATGAAGCCACCAACCATCCCCGGTGCAAAGCCTGGTCGGTCTGCAATACTCATCGCGATAAATGCCGCTAATACTGGAATCATTAAACCAAATGCATTACCACCACCGATTGTGTTCAATGCTTCGGCAATTGGATGATAAGAAGGATCTGTCGGGTCAAATGCTTTAATTCCAAACATAAACGATATTGCGATTAAAATACCGCCACCAACAACAAACGGAAGCATATTTGATACACCATTCATTAAGTGCTTGTAAAAGCCTGAGCGCTTCTCCTTTTCTGTTCCTTCCTGTTTTCCTGTTGCTGTATGAATAGGTGCATCTTGCTCTAACGCACGCTCAATTAACTGCTGCGTTTTTCGAATGCCATCTGCTACTGGCACTTGAATCACATGCTTCCCAGCAAAGCGTGCCATCTCAACCTGTTTATCTGCCGCTACAATAATAGTCGTCGCTTCCGCAATCTCCTCTGCCGTTAGCGCATTTTTCACACCTGTTGAGCCATTCGTTTCAACTTTAATATCCACACCCATTTCAGCAGCCTTTGTTTTAAGTGCATCAGCAGCCATATACGTATGAGCAATACCTGTTGGGCACGCAGTTACAGCTAAAATTTTTGCCCCGGGTGAAGCTACTGACTTTGCTGACACTATTGGTTGTTCTTCATCCTCATGATCCTGACTATCAATAAGTGCTAAAATTTCATCCTCTGATTGTGCCTTCAATAACTGCTCACGGAATGCCGCATCCATTAATAACATCGATAAGCGCGATAATGTTTCTAAATGCGTATTGTTCGCCCCCTCTGAGGCAGCTATCATAAAAAACAAATGACTTGGCTGACCGTCTAATGCCTCAAAATCAACACCCGCCTGTGAGCGTCCAAAAGCGAGTGCTGGCGTGCGCACTGCGTTTGTTTTAGCATGTGGTATCGCCACCCCTTCCCCGATACCTGTCGTACTTTGTGCTTCGCGTGTTAAAATAGCTTCTTTAAAGGCTTTAGCATCTACTAATCTATTAGCCACATCTAATTTCGATACTAGCTCATCAATCACCGCCTCTTTAGATGTTGAAGCTAAATTTAAAATCATCGTATCTTTTTTCAACAGCTCAGTAATCCTCATCCTTCTCTCCCCCTTATACGTGAATTAATTGAATTTGCGGCAGTAGCTCCTCTACTTCTGCTTGCGTACATAGCTCTAATGAAAAGGCCGTAGCACTACCAGAAGCCACCCCATACCGAAATGCCTGCTGCACATCTCCCATGCGAAAATAACAACTCAAAAACCCTGCCACGACAGAGTCGCCTGCACCTACTGAATTTTTCAGTACACCCTTCGGTACATTTGCATAAAGCGCCAACTCCTTGCTGAATAACAAAGCACCAGCACCAGCCATTGAAACAATCACATGCTGTGCGCCCATTTCAACAAGTCGCTTCCCATAAGGAATTGCCTCTTCTATAGTTTCTATCGTGACATTAAATAACTCACCAAGCTCATGATGGTTCGGCTTAATTAAAAATGGGCTATTTGGCAAAACATTTAATAATACTTCGCCTGTTGTATCAACAACTACCTTCGCACCTTTTTGCGTCACTGTCGCTGCCATTGTTTCATAAATTGTTGCTGGCAGACACTGTGGAATACTTCCTGCTAATACAAGTACATCCCCATCAGCCAATCGATTAATTTTATTCAATAAATTTGCTAGCTCCAGCTCTTGAATTGTCGGTCCACGTCCATTGACTTCCGTCTCCTGTCCCGTCTTAAGCTTAATATTAATGCGCGTATCCTCTTGAACATGAACAAAATCCGTCGCTATTCCCTTTTGCTGTAAGGCATTCACAATATAATTACCTGTAAAGCCTCCTACAAATCCTAATGCCTTGCTATCTGTCCCTAATCGCTTCAACACTTGCGATACATTTATTCCTTTGCCCCCTGGAAATTTTGCTTCTTTTTGAATAAGATTGAGTGCACCTAGCTGAAAAGGTGTTACTTCCACGATATAATCAATAGATGGATTTAATGTCATCGTGTAAATCATGCTTCGACCACCTTTACTTTAGTTTTTGCATGCAATGTTTTTTGCATATTATTTTTAATTTCATTTGTAATAATTATCGCTTCCTGCAAGTCAGCTATTTTAGCAAAATATACTTCCTCGAATTTCGAAGCATCTACTAGCACATATGCTTCCCGCGCTAATTGTATAGCTGCTTTTTTAAGCATCGCTTCTTCTGGATCTGGCGTTGTATAGCCATATTCAAGGTGTACACCATTTGCCCCAATAAAGCATTTATCAAAACGATATTGCTCAAGGCTAATTAGCGCACCACGTCCAATCATTGCCTTTGTTTTATGCTTAATTGCACCACCGATTAAATAAGTTTTAATATTATTTTCTATTAATAAATCAAGATGATGCACACTGTTTGTGACAACAACTACTTCTTTCTGCTGTAAATAAGGAATCATTTCATAAACCGTCGTTCCAGCATCTAAATAAATGCAATCACCATCATCTACAAAGCTCGCTGCATAAGCAGCAAGTGCTTTTTTCTCCTGAAGGTTTTTGAAGGATTTTTCAGAAATACTTGGCTCAATTAATTTGCCTTGCAATCTTGAAGCGCCTCCATGAATGCGCTTTAATATTTTAGCGCGCTCTAATTGAATTAAATCTCTGCGGATTGTTGATTCGGACGCTTTCGTTATTTCAATTAATTCTTGCATCGTTACAATCTCTTGTTGTTTTAAAAGCTCACGAATTAAATGCTGTCGCTCAACTGTTAGCATCGTTCCACCCCCAACATACTATTAGCTATATAATAATTAGAATTATAAGATTAATCAACAACTTTATTTCAAATTCATTCAAAAAAATTCATATTTCTTCACAAAATCTTTTTGAAACTTCTATTTGTCTTCATACGTAGATAAAATTAGATTAAAGTAAAATTTTTATAGGGGATGATTTCATGGAGGACCGTAAAATTTTAAGTGCACTTAGTTATTTGAGTATCTTCTTTGCACCATTTATAGCGCCAATTATTGTATGGCTAGTATCGAAGGATGAAGAGGTTCGCTACCATGCAAAACGCGCACTGATTTCACATGTTATTCCTATTGTCATAGGGATTGCTGTAGGTGTTTTCTTTATCTTCACTACGATATTTGGTGGGGCACAGGAAGATGCGACTTTATTTTTTGCAGGCTTTGGTGGGATGCTGCTTTATGGATTAATTTATTTAGCATTCGTCATTTGGAATATCGTCCAAGCGGTGCTAGTATTCCGTAATGTTTAACGGCAGAGTTGGTAGGGTATAATAAAAGCACTAATTGAAAGCTTTCTCTGAATCAAAATAGAAGGAGCGAATATATTATGAAACTCGGTAAAATTGTAAAAACAGCTATAAAATGGGCACCAGTTGCTTATCCAATCATCAAAAAAATACTTAACGATAAGAAACAGCCTACCGTTCGCCGCAAATAATGTAACTCTTTCATCAATAACGGCTGTCTGGAAAGTAATGTAGTTCCGCGATAATTCGTCGCAAAAAATCTACAACTTCTAGACAGCCGTTTTTTTTATGCTATACACTTGGCACTTTAATCATGGTGCGACTATAGCCTTCCTTCAATTTCTCAACATGCAAAACAGTCGAAATGGCTGCCTTTAGCTCAGCTACATGAGAAATAACGCCAATCATGCGACCTGATTTTTGCAAGTCGATTAAAGTATCAATCGCACGCATTAATGATTCTTCATCAAGAGACCCGAAGCCTTCGTCAATAAACATCGTATCAATTTGCACATTGCCCTGAAAGCTTTGAATAATATCAGCCATGCCTAACGCTAAACATAGAGAGGCATTAAATTTCTCTCCACCGGACAATGATTTAACATCGCGAGTTTGCCCTGTATAGCTATCATATACGTCTAAGCTTAGCCCACTTTGTCGTCCATGCGATTCTTGGCGGTCAGAGCATACTAATTGATACTGCCCATTCGATAAATGTTTTAGGCGGTGATTCGCCGCCTCAGTAATTTGCTCTAAATAGCCCATTTGTACATAACGTTCGAAGGAAATTTTCCGCTGATTTTGCCCGCGCAACACATTATAAAGCATGATTACTTCATTCGCCGTTTGTGTTAACGAATGAATTTCATCCGCTATTTGCAATAGCTTGTCTTTATATTCTAAACAAAGTTGCTTGTAATTTTTTGAGGTATTGGCAGTTCGTAACGCCTCCTCATATGCCTCCTTATATGCTTGTAGCTGTTCCTGTGCAGCTGTTATATCTACCTTTTCTGCATTAGCTAATTGCTGCTTTTCTTGCTCGACAAACAACGTTAAAGCATGTAGCTCATTTGTATAGTTCATATATTCCTGTTGTAATTGCTGTATTTGCTGCTCTGTACGACATGAGCTGACAAACTCTTCCTCTGTCGTAAATCCTAATTCTTGTAGTTTCTTGTTGAATTGCTCCGTCACTAATACAAGCTTTTGCTGTAATTCTTCATGATGTGTAATTGATAGCGTGTACGTTTCTGTTATTTTTAAATAGCTAGCATAGGATTCATCATAATGCTTCTGCGCATTACTTAATGCTTGCTGTAATACAAAGAGCTGCTGTTGCTTTTGCTGATATGTATTCTCTAGCTGCTTGATGCTACTAATCGCTGATGGCATACTTAAACGTTTTTGCTCTAGTACCGTTTGCTGATGAATAAATCCATGTTGAACTTGCTGTAGCTGTTGCTCATTGTGTTTTTGCTCTTGTTCATGCTGAATAATTGTAAGCTGCATATCCTTTAGCTTTTGACGACAGTCTACTAAATTTCCTACTACATGTTGCAATTGTATGATTTCATTCTTGCCCTGCTGATAACGCGTTAAATAGGTGGACTCCTCAGCAATTTCAGCATCTAATTGCTGAAGCTGCTGTTGTAGCTGCTCTTGCCCTTGCAATACCAATTGATACTCTGTTGTAAGCTGCATACATTGCTTGTGTAGCTTGTCAGCTCGCTCTTTAAATAACTGTAATTGTTGTTGCTCCACTTGCTCAGTTGCACTGTCATTAATCGCAGGATGCTCCGTACTGCCACAAACCGGGCACGGTTCACCAGATACTAGCTCAAGTGCCAGCATATGCGCTTGATTTGCTAACCAACGCTCCATTTCTCGTTCATAATGTTGCTGAGCTTCCTCATATTGCTGATTTATATTTGTGAGCTGCTCAGCCAATTTCTGCTCCTTTGCAGTTGTATCTCCTAAGTTTTTAAATAGGGCTACCACTTCCTTCAGATATTGCTGCTGTTCTAATAATTTCGGTAGCCTTGCCACTTGCTCTTCTTGCTTTTCAATCGAATTTTGCTGTTCATTCATTTGTTGCTTCAATTTTTCAATCTGCTCATTAGCATGATGAATATTTTTTTGCTGTAAATGGAGCTGTTGCTGCTGCTTTTCAACAGCGCTGGCTAGCAATGCGATTTCCTCATAAAGCGGTTTGATTTTTTCTAGCTCCTTCAGCTCCTGCTGATATGTTAATCGTTCATTATCTCGTTCTTTTTCTGTTTGTAATATGGCATATGCTTGTTGCCGCTCTTGTTGTAACTGCTCTTTTTTTGCCAATAATGTCGTTAACATAGCCGCTTTATTAGCCTCTTCCTGCTGTAGCTGTGTACATTGTTCAGCTATTGGAATAAGCTGCTGTGCCTTCGTAGCCGCCTCATATTGCCTTTTCTTATTTTCAAATAATGCCTGCTCTAGCTTTTTAGCTGCAAGTTCCCGCTTCTTTTGCTCAAAATTCTCGATTCGCTCATTCAGTCGCTGCCATTCTAAAACGATTCTTTGCTGCTTCTCATGTTGTGCAAATGCTTCTTGATAATGCTTAACATCAGCATCTGCCTTCAATTCATAGTAGTGTAGCTCCTGCTCTAAAGCCTCATCAATTTGATATAAATTAGACTCATCTTGCAAACGCTCAAAAAGCAATGAATCGCGTTTCGGTAACGCTCCTACAAGTTGTTCTACATAGCTTTCACTGCGCGCAATAGCCATTTTTTGCTGCTGCTCAGCCTGTTGCTTTTTCTGTTCAAGTTTTTTAGCAATTTCTCCATAGCGCTCCGTCTTGAAGATTTTTCGTAAAATTGCCTCTTTATTATCTGATTGTGAGGTGAGCAGCTTGCGAAATTCACCTTGTGGTAACATAATAATCTGGCTAAATTGGTCGTAGGATAAGCCAATTAATTCCTCAATTTTTTTATTAATATCCGTTACTTTTTGTCGCTCAACAGCGGGTTGTTCTACCCCATTTTCTTGTAATCGCATAAATTCATATGCTTCGCCTGTCGCTGCCTTACGTCCCTTTTTTATATGCGCTAATTGACGCTTTACACGATACGTAGTACCGCGCACCTCAAAAACAAGCTCTACTGCTGTATGCACATCATCCTCAGCAAAATCACTGCGCATCGATTTATTTTCTTTACGATCTTGTCCACTTGCCGCACCATATAAAGCAAAGGTAATACCATCAAAAATAGTCGTCTTGCCTGCACCTGTTTGTCCAGATATCACAAATAAACGATGTTTTTGTAGCTCACTAAAATCGATTACCTCCTTATGCTTATATGGCCCGAATGCTTGAAGAGTCAAACGAATTGGCTTCATTTCACTTTTTCCTCCTCACGTTCTTCCTTTAAAAGCTCCTGTAAAGCTTCATCAAATAATTTGCATGCAATAGCTGAGGGTTCCTCGCCTGTCATTTCCTTCATAAAGCCTTGAAATAATGTACGTTCATCTAGTTGGTCACGCATTGGTATTTGCTCTTCATCACGTTCCAAAAACATTGCTTTTCTCTCCACATGCAATGCATTTTTATAAACTGTACGTATTTGTTCCATTGCACCAATTACTGGTGTCGTATCAATTAGACGAACAAAAACATAGTCCTCACTTTCTTGATGGCGTAAAATTTCCTGCAAAGTACCCTCTACAATACGTAAATCTTTGCGAGGAATAAGTGGGCGTTTCGTTACGGTAACTGTACCATCAGCGGCTAAGTCTATAATTAGGAAGCCTTTTTCATGATTAGCTTCTGATGCTGAATACTTAAGAGGTGAGCCTGCATAACGTATCGTTTCATTCAGCACATAATGTGCGCGATGTAAATGCCCTAACGCCGTATAATGAAATGGTGCAAAATAATGGGCATCGACACATTCTGAGCCACCGATAACCAACGGTCGCTCTGAGTCGCTTGTATTCTCTTGCTTATCACCATTTGGTGTTACGAAGGCATGGGCAATAGCTATATGGCGTGCATCCGAATTTAAAGTTGGCATAATTTGCTCAATCACTTTTTTCATCGCTTCATCGTATGTAGTGATGCTATCATCCTGCAATATGGTCTTTACTATTGCTGGCTCCGTAAATGGAATGAAGTGAAAATGAACTTCACCATGTTCATCATTTAAAATGACTGGCTGCCATATAGCATTTATCTCTCCAGCGATATGTAAGCCTGCTCGTTCCATTAACTGACGTCCAAACTGTAAGCGAGTAGGACTATCATGATTGCCCGCAATAGCTAGAACAGGAATTTTTCGCTGCAATGCAATTTTACTTAATATATCATCTAATAAATCCACTGCCTCTACTGGAGGTATGGCACGGTCATACAAATCACCAGCGATAATAACAGCATCCGGCTGTTCTTCATCAATCGCTGCAATAAACTGCTCTAAAATAAAGCGCTGCTCGTCTGTCATATATACACCTTGTACAAGCTTTCCTAAATGCCAGTCTGCCGTATGAAAAATTTTCATGATAGCAACTCCTTATAAAAAATCAATAGGGGTGTTTGAAAAGTCAATACACACCGACTTTTCAAACACCCCTTATACTACTAATAATTTGGCGTCAATGCACCTTTTGTGATGTCTTCCATATAGTGACATGCCGCTTGATGGCCTTCTTTCATCAAGTCAGATGTACGTAACACTGGCTCCTCTGTACGACATTTATCTGTCGCAAATGGACAGCGCGTATGGAAACGACAGCCGTTTGGCGGGTCGATTGGTGATGGTACATCACCTTTTAAAATAACCCGCTCTTTTTTAGCATCTGGATCTGGAACAGGAATTGCTGATAGTAATGCTTTCGTATATGGGTGCTGTGGATTTTCAAACAAGCTAACCTTATCTGCAATCTCTACAATTTTCCCTAAATACATAACGATAATACGGTCTGAAATATGTCGTACTACCCCTAAATCATGCGAGATAAATAAATATGTTAAGCCATATTCATTTTGTAATTCCTCTAATAAGTTTAAAACCTGTGCCTGAATCGATACGTCTAGTGCAGATACCGCCTCATCACAAATAATTAGCTTTGGATTTACAGAAAGCGCACGCGCAATACCAATACGTTGACGCTGACCACCAGAGAATTCATGTGGATAACGGTCCGCTTGATATGGACGTAAACCTACCGTTTCCAAAAGCTCCTCGATGCGCGCACGTCGCTGATTGGTTGGCAATACATTTTGAATTTGCATCGCCTCGTTCAGAACAGACGCTACTGTTTGACGCGGATTTATCGAAGCGTAAGGGTCCTGAAAAATAATTTGTAAATCTTTGCGGAACTTACGCATTTCTCCTTTAGAAATCTTAGTTAAATCTGTACCTTGGAACTCTACAACACCTTCTGTAGGCTCCTCCAATCTTAAAATAGCACGGCCAGTTGTTGATTTACCGCAACCTGATTCTCCTACAATACTTACAGTTTCACCTTCATAAACTGTAAATGAAACACCATCCAGTGCTTTTACGTGGTTCACTGTACGACCAAGAAAGCCACCTTTAATCGGGAAGTATTGCTTTAATCCCTCAACCTTTAACAGTTCTTTTTTCGCCATATAGCGTCACCTCCGAATCGCCATCCCACTCTTCTGAGTACATCCAGCAACGAATTTGCTCGTTATTGCCCTTCTTTTCAAGCACAGGTGGCTTAGTATGACAACCCTCTGTAGCCACTGGGCAACGTGGTGCAAAACGACAGCCTATAGGCATTTCGTGTGGGCTTGGCACCATTCCTTTAATCGGAATAAGCTTTTCTTGATCC
Source organism: Metasolibacillus sp. FSL H7-0170 (assembly GCF_038593115.1). Taxonomy (NCBI): domain Bacteria; kingdom Bacillati; phylum Bacillota; class Bacilli; order Caryophanales; family Caryophanaceae; genus Metasolibacillus; species Metasolibacillus sp. FSL H7-0170. The sequence continues at coordinate 3,226,332 of NZ_CP151964.1, read as the reverse complement.
ACATCGTGACGCGGTAAAGAGTTTAGTAGCCCCAGTGTATATGGATGCTTCGGATTTTTAAATAACGTACGTACATCCGAATATTCTACTACCTGACCTGCATACATAACAGCTACATAGTCACATGTTTCTGCTACTACACCTAGGTCATGTGTAATCATAATTACAGACATGCCTAAGCGATTTTGTAAATCACGAATAAGCTCTAAAATTTGCGCTTGAATTGTTACGTCAAGAGCAGTTGTTGGTTCATCCGCAATTAAAATTTCTGGGTCACACGCCAATGCCATGGCAATCATAACACGTTGACGCATCCCCCCTGAAAGCTCATGCGGATACTGTTTTACACGCTTTTCAGGAGAAGGAATTCCTACAAGTTTCAGCATATCTACCGATTGCTTCATTGCCTCTTGCTTGGAAATCTTTTTATGAATAATAAGTGTTTCACTTATTTGTTGTCCTACTGTATAAACAGGGTTTAACGAAGTCATCGGCTCCTGGAAAATCATTGAAATTTGATTTCCTCGAATATCACGCATTTGTTTATCCGATAGCTTCAGTAAATCTTTTCCTTTGAAAAGAATCTCGCCATCTTTAATCTTCCCGTTTTTCGCTAAAAGGCGAAGAATTGATAAAGATGTAATACTTTTACCTGAACCAGATTCCCCCACAATACCAATTGTTTTTCCTTTTGGTACGACAAAGCTGACACCATCAACCGCACGTACCTCACCACCGTCAGTTGAAAAAACAGTTTGTAAGTCATTCACTTCTAAAATATTTTCTAATTGTTGTGTCACAATGATTCACCTCATTTCACCTTAAACTAATTCAAGTCGATTCGTTTATTTAAGAATTTATATGAAATATCTACAAGTAAGTTTACTAGTACGAAAATGACCGAAATAACTAGTACGGTTCCTTGCACAATTGGGAAATCCCGCTGCCTAATCGCATCGATTGTTAGACGTCCCATACCGTTAATTGCAAAAATCGTTTCTGTTAAGACCGCTCCACCTAAGAAGCCACCAAATTCAAGTCCAATTACTGTTACTACAGGAATTAAAGCATTTTTAAGTGCATGTCGATAAATAACAATACGCTCTGAAACCCCTTTTGCACGAGCTGTACGAATATAATCTTGTCCGATTACTTCAAGCATAGAGGAACGGGTCATACGAGCGATAATAGCTGCTCCACCAGTACCTAACGTAATAACTGGCAGCACCATTTGTCGCCATGACTCACCCCAACCAGAAGGTCGCATTTGAACAATTTCGAAGAGCCATTCAGGCATAGGTATACCGAATGGTAAATTCCCTAATGCGAACCATTGAATTAATACTAAACCGAGCCAGAAGTTCGGCATAGATAAACCGAATAAGGCGATAATCATTATGAAAATATCTGTTAATGTGTAATGGCGTACAGCAGAAACAATACCTGCAATTAAGCCAATAAACACAGCCAAAACCGTTGAATATACTGCTAATTCTACCGTAATCCAAAAGCGAGCTGAAATTTCATCCATTACAGGGCGACCACTACGAACTGAGTTTCCTAAGTCCCCTTTTACCGCACTTGTCAGAAAGCGACCATACTGTACATATGCTGGGTCATTTAACCCTAATTTCTCACGTAGATTTTCAATTGTTTGCTCTGAAGCTCCTTCACCAGCCATTACGCGTGCAGGATCCCCAGGAATAAGGAACATCAATGAAAATACTAAAATCGATACCCCAAGTAATACTGGAATCGTTTGTAACAAACGACGAATAATATATTTTGTCATAGCTGCCCCTCCTTTATTGCTTCATTTTTGGATCTAGTGCATCACGTAGACCGTCTCCGAATATATTAAATGCTAATACAACAATAACAATCATCATACCCGGGAACATTACCATATGACTTGCATTATGCATATAAGTACGCCCTTCGTTTAACATTGCGCCCCATTCAGGCTCTGGCGGCTGTGCACCTAAACCTAGGAAAGCTAAACCAGAGGCAGTTAAAATAGCTGTTGCAATACGCATTGTTGCTTGAACAATAATTGGTGACATAATATTAGGTAAAATATGTAGGAAAATAATACGCCCATCACTTGCACCGAGTGCCTTTACAGCATCTATATATTCCAATTTTTTCACTTGCAGCGTAGATCCCCGAACAATTCGGGCAAATGCTGGCACAGAGAAAATACCTACCGCAATAATTACATTTGTTAAGCTACCACCTAATACAGATACAATTGCTAATGCTAATAAAATACCTGGGAAAGCAAGCAGAATATCCATAAGGCGCATCGTAATCGTATCAACTAGTCCACCATAATAACCAGCAACGATTCCTAATACTACACCGATAACTCCACCGATAAATACTGATAAAAACCCTACCTTCAATGTGAGTTGTGTACCGAAAATAATACGAGTAAATATATCTCGTCCAAAATTATCAGTTCCAAACCAATGGTCCTTTGATGGTGGTTGAAGTTTATTCACTAAATTTTGCGCATTTGGATCTGTTTTCAAAAACATTGGACCAAATATACCGACTAGTATAATGAATAAAATAATTAAGCCCCCAACTACTGCAGCCTTATTTTTCAGCAATCTCTTTGAGAAGGTTTTAAAAGCCTCTACTCGTGGATTACTTCTTGTTGCGCTTGAAACCTTTTCAGTTTGCACGCTCATTGTGATCACCCTTTCATTAATCAAACTGTTCAGATAATTGCATTTATCGTTAGATACCTCGGCTTAAAATGCATTCAGACCATTTAAGTGAATATACAAAAATCTGTTACATCCGCCAAATACTTATCTTACCATGCAGCGGGAGCTTTCTCCTCTTAAATATTAAATATTTGTCTTATTGCTGTAAACATAGCACACAACTACTATACTTACTTGCTGGTGCAACACCCTTTAGTCCACATAGTTACGGTGATTTGTACAACAGAAGAAGTATATGCTGACGCTTTTTTACACCAAAAAACATTTGCTGAATGAAGATAAAATTTAATCAGTATGAATAACAGTATATATATGAATATAGTGCCTTTTCAATAGTTTTTTTGATTGTTTGAAATATAAAATTACTTTTTGGTGAATAATTAGTTTGACAAAATTCGATATTTTTCACTATAAGACCTTATGAAAACACGCGCTTTGAAAGGGTTTTCATAAAAGTTTTTTTAAGTTGTAAACGCTTATCTGCTAATTGAATTCAGAGAAAAATCTTTATTTTTAAACAATTGATTGCCTGTTAATAAAAAGGTATGGTATATTCTAACCAGATGTTACAAAAACGTAATATTCTAGAATAATTTTTTTGAAGGGGGATTTTCCATATGACATTTTCAAAAAAGTCACTATGGTTACTCTTCTTAACTTTAACGCTAACACTTGTTTTAGCAGCTTGTGGTGGCGATAAGAAAGAAGAGACAGACAACGGTGGTACTTCAAACAACAACGAAGGATCACAATCGGAAGGAAGCGAAACAGCAACTGAAGCTGGTGGCGATTTAATTATTGCTGAATTATCTGATGCTCAATCTTTAGATCCACACGGTTCAAATGATGTGTCATCTTCAAACGTTCAAAGTAATATTTATGAAACTTTAGTAGTACGTGATGCTAACGGTGATTTAGCACCTGGTTTAGCTGAGTCTTGGACACAAGTTGATGATTTAACTTGGGAATTCAAATTACGCTCTGGTATCACTTTCCACGATGGCGAAGCATTCAATGCTGATGCTGTTAAGAAGAACTTTGATCGCGTATTAGACCCAGAAGTTGGTTCTCCACGTGCATTCTTATACGAAATGGTTACAGAAGTAAAAGTAGTTGATGAAACAACTGTACAATTTATTACAGAATACCCATTCTCACCATTACTTGCTCATTTAACGCATAACGGTGGTGGCATCATTTCTCCAAAATCAATTGATGCTGACTACGCTGCAATGACAGGTGATACAGCAGCAGGTTCTGTAATCGGTACAAACCCAGTTGGTACTGGTCCATTCAAATTTGTTTCTTGGGCACCAGGTAATGAAATTAAATTAGAGAAATTTGCAGAATACTGGGATACACCAGCACATGTTGACACTGTAACAATTAAAGTAGTTCCAGAAATGGCTACACGTGTTGCTGAGCTACAATCAGGCAATGCTCATATTATCGGTACTGTTGAGCCTAACCAAGTGGCAAACGTAAACGCTTCAGGCGTTGCAACTGTTGATGAAACACCATCAACATCTTTAACTTATATCGGTTTCAATACACAAAAAGCACCATTTGATAACAAGCTTGTTCGTCAAGCAATTTCAAAAGCAATTGACCGTCAAACTCTAATTGATGGGATTTATGAAGGTTTCGGTATTCCAGCTATTAGCCCTATTTCACCAGGCGTTTTTGGCTATACTGAAGATGTAACACCAACTGAATTTGACCTTGAAGGTGCAAAAGCTTTACTAGCTGAAGCAGGCTATCCTGATGGCTTCAAAACTACAATTTGGACGAATGATAACCCAGCTCGTCAAAACGTAGCAATCGTTCTACAACAGGCTTTAAAAGAGTTAAACATTGATGTAAACATCGAAGTAATGGAGTGGGGCGCATATTTAGAAAAAACAGCTGCTGGAGAGCATGATATGTTCATCCTAGGATGGTCAAATGCTACTGGTGATGCTGACTACGGTCTATATGCATTATTCCATTCTTCTCAACATGGTGACCCGGGTAACCGTTCATTCTTCACAAGCACTGAAGTTGATCAGTTATTAGATGCTGGTCGTCGTGAAGCAGACCAAGATGCTCGTCAAGGTATCTACAATGACGCAATTAAGATGATTTCAGACGAAGCGCCAATGGCATTCGTTTTACACCCATCAGTTTTAACAGGTGTGTCTGACAAAGTTACTGGCTTCCGCGTAACTTCTGACAGCATTTACCACTTAAAAGACGTTAAAATTAGCCAATAATCGCTAATAATAACCGAAAAAGCTACCTCGGAAATCGCTAGGCGATTTTCCAAGGTAGCTTTTTATTTCCGTATTTAAACAATTCACTTCCCTAAAACGGGCTCATTCGCATATCCAATTCTGTTGTTATTTTTTCTATTTGTAGCAAACTTTCAAATGACAATGGGTTTGGCTGTGGTAACTGCTTTTTTGTTAATAGTGTCTGATTAAATTTTTGTAAAAATGCATTCGCCATCACTAAATAGCCTTCCATTGTCGGATGGACATCTGAAATATTTGGCAAGTACGCTTTGGCATTTGCTGCAAAGACTTGTTCAACGGCAATAAAATATGCGCCATACTGCTCAGCTTGCTGCTGTAAAATTTGGTTTAACATACGTAGCTGCTGCTGTGTGCCTTCCATTTGTGTAGGATGTACATGCGGGTATGGGAAGTAATAGCCCATTACATAGATTGTAGCATGTGGTGCATATTGCTCTAGCTTCTCTAAAAGTACTCCTATATTTTGGCGTACTTGATTCAAAGAAAAATCGGCTGTTAGCTGCGAAAAGCTCAATGTACCTGCCTGCGGGCGATGCTGTACAATTTGCAATAAATCATTCGCTCCTGCTGATATTGTAATGACTGTCGCCTTTGCCAACAACGCTTGCGCATCTGGCTGTTCTATACGTTGTAAAACATTCGCTACTGTGTAGCCTGGAAATGTTAATTCCTTTGAGTAATATTGCAGCTCGTTCGTCAATGCGAGCTGCATCGCAATTAAATCAGTGTATCCTGTATCAATTTGTCGGTAAGGGGTTTGCCCAGCAGCTAGCGAATCTCCTAGCGGAATATATACTTCTTGCGCCTGCACTGTTGTAGCACCAACAAACAGCAATGTAACAATGAGCCATTTTTTCATTGCCTCACCTGCTTAAAGTGCCCAGCTTCCTTGACGGAAAATTGGCTCATATGTGCCATCCTCTAATTCACCGTCAATATCCATCTCACCACTACCAATCATAAAGTCCTCATGTGTAATAGATGTGTTGATACCTAACGATTCAAGCTGAGCTTGTTCAAGCTCACGTCCACCTTCGTAGCAGGTCGGATATGCTTCACCAATCGCTAAATGATTTGATGCATTTTCATCAAACAATGTGTTGTAATACAAAATATTTGAAGCTGAAATCGGCGATTCATGTGGTACTAAAGCAACTTCGCCTAAATAGCACGAGCCTTCGTCCGCATGAATTAATTCCTGCAACAGTTCATTACCAACCTCTGCCTTCGCAGCGGTAATTTTCCCCGCCTCAAACGTCAACGTAAATTGGTCAATGATGTTCCCTTTATAAACTAGGGGCTTCGTATTTGATACTGTGCCGTTTACACCATATTTCGCTGGCAGCGTGTATACTTCCTCCGTTGGCATATTAGCAATAAAAATTGTTCCTTGTGGGGTTTTACTACTACCGCATTGCCAAATATGCTTCTCCGGTAGCTCGATTGTTAAATTTGTACCAGATGCTTTGTAATGTAGCTTTTTATATTTTTTACTATTTAACTTTTCGGCTCTCGCCTCCAGATTTGCAATATGGTTTTGCCATTGCGCCACAGCATTTCCTTGCCCAATATGCACCGTTGCAAAAATTGCCTCCCATAAAGCGTTTACTTGCTTATCTGCAGCCAAGCTTGGAAATACTTTTGCCGCCCATTTTGTAGATGGTACAGCAATAATCGACCATGCAATATCATCATTCATTACCGCTTTTCGATAATTCACAAGCGCACTTCCTGCTGCCTTTTGCTGTGTGGCAAGTTTTGCTACATCAATACCTGCTAATAAGTCTGGGTCCTCAGCATCAATCCATAATAATGCTCCTTGACGTGCAATTAATTCCTCACGCTGTGCAACAATCCACTGTGGAAACTTGTCAATCTCCTCTGTTGTTGCATGCTCAAAAAATGCGCGCTCAAATACTGCATCCGTTAAATTAACATGTACACGCCCTGCACCTGCCTCATATGCTTTTTCTACAACTAAGCGTGTAAAATCTAACGTATCTGTCGATGTATTAATTAATAAATACTGCCCCTGTTGAATGTTTACCCCTACGCGCACAGCTAGCTCCGCGTACTCAGCTAATTTCTCCTCAAATGTCATAGTAAATTTCCCCTTTATTTGTTAATTGTTTTTGAGTTTCCTTCGATTAGCTCACCTTTATGCCATATCTTTTGAATCGCTTTAAGTCCTAGTTCACGCAGCCATTTCTTATATGTTTTTTCATCGCGATATGATAGCAATGTCAACACTTCACCATCTGCACCAGCACGCCCTGTTCGACCAGAGCGGTGCGTATACTGCTCAATTGTACGGGGAACATCTACATGTATAACATGTGTTAATCCGGTAATATCTAATCCTCGTGCGGCAATATCTGTAGCAATTAAAATGCGAGCTTCGCCTTTGCGAAATGCATCTAATGTTTTCTTGCGCTCTTCCTTTTTCATATCAGAATGAAGCGCAACTATCGGTGCTTCTTTATAGGATAATTTACTTTGCTTCATTAGCACTTGATCAATATTATTAGCAAATGCTAATGCACGCACACCCGAAATATTTGCTAAGCGACGTAGCAAATCTGTTTTATCTCGCTCATCCACCTTTATAAATGAATGAACAATCTTACCGACCTTGACCATATCTTCAGGCTTAATTTTAATATTTACTGGCTCAAACATTAGTCGTTCTGCTACAATTTCAATTTCCTCTGTAATTGTCGCCGACACGACAACAACTTGGCGCCCATATGCTGCCCCATCTATAAATGACTTTACAACAACGCGATATTCACGGCTTAATAGCTGATCACACTCATCAAGTACAACCGTTTCAATTTCTTTTAATTTTAGCTTTCCCGAACGGGCTAGCTCATTTAAGCGCCCTGGCGTACCTACAACAATTGTCGGCTTTTTTTTCAGCTTTTCAATTTGACGGGCTGCATTTGCTCCACCAATTAATTGCTGGACGGTAATTTCTGACCCTTCAGTCCACTCACGTATGACATTTACAATTTGCATTGCTAGCTCTTGCGATGGTGCAACGATAAGTGCCTGTGTCTGTTTTTTGCTACCGTTTACTTTATTTAAAATCGGAAGTACATATGCTAATGTTTTTCCTGAACCAGTTGGTGATTCTGCTACGATATCTTTCCCATCTAGCATTGCTGGAATCATTTCCTGCTGAATTTTCATTTCTTGCTCAAATGTCCACTTTTTTTGTAATGTTTCATTTAATAATTGAATCGCCGACATGATTATACCCACCTTCATCTTACTTATTGTATTAGTTAGTGTATCACATTTTTTCATATAAACGATAGCGTCCCAAATGCTCGCGGTTGCTGACATTTGGGACGCTATCGGTGATTTGCCTTTTAAAAGAGTTACTACACGCCTTTAATTATTTACTTCATAGCCACATACAATAATCGCTGCTTCTGCAAGAACGAGTAGTGAGTCAATATAGCCTGCCCCTAAACGCAGCTCCTTATTAACGATTGATAGCTCCGTACAGCCTAACACAATAAAATCGCATTGCTGCTGCCACAATTCCTCTTCAATTGGTTGCCACAATTCCCTACTCACATCTTTGCCTGCTTTCACATAATCATAAATAACAGTCATTAACTGTTGCTGCATTGCCTTTTTTAGCAAAACTGGCTCAATATCTACCTCTTGCAATGCTTGTTGATATACGCCTGCCGCTAAAGTGCCATCTGTCGCTAAAACCCCTACTCTCTTTGCCCTATGCTTACTTGCACGTTTAGCCGTCTCTCGAATCATATGCAAAATCGGCACAGGACAAGCTTCCTGCATATCGTCATAAAAAGTATGCGCCGTATTGCATGGGATACAAATAATATCAGCACCATATGCAGCAAGCTTTTGTGCATCTCGCTGCAAGTATGGTACAGGGTTTTCTTTTGTTCTATCTAAAATATAAGCCGTGCGATCAGGAATTGTTGTGTCATTATCGATGATTGTGTGTATATGCTCTTGGTCTTTATTTGCTAGCGTTCGGCGCACAATCATTTCGCCGATAAACATTGTTGCAAGCGGACCTACACCGCCAATAATACCTAGTGTTTTTTTCATCTATTCAGTCAAACCTTTATTGTTAAAGTATTTCTTATATTTTCGATAGTAATTTAAGCTGTTGAGTGTAAGCTTTGCCCAACGCTTCATATTCATATCCTTGCTATAAAATAAGGAGTTAGTAAATTTCCCTTGACGAATTAAGCTTTTCGCTTCCATTTTCATTTTTTCATTGGAAGCATATTTGAACAATACGCCTTTCGGAATAATCATCCATAAATGAGGGTTGTCGCCATATGTTAACTGCTGCTTAATATTTAACATATAATCATCCGCGACATATTTCATTAAATTATAGCCAGCCGCTGTTACATAATAGCTAGAGCGACCGTTACGTAAATTGATTTCAAATAGCTTATACTGTCCATCACGCGTATCGTATTTCATATCAAAGTTAGCAAAGCCTGTGTAGCCAATATCCTCTAAAAAGAAGCGTACTTGGTCCATTAACTCCTTATCATACGTCGTAATAATCGCTGCATAGCTCCCAATACCTTCGGGTGAATGCTCCTCTAAAATTGGGTTGCCTAAGCACATTAGCTTCACTTTTCCATCCTTCCCTACATACGCATTAAGTACACGCATATACGAATCATCGCCGGGAATAAACTCCTGAATAATTAATGTATCCTGATAGCTCGATTGATAAATTGCCTTTAAAATAGCCTTTTGCTCAGCCTCATCATGCGCTACGAATACTTTCTTTTTTCCTGGGAATGAGCAGGCCCAATAAGCTACCGAGTTCGAGGCTTTAATAATAATTGGGTAGCTAAAAGGGGGCTCAAAATGCTCATAGTTTTCCACTGTCACGGTTGTTGTGCCCGGATATTTAAAGCCATATTTATCACACATTTTATAGAAGTTTTCCTTCAATAAAATTTGATCCATTAGCTCTTCATCGATACACGGCACGGTGAAATAGTTTTGTAGTGCTGGTTTATTTTTAATAATTAATTTTGCATAATCATCACCACAGGCTAATAGTAACAGTTTTTTCCCCTCATATTGCTGTGCGATTTTTTCTAAGGCAGGTAAAAATACATCATCTTCATTTAAACGGTCAATTGCTTGGAAGTTTAAAATACTGCTATCTTGCGTGGCTGTTAAATGTGAGCGCCCTAGTACAAGCGGGCGAATACCGTATGCCTCAAAAAAAGAACGAGCCATACCATAAGCGTTCATATCTGATCCTAATAATATTGGTAAAAATGGTTGTTCCATTGATTTTTTCAACTCTCTTTATTTTGTTTTATAGGCTTTAGTGTATCATATTTTAGCCATTTCTTACGCAAAAACTCTTTACAAAAAGACAAAAACATAAAAACAGGCTATTATATTTATAGCAAAAATGTGGATTCACCTTCCCTAGCTTAAATCTGTATTTTCAACTTCTTTCAGCGGATGTTTGGACACCCGCTGATATAGAAGAACTCAGCCTAAAACAAGTGCGTGCTAAGATAACGACTGAGTGACTAACATTGTGCTAACCTGACTTGCGGTGGATGTCATAAATTTTGCAGAGAGGACTGCGTGATGCAGACCGGTTAAACATTGCTACAGGATGTGACGGTTTTATGTGAACTTCCACTAAACAGCTCGGAAAAATCTGGACTAGAGTTAATCAAGGCGTAATTGATTACTCATTGCTATGTCTAGACCAACTAGAGTTTTTATAATTTAATAAAACAAGCGTTAGTTTTCCACATAATAAATACAGAGAAGGAAGTGATACGATGCAACAAACTGCTGAACAGCTACAAGCGCTAGAATTAGAAATTATACAGACATTAGACATGCTAATCCATTTAGCAATAGAGGAAAAGCATGCTGAAATGAATATAGCCTTTGCTAAATTACTAGCAAAAGTACAGGAGGCTAGCTTGATAGATTATCAATTAAACATACTTGTCGAGCCACAAGCCTACGCGACTGAAACATGTCTCCTCCTACAAAGCTTGCAAGAAGCAAAATCAAAGCCGCACAAAAGGCGTAAGCTTCTAACACACCGCATGATCCTGAAAATATGGCTCCGTAAAAATCAACTTTTTAGAAAAGAGTTTTTGCCACAAATGTTCTAGGCTGACATCTTCATCCCCCTTTGCAACAAGTAACCGCAGGAGCTTTATGCCAAAAGTAAAGCGACAGGCACATAGGTTTTTTAGCGAATATTGAATTTGAAGGCTAAAATCGTCAGAAAAGGAGCTGCCCAAAATAACTTTTGGGACAGCTCCTAGTTTTTCAGCTCATATTGTTTATTTTTCCATTGCTGAAACCAGCTTATTATCTCTACATCAGGCTCTATCGCAAGCTGTTCTTTGAGCATTTTCTCTAACAATACATACTGCCCCTCAACCGCACTCTTATTCCCTATTGCATCATAGAGCTTCATCAATGTGAAATAATGCGATTCCTCCTCTATATTTAACTTTTGTAACCTCTTTTCAATTGCAATTGCACGTTCAAATTTTTGTTCTTTTATATAAAATTCACTCAACTCTAGTGCGTGTTGGAGCCACAATCGTTTTAAATGCTCCCGCTCACTTTCTGCCCAAATATAATCACAATCATTTAAAAAGTGCTCCTTATAAGCATTTACAGCCTCCTCATGCTTTTCATATGTAGCATTTGAAAGAGCTGGTAATGCTTTAAGCTGCTTTCTCCATTCATGAACATCGACAAGGACATTTCCTAATTGCAGCTGATAGCCTGAATCAAATAACGGGCTAGAGATTGAAATATCGTGCAAATTATATTTTTTTAATGTTTGGCGAATGGTAGAAATTGTTGTGTATAGGTGATTTACAGCCTTATTAACGTCCACACCTTCCCAAAACATTTCTAGTAATGCATCTCTCAAAATTGTTTTTTCATGATTAGATACCATATAAGCAAAAACTTCCTTTGCCTTCGCTGTGCGCCACTTCATTGCCTGCACTTGCCCGTCTGCTAGAACAACTTTAAGTCCACCAAAAAGTTGAAGTAAGGTGCTATTGTTTTTAGTTATTAGCTTATTGCTATAGATTGATTGCAATCTAGTCATCGTCTTATGCAATCGCTCTTTTCGTACAGGCTTTAGCATATAGTCAATCGCATGTACATTAAACGCATCAATTGCATAACGATCATATCCCGTAATAAAAACAACTTCCACATCCGGTTGAATTTCTTGAATTTTCTCGGCAAGCTCTAAGCCGTTTAAAACAGGCATTTCAATATCTGCAAAGATAATATCAGGCTTCAGTTCATTTATATTTTCCAAAACCTCTAATGGATTTGTAAATTCACCGACAATCTCAATCGGCTGTATTTCGCAATTGATTAATAGTTTCTTTAAACGTTGTATTGGTAAAATTTCATCATCTACAAGTATTACCCTCAAGGTACATCCTTCCTCCTTCCAATTATCACCTTTACAATATTGACCTTAATTCAAAAATTAAAGGAAACACCCTTGTGAAACAAATAAAAACTTCCTTGCAGCTCAAGAGTGATATAAGTCAGTTAATCATTGGCGCGTATAGTACCATTTTGAGCTAACTTCGAGTAATTAGCGCGAAAAGAGTTAGCCCAATCATAATCCATTTTAAAATGGCTTTTACACTTTAGTACATCATATTATACTCTTGGTAAAGTCTAATATTTGATGTAACATACTTATATATCGGATGTTTAATAAATATTTTATTCGTAAATAAAAGTATTTCAATAAAAAATGGAGCGATATTCTATGCTTACTAGAAATCGAAAATATAAACGAGTACTACAAATTACAATAATTTTTTCACTATTTATTGTATTACTTTTTTCTTTACGCTTTAGCTGGTTGCATTACTTTTCCTTTTCCAATGAAGCTGAGATTAACAAAGGCGTATTAGATTTCGAACAAATCCAAAACACTAGAGAGTTTAAAATGCATTTAGATGGTGATTGGGTTTTGTTCCCTAACATTTTACTTATTTCAAAAGATGCAATGCAATCTGGTACATCCCTTTATTCCCATTTACCAGAAACATGGGATCCGTACATTGAGCAAAAGCCAGGTCATGTGCCTTATGGTTCGTATTATTTAAAAATAATTAATGTGCCTGACTTGCCTATTATTTATAGCTTAACCATTCCAGCGAGCCTTTCACCTTACACTCTTTATGTGAACGAAAAATATACCGGTAGCCATGGAAAGCATACATTGAATCCTAAAAAACCATCTGAGGACCCTAGACCAGCTACTTATCATTTTCAATTGGAGCCCGGCGATAATGAAATTATTATTTCTGGCTTTCATATGAATCAGCATCTACCAGGTGGATTAACAACATCACTTATTTTTGGCGATTCGTATTCTATCGATCAAATAAAATGGTATTCAATTATTGCACAAATAATCGTTTGCGCATTTATTGTTTTTTATGCCCTATGTGCTATTTTACTATTAATTTTAGGAGTAAAGAGAAGTGCTGTCGGCTATTTTTTACTTTTAATTACTTCCTTGTTTATGACTATTATTCTTTCCAGCGATAAGCTTCTTCTTTCGTATGTAAAAATCGACTGGGTATCATCAGCGAAAATATTACAGTTTTCCTATGCCATGATGTTACTTTGGCTTATATTGTTTTTTAATGAATTAACAAAAAAATACATTAAAACTAAAATATTAAACATTTTTGCTTTCATTTGCTTTGTTTATTTATTGTTGATTGCAACAATGCCAATTGATTTTATTTACTATATGGAATTTATATTTTATATGCTTTTCGTTATCACAGCAATTTTGCTAACAGTTTTTATTTATAAAATTGCTTTACTTCAGCGCAAAGGCTATATAATGTTGCTTTTAATAGCTGCGGCACTCATTAATCATAGTGTATTTTTAATCCTGAATCATTTTGTAACGACATCTTATACTTATTATCCATTTGATTTACTAATTGTTGTAACAGCTTTCTTAGCCTTTTGGTTTATTAGCTATTTTTATAAATCATCTAAATCGGAGCAACTTGCTAGCAATCTCCAACAAGAGATGTATAGGAAGGATGATTTTCTTGCCAATACGTCCAATGAGCTGCGTACACCTTTACAGCATATGTTAAGTATCGCCCAATCTTTATTAGCCCAAAAAGAACAGCATGACCTAAGGCTATTAGTAACAATTGGTCAGCATATGTCCTTTATGTTGGATGGTTTACTAGATTTGATTCACCTGAAAGAACAAACAATTGAACTGGAAATTACCCCTGTTAATATTAACCAGATTGTAACGAGTGTTTGTGATATGTTCCAACTAGCCATTAAAGACAAGCCGCTAAAGCTGCTTATTGATTTACCAGCAGATTTACCGCCAGTGCTAGCAGACGAAAATCGCCTTATTCAAGTATTCATTAATTTAATTCATAACGCGATTAAATTTACTGATGAAGGCTCTATTACAATTCATGCCAAGGTGTTAGGCAATCAGCTTTATATTTCTGTTATAGATACTGGGATTGGAATTGAGAAGAGCAAGCAATCTCTAATTTTTGAACCCTACGAGCAAGTTGACGCGAATATCACCTCACAGGCTCATATTGGCTTAGGGCTCGGTCTAAGCATTAGTAAAGAAATTATTGAATTGCATGGTGGCTCTCTTGATGTGACATCAATATTTGGGATTGGCTCTACCTTTACATTTTCTCTACCAATCGCAAAAGGGTTAAAACTTGGACAAAGTGAGTCTTCACTTGAACAAAGCAATAATTTATCAAAATATATCTTTTTACAAAATGATTTAACTGAAATTGTGCAGGAGCTCGCCGTTTCAGCTAGTGAGCATGTAGCAACAGCTAACCCAGCCCATATTTTGCTTGTCGATGCAGACCCTTTGAGCTTACAAGTATTATTAAAAGCTTTAACAACTGAGTTTTACCAAATCGAAACAGCAATGAACGGGATAGATGCACTTGCTAAAATTAAAAAACATAGCTTTGACTTAGTAATTTCAGATACGGTATTGCCACAAATGTCAGGCTATGAATTGGCAAAGCAAATTCGTCAAAGTTTCTCTATTTCAGAGCTACCTATTTTATTTTTAACGGCGCGCCAGCAAAGTGAAGATATTCGACTTGCCTTTTTAAACGGCGCAAATGACTATGTGAAAAAACCAATTGAATATGTTGAGTTGA
Source organism: Metasolibacillus sp. FSL H7-0170 (assembly GCF_038593115.1). Lineage (NCBI taxonomy): Bacteria > Bacillati > Bacillota > Bacilli > Caryophanales > Caryophanaceae > Metasolibacillus > Metasolibacillus sp. FSL H7-0170. Next base: position 3,211,053 of record NZ_CP151964.1, on the reverse strand, counting down.
AATCTCGCGTCGATGCGCTTATTCAAGTAAAACAATCTAGTGAGGAGCGATTACGCTTCGAGGCTGCATGGTTACAGGCACAAATTCAGCCACATTTTTTCTTCAACACACTTAACGCAATTATTTCATTGCATAATGTCGACAATGAAAAAATGGAGGAGCTATTACTCGCCTTCAACGACTATTTACAAATGAGCTTTAATTTCGAAAATGTTGACTTACTCGTGCCTATTGACTATGAATTAAGACTTGTGCGCTCTTACATGGCAATTGAACAAATTCGTTTTGATAATCGAATTGCAATCGTATGGGATATTCCAGATAATATTGCATTTTCTGTCCCGCCTTTAGCGCTGCAAACACTTGTCGAAAACGCGGTGCGCCATGGTCTATTAAGCCGTCCAGAAGGTGGTACAGTTACACTGCGAATTATAGAACATGCCGAACATTATCTAGTCGAAATTATCGACGATGGCGTTGGCTTTGAGAAAAAGTTAATTGACCCAAAAGAAAGTGTTGGACTTACTAATACGGAGCAACGCTTAAAGCAATTATTTGGCGTAACGCTCACCATTGATAGTGTTGTCGGAAAAGGGACAACAATTTCCTTCCCGATTCCGAAAGACAATCATTAAACTTATTTTCAATTGGACTGCAAAGATTTTCAAATACTTCAATAGAATGCAGCTAGCCGTCACTTCTATTTACCGACAACCGTTTGCACCTTTACCCCGCAGTAACGGGCAGTAAAAGACTTAAGTGAAAATCAGCTTTAGAATAAGTCCGAGGTCCACTGCCCGTAAATGCCCGATTGGTTCAACTAACAATCAGTGAGGAAAAGCATCCACTGATTGAAGTTTCACTTTACCCCGCATTAACGGGCAGTAAAAGACTTAAGTGAAAATCAGTTTCAGAATAGGTCCGAGGTCCACTGCCCGTAAATGCCCGATTGGTTCAACTAACAATCAGTGAGGAAAAGCATCCACTGATTGAAGTTTCACTTTACCCCGCATTAACGAGCAGTAAAAAACTTAAGTGAAAATCAGTTTCAGAATAGGTCCGAGGTCCACTGCCCGTAAATGCCCGATTGGTTCAACTAACAATCAGTGGGGAAAAGCATCCACTGATTGAAGTTTCACTATATTGAAGTATTTATTTAAAGCAAGCTTGAATACTCAAAACAAGCCTGCTTTACCCTTATATTCGATTTTGTAACTTCTTTTTTCGTCTATTTTGCCATTGCTGATACCAGCTCGTTACTTCCTTGCTTGGCTCTATTGCTAATTGCTCCTCTAATACTTGCTTTAATAATGTATATTGCTCTTCGACTGCCTCAGCGTTATTTAATATGTCATATAGCTTCATTAACGTGAAGTACTGTAACTCCTCATCTACATCAAGTAATTGCAGTTTTTTTTCAACGGCAATTGCTCGTTCATACATTTGCTCCTGTATATAGAATTCACTGAGCTGTGAGGCATGCTGACGCCACATTTTCTTCAAGCGCTCTCGCTCACTTTCAGCCCAAATATAATCACAATCCATTAAAAAATGATTTTTATACGCATTAAATACACGCTCGTGCTCCTCGTATGTATCCTTTGTCAAATTCGGAAGTGCCTTCAACTGCTTTATCCATTCATCTACATCGACAAGTACACTACCAAGCTGTAATTGATAACCTGAATCAAGCAATAAACTGGATATTTGCACATCTAAACCGTATTGCTTTAATGTTTTTCTAATAGTATAAATCGTTGTATAGAGCTGCTTTATCGATTTCTCTATATCTACTTCAGACCAAAATAATTCGAGTAACATATCCCTTGATATAGATTTTTCATGTCGAGATAATATATAAGAAAAGATTTCCTTTGCCTTTGCTGTACGCCACTTCATTGATTGCTCTTGACCGTCCGAGGTTACAACCTTAAGCCCTCCAAAAAGTTGAAGAGAAGTACTATTGCTCTTCTGCATCTGCTTATCACTAAGGATTGTTTGGAGTCTCGCCAGCGTTCTATGCACTCGCTCCTTCTGTACAGGCTTCAACATATAATCAATTGCATGAATATTAAATGCATCTATCGCATAACGATCAAATCCAGTAATAAATACAATTTCAACAGACGGCTGTATTTCTTGAATTTTTTCAGCAAGCTCCAATCCGTTTAAAACAGGCATTTCAATATCTGAAAATATGACATCAGGCTGCAAGCTTTTAATATTTTCATATGCTTCGATTGGATCATTGTATTCTCCAACGATATCAATTTTCAGTAACTCATTTTCCAATAATGATTTTTTCAACAGAGATATTGGTAATTTCTCGTCATCTATTAATACTACTCTCAACAAGTGTACCCCTTTCCTGTTTTTTACTAATATGTTAAATAAATTGGCACCTCTTTATAATTCTACTAACTTATTACAATAATAACTATTGGTTAAGCTCTCTATTTAGTGTAACATATTTTTATATCGTACTAATTCGTCAACATTTAATTGGAAATTAAAAGAAAATATGGAGTTCTATTAATTATGATAAAAAAACAGGATTATTATTACAAATTAAAAATCATTGCTATTACTTTGCTATTTTTTTTACTGCTTTTTTTTATGCGCTTAAGTTGGGTCAACTATTTTTCATTCGCAGACGAAGTCGAAATTCAACAAGGGGTTATGGATTTTGAGCAAATTAATAACAGCAAAAGCTTCAAAGTGTATCTTGATGGAGAGTGGGAGTTTTTCCCTGATACTATACTTGTTACGAAAAAAAATAAAAATTCCACTCCTCTATACTCAAATTTACCCGAAACATGGGATACGTACATAAAACGCAAGCCTGCTACGACTCCTCATGGCTCATACTATTTAAAAATTACCAACGCACCAGATTCAGACACACTTTACGGTCTAACAATACCTGCTACCCTATCCTCCTATACACTTTCTGTTAATAATACACAAGTTGGTGGATACGGTAACTTGGTTAATTTAAGAAAAACTGGCACGGATACTAGACCTGTTACTTATTATTTTTCACTACAACCTGAAGATAATGAAATTATTATTGCTGGCTTTCACACAAATGAGCATACATCTGGCGGTTTAACAAAATCACTTGTTTTTGGTGATTTGCATTCTATCGAAAATTTAAAGTGGTATTCTGCTGTTACACAAATTATTGTTTGTGCCATTTTTCTGTTTTATCTACTTTATACGATTTTACTTTTTATTATTGGTATACGAGAAACTGTGTTGCTCTATTTTTCATTACTTGTTCTATCAACATTTGTTACGATTGTTGTATCTAGCAATAAGTTACTTTTATGGTATGTACCGCTCGATTGGATTTCGTCGACGAAGCTGTTTTTCTTTTCATATATTATGACGATGCTTTGGTTTATTTTATTTTTAAATGAGTTAATAAAAAACTTTATGAATACAAAACTACTGAATATAGTTATCGCCTTCTGCTTTATTTACTTATTATTTATTGCGGTTGCACCTATTGACTATATTTTCTATACAGAAATAATTTTTTATTTATTATTTTTCATTTCACCTATCATTCTAGCAATGATTATTTATAAAGTAGCGATATCTAGGCAGAGAGGCACAATCATACTGCTTTTAACAGCTACAGCGATTATTAATAACTCATTATTTATTATTATTAATCGATCATTAACAACACCATATAGTCATTATCCTTTTGATTTGCTCATTGCGATTACAGCTTTATCTGGTTTTTGGTTTATGCGTTATTTCCATATATCTGTTCAATCAAAGCAGCTTTCCATTAAGCTTCAACAAGAGATGTATCGCAAGGATGATTTTCTCGCTAATACATCTCATGAGCTACGTACACCGCTCCAGCATATGCTAAGTATTGCGCAATCGCTGTTAGCAAAAAAAGAGCAGCATGATTTAAGACTGTTAGTGACAATCGGTCATCATATGTCGTTTATGCTGGACGGCCTACTAGATTTGATTCATCTAAAAGAACGAACGCTTAATTTGCAAATTAAGCCAATTAACATACAACATATTGCGGCAAGCGTTTGCGATATGTTCCAGCTTACAATTAAAGGGAAACCGATAAAGCTCATTATTGACTTACCGCCAGATTTACCACCAGTGCTGGCTGATGAAAATCGACTTATTCAAGTGTTTATTAACTTAATTCATAATGCCATTAAATTTACCGAACAAGGCACTATAACAATTCATGCCAAAGCGATAGGCAATCAGCTATCTATTTCTATTACAGACACAGGGATTGGAATTGAAAAGAGCAAGCAAGCACTTATATTTGAACCGTATGAGCAAGCTGACGCAAATGTTAAATCCTCTCGCCATATAGGATTGGGGCTCGGATTAAGCATTTGCAAAGAAATTATAGACTTACATGATGGCTCTCTTACTGTGACTTCTGTAATTAATGAAGGTTCTTCCTTTACATTTTCTTTACCAATTGCAAAGGGCTTAACAGTAAGTCGGGTTGAGGCTACTACTAGCAGTACATTATCGAAGTATATTTTTTTACAGGATGATTTAACCGTTGTGGAGCAGGAACTGGCTTCCACAGAGGATAAAGCTGCTCCCCCAGTTAGCTTGGCAAATATTTTAATTGTGGATGCAGACCCTTTAAGCTTACAAGTATTATTGAAAGTGTTATCAACAGCTTCCTATAAAATTGATACAGCCTTAAATGGTACAGAAGCCCTTGAAAAAATTTGTGAACATAGCTATGATTTAGTGATTTCAGATATTATGTTGCCACATATGTCAGGCTATGAATTAGCCAAACAAATTCGCGAGCAATTTTCAATTTCAGAATTACCTATTTTATTCTTAACCGCGCGTCAACAAAGTGAAGATATTCGACTTGCTTTCTTAAATGGTGCAAATGACTATGTGAAAAAACCAATTGAATATATTGAGCTCAAATCACGTGTCGATGCACTTATTCAAGTAAAGCAGTCAAGTGAGGAGCGATTGCGCTTTGAGGCTGCATGGCTACAAGCACAAATTCAGCCGCACTTCTTCTTCAACACATTAAATGCAATTATTTCCTTGCACGGTGTGGATAATAACAAGATGGAGAAGCTATTACTTGCATTCGGTAATTATTTACAAATGAGCTTCGACTTTCAAAATGTAGATTTAGTTGTCCCAATTGAGTATGAGTTAAAGCTTGTACGCTCTTATTTAGAAATTGAACAAATTCGCTTTGGGGATAGGATTCAAATTATATGGGATATACCTAAAGGCTTAATATTAAATGTGCCACCACTCTCTATTCAAACATTAGTAGAAAACGCAATCCGTCACGGCATTTCACCACAGCGGGAAGGCGGTACGATTACGATCCGTATTACGGAATCTGTCGAGGAATATAAAGTAAAGGTTATTGATAACGGAGCTGGCTTTAATACATCTGGTCCTCGCAAGCAAGGCGGTGTTGGTCTCATTAATACCGAACAGCGCATAAAACAAATTTTCGGCACAGAGCTAGTTATAGAAAGTATAGTTGGAGTTGGAACAACAGTTACATTTATCATCCCCAAATCCCACACCTCTTTAATTAAATAAATGCTAAAATAAAGTGTCGGGCAAGAGACTGTCCAAAAAGCCGTGCATAGCCGGCATTTTGGACAGTAGCGATGATGTTTCGCAAAATGTTGATTCATATAAACAGAAAATGCCTCTTTTAAAAATGGGATGAACATTGGCTTTAGCAGCGTTATCCTCCAGTAAAAGGGAAGCGATGAAAACATTGATTTCAATGGAGTGTCAAAACAAAATGGACTTTTCGGGCAACTCCCTAACCCGATACTTTTTTATAGAAAAATTTTAGTTCCTCCATAATCCAAACTTTCTTTCATTCAAAATACAATCATTTTTAATTTCTCCTCACAATATACACGAAGCTGTCCAAGAAGGATTCGCATTGAAAGTGGGATTTTTTCTTCTTCTCTTTCACTTACGGGAAACACCGCTCAATCCTTTGTTTTACTCATTTTCAAAGAAAGCCCTCTCGCAGTCCTTTTTCTAAAGCACCATCGGCAGCATCCAAAATGTTAACTATACACGGCATTTGAGACGCCTCCTTTGAGGTCTGTTTAATATTTTGAATGCTTCTTAGCACCCTATATCTCAAGGGATATTGCCCCTTGCCGTTAAGGGCTTAAAAAACTAAGATGAAGAATGAGGTGATTTCATTGCAATATGCAATTTTTGGAGATTTACATTCACATAAAAAGCATACAGAGCTTGTCTTACAGCATATACAGGAGGTTGCGCCAGATGCTGCGTTGCTCGCTCTAGGCGATTTATATGAGTGCATAATAGGCAAGCGCAAGGCATTAACAGCTCGCAGTATTCCTTTAAAGGAAGCGGCAATTATTAAAAAGGAGTTTGAGAGGTTACTAACCTTTCCTTCTGTTATTGGCAATCAAGAAGAGCGTATCGCGCTTGTAACAGGCTCACAGTCTTTTTTACAATATGAGGAAAAGCTTTATATAGAGAATGCTATGCTTATTCATGGGCATCAATTTGAGTGGAATGAGCAATTTGAGCCGACCTTCCCACAATTTAATACCCCATTAGTCTTTTTTGGTCATAGCCATCGAGCAGCTATTTATATTGATGGTACACGCACAGCAGTTCCCTATCATCAACCCCTCTTTGTCGGGGACAGGCATTATGTAATTAATGTGGGAGCTGTTGTTGAAACACTGGATTGGTGCTTGTATGATAGCGAAGCAATGACTGTTACATTTATGCGGGTAACGTAATTGATTAGAAAGTGGAAGAAGCAGGTGGGGCTGTCCAAAAAGCCGTGCATAGCCAGCATTTTGGATAATAGCGATGATGTTTCACAAAATGTTGATTCATATAAAGTGAACCTTCAATCAGTGGGGGCTTTGCCCCCCACTGATTGGTGATAGAGGTACACAAGCTAGGATCTTCGCATCCTGCGAAAACGCTTGTGTGACCAACATCGTGTTGGCCTCATTCTTAGTTTTTACAGGCTGTTTGATCCCCCACTTAAACATCTTGTTTTTATCTGCTGTTTTGAAGTGGGGGTATTACAGCCTGCTCCTGCGGTTACTCGTCGCAAACAAAATTTGTTAATACGCGATAAACAGAAAACGCCTCTTTTAAAAATGTGATAAACATTGGTTTTAGCAGTGTTATCCTTCAGTAAAAGGGAAGCGATGAAAACATTTATTTCAATGCGGTGTCAAAAAAATGAACTTTTCGGACAACTCCTTTTGCTGATGTTTCATCAAAGAATTATATAGATAAAATAGAACTTCGCAGCTTTCTTTTAATTTTAAAAGAAAATAAGGGGAAAGCCGTTTTTTAACTGTGTCAAGAAAAAATTCCACTTTGAGACAGCCCACTTCCTCTTTTCCGCTATTAACCGGGTATTCGGTGATTTACTTTATATATTTTTTCTTTTCATTAATGAATATAGCCTGTAGTTCCTGTAATTTCTCAATTACAATATTGGATACTACTGTTAGCTCGTCTAAATAATTTTCTGCTAATTTTCTGTCGCCCTGATGATAGGCTCTGATTGCTTTTTTGGCAATATCATGTACTTCAATATGGGGTTGCTCTAACTCTTTATATGCTCGTTCATTTGCTAATAATTCCTTGCCAATACCGTAATACCATATACCTAATCGTGATTCTTTTGGTGATTTAATATCGCTTTCAGTCATTTGCTCGAAGCCAAGCATTAAATTATAAATGCGCCAGCGCCATAAAAGATGGTCGGTAATATTGAGTGCGATAATATCCTCTTGGCTGAGAATAAAGTTTTTCGCAATTGTCGTCGAACGATATTCCTCAATCATTTTGCTAAGCTTATAAATCGCTGCCCCCGTATCGAAAGTAATGTCCTTGCTGTGAACTGTGCTGTCTCGAAGATTATGATTGCGCGTCGAAATATCTGAAGCGACTGTTGCTTGATGCTGCGTAGCTGTCGCAATCTCAGTAAAATGAGCTCCCTGCTCCTGTAAGCTTTGATTTAATGCTGACAAGGTTTGTGAAATACGAAGCACATCGGATACACCTTCATGTAAATCCTGTGCAGATTGCTTTGTAAGTAGTTCAATATTATTCGTAATATGTAAAAGCTCTTGAATATCAGTGTTAATTGCTTCTACAGATTGTTTAGTATCGTCCGCTAGCTTTCTGATTTCATCCGCTACTACAGCAAAGCCTTTGCCCGCCTCTCCTGCACGTGCTGCCTCAATTGACGCATTTAATGCTAGTAAATTTGTTTGGTCAGCAATGCCTTTAATTAATGTGATTAATTGTGTAACCCGTGTCACACGCTCCATTAACTGCCCAACATCTTGCTGCACCTGCTGTTGTCCTCTGTCCGTTTGTTGCAGCATAGCAGTAATGTCCTCTAACGCAGTTATATCCTCACCTAATTTGCCTAGCGAATGCTGGGTGCTTTGTGATATTTCCTCAATAGAGGCGGATACTTCCTCAATACTTGCGTCTAGCTCGCCCATTAAGTCACTTGTCGAAATAATGTCCTGCTGCTGCGTGCCTTGAAAATCTACTAACTCCTTAATTTGCTCAAGCTCTGTGTTGTATTGAATAATTTCTCCTAAACCATTTACTACCGAGCTACCCTGTATTTCAATATATGTTTCGACAATAATTTGTTGGTCAATTGTTACTAAACTATCGTAGGCTAAAATAATATCTAGCATTTGCACAGGATTATTCCGATATTCTTTCACAATAAGTGGAATGATTAATTGATTAATTAATGTGTAGGCTGAAATCATCCAGTTTGGCAATACGCCTATCCGTGCATGTGTATAAGCAATTTGCCTACGTTTAAAAACATAATCAATATTTAGTTCATCTTCAAACAAGCTTTTAAAATGTTGGTCAAAAACTTTCTTTAAACGCTCTATAGAAGTATGCTGATGGATAATTTGATTGAACTCTTCAATATCCAACAAACGACTATAAAAATTATCTAATATATACTGGTGATGCTGATGATAAATATCAGCTATCCTTTTTACGGATTCTCGTCGAATTTGAGAAACAGCTAGAAAATCTAGCTTTTCCTGAAAACGTTCGTTTGTTTTAATATCTGAATATTGCTGCTGGTGAAAGTAATCGTACTGTTCAATGCCTTTTTTTCTACCAAACATAGCTTATTCATTTCCCTTCTGCCAGATATTTTTCCTCTAGACGAAACTTAAACAATTTGCTAATGGACAATCAACCGAATTTTTGACGATAACCGCATTTCTTACATAATTCCTCTACTGCCTCACGGCGAGAAAAACCCTCTACGATGCGATTCGCCCGCTCACTATCGACAATATCGCTAAACGATGTTTCATGGATATTTCCTAAATCAATAACGCCCTCTCCGTCTAGACAACAAGGAACTACTGTCCCATCTACTAAAATAGCAGCATGGCTACGAAGTGCATGGCAAAAGCCTTTGCCGTCATCCTCTGGTGCTAGAAGGCTTGGCCACCTAAATTCATGGTCTTGGTTTAAATAAATATTGCGTGCAATTTTTATACCCTTCCCCGGCTCCACACGCTCCTCAATCAAATAGTCTAAATGATATTCGCGTTCAAGCATTTCTAACGTTTCTCGGTTTCTTCTTGCCACAATATCGGGAACCTCATTTTTCTGTAAATTCCATAATCGATAGGAGATGATGACATTATGCTGTTGAACCTCACGTACAAAATGTAAAATATCACCTAAATATTTTTCTCGATTTTCAGAACCTTCATGACCGTCAAAACTGTGGAGGGAAAAATTAATTTGGCGCAAAGCAGGCTTCCCTAATAGCTTGTGGAAATTTTTTTTAATGAGTGTGCCATTCGTTGTAATGTTAACTTTAAAGCCTTTTTCATGTGCGGCATCAAGCAACTGATCAATGCGTGGGTGAAGTAATGGCTCTCCCTTTACATGTAAATAGATATATTTTGTATGTGGCCTAATTTCATCTAATATTTTATTAAATTGCTCTAATTTAATTAAGCCTTTTGCTCTTGCAGTTGGTGGGCAAAAGCTACAGGCTAAATTGCAAACGCTTGTTATTTCGATATACACTTTTTTAAATGTTTTCATATATAAATCACCATTTCAAAATTATTCGCCTACTCTATCTTATCAAATTTTTATTTCTTTGCATGTGAAATGCTTCACTGGCAAACGCAACTTTCCTGTATATTTCCTCTCTTTCGTAGCCATATTTAAGAAGAGGAGGAATGTATCTTGACTATGACTGAAAATACACTAGCAATTTATGCTTTAGGCGGTATGAATGAAATTGGCAAAAACATGTATGTAATTGAATGTGAGGAAGATATTTTTATTATTGATTGCGGCGCTAAATTTGCGAATAATAATTTGTTAGGCGTGGATTTAATCGTTCCAGATATCACTTATTTACAGCAGCAGCATGCCCGTATTCGTGCACTGATTGTAACTCATGGGCACGAGGATCATATTGGTGGAATTCCATATGTTTTACAAAGATTGAATGTGCCTATTTATGCAAGTCGTTTTACACTTGGCTTAATTGAATTGAAATTGAAGGAGCATAAGCTTTTACGGGACACACAGTTAATCGAAATTGATGAAAATGCAAGCCTGCAATTTTCATCAGCAACAATTAGCTTTTTTAACATAAACCATAGTATACCCGATTGCTTAGGCGTTGTTTTTCAGACAGCACAAGGAAATATTGTGCATACGGGAGATTTTAAATTTGATTTCACGCCCGTCAACGATAAAGCGTCTGATATTCATAAAATGGCGGCTATTGGAGAACAAGGAGTACTGGCGCTTATTTCTGAAAGCACCAATGCAGAGCGCCCTGGTATGACACCATCCGAGCAGCTTGTAGGTGAAAATCTAAAAGATGCTTTCACGAAGGCGACAAATAAAATTTTCGTGACGACCTTTGCCTCCAACGTCAATCGGATACAGCAAATCGTTGAAGCAACGATTGACACAAATCGCAGGCTTGTCTTACTCGGGCGCAGTATGGTAAATGTCGTATCTGTCGCCATTGAGCGAGGTTATTTACGCATTCCACATCGCTTATTAGTCGATGTACGCGAGGCCCAGCACCTTGCTCCAGAGCAAATTGTCGTTTTATGTACTGGGAGTCAGGGCGAGCCACTTGCTGCACTTGCCCGTTTAGCTAATGGGCGACAGCGCGACTTGCAAGTGCACCAAAACGATACAGTTATTTTTGCAACTTCACCTATACCGGGAAATGAAAAAAATGTTTCTAAAATTATCGACGATTTATTTTATCTCGGTGCAAATGTTATTTACGGCTCAGCTAGCACAACAGGCATGCACGTTTCTGGACACGGCTATCAAGAAGATTTAAAGCTCATGCTGACACTTATGAAGCCTAAATATTTAATTCCGATACACGGGGAATATCGCATGCTTTACAAACACCGACAGTTAGCGCAATCGGTTGGTGTAGAGGCTGAAAACATTTTCATTTTGAAAAACGGAGAGGTTGTCGATTTTATACACTCCACCGCGCAGCAAACACGCCTTGTTCACGCTGGAGAAACATATGTGGATGGAGTAGGCACTGGAGAGGTTGAAAATATCGTCCTGCGCGATCGTCAGCAGCTAGCTGAAGATGGCATGCTCGTTATCGTCTTAACTCTTGATCAAGAAAACGGACAACCACTAGCTGCCCCTGACACGATTTCACGAGGCTTTGTTTATGCAAAAAATGCAGAGGGCCTACTGTTGGAAATAAACGACCTCGTCCTCGCATCTATTCAGCCATTTAAAGATATAAATATTAGAGGTATGCAGCACGCCATCAAAAAATCAGTTGGTCAATACCTTTTCACTGTAACACGTAAAAAACCAATGATTTTGCCAATTATTATTGCCGTTTGAAAAAGGGCGTGCAAAAAATCGTGCAGTTGCCAGCTTTTTGCACGCTGTTGGTAGTGTTTCTTGAAAGAATTCACTCGGATAAAATAGCAAGTGGATTCTTTGAAAATAGGAGAATCACTCGATTTAGCAGATTTCCCTTCGAATGAAAGTGAATAAATGAAAATTGAAAAGACGGGGTTGCCTTTTTGGACAGCCCCTCTCTAAATGAAAGCGAAGAAACGGAAATCTCCCTTTCACTATAAAAATAATTTTGTTTCTGCGGTATTGTCACTATTGTTGTCGTAGTAAACATCGGCTCCTGCGATTACTCGTCGCAGTAAATATTGTTGAAAGAAGTTAAATCATCTTTAGTAGCGCTTCCTCTCCCGTCATTCCGGGTACAATCCCCTGTTTTTCTGCTTCATATGTGACGGATTCGAGGGGCGCCTTTAACAATTGATCAATTGTTTTTACCCCGACCGCGCGTCCAGCAATAATTTTACGTTCGGCTAAACGCTCATTTAATAACGTAATATCAAGCGCACCACACATTATATAGCCCTGATCATTCGACACGGTTAATAAAGTTGTGTTTGGCAAATAAACCGTGACTGCTGTAAAAGAATGTCCCTTAATATGCAAAGCTTCAATTGCGACGATATGCACCTCTCCTCTCTTGTTGTATACATATGGCAACAAGTGAAAAGATGTGCCTACGAAATTGTGTGTAAATTGTGTGAGTGCCTGGCACTATTTTCTACATGAGAACATCACAATCTCACCATCAACATACGTTTCTAAATGCACTGGGCGCCCCCATAATTTATAAATATAACGTAGCACTTCCTCTAAATATTGCTGGTCTAGCTCCATCCCTTCATAACAATGCTTTAAATAGAGCTCGCCACCTCGTTTAAAATCTCCATCCACCACAACAATATATGGGAAGCCACCGTTGACACGCATCGATACTAATTGATTGCTTATAGATTCATATTCTTTATCGGTAATGCGATATTCGTTGCCCTCTTTCGCAAATACGTATAAATCCTCTCGCTCCACAAGCTCCTTTGTTAAATAATTGCGCAGAAAGGATGTGTCTGAGTCGATTTCTCGCACTTCAAATATTTTCTCCCGTCCTGAGTTCGGCTTAATACCGCGCTTTTGCATCTCCTTTGTCGGTTTATTATAGCGCTCCTCAATATCCTCAAAAATTTTCAGACCGAGGTAGTATGGATTAATCGATGTTTTTGATGGCTGTACGACGCCCGCATTCAATTTTGCATAATCTAGCGTTTCCGCCGTTGTTAAATCTAGCTCTCTTAATATACGTTGATGCCAATAGGTTGCCCAGCCCTCATTCATAATTTTCGTTTCAAGCTGTGGCCAAAAATAAAGCATTTCCTCCCGCATCATCGTCAATATATCACGCTGCCAATCCTCAAGCTCTCGACTATGCTGTTCAATAAAAATAAGCAAATCCTTTTCTGGCTCTGGTGGGAATGCTTTCTTTTTTTGTGGCGACTCGGGCTTTTGACGTGGCTCGTCGATATGCCATAAATCATCGTATGGCGTATAGCGAATATTTGGGGCTTCCTGTTTTTCTTCCTCTACGATTTGCGGACGGATAATAGCTGGGTCAATATGCTCTTGAATCGCTAGCACTGCATCTAAAAACTGTTCCACCTCATCTTTACCGTACAACAGCTCATACTTAGCAATGCGCTCTGCTGTTGCGGTCATACTTTCCACCATGTCGCGGCGCGTGTTGGAAAAACGCACATTATTTTTGAAAAAATCGCAATGCGCTAGCACATGTGCAATAATTAATTTATTTTGCGTTAATGTATTCGTATCAAGGAGAAATGCATAGCAAGGATTTGAATTAATAACAAGTTCGTAAATTTGACTTAAGCCTAAATCATATTGTAGCTTCATGCGATGAAATTGCTTGCCAAAGCTCCAATGCGTAAAACGTGTAGGCATACCGTAAGCACCAAATGTATAAATAATATCTGCAGGGCAAATTTCATAGCGCATCGGGAAAAAATCTAAGCCAAAACCAGTTGCCACCTCAGTAATTTCGTCAATCGCTTTTTGCAGCGCCTTTTCCATTACTGCACTCCTTCTTTTTTAAAAATGCTTTTTAGCGCATCGTAAACCTCTGATTTTCGCTTAATAATATAATGGCGAAACTTCGGATGCTCAATTTTACTATAAGCGGACATTAGTGCAGATGTTCTACTATAGGCATTCACCTCGCCATAACCAAACATGCTAGAAATTCCCATTAATTGCTCTATTAATTGTAGACAGCGCTCGTTATCTGATGATAGATTTTCTCCATCTGAAAAATGAACCGGATAAATATTGTAGCGTGATGGTGGGTATTTTTCATTTATTAATTGCAATGCTTTAGCATAGGCTGAGGAGCAAATCGTGCCGCCGCTTTCACCTTTCGTGAAAAACTCCTCTTCCGTTACAACTTTCGCCTCTGTATGGTGGGCGATAAATTCAATATCAACAGCACTATATTTCGTACGTAAAAAACGCGTCATCCAAAAGAAAAAATTTCGTGCACAAGTCTTTTCAAAAATCCCCATCGAACCACTTGTATCCATCATTGCTAATACAACTGCACGCGATTCTGGTTTCACAACCTCATCCCATGTTTTAAAGCGTAAATCATCTTGGTGAATAGGGTTAATTGCCGGCTTTCCTTTCATCGCATTACGTTTAATTGCCGTTAAAATAGTCCGCTTTTTATCGATATTGCCCATTAGACCCTTTTTACGAATATCGTTAAACTCAATTTTATTTGTCGCTATATTTGCTACTTCTTTCTGTTGTAAATTAGGCAAGGCTAGCTGTTGAAATAATATTTCCTCCACATCCTCCAGCCGCACCTCTGCCTCGTAATAGTCTTTTCCCGCTTCCTTGCCTGCCTCTTTTCCTTGTCCTTGCTGTGCTTTACCATCCCGCGCAACGACATCGCCAACTTGGCTCTCCCCCTGTCCTTGCCCAACATGCTTTGATTTATCTGTATTGTAACGAATTTTATATTCATCTAAAGAACGAATTGGAATTTTAATCACCTCTCGCCCCTTAGACAAAATAATGCTTTCCTCACTAATTAACTCTGGTAAATTATTTTTAATTGCCTCGTCAATTTTCTGTCGATGGCGTTCTTGGTCCTGATATCCTTTACGATGGAGGGACCAATTTTCTTTTGAGATAATGAACTGATGTTGCTGCTTGTCACTCATTTTATCCACACCCATCTGCAAATTCGCTTTTTTGAAACCTCTTACTGATTGAAGTTTCACTTTATACTATGCACCCTTGACCAAATTTTGAACTTTATTCTTGAAATAAATCAGTTATGATTAAAATCAACTACGCTCCAGCTAGCTCTTGTCCAAACTCTTTTCGAGCAAATGGGGAGAAGGCTAACCTAACGCCGCCACAATAATTGACCTACGCCGTGCAGACCAATCTGTGATATTCGCCAGAAGTCTAGCCAACACGATGTTGATTACTCAGCCGTTATTTTAGTTTGTAATGACCTTAGACTGGGTTCCTATTTTTCAACAAATGTTTGAACACCTGCTGAAAAATAGCCTAATAGATGCATTTTAACTGCCATCTATGAAGATGGCAATTTCTGCATTCGATACTTCGCTGTCGATACAAAAAGAGTTTGCTCCTGCGGTTACTCGTTCCAGAAAACAGTGTTGAAAGACGTTAATCGCTGTATAATAGAAATAGAGAAAACTAGAAAGAAGGTATTGCAAATGTGGGAGCAATGTATGATTGAAACAGTGCGTGGCACTTTTGAGGTGTTTAAAAAAGGGCATGGACAACCAGTATGTGTTACACATCTATATAGTGAATATGATGTACGAGGTAATATATTTGCAGATTTGTTCACGGAGCATGCGACAGTCTATTTAGTTAATTTAAGAGGCTGTGGCAATTCTACAGATGACCTTTCTAAGTTTAACTATAGCATGGGACATACAGTTGATGATTTAGAAGCAATTCGTCTGGCGCTTAGATTGGAGAAATGGATATTTGCTGGGCACTCAACTGGGGGAATGCTGGCATTAAAATACGCCACGATGTATCCAAATAGTCTTGTACATATTGTTGCTGGAGGGTTATGTGCTTCTTCTGAATATATGCGACATCCTAGCAGTATCTATTGCCCAACTAACTCTAATAATCCGCGCATTAAGGAAATTATTGCGATGCTTAGAAATCCACAATCGACACTTGAAGAAAGACGTGCTGGTAACAAAGAATGGGCTTTAATGTCCCTCTATCATGAAAAGCATTATGACACGATGTTAAGCCGTCCTAATAGTGGAAAAACCGTATCAAAACGGCTTGATTACTTTTCATATGAAGAGCTACCTACATATGACCTGCGACCTGAATTGCCGGATACTGTTACGAAAGCCTATATTTACTGCGGTTTGCACGATGCACAATGCCCGTATGAATTTTCTGCAGAGGCAGCCGAACTTATGCCGAATGCTACACTGCAAACCTTTAGACAGAGTAATCACTCGCCTTTCATCGAAGAAGAAAAAGAATTCCATCAATTTATAGCAACGACTTTTAAGTAAAAAGAGCAGTATGGGAAAATCGCTTCCCACACTGCTCTTTTTGGTTTCTATTCCATGTTTTTAAGGTTTTATTCCACGTTTCCGAGCCTTTATTCCACGTTTTTTTAGATTTATTCCACGTTCTTAAAATTTGGATTAAGTCGGCAACTGCACAACCTTTTGGGCGCTCCCTTTCCTTAACGATTCAATAAACTGCCTACGTAGCGCAGTAGCTCGTTGGCTGAGGTTGTGTTGTAGCCGTGCTCATCGACGAGCGTTGCGACAACCTCGTTGATTTTTTTCAATTGTGCCTCGTCTGGTGTTTGTGAGGAGGTTGTAATTTTTACGACGTCCTTCAAATCAGCGAATAACTTTTTCTGAATCGCTTCACGTAGGCGGTCATGCGAATAATAATCGAAGCGCTTGCCCTTTCTTGCAAAGGCGGATAAGCGAATTAAAATTTCCTCGCGAAATGCCTTTTTCGCGTTTTCAGATACACCGATTTGCTCCTCAATTGAGCGCATTAGCTTTTCATCTGGATTCATTTCTTCACCTGTTAATGGGTCTCGCAGCTTGTTTTTATTGCAAAATGCCTCGACATTATCAAGATAGTTGTTCAATAATGTTTTAGCAGATTCCTCGTAGGAATAAACAAAGGCTTTTTGCACTTCCTTTTTCGCGATTTCATCATACTCTCGACGAGCGACCGCAATATAATTCATATATTTTTTACGGTCCTCCTCTGAAATAGAGGCATGCTGGTCTAAGCCGTCCTTCAAGGCACGTAGCACATCTAATGCATTGATTGATGGTACTTCCTTACGAATAATAGCGGAGGAAATCCGATTAATTACATAGCGTGGGTCAATGCCTTGCATTCCTTCATTTGGATATTCCTTTTTCAATTCCTCGATATCGACCTCGTTATAACCTTCGATGCTCTCCCCGTTATAAAGACGCATCTTTTTAACAACATCGACACCTTGTTTTTTCGGCACTTCTAATCTCGTTAAAACAGAAAAAATCGCAGCAACTTTGAGCGCATGTGGTGCGATATGTACATGTGCCATATCGCTGTCATGAATCATTTTTTCATAAATACGCTCCTCTTGGCTCACCTTTAAATTATAAGGAATCGGCATAACGATAATACGTGAATGTAAAGCCTCATTCTTTTTATTGGCGATAAATGTGCGGTATTCGGTTTCATTTGTGTGGGCAACAATCAATTCATCCGCGCTAATTAAAGCAAAGCGTCCTGCTTTAAAATTGCCCTCCTGCGTTAATGATAATAAATGCCATAAAAACTTTTCATCGAGCTTAAGCATCTCCTGAAACTCCATCATACCTCGATTTGCTTTATTCAGCTCCCCATCGAAGCGATAAGCACGCGGGTCAGACTCCGAGCCATATTCGGCAATCGTCGAAAAATCGATGCTCCCCGTTAAATCGGCAATATCCTGCGATTTTGGATCAGATGGGGTAAATGTACCTATTCCTACTCTGCGATCCTCCGAAAAGAAAATACGCTCCACTCGCACTTCCTCAATGCGTCCGCCATATTCCTGCTCAAGGCGCATCGTATTTAATGGTGACAAGCTTCCTTCAATCCGAATCCCGTACTCCTCATAAAAAGCATCTCGCAAATGATGGGGAATTAAATGTAATGGGTCCTCATGCATTGGACAGCCTTTAATGGCATAAACCGCTCCGCTCTCTGTACGTGTAAAGCGCTCCAAGCCTCGTTTTAGCATCGTCACAATCGTGGATTTCCCGCCACTCACAGGCCCCATCAACAATAAAATTCGCTTGCGCACATCGAGTCGTTTTGCAGCAGGGTGGAAATATTCCTCTACCAATCGTTCAAGAGCCGTCTCTAATCCAAATATTTCGTGGCCAAAAAAATGATACATCTTTTGTCCATCCTGCTCCTCGACACCTGCAGTTTTTAACATATTATAAACACGTGAATGAGCAGTTTGTGCAACTTCTGGTCGCTCTTTAATAATTTCCAAATAATCCGCAAAGCTACCTTCCCACTTCAGGCGATTTTCTTCTTCCCTGTAATTTTTAATTTTATTTAAAATGCTAATCGCTTTTCCTCCATTCAAGCCTTTATTTTACATCGTATGAACGTGGCCGGTTGTTGATTACCAATTATTCTATATAGATAGCTCCGCGCGATTACGTCCAGCTTTTTTAGCGCTATATAATGCAGCATCCGCATCCTGAAATAATTGATGCAAATCATCCTTTGTGCAAAGGGGATTCACAGCAATCCCAATACTAACGGTCACATATGGCAAAATTGGTGAAGCCTTATGTTGAATACGCTGTCGCTCAACCACTTTGCATATTTTATTCGCAAAATGTAGCGCCGTTTTACGTTCCATATCAAACATTAAATAAATGAATTCCTCTCCGCCAAAGCGTCCTACGAAATAACCTTCCCCCGCAAGCTCCTTCAAAATCGCGGCAACTTCCCGCAATACCTTATCCCC
Source organism: Metasolibacillus sp. FSL H7-0170 (assembly GCF_038593115.1). NCBI lineage: Bacteria > Bacillati > Bacillota > Bacilli > Caryophanales > Caryophanaceae > Metasolibacillus > Metasolibacillus sp. FSL H7-0170. Next base: position 3,192,005 of record NZ_CP151964.1, on the reverse strand, counting down.
CTCTAAATGGCCATAATAGTCATTAAAATGCTTGAAGGCATCGATATCCAATAACATCGCTGTTACATGGCGTGGCCCAGTGCCCATTGTAGCCTCTACATAATCATATAAGCCACGGCGATTGGGCATCTCTGTTAGCTCGTCATGTGTAGCTAATAATTGCAAATCACCATTCATCCCTGCCAATTGATTATTTGCTTGTAATAATAGTTGCTCCTGCTCAAACAGCTTATAATAGCCTTGATAAATGAAATAAGAGCCTACCGCACTAATAACAATAAATAATACAATATTAATCATATGCGCAAATACAACTGCTTTATCAAGCTGTGTAATAGCTAAGCCACCTAGCAAGTAGAGCGTAGGAATGCTTTGGAGAAAAATAAAATATTTTAGACGTACATGGTACATAATTGCGACACCAAATAAATTAATTAAATAGGCAGTTACTTGCCCGTAAGAATTTTGGTCTAACAAAGTAATTGTGGCTCCCCACATCAGTGTAAAGCAATAATAACCCCACATAGTGTATTTGATTAACCGATAATGATGTAGTTTTTTATCTATTGTATTTAACAACAAAAGAAATAAAATAGAGCATACAAGCAAAAGCAAATAAAAAAACAAATAAATATTCCAAGTAACTTTACTTTGCACAACGTTTATTACAATTAATAGCGACTCAAATATAATGGCTATCCAAGCAAAATATTTAGCACGATACATATTTTGCATTGTAAATTTTTTATTAATTTGTTGTATGGCGATTTCCATTACACTCCTCCCCCTATACAGAAATTATCAGGTTAACTTTAGTTTTGATTCAGCGGATTTCCTTTTTAAAAACTCTGGTCAACATGAGGTCGGTCACTCAATCGATGCATTCGAAGATTGAGTTTCTCTTTTTCAGCGAGTGTCGGGATGCCCGCTGAAAGAAATTAAATATTCAATTTACCTGTTTTCGCATCGTATACAGTAATATTTTATGTATATCGCCCATCCAATTAAATTTCTCTGTTAATTCTTGCTGTTCTTTTTGTAGTCGTAGCCAATATAGATTTTCTGTTAGCATATATTGCTCTAATTGCGGCAATGCTGTAAGTATAGTTTGTACTTGCTCAGAAATAGCTTGCCATCTCACTAAGTGAGTGATAATCTCCTGCTGCGTTTCAATTGTAGGAAGCTCTATAATTTGCTGCTCAAACTCTTCAAATTCCAATGATTGTGCCTGTAAATAATAAAATAAATATTCACTTAAAATAATTGATTCGTTTGGGATAATAGCCATAATATTTTCTCCAATGTAGAGCTCCTGCTGGCAAATATGATATGCGCCTTGCACTGGATATATTAAAATTGCTCCTGCCGGCACTTTCGTTAAATACATATCCTGTTTCGCATCAGGCTGAATTTTCGGTAAGTGTTGCATACTTGCCAGCAGTCCCCAATTTTTACTATTTATTAACGATATGCCCTCATTATTGAAAAAACATGTAGGTGGTATAGCTGTTCCTGCTACAACCTTTACAATATCCCCCAATTTATATTGTTGCATTGAAATACTCCTCCTATTTATATAATTAATATATCCTACTTCATTTGTACCATTATAATATAACTTTTACTTAATGTACTATTTTAAAGGTATCTCCATTTAAAATGTTTTTCACTAGCTTTTAACTTAGAGGTGAAATGATATGTCAGATTTTTTAAAGCTAGTGGGAGAACAGCTTCGTGCAATTCGAATTGCAAAGGGATTGAGTCAAGAGGAAGTAGCAGAAAGAACAGGTAAAATTGGCTTTAGTAAAGGACGTATTTCCAATATCGAAAATGGGCAATCAAATATTACATTAAGCACGCTAGAAAGCTTAATGCATGCATTAGATATTGCACCAGATGAACTTTTTAATTTTCAAACTTTAGCAAATGTTGCAGATATCGAAGAGAAAAATTTAATGTTGAGCATCCATCATTCACTTCTTAGAGACCGTAACTTAGACGAAGTAAAATATGTCGTTCGCATTACTAAGGATTTTTTAGATACGATGGATGCCCAAATAAAAAAGAAGGGTGTGTCAGACAAGCCATTTTGAGGCACTCCCTTTACGGCTGGTAATCGCAGAAGTAATAATTTTTAGCAAATATTTAAAGGCTGCCCGAAAAAAACTTTCGGACAGCCCTTTCTTCTTACCTCCAGTCAATAGTTTTTAAGAAAATAATTAAAGTTTTGAAAAGACTTTTTTGTGAGGGTGGGGGTACCCCCACCCTCACAAAAAAATTGCGCATGCCAAAGAGACCTCACGAATTTTCTTTTTTTCGAAAGGTCATTGTGCTATAGTTAATTTACTTTGGTTACGATTTCTGAGCTGGTAGTGCGGACTCATAATCGTACAGAATGCCTTGTGTCATTAACTGAAACGTCATTTTCAGAAACTTATTGATACAGGCGACAATCGCAACCTTATGAGGCTTTCTCTGAGGTTGCGTTTTTAATTTATCGTAATAATCTACCAGGTGATTGTTAGTCTTTTTCCGTAACGTAATCATCGTACAAATCATAAAAAATAAAATCTTTCGTAGCTTCTTATTTCCTCTTTTATTGATACGATCACGATACTGCGTGTTACCCGATTGATAACGCATAATATCAATACCTACATACGCATTTAGTTGTTTCGCATTCTGAAAGCGGCGAATATCCCCTAATTCACCGATTAATCGGCAAGCTGTTGTATCGCCAACGCCCGGAATCGAACGAAGCACTTGGTATTCTTTGCGTTCCTGTGACATCTCCACCATTTGTTTCACAAGTGTTTCCTTCTTCTCAACTAAATCCATGATACGAGCTGCGTAGTCACGAATTTGATCACAACGAATATCGGTAGCTTTAATGGCTGGATAACTATTTTGAGCAGCCTCTAGTAAACATTCTGCTTTTGCCTTAGCACGTGCGAATGATAGGTTTTTTCGTGTATTGGCTTTTAACCGATTTTTAATGACTGTTTTCGAATGCGCCAGTAACAGGGCTGGATGTGGATAGAGCTGAACAATATTTAAAAACAGGGCCGAACTTGGTGTAATGAGTGCTTCCAACTCCGGAAAACTCAAATGTAATAACGCATGCATTCGACTTTTTAATCGCGTGATTTCTTCATCAATCTCATCATAATAACGTGTAAGTCCACGCATCTGTTCATAATAATCATCCTGCACATAGGTCGGCTCACGCTCCATTTTAAAATGGGTTTTCGCTAACTCATGCGCATCACTACTATCGGTTTTATTTCGACGCATCGAAGCCATTTGTAGATTCGCTTCAAGTGGATTCATCCGACAATAGGTGTAGCCATAATCGATTAGAAACGTTTCCAATGGTTTTGAATAAACACCTGTCGCTTCAAAAACGATTTCAGGTGCTTGACCGTCACGCTCCGCTATTTCTTTCATTCGCTTATGTAATTGTTCAAAGTCCATACGTGTATGATTCAGTTCACCTTCAAATTCACATTGACGATACGGATTATAAATCGCAATGGTACTTTTTCCTTTACTCACATCTAACGCAACCACATGTTTCATCATACTTTCTCCTTTTTAGCCAATCATAGAAGTCTTCACAGTGCCTTACCGATTCCATTTTCTTCTACACGATCTCTTGGACCCAACATACTAAACTGATTCAAATAAGGGTGTGAAGTCAGTCGGTTTTTAATACGGATTCTAAAATGATCCCAAGAGCTGTTCGACTTTCCTTCACTTCTACTATAAAAAAATAGTAGCACAAACCATGGCCTTGGTTTGTACTACTAATGTTAGTATGTTTTTTATGATGCAATACTATGCGCGATATTTATTTGTTAGCCCTCTTAAAAAGTAACGTGCAAAGCTATCGCCACATTCTTTATAATTTTTATGACTTGGATTGCGTAAAATTGCCCCAATCTCACCCTTCGACACTTTAATACCTCCACCATCATCGATTAGCGCAATAACATCTTCGCTCGTTAATGCCAAGGCGATTTTCACTTTTTTAAATAGTATATTATTCGAGCTTTCCTGACCTGTCGCTTTTGGTGGTGCTACTGGTTCCCCTTCAGCCGTAAGCTGAGGGCCCCGTTTAAATGTAATAAAACCATTCAAAAATGCTTCAAGCATTTTATTATTACATTTTTTATAATTTTCAGGTGCTTCATCATCTTCTTTCACCTTAATTAGCATATTCATCACATCATCCTTTGTGACTCCTATACCACCAAGCCTAAAAATTTCTATCATATCTATATTTTTAATATCAAACGCATAGCGTAGGCGAATTAAAATATCGTTGTTTGTCATAAAATATATGTCTCCTTACTGCTTGAAGTTTCACCTTATTGTATCAAAAAAATTTGATATTCGTTAGCATTAGTAAACAACAAAGGTTTCTCAAAGCCCAACTAGTTCACTTCTCACCTTTACACGAAACTGTTCTTCTGTTAAAAAGGCTAATTGAAAGCTATTCAAGTTTTTAGCTAACTTTGTTTGCTCCCATATTGATAAATCATTTGCAAAGAAGGCTAACTCTGTCCTGTTTTGTTCCTTATCTGTTGCATACATAGCAATTGTTAAAACAAATGCTGTTGAACCGCCCTTTTGCCCTAGCTGTGCAAATAACTCACTATTACTCGGTCGTTGCATTAATTGCTCCATGACCGGATCAAGATATTTATAAACCTCTTCGCTAAAATAAGATTTATCATTTAGCTTTTTCATAATCGCAGCATAGTCCTTTGTTGTAGAACGATGTAGTCGGTCTGACCAAACCTTTTGAATATCCATTGTCAATGTTTTTTGTACTTGTTCCTTCTCTTGCTCAGTCAATGGCTCTGTAAGCCAATTTTTATGAATAGCAGTTGCTCGTTGTCGGTACTCATCCATATCCATCTCTTGCATCGCTACTAGCAATTCCTTACTAGACAAGCTTTGCTCGCTCATTAACTGAAATGGTATGTATAACGGACTTGTTAATGGATAAATCTCATCATGATGAACTAGCTCTAATTTCTTTAATGTTTCATTCAAATTTTCCAAGCCTAATCGATAGATTAAATAATCCGTATTGGCATTTGAGCTATAGGCAATCATTCCATTTGCTACCTCATACAATGGAACTCCCTCTTTCTCATATTCCTTTTGCACCTCGGTTAGCCAAGCCTCATGTGCCCCCCCATCTGTTTTAGCAATATAAAATCTATCCAGCTCCTCTAAGCTGATGATTTGATTCGGGTCAATTTTCCCGTCAGCTGCCTGCTGTGCATACTCAATTGCAACAATAATTTTTACCGTACTTGCTAAAGGTAATGGCTCCTTCTCATTAATATTAACCCAATGCTCATCATTGTAATTAATCACCATGGCAACATTACCTTTCGCTGCATTTTCTTTTAGAAAATCAATGATATATTCAGGTTGTTCAGCTTTTATTTCTTTATCGAACATATACATCCCTATGCCGACTATTAGAACAAGCACAATGACGATACTTACAATGCTCCATATAACTATTTTCAATTGAGTGCCCCTCCCTTTATTTCTAATTAATACCTTTACGTTTTATCTCTTTTAAAGTTTCATGCTATCGCTGTCAGTTTGTTGAAAAAAATAAACGGGGCACGAGGTAGCTTAAAAGCAATGGGGAAAATAGGTATTATTTTAATAAAGAGCCAGATGTGTTGATTAGCCTTTATTTTACAAAAAGAGCCTAGGAAATTTGTTGATTTCCGTTGCGGGGGACGCTTTCCGCAGGCACGACCTCAACTAATTTATTTCGGTTATCACCGAAATAAATGGATTTTCAGCTCGAGGTCAACAGGATGTTGGTCATGGAGGCGTTGCCGCAGGACGCGGCGGTTTTAGCCTCCCTACACTTTGTCCTGCTGGAAGGCTTTGCTTTGCGACGAGTAATCGCAGGAGCACTCGCCCCCCTTCACTCCAATCAACAAGTAAATCCTTTATTAACAGTGCATTCTCTACCTTAAAACACACGCATCCATATCCTTTTTATAATCAACACGCCTGATAAAAAGCAAAAGAAGCATCTGAAAAACAGTGCTTTGCACGCTTTTCAGACGCCTTCATTTTCTTTGCCTAAAGTGTTTACAAAATTTTATTAATGGGCATTCATTTCTTCAACAATTTCTTCTCTAGTTAATGCTTTTGGATAGTATGTTGGCCAATTTTCCATTTCTTCTAATAATTTTGCACGATCCTCGCCAAAGTAAATATGGAAATGTCCTGATACTTTATCAGAAATAATATGATCGCTGAACTGAACATATTTCGGTGCTTTGGAATCATTGTCAATTTGCTTAAATATATAACGAACGCCACGATTCCCTTTTTCGTATGTTAAAATTTCATATCCATCGTACTCATATGTCCCTGTCAGCATTTCCCCATCTTTATGAAATGTCATAGTCTTATTAGTAATATCAATATGCGTGACATCTGTTTGATAACCAATTGTGTAATATTCCTTATATTCTTCTGCCGTTTTATCTCCATGTAATGCTTTATGCTCAAAGACCTTATCAAGTGTGCCATCTTGTAAATATGGATAAACCGACTGCCACTCACCTTGCCAATTTGTTAATGGACGATTTGTAATATCACTATCTTCAAAATAGCCTTTAGCAATTTGTTTGTCTTGCTCTGTTTGTTCCCCGTGGTCATGATTATGGTCATGGCTATGGTCTGTAGCCTCAGAGCCTACTTCCCTATCCTCCTTTGCCTCCTCTTGACATGCAACTAAAGTAAAAGCCATTGTAGCAGCCGCAAATGGCATTAACCATCTTTTATTCATAATACTCCTCCTTAAATCGTAATGACTACGATTTAAAACTATATAGTAATCATTACTATTTGTAAACAATTTTATTCACAAAACGTAATCATTACTATTTATATTGACAAATATCCTAAATAAATTATATATTATAAATCGTAATCATTACTTTTTAGGGGTGTTCATTAATGAAAAAAATTCCTGTTACTGTACTAAGCGGTTATTTAGGAGCTGGCAAAACGACATTATTAAATTATATTTTAGCTAATCGGGAGGGGCGCAAACTTGCTGTTATTGTCAACGATATGAGTGAGATTAATATCGATGCACAGCTCATTGAAGATGGTGGATTTTCTCGCACAGAGGAGAGCTTTATTGAATTAACAAATGGCTGTATTTGCTGCACTTTACGTGAAGATTTATTAATTGAAGTAGATAAATTGCTGCAAAATCAAGAGTTAGATGGAATAATAATTGAATCAACAGGTATTTCAGAGCCATTACCTGTAGCACAAACTTTAACGATAGCTGATGATTCTCTCAATATTACATTGAATAATCGTTGCTATATTGATGCCATGATAACAGTCGTGGACGCAGCACGTTTTATGGATGACTATGAAAGCGGTGAAACATTGTTAGAGCGAGCTCAAACAGATGACAAATTGGACCAACGTGATGTTTCTGATTTACTTATTGATCAAATAGAATTCGCTAATATTCTTATTATTTCCAAAGCAGATATTGTCAATCCATCATATATTGGCGCGCTGAAGGAACTGTTAAAAAAGCTCAATCCAGATGCTGAAGTTATTACTGCTATGAACGGACAAGTCCCATTAAATGATATACTAAATCGTAAATTATTTGATTTTGAAAATGCGAGCATGAGCGCTGGCTGGATTAAAGAGCTTAATAATGAACATATCCCCGAAACCGAGGAATACGGCATATCTTCCTTTGTTTATCGACGTCAACGTCCGTTTCACCCTGAACGCTGGCATGATTGGTTAGCTAGCTTCCCAAGTGAAATTATCCGCTCTAAAGGTTTTTTCTGGCTTGCTGGCCGCAATCTTGCTGGATTAGTTTCCCAAGCAGGAGCATCAATTCAATTTCAGGCTGCTGGGCAATGGCTTGTGGATTTACCAAAGCATATGCAAAAAATAGCTTTTGAACAGGACCCCGAATTACAGCTACGTTGGCATGAGCAATTCGGTGATAAACAAAATGAAATCGTCTTTATTGGTATCGATTTAGATGCTTCAAAAATTACGCAGCAATTAGATGAATGCTTGTTAACTGATAATGAAATGCAGCAAAATTGGCTGCAGTTTATTGACCCATTACCCCCTTTTGTTGCAAGTATTTAATTTGTCGCTAGGGAGTAACTACAAAACCATAAAATAAGCGCAGTTCAAATTTGAACTGCGCTTATGAACATATTTAATTGGTAGTCATTGTAGTTTTTTATTCCAAGGTGTGCCTAATTTCGGTAAAGCCCAACGGTCCAGTCCATACCATCCGGCAACCTTCCATGCAAGCACTAGCCATGTTGCAAGGATAAATAGCAATGGATTGCTACTTAAAGTTCCTGCAAATAAGAAACTCACATTCATAAATGCGCCAAAAAAGGCTGCAATCCCAGTTAATAAGCCAAAAATCAATCCTAGACCTACTAAAAGCTCTCCGTACGCAACAACGAACGAAAGTAGTTTTGCATTCGGTAGCACACTGTTTTCTAAAAAAGATGCATACCATCCTGTTACATCTGCTGTTTCTTGTGATTTGGAAAGTGCCCCCATTACAAATCCTTCAAGTGCCTTCCCTCCATTTTCACCAACCCATGCATCGTTCTGGATTTTCCCCCAACCTGCTGTCAGCCATATATACCCGACATAAAGACGAATAATTAACCAAATAATTGCAGAGCGGGTATCACTAAACAAAAAGCTTGAAACTGGATTTTCAGGGATATAAATAGTAGTTTTATTTCTCATAAATTTTTCCTCTCCTTATAGATTCATTATATATTTTAATAGTAAAACTTTCTATAGAGTTCTGTAAATAATGATATTGCAAGACTAAATATATTAAAATACCCATTATTTATCAGTAATCTTTTGTTATATTCATTAATCTATATGTAGGAGAATAATAAATTCTTTGCGAGATTTATATTCACTATCATGTCACTATTATTTTCAATGAATGCTTAATAATTTTCTATGTTTTTTCTTTGTCAAAAATCAATTCCCTAAAATTTTGTTTCGTTTAATTTTGATTTCACTGGTAAAATATAATCAATAACTACCTTTTCTCCACGGCTTAATGGAATAGAAAATCGTTCTTTTGTATATATTTCACACCAATAAAAATATTCATGATTAATTTCTTTTAGAAATACATAATGGATTAATATATAATTATAGTTAAAACCTATCATTTTGAATATAAATAATTGGGAGGAAGTTCGATGGAACTAAGACAATTGGAATACTTTATCGTATTATGTCAAGAACTGCATTTTACACGTGCGGCTGAGAAACTGGGGATCGCCCAACCTTCTCTTAGTCAGCAAATTAGCTTGTTAGAACATGAAGTAGGGATGCCTTTATTTGATCGCATTGGCAAAAAAAATATACTTACTGATGCAGGCAAAACATTGCTCCATCACAGCTACAATGTTTTTCATGAAATTTCGCAGGCACGTGCTGCAATTAGCGAACTTCAGGGATTGGAGAGGGGAACACTCAAAATTGGCTCTCTACTCACAGTTGTTAATTACTTGCTGCCCCCAACAGTTATCAGGTTTCACAATGCTTATCCTAATATAGAGCTTTCTGTACAAGGACTACGGACCGGAGATATTTACAAAGGACTTTTACAAAATGAATTGGATTTGGGTATCGTTTTTTTACCATTGGAACATGAAGACCTAGAAGGTATTCCTCTCTATCAAGAAAATCTTGCTTTTGCTGCACCTATAGATCATTTCATTGCAAAAGAGCAATGTGTATCACTTCAAGTTTTAAAGGAGATACCATCTATTTTATTGCCTGAAACCTATTTTCTACGACAAGTTGTGAACGAACAGTGCCGCTTAATGAATTTCACACCCAAAACTGTGCTTGAAATGACGACAATGGAATCTATCATTCAAATGGTAAGTAAAGGCGTTGGCGTTACGATACTACCAAAGGCTTACCTAGATTATATTGATAATATTCATATTAAAACGATTCCTATTCAAGATCCGGTAATCACTACACAGATTGGCATCGCCTATCGCAAGAACAAACATTTATGTGCTGCTAGTCGTGTTTTTATGGAACAATTGATTAACACAATTAAAGATGAACGCTTTAACTAGAAAATTATCAGGAATAATTTTTATGTTTTCAATATTTTTTAGTACAAATTTAATGGGATTAACGGCTTGGTCAATTTCTTCTTTCATAATTAATAAACTTGATGCCAGGATGATTACATAGGTTCTCTTAGTTATCACTAATTGTCGTTGTTGCAGCAACTTTTGAATTATTGAGGCAATCGCTTCTTGGCATTCAATACCAATTAAGAAATCAAGCCCTCTTATATCATGTAAGTGCCGAATTGGTCTGGCAAACACTACAATACTTATCTCCCAAGCGCTGTATATACCTGTGCTTCAATATCATTTAATTGTATAAGAAATATATTTTGCGTCGTATATGGATGGTGCACAACTATACTAGTGGTAGAGCTTAGACCAAGCACCCATTTTTCCTAGAAAGTTTTTAAATTAGCTTAAATCCCAGCACCTCCCCTTGCCTCAGAACCCGCTATTGAAAAGTTCTAGGCACCCACATATAATCAAATCCCCTGTTGTTTATAAATCTAAATTTTCTTTGCCTTTCATTTGTGACCAAGCGTTTACCCATCCATCGAAATAGAGTATATTTACGCTGCTATTTAAATAAAATTACCTTTTAAAAAACTCTTTTGTTTTCTTTAGTGCTAAAATGAAGCGGTCGACATCTTCTTCCGTATTGTATAAGTAAAAGCTGGCACGTGCAGTAGCACTAGCTCCAAAGTGTCGCATTAACGGTTGGCAGCAATGATGCCCAGCGCGTATTGCTATACCATAAGTATCAAGAACCGTAGCTAAATCATGCGAATGTACATTTCCTAAATTAAACGTAACCAACCCTAAACGCCCATCATCAGGTCCATACATTGTCACATCTTCAATTTGTTTCATTTGTCCCACCGCATAGCTAGTTAATTGTTTATCATGCTTTTCTATCGCATCTATTCCTATTCCTTCTAGAAAGTCAATAGCTGCAGCTAAACCAATTGCACCTGCGATAATTGGAGTTCCTCCTTCAAATTTCCACGGCGATTCTTTCCAAGATGCATTATATAAATCAACATAATCAATCATCTCTCCTCCAAATTCAATTGGTTCCATCTTCTCAAGCAATTTCTTTTTACCATACAACACTCCAATACCAGTTGGTCCACACATCTTATGACCTGAAAAGGCATAGAAATCGCAGCCCAAATCCTGAACATCCACCTTAATATGAGGGACACTTTGTGCACCATCCACTATGAGGACAGCACCATGTTTATGAGCAATTGCAGCCATTTGTTTCACTGGGTTAGCAATTCCCAATACATTAGAAACATGCGAAACGGCTACAACTTTCGTATGGGATGTAATTACTTTCTCGGCATCTCCAATAGAAAATGTTCCGTCATTTTGTAGTGGGATATATTTCAACTTAGCTTTCGTTGCTTTTGCTACTTGTAGCCAAGGTAGCAAATTACTGTGATGTTCCATTTCGGAAATCACAATTTCATCCCCTTCCTTGCAGACAGCCCGCGCATAACTACTAGCTACTAGATTTATAGAGGATGTCGTGCCACGAGTGAAGATAACTTCTTTTTCCGTCTTTGCATTAAGAAAATTGGCTACTATTCTACGTGCTCCTTCATAAGCATCTGTAGCACGTGAACTTAATGTATGCACTCCTCTGTGTACATTAGCATTATCTTGTACATAGTATTGTCGCAATGATTCAATGACTTGGAGCGGTTTCTGTGTTGTCGCTGCGTTATCCAAATAAACTAGCGGATGCCCATGAATCTTTTGATTCAATATCGGGAACTGTTTTCGTATATTGATTGATTCCATTATTATTCCTCACCCTATACTTTTGACGTTACTAAGTGCTTGATAATGAGCCTTGATTGTATCTTCAATATCTTCATCGGAATGTGCTGCCGATATGAACATCACCTCATAGGGTGTAGGGGCAGTCAAAATCCCCAAATTCAGCATACTCGTATAATATTTTTTAAAAACTTGCATATCTGAACTCTTAGCTGTTTCATAATCAACAACCTCTTGTTCTGTAAAAAAGGTAGAAAGCATAGAGCCTACCCTATTAATCTTTAATGGCATATTTGTCAATTCCGCGTTTTGTTTGAAACCTTCTTCTAATCTTGCTGCTTTTCTTTCCAACTCATCATAGATTTCACTCTTCTCCAATAACTGAAGGGTTTTATATCCAGCTGACATGGCAAGTGGATTCCCCGATAATGTTCCTGCTTGATAAATCGGTCCGACAGGGGCTATCTGCTCCATGATTTCGCGTTTGCCTCCATAAGCGCCTACAGGTAATCCTCCTCCGATGATTTTTCCCAAACAAGTAATATCAGGAATGACTCCGTACAGGCTCTGTGCCCCATGATAGTCTACGCGAAAACCAGTCATTACTTCATCAAAGATAAGCAAGCTACCGTACTGTTTAGTAATTTCACGTAACAATTGAAGAAATCCAGGTTTTGGCGGCACGACTCCCATATTTCCGGCAACTGGCTCGACAATAACGGCTGAAATTTGTTCTCCGAATTGTTCAAAAATATGATGAATACTCTCCATATCGTTATAAGGTAATGTAATAGTATCAGCAGCGACGTTATTGGATACCCCCGGACTATCAGGCAATCCTAATGTAGCGACACCTGAACCAGCTTTGATTAGCAAAGCATCTGCATGTCCATGGTAACCACCTTGAAATTTAACAATTTTTTGCCTCTTCGTATATCCCCTTGCCAAACGTAATGCACTCATTACAGCCTCTGTTCCAGAGTTAACCATTCGTACCATTTCAATAGATGGAACAATTTCACATATTAATCTAGCCATTTTCACTTCAATTTCAGTAGACAATCCAAAACTTGATCCATCGCTTACTGCTTTCTGTATCTCTTTCTCCACTGCCGGATGGGTATGCCCAAGTATCAAAGGTCCCCATGAACATATATAATCAATATACTTATTTCCATCAACATCAACTATGTGAGATCCTTGACCCTTTTTAATGAAAACAGGAAGAGAGTCAACTAATGAAAATGCACGTACCGGGCTGTTTACTCCTCCAGGAATCACATTTTTTGCTTGTTCGAATAATGCTTTGGAATAAGAATCCACTCTTTTTATATTCATTTATTTCCCCTCTCAGTGAATCTTCTGTTCATATAAGGTGAACCTCGAAGTTATTTTCTTGACCTCATCACTAAGCTGTTTAATTAATTTTGAATCTTGTGGGTTTTTCAATGCTCGTGAAATAATACTTGCTATCTCTATCATCTCATCTGGTCCCATTCCTCTTGTAGTTACGGCTGGTGTACCAATGCGTATTCCACTCGTTATTTGTGGACTTGCCGTATCAAATGGAATGGCGTTTTTGTTTACCGTGATGCCAATCTCATCAAGGAGTAGCTGCGCATCCATTCCAGTAATGTCGATATTGCGAAGATCTAAGAGGATAAGATGATTGTCAGTACCTCCCGATACAACGTTTAAACCCTCTGCTATTAGCGCTTGAGCTAATACTTTTGCATTCTGTAGTACATGTTTCATATATTCTTTAAATTCAGAGGAGCAATTTTCTTTAAATGCTATCGCTTTGGCAGCAATCATATGCATAAGCGGACCACCCTGAATAACTGGAAAGACTGCTTTATCAATTGCTTGTGCCCAGGATTTCTTACATATGATGACTCCTCCCCTTGGACCTCGTAGGGTTTTATGCGTTGTCGTTGTTACAAAATCAGCATATGGTACAGGGTTTGGATGTAAACCAGCTGCAATAATACCTGCAATATGCGCCATATCTACAAGAAATAACGCATCTACCTCTTTAGCAATTTCAGAAAAAGCTTTGAAATCAATTGTACGTGGATAAGCACTTGCTCCCACTACAATCATTCGAGGTTTATGTTCATGGGCAAGTTTCCTCACTTCATCATAGTTTATTAGGTGAGTTTGTTCGTCGACGCCATAAGAAACAAAATGATATAGCTGACCAGAAAAGTTAACGGGACTTCCATGTGTTAAATGACCACCATGTGATAAATTCATGCCCAAAATCGTATCTCCTGGATTTACAGCTGCAAAATAAACTGCTGCATTAGCCTGCGAACCTGAGTGCGGCTGTACATTGACGTGTTCTGCATCAAATAATTCTTTAACTCTTTCTCTAGCCAATTCTTCTACAATGTCAACATACTCGCAACCTCCATAATATCTTTGTCCAGGATATCCTTCCGCATATTTATTTGTGAGGACTGTACCCATCGCTTCCATAACAGCTTCACTAACAAAGTTTTCTGAAGCAATCAATTCAATTTTATCGCGCTGCCGATATAGCTCCTGCTGAATTGCTTTTGCTATAGCTGGATCTTCTTTAAGCAAATTCTCCATTTATATTTCCTCCCTTATGTATGGATTTATTACAAAATGATTTTTTTACATATGAATTTAGAATTCAAATTCTTTATTTATTCTTTTAATTGGAATCTTAATTTGCAAGTTCAACATATATGATTTAATATTCTGTACTTTTTTATCGCAAGATTGATTAAAAAATCTCATTGTTATTCTTAACAACGAGAGTGACATCTTGAAAATTTTATTTGTTGGATATTAAATAATGCTAGTTAACCTCTTATTAAATTAATCTCTCATTCTTTGATATTGAGGATTAAACATCGTAACATTTCATCCCTTTTCAAATTTAGCTTATTAAATGTATGTTTTAAAAAACCTTTTTGAAACTAGGGGAAGGTGCCCAAGAAGCACCTTCTTTTAGTATTTATCCCTTAACATCAGCTAAACTTGCACCAAAATTGATATGATATACAGCTTCACCGATTACCAATGCTGGCACTGATTTTACACCAGCCTTTTCTGCTTCTTCTATACGATTCTGGTCAGTGCCAAGATGCACAACTTCTGTAGTAGTCTTTGATTTGTCAAGATAATCAAGAATCATTTGCTCCGCCTCTACACAAACTGGACACCCCGCATGATAAAAAATTGCTTTTGTCATATATATTCATCTCCCTATAACTTTTTCGTAGCATTGCTACTTAATTCAAATTATAGAAAGAGGCCTAAAAGTAAACAATCTCAAATTACCTATGGTATCCATAGGTAAAACTAATTGAATTCTTTAGTAACATTGTCCAATTTTTATCAAAGTTCTTTATTATTTAAAAATCTAAAAAATTAAGAAGACTGAATAGATTGTTATTAAAAGTGCGTTCTTTTCCTTCCGTTGTCACCGTACCATCTTCATTTGGCAAAAACATTTCCCGACGTTTTTCCATGTTTGGAATGACATATTTTAGTTCCATCATTAGCAACTTCTTTTCATTATAAATTTGTTTTAACTTATACAAAGCGGCTTGAATCCAATAAAAGGACGGGAGCGAGAGGAAAAAAGTATTCATTGTGAATCACTGCTTATTCTAAATTTAGTTTGATCCAACCAAAATATGGAAATCATTTTATATAAAAATCTTTATTTTCCTATAGGCTTTAAGACTTTTGAAATGGAGCAAGTTGACGAATAAATCATTCTTTTTCCTCTCCTTCATACCAAATTGTAAAATGGAAATACCCCGATACTATCAAATAAACTTCCTAAAGTTAGTTTCTTCATATTCCACCCCCTCGTATATTAGTAGTAAGAGCTCTTTCCGATAGAATTTCCAGTTGATCCGGACAGCTGGGGGATCTGTTGGATTTCCTATAGGAAGTGGTCGCCGATTGGCTCCCTCACTCTTGTTTTATGTTTTACCTGTTTGACCCCTGCTTTACCGAGGGAGCCAAAAGGAAATCATCATTTTTTGTTAAATACTATTTTAAGTATTGCCTACAGGTGCTTACCTGTTTATTTGTCATACACTTTTTTAACCTAATTTTATAGCACATGGGCGAAGGATGGAGGAAGCTCCATTTCAGTACTTCGTCCTTTTTTATTCATCCAAAATAGTTCACTCAGCCCTGTGTCCATGCGACAATGGAACAGACAAGGTATTCGCAGGAAATAGCTTTCCCTCCTTGCAGACATCCATTGTACTGCTTAATAAGCCTGCTACCCATCGTTCATTATTGAAGGTCTAACCACTGGCTGCGACGCAAGGTTTAGAAGAGAGTGTAGCGCTCATTTATGGTCTTCTGCTTGCGATTGCTGATAACGAGGCAGACATCGATGATTCGGGTGGGCACCCAGGTCTGAGTGTATCTTGATTAATTCCCCCTTAGGAGGTGATTGGCATGTCACAAATGCTAGTCGGTATTGACGTGAGTTTGCGCTCCCATCATGTCCATTTCATGCATGGAGAGGGACACACACTCGCTGATTTTTCTGTTCAAAATGATGTTATAGGTGCGGACACCTTGATTCATAAAATTGTACGAACAGCGGAAAAAAATCAAACAGATCAATTAAAAATTGGGATGGAAGCCACGGATCAATATAGTTGGCACCTTGCCCATTACTTAAAAGCACAATGTAAGAAAGTCTTACCCCATCTTCAAACAGCGATTTATATGCTCAACGCCCGTAAAGTAGCTCGTTTTAAGAAGGGCTATGATACGTTACCGAAGAACGACAAAGTAGACGCCTGGGTTATTGCGGATCATCTACGCTTTGGACGATTGCCACATGAAATGCAAGAAACCTTAATCTATGATGCACTGCGTCGTTTAACACGCACACGATTCCATTTAGTCCATGAAATTGCGCGTAATAAAACGTACATGTTAAATCAACTGTACTTAAAATTTAGTGGCTTACGCCAAGACAATCCGTTCTCCGATACATTCGGTGCGACAAGCATTGCGGTCATTGAAGAACTGGACCCTGGCATCATTGCCGATATGCCTTTGGAGGAACTGGTCGAATTCCTTCAAGAGAAAGGCAAAAATCGTTTTGCAGAGCCGGAAGAGATTGCGAAATATCTCAAGCAGCTCGCACGTAATTCGTACCGTTTAGATAAAGTGATGGCCGATCCGGTTAATCTCTCTTTATCCGTGATTTTAAGCACCATTCAACACATCGAAAGCCAAGTGAAGCGTCTTGATAAGGAAATCGAGCGCATTATGAAAGGCATTCCACAAACATTAACATCGGTAAAAGGCATCGGTCCCGTGTACGCAGCGGGCTTAATCGCTGAGATTGGGGATATTCATCGTTTTGATGATCATCACGCTTTAGCGAAATATGCAGGTTTAGTATGGACACAGTATCAGTCAGGCGAGTATGAAGCCGAGGATACCAGCCGAATGCGAACCGGTAATAAGTATTTACGCTATTATCTTGTGCAAGCATCAGACGCCATACGAAAACATGACACCGAATATAAAGCCTTTTATCAAAAGAAATACCATGAAGTAACCAAGCATCAACACAAACGCGCTCTCGTCTTAACCGCTAGAAAACTTGTACGACTCGTGCATTCGCTACTACGCACGAAACAGTTGTACATTCCGAAAGAAGAAAGGAGAGAATAACCAACAATTTCTCACTTTTCTTTAGCCGTTTTCCAAACTTCCATTTTTTAACTATTTTTAGTTGGAAAACGCGAGGTTTATTTGAGTGCGCCTAAAAATGGTCATTTAGCAGTTACAGCACTTAAGAATTTCCAATTTTACTGTTTTTAATGGTTGACATTACACCACTGTGCTTTTCTCCATTTTTAGGCGTAAAAAAAAGACGTTCATTTTATTTGAACGCCTTACAATGTTTTTATTCTATTGTGTTCCCACACCCCAGATTAATTACCACTGAAACGGTAATGTGGTTTTTCAGTACTTTATTTCTCGTTTTTTCACCTTCTCCTACAAACACGAAATGCTTGTGAAAGTGTTTAAAACTAAGGATTTCTATATAGTTTCTCTTTGTAGCAACGATACACACTCCACATGGCTCGAGAGGACAGAATGAATGTCATTTGAATGTGTCCGTTCTCGGAAACATATCCACTGCTTTTTTGTCACTATCGGTAGACGGGAACATATCCATTACACTCGTAAAATATAAAGGATGTTCACTACTGCTCTGTCGATTTAAATGGCTCACTCCAAACATTTATAGGCAAGTATTTTCTCAGTATCTGAATATTGCTATCAACCTTTTTCTGAACGATACTTATGCTTAAGAGCATCAGTTACTGTTTCAATAATTGAAAATTCAAAATCCCGCTTTGACATTTCTATCGAAGACAAGAACTTCTTGTTTCCTTTGAAAGACTTCCATAATAGTGTCTTATCTTTTTCATCAAAATTTATCTTAAACAAGAGATTGGAGAGAGAAACAATCAAAGATTTCTGCTTATCATCAAACTTCTTTTTACTGAAAGCTATGTATTCCTTCAGATCACCTATGTCGTATTTTGGTTGCAATCCAGTTATCGGATTAACCAACAATTGAGTAGAGGAATTCATCAGATTTACATAAGAACCCAATTCATATTGCTGTGCCTCTGTCATTAAGTTGTAGTCCAAGCCAAATGCTCTTGTTCTTTCACTTGCACAATTTAGTTTTTGGCTTTCATCTTTAATGCGGCTTATTCGCTCATTAATTTCTACAATAGCAAGTTCGTATGATTTAACATCACGCTTGCTGATGAGGGTGAAAATCTCCTCAAGACGGTTCTGATCACTTTTCCCTTTCCATAGCAGAAACCCGCTGCCCACAAGTGCAACTCCGGCAATCGCCCAACCAACAGGTCCGGCAAGGGCCAGGAATGCATTTCCAGCAGCCATTCCTCCACCACCGGCCGCAAGCGCACCTCCGCCCAACCAAGCTAATGCCGCGTTGGTAGCTGCCGCGCCACTCAATGTAGATATGGCTGTTCCTGTTGAAGCAATACCGAATGTTGTCGCAATTCCCATTGCGGCAGTAGGGCCAAGAGCCGCAACTGCGATTCCGGCACCTAGACCAGCAGCACCTTTTCCAGCATTTTTTGCGACGGCATTTTTGTAATCTGATTCAATCTTTTCTGCTTGCTGCTTCCAGTTCAGACGGATTTTTTTCAGTTTTTCATACTCTAATCGCTTCTCGCCTGGAACATTTCTAATTTCGTCAAAGAGTTTTTGTATGGTGTTCAATCCATCATAAAGCTGGCTTGTGAGTGTGCCCAACTCGCCAATTTTATCATTTGTTTTCTTGATAGCCGATTCTGCCTGCTCTTGGGCAAGTTTTAACCTCGATTTTTTCTTGCTCATTGTCTGTTACCCCCAAAATATAAATCTATATCGGATTTTGTTCTGAGTATATTATTATCAGGGACCTTTCTGAGTTCTGCCAATCGGACAGATTTTTGGAATGCCTGAACATACATATCGCTATTCTTAAAGTCATCAATAAAATCTACAAGATCCTTATCATCGTATAATTCCGATAATAATGAGAGTCCGTTCAGATAGTTTTCTACGATGGTTATTTCTCTTCTTGCAAACTGAGCTTCGGACTCAGCTTTTCGTATTACAACAACCCGCTTTGCTTCGCCATACAATGAAATCGTGAAACGGCCCACCCCCACTATGTTAAGCCGAAGGAAAAATTCAGTCGCATTGAAGGTACCACCTCCGGTTATGAAAGCCCGTATGGTTGCATCGCCGAGATCCATCATGCAGAAGGTGCCGTGCGCTATTGTAAGCATTCTTTTTACGGTGGGATTTGAGAATGGCTCACAAGCTATCCACATAGCGGATGCCGAACGTTCTTCTTTCCCTGTTGTTACGAAATATTTTACCAATCGCCTTATCGCATATACCAACCTGACAATGATTTCATTGATAAAGACTGGAATGACTTGGGTGGCTTGAAAGCGGATATCGTATCCTTCTTTGTATATGCTCAGAGCCAACTCATTTATTGTGTTGTCAAACTGTGAAACGGGAATGTTCAGTTTTCTCTTTATTGCAATAATATCATTCGTCCATGCCCAAAACGGAGAAGGTATTCCCATACCTCGACCTTTACTGCTGGATGATCCAGATATATCGGAAATCAAATGGCCAAACCAGTTGACGAACCCACAAAATAATTTTTCTGGAACATTACAGCCGCGAAGTTCAAATTTTCCATCAGCATTCTGTAAAGATATCAGTTCTCCACCGGAAACAAAGTGCGATTGATTTGTAAACTGATCTAATATCGAAAAAAACAAACCAAGCAAAGTCGGATTATGGCCAAGTGATTTGAAATGATGATTTGAAGGATTCAAGTCAAATACTATACTTCCAGCATCACCGGCTCCGCGCTGGTCATATGGAATTTTAAATTTCTTCTCAAGAAAGCCAATTGCTGATGACAGTGAATCATTTCCTTTGCCTTCCCATCCGCAAAGTTTAGCGAAATCAGTTGTCCGATTTACAAACCACTTATCAGTAACATCTCCAGCCGGTGACTCTCCAGGTTTTCCAACCAGGAAAATATCAATGATGCCACAGAGAACTCCTGAACTTGCAGCCAACGCATAATCCAACTTATCACAGTTCGGTCTGAGACTCTCAACTGACATGATTGTCTCTTTCAGACTCTGAATTTCAGTTTCCGCAGATATTAATGCTGTTTCGATGGAAGATGAAAAGCTAAACCCATCGTCAGCAACACTCATTCTAAGAACGAATCGGTCTGTTCCTTCTGCTTGATTCATGCTGTTATACTCCCTCCCTTTTTTTAGTTTGCGTTATATCCGAATATCTGGTTGAATCTTATTTTTAGGTTATCAATCTCCTTGAGGGTAAAGCCGAGAAAGTCAATAGACCCGACATTTTAAATCACTTTTCATTTTTCCAATTACGGTTTCTGCTTCTTTATTCAATTGTCATCACATTGTAAATGTAAGAATATGTAGTTTGATTTTCATTTCAGCCTAACAACACATCTACGTTTTTTTGCCGAATTTTCCTTTTTCAAAGGAATAGTACATAATCAGTATTTCTTTTACCTCAAATATTGTATGGCAAGTGCAATTAGTGATAAACAACGATTGAAAAAATAGTCGTAATAACGGACATCAGTAATATCAATCCTATCAGTTTCATGATGCCGTATGCGATATTTATTTCCAATGTCCGTCAACACCTTAAATTCATTATTAAACAAATCGGCAAAATCATCATTTCCGTTTGCCATATCATTTACTATTTTTTTGGATGAATGTTTCTTATCTAATGTTGTATAGTAAGTTTTTAGACGTTCTAACGCATCCCATATCTTTTCCACTGAATCTTGTCGTGCTGTTGGATTTGGTGTCTTATATAATGCAACAGCATCTTTCAACAACTCTCTTGTGCCTACCTCATGTACCGCTGCAAAAGTATTTTCAATTTCCGTTGTAAGTGGACTGTTTTCAACAATTCTTTCTATAATTTTTTCATCTGTAAGTTCATAAAGTAGCCCCGACTCAGTAAATATTTCATTTATTGCCTCCTGGAAATTTTCAAATACATCTGAAGAGTTATGGCAATCTATCGTTTTATAGTTTCGGTATCTCTCATTATTCCATCGTTCTGAGATATCCTTAATATTTTGTGCAAAAAACTCAATAAGGTCTAAAAGTGCATACTGGTCATATTCATCGTCATATGCAGGGGCACAAATTCTATCGTACTCATCCCGAAATAGAGAAGGGATTCTTATTTTAATTCTAGTTATAAATCCTTTTTCATCAAATGCAACATAGTCACTATCTGTAAAGTCATGATGACAATTTAGAATGAAAATATGCGTTAAGTTTTTTTGATATCTTTTGCAGCAATCTAAAAGTAATGAATACATATCCCTGTTAATAGAATATGTCTTTTCCAGTGGTGCTCTTATACCATGTCTTTCAGAATATAATTTCATAAGCCATCTCCTTAAATTCCTATTTACCATTTATTAAATAGGTAACTTTTATTTCGCGATTTAATACATCATCTACACATATGGGTCTAAAAGGAGTTTCTTTGTCCCTTTTTTATTTTCCTCATCAATTATTAAATCACAAGTCAATTTATCTATATCACTAAAATCCATATCTGGTTTAAACCCTTTATCTGGTTTTAACCAATGATTCATCATCAATCTGTCAAACGTTGCTTCACAACTTCTTCTTGGACATCTCCCTATTGTTGTTGTGAAAAGATTGGAATGGTATGAATAATGATGCGTATGAATAAAATCATCCCACGATTGGATAACCTCATCTTCATCACGCAAATCAACTATTTCTATTTCTTCAAGATTTCTGTCTTTCACCGCACCCCATGCTTTATTCAACATCCCAATAGCTTCTGCATCACTCTTTGGTGCGCTATATCCAAAAATAGTAACCATATATGCTACCTCTAAAGCATTATTTAATGATTTCCATGACTTTGATATAGCTGTATCACTAGCATAATCTTTATTCTTTATTGGAAATAAGAGTTTTGTGGGAGCGAGGGGTTCACCACATCTACACGGCATTCCTACATTACCCATGACATTATCCTCTGAACAATATCCCACTGCAACATTTCCATGTAAAAAAGCTAACTGTGGCAAATTGGTAGTATAAGCCATAGCACGTGCATAAGCCTGCACTAATAGTGGATCCCAATTAAAGGTAGCAATTAAATCCTTTGAAGTTAGTCCCATAATCAAATAATCATAAACCGTAGGACTATCAGGTAACTTGAAGTTTAACATGTAGTCACGGATGACCGCCTCTAACTTTTGCTTGGCATCCATGCAATTGGGTTCTACTTTACTGCGCTCATCAAGTTCCATATAAATATCTTCTAAATTGTCAGAAGAAGTATGTAGCGTTATTTTTTCTAGTATATCTGTCAATCCAAGTTTTTCAATGAAACCATTCATTGCGGATATTTTCCTACCATTGTTATCGCCGTTTGGGATAGCCGCACAACTCGCACCTGCGCCCAGTAGAACTACATGTGGTCTGATCTTCTTTTATAAAAAGTATTTATTCGTCGTTTTTATGTTAAATAATTCTTCTTTGTCTTTTTCTGTTAACAAATCATCCGGATGTTTACTAGAATCCTGAATCCAATTAGCCTTATCCATAGCCCATTCATATTCATCTGTTGTTTCATCCAGCTCGGCAGAAATGTATTCCTTTATTAGTTTCGAGTAAAAATAGTTTATCGAGTTAATCAACAAATCCTCAGTTTTTTTACGCTCTTTTTCTCTCCGTTCTCTAAGTAATTCCCTCTCCCGTTCTTCTATCAATCTTTTTTCTTCCTCTAGGATATGCGCCTTTTCTTCTTCATCCATAATTGGCGGAAGCGAAAATATGTATAAGAACACCTTTCTTAATAAATCTTCAGTTGTCATAGCTTGCGTTTGTTTTATTAATTTTTCATGCTTGCCCCATTTACGCCAATACAACTTATAACCTACTTCAACATTTATTTTTCCTATTGTTTCATATTTAAATGTGTTGTAACGTGAATAGTCTTTATCCTCTGGGGATAATGTGACTTTTTTACAAGGAAGTCTAAATTTCAAACTGAATGTATACTTTTTATACAATACTTGTGTTTCATCATATTTACTAACGATTTTTGCTCCAGCCATTTCAAGCGCTTTAAATAAGCTATCAATGAAAGGTAAAACTTCTGGAATGATTTCACCCGAAGCAGAATTAATTCTTAATTTATCCTCTCTATATGATTGCGTTTTTCTACGGTATCCCACTATTTCTTTATGGGGTTTATTGGATAAAGTCTTATTAACCTTTAATGAGTTGTATATTTTAGTTAACTTTTCCTGGTCAGATTCTAGGTCAGGAAAATAGGACGGTTTTTCCTTTTCTATCTTCTTTGTAGGTGAAGCGACGCTCTTTTCTGTAGGAGGGCTACTGGACTTTTCTTTATTTACTGCAACTGTTATTTTTTTAGGTACCTTTGCAATTTGTTTTTTAGCTGTTTCAATGACAACTATTCGGTTATCATTTGGATTTGGTAGTGGTGGTTGGACTGGCTTCTTATTCCCCATATGTAAACTGCTCCAATAAGATGCTGTAGGTAATGGAATATCATTGCTAGCACATGTATTTTTCAATTTATTATAGGGTACATTTAACTCTTTAGCTGTTTTAGTGGTACCAATAGTCCATAGCTTTTCATATAAATCTTTTCTCGAGATTGATAGCATGATTTTCCCTCTCTTTATCCTTTGCTTCATTTTATATCTACAAAAGTTTTCGGTCAATTTGATACTCAAATAAGCCCATGTATGCATTAACATGGGCTTGGGTAGATTTATATTTCACATTTCTATTTGTCTCTCAATTCCTGATTTAAATTCAATAGTTAAATCGCTATTGTAAATTGTTACTTTCTCAATAAGCCGTCTTACTAACTGCTCATCATATTCCTCCAGCTCGCAGGATTGCTCATTCAAGAAATCAGTCATTTCAGCGATTCGTTGCCTTTTCTCTTCTCGCTCTGCATTTTCAACTAGTGCATTTTGCTTCAATTCTCGAAGGCGGTAAATTTCATCAGCCACATCTTCATAGTCATTCTTTGACTTTGCTTGTATTAGAAGCTGTTGTTGCAATTCTTCCAATTTGGGGGCGTCCAAAAAGCCGTGCATAGCCGGCATTTTGGACGCGAATGATGGTGTTTTGGCAAAATGTTTACGCCTCTAAAATACAGAGCTTTCTTTGAAAATACTAGAAACACAAGGTTTAGCGGTGCTTCTCCAAAATGAAAGAGAAGTAGCAAAAGTCCTCCTCCACATGCGATTTCTAGACAAAACCCTCTTTTTAGACAGCCCCATTATCATTTTCTTCATTAAATATAGTAGCTATATTTTTCTGTAACGTTGAGAGGAAGGGTTCTTTTTTAGCCAAAAGGTCGTTAATAGCCTTGACCACTGCTGTCTGCAATGTTTCCTCATTTATGGTAGGGGCAGTGCATTCAGAGTCCTTTTCCTCCAAACGGCTGACGCATCGCCAAACAATTGACTTGTAGCCTCGGTTATTCCAGTGTACCCGCCGATAAATATCACCGCACTGTCCGCAGTAAACGATACTCGATAAAGCATACTTACTGCTGTATACTCTCTTTTTACCGACCTTGCTTATCTAGTTCCAAACCTGTCTGCCAATCCTCATCACTAAACTCATCTTCAGCCTGAGCCTGTCTTTCCTTTGCAAACTCAGCTTTTACCGCTTCATCTTTTATAGCAAACTCGCACATTGCCACAAAAGACGGCATCCTACCAGGAGCCGTAGTCGTGGAAGCTCTATCATCTAAAGAGCCGAATTTATGAATACGAACAAGGTCAAAGGCATTAAGGAGCAGGCCGCTTGCTGGATCGGTGGCATGGTGGCTGTATGCAAATTTATCATCATAGATAATTACACCCGCACTACTGTCAGCTGGAATATAGTCATAGCGCCCTTCCATAGCAGATGGTGTATAAACGGAACCTAAGAATTTCTCAATTGCTTCATGAACGGAGTAAACACGACAGAAAGTTCCTACCACACCTTCTTTTAAAAGCGGATCTGCTTGTTCTTTAAGACTGCGATTAATAACCTCAGACTGCCTGATTGATACTGGCCAAGTTGATGTATCGTGCCAGTTTTCATATTTTGAAAGATAAACATCCGGGTCAAGTAATGCTCCATCCTGTTCTTCATAGACAAATTCACCATTAGAGGAAGTGGATGGCCAATACATAAGGCGATGGGCTTCATATGTCGTATCATCGAAAAGGTCAATACCAATCTCTTTTGCCACCATATGTCCAACAGCTGCATATTCTTCTTCACTGATCTCACGAACAAGAGGAACGATAAGTCTGAGTCTCGGATTTTCCGGTGTGTGCTTATGGGTGGAGTAAAGACAACATTTGAAATCGAAAAGCATACTGATTTGTTCCCAGATATCCGGTCTACCGTAATCCATATCAAGGGTAAGCAAAGAACGACACAGAACATTGCCCTTCTTTCGCCTTCCTTCTTTTAAATGTCCCCCGACAAAGCCGCCCACGTCTTTGATATCATCTTGTTGACCTTTTTTAAGTTTCCGATATTCTTCTACCGTTTCTGTAGTACGTTGAGTTGTCTTT
This sequence comes from Metasolibacillus sp. FSL H7-0170, assembly GCF_038593115.1. Classification (NCBI taxonomy): domain Bacteria; kingdom Bacillati; phylum Bacillota; class Bacilli; order Caryophanales; family Caryophanaceae; genus Metasolibacillus; species Metasolibacillus sp. FSL H7-0170. Next base: position 3,165,758 of record NZ_CP151964.1, on the reverse strand, counting down.
ACACGGGAACAAAAATCCTCCAGGATATATCTTTTTTTCCATTTTCTATCCATTCGGCTATTGCCTACTGCAATTTTCATAAGCTATCAACCTCCTCATGCTCCGGACTAAAATACCTGACCATTTGTTTGCGTTTCTTGGCTACTTCAATTTCCCTCGCCATACCGCTTGAGATGGTATTGCCCAGCACCCACACCTCGGAGCATTTGCCCATAAGCACGATGTCCATAAATATGGCAAGCTCTCGTTCCTCTGGGTTTTCATCATCCATAAACTGTGGAAACATAAGATGGGGAGCAATCGGAATACAGTTTTGGTCTAAGGCAAACCTGCAAAAACTGCGAGCCTTTTTAATGTTTCCTTCTACATCACCGGAATAGGGAGAACAGATATATACAAATGGCTTAAAGGCAGATTTTTTCTCTGCCTTTTCCTTTTTCATTATGTTGGTCAGTGCTTCATGGGGAGTTGGGTCATGGTATCCTTCGTGATTGAATTTGTTGATTCCCATTACACACCCTCCATTTCTATCTGCGGCAAAATACCATCCGCCTTCATCAGTTCGTAAATGAAGAGTCTACCTTTTTGAGTCCAGTATGTATGGACCTTTGTATGTTGCTGGCCGTTACTGCCAAGATAGCTATGTGTCTTGGTGCTGGTGTAGCCTTTTTCCGCATACTTCTGATATAAAAGCCAGATGCCGCCTTGTTTAAACTGGACACCCTTTTTATTAAGATAGCGATTCATCCAAATAGCTGACTTGCCGTAATCTTTGGCAATTGCTGAGGTGGAAATGAGGTCTTTGCAATTTAAAACTACATCGTAATAGGAGACTTTCGGTTTCATTTCTGCAATTTGCTGATTCTGAACGGCAATCGTACCTTCAAGCACTTTATTTTGTTTCCTTACTTGAGTTAGCTGTTGATTGGCAATCTGAAGTGCCCTTGCCATGATTGCTTCTGGGGAATTCCATCTTCTTTCTATTTCAAGAAAGTATTGGCGACACTCTTTCCCTTTTGGAGTACGCTGTATCATGCATAGCTCTTTTGCCATGTCAATTGTTAACTGATGGTCAATGCTTGGTCTGCCTCCAGTACTTTCGCTCAAAAATGAGCTAAAGTCTGATCCTTCCTCAAATCCGTACTCACACATTCTTGGAAACCAATCTTTATAAGCGGTCTTTACTTCCAAGGCTTCATGTAAATCACGACCGAGTACGGTTGGTCGTTGATTTTCATAATTGATTTTTACTAATTCGTCCATACGAATTACCTCCTGCAATCTAGTCAGAGGAAAGTTCCTCTACCTAATAGCCACAGGAGGTAATGATTGTTGAGGATTTTGAAAAAATAAATTATACATCCGGATTTTTGTTCGAAATTTGTGTATGTAAAATAGATTTAAAAGCTGATTCAGTAATTTTCTACTTTTACAAACGGACTAGATTGATGAACAAAAAATGGTAACGTAAACTGTAATAGGCCTATAGGATTTGGAGCTAATAAGAGAAGAGGAAAACAATCATTTTGGTATCATATTTTATCTATGACCTGGATGAGTAAGGTTGGTAGAGCCTCGAGGAGAATCAATTAAAATAAAAAATACAGAGCGAGAAATTCTCACTCTGTATTTTTTATTTTACATCATTCACTTATTGCTTTTACTTGATGTTATTTTACGAGTGGCTAAAGCTATGATTCCACCAACTGCAATAAATACAATGTCCAAAACGATTTCAAACCCTTGAAACGCATCAATATAATTTACTAAAAACCAACTTTTTCCCCCATTAGTCAAATGATTGATTAATCCGCCTATTCCCTGAATAATAAAAAGTAGACTGAGACCACTGATAATTTCTTTCATGATGAACACCTCTTTAATATTTTTTCTAATTTAAAATGCCTCTAAGACCGATATTAAAAAAAACTGCACCTATGACTCCTGTCGCTACCAAGAGCGAAGAGATTGGAGCTTCATTTAATTTTGACCTGATTTTAATAAGAAATTGTTGCAATCTTTCTTTAAATATAATATTAACCCCTAACAGTAATAGAGAAGGAAGCACCATTACTAGATTGTATCCAATTATTATTAAGATAGCAGGTGTAGTCTCAATTGTTTGATGATTCATTAAAAAGATTGAATAAAAGTAAGGCAATGCCGTTACAAATTCAATTAGGAAAACAATGATTCCTAGTATAATCATCCCTTTAATTGTTGTATTTTTGGGGATAAATGAAATTAAACGTTTTTTTGTAGTCTCTTTTGGTTTACTGAAGCTTATTAGAACAAGAACTGCTCCAAGTAGGATATAAAACCAATTGATAAAGTCAAACTGAGACAATTGTTCTATTCTCTTCAATAATGAATTTCCACCAAAGTAGAGTAATAAACCCGTGATGAAATAGCCTAACTGCGTGATGAATAAAAACACAAATAAACGAGAAGATAACTGATTCGGTTGTGTCAGTAATAAATAGGCTGTTACAGTCAGTACACCGGGACTTAAAATATCAATTAAAGCACACAAAGAAATAATCATTAATGCTGAAGAAATGTCTAATGATGAAGAAGGCATCAATGCTTCAATAGTTTCGATCAAACAAACTAGTCCTCCTTTAAATGTTGTGGTATTATCTATTTAACACACCGTGCTATAAAAAGATAATAACACACTGTGCTAAATAAAGGAAGTGATTTTTATAATGCCAAAAATTGTTGATCATGATGAAAAGCGCAAACAAATTGCTGAGGCTGCATGGAATATTATTAGGAAAGAAGGGGTTGAGAAAGCGTCTATACGAAGAGTTGCAGCTGAGGCAGGGATGTCTTCTGGTGCGTTAAGACATTATTTTTCAACTCAAGATGAAATGTTATTATTTATTATGAATTACTACTTAGAAGAAGGGAAAAAACGTTCTCAAAATAAAGAATGGTCAGAAAACCCAGTGCAGGCAGTAGAAGAAGTTTTATTAGAGCTAGTACCAATAGATGAAGAAAAGAAAATTGAAACGAGTGTTTGGTGGATTCTTGCATTACGTTCACTTACAAGTGATACAATAAAGGACAAAAAAGATGAAATGACGGACGGTACATATGAATTAGCAAATTCAATGATTGAAATCTTAGCTCTAAAAGGCGTATTATCAGATTCAATGAATGCAGAATTAGAAAAGAGTAGGTTAACGGCATTAATAGAGGGATTGTCGATTCATGCTTTATTAAGACCTGATGTATACTCTCCAGAAAAGGTGAAGGAAGTTATTCGTTATCATTTAGAGACACTCTGCAATAAAATCAATTAAGCTAATCGGTCGATGTATCAATTATTGTCCCATTTGTTTTTAATAGATTTAGTCTTACCCCTTGATTTATTATTAACTTTATAGAGAGAGGAGTCAAAATCGGTTCTTTCACTATATTTCTTCAAGATTCGAATTTTAACCCTTTATTCCACAAAAATGGAGCGTTTATTAAACAAACAAGATAGCACGTACCGGTCATAAAATAAGTGCTATCCTGTTTTCATTATTTAAAAATTGAAGGTCTTTTAACCTCCTCCCACACGATTATCCGATTACCAATTAATTTAATCTTTTTGATAAAACTGACACTCATAACCATCAGCACTAAGCAACAGGCCATTTGCCCATGTTGGTATCTTAGCCATCTGTTCACAGATAGCGGAAAGTGACGTCCCCATATCTGCCTCGATGATAATTTCATCGTGTACATGAGCCACAATGGAACAATTCTTTAATGTCTGCATGGCATGACACAAGATGTCACGACTGATTGCCTGAACAATATTCTCTACAAATTTTGGTCCATAGCTTTCGATTCTATCCCATTTTTTCGTCCCACCGACCCCTTCATAAGTAACCGACTCACCGCCAAACATATTCTCTCCCATACGAGGTTTCACATAGGCAAGCCGTCTGCCAGAAGGGAGGACAATGAAGAGCATCCCGCTTTGATAGATAAATTTAATGCCGTGTGTCTCTGTGGGAGTTTTTTGCTTAACACAAGTTTTTACTGCCCGGTCAACATCCCACCAGAGTTTTGTGATATTGGGATTGGACTGTCTCCAAGCCGTTACAAGCGGTTGTAGTTCCTCTTCTTCAATTCCCATCTCCAAAGCACCCATTGATTTTAATGCTCCAACAGATCCGCCGTAACCGAGGGCAAGTTCAGCGATTTTTCCTTTCTGACGAAGATGGCCATTCAAACCATGCTTTTCAACAGGTACACTAAACATTTGAGAAGCACTGGCACAGTAGATGTCACCACCATTTTGGAATACTTCTATTCTCCATTTTTCGCCTGCAAGCCAGGCAATGACGCGAGCCTCAATCGCTGAAAAATCTGCAACGATGAACTTCATGCCCTCTCGAGGTATAAAAGCAGTACGAATAAGCTCTGATAGTGCCTCTGGGATAGAATCATAGAGTAAAGTAAGAGCATCAAAGTTTCCGCTTCGAACTAAAGCACGAGTCTGTTCCAAATCGGGCATATGGTTTTGTGGGAGATTTTGCAGTTGAATCAGCCTGCCAGAGAATCTTCCTGTTCTGTTGGCTCCGTAAAACTGAAACATTCCTCTTGCACGACCGTCACTACATACTGCGTTCTCCATTGCTGTGTATTTTTTCAACGATGATTTCGCAAGTTGCTGACGAAGTTCTAAAACAGTGCCTAGTGGTTCAGGTGCTGTTTTTAACATCTCAGCAACAGCTTTTTTACCTAGGGACTCTGTTTCTAGCCCATTGTCGGCAAGCCAATCTTTCATTTGTTGCACAGAGTTTGGATTCTCTAAATTGGTTATATCCTGCATTAAAGCCATCAGCTTTTCACGGGAATGCTCATCCATCTCGACAGCCTGTTTTACGAAAGTCATGTCAATGGCAATGCCGCGATCATTGATTTCCTGGTCGATATGATATTCCTCCCAAATGGTCCCAGGCATCGGAAACTTGGATAATCTCTGCTGTATTGACATCTCAGTTTCCACATCACGAAGGTTATATGCTTTAAACCGCTCCCATTTTTCCACGTCATGTTCCGGCAGATTACGAACTCGACCGCCATTTGATTTAGTAGGGGAGCAGGGAGTACAGAAATATTTAATAAGGTCTTTACCTTCAGTCAATTTTTGCTTTTCTAAACCTAAAACTGCACCGACCCCCTCTAGCGAAAGCGGAAGTCCCATATATGCCGTCCATATCATGGAGCATTTCCAGGATAAGGGGTCAAGATATTCAATAAGGTTAAGCCACTTTGATAGACACACACGCTCAAACATTGCATTGAAAGCCCACTTGGTAACGGAATCATCCATAAGTGCGTTTATAATTTCATCTGGGATTTCCTCCCCACTGGCAAGGTCAACAACTTGTACTTCGCCACCGTCCACCGAATAGCCAAATAGTAGAATTTCAAAATCATCACTTTCGGCATAACGGTAAACCCCAGACTTTTGAAGATTGGCACTACTAAACGTTTCAATATCAATAGAAATAGAATTCATGTATAACCGTCCTTTCCAATGCAAACGAGGTGGCAGAAGAACAACCTCCACCACCTCGTTTGTATTTATTTTTTATGCTAGAAAATCATCATCTTCAATCGTTGTGAAGTCATCGGCCGCATTGGTTCTTCCGCCTAAAGGCTCTCCATCTCTTATCTTCTGGATGTTGCCAAGACCACACGCTACACCCTTATTGCCATTAGAGTTAAAAGCATAGAAATTCAGGGATACTCTTGCATAACAACCACTGTAAACCTCGTTGCGATCCAGGATAGGTCTGACTGCTTTATCTACTATTTGGGGTGGGGTCTTGCTGTTGGCATTTACAAAATAATGCCCTTTATAAGCCTCGTCATCACGTTCTACGTCACCGTCTCGAAGTGGCAGTTTGATAGTAGCCTTATTAGGCTTTTTACCACCAAACTTTACAAGGCCCTCTTCAATGGCTGCATCTACTGCTGCATTGATAGCATTGATGGTTTCCTTATCTGTTTTGGGAATCAATACGGATACGCTGTACTTTTCCGCTCCGCCATTGATGGATACCGGCTCCCAGCCGTGAAAGTAACTAAGACGTGTGTTGACGCTTGTAACAACCTTCGTTCTGTTTTGATTATTCATATTCCTATTCCTCCGTTATCTCGTTAAATTCGTTTTTTACGTTTGATAGTTTCATAGCTGGCCGCTTATCCGAATTTAGAACCAGCGTTGGCTTGCCTGGTGGTTTATGTATGAGACCACCGAGAATTTGCTCAAATTTCTTTTTGCCCATCAGCTTCTGCATTTCCGTTAGGGTAATGAGACTCTGACGATAGATATCCTTATATCCGCTTGCTTTCGCTGCTTCAGTTACAGCTTCTTCGTCCTTATATTTGCGGACAGACCTGCCCTCGACTACCTTAAAACCATGCCACTCTTTCCCGTGATTAACGGCAGCATCCGTGGCATAAGCAATGATTTCATTGGCCCACTTTGTAAGGTCGGACAATTTAGAGAGAACTTCCTCAATTTCAGAATCTGTAAGCAGCGGTGGCAGTTTAAATTCCATCTGCGCTAATTTCAGCTTTTCTTCTGCTCTTGCACGGCATTTAACAGCCGCTCGGCAGAATGTACACCATTCACCTGGAAGGTAATCACCTTCACCTTCATAAGCTTTTTTGGCCTTTGGTCTCAGTTCGTTTTCTGCCCAGTCTTTTAATTCCTTTACTGGGATTGTCCATGTGCTGACATTTTCCCTGCGTGGCTGGAAGATGGTCATGGAAATCTCCTCGATGTCATACAAGCTATCGTAGATTTCCAAAGCACCAAGGGCATATAATTTCATCTGCGGGTTTTCCACTGCATCTACCAATACACCCATGCCGTACTTAAAATCGATAATATGAAGCTTTTTATCGCCAATGATGATGCAGTCACCAGTTCCGAACCCCTGTGGTACATAGCGGGAAAAATCTAGCCGTTGCTCAATAAGTATTAACGGGTCTGTACAGCTTTGTTTTGCCAGTTCAAACTGCTCCACTACAAATTCCACATAGGCATCGCTGTGTTCTTCCATCTCATCGGTGTTATAAGCCGAGACAGGGCGCTTACTCCTCATGTGAAGTGCTTTTTTAAGTTTATGTTCACAAAGAGCATGGGCGGCGGTGCCTTCAGCAGCTGCATTGGATTCGTTATTTTCAAATTCTAGTTCCAATCTTGCAGATGGAAGGCAATTCAGCCACCTATGGGACCCCGATGCGGAAAGTACTGCGTGATCACTCATTACCTAGTACCTCCGCATCTTTCAACATATCTGCATAATGTTTCGGGTCAACTTCACTTAATTTAGAGCCACCGTATTTTTGGATGATTTCTCTCACTTGGGCAGTAAGACCGACTTGACTCTTCTCAGCGAGTTTTGCTCTGACTTCTTCCAGAGTAATCTCCTTTTTCTTTGGCTTAGGCTCTTTTACAGTTGTAGTTGGTTCTTTATCTTCGACAGGTTCATTGCCTGCCATTGCATCAGCAACCGCTTGTATACTGTCTGCCAAAGAGCGCATATCGGAAACCACATCAAGAAGTAGTTTGATTTTGCTCATGGTTTGATCCTCCCTCCTTAATCTCACTAATGGCGAGTTCCTGTACGGTGTCACCCGGAACAAGAATAGTAAGTTTCTGCTTATCACCAAGTAAGAAACGAAGGAAACGCTCCCTTATAGTGACATTACGGCAAGTTACAATTCCGCCAGATTGTGGAGTTTTTGAAACACTGATTTTCAAGTTGTGTTTCATGTTCTTCACCTCTTTCTTGAGAGCGTTTATGTGTTGCCCTCTATCTATTAGCCGTGGCAAGAGGGGAAAGTTGAGGATTCTGGAAAAACTTTTTTTAAATTCTTCTTAGCGGTAGCCAAGCGATGTGAAATAGCACTTTTACTTACACCCACACTTTTTGCATAGTCGGTCATTGTCATGCCATCAAGATATACAGCAATAAAAGGTTCTGAATGTTTCGGCTTAAGAATAGAACGAATAATCTCACAGCAATACTCATACTCTTCTTTTTTCTCACGAGTCTCTTCATGTGTGTTATCAGAGAAATAGTCCATATGATCCGTTTCATCTACAGCTTGGTCATCTTTACGGAATGGCTTCTTTGGCATCCCTCTGTTTCTATCAAACTTGTGCCAGTTATTGTAGTCAGGCTTGTTAAAACGCTCGTCCATAATCTCCTGTGGCGAACGGCGAGTTACCGTTTCCTTATCCTCGGCACAGGATAGCCTGTCCTCGTAATCTGCATCAATCATTAAGGTAAAGTCCTCGTCTGGTACCTCCAAATAGGTAGGTTTGTTGTCGTACATAATTCTAATTTTCATTTTGCATCCTTTCCGCCGGACTGCATTGGCGGCAAAGGATACAAAAATAGGTCTGTGCCTCGAAGTACACAGACCCTTTGTACTGAAAATGAGCGCAACAAGGTAAGGTACTTCTATTGCAACGCATAACAATCCTAAACGGACTGAAACGTAGCAATATGTATCCTTTGCCCTTATTGCAAATCAGGCATTTGATATTTTTTATAGCTGGTAAGCGAACGAGTTTTTCTTTTTTGCTAAAAGTAAGCTTGTCTTACCATCTATTTAAATTTTATTAATTTGGGCATCTGAAATCCTCAGCTGACACTCTGCTGATACTCCGCTGATACTCCGCAAATCTTTTTCATTTTCACCACGACAAAAAAACTAAGCATTCGTAAAGAAATACTTAGTATTTTTAGATTATTGATTGAAACACGCTTAGTAAATTGCTATAATAGTAAATACGCATTAATAAAAACCATCCAATAGTGCTTGGAGGGCGTTAAAAATGGCATTTAGTTATAATAAACTATGGAAACTTTTAATTGATAAAAAGATGTTGAAAAAGGATTTGATGGAAAAAACAAATTTAACTTCAACAACGTTAGCAAAAATGGGTAAAGATTTACCGGTAAGCATGGATGTGTTAGGAAGAATATGTAAGGCTCTTGAAGTTAACATAGGCGATATTGTTGACTACATCGATGATGATACTCCGAAGAAATAAAACTATTGAAGGAGGCGCAATGTATGAAAAAGTTATGCTTTGGTACTTTTGCAACAATTTTAAAGAGATGCAAGGCTAAAAGAATTTCACAAAAACGATTGTGTGGTACCGTGCTGCTTTCTATTGCGCCTACCTATGATATTACCGGTGAAGATGGTACCGTTTCAGATTTAATGTTAGGTAAGAAAAATTTATCGCCTGTAGTAACCGATACCGCTCCTAGTGCAGACCCTCATGCTATCTCAGATTACTTTAAGCAAAACATTCTCCAGATGCTGGATAGTAATAAGAGGAACCTAATCGTTTTAGCCTTGAAGGACATTATTGCATCTGATGACTCTATCAAGCCTGATACAGTTGTTGAATTAGTAAACAGCATGACAAAGGAAGATATCATAAAACGTAATGCCTTTGTATTAGAGGACTTGCTTGCAGGCATCCTACTTTATACAGTGCTAAACGTCGAAAATCGAAATTGTGAAAGTAGTGTTCGCAAGATAACAAATGAATACATACAGTCCTTTGAAGATAAAAGATTAGACATAAGCCTTATTAATACATATAGTAATTTGAATCCTGAGACTGCTTACGAAATTGCGATTGATGCCCACTCTCTCGTATTGCTTGCAGAAACAGGGGGCAAATGCCAAAAGTGCGGAAGAGTTTTAGGTATAAAAAAAGAAGGCAACGACATTAACTACGCTAAGGTCGTTCGCCTTTCAGAAACTGATGAAGTGCTTCTGTGTGTTGAGTGTGAACGTGAAATCCAGAGTGCATCCGAAGAAGAGAAATTGGCTTTGCTTTCGGACAAGCGTGACTTGGAAAACCTTATGATAGCAAGGGATGCTACTTCACGATATACACTGGAAAAACAAATTGAACAAGTACTTCGGGAAGTCGATTTAATGGATGTTACCGATGATACCCAGCTAAAAATCGAGCCTGTTAAGGTTGAGAATAAAATCACCGAAAAACGGTTGAAGGATCGGGTGCTTTTTGATGTTCGGCAGTTATATGAGGGGGTAAACGATTCATTATATCGTCTAGCAGGTGAAAACAAATTGAACGTTGATAAATTTGCAAAAAGCGTTAGACGGATGTACGAAGATGCAAATGAATCTGATATACCGCAAAGCACCATTTACTATCTGCTTGTTGAAACATTGTTTGAAAAGACAGGCCGCAAATACAGAGAAGCTTGTGGGATTATTATCTCCTACTTCGTACAAAGGTGTGAGGTGTTCGATGAGATTACCAAATAAAGTAATTCCCTATACTAATAGCGTTATTGCTCTTTTCCCAGATATCTTAGAGGCATTGGCACAACAGGACATGTCCCCTAAAGAATTGTTTGAAATAACAACCTTTGGTAAAAAGGACTTGGCTGATTTCCTAAGTGCTTTAAACTGCTTGTTTGCATTAGGTAAAATTGAATTAATTGAAGAAGGGAGGATGCTTCGCTATGTTAAAGGAAATTCAATGTGATAAATTTTCTCCGGATCATCGAGTTATCCGGTTTAATTCAGGCCTAAATACAGTTTTAGGTAGCGCAGGTGGTAGCAATGCAATCGGAAAATCAACCTTTCTATGGATTATAGATTATGTATTCGGCGGTGAAAGCTACTACTCCCTAACTGATGATATAAAAAAGGAAATAGGTTCGCATATCATCTATTTCACTTTCGAGTTTAATGAACAGCCATACTATTTCTATAGAAGTACGGATGATCCTAAAAATGTATATCGGAGTGATGAAGAGGGCCATTTCATTACAAAATTATCGCTAGAAGATTTTCGGAAATTTCTGTTTCAGGAATATAAAATTGGGATTCCTTCCCTTACATTTTCAGAAATAACCGAGCGTTTTTTCCGTATCTATGGCCGTGAAAATACACTTGAAAAGTATCCGTTACTTGTAAGACCTCGTGAACAGGATGAAAAGGCTGTAGATTTTCTATTAAAGCTATTCGGGCACTATAGAATTCTTGCTTCCATAAGAAGTATGGAGGAAGAACTCGGAATTAAGTCTTCACAACTTAAATCTCGCCAGCGCCAAAAGGTTGACATAGAGAAAATCGAGAGTAACCAAAAAACAATAGAGTCGTTAAGGAATAGACTTCAAAAGCTAATGAAAAATAGTGAAGAAGCTCAATTAGCCTTGTTTGGATTCGACACTCAGACGTTTGAGAGAATATCAGCAATTCAAAAAGAGTTGAATAGCTTTGTTCGCAAGCGTAATCGACTCCAATCACAGCTTAATGCTATAAAGAGCAATATTGCTGATAACAAAGTAGACACCGCAAGTGAATTTGATTCCTTGGTACATTTTTTCCCAAACACTAATATAAAAGCTTTTGAAGAGATTGAATATTTTCATAAGAAAATTAGGGAAATTCTTAGCGAAGAAATGGATGAGGAAATCGAGCGACTGCAACCACTAATCGGTGAATATGACAAAGAGATTGCGCGCCTTAATCTAAAAATCAAAGAATCTGGTCTTGCGAAAGAGATGTCTGAGAGGGTACTATCCCAGTGTGTTAATGTGTCTAAAAGTATCGATAAGCTTGAAGAAGAAACAGCTGAGTTAATTCATCAAAAGGAACTTCAAGAAACACGAGCTGAATCGGAACAAATACTTGAACAACTGTTGTTGCAACAAACAGAAAAGTTGGAGGAAATACAAGATGACATAAATCTGCGCATGGAAATAATAAATGGCGTAGTAACTGAGAGACAGGAGACCGCTCCTCTTTTGTATATCACTCCCCAAAAGGGAATCATCTTTGAAACACCTAGCAATACAAGTGAGGGAACAGCATACAAAAGCCTTGTTGTGTACGATTTAAGCATACTTGAATTACGGCCTATCCCTGCACTTATCCATGATTCAAATATTTTAAAGCGTATCGAGGATGTTCATCTGGAACGCATATTGGAGCGTTATCAGACTAGTAAACGTCAGGTTTTTATTGCATTTGATAAAGCTGACTCTACAACTACAAAGGCTCATAAAATCTTAGAATCGACAGCAATCTTACGCTTATCTGACGGAAATGAATTATTTGGTCGTTCGTGGAGTAAATACGAATCGAATGACTATTAACATAGGAGGATCAAAAGAAATGGCTGCAATTGATGATTTACTGCGTCAAATTCCAGACACTTCCTTGCGTAGTCGCTTGGAACAGGAATTTGCCCGCATTTCAAAAAATAAAAAATTTGGACTTGTATTTGAGGAGCATATCCCAGAATCTACTCCTCTTTATGATGTTCCTATTAAACGTGGTTCGACAGTCTCATTAAAAACCGGCCGTATTAATGATGTATATACGGTATTGAAGATAGATGGTGATTCTGCCATTTGTCATAACAAATCAACAGGCGATATAACGAATATCCCATTTGCAGAGCTAGTCTCGGTTGCGCAGTTTGGTGAGCCTATATTTCCTATGCTCCAGCCTATCGCCTCTGTAGAAAATGCTCCTGATAGTAATTTGTGGCATACTCTCATCGAAGCGGACAACTACCACGCTCTCCAGTTACTGGAATACCTATATCCAAAGCAGGTAGATTGCATATACATTGACCCTCCATACAATACGGGAGCAAAAGATTGGAAATACAACAACGATTATGTGGATTCATCTGACAACTGGCGGCATAGCAAATGGCTTTCCATGATGCAAAAACGACTACGGCTAGCGAAGCGAATTCTAAATCCCGATACAGGTGTATTAATAATCACTATAGATGAACATGAAGTGCATCACCTGAGAGTGCTATTAGAAGAGTTATTTCCGAATTTCTATGTACAAATGGTGACTGCAGTAATAAACCCAAAGGGAGTAACGCAAGGTCGTTTTTCGAGGGTGGAGGAATATATTGTATATTGTTTTGCTCCTAACGCGTTTGTTGCTGATAGCGATGATAATCTGCTAAACCCACCTATTCCCAACAGAAAACCACGCTGGAAAGGTTTACTTCGTTCAGGAACAGATGCAAATAGAAGTGATCGTGAAAGTATGTTTTACCCTGTGCTGATTGATAGCGAACGACAAGCTGTTGTAAAAGCAGGTAATTACCTACCATTATCAGAATCACCAGTTCTAGGAGAAAAAATTGAAGGATTTGAAGTTGCATGGCCTATTAGAAAAGATGGTTCATTTGGAAGATGGAGTGTTGGTAGTGATACGTTAAATAATCTAATTTCAAAGGGATATGTAGCTTGTGGTAAATACGATTCGCAACGTAAAACTTGGGGAATTTCCTACATAAGCCAACCTAATCAGCAACAAATTGAACGTGGTGGTATTCGCATTGTTGGTCGAGACCCAATTACTAATGTTGTGAATATTGAATATGCTAGGGACGATACTCGTGTAATCAAAACAGTATGGCATCGCTCCTATCATGACGCAGGCGCTTATGGTTCTGACTTAGTTTCAAGTATTGTTGGTCAGTCAAGAGCCTTTTCCTTCCCTAAGTCACTTTACTCTACTAAGGATGCACTCAATGCGGTGGTTCGAAATAATAAAAATGCACTTATTATTGATTTTTTTGCTGGAAGTGGTACAACTCTTCACGCCGTTAATCTGTTGAACGCTGAGGATGGTGGTCACAGAAGATGCATTCTGGTCACCAACAATGAAGTTTCAGTTGACGAGGCACGAGACTTACGGAGAAACGGTTATCAGCCTGGCGATCCTGAATGGGAAAAACATGGGATTTGCCGTGCGGTAACTTGGCCGAGGACAAAATATAGTATAACAGGAAAACGTGCAGATGGCTCTCCACTCACCGGAGAATACTTTACCAATAAAACCACCACAAAAGAAGAAAGTCGCTCGTTCTATCAGCTTGCCTTTATGGAAAACCCATCAGGACTAACAAGCACTGCAAAAAAACAGCTTATTGCCTTACTTCGCGATAAAGAAGGAAAATCACAACTACCACAAACGCTGGTAATAACGGATAGCAAATTTATTGTTTCGGATAAACATTCAGCATCGATTCTTTTTGACGTAAATGCGGTCGATGAGTGGTTAGATTCACTAGAAGATCAAGAACATATCACTGACTTTTACATAGTGGTAAAGGAAGCTGCAGTATTCAGGCGAATCAAAGCACAAATTACCGACTTGCTTGGGCCAATTAGTATTACATCACAAGTGAAGCGCCCCATTAATGAAGGATTCTCTGCCAATGTAGAGTACTTTAAATTAGGGTTTTTGGATAAAAATGGCGTTTCACTTGGTCGCCAATTTAGTGAAATATTGACGCTCCTTTGGCTCAAAACTGGAGCAATTGGCAATCGTCCAGAAGTAAATTCTAATGAGGAACAAGAGATGCTGATACTCCCGCAAAATGGTTTTGCTGTTCTAGTTGACGAAACTAAATATGCAGATTTTGCAGAAATCCTTTCGGGAGAAGATCGCATTAAAGTGGTCTATTTCGTAACTAACTCTGAGGAAGCTTTCCGTGAAATGACTGCAGGAATAAAAGTAAGTAACACGTACCAACTATATCGTGATTACATCGATAACTTTGTATTGGGGAGTAGGAGGGATTCATAAATGAGAGATACATTATTTCCATTCCAGGAAACGGCTCTTGCCGAATTGCACGAGAAGATTACCAAAGCACATGTGATGTGGAGTGTACGCGATCCGCAAGTAATTTCCTTTTCCGCACCTACAGGTTCAGGAAAAACTATTATCATGACGAAACTTTTTGAAGAAATTTTATATGGAAGTGAAGATAAGATCGGTGAACCAGATTCGGTGTTTGTTTGGCTTTCCGATTCCCCAGAACTTAATGAGCAGACAAGGCTGAAAATCGAAGGTAAGTCAGATAAAATCCCTGTGCGAGACCTAGTGACTATTGATTCAAACTTTAGTGCTGAGTACTTCGAAGGCGGCTGCGTTTATTTTCTAAATACACAAAAACTTGGTTCTGATAAGCTACTGACTGGAACGTCTGATAAGAGACAGTATTCCATATGGGAAACACTTACTAATACTGCAAAGCGTAACCCTAAGCAATTTTATGTAGTGATTGATGAGGCACATAGAGGAACTTATACATCCGTTCAAGCAGAAAACAAAGCTCAGTCAATTATGCAAAAATTTATCAAAGGAAGTAAAGATGACGGGCTTATTGTCATGCCTTTAATTATCGGTGTGACCGCAACACCCCAAAGATTTGATAGCTTGATTGCTGGAACGACATCAACAGTTCAAAAAGTTATCGTTCCTCCTGAACAAGTTCGAGAATCTGGTCTTCTGAAAGATAGAATCATCATTCACTATCCAGATATTCAGCTAAGTGCAGATATGACTATGTTTAAAGGTGCAGTAGATAATTGGCGTAAAAAATGCACTCACTGGAAGACTTACTGTGAACGTGAAGATGAGAATATGGTAAACCCTATACTTGTTATTCAAGTTGAAGATGGGAATGATCGTGTAGCAACCCACACTGATTTGGGAGCTTGCATCGATTTACTAGAAGAAACGCTAGGACGCAAATTACAGCCTGGAGAAGCGGTACATACTTTTAATGACCGTGGTACTCTTAAAGTACGTGACGTTGAAATTCAGCAAATCGAAGCCTCCCGAATTCAAGAAGAAGAAAATGTGCTGATCGTGTTTTTCAAAATGAATCTTTCCACAGGTTGGGACTGCCCGCGAGCTGAAACGATGATGTCATTCCGCAGTGCCCAAGACTATACTTATATTGCTCAGTTGCTAGGACGTATGATACGTACACCTTTGGCAAGACGGATTTCTTCTGATGCTGAACTCAACAGTGTTAGCCTATTTCTTCCATATTTTGATGAAGAAACAGTAAAGAACGTTGTTAATGCTCTACGTGACAGTGAAGCGATTATGCCGACAGAAACAGGAAGTAATAAGGAGCTTGTTACACTCGGACGAAACCTAGAATATTCTGATGTTTTTGATGCGATGAATGATAATCTCATCACCTATCGAATAGATTCAGCCCGTAAGCAGGCGCCACTTAAATTGTTAATACAGATTTCCCGTGCATTAACCATGGACGGTATTGACTTGGAAGCCCAGAAAATTGTCAAAAACACAGTGTTGTCAAAAATGGACGAGGAGATTTCACGGATAAAAGAAAGTGGAGACTTTGACACCCGAGGAGCGTCTATTTCTGGATTTGCTCTTGGCACACTGATATTTGAGTATGGAGACAACGCCTATTCATTTGATGAGGCAACTCAGACTATGACCGTATCTGAATTCGATATTTCACGACATTTTGAACAAGCTGGTAGATTGCTGGGAGAAGGATTACACAAAGAATATTGGATACGCCATAGTACCCGTGATCATATCGATGTAAAAAAGGAAATTATCGTTCTTACAAATGATACCGATGCAATGGAGCGGATAAACACATTTGCGGAGGAGGAATTCATTACATTATATGAAAATAACAAGAGAGCCATCTCACGACTAAATGAGGCACGTAAAAATGTCTATGAAAGATTAACTAATGCTTCTGTACAACCGATATCTGTACCATGGATATTACCAGATTCAATCGATTTTTCTACACCAGATAATAGCAGTAAATTTGAGCAACACCTTTATTGTTCTGAGGATGGCACATTTGAAACATCACTGAATCCATGGGAAAGCGGAGTTGTTACAGAAGAGCTTAACAATAGTGCTGTATGCTGGTTACGTAATCTTGACCGCAAAAAGTGGTCACTTGAAATCCCTTACGAAGTGAGCGGTGTTACCACTTCTATGTTCCCTGATTTAGTGATTGTAAGATCTGATGCACAAGGTTATGTTTTTGATATTCTAGAACCACACGATCCCAGCCGCAAAGATAATTACCCTAAGGCAGTGGGTTTAGCAAAATTCGCAGAGAAGCACTGGGATATATTTGGCAGGATTCAGCTTATCCGTCTCAAAAAAGGTGTAGATGGTCGTGAACATTTCTATCGACTAGATATGGGAAAAACAACGATTAGGAATAAAGTTCGTGGCATAACATCAAACGAGGAACTTGATAGAATTTTCGATACAGATGCTGTACGAGAAGATTAAATAATACATCTATACTGTCTCCTCAACCTCAACAAAAAATCTAATCTGTCAACTCGACCCTATCGCTTTCAGGGTAGTTGATATGTTTACTCAATGAACAAAAATAAGGGTTTCCAGACATTAGCGTCATCGGCAAAGTTGCCGTGAGAAAAATGCAATGTCAGGAAACCCTTTATTTATCAGTGCTTTGAAAAGTCCTATTTCTCCACCCGTGACATCAAGACAACACACTCAACGTGAGTACTATGCGGAAACATATCAACAGGCTGAACTTCCTGTGTTTTATAGCCGCCATCCTCTAAAATGCGCAAGTCACGGGCTAAAGTGGCAGGGTTGCATGATACATAGACAACGCGCTTTGGTTTTTGTTCGATAATTGTGTTTAATAGTGCTTCATCACAGCCTTTGCGTGGTGGGTCAACAACGAGCACGTCTGCCTCCTTGCCTTCCTTGTACCAGCGTGGAATGATTTCCTCGGCTGGACCTGCTTCGAAGTAGGTATTTGTGAAACCATTTAACTCAGCATTGCGCTTAGCATCTTCAATCGCCTGTGGCACAATTTCTACACCCATAACTTGCTTTGCCTGCTTTGCTAAAAATAGCGAGATTGTTCCGATGCCACAATATGCATCAATGACACGCTCATTGCCTGTTAGCTGTGCATAGTCTAGCGCCTGCTTGTAAAGTACCTCTGTTTGAATCGGGTTTACTTGATAAAATGAGCGCGCTGAAATTTCGAAGCGTACATCTCCAATTGTATCTTCAATTACATCCTTACCCCATAGTGTAGTTGTTACATCGCCAAAAATAACATTCGTTTTATTTGGATTAATGTTTTGGACGATTGATGTAACATTTGGCAGTAGCTCCCGAATTTTTGCGACTGCTGCCTCCGCTTGTGGAAACTTACGTGCCATTGTTACGAGTACGACCATTACTTCATTTGTTGCACGCGCTTTACGAATCACCACATGACGTAGCATTCCTTTATGTTTTTCTTCATTATAAGGGGAAATTCCTAATGCGATTAATGCGTCCTTAAAGTCAGCCATTATGATATCCGCCTCAGCTGTTTGAATCAGGCAACGGTCCATATCGACAATCATATGTGATTTCGTTTTATAAAAGCCCGCGATAGGCATTGTTTCCCCCTGAGCAAAAGGAATCTGCGATTTATTACGATAATGCCAAGGCTCATTCATCCCTTTTACAGGTAATACTGGGGCGTCAATTTTGCCAAGGCGCTTCATCACATTTTCAACCATGCGCTGCTTCCATTTCAATTGTCCCTCATAAGACAAATGCTGAAGTTGGCAGCCACCACATTGTGCAAAATAATCACAAGGGGCCGCCACACGCTCAGTTGAAGGTTCAAGTATATCAAGCACTTTCGCAAAACCATAGTTCTTCAATACTTTCAGCACATGTACTTGCACAAGCTCCTCTGGCAATGCACCTGCGATAAATAATGGGAACCCCCCAACCTTTGCTACCCCATTTCCATCATGTGTCAAATCCTCTATCGTAACTGTTAAACGGTCATTTTTCTTTACTGGTGCTGTCATTATATATCCTCCATTTCAATGCCTTTATTGTAGCATGCAACCTACTCCGACAAAAGAATTGTGTAAATTGCTAAATTGTGTGTAAATTGTTTGCGTGCCTGGCACCGAAATATAGTATAATAGAAATAGCACCTTTAGATTAACTTTCCAAGGAGTATTGAGTAAAATGGCTGTATTAATAATCGGCTCCCTTAGTAATGATGTCCTTAGACTACAAAAATATTTCAAGCGTATAGAACTAATGAATATCCATTGCTTTACAACAGCTGAAGCTGCGATTCAATTTGACCATCTGTTCTTAAAAGATGACATACAAGTAATCGTTTATGATGCCAAGTTAACTTTAAACAATTGTGAAGAGCACTGTCAGAAAATTGAGGCTTTAAAGGAGTGGAGTGGTGCGCCTATCCTACTTTCTACCTCCTATGAAAAGCCGATAATTCTTGACAGATTGTTTGAAGTGGGCATTTTTGATTTTATTTTAAAGCCGTTTGACTTTACTCACTTTAAAACACGTGTTCATGTAGCATTGAAATATTACGCAGAGACAAGGCTACGTAAACAGCATCAATATAAATTAGCAAAAGATTTAGCAATTGCAAAAAATGTGCAGAAAAATGCCTTACCTCCAGCGTTGACTCTACCTCATATTGAATTAGACGGGATATATGTTACTTCGCAGTCGCTTGGTGGCGATATGTATTGTTGGTTTGAGCTGAATGATGATTTAACAGCCGTTATTTTATTTGATGTAATGGGACATGGCATTGCAGCATCGCTTATTACAATGTCTATTCGCTCCTTATTAAAAGGTATAATAACGAAGCTAATAGACCCCGTGTCGGTGATGAAGGAGCTTAATGCTCAAATTTATGAATTATTTTCTACAGATGATTTAGACAATTTTTTAGTAACTGCAATTTATATGTTAATTGATAAAAAAAATCGCACATTGCAATATGTTAATGCCTCTCATCCCGCAGGTGTATTATTCGGCAAATATGGAGAAACCGTTGCGTTAGCAGCAAACTCACCTATTCTTGGGCTATTTCCTGCTATTCAAGTAAAGGCAAAGCGAGTGCGATTAACGGGCTGGCATCGAATTATTTTATATACGGATGGACTACTCACTTTACATGATGACCAAGAGGTCGATTTAAGCTTCTTCCATTCCTACGCATCTCAAAATAATAGCTATGCACTGCAAAAATTTGCTCAAAAATATGAATTAACAGACCAACAATTCGAGGACGATGTAACAGTTGTTTCAATTACAATTACATTATAGGTGTGGTGATGTTTAATGGAATTTATGCTTAGCATAGCACCGAATCAGCAATCGATTTTTTTTATTGATCAAGTAATGGAAAATTATACGCAGCTCTATAACATTTCAGATGCTCGCGATATTTGCTTTGTCACACATGAGCTTGTCATTAATGCAGTGGAAGCGATGAACAAAGCTAATAGGCAAGAGGATATTCAATTACACGTTTTATCAAATGATGAGCAAATAAAAATTACGGTAGCTGATTTTGCGGAGGGGATACCACAGGAGCAATGGCAATCCATTCTTGAACCAGATTTAGGAGAAATGTGCTTTTCTGACCGTGGACGGGGTTTCTTCTTCATCATCCATATGGTTGATAAATTATGGTTTGAGCAATTACCTTCTTCGCAATTTTTAGTTGGTATTAAAAAAAGTTTAATAGATTAAATATTACTGGGGGCTATACATAATGAAGTGGTCAATTCGTAATAAAGTTAATATCGTTATTTTTTCCTGTATTTTATTATTGGCCTGCATTTTAGGTGCGGTGAACTATTATGTGACAAAGAAAAACCTATTAGAAAGTGCCAATGAAAAGCTCGTATCCGACGTTCAATTAAGCTACTACTCTCTCGATTCTAGCATTCCGGGCGATTGGGACATCGTAAATGGAAGCCTTTACAAGGGCTCTGTTAGCATGGAAGAAAACTACGAGGTACCTGACCAAATTGGTGAACTAACAAACGGCAATGCAATGTCTATTTTCCTACACGATACACGTGTCTCAACGAATATTATTGAAAACGGAGAACGTGCATTAGGCACAAAAGTTTCTGATGCCGTTGCTGATGTTGTATTAAATAAAAAAGAACGTTTTCTTGGTACAGCTACCGTTTTAGGAGAACCATTCCAAGCCGCATATGATCCGATTTTTAATAAAAATGGAGAAGTAATTGGGATTTGGGCTGTAGCCGTCCCAACTGCTCCGTATACAAAAATTGCTGCAACCTCTGCCATTGAAAATATTGTGATTTCTTTAGTAGTAGCCGTAATCATCACAATTGTTATTGGCTTTATTATGCAGCGCCTTATTGTTACACCAATCAATATTTTACGCAATAACGCTAATGAATTAGCAAACTTAAATTTAAAGGTCGACCTATTAAAAGCAAAGGGCAATGATGAAATTGCCGATTTGGCGATGGCATTTAGCAATATGAAAGAGCGTTTAACAGACACTGTCACAAATGTAGCGCAAAATGCCAATGAAATCGCAAACTCCTCCCTTGCTTTAGCAGAATCATCTCAACAAACGAATGAGGCATCAAGTCAAATTGCTACAACGATGAATGAAGTAGCAGCAGGCATTACAACACAATCCGAGCAGGCAGAGCAAATCGTTAGCATGATGCGCGATACAATTAACCAAGTAGAAAATAGCTTAACGAGCGCTGAGCAAAGTCTTGCTAATGCACATGAATCAACAGTTATTGCCCATGAAGGCGAGGCGGCTATTAGCAAAGCAATTCAACATTTAAGCACTGTAACAGAAACAGTCAGCTATGCAACAGATTCTATTCAAAAGCTTGGTATGCGTTCTGAGGAGATTGGTGGGATTATTACTGTCATTACTGATATTTCCGAGCAAACGAACTTGTTGGCACTAAATGCTGCAATTGAGGCAGCAAGAGCTGGCGAACATGGAAAAGGCTTTGCGGTTGTTGCATCAGAAGTACGTATTTTAGCCGAACAGTCGAAGGAAGCAGCGCAACAAATCACAGAGCTTATTAAAGACATTCAGGCTGAAACAGCAGTAACAGTCCGCACGATGGAAAGTAATTTATCTGCCGTAGAAGAGCAGGTTGTTATTATTAATAAAGGTGGCGAAGCCTTGAAAGATATTGTTGAGAAGACAAGTACAACAGAGACTGGCGTGGCACAAATGAAAAATGCCTTTGCAAATGTCAATACTAATTCTCACAATGTCCAAGATGCCATTTATAATATATCTGGAATTATTGAAGAATCTGCGGCTGCTTCAGAGGAAATCGCAGCTGCTTCAGAAGAGCAATATGCAACAGTAGCTGAAATGGCTGAAAGCACAGCAAATTTAGCAACGATTGCTGACCGTTTACGAGATGAAGTGAATAAATTCCAGTTTTAATAGGAGGATGAAGGACGATGGAACAAAAAGCAGCGACAATGCAAATAACGAGCAAGCCTCACTATATTTCCATAGCATTTTCTGGAAGTCTAGAATACGGCTTAATTGAGGACATCAAAAAACAATTGCAATCACAAAGCTTTCAAACAGAGCTTGGCTTTATTTTAAATATGAGTCACGTAAAAAACATTGATAGTACAGGCTTTGGAATGATTGTCAATTTCGCAAAAAAGGTTTCAATACAAAATCAAAAAATCGTTATTATCGTTGTAGATAGCTTTGTTCGTAAACTTTTTGCTATTTCACAATGCGATAAAATATTCCCTATTGTTGATAATGAGGATGCCGCGCTAAAGGTCATCCAAGGTTCTAGCGATACCGAATTATCCATAAACGAATACTAAAATGAGGGCGTCCCCTAAGCCGTGCAGTTGCCGACTTAAGGGACGCTTTCGGTTGTGTTGTTTTAAGGGTAAGCCCGAATTCAATTAAAAAAGGTAAGCCCGAATTCAATTAAAAAAAGCGCACCTTACGGCACGCACGACAAGTAGCCGACTTTCTGAAGTTTTTCAGAAAGTCGGCTTTTATGCTGCTAAATTTTTCCCACATGCGACCTGTATTTTTTCAGACCAGGGCATGTAATCTTTTAAAAGCTCTGGTTGCTGATGAATCGATAAATTTGGCAAGTCCGTAAAAAGCTTGACGAGATACTGGTAGAAATCGATGCCATTTGCTTTTGCGGTTTCCACTAAGCTTAAACAGATCGCATTCGCTCTTGCACCAGCTTCACTGACAGAGAAAAGCCAGTTTTTTCTTCCAACTACACTTGGACGAATCGCGTTTTCTGCTGGGTTATTATCAATTTCAATCTGCCCGTTGTATAAAAATGCTTTGAGCGCGTGTTTCCGGTTCAAAGTATACTCCGTTGTGGTTGCTAAGGCATTCTTCCCGTAGAATGGAGATTTTTCCAACCACTTAAAGAATTTACGAATGATTTTTCGCGCATACTTCCAACGCATTTTTTGGCGTTGTTTCGGTGGTAAGCCTTTGAAACGGCGCTCGAGTTCATACAACTGATTGCAGTAAGCGAGCCCTTTCCGTCCATTGGCACTCTCGACTTTTAACCAATAACGTCGAACGTGTGACCAACAATTGGCGAATTGAATATTCGACAGCTTATCATAAGCCGAATAGCCATCGCATATTACAGTACCCTGAAAATCCATTAAATATTCCTTTAACACCTCACGACTTCTCGTTAAAGCGTGATGGAATAAGATGATGACTGGTCCTTCTGTTGGCACTGTTCGGAATACCCAATTATACGCGTTCGATTGTGCCTTTTTACCGTCCGAGCGATTCAATACTTGAGCGGTTGTTTCATCAATATGAAGTAATGTTTTTGCAGAAAGTACGTTTTTCATTTCTTCATAAATTGGCCGTAACCAATCATCCGCTACACGAATCACCCAATTGGATAGGTTTCTATCATTCGTTTCGAGCCCCATTCGTTTCAGTTCGTTTACCTGGCGATAAAGCGGTAAATACAACGAGAATTTATCACTTACAATCTTTGCGAGTAACTCGGGACTGGCGATACTACGTGGAATCACCGCTACAGGAGCTTTCCCTTTGGCGATGAAAGCAGCACGTTCTGTGTCCTTTTTACAATGTTTGCACTCATAGGCATGCTCAAAATGCTGCACGCGAATCAGCTTGGCCGGAATAAATTTCGCTTCTTCACGGGCAAGCGTTGAACCGATTTCGTGCAGTTCGCTTTGACAGCACACGCACGTCAAATCAGAAGGGTGATGATGAATCTCTTCGACCATCACACCTTCTTTAAATGAATCGTTGCGCTTTTTCTTTTTCTTAGAACGCGTTACCGAGTAAGTAATCGTTTCCGTGCTTTCATATCCTGTGTGCTCAGGTTCGCTAAAAGACGAATCATCATCGAAAAGTGAACACTGCCCATCTGGCGCTTGGTATTTCGACTTTTCAGAACGTGAGCCGTAAATCATTTTTGTGAGCTGACGAACTTGTTCTGTTAACACGTCAATTTGATTTGTTAACTGTTTATTTTGTTCTTTTGTAAAAGCTAATTGTTCTTCTAATAATCGAATTAACTTGTCTTGAGAAGGATTGTTCATTTCGCTCACCCCATTTCCGTTCAGTTTATTTATAGATAATTATATCACCGGAAATACTGTGATTAAAAGACACTTTTCTTCGATTTTTGGATCGCTTTTGGCTGCGAAAGGGATAACCCTTCGAGCAGCCAGCGCAATTCCTGTTGCGTTAAGTTTCGTACTTGTTCTTCATCTTTTGGCCATTGAAGTCGGCCTTGATCTAATCGTTTATACAGTAAGGCAAAGCCATCCCCATCGAAATACAGACATTTATAGCGGTCACGCTTCCAACCGGAAAAGAGAAAGACCGCTTCACTGTACGGATCCAGTTTAAAGTTCTCTTGGACAAGCGAGGCTAATCCATCGATCCCTTTGCGCATGTCCGTTCGACCGCAAATAATGTAGATGTTTTTTACCTTGGTGAAGCCATGAATCATTCTTCATCAGCTCCTGCATAACGGTTTGGATAACGTGATTCTTTACGCCATGATAAAAGGAGACTTTTAGTTGATTGGCTTGAATGACGCAGATTGGTTTTAACGGAGCTCGGTCCGTTGAAGGTTTAGATGGAGTTGGTTCCAAATGAACTGGAACGATGGATACTTTGTTCGTTGGCATAAGAATGCACCTCCCTTGATTTGATACTTTAATAGTACCGAGAGGTGCGATCGAAAAATATGCGTATTTTGATTACGGGCTTACTTTTAAGGAGCAACTTTGAGTGAATTGCAAGGGCTTTCTTTGAAAACGGAAGGAAACACTGCTTTGGCGGTGTTCATCTTAGGAGTTGTCCGAAAAGTCCATTTTGTTTTGACACCGAATTGAAATCAAGGTTTTCATCGCTTCCCTTTTACTGAAGGAGTACACCGCTAAAGCCAATGTTCATCCCATTTTTAAAAGAGGCGTTTTCTGTTTATAGGAATCAACATTTTATGAAACATCATCACTACTGTCCAAAATGCCGGCTATGCACGGCTTTTTGGACAGCCCCCCATCCGTGGGAAACTATGTTGATAGGCTAAGTTTTCCTTTATATAAGGTCTAGCAGATCTGGCCTCAATAAAAAACTAAAATTTCCCGCCGCTTCCGCTATAGGAGTGACCGCCGCCTGTTGTGCCACCTCCACCACTTCCACCTCCCGAATTACTTGAAGGTTTTTTCGTTTTTGTAACGGTTGTGCGTAAAAAGCGGTCATGTTTTTTCGTAATGCCTGAGCCATTCGGATTAAAGTAATCACGCTCAGTAGTGGTCATTCTTCCTCCTGAACTATAAGCCATTAGACCGACGATAATAGCTGCTAGTAAAATAGCTGCCCCCAATTGAAACCACCAACGGAAGAGGATGCTATTTGGCCCGTAGCCCATATATTCATGTGAAGCAATAATAAAATGACGGAATGCCCCATAATAATCGCCATTTGACAAGCTCGGTGTTAATTCTTCACGAATGACCGATAAACGCCCATCGTCCAAATAAACCTCAGCCTTTTTAAATCCTGATAGGAAAACATCGCGCTCCTGCATATCAATGGACAGCATCGCCGTATTGCCATGTGGCTTATTATAGCCTGGCGCTTCATTATCATAAAAGTCTTCCATGTAACCCCTAATACCTTTACCATTTGTCCCATCGACCGTTAAAATAAGAAAAGCGGTTTTATAATCCGCGCTAAGCTCCTTAGCTAAGCTTTCTAATTCCTTCTTTTCCTCTGCTGTTAAAAGATTGGCATAATCGAAAATGTATTGCGTTTGATTAGTAGATTCAGCAAATGCAGAGGGCTGCCACAAAGTAACTAGTAAAATAAAAAATACGAAACATTTTTTTAACATACTCATAAATAGCCCTCCCCAACCAACGTTGCAATCACTTTCAATATAATGAAAGTGCTCGCTGCAATTCCGCCAAACCAAGCAGCAGCCTTCCCCTTACTAATAGGTGGCTTACCTACTACTTTTCCTGTATAACCGTTCATTGCAAAAATATATTCTGAATTATTATAGTCATGGTAAATCATCCATACAGGCAACAACACATAGGCGCTATTTTTTTGATTTATATTAATATCCTTCATTTTATAACTGACTGTACTATAATTTCTTAAATCGCTCTTAATATAGTTATCTACATATTCTTGAACACGTTTTTCTACACGCGGTAGCATCTCTTTATCTGTATAATTATATTTCTCTGCAATATAACCTGCTAAATAAGGTGTTTTAAAATCCTTCAGCTCATGAAAAGGGAATGGCTCAATTTTATCCATTAATTCATCATTCATTTTTTCCGAGGCATCTGCCGGAATTTTTGAATAATTCAAGTTAACTTCGCGCATAACATCAAAATAGCTTGTTTCCGTATAATTATAATCACCTTTAGAGTATGTACGTACTACTGTGCCAACCGCCTTCACCTTTGCATGACTATTTATATCATAAAGCCAAAATGGCACGTACATCCCTGTAATTGTTTTTACACGCTCTGCCATGGCAAATTCCTTGGGCATTAGTAACCCCCTGCCACACCATTTTTTAAAAGCCTTTACTGCCTCTTTTTCACTTATTTTAAAGGGGATGACTTTGGACGGAGCTAAATTACCCGATAAACGATCCGCAATGACTACAGCTGACTGACAAAAGCTACAGTTCGTTGCTGTAGTTTCTGCCAATGTAATCAACACTGCCCCACAGTTATTGCAATGGTACTCCTTTGCCTCATCTTCCGCAAAGGTTGTCTTAATTAATTCCTCAGGATAATTTTCAATTGTATCCTCTCTGCCGCAGCTTTGACACGTAAGTTTTCCTGTATCTGCATCGAAGCTCATATTCCCAGCACAGCTTGGGCATGTGTAATGTAAAATCACTACCTTCCCCCCTTTTGAAATTTACTTGTTTTAGTCATTATAATCTACAATACATAGAAAAAAATAGAGGGCTGAAAGAAAAATAGAATTGTCCTGCTTTCTGAACAGCCATCCTTCTTGACGCAAAAGAGCTGCCTCAAAATTGCTTTTTAGGCAGCTACTTTCCCGCATTTCACTATACGCGATCTTCTTCTCGAATTTCTTCGATTGGAACAAATATTTCAATATGGCGTTTCAAGTTTTGGAAAACAGCTGGCGCATCGCCACCGTATTCACCATCTAAGTTTAAATGTACTCCCTCATCAGATGACACAGTTACCCTGCTCGCTTTTCTATAAATAACATGAGGGTCATTTAAGTGCTCACCGCGCAATGCTAATGAGGCTATTTTAATAAAATCAGGAATTGAACACTCCTTCAATATCATTACAGTAAATAATCCATCGTTAATAGAAGCATCTGGTGCAATTTTTTCAAAGCCGCCAACAGAATTCGTTAAGCCACATAAAAACATCATCGCATTTCCGTCGAAAACTTCATCATCGATTTCGATTCTCATATGCGTTGCTTTAATTGATGGAATCATTTCAATGCCTTTTAAATAATAGGCAAGCTGACCAAGCACCGTTTTCATTTTGCTCGGTACCTCATACGTCAACTCAGTAATACGACCACCTGCTGCAATGTTGATAAAATAACGCTCATTATTCAATAAGCCTACATCTACAGGCAATGTATCGCCATTTATAATAATATCCACAGCCTCGTCAATTTTACGCGGAATATGGATGGCACGTGCGAAATCGTTTGTTGTCCCCATCGGAATTAAACCGAGGCGTGGGCGCTTGTCAAACCCACTAATTCCCGCTACCACTTCATTTAACGTGCCATCGCCACCTACTGCGATGACAATATCGAACTCCCGTTCAACCGCCTCTTTAGCAGCTGCTGTTGCATCCCCTTCACAAGTTGTTGCATGACAGGAAGTTTCATAGCCTGCTAATTCTAGTTTTTCTAATACCTCTGGTAAATGCTTTTTAAATGCCTCGCGACCAGAAGTTGGATTATAAATGATTCGAGCTCGCTTCATCTCTTTAACCATCCTACAAATTTATATTTTCTTCTACAACATTGTAACGTTTTTTGAATATAAATGTTGCCTATAGGATTGTCGAAATTGCTTTTTTAAAATCTTCATAAACATATGTCCAATTTGTGCTGTCCTCTACATACTGATTACGCATATTGACATACATCGCTTTTTGCACCTCTTCAAATGTTGGGTCTTCCTTATCTGGCAATTGTGCACGAGCGTCCATTACAAATTGCTGTAGCTCTGGTGCTCTTGGCCCCCACTTTCCAATCACTTCCCCTGCTTCATTCAACAGTAAATAAATCGGAATGGCACGACCACCGTTCGTTAAATATTTATCGATTAAATCTGTATCTGCATCGCGTAATGTTGCACGCATCTCTATGCCTGCCGCCTCCGCTACTTTACGTACAATCGGATTGTTTAGCATGGCATCTCCACACCAGTCCTCGGTAATCGCTAAAATATGCACATTGCTATTTTTTAATTGCTCAATAAACGCTTCATTCGGTACAGTAAATTTGTCATAGATAGCAAAACTTTCATCTTTCAATGTCGACATCTCGTCCATGTATTGCTGGATAGAAACCGCCTCTTCAAAATATTGTTGTTCTGTTTTCATTTTGAGATTCCTCCCTAGTGCTTTTATTTTCTATTGTGCATCTTTTGCTAAAATTTCACAACTAATTGATTCTCACTATAATAAGATTTCTTAACAACTTGAATAATTGATATATCAATTATTATAGCTATTTTGACGGTATAAAGAACAATATACCAAAAATCAACTATATTAATCTAAAAGATGTATAATTCTAATCGACATCTCAAGATATTTTGTACTCTACTGAAGATTGAGAAAGAAATATTATTACTTTATAGTTAATATAATAGTATACGAATAATTCTTTGTGACAAAAGTAAAACAAGGAAAAATAAGTTATAACAGTGCAAAAACAGCAAAATAACCAGTGAATATTCTCTATTCTTTAACAAATAATCAACAAAATTATTCAGAAGGCTGCTTATAGTCGGTAATATATAATTTCATATGATGGCTTGCTGAAGGAGATACATAAACAGTTGAATTCAGATGGTGCGGAGGAAAATGCATATTCGATTATTGCTCATTGGAACTGGAAGGTACTAAATTATTTTAGAAGATTGTGAATGGTGATAACAATGATTGAAGTAATTAGAATACCAGATGAAGATCATCAAGCAGCAACAAAAAATCGCAACAATATCGAACTGCAATCCCATTGTTAGACTCATCTAATAATTGGAGTGCAGTTTTTATATGTTGGTTTAATATTTAAATTAAAAAACATATTTTCTATTTATCAGGAAACTACACCATTTGCATTGCATATAAAATCTGTATTTAATGTGTGATAACTTGTAAGACCAAGGTAACTTAGACTTCCACCAATTGTGAATGTATAAGTTCGACCAGCATCAATGATTCGAGCATCTACTCCTGTTCTAGAAAAAGTACCTTTTGAAGCAGTATTGCTTAAACTAGCATAGCCCGTAAATACTTGTCGACTACCAGATAATTGTGTTGTAAAGTATGCTGATACTGTTATATTAACAGACGTTGAACCATGGTTAATACCAATCGTATGTGCTGCATTAGAAGTTGAGAATGGAATTATTTCATTTGAATGATTCTCAATGTTAACAGCGTTAGCTTGTGTTGCATCGATTGCTCTTTGTTTAAATATTTCTAGTGAAACCCAATCTTCTTCCCTGAAGTCATTAATTGGAGTAACTTCAATATCTACTAGACTGTCTCCCCATTGAACTGTGGATTTTACTTCATTTAAAATTTCAACATATTGTTGATGTAGTTCTTCTTTTTCTTTTTGACTTAACTCAGCTGCTAACACTTTACCATTGTTTGTGATAAAGAAAATGCAAGTGATAGCAAAAACAGTTGTGAAAAATTTGTAAATTACCATTGATTTATTTCCCATTTTATCCTTCTCCTCAATTTTTAGAATAATTAAATAATATACTTTTTACAATATTCTGTCAATAAAACGATATAGAAATTTTGAAAATCCATCCATTTTAATTAGTTATTTTTTCAAGAATATTTAGTTCTACATCTAAAATTGAGATTAAAAAGCAGTAGCAGCAGGAGCAATTAAATTCTAATATTTTGCTAATTCATCAACCTATTGATTATTAATTTGCTCAAGTAACACTAAGAGAAGGCATGTCAAATAAACGCTATCACTAATATATGAACTACATCTCAATTGTTTCATATATTAAGTTATAGTTTTCCTATAACCAAATTTAGTGTAGAAGGCAAATTGAAAGCTGTTTTAAATTATTTGACCAGAATGAAAGTAATTTTTTTGACATAAAAAAACTCCCCATTCAGTCAACAGATTTTTTATTTAATCTGTCTACCTAATAGGGAGCATACAAGTTTTAACTGATTAACGCTTTGCAAGCTCCTCTAATAAAATTTGGTTTGTTAATTGAGGGTTTGCTTGGCCTTTTGATGCTTTCATTATTTGACCTAACATCGCTTTAATTGCGCGGTCTTTACCTGCTTTATAGTCTTCTACTGATTTTTGGTCATTGTCTAAAACCTCTGTTACGAAGCCTAAAATAACAGCTGGGTCAGAAATTTGTACTAAGCCTTTTTCTTTGACGATTTTCTCAGCATCACCGCCGTTTGTTACAAGCTCTGTAAATACTTTTTTAGCGATTTTTGAGGAAATTGTACCATCCGAAATAAGCTTAATCATGCCTGCTAAGTTTTCTGGCGTTAAGGCTGTATCCTTTAATTCTTTTTGCTCTGCATTTAAGTACGCAGATACATCGCCCATTAGCCAGTTTGCTGCTAGCTTTGCATCAGCGCCAATTGTTACAGTTGCATCAAAGAAATCAGAAATATCCTTGTTAATTACAAGCACTGCCGCATCATAAGCTGTTAAGCCTAGCTCTGACTCATAGCGTGCTTTGCGTGCATCTGGCAGCTCTGGAATAGAAGCTTTAACACGCTCTAACCATTCGTCATCAATTGATAAGCGCACTAGGTCAGGCTCTGGGAAGTAGCGGTAATCGTCTGCACCTTCTTTTACGCGCATTAAAACTGTTTTACCTGTCTTCTCGTCAAAGCGGCGTGTTTCTTGCTCGATTTCTCCACCAGCACGTAGCACCTCTGCTTGACGTACTTCCTCATGCTCTAAGCCTTTACGCACAAAGTTGAATGAGTTTAAGTTTTTCAGCTCTGCTTTTGTACCAAATTTCTCTTGACCGTATGGACGTAATGAAATATTTGCATCACAGCGCAGTGAGCCTTCCTCCATACGCACATCTGATACGCCTGTATATTGAATAATTGATTTTAGCTTTTCTAAGTAAGCGTAAGCTTCATTCGGTGTGCGAATATCCGGCTCAGAAACGATTTCAACTAATGGCGTTCCTTGACGGTTAAAGTCTACTAAAGAGTAGCCATCAGCATGCGTTAGTTTACCAGCATCCTCCTCCATATGAAGGCGTGTAATACCAATGCGTTTTTTATAGCCGTCAACTTCAATTTCAATCCAGCCATTTTTACCAATTGGCTTATCAAATTGTGAAATTTGATACGCTTTCGGGTTATCTGGATAGAAATAGTTTTTGCGGTCAAACTTTGTTTCCTGCTCGATTTCCATATTTAATGCAAGTGCTGCACGCATTGCAAAATCAACAACATTTTTATTTAAGACAGGTAATACACCCGGATAACCTAGGTCGATTACTGACGTATTAGCATTGGGTTCCGCACCGAAATGGTTTGGTGAGCTTGAGAAAATTTTTGATTCTGTTTTTAATTCAACGTGTACTTCTAAACCAATAATTGTTTCAAAGTTCATTTTATTTTACCTCCCAAATTTGAGGTGTTTTTTTATGGAAGTCTGTCGCTTGCTCATATGCATAAGCTGTACGATAAATTGTTTCTTCATCGAAATGCTTTCCGATAATTTGTAAGCCTAATGGCAGGTCATTATCGAATCCACATGGTATTGAAATTGCTGGTACACCTGCTAAGTTGATTGGAATTGTCAAAATATCATTTGCATACATCGTTAATGGGTCATTGACGTTTTCACCAATTTTAAATGCAGCTGTAGGCGTTGTAGGTCCAATAATTACATCAAAGCTCTCGAACACTTTGTCGTAATCTGCTTTAATTAATGTACGCACTTGTTGCGCCTTTTTATAGTAAGCATCGTATGTGCCTGCCGATAATGAGTATGTGCCAAGCATAATGCGGCGCTTTACCTCATCACCGAAACCTTGTGCACGCGTTTCTTTATATAGCTCCATTAAGTTCTTTACACCTTCAGCACGGAAGCCATAGCGGATACCGTCGAAGCGGGAAAGATTCGATGACGCTTCTGATGATGATAAAATATAGTAAGCTGCTAATGCGTATTTTGAATGTGGTAAAGATACTTCTTCCACTGTTGCACCTAAGCCCTTTAATACTTCCAATGCATCCAATACGGATTTACGCGCTGCTTCGCCCACACCTTCACCCAAAAACTCCTTTGGTACAGCGATG
Source organism: Metasolibacillus sp. FSL H7-0170 (assembly GCF_038593115.1). Lineage (NCBI taxonomy): Bacteria > Bacillati > Bacillota > Bacilli > Caryophanales > Caryophanaceae > Metasolibacillus > Metasolibacillus sp. FSL H7-0170. The sequence continues at coordinate 3,132,932 of NZ_CP151964.1, read as the reverse complement.
CGTAAACCTTTAATGTCGCCGTTTAAAGCAGACACATAATTTGGTACAGGGACATTGGCTGATGTCGAATCATTTTCGTCTACACCAGAAATTGCCTCAAGTAATAATGCATTATCACGTACGTTACGCGTAATAGGACCAATTTGATCAAGCGAAGATGCAAATGCAACTAAACCGTAGCGCGACACACGACCATATGTTGGTTTCATCCCTACAACACCACAATAAGCTGCCGGCTGACGAATCGAGCCACCTGTGTCAGAGCCCAGTGAGAAAGGAACCTCTCCTGCTGCAACCGCTGCCGCAGATGCACCTGATGAACCTCCTGGCACATGCTCAACATTCCAAGGGTTCTTTGTCGCCTTGTAATAAGAGTTTTCAGTGGAAGAGCCCATTGCAAACTCGTCCATATTTAACTTCCCGACTGTTACCATGCCCGCCTCGCGTAGCTTTTTCACAACTGTCGCATCATAAATTGGAATAAAGCCTTCTAAAATTTTAGAGGCACATGTTGTTTCTAAGCCTTCTGTTATGATATTATCCTTTACCCCAATAGGTAAACCGAACAATGGACCTCGTGCTTCAAATGGCACTTTATCTAACTCCGCCGCTTGTGCAGTTGCTTGCTCTTTATTTAATGCTAAAAATGATTGTACATCCCCATCTAATGCTTCAATGCGGGCATATGCTTCATTTGTTAGGTCAGCGATTGTTACTTCGCCTTTATGTAAGCTTTCTTGCAGCTCTCCCGCTGATCGCTCAAATAACGTCATCTATATAGTCCTCCTACATTTTAGTTTACACGCTTTTCTTTAGTCTAAAATGGACGGTACCTTTACTTGTCCCGCCTCTTGTTCTTTAACATTTAGCATCATTTTTTCCTGTGCTAAACCTTGCCCTGCTACATCTTCACGCATTACGTTTACCAGTGGTAAGACATGTGTCGTCGGCTCCACATTTGTTGTATCTAATTCGTTTAGCTGCTCTGCAAAATCAGTGATTTTACCTAATTGCTCAGCAAACTTTTCCGCTTCTTCTTCTGTAATGGCAAGTCGTGCTAAATGAGCAACATGCTTTACTTCCTCTTTTGTTAGTTTCGCCATTTTTTACACCTCCGAATAAAGTTAACCATACGAGTTATCATAACATTTTTTATTATAAAAATCACAATTTATTCATAAATATGAACAAAAGGCGTATCGCTGTCACGCTCTTTTTTTATTAATACTTCCGGTCCATTTACGGATGTCACACTTACTGTTATTGCCACATCTTTAGGCAACTGCTTCAACATAACATCTGTCAAATATTGTGTGAACCCAATAATTTCAGTTGTTCCATAAAATTGTATTGGAATTTCAACTTCTAAATTTTGAAGCTGATTATTCTGATAAAAGCCTGTCCCAATAACGCTTGTAAAGTTCGAGAAATATTTATCAATATCCTGCTTAAATTTTTGGAAGCTTGTATTCATATCACGATAAATATCAGGAGGTGAACTCATCGGAAATGTAACATATGCCTCATTAATTTTTTGCCATTCACCTAAAGTGTTTTTTCCGCTATCCACAACGCTATAAGCAAAATATGTGCCCGGTACAATTGAATTGCGTGGCTGTTGCTTAAATAATCCAATGACAATCGGTACATCTGCCAACTCTGCGCGTGCTCTTAATCGAGATACGACCTTTTCCGCAATTTTTATTGCAGCTTTTTCCAGTTTTTCATTAGGAATTGGCTCCTCATAATATTCTCCGTACTGCTCTTTTTGGTAGTAGTAAATCGAATTAAGTGCAAGTCCAATTGATATACCGCCAAGTCCTACTTTATTATCATCTGTCATTGTTAAGTAGTTTTGCTCTACAATATGCGATAAATATACAGGTGCTTCCACCGCTTTAATAGTTGGTTCAAGCTCCTTTCCATTCGCATCTAAGCTAGAAGGATTCAACCCCTGCAAGTCCTCACGCTGATTCGTCGTTTGATTTTCGCGTGCCAGCCAATAGCTTACTGTATTTGCAGATAAGTTTTGCCCTTCTTGAAAAAAGTACTTTTCCGTATCAAAAACATTTTGTGAAATACGCATTAAGCCATTTTCAACTTCTTTAATATCATACTTTGTGTAAACATTTGAAACAATTAAGCCACGGCTCGCACTTTCCTTATAAGGTGTAAGCGTTCTATAATAGTTTTCACTTAATTGTCTACTTGTAATATGTGCTGTTTCTACTTCTTCTGCATCCTCTGTTTGCTGTAAAACTTCCGTATTCTGCTTGAAGGAAGGTGTACAGCCAGCTAATATAATTGCTACTACGAGCGCCGATACCCAGCGAAGTCGAGTCATCAGTCAAGCTCCTTTACTATTGAAATTGTTCGATTAGGCGCTGCTCATCCCAAATCTCAATCCCTAGGCTTTCTGCTTTTTCAAGCTTTGAACCTGCGTCTTCCCCTACGATTACAAGATCTGTTTTTTTACTTACACTTCCTGAGACAATGCCACCTAACTCTTCTATTTTCGCCTTTGCTTCGTTTCGTGTCAATTGCGATAATTTCCCTGTTAAAACAATCGTTTTTCCGGCGAATGGGTTTGCTCCCGCTTCAATTTGCACTTTTTTTCCTTTATAGCTCATATTTACGCCTACATCTTTTAGGCGTGCAATAAGAAGCTGGACATCCTCATTTGAAAAATAATTTACAACAGAATCCGCCATTTTGTCACCAATTTCATGAATTGCCATTAACTCTTCTGACGTTGCAGCCACCAGCGCTTCCATTGTTTCATATTGCTCAGCTAAAATTTTAGCTGCCTTTTCACCGACATGACGAATTCCTAATCCAAATAGTAGACGCTCTAAAGAATTTTCCTTAGAACGCTCTAGCGCCTCTACTAAATTGCTCGCTGATTTTTGCCCCATACGCTCTAATTCAATTAACTGATCAATTTGTAATAAATATAAGTCAGCTACATTTTGAATATACCCTTCCCTTAGCAACTGCTCAACAACCTTTTCCCCTAAGCCATCTACATTCATGGCATTACGAGAAACGAAATGTTTAATTCCTTCTGCAATTTGTGCTGGACATGTTGGATTCACACAGCGCAGGGCAACCTCCCCCTCAATGCGGATAAGCTCACTATCACAAGCAATACAATTTGTTGGCATTACATAAGGTACAGCATGCTCTGGGCGTTGCTCTAATATTACTCCTACTACTTCTGGTATAATGTCGCCTGCCTTCCGAATAATAACTGTATCGCCAATTCGTATATCTTTTTCGCGAATTAAATCCTCATTGTGCAACGATGCTCTTCCTACAGTAGTGCCAGCCACTTGTACTGGCTCTAAAATTGCTGTAGGCGTAATAACCCCTGTACGTCCTACTGTTAAATCAATATCAAGCAGTGTCGTCACCACTTCTTCGGCAGGGAATTTATAAGCAATTGCCCAGCGGGGACTTTTTGCTGTAAAGCCTAGCTCATCCTGCTGCGCAAAACGATTTACTTTTATAACTATACCGTCTATTTCATAGGGTAGTTCAGTGCGCTTTTCTGTCCATAATTGTATAAACGATAAAACTTCCTCTATTGTTGCACACGCTTGACGCTCTCGGTTCGATGGAAAACCTAATTGCTGTAAATAATCAAGCATTTCACCATGGCTATCTAAGCCGTATACTTCACCGTCACCACCAACTGAATAAATAAACGTAGACAATTGACGACTCGCTGCAATTTTGGGGTCGAGCTGACGTAAAGAGCCTGCTGCTGCGTTTCTTGGATTAGCAAATAGCTCCTCGCCTCTCTCTGCCCGTGCCCTATTTAAAGCGTCAAAGGATTTTTTCGGCATATATGCCTCTCCACGCACTTCAATTGTTACAGGCTCCTTTAAACGAAGTGGAATGGCACGAATTGTTTTTAAATTTGCTGTAATATCTTCACCAACTGTGCCGTCTCCGCGTGTCGCTCCTTGCACAAAAACACCATTTTCGTAGCGTAGAGCAATCGCTAAGCCATCTATTTTTAATTCACAAATATAAGAAAAATGCTCTCCAATCGCTTGTCTTACTTTGCGGTCAAAATCGCGTAACCCGTCTTCATTAAAAGCATTTGAAAGACTAAGCATCGGGTAATTATGCGTCACTTTTTTAAAGCCCTCAAGCACAGTTCCCCCAACTCGTTGTGTAGGAGAATCAGGATATATAAGAGAAGGGTTTGCTTCCTCTAATGCAATCAGCTCATGTAAAAGCTGGTCATAGACAGCATCAGGTACAGCCGGCTTATCTAACACATGATAAGCATAATTATAATCATGTAATAATGTATTTAACTCAGCAATTCGTTTTTCAATATCCATCATCTTGTTTCCTCCTACGCTTTCGTAATAGGGGCAAATTTGGCGAGCAATCGTTTAATCCCTATTTGTGGGAAGGCAATATCGAGCTCGGTATTTTCTCCTGTCCCTTTTACACTCACTACTGTTCCTGTCCCCCATTTACCGTGAACCGCCTTATCTCCAGCCTTCCAGCCATGCTGGTCACCACCAGTCGCCTGCTGATGAGTAATACGTGAGGTCCTTTTTGGAGCAGCCGAGTATTGCGGTGCTCGGTCATAACGATTTGCGCGGAATGGCAAATCATCTGTCTGTGTATAGCCTCCCGATTTACTAGTATGCTCTAATATCCCCTCTGAAATTTCATTGATAAAGCGAGAGGAAGGGTTATAGCTAGAGCGTCCGAAAATTGTACGTGAGCTAGCGCTTGTTAGGTACAGCTTTTCTTCCGCTCTTGTAATGCCGACATAAGCGAGGCGACGCTCTTCCTCCATCTCTTCTGCATTTTCTAATGCTCGAGAATGAGGGAAAATATTTTCCTCCATCCCGATAATGAAGACAACAGGGAATTCCAATCCTTTCGCTGCATGCATCGTCATTAAAATAATCGTGCCTTTTGCCTTTTCTTCTTCATCTAATGAATCAATGTCTGCAATAAGTGCTAAATCCGTTAAAAAAGCAATGAGCGATTTATCCTCACTACGCTCCTCAAATGCCTTTGTAACAGTTAAAAACTCCTCTATATTTTCCAAACGACTTTGCGCTTCAATCGTTTTTTCACCTTGTAACATTTGTCGATAGCCAGAGCGTTCAATTACTTCCTCCACAAGTTCTGTTACTGTAAGTGTCTCTTGCTTATTCGTTAAATCTCGAATCATCTCATAAAATTTTTCGGCTGATGCTGCTGCTCGCCCTGTTAAGCCCATAAATACAAGCTCCTGCATTGCATTAAAAATAGAGCGCTCCTGCTCCAATGCATAAAATGCCATTTTTTCAAATGAGGTAGCTCCTATATTCCGTTTCGGCTCATTAATTATACGTGCAAGTGAAATATCATCATCGTTATTGGCAATTAATCTTAAATAGGCAAGCAAATCTTTAATTTCCTTACGATCATAATATTTTGTACCGCCAACAATTTGATAGTTCATGCTCGATTTTTTCAGCACATCTTCCATTGCACGCGATTGTGCATTCGTTCGATATAAGACAGCAAAATCATCTAGCCTGCGATTTTCCTTCCGAATAAGCTGCTGAATTGTTTGTACAACATATTGTGCTTCATCCGTTTCATTATATGCCTTGTACACGACAATTTTATCGCCCTCATCATTGTCTGTACGCAACGTTTTTTTATAGCGGCTTTCATTGTTTTCAATTACTTCATTCGCCGCCTGTAAAATGCGCTTCGTTGAACGGTAATTTTGCTCAAGCATGATAACCTTTGCATCAGGATAATCCTTCTCGAACGACAAAATATTTGTAATATCCGCACCGCGCCAACGATAAATAGATTGGTCTGAATCACCAACAACACAAATATTGCGGAATTTTTTTGCTAACAGTTGAACTAATGTGTATTGGGAATTATTGGTATCCTGATATTCATCCACATGTATATATTGAAATTTATTTTGATAAAACTCTAATACTTCTGGTACGCTTTCAAAGAGCTTAATTGTCGTCATAATCAAATCGTCAAAGTCAAGTGATTGATTAATGCGCAATTTTTTTTCATAGCCCTCATATACTTTCGCAGCGACCTTTTCAAAAGGATTATGAGGATTCATATTTGCCTGAAATTCGCTTGCTGTAATACAAGCATTTTTCGCTGAGCTAATCGCATTCAATACCGCGCGCGGATCGTATTGCTTAGGGTCTATATTAAGCTCTTTAAGAACATTTTTTACAACTGTTAACTGGTCTGCACTATCTAAAATTGAAAAGCTTTTTGAATAGCCTAGTTTATCTATATTACGACGCAATATTCTTACACACATCGAGTGAAAGGTAGATACCCACATGCGCTCTCCAGTGCCGTTTCCAAGTAGATTATCAATACGTTCGCGCATCTCGCGCGCAGCCTTATTTGTGAACGTAATTGCTAAAATCTTTGAGGGGTATACTTCCTTCTCTACTACTAAATAGGCAATTCGATGCGTTAACACACGTGTTTTCCCTGAACCTGCCCCTGCCATAATAAGCAGAGGTCCCTCTGTATTTTTTACCGCCTCTTGCTGCTGCGGATTCATACCAGCAAGCAAATTCTTTGTAATTTGCTCCATTATTGCACCACCTTACAGAACGTTTGTTCCTATTATATCATAACACTTTTTACAGCATCAACCGTTTTCAATGCTGCCTGTAAATCATCATAAATTATATTGCCTACAACGACCGTATTCGCAATCGCAGCCATTTCAGCAGCTTGCTCTGCCGTTGTAATACCGCCACCATAAAATAAAGATGTATTTGTCAATACATTTTTAGCTGCCTTCACAAATTCTACATCGCCATATATGCCGCTATACTCTAAATAAAAAATTGGCAGCTTAAAATAATTTTCTGCCATACGTGCATAAGCAACTACATCCTCTATTGACAAATCTGTTTGCGCCTCTGTTGCATATGCTACTTTACAATCTGGGTTAAGCACGCAGTACCCTTCAGCAACAAGCTCTTCCCAAACCATAATATCGCCATATTCCTTTATTGCAGCATGGTGTAAGTCCTTTACCCATTTAGTATTTGTACTATTTAAAACAGATGGAATAAAATAATAATCGTAGCCTGGTGTAACTGATTCAATATTCGAAATTTCAAGTGCGATTGGTACAGTAAACCTACGTACACGTACTAATAAATCAAGCACACTGTCTAATGTTACATCGTCCGTACCACCAACTAAAATTACATCTGTACCTGATTCACATATTTTTTCTAAGTCTTCATCAGAAATATATTTTGCTGGGTCTAATTTAAACACATGTCTCCATGTTTTATGTTCCACAGTATGTCATCCTTTCTCTAAAAGTTCATCGATACAAGTATAACGCAATTAGGTCAATTGCGCCTCGGCTGACGTTAATCTGTTTTTTAACTCTCGATAAAGTGAAGCTTCAATCAGTGGATTCTTTTCTCCACTGATTGTTAGCTGAACCATTCGGGCTTTTACGGGCAGTTGGTCTCCCGTTTATCCTCTTGCCAGATTTTACTTAAGTCTTGGAGCGTGAGGCTTACTGCCCGTTAATACGGGATAAATAACAAAAAAGGTGTTTTGAAAAAGCAATCGCCTACCTGCTTTTTCAACACCTCTTTTAATCAATTACGCCTCGGCGTAATTGTGACCAGATTTTTTCAAGTTGTTGGGTGGAAGTTAACCTAAAACCGTCACGTCCTGTGACAACGGTTAATCGACCTGCGTCATGCAGACCTCGCCCTTAAAAATCTGTGACACCTACTGAAATCAATCCTATCTCGCCACCTATAGAGACGAGAGGCTTTTGTACCTATACCTGTCGCCTTGCTTTCGGTACAAAAAACATGTGCTCCTGCGGTTATTCGTCGTAGTAAACGTTGCAGAAAGATGTTAATAATAAAAAAGAGGCGATTTACCTTGAAAGGCCTCTTCAACTTTAAATAGCACACCAATTTAGTACGCAGATGCAAATGGCATTTTATTTATGTGTAAATGGTTTTTCATCAGGGTAAAGACGACCTAACATTTCATCATACATATCGTTACCATAATCAAAACATCGGCGCACACGTGAAATTGTAGCGGTAGAAGCACCCGTTTCTTTCTTGATTGTTTCATATGTCTTTTTCAATCTTAGTAAATGCGCTACCTCAAAGCGTTGCGCTAAGGATTGAATTTCACTAATTGTGCATAAGTCATCGAAAAATTTATAACATTCCTCAATATCTTTTAGCTCTAATACAGCTTTAAACAACTGATCTGTTTGATGTCCACGAATTTTTTCGATTTGCATCTATTTATCCCCCTCTCTTTATTCCGAATACGTTACAGCAGATGCTAGTCCCGGCGTTGTTGGAACAAAGTGAATCCAGGATTTCCCTTGCACTAATTTAACTTCACTACCATCTTCCTCTAGTGGCACTAAAAATCCGTCACTATTTTTCCACTTGATTTCTCGCATCATACCATTTTGGAAAATATACGCATTTCCTCCTGCCGATATATCAATATCACGACGACCAACACTGTCAATTACGCGATGCGGCATTTCAAAAAATAGTATATTTGATAGCTGAATCTCTTCACCTGTTAAATAATCTGTCGTAACAGTATTAGCGGAAAATCTTTTATACTGCCCCGTTTCCTGATCATACACATATGTGCTATTGAAAGAGCTATTTTGGCTATAACGAACCATCGCTTCATTTGCTCTAACACCTATTTTAACATTATCTTCATCACGATAAAAAGGATAAAACACTTTTTTACTGTAAATCATTGAAGCGCCAAGCTTTTCTGCTCCTGCTAATACATTTTCACCAGAAATATAGGAATTATGGGGTGCTTGACGATTAGATGAACGCTTGAAATATGTACCATCATAATGCATTCCATTAATATTTGAAACAACACCATTTGCTAGCATTGATTTAGCCTCAGGGCTATAACCATGCGCTATATAAAATGCGTCTAAACCTTTTGCAATATCAATAAAATAAGAGCGGGCGCTTCGAATAGGTCCGATTTGCTCTGGTATTGTCGATTGGTAAAGTGCTAAAAAGCGAGTAACATCTCCCTCAGCCAACATCTCATAAACAACATCGGCCGACGCTAAGCCCGATTGTGGTCTAGCGGCGGGATGATTATTAATTGTTGCTAAAATCGGGCGTTGCTCTATCTCCTCCGCAACACCCTCACCCGTAAATGGCGTTGTGAAAGGAAGCTCAGCAACTTCCTCTGTTGATTCCTCTTCCGTATCTGTTTCTTCAGCCTCTACCTCACCAATAACTTCTTCTGGCTCTTTTTCTTCCGCTTTATTACCGCAGCCTGCTATTAAGAAAACTGCACATAAGCTTGCAAGTAGCTTTAATTTTATATCCATTATTTTTCTCCTTATTAACGCATAACTGCTGAAAGTAGCACTCGATTTTTTAACACATCAAACAGCCCTTTACGTGTAATACGAATATATGGTAAATGTGTTGACTGTAAAAATAGCAATGTATAAATTGCATCCGTATGATGATAGCCACGTTCACTAAGGGCTTCCTTTAACGCTACTTCTTTAGCAATTAACGTTTCAACATCCCCATCATATAGACTGCCAGAAATCGCTAAGTCAATTGATGCAATAATATTTTTATTCTCTGTTAATAAAATTCCACCATTTTGCTCCTTTAATTTCTTAAAGGCAAACTTCATTTCTTCAATGCTCTTTCCTATTAAAATAATATCACCTGTCGTAGAATACGATGATGCAAAGCCTTGTACACTTGATGCAAAACCTTTAATCATTGTGTTAATGCGCCATTTTCCTTGGCGGTCTATAAGCATTAAATAACTTTCATCATTTGCCGAATCTAACACCGCATTGTGATTGAGGTGCGGAATGCTATATGGCTTTGTGATAACATCGTTAACCATTTCAATTCCGACTGGCATCGAAAACTGAAAATCTTCATCACATAAGTCAAAATCCATATTTAATTCACCAAATGCAGACCAATCAATCGTTGGCAATGACAATACTTTACGGTTGTCACGCTTCAGCCACACTCCTTTTGAAAGCACCGCCTCTGGTGTAGGTGAAAATTCGTCTTGTAAAATATTAAGTGATGCATAGCGACCTGTAGCAACTAAGCCATGTAACCCTGACATATTATAATAGCGCGCGATATTATATGTTGCCATATTATATGCATCAATTGGTGCTACACCTGCCTCCAGTGCCTCTCGAATACATTTATCCATAATTCCGTCCTGATAAAAGCTTGGCGTTGAACCGTCTGTCGTCATCATTAGATGATCAAATACATTTAATTGCTTAGCAACAGCATCCTTCAGTAATTGCGGTAAATCAGGTCGAATTGAAGAATGGCGAAGTGTCACAGCATAGCCATGTAATAGACGACTTTCTACTTCCTCAATCGTCATTGCCTCATGGTCACCATCTGCTCCTAACAGCTTCATACGTACCAATGTTCTTTCAGATGCTCCAGGAAAATGACCCTCAATTTTCTTTCCTTTTAACTTTGCCACTTGAATCCAATGTAGCATTTGGTCATCACCACGCAGTAACTTTGGCCAAGCAGTTAATTCCCCACCAAGTAAGACAGAATCTTGGTCTAGCCATTCCAAGACAGAGGCTGTCGAATACATTTCCCCCTCAAGCTCTGTTTCAGTTTGTGAATCAAAACGTGCCCACCAATAAAATGAAAACGGCAATTGTCGCAATTGATCCAATAATGAAAACGCTTTCTTGTTGTCCATTAAAGCGGCGAACGTCATATTATCCGAGATAAATGCCGTCGTGCCTGTTTGTGCGGCAAAATCAGCAAAAGATTGTGGATTATATAGTTGAAATGGATGTACATGTGGCTCAATATAACCGGGTACAATTGTTTTTCCTGCTACATCGATAATCTCTGTTCCTTCTACAAGTACTGGCATGCGTTCTCCCACATAGACAATACGGTCATTTAAAATCCAAATATTACCTTCCATCCATTTTTTAAATATACTATGCAAATAGCGCGCATTTTTTAATACTATCGTCGGTGCAACCTTGCCATCAATAACAGCAACTTGCTCTCGAATATTTTTAATCTTCCAATTAATTTCCGGCATGGCAAAACGCCCCCTTTTTTCTGATACATTTTCTATAGAAAACGAAGCATACTATTTACGTAACGCATCGCCTTTATCGTATCACAGCGCTTTCATAAAGCAAAGCGCGAACAAGTTAAAATCTGTGACATCCGCCGGAGACTTTAATTTCTTTCAGCGGGTGTTTGGACATCCGCTGAAAGAAATTAAAAGGAGTTGACTATTTTTGTTAGAAGAAAACATTTCAGAACGTAACGCTTTTATGCGCCTAATTTGTGGTGTCACAATGACAGCCTGTGGTGTTGGTCGTATTGCTCATCGCCCTAATTGCTGGACAGGTCATCTTGTAATTGCGGCAGGTGCTATGAAAATTGCTGAAGGAATTTTCCATTACTGCCCGATGAAAGCAATGTTTGGAGGCAAACAAGAGCACATGCACTAACAGTCGGTAATAGGGGATTAAACGGATAGGGCTGTCTAGAAAAAATGCTTCTGCCATCACTCGTTGCAGAAAACATGGCTAACACGCCACTTTCTAGACAGCCACTATTCTTTAATATGAATCATTTAGCGATTCATAAAACACTAACTTTAAAGCGACTTCCCATCTTTTCTTTTTATTGCAATGTACGCCAGCCGATATCTTTGCGGAAGAAGAATTTATCCCAGCTTTCCGTTTCAATTGCTGCATATACTTTTTGTTGTGCCTCTAGCAATGTATCCGCTTTTGCCGCTACAAGTAAGACACGACCACCATTTCCTACATATGTGCCATTTACTAGCTTTGTACCAGCATGGTACACGGCATATTTTTCACTTATCGTTTGTAAATTCGGTAATGCATTGCCTTTTTCTACATCACCAGGGTAGCCTTCTGCTGCGATAACTACACCTAACATTGCTTCATTTGACCATTGTAAATCAAAATATTTTTCAGACATTAAAGCTTGCATAAACAAGCCAAAGTCAGATGCCATGCGCGGCAGTACCACCTGTGTTTCTGGGTCTCCAAAACGTGCGTTGAACTCAATTACTTTTGGACCTTTTGCCGTTAAAATAAGCCCTGCATAAAGAATACCTGTAAAAGATACGCCTTCTTCCTCCATTGCTTTTACAGTTGGCTCTACAATCTCAATATAAGCTTTTGAAACAACTTCTTGTGGAATTTGAGGTACTGGTGAATAAGCACCCATACCACCTGTGTTCGGTCCCTTATCCCCATCGTAAGCGCGCTTATGGTCTTGCGCGATAACCATCGGATAAATTTGCCCTTTATGTACGAAAGACATAAATGAAAATTCTTCACCATCTAAAAACTCTTCAATTACAACACGTGAAGAGGAGTCACCAAAAAGCTGATTGCCAATCATATCATTGACCGCATCAATTGCCTCTTGCTCCGTTAGCGCAACAATTACACCTTTACCTGCTGCTAGCCCGTCCGCCTTTACAACGATTGGTGCACCCTGCTCCTTAATATAAACAATAGCAGGCGCTGCTTCTGTAAATGTTGCATATGCAGCCGTAGGAATATTGTATTTTTGCATAATTTCCTTGGCGTAGGATTTAGAGCCCTCAATTTGAGCTGCGGCCTTTGTCGGACCAAAAATCGTCAAGCCCTCCTGCTGAAAATAATCTACAATACCTGCTGCCAATGGCTGTTCAGGTCCAACAAATGTTAAATCAATGCTTTGCTCCTTTGCAAACGCTACTAATGCAGCAAAATCCATTGCATCAATTGCTACTACTTCAGCATCCGCTCGCATCCCATCATTACCAGGTGCAACAAATACTTTCTCCACTGATGGCGCAACACTAAACTGCTTAGCAATTGCATGCTCACGCCCCCCACTGCCAATTACAAGAACTTTCATTTTTCTCTAACCTCCCGTTTATCATCATAGCCTTTACTTATTTTTCGTTTTTATGACTTATCTGTGAATTCTCTTTTCCTACAAAAAAACGCCCGCTATTGCAGCGAGCGTTTTTATCATTATTTACACAACAAACGTACCCGACCAAAATAGTGCTGTTGCTTAAATATGATAATTTGCGATTAATTTCCCCCGGCCAAAGTGGATAATTTAATCGCAGCTTTTTTTACAGCATGTCCGGCCAAAGGCATGCTGTTTTTATGCCCACCTAAAAGCTAAGGCATTTTTCATAACGCTTCTGTTGCTTCTCCGACCAAAAGTAGCAACGAAACATTATTCTATTATAACCGCTCTATTTTACTTATGCTATTGTTTTTTAGTGCTTGAAGTGGCGTACGCCTGTGAATACCATTGTGATGCCATATTCATTTGCCTTGTCAATTGATTCTTGGTCCTTGATTGAGCCGCCTGGTTGAATAATTGCAGTAATACCTGCTGCATGTGCCGCCTCCACTGTGTCGCCCATAGGGAAGAAGGCATCCGATGCTAAAGCTGCACCTCGTGCCTTCACACCTGCTTGCTCAAAAGCAATCTTCGCCGCGCCTACACGATTCATTTGACCAGCACCCACACCTAATGTCATTTGGCTGTCTGCAACGACAATTGCATTTGATTTCACATGCTTCACTACAGCCCAGCCTAATTTTAAGGCATTCCATTCTTCCTCAGTTGGTTTACGGTCCGTTACTACATCGATTGTTGCATCATTAAAGCCGAAACGGTCTGGCTCTTGGACAAGCAAGCCGCCCTCTACGGATACGACATTGAATTGGTCTTGCTTCGCTTGTGAGAAATCAATTGTCATTAGACGGATATTTTTCTTCGCTGTCAAAATGTTCAATGCTTGTTCTGTAAATGAAGGTGCAATAATAATTTCTAAGAAGATGCCGCCAAGCTTTTCAGCCGTTGCTACGTCCACTTCCTTGTTTAATGCAATAATGCCACCGAAAATAGACGTTGGGTCTGCTTCATATGCTTTATTGAATGCTTCTTCAATCGTTGCGCCAGTGCCGACACCGCATGGGTTCATATGTTTAACTGCGACAGCAGCAGGCATCTCGAATTCCTTCACAATTTGCAATGCCGCATTTGCATCTTGAATATTATTGTAAGAAAGCTCTTTACCGTGCAATTGTTCTGCAAATGCAATTGAAAAGTCAGAGCCTAGACGCTTTTGATAGAACGCCGCCTTTTGATGTGGGTTTTCACCATAGCGTAAATTTTGCTTCAATTCATAAGTTAAAGTTAGGCTTTCTGGGAAATCTTCCTCTGTTAAATAATTTGAAATGTATGAGTCGTATGCTGCTGTATGACGGAATACTTTTGCTGCAAGCTTGCGGCGTGTTTCATGCGTCGTTGCCCCATTTGCCTTAAGTTCTTCCAATACTTGCGCATAATCTGCTGCATCTACAATTACCGTTACATATTGATGATTTTTCGCAGCAGAACGTAACATTGTAGGTCCACCAATATCGATATTTTCAATCGCATCATCCAATGATACATTAGGCTTTGAAATTGTTTCAACAAAAGGATATAAGTTTACACAAACAATCTCAATTGGCTCGATTCCATGCTCATTCATTTGCGCTTGGTGTGAAGCATCATCAAATTTTCCTAAAAGGCCTCCGTGAATTAACGGATTCAATGTCTTTACACGTCCATCCAAAATTTCTGGAAACTTTGTTACTTCATCGACTGCTGTTACAGGTACATGATTGTCCTGTAACATGCTTTTTGTACCACCAGTTGATAAAATTTCATAACCTAATGCAACTAATTCTTTTGCAAATTCTAAAATACCTTCTTTATTCGAAACACTAATAAGTGCACGTTTACCCACGATAAAATCCTCCAATTTATAATCAATTATACCTCGGCTAACTCTCGTCCAAATTTCCCCGAGCCGACCTGCGACATCCGTGCAAGTTTAGCCAACAAGATGTCGGCCACCCAGTCATTATGCACGAGTGATGCTTTTAGACTGAGTTCCTTTCTAGTGGCAAGTATCCTACTATAGCCGATAAAAATGTAGGGGCTACCTTGCCGCGCAGCCCCGTCTTTTATTGAAATAACTGTTGCAGTGTAGCGGTGTATAATTTGTGCTCTGCTTTATGAATTCGCTCCTCTGTTTCCTCGCGTGACTCGGCAATATCTACTGCTATCTGTGCGATGATTGGACCTGTATCCATGCCTGCATCTACAAAATGGACTGTCACACCTGTTACTTTTACGCCATGTTCAAATGCTTGTCCAATCGCATCTTTCCCCGGGAAAGATGGAAGTAAAGACGGGTGAATATTAACGATGCGGTTAGGAAACGCTGCTAATAAAGTTTCCCCAATTAAGCGCATATAGCCTGCTAAAACAATCCATTCAATCTTCTTTTCTTGTAATGCATCAATAATCGCCTGCTCATAATGGGCCTTTGAAGGAAATGTTTTCGGTGCTAGCTCTAGCACTGGGATGCCTAGCTCATTGGCACGCGTTACTACAAAGGCACCTGGTTTATCTGTTATGACTAGCTCAATTTTAGCATCTAGCTCACCGCGCTGAATGCTTTCTGCAATAGCTTGAAAATTGCTACCGCTGCCTGACGCAAATACTGCTATTTTCGTCATTACACTAAACTCCCGTCATGCTCACCGTTAAAAATCACGCCCTCACCCTTTACAACGCGACCGATTACATAGGCTTTTTCGCCATTCGCTTCAACAGCCGTAAGCACTTTGTCAGCATCTGCTGCTGGTACAGCAATAACAAAGCCAATACCCATGTTGAATACATTATATAAATCCTTATCAGCTAACTGACCTTTTTCCTTTAAAAATTCAAATACAGGCAATACTGGCCAAGAGCCTAAATCAACCTCTGTAGCTAGCCCTTCTGGCATCATACGTGGCAAGTTTTCATAGAAGCCACCACCTGTAACATGTGCACACCCATGTACATCCGCTGCTTTAATTGCTGCTAACACAGGCTTCGCATAAAGCTTTGTTGGCACAAGTAAGGCTTCACCGATAGGACCTAATGCCTCATAACCTTCTATTACTTGGTCTACTGCATAGCCATTGTCTGCAAAAACAATTTTGCGGACTAATGAATAACCATTAGAATGCACACCGCTTGAAGCTATCCCTACAAGCACATCGCCCTCAGCAATTTTTTCACCTGTAATAATAGCGCTCTTTTCACAAGCACCTACTGCAAAACCTGCTAAATCATATTCATCTTCCTCATAAAGACCTGGCATTTCTGCTGTTTCGCCACCGATTAATGCTGCGCCTGATTGCACACAACCATCTGCAACACCTTTTACGATTTGTTCAATTCTTGCTGGCTGCGCCTTGCCGACAGCTACATAGTCTAGGAAATATAATGGCTCTGCGCCTTGTGCAACGATATCGTTGACACACATAGCAACACAGTCGATACCGATTGTGTCGTGCTTATCAACCATGAAAGCTAGCTTTAGCTTCGTTCCGACCCCATCAGTACCCGAAATTAATACAGGCTCCTTCAAGTTTAATGTAGACAAATCAAACATACCGCCAAAGCCACCAAACGTGCCCATCACACCTAACCGTTTTGTACGTTCAACGTGAGATTTCATACGCTTTACAGCTTCATAGCCAGCCTCTATATTTACACCTGCTTGTTCATATGCTTTCGACATGCGAAAAGCGCCTCCTTTGTTGGATTAACCGATGATTGAAAGCTGTCTTTATATGACTTCTCAAACAGCTCCATCCGCATTTTATTGACGTATTTCCCATTCAAAAAAGGACTGACTTTGTGGTTGCCCAAATTTGAAAGGGAAATACGTATTTCTTTTTAACTTAATAATTCTTTTTCATGTGGTAAAAGTGTATCAGGGAAAATTTCAGTTGGGTATTTCCCACTAAAGCAAGCTAGACATAAACCGCCATTTTCATCTTCAAATGGGCGAGCGATAGAATCAATCATGCCCTGCGCAGATAAAAATGTTAATGAATCTGCCTCGATAGCCTGTCTAATTTCTTCCACATTATGGCTTGCTGCGATAAGCTCTTCATGTGTCGATGTGTCGATACCATAGAAGCAAGGGTCTGTCATTGGTGGTGATGAAATAACAACATGCACCTCCGCTGCTCCTGCCTCCTTCAACATTCTCACAATGCGTTTTGATGTCGTTCCACGAACAATCGAGTCGTCTACCATGACAACACGCTTGCCCTTCACTACTTGAACAACCGGTGATAATTTCATTTTTACCCCGCGCTCACGCAATTCTTGTGTTGGCTGAATAAATGTGCGTCCTACATAGCGATTTTTAATTAAACCAAGCTCATATGGAATCCCACTCTCTTCCGCAAAGCCAATCGCTGCAGAAATACTTGAATCTGGCACACCTGTCACTACATCGCCCTCAATATGAGCACATTCTCGCGCTAGCTGTTTGCCCATACGTTTACGTGCCATATGAACATTAATACCATCAATATCTGAATCCGGGCGCGCTAAATATACATACTCCATCGCACACATTGCACGACCTTGCATCTCAACGAAACGGTCAGATGTGATACCTTGGTCATTAATAATTAGTAATTCCCCCGGTTCAATTGAGCGAACAAACTCTGCACCAATTAAATCAAAGGCAGATGTTTCAGAAGCAACAACCCAACCATCTCCAAGCTTCCCTAAAGATAATGGACGCAAACCATGTGGGTCTCTTGCAACAAGCATTTCTTCCTTCGTCATAATTAACAATGAGTAAGCACCTTTTAATAGGTTCAAAGCCTCTTTTACTTTAGCGCGAAATGGAGAGAGTTTGCTTTTCTTAATTAAGTGAGCCACGACTTCTGTGTCAGAGCTAGAATGGAAAATACTTCCTTGTCTTTCTAAATATTGCTGTAAATGACTCGCATTTACTAAGTTGCCATTATGGGCAATTGCTAGACTGCCAGTAGAAGAATGAAATAATAATGGCTGTACATTTTCAATGCCGCGCGCGCCACCCGTAGCATAACGCGCATGGGCAATTGCAGCCTTACCATTTATTCTTTTTAATTTATCTTCATTGAATACTTCGCTTACTAAGCCTTCACCTTTTTGAATACGAAGTCCTTCACCATCTGTTACAACGATACCAGCACCTTCTTGCCCGCGGTGCTGTAAGGCATGTAAACCGTAATAGCTTAGGTGAGCAGGATTTGAGTTGCCCCAAATCCCGAATACACCACACTCTTCGTTTAAGCCTCTGATTTCAGCAAGCATGGAATTGCTCCTTTCCAAGCAGAACGGAACTCTTCGACTGTCCCTTCCACAAGAGTGGCTGTTTCTCCATTAATTGTAATTTTTTCGTCATTTGTTACTGTACCAATTTTCTTCGCATCTGCTACTGCTGCTTCAAAGCTAGATGCATTTTCTGCTTTTACTGTCACGATAAAACGTGATTGTGATTCAGCGAATAATACTGTTGTTGCTGAACCTTGTAATGTTATATTCACGCCAAGCCCTTGCGCGGCAAATGTTTTCTCCGCCAGTGCTACAGCTACGCCGCCTTCTGATACGTCGTGCGCTGACTGTACTAAATTGGCACGAATCGCCTCTAATAATGCCTTTTGACGGGCAGCCTCAACTTTTAAATCAATTGCTGGTGCCTTACCTGAAATCTTGCCCTCAACTAATTTTTGTAGCTCAGAGCCACCAAATTCAGTTTTCGTTTCACCTATTAAGTAAACGATATCACCCGCTTGCTTCACTTCCTGTGTTGTCACATGCGCTAAATCTTTTACTAAACCGACCATACCAATTGTTGGTGTCGGGTAAATAGCCTCACCTGAACGCTCATTATACATCGACACGTTTCCGCCGATAACAGGTGCATCTAACGCTAAACATGCTGCGGCAATACCATCTGCTGACTTTTGTAGCTGCCAAAATACTTCAGGTTTCTCTGGATTACCAAAGTTTAAGCAGTCCGTAATCGCAAGAGGCTCTCCACCAGAACATACGATGTTACGTCCAGCCTCCGCTACCGCAATTTTACCGCCTGTTTCTGGGTCTAAGTAAATATAACGAGAATTACAATCCGCTGTAATAGCTAACCCTTTATTTGTTCCGCGCACACGTACAACTGCTGCATCCGACCCCGGTCCAACAACTGTGCTAGTACGTGCCTCAGAATCAAATTGACTATATGCCCATTCCTTAGAAGCAATTGTAGGAGCTTTTAATAATTTTACTAATGTTTCTTTATAATCTGTTACAGCAGGCTCAGCATTTTCCATCGCCTGATATTGAGCAAAATACGCTGGCTCAGCATCTGGCATATAATAAACTGGCGCCTCCTCGGCAAGAATATCTGCTTGTAACTCCGCTACTACCTCGCCTTTGTGTAATAAACGCAGCATTTTATCATCTGTCACGCGTCCAATTGCCACAGCTTCTATATCATGACGCCCGAAGATTTCCTTCACTTCGTCCTCACGACCGGCTTTAACAACAAGTAGCATACGCTCCTGTGATTCTGAAAGCATCATTTCATATGCTGTCATATTTTCTTCTCGCTGAGGCACTAAATCTAAATTCATTTCAACACCAGTACCCGCTTTTGAAGCCATTTCTGCTGATGAAGAAGTAAGACCTGCTGCACCCATATCTTGAATACCGACTAAAGCGTCAGATTTTACAGCCTCTAAGCAAGCTTCCATTAATAGCTTTTCTACGAATGGGTCACCCGCTTGTACTGGTGAGCTTTTTTCTGCTGAATCATCTGCTAATTCAGAGGAAGAAGCCGTTGCACCGTGAATACCATCACGCCCAGTTGGAGCGCCTGCATACATAATTGTGTTACCAACACCCGCTGCTACACCGCGCTGAATATCTTTATGGTCAATTAAACCGACAACCATTGCGTTAACAAGTGGGTTACCTTCATAGCAAGGGTCAAACTGTACTTCCCCTCCTACAGTTGGCACACCAATGCTATTACCATAGCCTGCAATACCTGCTACTGCCTCTTTAAATAAGTATTTTACACGCTCTGACTGTAATTCACCGAAGCGTAAAGAATTGATTGCTGCGATTGGTCGTGCACCCATTGAGAAAACATCGCGTAAAATCCCACCTACACCTGTTGCTGCTCCTTGGTAAGGTTCGATAGCAGATGGGTAGTTATGCGATTCCATTTTAAATACAGCACCTTGACCGTCACCAATATCAACAATTCCCGCTCCTTCACCAGGACCTTGTAATACTTGAGGGCCAGTTGTAGGGAATTTACGCAATACAGGTTTTGATTTTTTATAAGAACAGTGCTCAGACCACATGACAGAAAATAAACCGATTTCTGTCCAGTTTGGTTGACGACCAAGCTTTTCTACAGCTAAATCGTATTCCTCATCTGTCATACCCATGTCTGCATAAATACGCTGCTCTTTAATTTGTTCTGGAGTTGGCTCGAAATTATTTGTTGACATGTTGTTCCCTCCACTGCTTTACAATTGATTTGAATAATTTTAATCCATCTGTACCACCGATAATTTGCTCTACTGCACGCTCCGGATAAGGCATCATCCCTAGTACATTTCCTCGTTCGTTTACAATACCCGCAATGTTTGCTAAGGAGCCATCTGGATTATTACCTGAATAAGTGAAAACAATTTGATTGTTTTCTTTTAATTTCGCTAACGTTTCCTCATCACAGTAGTAATTACCATCTTCATGTGCAATTGGAATTGAAATAATTTCTTCTGCTTCGTATTCATTCGTAAATAATGTATTATTATTTTCAACCTTTAATTGAACTGTACGGCAAATAAAGTTAATTCCTTTATTGCGTAATAAAGTTCCCGGTAAAATGCCTGCCTCAGTTAAAATTTGAAACCCGTTACTTACTCCTAGCACCGGCTTACCATGTGCTACAAATTCCTTTAAAGCCGGAATAATATTTGAATGAGCAGCTAGTGCACCTGGACGTAAGTAGTTGCCATAAGACGCACCACCCGGTATTAATAGAGCGTCGAAGCCTGCCAATGATGTTTCTTTATGAGAAACATACTCTACTTCTTCCCCCAATTGATCCTTGACCGCATGATACATGTCTAAATCACAGTTTGAACCTGGAAATACGAGTACTGCAAATTTCATAGATTAGGCCTCCTCGACTTCGTAGCGATAGTTTTCCATAATCGTATTTACTAATACCTTTTCACAAGCTTCCTTCACAATTGTGTCAATGTCACGGTTCGTATCAGCAATTGTTAGTTCTAAATATTTTCCTACACGTAAACTTTGTACTTCCTCATAGCCTATTTGCTTTAAAGTATTGCTTGCTGCAGTTCCCTGTGGCTCAATAATACTTTCCTTTAACGTTACGTAAATTTTCACTTTTTTCACTGTTGTTTCCTCCCATTTATCTTGAATATAATGATTTACCTATGCTGGCAATGCTTACTACACATCATCAGCCCAAATTTCTGCACCTTTGATTTCTTGTAAGGTTACCTCAATATCATCTGTCATAATCGTAACATGTCCCATTTTCCGATTAATCTTCGCTTCAGCCTTTCCATAAAGGTGAACAGACCAGTTTGGATATTTAGCTATTGAATTCGTTAATGGAATAATATGCTGCCCTAAAACATTAATAGAAACTGTTGGCGCCCATAGCTTCGGCTCACGCAGTGGCCAGCCACATACCGCTCGGATATGCTGTGCAAATTGAGAAATATTACACGCCTCAATTGAATAATGCCCAGAGTTATGCGGTCTTGGTGCTAGCTCGTTAATAACAAGCTCCCCATTTTCTAAAACGAACATTTCAACAGCTAATGTACCAACTAAATTTAGAGAATCTGCTATTTTTGTAGCTGCCTCTGTAGCTTTTTCATAAGTTGTTTGCGCAATACGCGCAGGGACAATTGTTTCATGTAAAATGTGATTAACGTGAATATTTTCTCCAACAGGCAAGCAACATGTTTGCCCTTGTCCATTTCGTTGCACAATTACAGAAATTTCTTTCTCAAAAGGGACAAAACCTTCTGCAATGCAAACAGAATGTTCGAATAACTCTTCCGCTGATGGTAAATCAGCAGTCGATTTTAATAGCTGCTGACCTTTCCCATCATAGCCTCCACGAGCAGTTTTCACGATACATGGAAAGCCAATTTCGTCAATTTTCGCCACGAGCTCAGCGTAGCTCTCTGCAACAACATAAGGAGCCACTGGACAGCCTGCCTCTACAATTGCTGCTTTTTCCGTTACGCGATTTTGCGTAATACGCACAAGCTCAGCGCCTTGTGGTACATAAGCAATTTGTGTTAATCGCTTTAAACCTTCATAATCGATATTTTCAAACTCGTATGTGATAACATCACTAACTTCCGCTAACTCCTCAAGTGCCGCCTCGTCGTCATAAGCTGCCACAATGCGAATATCAGCAACTTGTCCACAAGGTGAATCCATCGCTGGCTCTAAAACAGCAATTTTAAAGCCTGCTTCCTTCGCCGCTAAAGCCATCATACGTCCTAATTGGCCGCCACCAATAATACCGATTGTTTGCCCTGGATAAATAACTTTTGTCACTGTAATTCACCTGTGCTTTCTAGCACCTGCTCTTTAATCACTTCGCGGCGCTTTTCTAAACGCTCTGCTAGCGCTGCATCTATTATTGATAAAATTTGCGCTGCAAGTAGACCAGCATTCGTCGCCCCTGCTTTACCAATCGCCACAGTTGCAACCGGTACACCACCTGGCATCTGGACAATTGATAATAAAGAATCAAGACCATTTAATGCTTTCGACTGTACTGGCACACCAATTACTGGTAATGTTGTTTTCGCAGCTACCATTCCTGGTAAATGCGCTGCACCACCAGCACCAGCAATGATTACTTGAATCCCTCGTCCACGGGCTGCCTCTGCATATTCAAACATTAAATCTGGTGTGCGATGTGCTGACACCACCTGCTTTTCATAAGGTACTTGTAGCTCATCCAATATTTCGCATGCATGCTTCATTGTTTCCCAATCGCTAGAACTTCCCATAATAACGCCAATCTTTGGACTCATCATCTCGCACTCCTTAAATTTTAATAAAAAATCCTCGAATAGTTTGCTTTCTATGTACTAGAAAGCAAACTACTCAAGGATCGAATAATAAAAGAATCTGCTTTCTTTTTATATCATTCTAAAATTGAATAGTTGCTTCCCAACATAGTCCGGAATTTACGGTACCGGGTAGAAACACTAAAGCCATATCCTTTAGCATATATGCGGGTAAAATGTTTTCCTGTTCACATTTTAACAAGCCTTTTCTATAAAATCAACGCAAAAATGCGAACGATAAATTTTCAGAAAACATTAATGTTCGGAATTAACAACTATTCGTTTCGTAGTATACCTTTAAATTGAATTTTTTGGCGCAAATAGGTTGGTTGCCCATCCACTAAATGAAACATTGGCTCTTCTTTCCTTCCACCTATCGAATAGCCATCTCGCTCCATTCTCTCTAGGCATTGCTCAATCGTTTCACCTTCCTGCACCTCATACCAAACCTGCTTTTTTGACAATGTTGTTCATCCTTCCAATCGTCCATCTACTATCTCTACTATAGCATGAATGAGCATGAAATTTTGTCAAATGTTTGTCACTTCTTTAAGTAGATGCTCTATATATGCTTTATCAATTGATTTTCCCTTTGTTTTATAGAGGGCATCTTTATAAATAACTGTCTCCTCATCATGAATTGCTAGCTGCTGTGCTAGCCCTTTGTCCGTATAAATTGTGATACTGTAATGATACCCTTTTAAATCTTTGGCAGACTGCTCTTTTTGAATTGTAATATCAGTTAAATTCAAAAGGATTTGTGAAATTTGCGCCGCATTCATTACTTCCGTTTTTTCACCAGTAAATCCATTCGTTATTTCGATTTTCAATACTTCCTTTTCTTCAACTTTTAACAACTTCTGTGGAATATAAGAAACACCCATCATAACAGTAACTACACATATAAGTAGTATACAGCTCGCTACTATTTTTCTTTTCACTTTCAGCGCCTCCTTTTCCTATTTGACGCGCAATATTAAATTTCGTTTCAAATGGAAATACTTTAAGGAACTTATCCATACGAATAACGTCTATATGATTCATTAAAGAAAATGGAGATTTACTATGCAAAAAAGAACAAAACCTAAAATGAAAACTTGGAAAAAGGTTGTATTATTTTTAATGGCCTTTTTAATAACTGGAGCAGCTTGCTACGGGGCATTCACATATTTCTCCTTCCAAAAAGCTGTTGAAAAAATGCAAGCACAGGAGCATCCTAATAATAATGAAGCAATTATTTCAGATAAGCTCCCACATATCGACCCTTTTTCCGTTTTATTGTTAGGAATTGATGAACGAGAGTATGATGTCGGGCGAAGTGATACGATGATTATCGTCACAGTAAACCCAGAGCAAAAAACTGTTAAAATGCTAAGCATACCACGTGATGCACGCGTTGAAATTATTGGCAACAACACGGTCGAAAAAATTAATCATGCCTACGCACGCGGTGGCATACCAATGTCAATTGCTACAGTAGAAAACATTTTAAATATACCGATTGATTATTATGTCGCCGTTAATATGGAAGGCTTTTTACAAATTATTGACGTATTAGGTGGAGTCACAGTTAATAATGATTTGGATTTATCTCATCGTCAATACAGCTTCCCGAAAGGTGAAGTAACATTGGATGGCGAGGAAGCACTTATCTTCACTCGCATCCGCTATGAGGACCCACGTGGTGATTTTGGCAGACAATTACGCCAAAAACAATTAATTCAGGCGATTGCTGAAAAAGCAGCAAGCCCTTCTACCTTATTTAAGTTAAATGATATTTTTGATGTACTAGGCGATAATGTACAAATGAATTTTCCAATGAATAATTTATACCAATTGCAGAAACTTTATGCCAATTTAAACAAAGACATCGATCAGCTACAATTTGAAAAAGGAGACGGCCAGCGCATCGATACGCTTTGGTACTATATATTTGATGAGCAGGAGTTAATAGATATAAGCAGTAGCCTACAGCAGCATTTAGAGATTGAATAATTATAAAGAAGGGGCTGTCTAAAAAGAGGGTTTTGTCTAGAAATCGCATGTTAAGGAGGACTTTTGCTACTTCTCTTTCATTTTGGAGAAGCACCGCTAAACCCTGTGTTTCTAGCATTTTCAAAGAAAGCTCTCTATTTTAGAGGAGCAAACATTTTGCCAAAACACCATCATTAGCGTCCAAAATGCCGGCTATGCACGGCTTTTTGGACGCCCCCTTTTGCGAAGAAAGAAATAATATTACTGAAATTTTACCTTAATTAATTTTTTAAATATTATACATAAAAATAATATACGGAATAGTTAAGTTGATTTCCAAATCCATCTAGCCTCAACATTACCAAAGACCCGTATTATATTAATTAATAATACCCAATGAAATTTCCAAATAAATTTGGTCTAGTTCATCAAAAGTTGCATAAGCATATAAATGAGATTGATTTATTATATGTTTGGGGTGAATGTTAAGATGGATATGAATAAACCGTCGTCTGGAAATAATAAACCCGTTAATGAAAATAGTAAAAACATACAATTGGAGCAGTTTCGTATAAAAAATACAGGAAAGCCTATGACGACAAATGAAGGGCTGAAAGTATCTAATGATGAACAAATTTTAACAGCCGGTGAACGCGGACCTTCATTGCAGGAGGACTTCCATTATTTCGAAAAAATGACTCATTTCGTTCGCGAAAGAATACCTGAAAGGGTTGTTCACGCAAGAGGATATGGAGCACATGGTGAATTTGAATGTTATCAATCAATGAAGCCATTTACAAAAGCAGGATTTTTGCAGGAACCTGGAAAGAAAACACCTCTTTTTGTTCGTTTTTCGACGGTACAAGGTGGTAGAGGCTCGAAGGACACTGCAAGGGATTTACGATGTTTGGGTGTTAAGTTTTATACAGAAGAGGGAGTTTATGATTTAACTACAATTGCCATGCCTATACTCATAAACACTGATCCGATGAAGTTTCCAGACGTTATACATGCATACAAACCCGAACCGCGAAGTGACATCCCAACAGCTGCCGGTGCACACGATAATTTTTGGGATTATGTAGCTAATAACCCGGAGGCACTTCACATGACTTTATGGGTTATGTCACCTAGGGGGATTTTAAGAAGTTATCGAATGATGGAATCTTGGTCAATTAATACGTATCTATTTGTCAACGAACAGGGATTAAAGACCTTTGTAAGATTTGTTTGGAAGCCTGTGCTTGGCGTTCACTCACTGCTTATGGATGAGGCTCAGAAAATTGGGGGTATCGACCCAGATTTCCATCGCCGTGACCTGAGGGAGGCCATTAATCGTGGTGCTTATCCCGAATATGAATTGGGTGTTCAAATGATTGCACCAGAGGATGAGTTTAAGTACGATTTTGATATTTTAGATCCTTCCAAGTTCTGGCCAGAGGAGCTTATTCCTGTACATCTTATCGGGAAAATGACTTTAAATAAAAATGTAGATAATTTTTTTGCAGAGGTGGAACAAGTAGCATTTAATCCTGCAAATGTAGTACCTGGAATTGATTTTTCTAATGACCCCGTTTTGCAAGGAAGATTAATTGCTTATCAAAGTGCCCAATATCATCGACTTGGGGGAGCGAATTTTCAGGATCTCCCTATAAATCGTTCATTATGCCCGTTTCATAATAATCAACGAGATGGTTATATGAGGTATCGTATTGATGTGGATCAAGTGAATTACCACAGAAACTCAATAGCAAATAACACGCCATACACAACTCCCCCTAAAGATGGCGGCTATGCCCATTACCCAGAAAAAGTAGAAGGACACGTCACACGCCAGCGCAGTGAGTCGTTTTTTGATTTCTTTACACAGCCGAGAATATTCTGGAATAGTTTGACCTCCATTGAAAAACAGCATACTATAGATGGATTAAGTTACCAAGTTGGTAGCGTTATCAGAGCATCCGTTCGTCAGCAAGTTGTTGATTTGCTTGTCAATGTTGATCAAGAAATGGCTTATATTGTTGCAGATAATGTTGGTGTAAATCGTCCAAGCGGAACCCAAGTGCCAGTTTCAACCAGTTATCCCTCCCTAAGTCAGAGTAATACACCTAAATATGCCTATACACAAAAAGTAGGAGTTTTAATTGGTAATGGATTTAATGGCCAAGAGGTAACAATCGTGCTCAACTTCCTACAAAATAATGGTGTTTTCTTTGATATTATAAGTGAGCAGCTTGGTACAGTTACTGGAAATGATGGAACAAAAATTAAAGTGAATAAAACATTTCTCACATCTAGCCCATATTTAGTCGATTCAATTTATATCGTCGGTGGGAACTCTGAATATCAAGTAAAGTTCATGCGTGACGTTTCTGATTTTGTTCAAGAAGCATATAAACACTATAAACCAATTGGTGTTGCCACGACTGGGCAAACTTTTATACAAACATCGAAAAATAATAATTTAGCTGGAGTAGTATTTGCCGCAAATAATCCAAATTTCGAAAGGGAGTTTGTCACTGCTATCGCCCACCAGCGCTTCTGGAATAGGACATAATGACCTTATATCAATAGAGAGGCTGTTATTAGATATAACAGAGAAGACGTCTTAAAAGCAGTGTATTACCTGCTTTTGGGACGCTTTCAGCAAAGGGGAAACTATATTTTTGAAAATAATATAAATATTTGGTTTAGCTACTTCTTTTGAATTTAATATAGAATAAGCATAAAGTTAATTTTCAATGCACTGAGGAGAAATTCAACTTTTGAGACACTCCTGTTTTTAAAGATAGCTTGGTTATAGCTTAATAATTATTATTACAGTAATTGGCTCTTTTACAAATCCAGCATACTTCAAAGGCTAATTGAGAAATTCTCTTTATTATAGAGTATTTCATATATGAAGAATATATTATTAATGTATTTTAAGATTCTATCAATAAGTTTTGTTTTTTTATCAATGCATTTTTATGTGCTATCAGCAAGTAGCTAAAAATAGGTCACTATTTAGCAATCGCTTGATAATAGACAGTAAAAGCAGATATTTTAAGTTTATAGATAAGCACGATAGTTAGTTATTCCATGTTTTTCGAAATTTATTCCACGTTTTTCGAAGTTTATTCCACGTTTTTCGAAGTTTATTCCACGTTTTTCGAAGTTTATTCCACGTTTTTCGAAGTTTATTCCATGTTTCCCAAAATTTATTCCATGTTCGCTCTTTTTCTTCCTAAAGACTTCCTCTTTTCCATACAAAAATTTACTAAGTTATCAGTGGTTTGTCTTGTGAAGCAATGTCCTACTCTCACAGGGGCACCCCCAACTACCATCGGCACTTCAACGCAGCACAGCTGAGCCGCGGATTCCTTCGTTGCCCACGTCGCTTGCGGTGCTCATGTGCGATGCACATTCCGCTCCGCGCTCCTTGGCGCCTCGGACTCCTTGCTCTTCTGCACTGCTTCAGCTTGTATTCGATTAAAAGTGTTTGCAATTGTTTGCCTCCGATTACGCGCCGAGCTGACCTTCGGTCTTTGGTAGTTGGGGGCTTCTTTTCCATATAAAAAAACCACTGATTCCTCAGTGGTTTTGATTGCGAAGCAATGTCCTACTCTCACAGGGGGAAGCCCCCAACTACCATCGGCGCTAAAGAGCTTAACTTCCGTGTTCGGTATGGGAACGGGTGTGACCTCTCTGCCATCATTACTTCACTTGCACATGGATGTGCTGGCGTCTACGTTACCACAGGATGTGGTGCTTTTAGTAGACATTCCTTGAAAGTGTTTGTTCTTTCAAAACTGGATAAACGAACATTGAAACAAGTTTTAATTGTGGTTAAGTCCTCGATCGATTAGTATTCGTCAGCTCCATGTGTCGCCACACTTCCACCTCGAACCTATCTACCTCATCGTCTTTGAGGGATCTTACTTACTTGCGTAATGGGAAATCTCATCTTGAGGGGGGCTTCATGCTTAGATGCTTTCAGCACTTATCCCGTCCATACATAGCTACCCAGCGATGCCGTTGGCACGACAACTGGTACACCAGCGGTATGTCCATCCCGGTCCTCTCGTACTAAGGACAGCTCCTCTCAAATTTCCTACGCCCACGACGGATAGGGACCGAACTGTCTCACGACGTTCTGAACCCAGCTCGCGTACCGCTTTAATGGGCGAACAGCCCAACCCTTGGGACCGACTACAGCCCCAGGATGCGATGAGCCGACATCGAGGTGCCAAACCTCCCCGTCGATGTGGACTCTTGGGGGAGATAAGCCTGTTATCCCCGGGGTAGCTTTTATCCGTTGAGCGATGGCCCTTCCATGCGGAACCACCGGATCACTAAGCCCGTCTTTCGACCCTGCTCGACTTGTAGGTCTCGCAGTCAAGCTCCCTTGTGCCTTTACACTCTACGAATGATTTCCAACCATTCTGAGGGAACCTTTGGGCGCCTCCGTTACCTTTTAGGAGGCGACCGCCCCAGTCAAACTGTCCGCCTGACACTGTCTCCTACCCCGCTAAGGGGCACGGGTTAGAATTTCAATACAACCAGGGTAGTATCCCACCGACGCCTCCTTCGAAGCTGGCGCTCCGAGATCTCTGGCTCCTACCTATCCTGTACAAGTTGTACCAAAATTCAATATCAAGCTACAGTAAAGCTCCACGGGGTCTTTCCGTCCTGTCGCGGGTAACCTGCATCTTCACAGGTACTATAATTTCACCGAGTCTCTCGTTGAGACAGTGCCCAGATCGTTACGCCTTTCGTGCGGGTCGGAACTTACCCGACAAGGAATTTCGCTACCTTAGGACCGTTATAGTTACGGCCGCCGTTTACTGGGGCTTCAATTCATAGCTTCGCTTGCGCTAACCACTCCTCTTAACCTTCCAGCACCGGGCAGGCGTCAGCCCCTATACGTCACCTTACGGTTTTGCAGAGACCTGTGTTTTTGCTAAACAGTCGCCTGGGCCTATTCACTGCGGCTCTCATGCGCTTGCACGCTCAAGAGCACCCCTTCTCCCGAAGTTACGGGGTCATTTTGCCGAGTTCCTTAACGAGAGTTCTCTCGCACACCTTAGGATTCTCTCCTCGACTACCTGTGTCGGTTTGCGGTACGGGTACCTCCCACCTCGCTAGAGGCTTTTCTTGGCAGTGTGAGATCAGGAACTTCGTCCATACGGACTCGTCATCACAGCTTGGCGTTAGAGTGTGCGGATTTGCCTACACACACGCCTTACTGCTTGAACAGAGACAACCAACGCTCTGCTTACCCTACCCTCCTGCGTCCCCCCATTGCTCAAACGGTGGGGAGGTAGTACAGGAATATCAACCTGTTATCCATCGCCTACGCCTATCGGCCTCGGCTTAGGTCCCGACTAACCCTGAGCGGACGAGCCTTCCTCAGGAAACCTTAGTCATACGGTGGACAGGATTCTCACCTGTCTTTCGCTACTCATACCGGCATTCTCACTTCTAAGCGCTCCACCAGTCCTTCCGGTCTGACTTCAACGCACTTAGAACGCTCTCCTACCACTGACATCGTAGATGTCAATCCACAGCTTCGGTGAATCGTTTAGCCCCGATACATTTTCGGCGCAGTGTCACTCGACCAGTGAGCTATTACGCACTCTTTAAATGATGGCTGCTTCTAAGCCAACATCCTGGTTGTCTAAGCAACGCCACATCCTTTTCCACTTAACGATTACTTTGGGACCTTAGCTGGTGGTCTGGGCTGTTTCCCTCTTGACTACGGATCTTATCACTCGCAGTCTGACTCCCGTGTATAAATATCCGGCATTCGGAGTTTGTCTGAATTCGGTAAAGCGAGATGCCCCCCTAGTCCAAACAGTGCTCTACCTCCGGTATTCTCAATCACGAGGCTAGCCCTAAAGCTATTTCGGAGAGAACCAGCTATCTCCAGGTTCGATTGGAATTTCTCCGCTACCCACAGCTCATCCCCGCACTTTTCAACGTACGTGGGTTCGGGCCTCCAGTAAGTGTTACCTTACCTTCACCCTGGCCATGGGTAGATCACCTGGTTTCGGGTCTACGACAACGTACTCCTTCGCCCTATTCAGACTCGCTTTCGCTGCGGCTCCGCTTTCTCAGCTTAACCTTGCACGTTATCGTAACTCGCCGGTTCATTCTACAAAAGGCACGCTATCACCCATTAACGGGCTCTAACTACTTGTAGGCACACGGTTTCAGGTTCTCTTTCACTCCCCTCCCGGGGTGCTTTTCACCTTTCCCTCACGGTACTGGTTCACTATCGGTCACTAGGGAGTATTTAGCCTTGGGAGATGGTCCTCCCGGATTCCGACGGAATTTCACGTGTTCCGCCGTACTCAGGATCCACTCTGGAGGGAATGAACTTTCGACTACAGGGCTTTTACCTGCTCTGGCGGACCTTTCCAAGTCGCTTCATCTACTTCATTCCTTTGTAACTCCGTATAGAGTGTCCTACAACCCCAAAGAGCAAGCTCTTTGGTTTGGGCTTTTCCCGTTTCGCTCGCCGCTACTCAGGGAATCGAATTTTCTTTCTCTTCCTGCAGGTACTTAGATGTTTCAGTTCCCTGCGTCTGTCTTCCATACGCTATGAATTCACGTATGGATACTATGCCATTAAACATAGTGGGTTTCCCCATTCGGAAATCCCCGGATCAAAGCTTACTTACAGCTCCCCGAGGCATATCGGTGTTAGTGCCGTCCTTCATCGACTCCTAGTGCCAAGGCATCCACCGTGCGCCCTTAATAACTTAACCTATTCAGCTTTCAATACACATCGTATGACTGCGTCAGCTTCATTCACTCTGTCAGTCACGTACTTAAGTACGCTCCTTCTATCGCTCAATCGCTTCCTTGTCCTACTCGTGTCTTGAAACCCTCATGTTAGTTACAACTTATCTCATAAAAGAAATAAGATTTAAGAACTTACACGATCAATTACTTGATCTATTTAAAACTTGTTACTTTCAATGTCGTTTTATCCAGTTTTCAAAGAACAAATAGGCTACCTGTATTTGCTTCCTCGCGTATTTGCGACGAGTAACCGCAGGAGCACAATAAGAAGTATTCATCCATTGATGAACCTTCAAAACTGAACAGCAATCCGTGAATGTTATCTCCGTAGGAGATATTCCGAAAATATCCTTAGAAAGGAGGTGATCCAGCCGCACCTTCCGATACGGCTACCTTGTTACGACTTCACCCCAATCATCTATCCCACCTTCGGCGGCTGGCTCCAAAAGGTTACCTCACCGACTTCGGGTGTTACAAACTCTCGTGGTGTGACGGGCGGTGTGTACAAGGCCCGGGAACGTATTCACCGCGGCATGCTGATCCGCGATTACTAGCGATTCCGGCTTCATGTAGGCGAGTTGCAGCCTACAATCCGAACTGAGAACGGTTTTATCGGATTAGCTCCCCCTCGCGGGTTGGCAACCGGTTGTACCGTCCATTGTAGCACGTGTGTAGCCCAGGTCATAAGGGGCATGATGATTTGACGTCATCCCCACCTTCCTCCGGTTTGTCACCGGCAGTCACCTTAGAGTGCCCAACTGAATGATGGCAACTAAGATCAAGGGTTGCGCTCGTTGCGGGACTTAACCCAACATCTCACGACACGAGCTGACGACAACCATGCACCACCTGTCACCGTTGTCCCCGAAGGGAAAACCATGTCTCCATAGTGGGCAACGGGATGTCAAGACCTGGTAAGGTTCTTCGCGTTGCTTCGAATTAAACCACATGCTCCACCGCTTGTGCGGGCCCCCGTCAATTCCTTTGAGTTTCAGTCTTGCGACCGTACTCCCCAGGCGGAGTGCTTAATGCGTTAGCTGCAGCACTAAGGGGCGGAAACCCCCTAACACTTAGCACTCATCGTTTACGGCGTGGACTACCAGGGTATCTAATCCTGTTTGCTCCCCACGCTTTCGCGCCTCAGCGTCAGTTACAGACCAGAAAGTCGCCTTCGCCACTGGTGTTCCTCCAAATCTCTACGCATTTCACCGCTACACTTGGAATTCCACTTTCCTCTTCTG
The DNA here is from genome assembly GCF_038593115.1 of Metasolibacillus sp. FSL H7-0170. Taxonomy (NCBI): domain Bacteria; kingdom Bacillati; phylum Bacillota; class Bacilli; order Caryophanales; family Caryophanaceae; genus Metasolibacillus; species Metasolibacillus sp. FSL H7-0170. The sequence goes on along the minus strand of NZ_CP151964.1, from coordinate 3,099,764 downwards.
CACTCAAGTTCCCCAGTTTCCAATGACCTTCCCCGGTTGAGCCGGGGGCTTTCACATCAGACTTAAAAAACCGCCTGCGCGCGCTTTACGCCCAATAATTCCGGACAACGCTTGCCACCTACGTATTACCGCGGCTGCTGGCACGTAGTTAGCCGTGGCTTTCTAATAAGGTACCGTCAAGGTGCCGCCAGTTACTACGGCACTTGTTCTTCCCTTACAACAGAGTTTTACGATCCGAAAACCTTCTTCACTCACGCGGCGTTGCTCCATCAGGCTTTCGCCCATTGTGGAAGATTCCCTACTGCTGCCTCCCGTAGGAGTCTGGGCCGTGTCTCAGTCCCAGTGTGGCCGATCACCCTCTCAGGTCGGCTACGCATCGTTGCCTTGGTGAGCCATTACCTCACCAACTAGCTAATGCGCCGCGGGCCCATCCTGTAGCGATAGCAGAGCCATCTTTCAACTTTAAAACATGGGTCTCAAAGTATCATTCGGTATTAGCCCCGGTTTCCCGGAGTTATCCCCATCTACAGGGCAGGTTGCCCACGTGTTACTCACCCGTCCGCCGCTAGCGTTACTTCGGTGCAAGCACCAAAGTAACACTCGCTCGACTTGCATGTATTAGGCACGCCGCCAGCGTTCGTCCTGAGCCAGGATCAAACTCTCCATAAAAAGAATTTGAGTAAGCTCAAATTTGTATCTGTCGCTTCGCTTTCGATACATTAAAACATTTGCTGGCATCTTCATTCGATGTCCAAAATTGTGTTTCATCTATTCAATGAAACTTTATTCATTCACGTCTTGCTTGTTCAGTTTTCAAGGTTCATGTGTCGTTTTAAGCGACTGCTTAATATATTAAAACAAATAAATCTATTTGTCAACGACTTTTTATTTTTGTTATGCGTTTGTTTCGCAACAACGTTTATTAATATACACCTATATCATTCTATATTGCAACCATTTATTAAAAGAAAAAATATTCAGATTTTAATGCCGATAGAAATATTTAGTTTCTTCCTATTTATATAAATCGTAGTAAAGTAATTTCCCTTGTCAAATCTGTACAGTTTGATTCTTTGACTTCGGTACGATTACATCAATTATTTCTAATATATTTAGAAAACGCATCTTCAAAATCTATCATAAATTCCTTCGTACTTTAATTTGGCTGTATACAAAATTAGTCCTCTGTATAAATCGAGCTACAGCAGCCAATAAAAAAGAATAGCTATTACTAACGATGGGAAAGACATGATTAAAAGATTTTCTATACTATTATCACGCTGCTTGCTTCTTTCCCTTGTATCTGCTGTTTGATTAGCTCGCATGCGATCGCCACTAATAAATGCACCTGATAACAACATACTAATTATTAATAAAATTAATCCTACTCCACCAGCAAACCCTACTATCTTTTGTGTGCCTCCTGAAATAAGTGCCACAATTACTGCACCAACAGCTATTAGAACACCGTAAAAGAAGTACTTTCTTTTCAACCTCATCCCTCCATTCTTTGTTATTAATGTTATACGCAAACAACTACATTTTGGTTTCACCTTTAGATGCAAAAAGCTACCCAAACGCATTATTCGTCTGAGTAGCTAAGGTATTAATTATTAATGAGCCGCTGTCGCAAGGTAAAGTAAGAAGATTAAACCGAATACATACATTAATGGGTGAACATCTTTTGCTCGACCTTTAACAATCATTGTTAATGGATAAAATACGAAACCAATCGCTACACCTGTTGCGATAGAAAATGTTAAAGGCATCATTAACATCGTAAAGAATGCTGGTACAGCCACCTCGAATTTTTCCCAATCAATTTTACCAAGTGATGCAACCATTAAAACACCTACAACAATTAAAGCAGGAGCTGTTACGGCAGTAGTGACAACACTTAATAGTGGTAAAAAGAATAAAGATAACAAGAATAGTACACCTGTTACGATTGAAGCAAAGCCTGTACGAGCACCCGCAGCAACACCAGACGAAGATTCAACGAATGAAGTAATTGTTGATGTACCGAAAATAGAACCGATGATTGTTGCAATTGAATCAGAAATTAACGCTTTACCAGCACGTGGCAATTTATTATCTTTTACGAAGCCCGCTTGATTTGCTACAGCCATTAATGTACCTGCGTTATCAAAAAAATCTACAAATAAGAATGTTAAAATTACTGAAAGCATTGATAATGTGTAAAATTCAGCATCACCAAACGCTGAGAATAACGCTCCAAATGTTGGCTCAATTGATGGAGGTGCTGCTAGAATGCCTGATGGCAACTCCACTAAACCAAAAATCATACCTGCGATTGCAGTGATGGCCATCCCTAAAAATACGCCTGCTTTTATACCACGAACCAAGAAAACAACCGTAATGATAATACCGAAAATCGCCAATAAAACTTGTGGGTCTGTTAAATTACCAATCCCAACAAATGTTGCAGGATTAGCAACTACGATGCCAGCATTTTTTAAACCTATGAATGCAATGAATAAACCGATACCTGCACCAACAGCTAATTTAAGCTCTAATGGAATAGCATTAATTAATTTTTCACGCAAACCTGTTAATGTTAAAATTAAGAAGAATACACCTGATACAAATACGGCAGCTAATGCATGTTGCCATGGGCTACCATTCGTTAAAATTACCGTATAGGCGAAGAATGCATTTAAGCCAAGACCCGGAGCCAATGCTAATGGATATCTTGCAAAAATCCCCATAATAAATGAACCGATAGCTGCTGCAACTGCTGTAGCAACGAATACTGCCCCATAGTCCATACGTAGTGCTTCTGGTAAATTTGGAACATCATCAAGCGTTAATGTTAATGGATTGACAATTAGAATATAAGCCATCGCCAAGAATGTTGTAAACCCACCAAGAATCTCTCTACGGTAGTTTGTTCCAAGTTTATCAAACTCGAAATATTTTTTCATTGTGAATTGCGCCTCCGTTAATCGTCTATAATCCTTGGAAATAAAACCAACTAAAGAGACATGCCATTTCCACAAAAATGACATGTCTACGAATAAAGTATATGTATATTACAATACAAATCTACTTACATCGTAGTCAAATCATTTACGGTGATTTGGTAGAAACTCGCGAGCCTATTCCCGCTATTATACGACGACGTTATTTAATTTACATTCAATAATATATCATCTCATTTTTCATTTTTCAACTCATTTCCGAACATTTTCCCAATTTATCTTTATAAAGTTCGTGAAAACGCATTATTTTTATTTTCAAATCCAATTATTTCAAACATTAATAATGAACAATCCCTTTTCATTTTTATTTTCTTACTATTTAATCTGCATTTTCCTGCATACTATATAGTAAGGAAAGCCCTATGCTACACCACTTATAGCAAAACACTGTCTATTTTCTTAAATATTTCTTATTATAATATATAGTTGGAAAATTCAGCTTTTTAAAGGAGATGGCAAGCTATGTATGAAAATATTTTACGTCACCCTGGCCCTACACCAATTCCAAAGCGTGTAGAGTTGGCGATGAACAAGAGCATTATTAGTCACCGAACACCAGAATTTGTTGCACTTTATCGTGAAACTGTTAACTTAGTAAAGCCTGTATTCGGCACTAAAGAAGAAATATTATTTTTACCATCTGGTGGTACTGCGGCACTTGAAGCTGCTGCTGTGAATACTGTTTCAGCTGGTGAAAATGTTGTTGTCATAACAGTTGGTGCATTCGGTGATTATTTTGTTTCTATTTGTGAGCAGCATAAATTCCAAGTACATAAGCTAGAGAAAACTTGGGGCGAAGCATGTAACGCCCAGGAGCTGCGTGACTTTTTACAGCATATACCGAAAGTCAAGGCTGTTTTTATAACATACAACGAAACATCTACAGGGGTTTTAAATCCAATTGAAGAATTAACAAAAGTTGTACGCGAAGAAACAGATGCGTTAGTTATTGTAGATGGAGTAAGCTGTATTGGTGGCGTGACAGTGAAAATGGATGAATGGGGTATTGATATTTTAGTAACAGGCTCCCAAAAGGCGATGATGTTACCTCCCGGCTTATCATTAGTAGCTGTAAGTAAGCGAGCATGGCAAGTTATCGAGGCTAACCAGACACAGTCCTATTATTTAAACTTACTTAGCTATAAAAACTGGGCTGAAAAAGATATGACGCCGAACACGCCTGCTATTACGCTATTATATGGCTTAAACGAGGCATGTAAGCTCATTGCAGAGGAAGGTGGAATTGAACAAACTGCCAAACGCCATCATGTGATGAAAAAAATGGTGCGTGCTGCAATGATGTCATTAAATATCGAGCTATTAACAGAGGACAGCTATGCTTCGCCAACAATTACAGCAATTAAAGCACCTCAAGGTATCGCATTAGGTGACCTTGTAGCACATTTGAAATCAACGTATCATCTTGACTTTGCAGGTGGGTTGGGCCCGTTACAAGGCGAAATTTTCCGTTTTGGTCACATGGGCTATTGCTTCCCTAGTGATGTGCTACAAGCCGTTTCATTAATCGAAGCTGCTCTACAAGACTTTAAATATGACTTTACACCAGGCGCAGGCGTACTTGCCGCACAAAAAGTATTTTTAGAAAATGCAAAATAATAAATGAAGGAGGCGCTTTATTAGCTCCTCCTTTATTTGTTAGGAAATTGAAGATAATATGAACTACATAATATTGCTTCGTTTTGGCTTGCAAACTTATAAAATTTAAGCAGCCCCGTACAAGATTCACATCCCTAGAATCAACACTTCAACTTCTGCTCTCGATTGCTTCATATGATAAGCATATAGATTTAAGTTCAACGGGGAAACTTGCCTTCCTCGTTGCTGTATTTCTCGCTATCAATCAAATTAACAACTTGCATTTTGATTTGAGTAAGAGTACAATTCAACTATTCAATAAATTAATTGAATAGTTGAGGTGGAAGATTAAATGGTTGATGAACGACAATTAAAAAATATCTTGTATCAAGAGTTTGCAAGAATCGGGAAATGTGTTTCTAGTCCTAAACGATTAGAAATTCTTGACCTTTTGCAGCAAGGACCAAAATCTGTTGAAGCTTTATCAAAAACAACTGGAATGTCTATTGCAAATGTTTCGCAGCATTTACAAGTTCTATATGGAGCTAGATTAGTAAAATTCAAGAAGGATGGCAATTATGTGATATACGAGTTAGCTAGTATAGAAATATCCCATTTTTTAGATTCTTTATTCCAATTATCTGAAAGGCAATATGTAGAAGTAAGACAAATTAAAGAGGAGTTCCTGAATAATACAATAGGCTTAGAAGGTATTTCTTTATCCGAATTAAAAGAGAAAATGGAATCTGGTCAAGTTCTTCTTTTAGATGTACGTCCTAAGGAAGAATATGAAGCTGCGCATATTCCTGGCGCAATCTCAATCCCAATTGAAGAACTCGAAGAACATCTTTCGTCTCTACCAGTAAACTGTGAAATCGTTGCTTACTGTAGAGGTCCTTATTGTTTAATGTCAGCTAAAGCTGTAGAAATTTTAAATTCAAATGGAATCCATGCTATGCGCTTACAAGAAAGTGTACAAGATTGGATGAATGCAATTAACTAGCCGGAAAGATGGTGTTAACCTACATGGATACTACAAATCATTTGATTAAGGAATATGTAGAGTCTCCTGAAAAATTAAAAAGGATGTACAAAAAAGTTTTAATGGTTGTGAGTTTATCACAAATTTTTGGTGGAGCAGGTCTTGCTGCTGGTGTCACTGTAGGTGCCCTGCTAGCCCAACAAATGCTGGGAACTGACGCATTTGCTGGATTACCCTCTGCCCTTTTTACATTAGGCTCTGCAGGTGCAGCTTTTATAGTTGGGAGGCTTTCTCAGCGATATGGGCGGCGTGTAGGTCTTACTTCAGGCTTTATTGCTGGAGGACTTGGAGCAATTGGCGTTATTATAGCTACTTTAATTAATAGTGTTTTTTTATTATTCTTATCGCTTTTCATATATGGCGCGGGAACCGCGACAAATTTGCAGGCTCGTTATGCAGGAACTGACTTAGCAGATAAAAAGCAACGTGCTAAAGCAATAAGTACTACGATGGTTATGACGACATTCGGTGCTGTTGCAGGACCAAATCTAGTTGAAGTTATGGGAAAATTCGCGCAGCTCTTTAATATTCCCTCATTAGCTGGGCCATTTATATTATCCGCTGTTGCGTATATTATGGCGGGCTGCATACTTTTTATTATGCTTCGCCCAGACCCCCTACTCTTAGCTAAAGCAATTGAAGCTCATCAACAGCAGCAATCTGATGGAATAGCCCCTGCTATTACTTCCAGCAATAAAAAAGGAATTATTATTGGTGCAGTTGTTATGATTCTTACTCAAATTGTCATGGTCGCTATTATGACAATGACACCTGTTCATATGCAGCATCATGGTCATAGCTTAGGTGCAGTAGGAATCGTTATCGGCTTTCATATTGGTGCAATGTATCTCCCTTCACTTGTAACAGGCGTTCTAGTAGATAAAGTTGGTAGAACAGCTATGAGTATTGCATCTGGTATTACATTATTACTTGCAGGTCTATTAGCTGCTTATGCACCAAGTGATTCGATGTTTATTTTAATAGTCGCCCTTTCATTATTAGGTTTAGGCTGGAATTTCGGATTAATTAGTGGAACAGCCCAGATTGTTGATTCCACAGAACCCTCCTCCCGCGCTAAAGTACAAGGTACAATCGATGTTTTCATTGCACTAGCAGGGGCGTCGGGTGGGGCACTTTCAGGAATCATTGTTGCGAACTCTAGCTTTACTACCCTATCCTTAATCGGTGGCATTTTATCATTATTACTTATACCTGTTATCATATGGTATCGCAAAACATGAGGCTATAGCGCCCTCTTTTCATTTAAGGAAAGCGCCTTAAAAGCAGGCAATGCACTGCTTTTGAGGCGCTTTCGGTGATATTTCATCAAAGAAAAATAGAAAGACATTTCTAAAGCACTGGTTTAGTAGCTTTCCTTTGAATTAAAATATGTGAAAATCAAATTTTTATTGGAGTGAAAAAAAGGAGCTGCTTTTTTAAACAGCACCTGGAAGTTACATCAAATATGATTTGGTACAGTAAAAGTAACCGTAGTCCCCACATTCACTGCACTTTTAAGCTCTAAACCTTTGCCGTAAGACTGCTTCAAACGTTGCTCAGTATTAACAAGCCCTATCCCTCTTTTTTGGTCAGATTGAATCGTGAAAATTTGCTTAACCTGTTCCTCATCCATCCCTACACCATTATCGATAACAGAAATTTCCGTATAGCTGTCATTTTTGCGAATTCGTATAATGATTGTTCCTCCGTCGATTCGCTTTAATATGCCATGGTTGACCGCATTCTCTACTAACGTTTGAATTGACAAAGGTGGAATCATTACATTTTCGACTTCATCTATTTCCCATATTACATATAACTTGTTCCTAAACCGCTCCTTTTCAATATATAAATAGGATTCAATCAATTCAAGCTCAGATTCAAGAGAGACAAGTTTATCTACATTTTTCAAATAGAAGCTACTTTGCAAATAAATTGTGAATTTATCGAGAAGCTGAATCATTCTCGACATATCTGTTTCGCTTAATGTAACAATTGCATTCAGTGTATTTAATAAAAAATGTGGGCGTATTTGAGCCTGCAACCATGCCGCTTCCATTCTTAATCGCTCATTAATAGATACTTTTAAATTAGTTAGCGCATGCACCCGCGCATTTAACTCTATAGCATCAACTGGTTTGACAACATAATCATTTGCCCCTGCTAAAAATCCAGTATAAATATCTTCCGTAAGTCCACGAGCGGTTAAAAGCAATATTGGAAGCTCAGCCATGGAAAATTTTTCACGAATCAAACGAGTTAATTCATATCCAGACATATTCGGCATCATTACATCTGAAATAATTAAATCCCAGTCATTCCCTTCAAGCCTTCTCAACGCTTCTTTTCCGCTAGTAACAGTTTCTACCTCATATGCATCCTCTGAAAGAATATTTGTTAACACCCTTAGATTCACTGGGTCATCGTCAATTGCTAAAATTTTTGGTCTATATGACGATAATGTACTTTTAGTAGCTGTTTCAATCACTGCACTCGCAATTTCGTTTAAAGGAGACTCATCTTTATCTATAAGTAAAGCCGTTGCTATCGGCTTTTCAATTGAGCCTCCCGCTAACGGTAATGTAAATGCAAAGACTGAGCCCTCGCCTAAAACAGAGCTCGCTCGCAATGACCCCCTATGTAGCTCCACTAACTGCCTGCAAATGCTTAACCCAAGACCGAGCCCACCCCCAATAGCGGTAATACTAGAATCCCCTTGTTCATATGGTTCAAAAATAACTTGGAGTGTTTGTTCATCCATTCCAATGCCCGTATCTGCAATATAAATATGGGCCATTCCGTCCTTCGTATCGGCAGTAATAGTAATTGTACCTTCCTCTGTGTATTTAACGGCATTATGAAGAAGATTAAATAAAATCTGAATCAAACGGTTTTTATCTGCAATTACATGAGGAAAGTCATTTAAAATATTCACTTCCATTTCAATGTTTTTATTTTCGATAAGCACTTTAAGCATATCGATAACACCTATGGAAATTGCTTTAATATCTATATTCTCTAGTTGGAGTTGAATTCGATGCTCCTTCAGACGAGTAATATCCAATAAATCTTCTATTGTCCTTGACATATGGTGCCCAATTGTTAGTTGAAGAGCCAAATCGTCCTGCATTTTAGCATCTAACTGTCTTGATTTATTTCGTAAAATAGACTGTGTAATATTAATGATTCCGTGTAATGGATTTCGAAGCTCATGCGATGTATTCGCAAGAAATTCGTCCTTTCGCTTAATCTCTTTTTGAAGTTGAATAGCAAGCTCCTCATTCGAAGCATTTAATGCTAATAATTGCTTGTTTTGTTGCTCCGTTTTCTGCGTCCTCTCTGCAAAATCTTTGCTCATAAGGATGACATTGAGCAATACATAAACACCAACAGCCGGCAGCATTAATTCCCATGATTGATACCAATTTTTCCCGATTGCAAAATCATTAAAAAAGGCTAAAAAGATAATGCCCATTCCAATTAAATTGATTTTTGCATTTCTATTTTGATTACGAATGCTCTTATAAATTACATAAATTAAATAGAAAAAGGTAGGAACAGCTAAATAAAAGACTTGGAAAAAGAGCGCTTGGAAAAATACCGGTTGTGTAAATAAAGTTGTAACAATAAGCGCTGTATGTACAATAGCTAGCACGTAAAGCACCCTTTTTGAAAACTCCTCTTTATGCCAATGCCATAATAAAATGACATAGAATAGCGAACTTGCCTCTGTCAATATGTATTCTAATCTAGTCCCCCATAACCAAGACATTTCTGAAAAAATCAGTGTATAGTAAAACGGAACCGCGAATAAAGCGCGCGCAGAAATAAGCATAGAAAACATACCAAATATAAAAAATGCCCGCTCTTGTCTACGATGTAAAGAAAAAAGAACCATAAACAAACCAATGATAAAAATACTGCCGTTAATAAAAAGAGTGGCGATTGTATTTATATTAAACTTCCGCGAGACAGTTGATGCTTCCCCAAAATAAATCGAGTTTTCAAGTCCACCACGAATATGCTCAAAGCTAGATACTTGAATCGTGAGCAATACCTCATCTGATTGTGCAAAAAAATAGCCTATGCTCGGTGACATTTCCGAAGCATGTGAAGATGCGTCTTGCCCAACTACACCATTTCTAGAGATTTCATCTTGGTCTACAAAAAAGGTGTACGCACTGTATTGATAAGGTATATAAATGGCTAACGCTTGCCCCACATATTCTTCAGGAATTTTAATTGTTGTACTATATGTCCCAAATGAATTGGTATTTCCCATATGGGTTTGAAATGAACTTGGGAGTGTAACGACTTCCCCCCGTTGCAATTTCACTTCGTCTGGCGTTAATAATTTTTCTTCAAAAAAGTGCCATTCACCATCTAAATTTGTATAAAAATCTTTCGTTTGGAGCTGGTCACTGAAATCAAATACCCCCGACGCAGCAACCCTACAGCTAGCTATCAACATAATTGAAAATAAGGCTGCTATACATACTAATACATATCGTTTATACCTAACTAACAAATAGCTCATCCTCACTTCATGTACTTATTCCCTTACTTACCGACCACTTCTCTCATAAATATATTAACCTCATATGAAAATACAAAAAACCCATTTTGAAAAAATTCATCAAAATGGATTTTTATTAATAAACTTTCAAGAACATCGGTTCTTTTCATTAATAATATGGTGATATCATTATATATACTAACACACCTGTAAAACTAACATACAACCAAAGCGGCATCGTCCAGCGCGCAATTTTTCGGTGCTTTTCTTTTTGCATATTCAAACCTCTGCCTAGCGTAACTAAGGCTAGTGGTACAATCAATGCTGCAAGAACGATATGTGTAAGTAGCACAAAATAATAAATATACATCAATATACCGTCTCCACCATAGCTAGTCGATTCAGCCATCGCATGATACGTTAAATACGAAATACAAAATAGAAATGTAGAGACAAATGCAGCAATAATAAATGTTCGATGCAATTGAATATTTTTCTTTTTAATCATAATTAAAGCAATCAGTAAAAAGAGAAATGTAAAGCTATTCAAAAACGCATTTAGCATCGGCAATACCGTTAATTGCATGCCCAAAATTGTACCGTCCGTACTTTTTGGCAAAAAGTATGTCCCAAAAATAACCCCTATTACAACAATAGATAAAACCCAAATCAGCGGATTATAATTTCGTTGTTTTACATTATTCATCTGTTTTCAACTCCTAAAATAGCCTAACCAATTTTTTAGCATCATTACAATAAATTATACTACATCTAAACTAAAAGAAATGAATTATTTGTCACGATTTAGTGGCGAAACTTAGAAGTAGAGCGTTCAAAAAGCCATGTAATAACAGTAAAAAAGCTGCCATCTGTAAAATCCAGATAGCAACTTCCGCTATAATCTATATGAGCTACGGTAAACAATTTTATCCCGTATTAACAAATTTGTTTGCGACGAGTAACCGCAGGAGCAGGCTGTAAGACCCCCACTAATTGAAGGTTCACTTTATTACTAATAAATAGCTATCGGCCCATATGGACCTTCGATAATCTCGATTTTCGTTTCGAAAATATCGGTCAAAACTTCCGCATTCATTACCTCTTCTACCGTTCCAAAAGTGGCAATTTGTCCATCTTTCATCGCACAAATTCGATCAGAATATTTAGCTGCAAAATTTATATCATGCATTACAGTTACAATTGTTCTTCCGAATTCAATAGCAGCATGTCTTAAATGCTCCATCATTTGAACAGAACGAGCCACGTCCAGATTGTTTAGAGGCTCGTCCAAAAGCACATATTCCGTCTCCTGACACAAAACCATTGCGACATATGCCCTCTGTCTTTGCCCACCCGAAAGCTCATCTAAATACCGATTTTCCAAATCAGTCAAATCTAAAAAATCAATATATTTAGAAATAATCGCCTCATCCTCTTTCGTTAATCTCCCCTTTGAATAAGGAAAACGTCCAAATCCAGCTAGTTGTCTAACAGTAAGTCGCGTTACAAAATGATTTTCTTGTCGCAAAATCGTTAAAACCTTTGCTAAGTCCTTTGATTTTGATGCAGAAACATCCATATTCGCTACCATAATTTGCCCTTCATCCATATTTAAAAGTCTGCCAATCATTAAAAGTGTTGTAGACTTTCCCGCGCCATTTGGGCCAATCAATGACGTCAGACCCGCTTTCGGTATTTCAATATTCAAAGGTCCTATTTTTACTTTATCCGTATACAATTTTCTCGCATTATCAATTTTTATCATAGAGCCCTCTTCCTTAAAATAACAGTTAAAAATATGATTCCACCTAATAGTTCAATAATAACTGAAACTACACCTTGCGCATTGAATACATGATACATTAAAAAGTATGCACTCGTTATTACTAAAAATCCGATAGCAAGAGCCATTGGGAAAATATATCGATGGTCGTAAGTTGGCGCTGCTTGATAACTCAAAGTTGCTACTAAAAATCCATAGAAAGTAAGTGGTCCAATCAAGGCCGTTGAAATTGACATCAAAATCGAAACTAATATAAGCGTATAAATGATACTCGATTGATGCTTTACGCCAAATGAAGTTGATACATCCCTCCCAAGTGACAGTACATTTAGCTTCTTAGAATTAGCAAGAAGTAATAATGCTACAATTATGACCATTGGAATTACGATTGGGAAATATTCAGCATCTGCATTATTAACAGAACCAAATAATCTTGCCTGTAAAATATCAAACTCAGAAGGTGCTAACAGTCTTCTCATAAAAGTTGAGATAGAACTCAGCCCTGTTCCAATAATAATTCCAACTAAGAGCATAAGTTGTAAATTTCCGTACTTTCCAGAAAGTAACCATCCATAAAGAATTAAACTCATCAAGACCATCACAATTACTTGAAAGAAAAATGACCCAACACCACTAAAATTTATTAATGCACTCGCACCAAAGAAAAATATAGTACTCGTCTGAATTGTTGAATAAAGCGATTCAAAACCTAAAAGTGAAGGAGTGATAATTCGATTATTAGTAATCGATTGGAAAGCAACAGTGGATAAACTCTGACAAACTGCCGCAATAATCATTGCCACAAGCGCCACAATCCTTCTCATAACAACAGGGATAAAGGACGGTGAATCTATTGGAACAGGATTGTTATAAACTAAAAGCCCATACGAGGCGAGAATGCCTAAAGCAATCAATGTAATAAGCAAAATCCAATAGCGCTTTTCTTCTTTTTTAGAGCGAAAAGCTCGAGCTGACCTTTTTTCAATAGGTAGGCTAGATTCGATTTCAACATTTTCTTTATTTCTATAACCTAACGCGTTCATCTTTCTAGCCTCCTTGGTTTTCTTTGTCTCAATAAAATAGCAATAAATACGACTGCCCCGATTGTGCCAAGTATTAAAGAAACAGGTACTTCGAAAGGCTTGATAATTGTTCGAGAAATAATATCACAAACAGTGATCGTCCCCATCCCAATCACACATACCCAAGGCAAATTACTTCTCAGGTCGTCTCCTCTAAACATTGAAACAATATTCGGCACAATTAAACCTAAAAAAGGTAAATTCCCAATAACAGCGGCAACAATACCAACTGCAAAAGAAATAAGACCCGTACCTAAAAGAACAATCCGATTGTAATTCACGCCAAGACTTGTCGCAACATCTTCCCCTAGCCCAGCTAAAGTTAAGCGATTAGCATAAATAAAAATAAGCAATGTCACAATGACAATAAGCCATAAATATTCATATCTTCCAACTTGGACTGCCGCAAAAGAACCGACAAACCATGTTTCAATATTTTGCGTCGCTTGAAAAAGAAGCCCGATGAAAGTAGATACAGCGGAAATAACTGCGCCTAGCATCAGCCCAATGATTGGGACAATTAAAGACGAGCGCAGCTTAACTCTTCTTAAAAATAAAAAGAAAATCGTCGTTCCTATAAAGGAAAAAATGATAGCACCAGTCATTCTTAAAAGTAACGTTGGTGCGGGGAATAACAAGTATACAAAAAGAAGCCCTAAACCTGCCCATTCAATCGTTCCTGTTGTAGTAGGTTCAACTAAACGGTTCTGTGTAATCAGTTGCATAACGAGCCCTGCCATTGCCATGGCGGCTCCCGTAAGCATTAATGCGGCCGTTCTCGGAACGCGAGTGATGAAAAACATCTCCATTCCATCCTCTTGTCCACGTATATCATAAACTCCGGTAAACAGTGAGATAATCCCTAAAATAATAACAACTATGACCGTTAGTATAAAAGGTTTTGTCCATATTTTATTGTGGTTATAAAGCTGGGGCTGAGAATTACTCTCAACCCCGGCAATTATGTTTTTCGGCACTATGTTATACTCCTTTACACTATTTCAAAGTGTTTGCAAGGTTTTCAAATAACTCTAAATACGTTTGGAGTGATTCATTTGTATAAGTGTCATTTGGCGCATAAATAATTTGCCCTTTAGAAATAGCTGTTACATTTTGAAGTGCAGGTGAATTATCAATAACGTCCTTGGCAGGAACAGAACCACTTTCAGCAGATACTGCCGCATCACGGTCTAATACGAAAATCCAATCCGGATTGCTTTGTGCAATAGCCTCAACAGAAACTTCATCGCCTTGGTGGTCTGAAGTAGATTTGTCAACCTCTAATGCTGGAGCCCATCCAAAGATTTCGTACATTGGTCCCCAAACACGTCCAGAATGTGGAGCTGCGAAACCAATATTACCACCAGAAACAATCACACTCATTACTTTATCTGTTCCATTATAGGCAGATTTAGCATCTTCAATCGCTTTATCAAAATCAGCTACTAATTGTTTCGCTTCTTCATTTTTATCGAAAATTTGTCCTAATGCGATTGTAGCATCTTTCAGTCCATTTACTAAATTTGCACCAGGTGTAGCTGCTTCCTCAGAAACATCAAAATTAAGGTCAATAACAGCAGCGTTTGGCACTAATTTTTTGATGTCTTCATAATAGCCAGCAAATCGTTGACCAACGATGACAAGCTCAGGGTTTGCAGCAGCAATAATTTCAAGATTTGGCTCACGGTGATTTCCAATATTTTGAATCGATTCATCTTTTACATATGGTGAATCCGCAGGCATTACATCCTTTGGCACAGCAACTAATTCAATATTCCAATCTGATAAAGTTTCAAAAGTTCTATTATCTAAAGCAATTACATTCTTTGGATTTATAGGAACAGTAACCGTTCCATGAACATCAGTGATTTCAACCGTCGTAGGCTCAGCAACTTCTTCACTCTCATTAGCAGACTCTGACCCTTGGTTACTTTCACTGCTTTGGTTCGTTTCATTACTTTGATTACTTTCTTCATTGTTCGAAGTTGAGCAAGCAGCTAACATTAATGTTAAAACTGCCACCATAATCATTAATTTTGAAAACATAGATTTCTTCATACATATACTCCTTCATCCTATAATTTATTGCGAAAATGATATAGTCAATAGATTATGTTTAATTGTAATTGGTATTGATAATCATTTTCAATTGAACGTTCTGTGGATTAGTATAATCATTAATTATGTGAAAATCTTGTGAATGACTAAAAATGATACATTTTCTCAAAATAATAAAACACGAGTATCATTGGCTAAAGCCATTGATACTCGTGTTTTTCAAATCTATTTAATATTGTAAACTACCCTTTATCGTACTTTTCAATCATAGAATAGCCTCTGCCATGGATTGTTTGTATATAGCGGTCTTTCTTCTCACACTTTAGCTTTTTTCTTAAATACCCAATATATAAATCTACTACATTTTGATTGACTGCTACATCATATCCCCAAACCTGATCTAACAGCATTTCACGACTCAATATTTTATTTTTATTTTTGATTAAAAATAAAAGTAAGTCGTACTCGCGCTTAGTGAGGGGAAGATTCTCACCACCTTTTGTTACAATGCTATGAGATTCATCAACCAAAAGGTCTTTAAACTGAAAGAGATTGGTCACGTTTGCCCGAATACAATCCTCTCGTCTTAATATAACTTTTATTCTTGCCACTAATTCTTCTTTGGCAAATGGTTTTCTTATATAATCATCTGCCCCTGCTTTTAATCCTGCTATGCAGTCCTTGCTAGATATCTTATCAGTCACAATAATTATTGGTGTCGTTTTAACCACCCTTATTTGTCTACAAATTTCTGGTCCAGATATACTTAATGAATCCCAATCCAATACGATAATATCCCAATCCTGCTCATATACTATATTTAAACCTTCATTTTCATTATGAAGTGTTACGACGAAATAACCTTCTTGTGTTAAACCACTTACGATTTTTTTTGCTAAAGACCGCCCGTTCTTGATTACCAACACCCGCTTCATTTACAGTCACCTCTACTTCACTACCTAAAATAATTTATCTCAAAAGAATATCAGATTTATAAATCTTAAATTTCTAAAAAATATTATAACAACTTATTAAGATAGATTTATGTAAATTACCAGGTGTGTTGATTAGCCTTTATTTTACAAAAAGTGCCTAGGAAATTTGTTGATTTCCGTTGCGGGGGACGCTTTCCGCAGGCATGGCTTCAACTAATTTATTTCGATTGTCACCGAAATAAATGGATTTTCAGCGCGAGGCCAACAGGATGTTGGTCATGGAGGCGTTGCCGCAGGACGAGGCAGTTTTAGCCTCCCTACACTTTGTCCCGATGGAGTCGCCACCTTCACTCCAACCAACAAGTAAATCCTTTATTAACAGTGCATTCTCTGCATTAAAACACACGCATCAATATCCAATATTTTCATAATCAACACACCTGAAACAATTTCTTACTCTCAAACTATTAAGACGATAAGACGAGCACCTATGAAAACCTTATAAAAGGCTAGTTAATGTTAGCCAAAAAGGTCCCTTATGTTCGTGTAACTGTTAAAGCTTTGATTCAATATATATTGTAATGAGTTTTTTGTTTATAGTAAATATTTTACTTCTATTCTATTTTTAGAAGCAAGCGTACTTTCTCTTCTCATGATTATTCTCTAAGCATTTTTATAAGCAATATAGTTATTTTTGATACTTCTATAACTTATAAGATAATGTCAAAATAAATTAACTTTCAATCAAGTCATTCGCTAAACTGTAACAAATTACCACCAAACGCTATTTTAGTAGTGAAGCTCGAAGAATTAACAAAAAAGGAGTTAGGAACCCTTATAATCAAGGGTTTCTAACTCTCCTACTACTATTCCCACTCAATCGTCGCAGGTGGCTTACTTGTAATATCATACAGCACGCGGTTAACATGCTTTACTTCATTGACAATACGTACAGAAATTTTCTCCAATACATCATATGGGATGCGTGCCCAGTCCGATGTCATCCCGTCGATAGAGGTTACACCGCGAATGCCGATTGCATAGTCGTATGTGCGACCGTCGCCCATTACGCCTACAGAACGAATATCTGGTAGTACCGCGAAGTATTGCCAAATATCGCGCTCAAGGCCTGCATTTTTAATTTCTTCACGTAAAATATAGTCTGCTTCACGTACAATTTCTAATTTTTCCTCTGTTACTTCACCTAGCACACGGATACCTAGACCCGGGCCTGGGAATGGTTGACGCCATACTACTGCTTCCGGCAAACCTAATTCCAACCCTAATGCACGTACCTCATCTTTGAATAATGTATTAAGGGGCTCAATTAGCTTAAACTTCATATCCTCTGGCAATCCCCCTACATTATGGTGAGATTTAATTGTTTGTGCTGTCGCTGTGCCTGATTCAATGATATCTGTATAAAGCGTGCCTTGCGCTAAAAAGTCCATGTTATCTAGCTTTGCTGATTCCTCGTCAAATACATAAATGAATTCGTTACCGATGATTTTGCGCTTTTGCTCTGGGTCTGATACACCCTTTAGCTTGCTCATAAAGCGCTCCCGAGCGTCAATTTTAATTACTTTCATCTCAAAGTCTTCTGTGAAAGTTTTCATTACTTGCTCTACTTCACCTTTGCGGTTTAAGTTGTGGTCTACGAACATACATGTTAATTGATTGCCAATTGCTTTATGGATTAATACTGCTACAACTGAAGAGTCTACACCACCTGATAATGCACAAAGTACTTGTTTGTCGCCTACTTGCTCGCGAATTTTAGCAATTTCAATATCGATAAAGTTTGCCATCGACCAGTCGCCCTTCGCACCACACACATTAAACACGAAGTTTTTCAATAAATCATTGCCATGAACAGAGTGACGTACCTCTGGGTGGAATTGAACTGCATATAGCTGACGCTCTACATTTGCCATAGCAGCTATTGGGCATGCAGGGCTTGTAGCCGTTATTTCGAAGCCTGCCGGTACTTCTGTTACGTGGTCACCGTGGCTCATCCAGACGATTTGCTCCTTTGGTAAATTTCCGAACAATTTGTTCTCCTGCACGATATTAATTTCTGCTTTACCGTATTCACGAGTTTCCGCGCTTTCTACTTTACCACCTTGTGTATGTGCGATTAATTGCATACCATAGCAAATACCCAAAATCGGTAAGCCTAAATCGAAAATAGCCGAATCTACTTTGAACGCTTCATCATCGTAAACAGAATTTGGACCGCCTGAAAATACGATTCCTATCGCGTTCATTTCTTTAATTTCTTGCGCTGTAATTGTATGTGAATGTAATTCCGAAAAAACACCGAATTCACGAATACGACGCGTAATTAATTGATTGAACTGACTTCCGAAATCGAGAACGACAATCTTTTCTTGCTCTTTTATTAAAGGAGTTGCCACAATTTTCACCTCTTCTAGTATATTTAATGCAGTCTACAATCACGAAAAACGCGTGGAAGTCATGCTTTCTACGCGTTCATTTCTAGTAAGTAGTAACACCACATTTTATTTTTTAAATTTTAACCGTTAATAAAAGGAAAATCAACTGCTAGCAAAATTGATGAAATATTCTTTTTTTATTAAAGGAAACTCTCCGAAAAAACCAAAATCCATCGAAACAAAAGAACAGTGCTTTTAATCTTTTAAAAAGTTAATCATTTTAAATCAATTGAAAAAGGTAATTGAGATAAAGAATGCACCTATCCCCTCACTATCCCCAAAATAAAAACCGGGATATTTTCCAATGGAATACATAATATCTGCTTTTAAAAAGGAATATACCTTTAAATTAGAAATTCTAGCTATTCTGATACATTGCTGAAATTTCCTCTAACTCATTAATTAATCTCTGTATTAAAGGTTTTGGTGAGACTACTTTAATATGTTTACCCATTTTACTTAATAAAGAGGAAATAAAATTCAAATCCTTTTCATTCACATAAGCTTCAAAGAGATACATATTATCGTTTATAGGAGAAATCGTTACACTATCCCAAAGATGATTCTTTAGCATATTGAGACCTCTCTCCTGACAATGAATTTCTATTTTAATTTTATTATCAGGACGAAAGATAAAAATAGTGCAATAAAAACAAAAAAGAGCTGTAAACCCTTGACACAAAAGGGTTTACAGCTCTCCTATAATTACTCCCACTCAATCGTGCCGCCTGGCTTTGGAGACAGGTCGTAGCATACGCGATTGACATGCTTTACTTCATTAATGATACGGTCTGTAATTTTTAATAGGATTGGCCAGTCAATTTGTTCAATAGTTGCTGTCATTGCATCTACTGTATTAACTGCGCGAATAATGACTGGATATTCGTATGTGCGCTCATTGTTGCGCACACCAACAGATTTAAAGTTTGGTACGACTGTGAAGTATTGCCATACTTTTTGGTCCAATCCTGCAAGCGCAAATTCTTCACGTAAAATGGCATCTGATTCACGTACTGCTTCAAGGCGCTCAGGTTCAATTTCACCTAACACGCGCACGCCAAGCCCCGGTCCTGGGAATGGCTGGCGATACACCATATCATGAGGAAGTCCAAGCTCAACGCCACATGCACGCACTTCATCCTTAAATAATTGGAATAATGGCTCCACTAATTCAAATTGTAAATCCTCTGGAAGTCCACCTACATTATGATGCGATTTTACAACTTTATGCGTTTTTGTACCTGATTCTACGATATCTGGGTAGATTGTCCCTTGTGCGAGGAAGTCAATTCCTTCAAGCTTGCGTGCTTCCTCTTCAAAGACGCGAATAAATTCATTACCGATAATTTTACGTTTTTCCTCCGGCTCACTTACACCTTTCAATTTTCCTAAAAAACGCTCGCTTGCATCTACATAAACAAGGTTTTCTTCAAGGTCCTTTTCAAACATAGCGATAACGCCCTCAGATTCATTTTTACGCATTAAACCATGGTTTACGTGCACGCAAACTAATTGTTTCCCAATTGCTTTAATAAGTAATGCTGCTACAACAGATGAATCCACACCGCCTGACAGGGCTAAAAGCACCTTTTTATCGCCAACCTGCTGACGAATTAAAGCGACTTGGTCCTCAATGAAATTTTTCATATTCCAGTTAGCCTCAGCTTTACATGTATCAAAAACGAATTCCTTTAAAAAAGCTTTCGTTTCTTCCTCGTTCGGCCATTTAGTTAATGTTTTGGATGCTTTAGTTGATGGGTGGTCTACGCTAATAACAGGAATGTCTAAATTATAAATTTCATCTAATACGTCGATTGCTTCGCCATCAACGATATTATTTTCACCGCCATTTAAAATAATTCCTTTAACCGTTTTTAAATCTTGAATATTTTGAGCGGTAATATCATGTGGATGGATTTCACTATACACACCTAAATCACGAATCCAACGAGCAATCGTTGTGTTTTCACTGCTTCCTAAATCTAATACTAAAATATTGTCTTGCTTCATCCCGACACAACCTCCTATTAATGCTATTTACCCCGCATGAACAGGCAGTAATCTTTTTCGAAAGCTAGGTACAGGACGCTAATTTTCAAGTTTACTACCTGTCAAAGCTTGATTAGTAAATTGTAACAACCAGCAAACAAGATAAAACCCCCTGCTGGTTGAAGTATCACTTTATTCTACTCTTTTTAAGGCTTTCTGAAAAGTAGCTGCTGTACAACTTTCCAGAAAGCTGTTTGAAGTGTTCCTTACGAACTTGCTAATTGATGAAAATCTGTATAGTAAATCACTAGCCCTTTGTACGGTTAATTAAATACGCCCAGTTTTCTTTTAGCTGCTCATAATCTAGTGCCTCACCCTTTTCGCTATAAATCATGCGCTCATAAGCCTCTGTTAAAATTGACATATCCTTCGTACCGAAATGCTCGTCTACTTGCTGCGCAAAGTTTTTCAATGTTTGATTGCTTTGACGTTTAAAGCCATAACGCTCTAATTGCTTCAATAAGCGCGTATAAGATAAATCAAAATTCCCTGCATCCTGCTTTTTCTGGCGCTGCATTTGTACATATACGGTTGGCAACCATTTACGGCGGCGGCGATACAACAAGAAGCCTACAGCAGCTAAAGCAATCATTAATACAATCAACCATTTTTTATTTTTCTCGTTTAATATGCTTGAAGTAGTTTCTTTTGTTTCTTCATTTTGTGTTGCTTGCTCCAATTCCTCTCTTTGTTGTTGCTCTAGCTCTCTTTGCTCCTCTGTTACGAGCTCATCTTCGTTTTCTGTTAGCTCTACGTCATAATCAATAGATGCTGGACTAGAGAAGCCAATTGTTGGCTCGAACGGCATCCAGCCGACACCATCTACATATACCTCTACCCAAGAATGGGCATCGTTGTTTTGCACTTCATATATGTAGAGCCCATCATCTGAACGACCAACTTGCTCGCCCCCTACGAAGCCTTTCACCCATCTTGCCGGGATATCAACAGCGCGAAGCATGACAACCATTGCTGTAGAGAAATTGTCACAATAGCCTCGCTTTGTTTCAAACAAAAATTGGTCTACATAGTCTTGGTCTTCTGCAGGATATGCAATATTTTTCGTGTCATAGCTAAAATCATTTTGCTGGAAGTAGCGCTCAATTGCTCTTGCCTTATCATACGTTGTACCGTAATCGCTAGTAATTTCCTCAGCTAGCTGACGCACACGCTCCGGTAAATTATGTGGCAATTGTAAAAAACGCGCATCCACTACCATTCTCGGCATATTTTTATCCTTTAATGCGGTGAAGCTATATGAAGGCTCACTATAAACAAGCTGATAATGGTCGAGTGCAACAATATTATCTTGCACAACTGTTTGCAACTTTTCTGTTTGTCCATTTAAAATAGTATATCCATCAAACACGACTCGTTGTAAACCGTATGGCTGCAAAATAAATGGGAATTCCTCTAGCGGGAATATTTCTGCCTGTTTTGGCTCCTCACCAGTCGGAATCGAAAGCGGCAATATCGTATTAGATGGAAGTTCCATTTCAAAATAGGAACTATTGTCCACAACCCAGCCTTTTGTCGTATAGAAATCCTTTGTTTCTACACGCCAATATTGCCTTTTTTGTGCATGTGCTCGAAAGACGACTGTATCATCCTGTGAAAAGCCCCCGCCTAAGGTCTCATCATTTTCACCGTAGCCGACCTTTCCTTCTACAGCTCCGCCCCCATTTCCTTGCCCTGTTAGGCTTTTAATAAATGGAACAGGATCTGACCATTGTGGTGATGCTTTTGGTAGCAAGAAAGCGACAAAGCCAGCTAAACAAACAAATACAATAACAGGCATTAAATAATGCATATAAGATTTTCTTTGCAGCAATGTCCCCATCGTCGTAGTAGAACGCTTCAAGAAAAGAAAGGCGGTTAGCATTAAACCGAGCAACATAACTTTTACAATTGCGGCTTTCCCGTCATAATCACTAAATGTATCAAGTGTTGCAATAAAAAAAACTGTTAACAATAGGAAATAGAAGACACTCATATGTACAGTAATCCAATGATGAATTAAATAAACGAGCATCCAAATTAGTATTAAAAACAGTAATGTACGAAATGGATTGGACACTTCAGTGAAATTTCTTTGCAATAGCTGAAGCATATTCCACTGCAAATCGCTATATAAAAAGTGGAGCCCTTCAGTTGAAAAAAATGAAAACTCACTATACGCCCTTATAATAAAAAATGCGATATAGCCTATTTTAATAAACCATGTGATGAAAAGTGGTAAGCCTAGCAAAGCAAGTGCTAGTGAAAGAGCAATAAAAAGAAGAAAATAATAATCGTATCCTGTGTTCGTCAGCTCCATAATCGGATTCAACCATTCTCGTAAAATGACGAAAATAATTAAATAATAAATACCATATTCTAAATAAAACCTTACATCCTTTTTCACGGTCTATTCACCTCCGTGAATGCTTGACTAAACATATCCTCAGTTAAATAAATCACTCGGTTTTGTCCTATCGTGCGGTATGTATTTGTCATGCTTTTTAATTCATCTTTCGTAACAATAACAAAGCAAATAATTGCACGTACATGCTGTGCTTTACTTAATAATAATTGCTGACATTCCTTCGTAAACTCACCTGTCACGATAATTAAAATGGATTGATTCAACCCTTGGTATCTGCTACGTACAATTGTTGACGCTGTGTCCTCTCCACTTGCCTGAACGATAGCTAAATGACGCATCACTTTTTCTAGCTGTCCGTCTGTTCGTACAACAGGCATATACAATCGATTTTCTCCTGCTGTAGCAAATGAGACCTCCCCGTTATGCTTCACGATTGATTGCATAATAGAGGCAGTTAAGCTAACCGCCTCTTCAAAATGCTTGACGGATGATTGCTGAATACAAACGAGTAAACGCTGTGCTTGGCGGTCTTCAAATTCCTTTGTGCGCAGTGTCCCATCCTTCGCAAAGGATTTCCAATGAATCCACGAAAATCGGTCACCTGGCTGATAATTTCGGACACCTGTTGCCATTGTTGTATCTTTCAATATCGTATATTTAGAGGCTACTGTCCCTTGATCATACTGCATTTGCATTGTAGAAAATGGGATTGCAACGGTTTTCGGATAAACGAGAATTGCATGCGGTGCTTCTACATTTTTCTGACGGATTGCCCAGCCGAAAAAATCGGTCACTGTAAATGCCAAACCTTGAAAGCGATATTCACCACGCGTCACATTTTTAACTTCATATGTCCACTCAAAGTATCGTTTGAAGCCAACAAAAATTAATTTACTATTATCGTTTAGATGATGCTCCTCCGCCATTTCGCGAACAGTCAAAAAAGCCAATGGAATTCTTGTATTGTTACGAAAGCCTACCGTTATTTGCAAATCATCGCCATGCTTTGCGTAAGATGGATAAATATTACGCTCCGTTATTGAAAATCTCAACGGTACGATATACAGCATGATTGCATAAAGCAAAAATGGGCTTATTACAAAAAAAATAAACCAACTTACAAAGCCACCTTGAAACATCGCATAGCAAAATAAGGCAATCGCGAGTATTACAATACTTACTAATTTAATATTATTTCGAATAATTGTATAAACATTCGTCATTGTTCACCATACCTTTGAACAGGTACTCTGCCCCATTCAACAATACGCTCCATAACCTGTTCTGCTGTAATCCCTTCATAACGTGCTTCTGGCTGCAAAATCAAACGGTGGCTAAAGACAAATGGCGCTAAATATTGCACATCATCAGGCGTTACAAAATCTCTTCCTTTTAATAAAGCGTAGGCTTGTGCTGCTTTCATTAAAGCAAGTGAGGCACGCGGGCTTACACCCAAATAAATTTGTCCATCACGACGCGTTGCGCTAGCTAATTCGACAATATACGTTTTAACGCTATCTTCGATATAAACTTGCTTTACCTCATGCTGCAATGCTAGTAGCTCTTCTAAAGAAAGCACCGCCTCAATCTCTTCAATTGGTTGCTTGTACTGTGCCCTTCTTAATACTTCTACCTCCTCAGCTACTGTCGGGTAGCCCATTTTAATCTTTAATAAAAAGCGATCAAGCTGCGCCTCAGGTAATGGGTATGTCCCCTCGTATTCAATTGGATTTTGCGTAGCCATAACGAAAAATGGCTTTGCGATTTTAAGCGTTTCACCATCAATTGTCACAGACGCCTCCTCCATCGCTTCAAGCAAGGCTGATTGCGTTTTTGGCGATGTTCTGTTAATTTCGTCTGCCAATATAATATTACCGATAATTGGACCTGCTCGGAATTCAAATTCCAATGTTTTCGGATTATAAACTGAAACCCCTACAACATCCGAAGGCAATAAATCAGGTGTAAATTGAATTCTGCGGAATTCCGCACTAACTGATTTCGCCAAAGAACGAACCATCATTGTTTTTCCTACACCGGGAACGTCCTCTAATAACACATGTCCTCCAGCGAGCAGAGCAACAACGCTAAGTTCGGCAACCTCCTTCTTCCCTATCATGACCTTTTCTATATTTTTTATAATCGCTTCTATTTGATGATGCATCCTATGTCCCCCTTGCAGCAATAGCAATTTTTTGAATAATCAAACATGTATTAGCATAATTATATCTAGACTTTCATGAAAAATCCTTCAATATAACCTATGTTGTCCACCAATCATTTGATTTTAATCAGCAGGGAGTTGAAACTTTCTGCTAATACTTTAAGAATAGCTAAAAGCACTTTTAAACACAACTAAAAGGAGATAGGGTATGCAACGAGCAGTACAGTTGCCGACTTGTTGCACACTGAAGATGGTTCTTTTTTACATCTTTCATTTTATTAAAATTCTTTGTAAAATAAAAGCTAATCAACAAACCTGATTTTTATCCCGTAGTTTCTTTGCTAAAACATCAACAAAGCGTTTCATCAAGCAGGGAACTACACTGTTTGGTGAAACGCACTCTAAATTGAATTTCGGTATGTGTAATGGCGACTTTTGATATTGCTCGTATAATTAACCACTTGAGACGCTACGATAAGACGGTTGCGAATCATCGCGGAGTCTGCATTATACTGCATGCCTTTAATAATAAGGCGTGGGCTATTTTTTAAAATAATGCCTTTATTTTTCTTATTTTTTTTATTATTCGCTAGGAAAGATTCATGATTGGACTGCTGAAACGGTGGGCGATTGTTTTCATCCATCACCTGTCCAAAAGCATCGCTAGCCTGCACATAATGGCGCGTGTCGCGAAACATATTATTATGCGTAGCACTTACTCTAGACGTGCGCATTACACATACCTCCTTCCAATTTCAATAGAATTACTTGTACTATTTATATCGTATTTTTGTGTAAAAAATAAAGCTGGCGTAAAAAATAGAAAGGCCGAGCTATTCAGGAGTGCCTTTTAGCGTTCCATTCATAGTTCGGCTCTATTGTTTTCTCATTTCCAAAAATCATCAAAAATCGTAATTGGCATATGTCGTTTATGCTGTGAACGCAAATAGTGCCCTTCTAAAATGGCGCGCGCATCTGCTGGTATTTCTTTACCTTCCAAATAATCATCAATTAAATCATAGGTGATGCCAAGCGCTACCTCATCAGGTAGTGCAGGACGGTTCTCCTCTAAATCCGCTGTCGCCACTTTAACGTATAAATGCGCTGGACAATTTAAGTGCGCTAAAATTTGCTTTCCTTGGCGCTTATTTAAACGGAAAATCGGCATTAAGTCTGCGCCACCATCTCCAAATTTTGTGTAGAACCCTGTAATTGCTTCAGCCGCATGGTCGGTGCCAATCACGACTGCATTATGCATTGCAGCAATCGAAAACTGTGCTTTCATACGCTCCCGTGCCTTTTCATTGCCCTTCACAAAATCGCTTAATTGGATACCAGCAGCAGTTAATGTGTGTACACTTGCATCTACTGCCGCTTTAATATTAATTGTGTAAATATGCGTCGGCTGAATAAATTCTAACGCATCTTGGCAATCTTGTTCGTCAAACTGATTACCGTATGGTAAGCGAACTGCCCAAAATGCATATTTATTTTCGCCTGCCTCTGCATTTAGCTCATCTACCGCTAGCTGGGTTAGCTTGCCAGCAAGCGTAGAATCCTGACCTCCACTAATCCCTAGTACAAAGCCTTTAATAAAACTATGCTTCTCGGCATAGCTTTTGAGAAAATCAATTGTTTTACGAACTTCCTCTTGTGGGTCAATCGTTGGTAAAACCTTTAGCTCTTCAATAATTTGCTGTTGCAATGTCATTTGTCAACACCCCTTATGATTGCTCCAACTTTTCAACCATTGCACGCGCCTCATTAATATTGCGCATTTTATTATCCCAGCATTTTTGACTTAAATCTACAGGATACTCCTCTGGATTTAATGAACGCTTATAC
The DNA here is from genome assembly GCF_038593115.1 of Metasolibacillus sp. FSL H7-0170. Classification (NCBI taxonomy): domain Bacteria; kingdom Bacillati; phylum Bacillota; class Bacilli; order Caryophanales; family Caryophanaceae; genus Metasolibacillus; species Metasolibacillus sp. FSL H7-0170. The sequence goes on along the minus strand of NZ_CP151964.1, from coordinate 3,072,871 downwards.
TCATCCCACAGCAGCTCTAAATTGTCCTTTGCATATTGGCGAATAGTTGTAAGTGCTGGGTTTTGATAAATAATCTTCCCATCTTCAATTACTTTTACATGCAAGTTTTTCGCTTCAAAATTCGTGACGAATTTTGAGACAAATGTATGCACAGGATGGAACATTTTAATGCGATTTTCCTCCTGTGGCTGCTCGTCCTCCATCGCAATATAATCTCCCTCTGACTTGCCTGTAGCGCGGTCGATAATGCGATAGACTTTTTTCAAGCCCGGTGTCGTTACTTTTTCAGCGTTTGCAGAAATTTTAATTGTATCCTCCATCACACCGTTTTCATTTTCAATTGCTACTATTTTATAAACAGCTCCTAACGCTGGCTGATCATATGCAGTAATAAGCTTTGTGCCAATCCCCCACATATCCACCTTTGCCCCTTGTGCCTTTAAATTTAAAATTGTATATTCATCTAAATCATTCGACACAATTACTTTCGCATCTGGAAACCCTGCCTCATCAAGCATACGACGTGCTTCCTTTGATAAAAAGGCGATGTCCCCGCTATCTAAACGAATGCCGACAAAATTAATTTTATCCCCAAGTTCCTTTGCTACTTTAATTGCACTTGGGACACCTGATTTTAATGTGTTATACGTATCTACTAAAAAGACGCAATTGCGATGTCGCTTCGCATACGCATGAAAGGCGTCATAATCATTTTTATATGCTTGTACAAGCGCATGTGCATGCGTGCCCGATACAGGAATATTAAACTTTTTCCCCGCGCGCACATTTGATGTTGATTCAAAGCCACCAATTACAGCAGCTCTTGCCCCCCACAATGCAGCATCCATTTCCTGTGCACGTCTTGTTCCAAACTCCATGCCTACCTCATCTTTTATCACTTGCTTAATACGACTTGCCTTTGTTGCAATAAGTGTTTGGAAATTAACGATATTCAGCAGGGCAGTTTCAACTAACTGCGCTTCAATAAGCGGTGCCTCAATGCGCATAATTGGCTCATTGCCAAAAGCAAGCTCCCCTTCTACCATTGAATAGACTGTTCCTGTAAAGCGAATATCTTGTAAATAGCTTAAAAAATCTTCCCCATAGCCTAGCTCTTCACGCAAGTAAGCAATATCGCTTTCTGTAAAGTGGAAGTTTTTTAAATAATCAAGCGCACGCTCAAGTCCTGCAAAAACAGCATAGCCATTGCCAAATGGTAACTTTCTAAAATATAGCTCAAACACAGCCTTTCGATTATGCACATTATCTGCCCAATAACTTTCAGCCATATTGATTTGATATAAGTCCGTGTGTAACGCTAAGCTATCATCTTGATACTTCGTTCCCATACAAAATCCCTTCTTCCGAAACATATTAGTCATAGTATACACTATTTTAGAATTTTAATCGGCTCGAATGTTTGTGCTTAATGATATACTTTATCGTAATATCATGAGAAAAAAGGAGACTGCTATGACCGTTTCACACGTAATCAAATTTGAAAATATTAGCTACCAAATAAATAAACAAATGATTTTATCGAATATTTCACAGCGAGTACAGCAGGGCTCTATTACTACATTAATTGGTCCATCAGGCGCAGGAAAAACGACGTTGCTCAAATTATGCAATGCGCTTATTAGTCCGACAAATGGCAATATTTATGTGGAAGGACAAGCCATCGACACATTTGAACCAACCGCACTTCGCAGAAAGGTAGGTATCGTTTTACAGCAGGCCCCTATTTTGCGAACAACTGTCTTTGAAAATCTAGCATTGCCAAGACGGCTTCAGCACGAGATATTAACAAATGAAGAGGCTTTGAACGCACTTATTGATGTCGGTCTAGATGAATCTTTCTTACTAAAACAGGCAACTGATTTATCTGGTGGGCAAAAACAAAAAATAGCAATTGCTAGAACTTTATTAAACAACTCTACTATTCTATTGTTAGATGAAATTACATCCGCCTTAGACCCACAATCCGTTTATGATATTGAGCAATTAATTTTAAAGCTGCGCCAAAGAGGTGTAACAATTATTTGGATTACGCATAGTATTCGGCAAGCACAGGAGTTAGGGGATATGACATGGGTATTAATGAAGGGTCAATTGGTCGCTGCGGGTGCAACGAAAGAAATAATGAACTCTACTGACCCTAGAATTGTAGCATTTCTTCTTGGGAGGACGACATGACCTATACAGCATTAGCATTAACACTTATTTTTGTCCTCATTCCACTTCTTTTATCCAAGACATTAAATTTAGGGCTTGAAAAGGATACAGTAATTGCCACTGTGCGCTCCATTATTCAGCTACTTGTCGTCGGCTATGTATTGAAATTCGTTTTTGATACCGAGCATTTCATTTATTTGTTACTGATGATTGTATTGATGATTACCGTTGCGACACTTAACGCACGTAAAAATGGGAAAAATATTCCGGGTATTACATGGAAATTAGCGGTTACATTAATTGTTGTTGAAGTGATTACACAAGGTGTGTTAGTAGGTTTTCATATTATTCCACCAACCGCCCAATATATTATTCCGATTAGCGGAATGCTAATTGGCAATTCAATGGTTTTAGCTATTTTGTTTTTAAACCGCTTCTCGGCAGAAATTGAAGCAAACGAGCATGAAATTGAGCTTATTTTATCGCTTGGTGGTACGCCAAAGCAAGCAGTGCATCGCCATTTAACGAAGGCCATTAAAGCGAGTATGATTCCAACAATTGAAGCGCAAAAAACAATCGGTCTTGTTCAGTTACCCGGTATGATGAGTGGACAAATTATCGGTGGCGCTGACCCGATACAGGCAGTACAATTTCAAATTTTAATCGTCTTTGCTTTGTTAACATGCGCGACATTAACTAGCATTGTTTTTGGCTTTTTAATCTATCCTTCTTTGTTTAATGAACGTATGCAATTAATTAAAAATTCTTTTAATTGATGATGTTCTATACTTTGGTAGCATATTCGCCTAAATATGTTATAATAATTTAGATTTATATTCTAAAAATAAAAGGAGCACAGTTTATGCTATTACGTGACTTTTTTATCCACTTATCAGAAAACCAGCTTTTAAATAGCGCAGCACAAAAGTATGGCTTAAAATTAGGAGCTCAAAGCGTCGTTGCAGGCACGAATATCCCTGAAGTAATCGAAAGTATTAAACAATTAAATGCACTTGGCATTTCATGTACAGTAGATAATTTAGGTGAATTTGTTTTCGAAAAATCTGAAGCTACAAAAGCGAAAGAGCAAATTTTAGCTGTCATTGAAGCGATTCATACTGAAGGTGTAGATGCACATATCTCATTAAAGCCTTCCCAGCTTGGTCTAGATATCGATATTGATTTCTGTTATGACAATTTACGTGAAATCGTGGCAAAAGCTGCTGAATACGATATTTTTGTTAACTTTGATATGGAAAACTATGACCGTTTACAAGTATCTTTCGATTTAGTCGAAGAGCTTTCTAAAACATATGATAATGTCGGCACAGTAATCCAAGCATACTTTTTCCGTGCGAAAGAAGATATTGAAAAATTCAAGGACTATCGCCTCCGTATCGTAAAAGGTGCATACAAGGAATCTGAGTCTGTTGCATACCAAGATAAATTAGATATCGACTTAAACTACATCGAATTAATCGAATATCATTTACTAAACGGTAAATTTACGTCAATCGCTACACATGACCACAATGTTATCGAACATGTGAAACGCTTTGTAAAAGACCATAATATCCCAAATGATAAATTCGAATTCCAAATGCTATACGGCTTCCGTAAAGAAATGCAAGTCACTTTAGCAAAAGAAGGCTATAATTTCTGTACGTATGTACCATTCGGCAAAGACTGGTACGGCTACTTCATGCGCCGTCTTGCAGAGCGTCCGCAAAACTTAAATCTTGTAACGAAACAAGTATTTAACAAAAAAACAAACACAATTTTAGCTGTCGCAGCAGGCGCTTTTGCATTAGGTCGCTTAACAAAAAAGAAAAAGTAAATTTTAAAAAGGGCCTGTCCGAAAAGTGTATATCTTTTCGGACAGGCTCTGCTTTTATAATAAATATTCGCTAAAAATATCTTTTCAGACGATTCTTTTTGCATACCCTTATTTATATTACTAATAGTTTAATGCTCATTCGGGCAAAATTATTAGAAAAATTCACTTACTTACCATATTTTTCTGGGATTTATTCCATATCTCATTTATTCCAGCCCTTTTCTTTAAAACGAGCGATTGCTTCAATGCGGTTGCTGACGCCTAGCTTATCTAAAATCGTGGAAATATAGTTGCGCACTGTACCTGCGGATAAATAAAGCTCAGCCGCAATTTCCTTGGTGGTTTTGCCTTCTGCCACTAACTCTAACACTTGGCTTTCACGCTCTGTTAAAGGATTTTCACTATCATCCTCATAAACGAAGTCAACAAGCTCCGGTGCGTAAATTTTACGACCATCCATAATTGTGCGAATCGCATGTACAAGCTCCTCAATCGGGCTGTCCTTTAATAAATAGCCGCGCACTCCTGCTTTACGTGCACGTTCAAAATAACCAGGGCGAGCGAATGTTGTTAAAATGATAATTTTACATTCATGCTCTCGTAGCAATTCTGCTGCATCAAGCCCGGTTTTTACAGGCATTTCAATGTCCATAATACAAATATCAGGCTGTAGTTCAGTTACAAGCTTAATCGCCTCTTCACCGTTTTTCGCAAGACCTACTACTTCCATATCTTCCTCTAAGCTAAGCAAGGATTTCATCGCACCTAGTAACATTCCTTGATCCTCAGCAATGACTATTCGTATCATTTCGTCTCACTCCCTTTTTGATGCGTTATCGTAAGTGGTACGCGAATTGTTAACAGCGTTCCATTATCACTTACTAGCTCAACCGTTCCATTGATAAACTCCAATCGTTCCTGCATCCCTTTTAAGCCACTACCAGCAGCATGAAAGCGCTCTGGTAAACCAACTCCATTGTCCTTTATAACGATAACCACTTCATTATCTGTTTGAGCAATTGTAATATCACAGCGCGATGCCTTACTATGCTTGACAACATTTGTGACAGCCTCTTTCATCGCCATACTTACAACATTTTCAGACAAGACAGGCATTTGTAGCTCAAGCCCTTCATTGTGAAGAACAAACTCAATTTCAGCTGCCTTCAAAATTTGCTCAATACGATACAATTCTTCTTCGATTCTGACAGCTCGCATATCCGCAACAAGCTCCCTCACTTCCTTCAGTGCAATTGATGCCGTATGACGGATATCTTTAATTTCAACTATCGCCTGCTCAGGCTTCTTTTCCACAAGACGCATTGCTAAGTCACTTTTCAAACCAATCATTGATAGCTTTTGCCCAAGTGTATCGTGCAAATCTCGCGCAATACGCTGACGTTCCTCATGAATAATAAGCTCTGAAATACGCTCGCGAGCCGTTTCAAGCTCACCCTCTAAATTTTCCTGCTTATTGCGTGTATAAAGTGTAAATGGGAGTAGTACAACACCAATAACTGCTAAAATAATAAACGGTGTCTGTGCTAAAAACATATCTAAATAAATAAAATAGCCCGCTACTATGGATAGCACAGTAAAGCCAATATGTAAACCATACATAATATAAAACCCGACAGGTCGCCTTATATTACCGATAAAAAACGCGGTGAAAAGCGATAAATAAACATAGCCAAAGACCAATGTCATAATAACGTTAAGTACCATTTGAAAGCTGAGCCACATATACACTAACCCGCTCCTCGATTTAAAAGAAAAGCGATGAAATACGAAATAGAGCAATATTAAACAAGTGCCTAATAAAATATGCCAAATAGAAAAAGACCTAACGATAAAGAAAAATGGCATAATGCAAAATATAATCCATATATAAATACTTAACCATGGGCTTTTAGGAATAATGCTATACCAACTTTGCATAAGAACCTCCTTTCTCTGAAAATAAACTTCCTTGAATATGTATTATACCAAAGTGCTCTTCCATATAGTTGAAAAAGGTGTTTAAATCTAGATAAAGTGAAACTTCAATCAGTGAAAGCTCTCCCCACTGATTGTTAGTTGAATCATTCGTACTTTTACGGGCAGTTAATCTCCCACCTATGTCTTATGCGGACAAATGGTAAAGCTGCTCAGAAAGTATAGCCTTTCTGAACAGCCCCTTGGTAATTATGCCTGTATAGGTTTTTTATTGCGCAGTGCAATAAGTGCGTTTGCTTCCTTAAATGTTACAAACTTCTTGCTATCTGGGTCATATAATTTGTAACGGATTGATTCTAAGCTTGTTTTTAATGTAATCGTCGTTGCATGCTGCAACGGTTTTACATTTTCATGTGCAGCCTCTAAATGGTAGTTTGGAATACGTGGTGCTAAATGGTGCACGTGGTGGAAGCCAATATTCCCTGTAATCCATTGTAAAATTTTTGGGAGCTTATAGTACGAGCTTCCTTCTACAGCCGCCTTTACATAATCCCAGTCTTCCTCGAATTCGAAATAAGAATCCTCATACGTATGTTGGATATAGAATAACCAAATCCCTAAAGAACCTGCAATAAATAATGTCACACCATAAACAAGTAAAAATGCTGCCCAGCCAAATACGAATATTAAAGTCGCACAAATTGCAATTAACACAAGTGTTGTAATATGTGTATTTATGCGCTCTTTCTTCTTAGCATCGCTACGGTTGAAACGGTTTAATACTAAGACCATATAAAGTGGACCTAAGCCAAACATTACAATTGGATTGCGATATAAGCGGTAGCCAAAGCGACCTAGCTTCGATTTCTCCACATATTCTTCCACTGTTAGCATGTCAATATCACCGATTCCGCGCTTATCTAAATTTGAGCTTGTCGCATGGTGAATTGTATGCTCTCGCTTCCATTTTTCATATGGGAAAGATGTTAACACACCTGTAATAAAGCCTACTCGGTCATTTGCCTTTTTACTTTTGAAAAATGAGCCATGTGTACAATCATGGAAAATAATAAATGTACGTACAAGAAAGCCCGCTGCTATTGCGCTACATACTACGCTTAGCCAAGGTGAATATTGCATTACATAAAACGCAAGTGCCCATAATGCTATTAATGGAAATAAAGTATTGAATAGTTGTTGAATACTTTTTCTCATTTCTGATTTTGCAAACGGCGCTACTTCCTTGCGTAGCTGCTTTGTTTTTTCAGCATCTGTAAGTGCCAAGTGAACCCCTACCTTCGTTCGATTTATTAACTTTATATTAAACAATCGCTCCAAAGATAAGTAGACATAAATATCACAACTTTTTTATGACAAGTGTCATATGACCAGGTACTAATTGGTAATGGAATCATCTATAAGACGATGCGTTAGCCAACTGTTTTATGACAAATAAACATAGGAACACCTTTTCAGACATGTTCATTCACTAATTACTGCTGTTAATAAAACGCAAAAAACGCCGGCAACCGCACGGCATTTTTTGCGCCCTCTCTTAGACATTGAAATAGCGAGCATCTGGATGTGCAAAAACGATTGCAGATACGCTTGCTTCAGGTTCCATCATGAAGCCATCTGTTAGCTGCACACCAATTTCTTCTGGCTTTAACAAACCGAAGAGCTTTTCTTGGTCCTCTAAATTTGGACAAGCGGGATAGCCGAAGCTAAAGCGCTGCCCTTGATATTTTGCAGCGAAACGGTCGCGCATTGTAAAGTCTGTTGCATCTGGGAAGCCCCATTGGTCGCGAATTTCTTGGTGAATACGTTCTGCAAAGCCTTCTGCAAGCTCAAGTGCTGTTGCTTGTAGTGCGTGACTTTCTAAGAAACGCCCTTGCTCCTTTAGCTCGCGTGCCTTATCACTTACGCCGTAACCAGCCGTGACAACCATTAATGCGATATAGTCCATTTCACCACTATCAACTGTTTTCAAGAAATCAGCTAAACATAAATATGGCTCTACTTGCTGGCGCGGAAAAGTGAAGCGCTCAATTTCAGTTTTCGCATCCTCTGGACTATAAATAACTACATCATCTCCATCTGCTTGAGCAGGGAAAAACTGATACATCCCCGATGGCTGGAAAGTATCACTTTGTAAATAGCCTGTTACAAGCTCATGTAACTCAACTGCACGGCTATCACCTTCAGCTAAAAATTTGTCGACATTGCCCTTTAAGCCAAGATGATGTCCTATCAATGTACGCAAATTTACGTAAGGCTGTAGATGTGCGACAGAATAATTACGCTTAATGCGACGCGTCAAGTCCTTTGGTACAAATACGGACGCATCCTCCACCGTGCGTACAAACTTCTTCGGTAGCTCTGGCTTTGGCTTAGCAGCGCGCTTTTCATCTGCCTCCATACGCTTATCACGCGCATCGCGAATTTCCTCTAAAAGCCCTTTGCGCTCCTCTTTATTCATTAATCGATTGGCAAAGTCTAAGCCCTGCATTGCATCCTTTGAATAAATAACAGGTCCGTCATATTCTGCGGCAATTTTCGTTTCAGTAAAGCGACGTGATAATGCAGCACCACCTACTAAAATTGGTATATCAATGCCAGCTCCTTTGAAGTCCTGTGCAGTTAATACCATTTGCTGAGCAGATTTTACAAGTAAGCCTGATAAACCAACAAAATCTGGCTGCTCTTTGCGAATTGCTTCAATTAATTCAGATGGTGTCACTTTAATCCCTAGGTCAACTACTTTATAGCCATTATTGCTTAAAATAATATCAACGAGGTTTTTCCCGATATCATGCACATCACCTTTTACCGTTGCTAAAACTAATTTCCCTTTGCTTGCAGATTCATCGTTCTTTTCCATGAATTGCTCTAAATGGGCAACCGCAGCCTTCATCACCCCTGCTGATTGCAGTACCTCTGCTACAATTAATTGGTTATCATTAAAGAGGCGACCTACTTCTGCCATGCCGTCCATTAAAGGTCCATTAATAATATCTAATGGTGTTTCGAAAATTTCCATTGCGGCATCTAAATCAGCAATTAAGCCTTCCTTCGTACCCTCTAAAATATAATAAGCTAAGCGACCTTCCACTGTTTTTGGAATATCTGCCTCTGTTTTTTCCTTTTTCTTATCGCGATAAAAATCAGTAAAGACCGCAAGTGTTTCATCATTCGTATTGAAAATTAAATCATTCGCTAGCTTAATTTCATTTTCAGGAATTGATGCATATCGCTCCAGTTTTTCAGTGTTAACAATTGCATAATCAAGACCAGCCTGCGTACAGTGATATAAATAAACTGCATTTAATACTTCACGTCCAACAGGAGGTAAACCAAAGGAAACATTACTTACCCCTAGCACTGTTAAGACGCCTGGTAATTTTTCTTTAATCAGACGAATACCCTCAATCGTTTCCTCAGCGGCTCCGATATACTGCTCGTCTCCTGTACCAACAGGGAACATTAATGGATCAAAAATAATATCCTCTGGTGAAAGGCCCCACTTTTCAGTTAACAGCTTATAAGAGCGCACCGCCACTTCCAATTTACGCTCACGTGTTACAGCCATTCCTCGCTCATCAATAGTACCGACTACGAGGGAAGCCCCATATTTTTTCACAAGCGGCATTACTGCATCAAAGCGTTCTTCTCCATCCTCTAAGTTAATGGAGTTGATAATCGCTTTCCCTTGCGAAAACTTCAGCGCTTCCTCCATTACCTTCTCATCTGTCGAGTCAATTACAAGAGGCACTTTTATTTTCTTCACTACCTCTTGCATAAAGTCACGCATATCCGCTACCTCATCACGGTCAGGGTTGGCCAAGCAAATATCAATTACATGCGCCCCGCTTTTTACTTGTGCACGTGCAATTTCTGCGGCCTCCTCAAATTTCCCATCAATGATTAAATTTTTAAATTTACGTGAACCAATAACGTTTGTACGCTCGCCGATAAATAATGGACGCATTGACTCGTCGTATTGCAATGGCTCAATGCCTGACACAGCATGTCCTCCAATAGATTGCTGAGGCTGACGTGGTGGGTGACCATCTACCGCCTCGCGAATTGCTGCGATATGTGCAGGTGTCGTACCACAGCAACCACCGACAATATTTAACCAGCCCTTCTCCGCAAAGCCTTGCAGCTTTTTCGATAATGATTCAGGTGTTTCATGATAGCAGCCATTTTCATCAGGCAAGCCTGCATTCGGATAACAGCTTACATAGCTTGTGCTTAACTCTGATAATGAGCGAATATGGTCTGTCATAAACTCTGGCCCTGTTGCGCAATTCAGACCAACTGATAATGGCTTCACATGCTCAATTGAAATATAAAAAGCTTCAATTGATTGTCCTGCAAGCGTTGTACCCATCGGCTCAATTGTTCCAGAAATCATAATCGGGAGCTCTTTTTGAAGTTCCTTAAACGCGCGATTTATACCGATTGTTGCGGCCTTTACGTTGAGCATATCTTGGCTCGTTTCTAATAAAATTAAATCTGCTCCTGCTTCGATAAGTGCATGTGCCTGTACATAAAAATTTTCTTCTAGCTCATCGAAGGTAATACCACCTGTAACCGATAATGTTTTCGTCGTTGGGCCGATTGCACCTGCTACGAAGCGTGGCCACTCAGGTGTAGAAAGTTTTTCTGCTTCCTCTTTGGCAATTTCCACAGCACGTTTATTAATTTCAGTTGCCTTATGCCCTAAATCATATTCATTTAATACGAGGGGCGTACCACCAAATGTATTCGTACTAATGATATCTGCCCCTGCTTCTAAATAAGCACGGTGTATTTTGTGCAAAACATCCGGACGTGTTAGAACAAGATTTTCGTTACAGCCATCTAACTCCTCGCCCCCAAAATCATCATATGTTAAATTTTCATTTTGCAGCATTGTGCCCATTGCACCATCAATTATTAAAATGCGCTTTGCTAATTGTTCCTCAATCGGATGATTAAACATTTGTTTTAACTCCTTTTTGTGCATCTACTTGTTTCACATAATCCATTAATTGTAGTGTCATATCATAGCGTAAAAACGGTGTAATTAAGTAAATACCGTTGAAGTATTCACAGGCTGTATCAAGTAATTCCTGCGCAATCGCCACACCTTCAGCGGTTGCTCTCGCCTTATCATCACCGCAAGCTTCCATACGCGCTAGCGCTTCATCAGATAATTTAATACCTGGTACCTCATGATGTAAAAACTCCGCACTCTTAAAGCTCGTTAATGGCATAATACCAATATAAATTGGCGCTTCTAAATGCTTTGTCGCCTCGTATATTTCAATAATTTTTTCCTTCGTGTAAACAGGCTGTGAAATAAAGTAATCCGCCCCATGCTCGATTTTTTTCTCTAAACGGCTTACCGCACGGTCCAACACCCGCACATTCGGATTAAAAGCTGCCGCGACAGAAAAATTAGCCTGTTTACGCAATGGCTTCCCTGAGAAAGAAATTCCTTCGTTTAACTGTTTAATCAACGAAATTAGCTCCATTGATGATACGTCATAAACGCTTGTTGCCCCGGGGAAATCCCCAACTTTTGTCGGGTCACCTGTCACCGCTAAAATATCGTGCAAGCCAAGTGCATCTAAGCCCATCAAATGCGATTGTAGCCCGATTAAATTGCGGTCACGACATGTCAAATGGGGCAAAGCACGAACCCCGTGCTGCAATTTTAAAATAGAGGCCATCGCAATATTGCTAATACGCGGTGAAGCAAGGGAATTATCGGCCATCATCACTACATCTGCCCCAGCTTCATAGAGCTCCTTTGCCCCCTTAACAAAACCATCAATTTCTAAATGACGTGGCGTATCCAATTCAACAATAACCGAACGTTCGCGCTTTACTTTTATATGTAAAGGCTCCTCGACAGGCGGCTCTGGCACACGCACAAACTCTATACTAACAGGTTTTATTTCTTTTTCAGTCAAAGGTGTGACACCTGCTAAACGCTTCTTCACTGCCTCCACATGCTTTGGCGTCGTACCACAGCAACCACCAATTAATCGAACACCTTGACCAACTAACTCTACAGCCGCACGTGCAAAATAATCTGCCTCCGACTCATACACAACGCGCCCATCCTCTACATCTAGTAGAGAAGCATTTGGATAAGCAGAAAGAAAGGCGTGCTCTGGCAATTGCACTGTTTCCATCGCTTGAATGGAGTGATACGGTCCTAAGCGACAGTTCATACCGACAACATCTGCTCCAAGTGCATCAAGCTGTGTCAACGCATCATTCAAACGCATTCCGTTTTGTAGGATACCCGGCTCATGCATCGATAATTGGGCAATAAGCACTTTATCAGTTAATTGGCGTAGCATATTAACAGTCGCTGCTAATTCCTCAAAGTCATAGTACGTTTCAAGCAGCAATCCATCTACCCCACCTGCTAACAAACTTTGCGCTTGCTCTTGAACCGCCACTAAAATCTCCTCTAATGTCGCGTCACTTTTTCGAATACCGCGCACACCACCAATCGTACCAAGCACAAATTGCTCACCTGCACCAACAGCCGCCTTCGCTAGCTTCACGGCTGCCTCATTAAATTCCTGCACTCGGTCCTCATAGCCATAACGCGCTAATTTAATAGCGTTTGCCCCGTACGTATTCGTTTGAATAACATCTGCTCCAGCAGCAATATATTCACTATGAATCTTTTCTACAATTTCAGGTCTTGTAATATTCATTTCCTCATGACAATAATCCAATCCATATGAATAAAGCAGCGTACCAATTGCACCGTCCGCCGTTAATACTCTAGTTTGTAATGCTTCACGTAGCCCCATTTTATATCCTCACTTTCCTAATTTCACCTTGATTCTAGATTTTCATCTACTCAAGGCTATAGTTTTGTATATTTGCAAAAATCAAAAAAGCCTTCTCTAAATGTATATTTAAAGAAGGCTCTACTTGTTCACGTCGTTCCTTCTCATCTGTCGGTATAACACCTGCTGGATTTAGCACCTGACATCATTGTTGGTTGCTGAAGCTTCATTGGGCCAGTCCCTCTGCTTCTCTCGATAAGAAATTTTGAATATTTATTAAATTCTTATTGTTCATTATAGAGTAGTGTATCGCATTTGAGAAGTGTTTTTTACGAAACATACGAAATATCCTACTATATCGCTATCTATTCTTGCTTATTCTAGCAATTACCTTCGCTGCTGTATGGCGTCCGTTTTGAATACATGCGCCGATACCTACACCATAATAAGAGCAGCCTGCAAGCAGCATGTTTGGGTAATGTTCTGCCATTTCCTTCTCTACCGCTTTTAGGGCATCTCGATGTGCAAGGTCATAGCGTGGCATTTTATCAATCCATTTTGTAATATTTACTACGCTCGGCTTGTCATCAATATTTAAGCTCAGCTTAATATCCTGTAGGGCAATTTCCGTTAGTTGCTCATCTGACATAGTTGCAAGCTCCTCATAGCGGGGATTGCTATCTTTATAAAATAAACGTACTAGTAAATTGCCGTTCTCTGATGTATGTGCCCATTTACGACTCGTCCAAGTAGAGGCATTACATTGCAAGTCGCTATTATGCGAAACAATAAAGCCCGTTCCATCCGCAGGTAAAACAGAGTCTGACACATTAAATCCAGCATAGAGTGTAAGAGCAGAGCCATTTGTAAATTGTTTTAAATGATATGTCAACTGCTCATTTGTTAACAATTGCCTCACTGTTTCATTCGGTACTGCTAAAACAGCTATATCCGCAGCAATCATTTGTCCAGTATCTAGCATAATTTTATAATGCCCGTCATGCCTCGCAACCGATGTCACTGCTACCCCTTTCATAAACTCCACCTGTGGTAAGCTTTCTTCTATGCGATAAATAAAAGCTGACATCCCCCGTTGGAACGAAATAAACTTTTTATCTGCTGCTTTTTCAAATTGTTCGCGATGCGCTTTAAAGCCAGCCATAATACTACCGTAATTATTTTTATAATCTACTAAATAAGGCAAGGTCGAGGCAATTGACAATTCATATAAATTACCTGAATAAACCCCTGCTAAGACGGGCGCAATTTGCTTTTTAACGATGCCTTCACCTAAAAAATATTCCAAAAACTCACCAATAGAGCTATCCTTTGTAAAACGGTCATTTGCAATCTCCGCATCCTGTAAAACGCGCTGTTTTTCATCATCTGTCAATAATGTACTAGCCATTAAAGACTCCTCGCTCATCGGAATACCAAATGTAGAGCCCGCTGGAATAGCATGTAACTCATTATTTGTATGAATATATGAGATTCCTGTCGCATTATAAACAAGCTCATCCTCAAACTGCACTTCACGTACTAAATCAAGCACTCCCGGATGGCGTGCCACAATTGAATCCGCACCTGTTTCCATAATGAACTCATCGATTTGCTGAGAGCGAATTTTTCCACCTAATTCCTGATTTCCTTCTATAAGAACAAGCCTTGCATCGATATTTTGCTCCTGTACCTGTCGTGCCAAGTAATGCATTGTAGAAAGCCCTGTAATACCGCCACCAATAACTACAATCGTTTTCATTGTTGTCTCTCCTTGCTAAACGTCAATTTCTCTTATTTTTAGTATAGCTGTTTTTACGTTAAATTTCAGATTCGTTCTGTGACAAAAATGATAAGTTTAGCCGAAAAGCTATAATTCACCCGACTAGCCAATATTTGCGCCCGTAAACTATAAAAATTCACAAGATTCGTTGCTGATTTTGCCTGCAAATATGCTTGATTTGCCCATAAATTTTCCCAATGTAGCTAAGCAAAAAAGCCGATTCGTCACACAAATTGTGGAACAAATCGACCTTTTAACAATAATTAACTTTTATACAAGCTCTTTCGCAACTGTTGCTAGCGAATCGACGGAGTGTGAGACCTCATTAAATGCAGCTCCTAAATCATCGATGACTTGTCCAATAGTATGGACTTCTCGTCCTACTAGACTATTTTTTTGCTGTTGCTCTTCCATTGCTACTAAAATTTGTGTAAATCTCTGCGCAGTTTCTGACAGACTTTGCTCGCCTAAAGCAACTGCGGATTGAATGCGCTGCATAGATGACAAAAGCTTTTCCGTCTGAATATTAGAGCTTTGTAAAAGAGTCGCAACATTCTTAGTAGATAGCTTCGTTTGCTCCGACAAATTTCGCACTTCGCCTGCTACAACGCTAAAGCCTTTTCCCGCCTCACCTGCACGTGCAGCCTCTATTGCAGCGTTTAAAGAAAGCAAATTAGTTTGATCTGCTATGCTAGTTACAATCGCTATGATGCCTTCCATTTCCCTAGAAATCGTGACTAACTCATGAATATCTAGCGCAATTTCATCGACGGATTGAATAATTTTCTCCATTTGCTGCAGTGACCGGTTAATTTGATCATTCCCATCATTAGCACAACTCGTTGCATTACTAGATATTTGCAATGCTTGCTCAGCATAATTCACAACCCCCTCAGATTGCTCATGTAGCTGGCTAACAGCAGCCGAAGTTTGATCTGCAACAGCTACCAAATTTTCTGTAGCCTCTACAATTTGGCAGCTTATATATTCTTTTTGCTCCTCATGTTTAATCTTAGTTTGCTGAACTACGTTTTCAAACTCCTCTAACACAATTTGCTGTTCAAAATTTAATATTTTTGAAACTGCCCGCAATGTAGCAAATTGGTCTTTTGGATGTTCAACCTCTTGTTCTACAATTTCCATTAAATTAATAAATAAGTTTTGAAATGCGCCTATATAGTACTTTGTCGGCAAACCGATATGCACATGTACCTGTGCAATTCGTTGACGCTTTAAAAAAAATTGCTCATCAATTTGACCGCTAAACATCTCGCGAATATGTTTTTTCAACGTCTTTTTTAATCTTTCTACAGAACTATTATCATCAATAATTTTTGTTAAGCTTGGCTCCATACCGATGGCATCGTAAAAATAATCAACAATGGCCTCAATATTTTCCTCCACATATGGCTGAAACGCTTTTAAAAACTTCAAATCATCGTCTGTCATTTGCAGCATTTTTATTTGCTTTGCGATTTTAGAACCTTGGTCTATACGCATTTCAACAGCAAAATGATTGAGATGCATACGTTCATTCTTCTCTTTTTTTCTCAAGAACATAGCAACACCTACTTCTATTATTGTTTTTTATCGATTTCCTCTCTTAATGTGTGAATTTCCACTTGTAAAGCTTTTGAACGCTTATCGAAATAATAGATTCTATCTGCTGCGCGATTTAGGCCTGTATACTCGACTGCTGTCATTTTTACTACATCCTCACAAAATAAACGTAAAGTGCGAATACCCGCCTCCATTTTTCGCACCTCTTTACCGAATGTAATAATACCGTCAGTTGATGCTTGGTCTTTTTTAAGCTGACGTTTATGTGTGAAAATCATTTGATCTAAATGATGAAAGCGTTGCTGTTGCCTTTCCTGCATTTGTTGAAGCGTGACGTTATGTTGCTGTTGATCTTTACTATAAATACTATGTTCAGGTACCCTTAGCTGCTCCATAATTGTACACAGTGCTGTAATATCCTCCTGCTGCTCCAATAAAACTCTTTGTAAATCACGTGTTTCCTGATTCCCTACATCTTGTATTGAAAGTTGCTCGCTCATATTATCACATCCAGACTGTCTTAATTTCATTTATTTAAAGTATAATAATACAGTACTTTAGACAGGGAGCAGAAGTTTGCACTTACTTGAATTAACTATGCCCAAACATGCTTTTATAATCTATTTCACGTTAAATCGATTTTTTAAACATTTTACCTACTATGTTTATTTACAATAATTTTTTAGTATATTATACCCCTTATCAAAAAACTAACCAAGAGTTCTATAGTATCTATATATAAATATTTAAAAAGGACTTTTGAATTACCAAACAGGTAATGTTGACTATTTCACTTTTGCTGCTTGATGCCATCTTCGTGCCTCTTGTTCATTGCGTGCAACAATTATACCACTTTCGTAATGCTGAGCTAGCTGTAACTTCGCCTCTGTATCACCGAGTAGTGCTGCTTGCTTAAAATAATGAATTGCTTTTACTCCATCTTGCATGCCGAACTGTGGCTCCGCAAAAATATAGCCCAAATTAAACAATGCATCGATATGATGTACTGTAGCTGCCTTTAAAAAAAATGCAATAGCCTTTTGTAAATTGTACTGCTGTCCTAGCGAACCTTCTAAATAAACCATACCAACACGGTACTGGGCCTCTACATATCCACCGTTTGCGGAGCTTAAATAATAATGGAATGCACGTTCTTCGTTTATTTTCGTTGCTAAGCCCTGCTCATGCATTATGCCTAACGTAAACATTGCCTCCACTACACCCGCCTCAGCTGCCTTCCTAAACCAGTAGAAAGCCAATTGTTCGTCTACTTCTACACCTTCCCCATTCAAATACATATCCGCCAAGTTATTGGCGGCATCAGCATGATTTTGCAACGCTGCTTTTTTATAATAATTCAATGCTTTATGCTCGTTTTCCTCTACGCCAAGCCCTTCAAAATAATAATTGGCAAGCTCATATTGTGCCTCTGCCTCATCTTCTATTTGCTGTAGCCATAATACTTTCTCTTTGTGCCAGCCATTGTCTCCATAAAGCTGCACTAGTTTATAAATGGCTTCCCGCTCACCGCGCTTTGCCATCTCTAATTGCTTAAACCAAAAAGCTTGCTCATCTTTAGGTAGTTTGGTAATTAATTTCTCTTGCTGAAACAAATTGGTCACCTCATTTGCCTTGTTGCTCGTGTAATAATGATTCAATTAAAAAATTTTTAAAATCATTTGCCGCTGGTGAAAGATAGCGACTTTTCACCCATGAAAGCCCTATTTTTCGATAACATGCTGGTTCACTTACTCGTATTTTCTTTACATTAAATTGGTCAAGTCCCTTCACATTTGGAATTAATGAGACACCAAGCCCTGAGCCAACAAATCCTGCAACAGTATGCATTTCTTCAGCAGAGAAAGTTGTATTTGTAGTAGTTCCAACCGATTGAAATAATGTATCGACCATTTGTCTTAGCGAATTCCCTCGTTTAATTGAAATAAATGGGTCGTCTTTAATTTCAATTAACTTTATAAAGTCCCGCTCTGCTAAAGGATGATTTTCTGGCACAATAACAAAAAGCTCCTCGGTCCAAAGCTCTACCCAATCAATTTCTAAAAGTTTCGATTCAATTTTTTGCGATAAGCATAAATCAATATCCCCATCCTCTAAAAGCTTTAATAAACGTAGCGATGCTGATTGTGTTAAGGTAAATTGCATATTCGGATATTTTTTTGAGGTTTGCGCCATAAGCTCTGGTACAACCTCCATACCAAGCGTATGTATAAAGCCAAAGGACACCTCTCCAAAGCCCGGTTTCGTAATTTCAGCAAACTCCTGCATTACTTTACTATGCTCAGCTAAAATAATATCTACGCTTTCTAAAAATAATACCCCATAACGATTTAAAAAAATTGAGCGACCTTGTCGGTCAAACAAAGGGACGCCTAATTCTTGTTCTATATTAGCAATCGACTTGCTTAAGGCAGGCTGGGAAATACTCAGTTTCTCTGCGGCCTGCGTCATATGCTGCAATGTTGCAACTATTTTAAAATAATATAATTGTTGAATTTCCATTTTAACCCTCCTATTGATAACCAAATGGAATCAAAATGATAGAAATAATAAATTGTATTTATATTTTTTCACTACTATAATAAGCTGTAATAACAGCATCGTATAACAAAAAATAAATAAAATTACAAGAATTAAAATACATTTTTCTTAAAATTGTCATATTCTAATCTACAAAGGAGAACTTATTATGAAAATTGTTGCCCCAAAGCCTTTCACAATTGAAGCAGGTAAACGTGCAGTACTATTATTACATGGTTTTACAGGTAATACGAATGATGTAAAACGTCTTGGTCGTTATTTATCAGACCGCAACTATACAGTACATGCACCATTATATAAAGGACATGGCAGTGACCCAACAACATTAATTCAAACAAGCCCGAAAGAATGGTGGGATAGCGTAATTGAGGGCTATGACACATTGCGCAATCTTGGCTATGAGGAAATTGCTGTAGCAGGTGTTTCGCTTGGTGGTATTTTCTCATTAAAGCTTGGTGCAGAGCGCCCAACAAAGGCAATTGTTGCAATGAGTGCACCAGCCATTGCCAAAAGCACAGATAGCCTGCAAAATCGCGTAATTGAATATACGATTAATTATAAGAAATTATCGGGTACATTTGATGAAGCAATTGATAATCGCTCAAGCATTGCAAATGCAGTTAAAATGCCATCTCTTAAATATTTACAAGGCATGATTAACGACACAAGTGCAAAACTTGAAAGCATTCAAACACCTGTCCATATTTTACGCGGCTTACAGGATGATGAATATTATTGTGAAAGCGCAGACCTAATTTATAGCTCTGTCAAATCGCGTATTAAATCAGTCAAAACATTTGTCAACTCTGGACATATTTTAACATTAGGTCAAGAGCGCGAACTCGTTTTTGAAGAAGTATATCGCTTCTTTGAAGGATTGAAATGGCAAGGATAGCTTATAGTTTAGCTGTACCTACTTTTAAGAAATCGTTTATATAGCAATTCGGGCTGAGCCTCTTGCGGGACAGCCCTCCTCCCTTTTCCTGAATAAATACGGAGGGGCTGTCGGGATAAACAGGTGTCAACCTACTCTCCCTACAGCCCCTTTAATCACTCAAACAAAGTTGCAAAAACAAACTCTGTAATTATTTTCGCTGCTTGTGCACGCGTTAAATCATTCTTTGGCGCAAACATGCCATCACTAACACCTTGTGTAATTTCCATGTCGTACAACAATGTAATTGCTTTTTGTGTTTCACTATCGTAGCTCACAATATCTTTAAATGGTGCTATTTTTTCTGGCTCATATGTTTCTTCAAATATATATTCATATAGACGCGCAATAATAAGTGCCATTTGTGCACGTGTTATTTTTTCTTCTGGCTTTAAGTAATTGCCATTCCCCTTCATAATGCCCGCTTCGTACACTACGGCAATTTCCTGCTGCGTTTTTTCCGCATAGCTAGAAATATCTTTGAAAGGTGCAGCTTCCGTCGCCTCTGTATTAATAATGCGTGCAATAATAGATGCTATATGCACACGCTTCAACGCTTGGTCTGGCTTAAATGAGCCATCCTCATAGCCATTCATTAAGCCTGTTGTTGCAACAAAAGAAGCATATTCCTCTGCCCAATGTCCCTCCGTATCAGTAAAGGTTACATATTCAAACTCTTCAAAATCATCCTCATAGGCAAATAAAGAATAATAAATTTCAGTTAAAAATAAATCTGCCACTAATTGATAGCCTGCTTCGCTTAAATGAATATTTTGCGGATTTGGCAAATATGTTTTAAAATCACCCGCAATATAGTCAGCTGTATTCACAAAAATAGCTAATTCATTATAAGACACATCTTGAATTGTTTTATTAATTGCTGATACAAGTGTATCTAATTGAATTTGTAAGCTTTCATCTAAATAAGGGAATGGATTATAGTAGCCCATAATAAATACAGTTGCCTCAGGATTAATTGCTGCAATTTCCTTTAAAATGGCTTCATAGTTTTTTCCCATTTGCTGAATTCCTTCAAAAACACTTTGCAAGTCAAACGCTAATGTTTCCTTATCAAAATGCTTTAGTATATCATTTGCGCCTGCGCTAATTGTAATCACTTCTGCATTCGCAATAGCATCTCGTATTGCAAGCGAGTCACTTTGTGGCCCATCTACATTATAAATAGGCTTAGTAACATTGTTTTTAATATCGTTTAATACATCCTCTGTCGTATAACCAGGATAGGCAAATCCTTTATTATATGAGCTTAAATTATACTCCTCTGTCATACTGTATGCCAGAAAATCTGCATAACTAAGCCCAAGCTCACCTGTTTCTTGAATACCAGCTGCAAGTGAATCACCTAATGCTAAATAATCAAAGCTTTCTGCTTCTTGCGCACTTACAGATATCGGTAAAGCCAATTGTAGTACTAAAAATAAAATAGCAACTAGTTTAAATGCCTTCATTTCCATAATCTCCCCTTTATTCATAATCACAAACGTAAGTTTTAACAGCTTGACCACGTTTTTACTAGTATACAATATTCATTATATTTGAACACTAGGGATGTCCGAAAAGGTCACCTTATTTTTGATATAATGTTTTGTCTATTCTTTTTAAATTCAAAGGAAGTTGCTAGATTCAGTGTTTTCACTCTTTTAACAAAACATCACTAAAACGTCCGAAAAGCAGTGCTCTACACGCTTTTCGGACGCCCTCTACCTTTTTTGAATATTAAAATTATCCCCTAGCAATAGCCAATTTTGTGGGAATGGTAAGCCTAGTCGCCAGTAAGCAATTCCCCTAACATTTAGCTTTTTCATTAAATCAAACTTTGCTTGAATCGACCTAGCATCTTCAAACCAAACAATATGCGATTGCCCCTCCTCGTTAACATAATGGAAGTAAGGAGCTTGTGCCGTTGTATCGTATTGAATGGCTGCATGATAACGCTTTGCTAGCTCAATTGCCCTTTGTGGACTCAGTGCAGTCGCTCTTGTTTGCCCCTGTACGAATGGTAAAGGCCAATCATAGCCATATAAATTTTGCCCCATCATAATTTTACTTGCAGGCATTTTCGTTAAAGCATAATTTAATACGCGCTCCACTTCGTTAATAGGTGATACTGCCATTGGTGGCCCTGTAATATAGCCCCATTCATACGTCATAAGTACAACGAAATCAACAACTCCCCCGATGGCACCATAATCATGTGCAATTTGCCATGGTCCCTGTGCTTCATCGCTTGTTTTTGGCGCAAGGGCTGCCGATACTAAATAGCCTGCTGGGTGGAATTTTTCGGTTGCCCGTCGTAAAAATTGTACATAAGCCTCGCGCTGACTTGCTGGTAATGCTTCAAAGTCGAAATGAATATCCTTCACATTTCCAACACGCCTTGCCTCATCCAAAATATTATTCAGCAAAACCTCCTGTACAGCGCTGCTCTGTAAAATATCCTGTGCCAGCTCTCCACTAAAACTACCTTCTTCTAAATTCGTTACAACAAGCGACATCACTGCCTCTGACTGGCGTGCAATATCAGGAATTTGCCCTGCTGGTGGTACCTTTAATGAACCGTCTCTACGTGCTTCATAGCTAAAAAGAGCTAAGTATGTCAAATACGGGCTAGCCTCTCGCGCTTGATTAAGTACCGCCTCACTAACTGTATCTCCCCTTGGCTCAATATAAGCTAATGCCTCTGTATTGCTTTTCGTTCTAGGTGGGATATACAATCGTAAACCAACTGGCAATGTTTGATACGGATTAATGCCATTAATTTGTGCTAACGTCAAATAGTTCATTTGAAACCTCTGAGCAATTGACCATAGACTGTCCCCTGCACGCACAGTATAAAAATGTCCATATATTGGAACGACTAATGCCTGCCCTACAACAAGCTGATCTGGCTCTGGAATTTGATTGGCCTGAACAACTACATCCACCGTCGTACCATAGCTTTGTGCAATGCTCCACAAACTTTCCCCAGCTCTTACCACATGAATTTGAATCGCGGCTCCTCCTATCAATCAATTATGCTATCTGCATTTTATGATTTGGAAAGGGATTTCATGAGGAAACATCATTAATTGCAATTGAATTTTTTAAGTGAGGCTGTCCCAAGAGCCGTGCATAGCCGGCTTTTGGGATAGTAGCGATTATCTTTTACAAAAAAATAGAGAGCGCCTCCTTTAAAAATATGATAAACACGGGCTTCAACGATGTTTACCTTCGATAAAAGAGAAGCAATGAGAAGCTTTCATTCAATGCTTTGACAAAATAAAAGGGACTTTTCAGACAGTCTCAATTTTATACTACGTTTTCCGGGGTTTGTTCTACCGAAAATTAAACAAAATTTATTTATTGAAAAGTCACTGCCAAAACGGAAGTAAATTCAGCAGGATTATTTTTTTCTTATTTGGGTAATTAATAATAGTAAGTTGATTAAGAAAGCGAGGAAATCATATGAAAAGATTAGCAAAATGGTTGATTATTCCGTTAAGTATTTTCCTATTAACCGCCTGTAATAATGATAAAGTAACGGAAGTACCTGTCACAACACCTAGCAATCCAGATAATGCGGCAAATGGCAATAATCCTGCGGCTGCTTCGCCTTTTGCCTTTACACAATTTTCGTTAGAGGTAACTTACGGTTTAACAGAAAAATACGAGGTTGATTATGAGGTTGATAAAAAGGGAACTGAGGCAGAAATTGATGACAAAATAAACGGGGAAAAGCTAAAAGGCAATGATGCTTTTGCCAAGCTAGAGCCATTATTCCAAGCGCTAACATTCGATGCAGCAACGGACAATGCCACAATTGCTTCCGAAATATTAACGGTATTTGAATTGCCTACAGACTATACAGAGTTTGAACTTGAGGTACGCTTTACTGATGGCACAGAAAAAGAGTTTAAGCTGACTCAATAAAGTGAACTTTCAATCCCCCACTTCACCAATCGGATTTTTACGGGCTGCGAGAACTTTATTATGTTTTAAAATAAGGTCTTACAGCCTGTTAATATGCAGTACTAAGACTTCTTTTATTAGCGTAGGATACAAAATCGCCATTTTTTATATAATATAATCAATTTAGACTATTCCCAATAAAGAACATTTGTTCTAAAATGAAATTAACTTGAATCTGGGAGGTCTTTATATGACTAATAAGCCATCTTTACAGCTACCAAAGGACTTTGAACAATATCGCACAATCATTGAAGAAACGATGCAGCCCGTTATTGAAATCAACACAACTGAATGTAAAACATCACTATATGAAAGTAAATTTGAAGGCAATCCTTATTTCCCTTTAACAATGAAATATCCTACAAATAACGAAGGGCAGCCACTAAAATTACTTGCTCAAATCAACTTTGCAGACGTACCAAAGCACTTACCACATTTCCCAATCGAGGGTATTCTCCAATTTTATATTGATGGCTATGATGATGTACTAGGAATGGATTTTGATAATGGACAAAATCCAGCCGGCTTCCGCGTTATTTTTCACGAGCAAATTATTCAGGACGAATCACAATTAATGCAGGATTTTTCTTTTGTTAAACTACAAGGTGAGGAATTATATTTTCCTGTCGAAAAGGAAATGGCATTATCATTCGAAGAAAGCTTCGAGCCTTTAATGATTGATGATTTTCGCAGTAATGAGGTTTATGCAGCAATCCAGCAACAAGTGGAAGAAGACGGAGAATTAGAGGATAAATTTTACGAAACATTTAGCGGTACAGGACACAAAATGGGCGGTTACCCTTTTTTCACACAAGAAGATCCTCGTGCTTATGGTGATTACACTGACTCTACCATTTTGCTATTACAAATAGATAGTATTGGTAACGATATTATGTGGGGAGACTGTGGTGTAGGTAATTTCTTTATTACAGAAGCTGATTTACAGCGTAAAGATTTTAGCAATGTCCTTTATAATTGGGACTGCCATTAAAAACAAGCCAACATTAATCCCTTCCTAACAATCAATTTCGCCTGCCGTGTATCATTTTTCGGCAGGCGTTTTGCCTTTTAGCATGATAATTTATTAATAATTCCGTAAAATACTAAATCCTCGTACTTCCCATCCTTTATAATATGGTCCTTTAATATGCCTTCTTGCCTCATCCCAATCTTCTCCATTACTTTCCCTGAAGCTGGATTTGTTGCAAAATATCTCGCAAACACTTTGTGCATCTTTTTTTCTTTAAATGCAAATTGCACGATTGCCTGTGCTGCCTCTGTTGCATAGCCTTTTCCCCAATACGGCTCGCCAATCCAATAAGCAAGCTCACCTTGATTAAAATGTTTATTATGCGACAAAGCAATCGCTCCATATAACTCCCTTGTTTCCTTATCCGTTACCGCTAATTCGTAAGATCGGTCCTCTACAAAATTCTCATAATGATACTCAATCCACGTTAGCGCATCCTCTATCTTATATGGATGCGGCAAATACAAGGTGCTTTTATAAATATTATAATTATCGCACAGGGTCGCTACACGCTCCGCATCTGTTTTGTCAAATAACCTCAGAACAAGCCTATCTGTTGTTATTGTCATCATTTCTCGATTGTATTCCATTAAAATTCCCCCTATTCATGACACAAACTGTATGACTATTCTAACTTTTCACGCACAAAAAAACCATCTCTTATTTAATATTAAATAAGGGATGGTTTTTGAATTGTATTAAGTTTTCAGAATTGTTTGCGTGCCAGGCACTTACATCATGCCAGGCATTCCGCCCATACCGCTCATATCAGGCATTCCACCGCCTGCACCTGCTGGCTCCGGAATATCTGCTACTACTGCTTCAGTTGTCAAGAACAGAGCTGCTACAGATGCTGCATTTTGTAGTGCTGAGCGCGTTACTTTTGCTGGGTCTACTACGCCTGCTTCAACCATGTTTACCCACTCGCCTGTTGCTGCGTTGAAGCCGATGCCTACTTCTTCGCGTTTTAAACGGTCAACAATAATTGAGCCTTCTAAGCCCGCGTTTTCAGCAATTTGGCGTACTGGTTCTTCTAATGCACGTAAGATGATTTTCACGCCTGTTGCTACATCGCCTTCTACTCCGTCTAATACTTTTTCAACCGCGCTGTAAACATTTAATAATGCAGTACCTCCACCAGAAACAATACCTTCTTCAACTGCTGCACGCGTTGAGTTTAATGCGTCCTCGATACGTAGTTTACGCTCTTTTAATTCAGTTTCTGTTGCAGCACCAACTTTAATTACTGCTACACCACCAGCTAATTTTGCTAAACGCTCTTGTAGTTTTTCTTTATCGAATTCTGAAGTTGTGTCTACAAGCTGTGCACGAATTTGACCAACGCGTCCTTCGATTGCTGCAGAGTCGCCTGCACCCTCAACGATTGTTGTGTTATCTTTTGATACAACAACTTTTGCCGCGCGACCTAAAGACGTCATATCAGCTGATTTTAAGTCTAAGCCTAAGTCTTGTGTAATTACTTGAGCGCCAGTTAAAATCGCGATATCTTCTAGCATCGCTTTACGACGATCGCCAAAGCCCGGTGCTTTAACAGCTACCACATTAAATGTACCACGTAATTTATTTAATACTAATGTTGCTAATGCTTCACCTTCAACATCTTCCGCGATAATTAACATCGGGCGACCTTGTTGTACTACTTGCTCTAATACAGGTAAAATCTCTTGAATGTTGGAGATTTTTTTATCAGTAATTAAAATAAATGGATTATCTAATACGGCTTCCATTTTGTCTGTGTCTGTTACCATATAGTGAGATGCGTAGCCGCGGTCAAATTGCATACCCTCTACAACATCAAGCTCTGTTGTGAAGCCTTTTGATTCTTCGATTGTAATAACACCATCGTTACCAACACGTTCCATTGCATCAGCAATATATTGACCAATTTCTTCATCTGATGAGGAAATTGCTGCTACTTGTGCAATCGCTTCTTTATTTTCTACTGGACGAGAAATTGATTGAAGCTCTGTTAATGCTGCTGCTACCGCTTTATCAATACCTTTGCGAATACCTACAGGGTTTGCACCAGCCGTTACGTTTTTCAAGCCTTCGCGAATCATCGCCTGCGCTAATACTGTTGCCGTTGTTGTACCATCACCAGCAATTTCATTTGTTTTTGATGCTACTTCTGCTACAAGCTTTGCACCCATGTTTTCATATGGATTTTCAAGTTCGATTTCTTTTGCAATTGAAACACCGTCATTTGTAATTAAAGGTGAGCCGAATTTTTTCTCCAATACAACATTACGCCCTTTTGGCCCTAATGTTACCTTTACTGCATTTGCTAATTTATCTACACCTTGAAGCATTAATGAACGTGCTTCTTCTGCGAATTTAATGTCTTTTGCCATTATCAAAAAACCTCCTGAAAATAATTATCCATTCGTGTTATATGCTGCTGTTTGCCAGCTCATTACTCATTCATATGCGAGGCAAGCATCCACTTGCCCGCCCCTAACTCTCTTTAAAAGCAGTTTTTAATTAACCAATAATAGCCAATACGTCACTTTCGCGTAAAATTAAGTACTCTTTACCGTCATATTTTACTTCAGTTCCTGAGAATTTTGAGAAGATAATTTCGTCTCCCTCTTTCACATCAAGTTCAACGCGTGCACCGTTATCTAATACACGGCCTGTCCCAACTGCTACTACTTTACCAGTTTGTGGTTTTTCCTTTGCCGAGTCTGGTAAAACGATACCGAATGCCGTTTTTTCCTCTACCTCAACTAGTTCGATAATGATACGATCACCTAATGGTTTTAACAAGTGAAACAACCTCCTACAAAATATTAAATCTTTGGATTTATTAGCACTCATTCATATGGAGTGCTAACACACTTACTATATTAAATAATCTATAAATTTTTTGCAAGTAAGAACTACAAAAAATTTTCAATTCTCTTGAACTTCCTCTACAATAAAGAAAGCATACCGTATTATAGTTACAGAAAGTAGGTTTTATGCACGTGACTTCTATTCGTTCAACAAAATTCAAAACACAAAAAACAGCACTCTATTTATTGCTGGTATACATTGCTGCTCAATTATCAAGCCTTGTTCTATTTATTCCAGGTACTAAAGACTTTTTCCTAAGTTTTGTATCCGCTTCAGAACATAAGAGTTTTGTTTTAGCCGCTTGGTGGAACACAATCGCTTTTCTGATTGCTTTAGTTATTATGATGTTTCTAATTCGACGTGATAAAAATTTCTTTACTATTTTTAAAGGACAACGCGCTTCAATTGGTGTCACAATTGGATGGGGAGTTATCGGTGTTTTTTTAGCATTTTTAGGCCAGATTGTCGCTTCGCTAATTGAAGTTTATTTGCTAGGCATTGAAGCAGGCTCTGACAATACAGCATTAATTATGGATATTACTCGCATTGCGCCAGTTATGATTATCACTTCAGTATTATTAGCCCCTATTTTAGAGGAGCTCATATTCCGACGTGTCATTTTCGGCTCACTCATCCAAACACAAAACTTTTGGATTGCTGCATTAATTAGTGCACTTGTTTTTGCTGTTATTCATCGAGATTTACCGCATCTATTAGTATACACAGTGATGGGGCTGATTTTTTCATTTTTATACTATAAAACAAAACGCCTATTAGCACCAATCATTGCACATATGGCGATGAACGGCTTAGTTACACTAGCCCAATTAAACATAGATAAAATACAACAAATGACAGATTCTCTTCCAAAATAAAAGAAGACACTA
This sequence comes from Metasolibacillus sp. FSL H7-0170, assembly GCF_038593115.1. NCBI lineage: Bacteria > Bacillati > Bacillota > Bacilli > Caryophanales > Caryophanaceae > Metasolibacillus > Metasolibacillus sp. FSL H7-0170. The sequence continues at coordinate 3,044,546 of NZ_CP151964.1, read as the reverse complement.
AAAAGTCGATTTGTCACAATAACTGTGATATGAACTGCACCCAAATTGTTAGACACAACTAACAATTGGAGGTGCAGTTCAATACAAATCGACTTTTTTAAATACAAGGAAAAGTATGATTTATAATCAATTATGCCTTGGTGTAATTGCCTGTAACTATCCAAGACAACAGCTCCTCTTTTAAATATAATGGAAAAACCTTCACTTTACGCTAAGAAACAGTCACTATAGCTAGTGTTTATCACGTTTTCAAGGAAACTCTTCCCCATTTTAATTAGCTATATCCTTGATGAAGTATCATAAGAAAACGTCCGAAAAGCAGTGCTTTATCTGCTTTTCGGACGCTCTCCTCTTATCATTTATTCATCTCTTCCATTTGTCGGCGCTGTTCTGCTAACAGTGCCTCCACTTGTATTTGCTGTGTCGCCTCTTGCTCTTCGCGTTGGCGCTGCTCCTCTGCTGCTAAAAACTTCTTATAGCCTATTTTCGAAATGACGATGCTCACCTCATATAAAATAAATAATGGAATCGCAACAATTAAATTCGAAATAAAATCAGGTGGCGCTAAAATTGCTGCAAGGACAAACAGCACAAAATAAGAGTATTTACGGAATTTCACCATTAATGCTGGATTCAAAATACCGATGCGCGCTAAAAATAACGTCACAACTGGCAATTGAAAAATAACACCAAAAGGTAAAGTCAGTGTTAATAAAAAAGAGAAAAAATTATCAATCCCTAACGTTGGCTGAATTTCTAAGCTATTCGATAAGTTCATCATAAAACGCATGACATACGGAAATAGCACGAAATAAGCAAAGGCTATCCCTATCAAAAATAAGAGAAATGAATAAGGGATATATTTGAGCGTCGCCTTGCGCTCCGTTTCAAGCAAGCCGGGTGTAATAAACGACCATAGCTGATAAAGCAAGATAGGTGACGTGAAAATAAACGCCACAATAAACATCACCTTTAAAAATACCGCTAACGGGTCTGTCGGTGCAAAGGCATTTAATGTAAATTGAGCTGCCTCATCGCTCGCTTGAATAAATTTAATAATGGGCTCTGTTAAAAAAAAGCTACCTACAAGCGCCAAAACAAAGAAGAACGCCGTAACAACAAGGCGACTTCTTAATTCTTCAATATGCTCTATGACAGTCAGTTCTTTTGGATTCATATATAAGACATCCTTAACTTACTTAACATTATCGTTATCTTTATGTTCAATAACTTTCTTTTTATCGTCATCATCGTCTGCCAAGCCTTTAGTTGCTTGTCTGAACTCGCGAAGTGTAGAGCCCATCGCCTTACCAAGCTCTGGAAGCTTCTTCGGTCCAAAAATTAGGATGGCAACAACACCGATAATAACAAGGCTTACTGGTCCAATCGCATTCAAATGGATTACCATTACGCCACCTCCTCTATATGTACATTTTAACGTATTATGCCCCATTTTGCTAATACATTACTTGTGAATTATTTGCGTCAATTACGTATTAAATAAATGAGTGCCTGCAATTCTACGGACAAATCAATATTCATTAATTTCATCGATTCGGGCACATTTAATCGTATCGGCGTAAAATTTAAAATGCCTTTTGCATTCATTTGTGCTAAACGGTCTGCCATTGCCTGTGCAGAGCGTGCCGATACAGTTAATATCGCTAATTCCGCATTATATTTCTCGTACATTTCCTCTAAGCGATCAGGGTGAAATACCGGAATACCACTAATTTCTGTTCCCTCCTGTGGCGCTTTTGAGTCAAAGGCTACAACAATACGTGTATTATGGTTTTTTTGAAAATTATATTTTAAAAAGGCATTTCCTAAATTTCCTACTCCGATTAATGCGACATTCGTTGCTTCATCTTGATCAAGTGTTTCTCTAAAAAACTGCAATAAATGCTGAACATCATAGCCATAGCCTTTTTTGCCAAGTGCACCAAAATAAGAAAAATCTCTGCGTATCGTTGCAGAATCTATTTTCATCGCTTCACTAAGCTCTTGCGATGATACGCGTTGTTTTCCTTCATTCGCAAAGTTTTGTAAAAATCGGTAATATAAAGGAAGCCTCTTCGTAGTTGCTTGTGGAATTTTCGTTTCTTTGCTCACACACAATCCTCCTGCAATCTAGTTCGAAGTCGTTTTCATCTTACTAGACATGGACGAATAAGTAAAGTATCCATCATTGCGCCAAGCATGCGTATCTATTACACTAAAAGCATGAACTGAGGTGTAACTATGATTGTTTTACAAGTAAATCAACTATATAAATCATTTATTACGGATGAAATATTAAGCGGCGTTAAGCTAGAAGTACAGCATCGTGACCGTGTTGCACTTGTTGGACGCAACGGTGCTGGCAAATCCACTTTATTAAAAATTATCGCAGGGCAAATGTCTTATGACTCTGGTGAAATCATTATTCCAAAGGATATTAAAATCGGCTATTTAGAGCAGCATGCTGGTCTTGATTCAGAATTATCGATGTGGGATGAAATGATGACCATTTTCACCACACTACAGCAAATGGAACAAAAGCTCCGCGCCTTGGAGCAGCAAATGGCTGAACCAACTGTTTATGAAAATCAGGAAGCCTATGCAAAACTAATAGCTGAATATGACCAATTGCAGCACGATTTTAAGGATGCTGGTGGCTATCAATATGAGGCGGATACACGCTCTGTTCTCCATGGTATGCAGTTTTATCCGGAGGACTATCAGAAGTCAATTCGCTCCTTATCAGGTGGACAGCGTACGCGTTTAGCCTTAGCCAAGCTGCTTTTATCAAAGCCTGATTTGCTCATTTTGGACGAGCCGACAAACCACTTAGATATCGAAACACTAGCATGGCTTGAAAATTACTTAAAAGGGTATGATGGTGCAATTTTAATCGTTTCACATGACCGTTACTTCCTAGACCAAGTCGTCTCCATTGTTTACGAAGTATCGCGTACACGCGTGGCGAAATACGCAGGTAATTACAGCGCATATTTAGATGAAAAAGCTAAAAACTATGAGCGTGATATGAAAATGTATGAGCGACAGCAAGATGAAAAAGCTAAGATGGAGGCGTTTATCCAAAAAAATATCGCCCGTGCATCTACAACGAAAATGGCACAAAGCCGTCGTAAAATGCTAGAGCGTACAGATTGGTTAGAAGCTCCCGATGGCGATGAAAAATCAGCTAGTTTCGGCTTCACAATTGATAAGCAAAGCGGCAATGATGTACTGGCAGTGGATGCACTTGCTGTCGGCTATCAAAACAAGTTGATTTCTCGTAATAACCAGCTACGTTTGTTCCGCGAAGACCGCGTCGCACTTGTTGGCCCAAATGGTGTCGGTAAATCTACTTTATTAAAAACAGTTGTAGAAGATTTACAGCCACTTGCTGGTGAAATTCGCTACGGTACAAACGTCCAAATCGGCTACTATGACCAAGAGCAGGCAAAACTAAACTCCAATAAAACGGTGCTACAGGAGCTTTGGGATGAATGGCCATTAATGAACGAAAAGGATATTCGTACAGTGCTTGGGCGCTTTTTATTTAGCGGAGATGATGTAGGAAAACCTGTTAATGCTTTATCAGGTGGCGAAAAAGCGCGCTTAGCCCTTGCCAAACTAATGATGCAAAAAGCTAACTTCCTTGTGCTAGATGAGCCGACAAACCATTTAGATTTAGATAGTAAAGAAATTTTAGAAAATGCTTTAATTGATTACCCAGGCACTTTGCTATTTGTATCACATGACCGCTATTTTATTAATCGCATTGCGACAAAGGTCATTGAGCTATCAGCAGAAGGCTCTTTCGAATACTTAGGTGATTATGATTACTATGTTGAGAAAAAGCAAGAATTAGCTGAGCTTGCTGCAATGAAAGAATCCTCAACAGTGGAGGTAGCAGTTGCAACAAAAATTTCGACATCTACAATTGATAAAGATGCAAAGAAACGCGAGCGGCAAATCCGCCGTCAATTAGAAGAACTTGAAAGTAAAATGGCAGCATTTGATGAACAAATTGCTGCTTTAGAAGAACAGCTATGTGATCCTACCATTTTTTCTGACCATGAAAAGGCACTTGAAGTACAAACCGAGTTAGACGCTGTAAAAGAAAATCACGAAATGCTCGAAATGGAGTGGCTTGAGCTCAGTGAGGAGCTTGAAAATTTATAAAAAAGATGTCGTCTGAAAAGTCATTTTGAGACGACATCTTTGCGAAGTGGATAGTGATAATTTATTGCTATTACCACGTTTTAGCAAATATTTAATATAGAAGTAAGGGCTATCCGAGAACATGTACACTTTTCGGACAGCCCCTTTATTTTACCCTTCTTAATGGCTTTCTATATTTTAAATCACGATAAGCGCCGTACGTGCCGTATGCCCAGCCAAAAAATAGCGTAATAGCTGCTGCAATTAGCAGATTCAAGATATTAGCATAAGGCTTTCTCGCACGAAATAGTCGGTAGCTCCCATTACGAATACTCTCAAACAATTTTTCAATATCACTTCGTCCATAAACGAGCGCTAGAGGATAACAAGTAATTGCTACAAAAATAAGTAAGGTTGAGAATGAATATAAAATATAAGTACCGAATACAGTGATACTAAGTAGCCACAAGGTAACACTTGCTAAAATCGCACCAAAAATTAACAGCATAATCATTGCACGTTTATTTTGCTTCGACAATAGATTCCCCCCTCTATTTACACATTTGCTTTCTATTTTATCATGATTCAGTAATGTTTACTGCGACGAAGTAATTGCAGGAGCTAAATTCTTTTGTACCTAAAGCGTAGCGAAACCCCTGTCCCCTATAGATAGTGAGGTAAATGTTTCACTTACTTTCAACTCAACAAATATACTAACATTTGCTAAATCAAAATAAGCCTCTTGCAGTTATTACAGATTTCAAACTAAATGTAATTACCCAAAGCATAATTGATATTATGATATTACATATATATTGGTCAATATACAAATTTCGATAAAATTTGCCCACAATTTTATTCACATTTAAAGTGTAGTCATATCAACATATCAACAGACTTTTCCACATTGTCCACAATTAAAATTAAATTTTTCCACATCACTATGAGGAAAACCACATACTATATATTGATAAATCACAACTTACCCACAAGTTATCCACAAATTGTGCATAAGTACGAATGTTCTTATTGACATTTTGCATTTTTCCACTTACAGCCTGTGGATAATTTTCAGAAAACTTAAACGTTTTATACAATGCTACATTCTAAGCAATTCGACAACAAGAAACAATATACTTTTACATTATGCTAAAATGCAGTTAAAAATGACTTGAAGGAAAGACCAATTAAAGGTAACTAAAAAATTAGTATTTCCAATCTATAAAACAATTCTTCTAAATGGCTTGTATTTCAATCCAAAAGAAAAAAGTTGTCTGAAAGCGGCACGCTAGCCTGCTTCCGGACAACTCTTTCTTGTAGCAGATTCATTAGGGAGGGTGTCGCATTGTGCAACAATGGCTAACTTGCCCATAAAGCGGAATTTATACATCATTGCGCTAACACTGAATTAATTTTACAACCAGCTTTTTAATTCCATACCAGGACGGCCGTTCATCATCATGTTTCCACGCACCCCAGCTTCATACATTTTCGCACCTGCTGCTCCAATCATTGCCGCATTATCTGTACAAAGCTTTAATGGTGGCACATAGAACGGAATTCCTTCCTGCTTAAAGGCTTGTTCAAGCGCAGAACGCAAGCCGTTGTTGGCAGCAACACCACCTGCCGCAATCACTTGTCTTACATTAAATTCACGTGCTGCACGCAATGTTTTCGTCGTCAATACTTCTACTACGCTATCTTGAAAGCCTTTTGCTACATGGGCTGCTATAATCTCTTCATTGCGTTGATTCATATTATGCTTATAGTTAATAACCGCAGATTTCAACCCGCTAAAGCTAAAATCGTAGCTCCCCTCCTCTAACCAAACACGTGGGAAGGATACTGCTTCCTCTGTTTCATGTGCCAAACGATCAATATGTGGCCCACCCGGATATGGTAAATTCAGCACACGTGCCACTTTATCATATGCCTCACCAGCTGCATCGTCGCGTGTTTCACCAATTAGCTCGAAATGACCATGCTCCTTCATATACACAAGTTCCGTATGACCACCCGACACAACGAGTGCAATTAATGGGAACTCCATTGGCTGTACTAACGCATTCGCATAAATATGTCCCGCAATGTGATGAACACCTACAATCGGTAGCTGGTGTGCCCATGCAAATGCCTTCGCCGCATTAATGCCAATTAATAATGCCCCTACAAGCCCAGGACCTTCCGTAATTGCGACCGCTGTTAGTGCACTTGGTTGCAAATCAGCCTGCAGTAACGCTTCCTCAATAACGAGTGTCACTTGCTCGACATGGTGACGTGAAGCAATTTCAGGTACAACGCCACCGAAGCGTTTATGGCTATCAATTTGCGACGCTACAATATTTGATACAATTTCTGTTCCATTTTTAATAATTGCGGCTGCCGTTTCATCACAGCTTGTTTCAATTGCTAATATATATTGATTTTCCATTTATAATTTCACCCACATGACAAGAGCATCCTCTTGATTATCAGTATAATATCCTTTTCTCAGGCCCCCATCTTGGAAGCCTAGCTTATAATATAAATTTTGCGCTACAATATTCGACACGCGCACTTCCAAGCTCATTGTTTCCATATTCGCTTCGCGTGCCACACGTATTGCCTCACGCATTAAACCTTCTCCAATTTTTCTTCCGCGTGCTGACTCAACTACCGCTACATTTGTAATCTGCGCTGCATCAATCACAAGCCAACTCCCACAAAAGCCTAGAATCTCACCATTTTCCTCAGCCACTGTGTAATAAGCAAATTGATTTTCTGTCATTTCGTAGTAAAAGGAATCTAACGTCCATGGTGTCGGAAATGCATCAACCTCAATCGCATACACAGCTTCAACATCTGCTATTGTCATTTTGCGATATTGCACCATTGTCTATTTGCTCTCCTTTTGCTCTTTCAGCCAATTTGCCTCCGCCTCCGCAATACGACGATATTTCGGTACGAAGGAATGCGTCGCTGAAATATCTGGTAATTCCATTTCCATCGCTAATGCAACGAGCTCTGATGCACGTGGCAAGTGCAAAGTAAATGGAGCAAAAATGGCTTGCTTTCCTAGAGCTTGTTCAATTTGCTCCTTATAAAAAGCCACATCCTCACCGATAAATAGCACGCTTTCCTTATATTTTTTTACTTGCTCGAATAAGCTTTCGATAGAATAATGACCATCCTCCAATAGCACCTCGGATGTTTGACCACGATAAAGTGCTGCATAGACATGCTGGCGTCTTGCATCAAACAAAGGACATACAATACCATTAAATAGCCGCCCATTAGTAGCTAGCACTTGTAAGCTTGATACACCAACCAATGGCTTTTGCATTGTCCATGCCAATGTTTTTGCTAGCGTCACACCGATACGTACGCCTGTATACGCTCCTGGTCCTTCAGATACTGCGATTGCATCAATTGCTGTAGGCTGAATGGATACTTTAGCACAGAGCTCCTCAATTGCAGGCATCGCACCTGCCGAATGTGTTATTTTAAGATGCTGAACTATTTCTGCTAGTATTTTACCATCTTGTACTAATGCAATTGATAACGGTGCATTTGCTGTTTCAATTCCTAACCAAATCATTTTATTAACTCCTCACAAAGCTCGACATAACGAGCACCCACCGGCTCCAAAATAAATAATCTTTCGTGCTCCCCGATTCGCTTAATTGTAATTGCTAAGCGCTCTTTCGGCAAATCCTCTTTGATTAAATGCGCCCACTCTACAACTGTGACAGCATCGCCATAAAAAATTTCCTCCCAGCCTAAATCTTCATCGCTATCCGCTAAACGATAAACATCTAAGTGGTTTAAAGGCAATCGACCCTCGTATTGCTTCATAATTGTAAACGTCGGGCTATTCACTGTCCTCTTTATACCTAACCCTTTTGCTAATGCCTGTGTAAAAGTTGTTTTACCAGCTCCTAGGTCGCCCTCTAAGGTGATTGTATATTGTGGCTCTAATCGTTGTGATAATGCATGTGCGAATTGCTCTGTTTCATGTAATGATTGTATATGCTTTTCAAATTTCATATTATTATCCTTCCCGAAAATACATTATCCTTAGTTTACTCGAATACGAAAAAATGTTCAAAATTTCTACATGCTAAAGGGCTGTCTGAAAAGGATGTACCTTTCAGACAGCCCAGCTTCTAAAATCAATTACGCCTCTGTGTAATTGATTTCAGTTTTTTTGAGGCTGTTTGGTTTGGTGGAAGTTGACCTAAAAGCATCACGTCCTGTGACATCCACTGAAAGTAAGATAACTCTATACCTGTCGCCTTACCGTCGTTACAAAAATAATTTGGTTCCTAGCGAAATTGTCACTATCCTCGTCACAAAATGACTTTTCGGACGACCTCCTTCATCGTGTTGAATGCCCTCGTAATTCAAGTACCTTTTTCTCAACAAGTCGGTCATTTTGAAAATGTATTTCGTAAGCTTGTGTTAATCTATCTTCATCTTGCCAAATGTATATACCTTCTTTTTGAAGTGTACCTATACCTTTTGCTGTATTTACAACATCGAGATAGCTCATGCCTTCCTCTAGCTGATTAAATTCCTGCTCACTCATATATTTTTGCCATATATATGCATTAGAATCTTCTATATCAATTAGCTTTCCTTGTTCATAGGCCGCACAACTGCTTAAAACGAGCGCAATAGCCAACACGCCACTAAATTTCTTTAGCATACGCCTCACCCCCGACACTCTATAACAATACATACCCATTATGAACAATTCAAAAACAAATATTTCGACAAAATTCGAGCGGTTCATAAAATAAAAAAAGCCTTTATAAGCCTATGCTGCTTATAAAAACTATATAAATGGCGGTCCCGACCGGGATCGAACCGGCGATCTCCTGCGTGACAGGCAGGCATGTTAACCGCTACACCACGGGACCAATTTATTAATCTATTTTATCGACATTTAATATATTAACATTATTTATTATCTTTTTCAATCGTTTGTTCTAAAAATACACCTCTTATTTTAGAAGAGGCGTATTTTTGGCCAACCCATTAAAAATTGCTGTGCCCGAGCTCTGCCAATTGCAATTAACTCTTCTTTCATGTCATCATCCATAGTAAACTGTGTGGCACTATATTCCTCCACCGGAATAAAAATAATATTTCGTTCATGCCTTCTCGATATATAACGCTGATCATGTGCATCTTTCATTGTGGCGAAAAGCGACTCAAATAATTGTAGCCCATTATTAATTTTTCTAGACTGTTGATGCTCTGCACTTGAACTAAGTTTAATCCCTAGTAAAGGCCGTATTCTTTTCCCATTGCGATTATCAAATATCCAAAAAGGAAAATTACTTAACACACCACCATCTACTATAACCGATTCATTATTCCTTACTTTTAAAATTACAGGTTCAAAAAAGAATGGAATGCTACAGCTCATTCGCAAAGCACGTGCCACTGAAAAACTGTTAGCATCAATTCCATAGCTAATTAAATCATCTGGCAACACAATCATTTTCCCATTCGACAAATCTGAAGCAACTACTTTCAATGACCCTGGAGGCAAATCTGAAAATGTATAAATATTGCGATTTGCTAGCTTTTTATAAAACCATTTTTCTAACGCAATTCCACGATATATGCCGAGATGTCGATATACATTAAGCCACTTTAAAAATGGAAAATTGAATAATGTTCTGCGACTATCTAAAAGCGACGTTAAATTTAATTCATCTAATAGCTGCTCTATTTCCTTGGCACTATAGCCCGCTGCAATAAATGCCGCCATAATTGCCCCCGCACTAGTCCCCGCTACCCGTTTAAAGCGATAGTTTTGCTCTTCTAAAACTTGATATGCCCCAACTAAAGCAAAGCCCTTCAAGCCTCCACCAGAAAAAACGCCATCAATTAGCATTATTCTCCTCCTACCTTATTGTAGGTCCATTCATCTCAAAATATTACTATATGTAAAAAAACCAGAGATGTTTTGCTAAAAGAACACTCTTATCCTAATAAAATTTAAAAAGCTGGTGAGAAATAGGGCTGTTCGAAAAGGGTTTAGCTTTACGAACAGCCCCATTAGAGATTTGTTCCTTCGATAGTCACAATGAATTATCACTGTCCTCATCGCAAAAGACGTGTCTTATAAATAGCTTTTCAGACACGTCTTTTCCTATCATCTTTATTTTATTATTGTTCAACTTCCTCTTCAGTCACATCTTCTACTTTCGGAGGCATAACTGTAACAAGTGTATAATCATCTTCTGAGAGTATTTTAAAGTTGACTTGCTCTCGAATATCTACCACTGCAATCGAACTACCAATAGTTAAATGTGAGATATCGATTTCGATAGATTCTGGAATATCAGCAGGCTTCACAAATATTCTAACCGTTAAGTTGGGTTGCATTAAAATGCCTCCCTCTTTCACGCCAGAAGATTCGCCTATTAATGTGATTGGTACATCTACTTCCAATTCATAATCCATATTAATTGCTTGGAAATCAACGTGAGTAATAGTATTCTTTAATGCGCAACGCTGTACTTCACTTATAACAGCATTCATACTTTGTTCATCTACCGCTAACTTAAAAATATTATTTAAGCCACTTCCAACAATCATTTTCGAAACCTTTTTTGCATCTACAAAAATCGGTGTCGTTTCTGTTTGATAGCCATAGACAACTGCTGGCACCCCGCCATTTTTTCGAATCTCACGCAAAATAGCCTGAGATCCTACCTTACGTTTTGTAGCTTGTAAAACAATACTCATACTTCCTCAATTCCTTCCAATATATTTTTCGGCTAATTGTTTTAAACAATCAATCGACTTGAGCATGTGATTTTTCAATCACATACTAAACCCTTACCTCAAATAAAAAAGAAACAACCCCAGTAATCTTTACTGGAAAAAGAAGTGAAAGTTTATTTATGCAAGCATTAAAGAAACTACACTTTCCATTATAGGCGATTTTTAGTATAAAGCAAACTTGCCGCTTTCCCTATAACTTTCCAGTCAATCTATCTGACTAAAAACATAAGGTAATTGAATATTTTATGTACCCCAAAACAGGATTTAAGTAAAATGATTGTCCTTAAAGATGCTTCTTCAAGTCTTTTACATTTATAAATGTATTTTAAGATTCTATCAGTAAGTTTCGTGGTTCTATCAGTAACATTAGCAGCTCTAACAGTAAGTCGCCAAAATAGCATCTGAAAAGCCGCGCAGTTACGGCATTTTGAACGCTAATGATTGTTGTTTGCCTAGCAAAAGTCTGCTAAAGCAACAGTTCTTCTAAGTGAAATGCTAAAAATTTTCTTGCAATACGTCACCTAAAATAAAAGGTGTGCCTTTCAGATAACTTTTATTAATAAAAAGTGACAGCCGATAGTTTAAATTTATTTATAATAGGCTCCCAGCGGTTCGTTATTCCATGTTTTTCGAAGTTTATTCCATGTTTTTCGAAGTTTATTCCATGTTTTTATGAGTTTATTCCACGTTTTTCAACTTTTATTCCATGTTTTCTGAGATTTATTCCATGTTCGCCCTTTTTCTTCTTGGTAACTTCCTTTTTTCATACAAAAAAACCACTGATTCCTCAGTGATTTTTTGTGGCGAAGCAATGTCCTACTCTCACAGGGGCGCCCCCAACTACCAGCGACGCTTCAACGCAGTACAGCTGAGCCGCGGATTCCTTCGTTGCCCGCGTCGCTTGCGGTGCTCATGTGCGATGCACATTTCGCTCCGCACTCCTTGGCGCCTCGGACTCCTTGCTCTTCTGCACTGCTTCAAGTTGACATTCGATTGAAAAATTAAGTCATTGTTTGCCTCCGATTACGCGCCGAGCCGACCTTCGGTCTTTGGTAGTTGGGGGCTTCTTTTCCATATAAAAAAACCACTGATTCCTCAGTGGTTTTGATTGCGAAGCAATGTCCTACTCTCACAGGGGGAAGCCCCCAACTACCATCGGCGCTAAAGAGCTTAACTTCCGTGTTCGGTATGGGAACGGGTGTGACCTCTTTGCCATCATTACTTCACTTGCACATGGGTGTGCTGGCGTCTACGTTACCACAGGATGTGGTGCTTTTAGTAGACGTTCCTTACTCGGCTGTCAATCTACTGCGCTACTCTTCGTCAACTGCACTCGCTCATTCAGTCATGTACTTTAGTACATTCCTTCAATCGCTCCTTTGTTTCCTCGATTAGCTTGTGTCTTGAAATCCTTATTTTTAGAAAGTGTTTGTTCTTTCAAAACTGGATAAACGAACATTGAAACAAGTTTTAATTGTGGTTAAGTCCTCGATCGATTAGTATTCGTCAGCTCCATGTGTCGCCACACTTCCACCTCGAACCTATCTACCTCATCGTCTTTGAGGGATCTTACTTACTTGCGTAATGGGAAATCTCATCTTGAGGGGGGCTTCATGCTTAGATGCTTTCAGCACTTATCCCGTCCATACATAGCTACCCAGCGATGCCGTTGGCACGACAACTGGTACACCAGCGGTATGTCCATCCCGGTCCTCTCGTACTAAGGACAGCTCCTCTCAAATTTCCTACGCCCACGACGGATAGGGACCGAACTGTCTCACGACGTTCTGAACCCAGCTCGCGTACCGCTTTAATGGGCGAACAGCCCAACCCTTGGGACCGACTACAGCCCCAGGATGCGATGAGCCGACATCGAGGTGCCAAACCTCCCCGTCGATGTGGACTCTTGGGGGAGATAAGCCTGTTATCCCCGGGGTAGCTTTTATCCGTTGAGCGATGGCCCTTCCATGCGGAACCACCGGATCACTAAGCCCGTCTTTCGACCCTGCTCGACTTGTAGGTCTCGCAGTCAAGCTCCCTTGTGCCTTTACACTCTACGAATGATTTCCAACCATTCTGAGGGAACCTTTGGGCGCCTCCGTTACCTTTTAGGAGGCGACCGCCCCAGTCAAACTGTCCGCCTGACACTGTCTCCTACCCCGCTAAGGGGCACGGGTTAGAATTTCAATACAACCAGGGTAGTATCCCACCGACGCCTCCTTCGAAGCTGGCGCTCCGAGATCTCTGGCTCCTACCTATCCTGTACAAGTTGTACCAAAATTCAATATCAAGCTACAGTAAAGCTCCACGGGGTCTTTCCGTCCTGTCGCGGGTAACCTGCATCTTCACAGGTACTATAATTTCACCGAGTCTCTCGTTGAGACAGTGCCCAGATCGTTACGCCTTTCGTGCGGGTCGGAACTTACCCGACAAGGAATTTCGCTACCTTAGGACCGTTATAGTTACGGCCGCCGTTTACTGGGGCTTCAATTCATAGCTTCGCTTGCGCTAACCACTCCTCTTAACCTTCCAGCACCGGGCAGGCGTCAGCCCCTATACGTCACCTTACGGTTTTGCAGAGACCTGTGTTTTTGCTAAACAGTCGCCTGGGCCTATTCACTGCGGCTCTCATGCGCTTGCACGCTCAAGAGCACCCCTTCTCCCGAAGTTACGGGGTCATTTTGCCGAGTTCCTTAACGAGAGTTCTCTCGCACACCTTAGGATTCTCTCCTCGACTACCTGTGTCGGTTTGCGGTACGGGTACCTCCCACCTCGCTAGAGGCTTTTCTTGGCAGTGTGAGATCAGGAACTTCGTCCATACGGACTCGTCATCACAGCTTGGCGTTAGAGTGTGCGGATTTGCCTACACACACGCCTTACTGCTTGAACAGAGACAACCAACGCTCTGCTTACCCTACCCTCCTGCGTCCCCCCATTGCTCAAACGGTGGGGAGGTAGTACAGGAATATCAACCTGTTATCCATCGCCTACGCCTATCGGCCTCGGCTTAGGTCCCGACTAACCCTGAGCGGACGAGCCTTCCTCAGGAAACCTTAGTCATACGGTGGACAGGATTCTCACCTGTCTTTCGCTACTCATACCGGCATTCTCACTTCTAAGCGCTCCACCAGTCCTTCCGGTCTGACTTCAACGCACTTAGAACGCTCTCCTACCACTGACATCGTAGATGTCAATCCACAGCTTCGGTGAATCGTTTAGCCCCGATACATTTTCGGCGCAGTGTCACTCGACCAGTGAGCTATTACGCACTCTTTAAATGATGGCTGCTTCTAAGCCAACATCCTGGTTGTCTAAGCAACGCCACATCCTTTTCCACTTAACGATTACTTTGGGACCTTAGCTGGTGGTCTGGGCTGTTTCCCTCTTGACTACGGATCTTATCACTCGCAGTCTGACTCCCGTGTATAAATATCCGGCATTCGGAGTTTGTCTGAATTCGGTAAAGCGAGATGCCCCCCTAGTCCAAACAGTGCTCTACCTCCGGTATTCTCCATCACGAGGCTAGCCCTAAAGCTATTTCGGAGAGAACCAGCTATCTCCAGGTTCGATTGGAATTTCTCCGCTACCCACAGCTCATCCCCGCACTTTTCAACGTACGTGGGTTCGGGCCTCCAGTAAGTGTTACCTTACCTTCACCCTGGCCATGGGTAGATCACCTGGTTTCGGGTCTACGACAACGTACTCCTTCGCCCTATTCAGACTCGCTTTCGCTGCGGCTCCGCTTTCTCAGCTTAACCTTGCACGTTATCGTAACTCGCCGGTTCATTCTACAAAAGGCACGCTATCACCCATTAACGGGCTCTAACTACTTGTAGGCACACGGTTTCAGGTTCTCTTTCACTCCCCTCCCGGGGTGCTTTTCACCTTTCCCTCACGGTACTGGTTCACTATCGGTCACTAGGGAGTATTTAGCCTTGGGAGATGGTCCTCCCGGATTCCGACGGAATTTCACGTGTTCCGCCGTACTCAGGATCCACTCTGGAGGGAATGAACTTTCGACTACAGGGCTTTTACCTGCTCTGGCGGACCTTTCCAAGTCGCTTCATCTACTTCATTCCTTTGTAACTCCGTATAGAGTGTCCTACAACCCCAAAGAGCAAGCTCTTTGGTTTGGGCTTTTCCCGTTTCGCTCGCCGCTACTCAGGGAATCGAATTTTCTTTCTCTTCCTGCAGGTACTTAGATGTTTCAGTTCCCTGCGTCTGTCTTCCATACGCTATGAATTCACGTATGGATACTATGCCATTAAACATAGTGGGTTTCCCCATTCGGAAATCCCCGGATCAAAGCTTACTTACAGCTCCCCGAGGCATATCGGTGTTAGTGCCGTCCTTCATCGACTCCTAGTGCCAAGGCATCCACCGTGCGCCCTTAATAACTTAACCTTCAGCTTTCGATATACATCGCCATCCTGCGTCAGCTACTTTCGCTCATTCAGTCACGTACAGAGGTACGCTCCTTCATTCACTCAAGCTGCTTCCTTGGCTTGCTCGTATCTCGAAACCTTCATTTTCGGCTTTCAATACACATCGTATGACTGCGTCAGCTTCATTCACTCTGTCAGTCACGTACTTAGGTACGCTCCTTCCATCGCTCAATCGCTTCCTTGTCCTACTCGTGTCTTGAAACCTTCATGTTAGTTACAACTTATCTCATAAAAGAAATAAGATTTAAGAACTTACACGATCAATTACTTGATCTATTTAAAACTTGTTACTTTCAATGTCGTTTTATCCAGTTTTCAAAGAACAAATAGGCTACCTGTATTTGCTTCCTCGCGTATTTGCGAGGGAAAACCGCAGGTGCACAATAAGAAGTATTCATCCATTGATGAACCTTCAAAACTGAACAGCAATCCGTGAATGTTATCTCCGTAGGAGATATTCCGAAAATATCCTTAGAAAGGAGGTGATCCAGCCGCACCTTCCGATACGGCTACCTTGTTACGACTTCACCCCAATCATCTATCCCACCTTCGGCGGCTGGCTCCAAAAGGTTACCTCACCGACTTCGGGTGTTACAAACTCTCGTGGTGTGACGGGCGGTGTGTACAAGGCCCGGGAACGTATTCACCGCGGCATGCTGATCCGCGATTACTAGCGATTCCGGCTTCATGTAGGCGAGTTGCAGCCTACAATCCGAACTGAGAACGGTTTTATCGGATTAGCTCCCCCTCGCGGGTTGGCAACCGGTTGTACCGTCCATTGTAGCACGTGTGTAGCCCAGGTCATAAGGGGCATGATGATTTGACGTCATCCCCACCTTCCTCCGGTTTGTCACCGGCAGTCACCTTAGAGTGCCCAACTGAATGATGGCAACTAAGATCAAGGGTTGCGCTCGTTGCGGGACTTAACCCAACATCTCACGACACGAGCTGACGACAACCATGCACCACCTGTCACCGTTGTCCCCGAAGGGAAAACCATGTCTCCATAGTGGGCAACGGGATGTCAAGACCTGGTAAGGTTCTTCGCGTTGCTTCGAATTAAACCACATGCTCCACCGCTTGTGCGGGCCCCCGTCAATTCCTTTGAGTTTCAGTCTTGCGACCGTACTCCCCAGGCGGAGTGCTTAATGCGTTAGCTGCAGCACTAAGGGGCGGAAACCCCCTAACACTTAGCACTCATCGTTTACGGCGTGGACTACCAGGGTATCTAATCCTGTTTGCTCCCCACGCTTTCGCGCCTCAGCGTCAGTTACAGACCAGAAAGTCGCCTTCGCCACTGGTGTTCCTCCAAATCTCTACGCATTTCACCGCTACACTTGGAATTCCACTTTCCTCTTCTGCACTCAAGTTCCCCAGTTTCCAATGACCTTCCCCGGTTGAGCCGGGGGCTTTCACATCAGACTTAAAAAACCGCCTGCGCGCGCTTTACGCCCAATAATTCCGGACAACGCTTGCCACCTACGTATTACCGCGGCTGCTGGCACGTAGTTAGCCGTGGCTTTCTAATAAGGTACCGTCAAGGTGCCGCCAGTTACTACGGCACTTGTTCTTCCCTTACAACAGAGTTTTACGATCCGAAAACCTTCTTCACTCACGCGGCGTTGCTCCATCAGGCTTTCGCCCATTGTGGAAGATTCCCTACTGCTGCCTCCCGTAGGAGTCTGGGCCGTGTCTCAGTCCCAGTGTGGCCGATCACCCTCTCAGGTCGGCTACGCATCGTTGCCTTGGTGAGCCATTACCTCACCAACTAGCTAATGCGCCGCGGGCCCATCCTGTAGCGATAGCAGAACCATCTTTCAACTTTAAAACATGGGTTTCAAAGTATCATTCGGTATTAGCCCCGGTTTCCCGGAGTTATCCCCATCTACAGGGCAGGTTGCCCACGTGTTACTCACCCGTCCGCCGCTAGCGTTACTTCGGTGCAAGCACCAAAATAACGCCCGCTCGACTTGCATGTATTAGGCACGCCGCCAGCGTTCGTCCTGAGCCAGGATCAAACTCTCCATAAAAAGAATTTGAGTAAGCTCAAATTTGTATCTGTCGCTTCGCTTTCGATACATTAAAACATTTGCTGGCATCTTCATTCGATGTCCAAAATTGTGTTTCATCTATTCAATGAAACTTTATTCATTCACGTCTTGCTTGTTCAGTTTTCAAGGTTCATTTTACTCTATCGACACAAACATTACCGACAGTTATTAAATCTTAACATATCGTTCGTTTATTTGTCAACACTTTTTTTGGAGCGGGTGATGAGAATCGAACTCACGACATCAGCTTGGAAGGCTGAGGTTTTACCATTAAACTACACCCGCATATTTTTTTGGCGCGCCCGACAGGAGTCGAACCCATAACCTTCTGATCCGTAGTCAGACGCTCTATCCAATTGAGCTACGGGCGCTAAATTATTATCTTACTTGGTGCGGCCGAGAGGACTTGAACCTCCACGGGGTTGCCCCCACTAGGCCCTCAACCTAGCGCGTCTGCCATTCCGCCACGACCGCGTTCAACTTCCTATTTAAGTTTACTCTATATAAATAAGTTGAAAATGGTGAGCCATGAAGGACTCGAACCTTCGACCCTCTGATTAAAAGTCAGATGCTCTACCGACTGAGCTAATGGCTCGTGAAATGGCTGGGGTACTAGGATTCGAACCTAGGCATGACGGAATCAAAATCCGTTGCCTTACCGCTTGGCTATACCCCATCGAAATGGCGGTCCCGACCGGGATCGAACCGGCGATCTCCTGCGTGACAGGCAGGCATGTTAACCGCTACACCACGGGACCTTAAATAATTCAAATGTAAAATGCAAATGGTGACCCGTACGGGATTCGAACCCGTGTTACCGCCGTGAAAGGGCGGTGTCTTAACCACTTGACCAACGGGCCATTGGCTCCGAAGGCAGGGCTCGAACCTGCGACCAACCGGTTAACAGCCGGTTGCTCTACCACTGAGCTACTTCGGATTAATTGTTATTCAATCAGCAATAACCTTGCCGACTTTTTCTATTATAGACACCTTATTTCTTATAGTCAACATTTTTTATATATTTTTCGAAAATAATTTTTTGTTTGATTGAAGTAATAAATTTTTTTCAATTATAAACGATTAATTAGCAATTAATCAACACATTCGCCACCGCTACTCAGTATAGATTATTTATGTTAAGCAAATCGCGCCTCGACATTTGCTACAGCAATAGGATTTTACATTGACTTTTCTTTTTCTTCTATATAATTGTCCACAGTCAAGACAGCGATAATGATAATAAGTTATTTTGCCGTTTTCTTCCTTTTCAATTGTGGAGCAAAAACGAGGAGCCCCTACTTGTTTTAATAGGTTACGAAAATCTGCATCCCGATGTTGATAGCCTTTACCTTGGATATGTAAATGATAGTGACAAAGCTCATGCAAAATAATCCCGGTTAACTCATCGATACCAAAGTACTCATAATAACGTTTATTTATTTCGATATTATGACTATGTAGCATATAGCGCCCCCCTGTCGTTCTTAGGCGTGAATTAAAAGAAGCTTTATGCTGAAAAGGCATTTGGAAATATTGCTGCGATAATTGCTCGACTAATTGCTGCAATTGTGAATCCTCCATCTTTATCACCTCCACAAATTCATATAATCAAGTCAACTTAGCGTAATTGTATTTGAATTTGACTAACTTCGTTTTAAGCACATCTCATGAAATTTATGGCATCCGCCGAAGGCTTTAACTTCTTTCAGCTCGCCACCTATTGAGGTGGAAGATTTCTGTACCCGTCGCTACAAAATATTTTCCTGAAAGAAGTTAAGCAATGAAAAGAACTGTCAAGAAAGCTGTGCATTAGCCATGTTTTCTGTGACGAATAATTGCCAGATGTGTACTTTCTAGGTGCTCTCTTCTAACGGTTTATTATATGCTTTGCTGTGGTGGTAGCATTGTTAAAGAAATGCGCCCCTTGTCTACTTCTACCCTTTCTACCCAAACTGTCACAATATCCCCAAGTGCAACAACTTCAAGCGGGTGTTTGATTCGGCGTTTTTGCAATTTGGATATGTGTACAAGACCATCCTGCTTAACACCAATATCTACAAAGGCACCGAAATCAACTACATTTCGTACCGTTCCTTGTAATTCCATTCCTACTTTTAAATCTTCCATTTGTAAAACATCTGTTTTTAATAATGGCTGAGGGAATGCATCACGTGGATCACGGGTAGGCCTCATTAGTGTATCTACTAAATCCTTTACTGTTACTTCTCCGATATTTAAGGCTTCACTTATTTCCTCAATCGAAAGCGTTGAAATTGCATGTTCAGCCTTTTCAGTCCCTACATCCTTCTTCGTCAAGTTTGCCATTTGTAAAATTTGCTCTGCTAACGCATAGCTTTCAGGATGGATGCCCGTTGCATCAAGCGGGTTTTTAGCATCTACAATACGTAAAAAACCGATTGCCTGCTCATAAGTTTTAGCACCGAGGCGAGGAATTTTCTTCAATTGTGCACGTGAAGTAAATTTCCCACTTTCGCTACGCGCATTTACAATATTTTCTGCAACCGTTTTTGATAAGCCCGACACATACTGCAACAGGGATGCTGACGCTGTATTAACGTCTACCCCTACTTGGTTTACCGCTGTCTCCACTATAAATGTTAAGGATTCCGCTAGTTGTTTTTGCGATACATCATGCTGATATTGTCCAACTCCTACTGCCTTTGGTTCGATTTTCACTAGCTCTGATAATGGGTCTTGTAAGCGGCGTGCGATGGATACCGCGCTGCGCTGCTCAACTTGTAAGTCGGGGAATTCTGCACGTGCTACATCAGATGCTGAGTATACCGAGGCGCCTGCCTCGTTGACAATAACATACGCTATATCTGTTGTCTCCCGCTCCTTTATTACATCTGCAATGAATTGCTCTGTTTCACGTGAGGCAGTACCGTTTCCTATCGCAATAATCCCAATCGGATAACGGTCTAGTATTTCATTAACTACTTTTTTCGATTTGGCAACATCAGGCTTTGGCGGATGTGGATAAATCACTGTCACTTCTAACATTTTTCCTGTTTCATCTACAACTGCTAGCTTACAGCCTGTGCGATAAGCAGGGTCAACGCCAAGAACCATTTTGCCGCGCATCGGTGGCTGCAACAATAAATTCCGCAAGTTTTCTGCAAAAATATGAATCGCCTGCGCCTCCGCCTTTTCAGAAAGCTCATTGCGCAACTCCCTTTCAATAGAGGGCTGAATTAAACGTTTATAGCTGTCAGCAATCGCCTCCTTTACTTGAGCGATAGAAGAACATGAACGATTCTTTGGAATCCATTCGTTTTCCATTATTTGCGTTGCACGCTCTACTGGCACAACAATCGATACTTTTAATATCTCTTCTTTTTCCCCGCGATTAATCGCTAAAATACGGTGCGGAACGATGCGATTAATTGGCTCCTCGTAGCTGTAATACATTTCAAAAACATGCTTTTCATCCTTAGCTTCGTTTTTGCTTGCTGTTTCAATTTTCCCCTCACGCCATGAAAGTTTGCGCAAACGCTCTCGAATCGACGCGTCATCTGCAAAGCGTTCCGCTAAAATTGCACGGGCCCCTGCCAAAGCATCTTCAACAGTCAACACCGCCTTTTCTTCATTTACAAAGTTTTGTGCTTGTTCCTCTATATCGCTATTTGTAAATTGCATCATCAAATCTGCAAGTGGTTCTAAGCCGCTCTCCTTAGCAATCGTCGCCTTCGTTCTGCGCTTTTGTTTATATGGTCGATATAAATCTTCTATACGTTGAAGAACTGTTGCAGTTTGAATTGCATGCTGCAATTCTTCTGTCAGCTTACCTTGTTCATCAATTAAGCGTAATACCTCTTCTTTTCTTTTTTCAAGCTGTTGGATATATTGATAACGGTCGTCAATTGCTTTAATTTCCACTTCATCTAAAGAGCCAGTTGCTTCCTTTCGGTAACGGGCAATAAACGGTACGGTATTGCTATCTTCAAGTAACTTGATAACCGCTTCTACTTGATGTGGTAAGACGTTTGTGTCTGCTGCAATTAGCTTAAACATTTGTTTGTTGTCCAAATTGATCACGTTCCTTCTTACAAAATTCACGCTAACAAAAAATCAGCGCGCTAGAATGAACCATACAAGAACAGTTTGTCCCTATCGATAGCAAAGCATCAGATACAAGACTCCCCACTTCAAAGCTATAAGTGGGCAATGAACTGCCTATGCAAATATGATTCGTGAGAGCTAACAATCTATTGATTGCCCTATCACTTTATTCTAACACGCTGATTTTATTTTAACTATTATTGACTGTTGCAACAGCATCTTGTAATTTTTTTATCGCTGCTCTTTGAATTCTGGACACATGCATTTGCGAAATACCCAGTTGGTCTCCCGCCTCTTTTTGACTAAGCTGCTTTAAATATGTAAGCTCGATTACTTGTTGCTCACGCTCATTCAAAACATGCATAATTTCAGACACAATGATTCGGCGATTTGCCGTTTCGAACTCCAAATCCTCTTTTCCAACAACATCGAACAATGTTACTGTGCTACCATCTGAATCCGATTCTATCGCATGGTCCATTGAAAGCGCTTGGTAACCGCGCCCCATTTCCATTGCTTCAAGCACCTCCTCTTCCCCCACCTCCAAATAGGTAGCTATTTCTAGAATTGAAGGCGAGCGCTGAAGCTCTGTCGTTAAATGCTCCACTGTCGATTTGATACGTGGGCCTAATTCTTTAATGCGGCGCGGTACGTGCACATCCCAAGTCTTATCGCGTAAAAAACGCTTAATTTCGCCGATAATAGTAGGTATTGCAAATGCCTCAAAGCTTCGTCCCACAGTCGTATCGAAGCGCTGCATCGCTCCAAGTAAACCAAGCATACCAACCTGTACAGTATCCTCATAATAAGTTTTGCCAGCAGCATATTTACGCGCTAACGCCTCTACTAATTGTTGATAATGAAGCACTAGTTCTGTTTGGGCGGTATCGTCCTTTGTGGCTTGATATTGCGCAATCCATCGAAGCACCTCTTCATTTGAGGTTTCATTAGGTAATGATTCTCTCGTCATATTCCTCCACCTGCTCTCTTGTGACATACTTTGTCATGAAAACAGTGACGCCGCCCTCATTGTTCACCTTTACTTCATCCATTAACGCTTGCATTAAATAGAGTCCTAAGCCCCCTTCACGTAGCATCGATACTTTTTCATTTTCATTGTACGGGCCGATTTTCGATTTAATTTCTTCAAAATTAAAGCTATTGCCATAATCCGCTACCATGATTTCGATTTTATTGTCGAATAATGCGCAACCAATGACAATTTCGCCCTCTTCTGCATCGTGATAAGCATGATGAACGACATTTGTAACAGCTTCACCTGTCGCAATTTTCAAATCTTCAATTTCGTCATAACTAAAGCCGAGACGTAGCGCCAAACCTGAAATCGTTAAACGAATAACACTGACATATTGCGGTTTAGCAGGAACTCTTATTTCAATATAATCAAATGCTTTCATTATTAAACTCCACCTTTGTATTCGTTTCGATGTCCATTAGCTCACTTAAACCAGTAATTTCAAATAAACGAACTAGGCGAGCTGTTAAGCCAACTAGTTTAAAATGCGCATTTTCTTTCACTACTCTTTTATAAAATGCAACGAAAATCCCTAAACCTGTGCTGTCTAAATAGCTAACCTTCGATAAATCTAGTTGGACTAATGAGTCTTTCTCAATCTCAAGAGCCTCTAGTTCCTCACGTAAAATAGGGGCAGTATACGTATCGATTTCACCATCAATATATCCATTTATTACTTGCCCATCCTTTTGAAACTGCACATTTATATTCATACCTTTAAAGCACCTCCGTCATAACCTATACAACGATTCCCTTTCCTCAAGATTTTAAACGTTACTTGCGCATTTATTTTTTTAAAATGACGACAGTAAAATCATCATCCAATCCATCCTCTTGCAATTCCTGCAATTCTTCATATAATTTTTCACACATTTCTTGCGCACTTAAATGGCGATGCGTAAGAGCTAACCGCTCAATAATTTTTCTTGAATCGATTTCTTCATCATGGCGAAATTCTGTGACACCATCTGTCATCATAATAATAAAGTCGCCTTCATAAAGAGGAATCTCAGTTTGCTCATATTTCATTTCAGGCATAATACCTAGCAGCAACCCCTTTGCCCCTAAACCATAGAATGCATTATCCGCAGCATTGTAATAAATAGCTGGCTCATGCCCTGCCGAGCCATATGTAAATATGCTTCGCACTAAATCAAGTCGCCCATAAAACATTGAAACGAACATGCTGTCATCTACGCTTTTTTCAATAATGCGATTCAATACTTCTAGTACATAGGCGGGGTTAGTTTCTGCATACTCCAGCGTGTCGAGCCCATACTTCACCATCGACATACAAAGCGCAGCAGGCACACCTTTCCCAACAACGTCCGTTACAGCTACCCCTACATAATTTTGTTCATCTATTGAAAAATGAACGTAATCACCGTTCATTTTGCGTATCGGGATAGAAATCATTCCAATATCGATGGCATCAATTTGCGGTACTGTCGTTTTTAATAGAACGCTTTGAATTTTAGCCGCTACATTCATTTCAATCCGCATTTCTTCCTGTTGCTCTAGTAAAATTTGATGCTCTTTTAAAGTTAAGCCGAAATAAACCATTATTTCGATTAAAAAATCATAGCCGTCCTTACTCACCGCAGGCAGCTCTGGAAATATTTCTTCCATTACTTGCTTATGCATATGTATTACTTCTTCTGGTGCTATATTTTTTTGAATCAATTGTCGAATAAAGCTTTGCCCAATATACAAATTTCGCTCTGATTGATTTTCAATATAGTCTGTGAGAATTTTTTTATATTGTATTTTTAGTTCTCTCATACAATGTTCCCTATCACAACCATTTTTTTACGCGAACAGTTGTCCCTTCTTCTAATTGTGATTGAATCTCTATATCATCCATTAATCTTTTAACACCTGGTAAGCCTGCACCAATGCTACCTGATGTTGAAAAGCCATCCTGCATTACAGTGCGTACGTCCTCGATACCCGGTCCTTGGTCAGTTGCGGTTATCGCTAAACCAATTTTGCCATCTTCCTCTATTTTTTCTATTGTAATCGTTCCAACACTGGCATATAAATAAATATTGCGTGCCAGTTCGCTAATAACTGTCGTAATACGAGCTTGATTCACAGTATCAAAGCCTATTCGTTTTGCTTCGTTGCGCCCTATTTCACGTGCAGTAACAATATCCCATTCAGTTGTAATATTTACTGTTGATTTCATATACTCACTGCCCTTCAATCACATTATCAATTACGCCTCTGCTAACTCTAGTCCCAATTTTTTGAGTTCACTGGTGGAAGTTAATTATTGTCACGTCCTGCGACAATGATTAACTGACCTGCATCATGCAAGCCTCCCTTCAAAATCTGCAACATCCGCTGCAAGTCTAGCCAACACGATGTTGATTACTCAGTCGTTACCTGAGTATGCGATGGTCTTAGACTGAGTTCCTCTTTGTTAGCGGATGTTTAGATACCCGCTGAAATGGGTCTATTGCTTGTATTCACTCGCTACTTGTAGACCTGAGAGACTCCTGTATCTGGCGCTTCGCTTTCGATACAAAAAGAATTTGGCCCCTACGGTTACTCGTCGCAAAAACATCGCCGAAAGAAGTGAATATCTATTTTAACTATACCGTATAATCATATTTTGTAAAATTTATTTGTAGAAGCATTTGAAGGCACTGCTTTTCGAACATTTCATAATCAATCTCATTGAAAGTACAGCTATTTTAAAGAGAAATCTGCTCATTTTAGAAGTTTAAAAACGGGGAATTAAGCAGATTTTTTAATAAAAATTAACCTTCCCTTATATGAAGGCGATTTTCTCCAAAACAAAACACCGCTGCAACCGCAACGGTGTTTTGTAATTATGTATTAAAAACTTACGAGGCCTAAACTAATACCTAATGCCATATCAACTTTTTCCATTAATTCATCATCAAGCTGTGTAATACGGTCTGTTAACCGTGATTTATCAATAGTACGCAATTGCTCAAGCAAAATTACCGAATCGCGTTCAAAGCCATACTTCTTGGCATCGATTTCGACATGAGTAGGTAATTTTGCTTTTTGAATTTGCGCAGTAATAGCAGCTATAATGACAGTTGGACTAAATCTATTACCAATATCATTTTGAATAATCAGTACAGGTCTTGTACCACCTTGCTCTGAGCCTATAACAGGTGATAGATCTGCAAAAAAAACGTCTCCACGTTTTACGCTCAAATTGTCATCCCCCGCTAACGAGACGCCGCTCCACCATATGTTCCGCTTCATATTCTGCATGCAGGCATTCGCTGCAAATCATCAGATTAATATGCGACATTTCCACATAGCCCTTTTCTAAAGCTTCCCGTATTTGATTTGGTTGTGTCTGCTTCACTCGTTTAGATGTTGAAACATACAGCATTTCGCCATTATAGAAATCGCTTTGGGCAAATATTTGTTCAATTCCTAGTAATGGCCCGTTTGAAGAATTTATATTCTCTCTATTTTTCGTGTACACAACAAGCACCTCCACAAAAGACCGCAAAACTTCTGCTTTTCATAATTTCATTCTATCACTGAATACATGCAATGAAAAGACAAGAAATCTAAAAAACTGACAAACTCTGTTTTAAAAGCGGTTTTTGTCGAAAGTACAATTATTTTAGCTAGTATATATCCTCGGCACTCGGTTTGTTATAATACATGGTATTTCATAATTGATTGTCTCGAGCTTATTTGCCCATTCATCTAGTGAGATCGTTACATTTTGTTGTGTACCTATTAATGTCACTTTCTCTCCAACAGTATATGCTTTTGGAAGTAAAATCATACATTGATCCATGCAAATTCGACCAACTATCGGAGCGCGCTGCCCGTCAATTAATACTGTTTGTCCTGTTAATTTACGAAGTAGCCCATCTGCATAGCCTATCGGCAATGTGCCGATAAAAACATCCTCTTCTGCCGTATAAGTTGCGCCATATCCAACAGTTTGTCCTGCCGCTAGCTCTTTAACATGTACTAATTCTGTTTCCAATGACAGCGCAGGCTTCAAAGGGAATGGTAGATATTTTGCTACATAATGAGAGGGTGCTAAGCCATACATTGAAATACCGAATCTTATCGCATCATATTGAAGCGCTTTGTCTTTGACTAATACTGTCGCAGTATTAGCTACATGTATGAGGCGCGGCTTAACAGCTAACACTTTCAACATATCGTGAAACAGCTCTACTTGCTGTTCGAAATGTCCTGTATTTTCCTCATCGGCAGTTGCGAAATGGGTGAATACTCCATCTATCTCCATTTGCCCTGCTGCGACAATCGCTTCTTGCAAAAGTTGCAGCTTCTGTATAGAAGTAACACCAATTCTCCCCATGCCTGTGTCAATTTTTATATGTAGCTTTAATTTGTTTGTTAAGTGGAATAGTGCTGCTTGCTCGACCCACTCTTTCGAAAAAACAGTAAGAGAAATATTATTTTCAGCAGCATAAGTAACAAATGAAACAGGGCTTGCTCCGAGTACTAATATGTCAGCAGTAGCTATATGTGAACGAACATGAACGGCCTCTTCAGGTGTAGCAACCGCCAATATTGTAGCGCCTGCCTGCAATGCAGCTTGTGCAACGGCTATATCCCCATGACCATAGCCATTCGCTTTTATAACAGCTATGATTTGCACATCTGGTTGTAGGTGTTTTTTTAGTTGTGTGATGTTTTTTTGAATAGCTCGTAAATCAATTATCGCTTTCGTTGGACGGTAATATTGAATTTCTTCCATATGCTTTGTACCCTCTTTACTCAAATTCTAAACATTTAAGTAGTAATAGCCCTTTTTCAGCGTAATTATGTATAGATATAAAAATCCATACATAATTACCGCGTCAACAAGTAGTATTGCCACCTACTAAATTAAAATAAGGGCTATTACTGAACAACTAATCTACTTCATTTCACCAGATGTAACAGAAGCTGCTACTTCAATCAGTTCTTCTCTTGTCATCTTACTAGAAGCAATGAAAAATGATATGCCGTCACGTTCCCAGCTAATCGAATTATCTGTAATTGCACCAATAGCAAACCCTAAATCAGCCGGATCTCCAGGAGCAAAGACAGGTACAGTCGAATCTATTGGTACAGCAGGCTGCTGCATCAATGTGAATGCTTTTTCACCTTCAAATGTTAAAATAACACGCTCTATTCCATCTTCTCGAATCGTTTGTGAATCAACTAACTTCGTATGATCCCATTGCAGTATTGGATAATGCGTTTGAAACGCCTCACTATTTGTTATATCGGCACTTGCTGCTTCTTTTTCTTTATTTTCTTGAAATTTTTCAACAGCATAGTCCTCTGCCTTATGTGTTACGCCTAATTTAACATCATTAAAAGTAATTGAAATTTGTTCCTCGCCTGCCTCATTTAAAATTGCTACACTTTTTGGGAGCATTGATTTTTTATCCACCGTTACTAGCTGTGTTGACATACCTGTTTTGTCCGAGTTACGTGTCGCCGCGGTAAAAATATAAGTATCCTCGCCATTTTCCATTTGCAACCCTTTATCGGCTTGTATATCTTCTGCCAATGCGCCAATTAAGTACGCTTGGCTATTTTGCTTCGGCCAATCACTTTGAAATTTATATGTTTTCGATAGCGCTGGTGTAACGACGAATACTCCTTCCTCATTTCGAACAATCATTTGTGTAATATCCTCATTTTGCGCGGTTACTTCCACTTTGTAAAAGTCAGGCTTGGTATGCCACACTTTCACATCATATGCACGAGGCTCATTGCCAGTCTTAATTTCCATTGAAGCAGTTAATTCGTAGCCCTTTGTTTCTCCCCATTTTTCTCCAATTTTTTTCACAACGTCCTCTTGCGATGCTTTACCACATGCCGCCAAAAGGAAAATACAACAGCCAATCATAAAAATGATTTTTCGGTAGTGCACAATCCCACCCTTTCTCCACTTTCGCTCTAGTAATTCAGCATATGGAGTGTTACGTCAAAATATGTCTTATTCCATTAAGACAACTTGAGCAGCTGCTACTGTTTGTGTATGGGTAATTGTTACAAAGCCCTTTACACGCTTAGCATCAAAAAATAATTCGGGTGCACCTTGCTTGTTTTTTAAAATTTCAATTTGCTGTAATTCACAGCCTTTGCCAATGCCTGTACCATTGGCCTTTGCATAGGCCTCCTTTGCCGCAAAACGCCCTGCCAAAAATTCTACCTGTCTTGCAGTAGATAGCTTTGCAAAAAGCATTTGCTCACGAGGTGTTAAAATACGTAGCATAAATTTTTCAGAGCGTTGCATCGCTTTTTCAATGCGTGTTAGCTCAATGATGTCTAATCCAATTCCTTTAATCATCGCCATGTTATTCCTTTCATTATTTATCCTAACCAATGTATAATTAACATCGAGGTGGAAAAATGTTTATTCGTAGAGAAAGTTTTCAACAGTATATTAAAATGTATCCCGTCGTTTCAACTATTATTGCTTTAAATATTATAGCTCATCTTGTCACACGCATTCCCGGTCTTGGCACTGAGCTTTTTTATGCGGGTGTTAGCCACAATGGCTTAATCGCTGCAGGAGAATGGTGGCGGATGATTACGTCCATGTTTTTGCATGCAGGCTTTTTGCATATTTTATTTAATATGTTTTCACTTTTTTTATTTGGGCCTGAGCTAGAAAAAATCGCTGGCAAAATGCGCTTTCTAACAATTTATTTTCTTGCAGGCATTTTCGGAGGCATCGTTACATTCGTAACACAGGATGCAGACTATGCGAGCGTTGGGGCTAGCGGGGCAATTTTTGGTATTATCGGGGCGTTCGGAGGACTTTTATTCTATATGCGACATGTCATGCCACAGCTTCGCCAAATTATTCTTCCAATCATCGTCATTAGTGTAATCATGACGTTTTTACAGCCAAATATTAATATCGCCAGTCACCTAGGTGGACTAGTCACAGGCTTTGCACTAGGGCTATTTTATTTTAAGCCTAAAAATATGCTACGTTGGCGACAATAATGCCCGGCTGCTAATTGATTTCTTTTTTGACATACAAACGACTGTCAGAAGAGCATTGCAAATGCAAGCTCTTCTAACAGTCGTTTTATTTCGTATTATGAGCTGGAAAACTTAACGCTCATACCAGCGCATTAACTCATCAATGCATTGCTCATCCATATGATAAGCCTTCGCAGATGCCCCTGTCGCACCTGACATCACAACAATTTTCGTTGATGCAACACTTTTTCTCTTTTGGAAATAATTTTGCTGTTGCTCCGCAATTTGAATGCGGCGTTTTTCTGCAATAAACGTTACGCGACTAATCGTTCTATACATAATCGTAATTTGCTCACTTGAAATTTTAAAGCGAGCTGTTTTAAATTGCCATAGCCCTAACAGCAATACAGGTATTATTAATAATAAAGACAGCATACCGTACGGGAAAAAGAAGTATGATAATGCAGCCATTAGCGGGACAAGCCATACAAAGTCAATCCGATAAAAGTACGGTCGTGCACGCTTTGGTGGTCGTATCGCTTCCTCTAAATTCAAGTCAAAATGAGGAAATAGCTGCTGCAATGGCTGTGCCATTTTCTTTCTTGAAATTAAAGGAAATAAGACAACTGTTTTATCTTTTTCTCCTCCAAAGCCACCCCCAGCACTTTCTACAATCACCGCCGCTAAGCCAAATATTTGTCTAAATGGGTTTTCAACAATTTTAATTGCTTGTACACGATTTAAAGGAATCGTAATACGTTTTTTCTCTAATAAACCACGCGTTATAATAAGACGCTCATTTTCCTCAGATACTTCAAAATTATAATAGTTAATAAATGTAATTACTACAGATACTAGCCATGCAATTAATAAACCAAAAATAGCAAGTATAACAATTAATAAAAAGCCAAAGCGTAATAATTGCGCCATCTCTTCATAAATCCAATCATACGGAATAAACTCCGAAAACTGCGAAACAACAGCCAATACCCCAGCTAATACAACCCCAATACTATTCGAAGTAGTTGCTAAAACCACTAAATCCTTTGGTGACATTTTATGAATGAGGCGTGTTGCCTGTAACTCCTCACCTTCTACAACATGCTGCGCTATTTTTATTTTTTTTGTTTCATTTTCAATAAAATCTGCAGCCTCGCGTGTAATAGCTGTAAGCTCAGCCTCTGCCTTTCCAGACTTATTACCCGCTGTTTCAACCGACACCTGCACTAAACCAAAAATACGGTGAAAAATACCTTCTTTATAATTTAAGCTTTGAATACGGTCATATGGGATAAAGCGCTTCTTTTTAATAAATAAGCCGTGCTGAACCCGCAGCTCATTATCCTCAAACCAATAAGTAAATGTCCACCATTTAATAATGCCATTGAAAAATGAGAAAAGAATAATAGCTGATAAGATGATAAGCGGTATCATTGATTGAAAGAAGCGCTCGTCACGAAAATTCAAGCTAAAATTAAAGCCGTTTGCTACAACAATGATAACAATTGGAATTAACGAGTCCTTTAAAGCTTTTGCACAGTTAATAATAGCCGATACAGGATGCAATTTATATTTAGACATCTTCTTCCGCCACCCTTGCCAGTTCCGAAATTTTAGCACGCAGTTCGTCTGCATCTGCCGTAATTAACATCGGAATCACATGCGTTGTTGCAGCAGAGGAGATTGAAATATTCGCCAAATCATATTTTTTTAATATTGGACCTTGTCCTGTATCTACATGCTGTACACGCACCATTGGTATTAGTGTACGTTTGACAATAAACAAGCCACTTTGAATTTCAATCTCCTGCTCACGCACTTCATAACGCCAAATACGCCAACGGATATTTGGAAAAATCCATATTTCTAATAAGGCGATTATAATAACAATCGCCGCAGCTATAAAATAAATATATTTCGGCCATTCAAAATAGTATGTAGCAAAACTAACTGCTCCAGCAATGATAATAGCTACTAGTGTTTCTAGTATGCCGTATAGTCGCCAAACGGTTAATCCTTTTTTAGGAATTTGATATTTTGGTTCCGTTCTCATTTTTCCACTTCCTCTCCCTTCCATTATACGTATGAATACTATATTTGTTTCAAAAAAATTTAAAAGTGCCAGGCACGCAAACAATTCAGAATTGTTTTTGTGCCTGGCACTCTAATGACTAGTCTTCGCGACGGCGTGGGCGGCGGCTTCCGCTGCTTTCACGACGGCGGTCACGGTTGCGGTCTGACGATGGACGATTGCGGTCGCGTCCACGGTCACGGCTACCACCACGGTCATTACGGCGGTTGCGGTCATTGCGACCACTGCCACCACGACCTTGTTGTGAACCACGCTCACGGCGCATCGGCAATGGACGCTCTTCTGTAATTGTTACAGGTGTTGCATCTGGCTCACGTGTCACAGATTTTAATGCCGCAGCGATTAAATCAACTGCATTATAATTTTCTAATAGTTCCTCCGCCAATAAGCGGTAATCGCTAAGCTCAGCAGATTGCACTAATTCCACTAAGTGTTCAACTGATTGCTGTTGTTGACCTACTAATGCTTCACTCGTTGTAGGTGGCTTTAATGGTGTCATACGCTTTTTCGTCGTTTCTTCAACGATGCGTAAATAGCCCATCTCACGCGGTGTGACGAATGTAACAGCAAGACCTGACTTACCAGCACGACCAGTACGACCAATACGGTGTACATAGCTTTCTGGGTCCTGTGGAATATCAAAGTTGTAAACATGCGTTACACCTGAAATATCAAGACCACGCGCTGCAACATCTGTCGCCACAAGAATATCGATTTGGTTTTCTTTGAATTGACGCAATACAGAAATACGTTTCGCTTGGCTTAAATCACCATGAATCCCTTCTGCATTATAACCACGTAAGTTTAATGCTTGCGTTAACTCATCAACTCGACGCTTTGTACGACCAAAAATAATTGCTAATTCTGGTTGGTGCACATTAATAACGCGACATAAAATATCGAATTTTTCACGCTCTTGTGCTTTTACAAAATATTGCTCGATATTATCAACCGTTAATTCTTTTGCCTTAATTTTTACGATTTCTGGCTCCTGCATGAATGTTTCCGCAATTTTGCGAATCGCTGGAGGCATCGTTGCTGAGAATAGTAATGTTTGGCGATTTGATGGTACGTTTTCTAAAATCGAATTAATATCATCGATAAAGCCCATATTTAACATTTCATCCGCTTCATCAAGTACTAATGTTTGCACATCTTCAAGCTTTAATGTACGGCGATTAATATGGTCAATAATACGTCCCGGTGTACCAACGATAATTTGTGGTCTGTTTTTCAATGCACGAATTTGGCGCCCAATTTCCTGACCACCGTATACAGATAATAACTTCACACGTTTATCATATCCGATTTTATAAAGCTCTTCCGAAACTTGAATTGCTAATTCACGAGTTGGAGCAATAACTAATGCTTGGATGTTTGGGTTTTTAGGGTCAATTTTCTCAATTAGAGGAATACCAAATGCGGCAGTTTTACCAGTACCAGTTTGTGCTTGGCCAAGTATATCGCGACCATCTAATGCAAATTTAATTGTACCTTCCTGGATTGGTGTTGCTTCTTCAAATCCCATACGCTTCACTGAGCGTAATGTAGATTCACTAATATTTAATTCTGAAAAATTTGTCAAACTCTTCAATCTCCTTTTTTCCTTATAAGTTGACAAATGGTTACATTTTCAGATGAAGTGTCGGCAAAATCGAGCCTATATGTGGAACGGTTTCCGTTACGTAAAAATTCTCTCTGCGCTTCCTGAACATTGCGCAGAAGCTTTCTTAATATGAAAAGGAAAGCCCGGTCGTTGCCGAGCGGTTTAATTCTACTTAGGTAATCAACATCAAATATGAAAACTATAGAATGAAACCGTTAAATTCAAAAAAAAGCACTCTTCACTATGTAATCTGAAGAGTCTTCGCACAAAATGTATCCATTGCTTTACATAGTCTATCACGTGCACAGACAGTATGCAATGATAATGCTTAACTTAATAATCTGACTTTTTACGTTGTGCAAAGAAATGCCAGCACCTCACAAAACCATTCTTCACAATCATCGCTATAACAAATATGATGTTTACCATTTGCCGATAAAAATAAATGCTTCTCTTCCGTTCGAATACTGTCAAATAAAAAATGGGCTGCGATATGCGGAACAATGCCGTCCTTCTCTCCTTGGATAATAAATGTGGGCACATTGATATGCCCAATATAAGGCTCGACCTTTTTCACAATGCGCATAAATTCAACCATCGAACTTAGTGGAACAGTCATTAGTTTGCGCTCATAGCGTTGAAATAATTCATTATTTTTTAAATGTCCTTTTACTGCCTCTTTTGCCATTTGGCGCAAATCCTCTAACATTTGGACTGGGCTCATATACTTAATGGCCGCACTTAATAGTACTAGTTTTTTCACAGGGTAACGCTTTGCTAAATATAAAGCGATAACACCGCCCATCGAAAAGCCAATAACCGTAATCTCATCGACCTTTTTAGCTAGCTGGCGATAGGCAATTTCCGCATCCATTAACCAGTGCTGTGCCTTATAGCCACGCATAGAAAGTTCCTCCCCGTGCCCACAATAAGTAGGTGTCACAATGTCACATTTCATATGCTGCCGTAAATATTCTGTTAAGGGCTCGATTTCATATGGTCCACCCGAAAAGCCATGCAGTAATAAAATTCCTTGCTTCACCTTGCAACACCAACCTTCCTATCTCTTTTACCCCACATTAACGGGCATTACGACTCTCACTTCAAGACTTAAGTGAAAATTCGCTAAGGATGATTAGCTTCCCATAATTGCCCGATTGGTTCAGCGGGGGCACTGATTGAAGTTTCACCTTATATTGCCCAATTTGCAGAAACAAAATAGCATGTCAGAAATATTTCCTAACATGCTAACCCCGCATTCATGAACAACACAATATGCTAAAGCGATTTGCCAGTCACTCGCTTTTGGAAATCAAATATAAGATTGCCATAGGCTTAGCTACTTACGTTCAACTTTACGACAGATAAGTCAAAATTGTTTCGAGCTTCATGCCGCGCGAGCCCTTTAATAAAATAATGGACTGCTCACTAGCATCAGCCTGTATTTTTTCAACGATTGGCATATAGTCTGTCTCGCTATAGATTATATGCTGCGCATCAAATGTTGCAGCCAGTTTGTCGTATAGCCATTTCATGCGAGTACCATATAAACAAATGTATTGTACAGCCGCTTTATCTATATATTTCGCCATATTTTCATGGAAGGCTTGCTCGTCATCTCCAAGCTCAAGCATGTCACCAAGCACAAGCCATTTTTCAGGTCGGATAGTCGTTGTTTGCATAAAATCAACTGCTGCGCGCATTGATGTTGGTGCAGCATTATAGGCATCATTTATAAATAATAATGTACCCTTTGGCACTAATTGCATACGCATATTTGTTAATTCAATTTGTGCCAGTGCTGTGCGAATTTGCTCATCTGTTAAATTCATCGCTTTACATATAAGCATCGCAGCTAACGTATTTTTCACTTGATGCTTACCTAAAATAGGAATTGTAAAATCGCCTTGTATTAAACCATCTACCGTAAAGCTACTGCCCTCTTCCGTAGCTGTAATATGAGTGGCATAGAGCTCATGCTTCGTATTAAAGCCAAATGCTTTTGCCTCCGTATAGGCATCCTCCGCCACTAAATTGCACAATAACGGTTCGTCTCCATCGTAAATAAGGAAGCCCTCTTCGAGTAAGCCTTGCGTAATTTCATATTTCGCTTGTGCAATGCCCGCACGCGAGCCTAAATCTTGCATATGCGCTTCACCAATATTTGTAATAATGGCCAAATGTGGACGCGCAATACGGGCTAAAAGCTCAATTTCACCAAAACCACTCATGCCCATCTCTAGCACTGATATTTCCGTATCTTCATCAAGCTGTAAAATAGTAAGTGGCAGCCCTAACTGGTTATTGAAATTACCGATTGTTTTTTGCACTTTAAAATATGGCGCTAATGCACTCGCTACGATATCTTTAGCAGAAGTTTTGCCATTTGAGCCGGTAATACCGATAAATGTCGCCTTATGCTCACTGCGATAAGCAATAGCCATTTGTTGCAGCGCTTGCTCAGCATCATCAACAAAAATTAACGGCAGATTCTCTGGTGGATTTGGCTCATCGTTAAGCCATAAGGAAGCAGCAGCCCCTTTTTCAAATGCTTGCTCAACAAATTTATGACCATTCACTGATTCACCTCGAAATGGCACAAATAAATCTCCAGCTTGAATTGTACGAGTATCAATTGAAATACCTGTTACAACAACATCCTCATGTGTTTGCTCATCTATTTTTAACCATGTAGCTAACTGCTTTATTGTTTTTTTCACGTTTTATCCCACTCAATCTTTGTTGTACTGAAGCTGCTGCTTTTCTTCATAGCGCTCTACAGCTAATTGAATTAATCTATCTATTAATTGCGAATAAGGCACATCTGTATTTTGCCATAGCAATGGATACATGCTAAAAGGTGTAAAGCCCGGCATTGTATTCACTTCATTAATCAATACCTTATCTTCTGCTGTAACAAAGAAATCTGCACGTACAAGCCCTGCACAATCTAATATTTTAAATGCACGCTTTGCCATATCTTTTAGTTGCTCAGAT
This sequence comes from Metasolibacillus sp. FSL H7-0170, assembly GCF_038593115.1. Lineage (NCBI taxonomy): Bacteria > Bacillati > Bacillota > Bacilli > Caryophanales > Caryophanaceae > Metasolibacillus > Metasolibacillus sp. FSL H7-0170. The sequence goes on along the minus strand of NZ_CP151964.1, from coordinate 3,008,329 downwards.
GCTTGCGTAGAAAGTTCAGTAGGTATTATTAGCGCTGTTGAACCATCCTTATATTTTGAGTCGTATGTGTAAAACTCTGTTGTAGGTTTAATTTCACCCGCTACAGACACTTGTGGCTCATCATTGCCTAACACTCCTGCTTCAACCTCGCGGGCAACTATCCCTTGCTCAATAACTATTTTACGGTCATATTGAAGAGCAAGCTCCACTGCCTCGATTAGCTGCTCACTATTATTTACTTTACTAATTCCTACACTTGAACCTAAGTTTGCTGGCTTAACAAATAACGGCCAGATTAATTGCTTTTCACATTTTTCTACGATACTTTGCGGATTGCTCTTCCATTCACTTCGTATAAAATAAATATATGGAACTTGCTGTAAGCCTGCTATTTCAAACAACTGCTTCATGATAACCTTATCCATAGCAGCAGCAGAGCTTAATACGCCATTCCCAACATACGGAATATTTAATACTTCAAACAAGCCCTGTACTGTTCCATCTTCTCCATTTGTTCCGTGCAGCAGCGGGAAAATGACATCAAATTGAATAGCATTATGCGCTTCAATAAATTCCGTAATATTATTTGGCTTGCTTTCTTCTCTAGTAAATTGTAATTGCCCCTCAGTTTCTACAGGAGCTGTTAATTGGGGACCTGTACGCCATTCACCGTCCAATGTAATATAAATGGGATACACTTCATAGCTAGTAAAATCGACAGCCTTAATAACCGCTGTTGCTGTCGATAGCGATACTTCATGCTCCGCAGATTTCCCGCCATATACTAACCCTATTTTTTTTACCATTTTATTTCCCCCTAATATTATCAATTAATCCTCACAAAACGTTCTAAAACTAACTAATTAAAATCTGCTCATCATACGGCTGTTTAATAATATCATTCAAATCGTCCCAAACTTCATCTGGAAAATCGTAGTCCAGTAATGTTCTAATTTCAATGCTGTAACTGGAATTAGGCTTCTCTTGCTTGCTTAACGATAACAACGCGCCCTCCTTCATATAATGACGCCAAGAGCGCAATACATTTGCATCAATTGCTGGTATTCGTTTGGCAGATTTGCGTCGCCAGAAGTTACCAGTGCCTTCCTTTTCCCTCACCATTTGATTCAATAAATTGGCAATAAGATGCTCCACATCTGCCAAGAAGCGGAAATATATTTTAGTCATTTGATCTTCAGGCGCAGCATAGTAAATATAACGATTTTGTAACTTTTGGAAAAACGGCGAAGCAAGTGGCTCTTTTTTATGACCAATATACAAAAGCTCGGCCTGCTCTAGAGGCGTTAATTCATTTACTTGCTGCTCGTTGTGAAAATCTAATAAACATAAATCTCCTTTTAAATCCGTTCGTGCAAAGCCCGGTAAATCTTCTGTTGAAATAAAATCTAGCAGTGTATGCATATTAAAAGAACCATCTTCATAAGCGTGCTTTATTAAAAGTAAATTTTTTAATGATGCTGCAGAAGACAGAAATTGTTTATGTGTTAACCTACTGAATATCACAAAGTGGTCAACATCATTCATATGTACATACAAATGGTGCATATAATCCTCTGCCGCCCTCATTTTTCTTGCCACTGCCTACCCGCTCCTTCAATTCCAATAATACTCCTATTATATGCCTATTCCTTGTTTTTTTGAAACATTTTAAATAATGTATCGTCTCAATTCTTACCGATTCAAAAACAGCGACTTCTAACTAATAGCAAATATTTTACTTTCCTTAAGGTGCAATTGTAAAAAATCGAACAAACAACCGTTGTGATTGCTTGAAATTTCACTACATATTACTTAGTTTGCAGTATTTTTTCATATAATATGATAAAATCAATTACGCCTCGGCTAACTCGGTGAATATTCATGATACAGCTTAGTCGTTCGCACCAAAACTTTGAATTAACTACTCCAATAAGACGCAGGTCTTTTAAAAGGAGTTCCTTTTTTTCAGTGAGAGCTACAGCATTCACTGAATTAAATATCAATCATGCAATTAAGCACTTATGAATAAGGTGAATTTTATGGAAAATAATCGTCAATTTATGAAGCGTTTTGATTGGGCACTTGCTGTCATATTATTAATGTTTCTCGCCATTAGTTTATTAGCGATAGCATCTGCTCAGACAGGTGGACAATACGGAAATTATAATTTTGTGCCAAAGCAATTACAATGGTATCTCGTAGGTGCAATTATTATTTCCTTCGTTATGTATTTCGAGCCAGACCAATACAAAAAAATGTCTTGGTATTTATATGGTATAGGCATTTTACTGCTAGTCGTTCTTCTTTTCATGCCCGACGGTGTCGGACAAATTGCTGAAAAAAAAAATGGAGCTAAAAGCTGGTATCATATCCCCGGTGTAGGTAGTATTCAACCTTCAGAGTTTATGAAAACCTTTTTCATTTTAGCTACAGCGAGGTTAATTAGTAAGCATCATGAAAAGCATTTAATCAGGTCATTAAAAACAGATTTTATTTTACTTGCTAAAATCGGGATTACACTCATGATACCATTAGCTTTTATTATGCAGCAGCCCGATCTTGGTTCATCGCTTGTTTTTATCGCCATTACAGCAGCACTTATTATTGTAGCAGGTATTTCATGGAAAATCATATTACCTGTTATTGTTGGTGGTAGTGCTATAGGCGGTGCACTACTTTGGATGGCACTTTATATGCAGGATTTTTTAGAAAAAACATTTGGTTTCAAATCGTATCAATTTGCCCGCATTTATTCCTGGCTCGACCCATATTCGTATTCTTCAAATGAAGGTTATCACCTTATCACTTCGCTTAATGCGATTGGCTCAGGGGAAATTTTTGGTAAAGGCTTTCAAGGTCGAGAAGTATACGTATCAGAAAACCATACCGACTTTATTTTTGCAGTAATCGGCGAGGATTGGGGCTTTGTCGGAGCAAGCTTTGTTATTTGCTTATACTTCTTATTAATCTATCATTTAACTAAAACGACATTACTGCTGAAAGACCCATTTTGCACATATGTTTGTGCCGGTATCATCGCAATGATTACATTCCATGTTTTTGAAAACATCGGTATGACGATTCAACTTCTTCCAATTACAGGTATCCCATTGCCATTCATTAGCTATGGCGGAAGCTCGTTAATGGGGAATACACTCGCAATTGGGCTCGTCTTTAGTATGCGATTCCACTATAAAACATATATGTTCTCTGGTAATGACGATGATGAATAAAACCTTGTAGGGGCGTCTGAAAAGCGTGCAGAGGCAATGCTTTTCAGACGTTTTTGAAATAATACTTTTATTACACACCTTTAATATATTTGCGGCTGGTCCGTTTAATTGACGAGTTTAATTTTTGTGATAAGGACATAGTTTTATCCACGTGTTTTTATTGCTCGAAATATATGATACAACGAAGGAGCCGTCTCAAAATGATTTTTCAGACGGCTCCTTCACTCTTTCTTATGCTTGTTGTGCTTGTGGTGATTGTACTGGTGGTGTCAATACTTTCAAAAGCTCGATGCGAGATTTTGTAACAGTTGCGTTCACACCTAACTTAGATAAATTTGAAACAATTTTCTTTAAGTCGATTTCTTTCGCCATTTGCTCCACCTCAGCCTTTTTATAGAATATATCAATTATGCCTCCACTAACTCACTTCCAGATTTTTTGAGTAAAACCGAAAAAGCTTTTCTTTAAAATCTGTTACATTTACTAGAGGCCTACCCTAATTCAGTAGTAGTAATTAGGATAACGTTTTAGGATAGTAGAAAGTTTCACTCTTTAGAGGTCTGACTTGTTTTTCTATACATATCATACCATTAATTCTCACTTGAAAATTTATCAATTATGTTACAACTGCGTAAATTATTATTATCTAGCCTATATTAACTGTGACTGCAATTCTCTCTACCCACTTATACAATATGCTCCATTTCTATTATTTTATTCATCAAATTCTACATCAATTACTGGGGCTGTCCAAAAAGCCGTGCATAGCCGGCATTTTGGACAGGAGCGATGATGTTTCACAAAATGTTGATTCCTATAAACAGAGAACGCCTCTTTTAAAAATGTGATGAACAGCAGCGTTATCCTTCAGTAAAAGGGAAGCGATGAAAACATTGATTTCAATGCGGTGGCAAAACAAAATGGACTTTTCGAACAACTCCTTTTTTGGGATGGTAATGGAAAACTTCCGTAAATGTGCTTGTCAGTACAAAATATGTGCTTCCGCTGTCTACTCCTTACAAAAAACATTACTACATCGAGATACCTTTATTAAAACAGTCTACATATGCTACTATTATTTAAGGTATTGTACATATCTTTCGTGTATTCAAAAAATTAGGAAGTGGGTGCTGCTATGCTTACTGTTATAGAAACTAGCTTTGTTGCTCTTATTATTTTAGTGCTCAATATTTTATTTGCTATCGCAGTTATTTTTTTAGAGCGCAAAGACCCATCATCTTCATGGGCATGGCTATTAGTATTATTTTTCCTTCCGGTCGTTGGATTCATGTTATATTTATTGCTCGGTAGACAGCTTAGTAAAAAGCATTTTTACCGTTGGGAAGGGCGCGAAAGCATCGGTATTAAAGCATTAATTGATTATCAAATTGAGGCTATTAAAGAAAATAAACTTGAATTTCGTGGAGAGCATATCGAAGCACATCAAGATTTAATTTATATGAATTTAATTACGAATCATGCTGTTTTAACACAAGATAATCATGTCGATATTTTAAATGATGGCACCGAAAAATTTGAGCGACTCATTCAAGATATTATGCATGCCAAAGACCATATTCATATTCAGTACTATATTTTCAAGCTTGATAATATAGGTAAGCGAATTTTTGATGCGACGGTTAAAAAGGCACGACAAGGTGTGAAAGTTCGCATTTTATATGACGAAATGGGTTCACGTAGTGTACGGAAAAAGCAGTTTAAAGAGCTGTTAAATCTCGGTGGAGAAATAGAAGTATTTTTCCCTTCTATCTTACCGCTTATTAATCCGCGTTTAAACTATCGAAACCATCGCAAAATCGTTGTAATTGATGGACGCATTGGCTATATTGGTGGATTTAATGTTGGAGACGAATATTTAGGCTTAAACAAAAAGTTTGGTTACTGGCGCGATACTCATTTACGTATTGAGGGAAGCGCCGTCCATCCTTTACAAACTCGCTTTTTACTCGATTGGAATCAAGCAAGTCACCATCATCGTGTAAAATATGCTGAGCGCTATTTTCCTGTTATCCCTCAAAAAGGAACAGCGGCACTACAAATTGTGTCAAGTGGACCTGATACAGATTGGACAGTTATTAAAAATGGCTACTTACGGTTAATTGCAGATGCCAAAAAATATATTTATATTCAATCACCGTATTTTATTCCTGATAGCAGCTTTTTAGATACGATTCGTATCGCCGCATTATCCGGAATCGATGTGCGAATTATGATTCCAAACAAACCAGACCATCCTTTTGTTTATTGGGCAAATTATTCATATGTAGGACTTTTGCTAAAAGCAGGTGCACGTATTTATCAATACAATAAAGGTTTCATTCATTCTAAAATGCTCGTAATCGACGATGAGGTTGCTTCAGTTGGTACAGCCAATATCGATGTGCGCAGCTTCAGTTTAAATTTCGAAGTCAACGCCTTTATTTACGACCGACCAATTGCGCATTATTTAGCAGAGGCATTTGAGTCAGATATTTTCGACAGTACTGAGTTAACAAAAGAAATTTACGATAATCGTTCAAACGTAGTAAAATTTAAAGAATCCATTTCTCGATTACTTTCACCCATTTTATAAGATGAATCTTTAATCGCTACATGTCCATCTACCGAATAAAAAAATGGCTGCTGAGAAAGCAGGCTCATCCCTGCATTTCTCAACAGCCATTTTATTATATTCGTGAAGTTTTTATTTGCTTAATAGCTCTTTTATTTTATTCCTAAATACTCTTCTAATGTTATGTCTGCTTCGAAAATTGCTTTTGCCATTTCAAGACCTATATAACGAAAATGCCATGATTCATACATATAGCCTGTAATGTTTTCCTTGCCCTGTGGGTAGCGTAAAATAAAGCCAAACTCATGAGCATGCTGATGTAGCCACTTTCCTGCAGCCGTTTCACCAAATTCACTTGTCAACCATAAGCTTTCGCGCCCTTTCTCCCCTATATCATAAGCAAGGCCTGTTTGATGCTCAGAATAACCCGGACGTGCACTATAACGATCTGCCGCTTTTTGTCCATCTCTGTTAACATAATTTGTATATAATGTTGTTTGATATTCATAGGAGCGAAAACCACTAAATGCTACAAGATTGAACCCTGCTGCCTTTGCACCCGCAAGCATTTTTTCTAATGCCACCTTCGCCTCAGAATTCTCTCCTGGATTATACGTCTTCGGTAAAGGGTACTCTTTATTTGCGATTAAAACACCCTTCACGTAAGTCGGTTCCGTTGGCTCAATATGCGTTACCGGATAGCCGCTTTCATCATACTCAGTTCGTTTTGGCTCCTCCTTTGATTCTACTGGCTGCTCCTCTTCCTCTAATTGCGTGCCATCTTTTTCATCTAACTCTTCTTGTTCATCTACTTCAGTTGGAAGCTCAGTAGAATTGTTATTTACATCCTGCTGCTCATCAACAGGCGACTGTAATGAAGGATTAGTTAATTCTTGCTTTTCTTTTACTGTCAACACAATGGCACTAATAATCAATAATGAAGTAATTGTAATAATAACGATTTTCCAAGTATCACTTGTTTTTTTCGTTCGATTGCCCCTCATTCCTGCGCCTACTTTCCTTACTTAATTTTCTATCACTTTTTAACTAAAATAAAAACTACGACAACTGTTGCCAAGCCAAAAAATATGGCTAAATTCCGCATCCACTTCGCTTCCTTCACATAGCCTTGACGCATAAAGCTACGATAGCGAAAGAAATTTGAAAATGTAAACATAACCGTTAAAAACAACACGGCTAAATTAAAATTTTGTTTAATAATAAAAAATATAGCTAGTGCACTACTAGCTATGACTAGTAGCATAGATATTACTTTCTCGTTCATAGTGTTTTCCCCATTATTTCTGCTCTGAATAATATTTTCGTCCGATATATGTTTGAATGATTAACAGCAAACCACCAATTGACCAATATAAAGGTAATGCCGCCATTGATGAAAATGAAATAATCACAATCATAATTGGTGAAATGTACATAAACATTTTCATTTGTGCCTTTTGTGCTTCAGGCACTGTCCATAACGATACTTGCGCTTGAACCATATACACAATTCCAGCAATAACCGTCATAATGATATCAGGTGAACCTAAACTGAACCATAAAAATGGATGTGACTTCACATCTGGTGAATATAAAATGGCATAGTAAAGTCCCATAATAATCGGCATTTGAATTAATATCGGTAAACAGCCCATATTTAATGGATTGATATTATGTTCACGGTAGAGTGCTAGCATTTCTTGTTGCATCTTCGCTTGCTCTTCCTTCGATTCAGCCTCTTTCATTTTTTGCTGGATTTCCTCCATTTTCGGCTTTACAATATCCATTTTCGACTTCATTGCTGCTTGCGCTCGGTAATTGCGTAGCATAAAGGGCATTAATATTAAACGAATACCTACTGTTATTGCAATAATAGCCATACCATAGCTTCCGTTAAATAGGTCATTCCCTAAAAAATCTAGCAATCGATCCATCGGCTTTACAAAAAAGCTATAAAAAAAACCTTCTTGGTTCTCGACTGCCTTACAGCCACTTAATAGTAAGCTTAGGCTTCCTAGCATACCGAACAGCATTATTTTTTTCATACGGTCACCTTCTAAAGTTGTTAATATGGTGAGTATACAGCAATCTTTTCATGTGCTCAATTATTTGACTATATCAATTACATCAAAGCTAACCTCAGCCTAAATTTTCCGGGTTAATTGTAACACGGTTAAGTCGCCTACGTCGTGCAAGCCTCCCTTCAAAATCTACGATATCCGTGCGAGGCTCGACTGGTTATTCAGTCGTTACCATAGGTGGTGGTGTTAGACAAAAATTCCCTCTGTCATTTGATTAATCAAAATAAATAGAGCTGCTGAGATATATTTGCAATCCCAACAGCCACTTTTAAAAATATTAAACATTTTCTATCTTTTTATCAACCATTTCAAAGCGGTAAAAATTGTGATGCTGCTCATCTCGGAAATGCTTCGGCGTAACGCCAGTATATTTTTTAAAAATACGCGTAAAATAGCTTTGATTACAAAAATGGAATTGATTTGAAATGGAAGTAATGCTTTTATTCGTATGCCTCAAATAATACTGTGATTCTTCAACGCGACGGACGTTTAAATACTCAACCAATGTAATGCCAACATGTTCTCGGAAAATACGTGATAAATGACTTGTACTAATATGAAAGTTATTTGCAATATTTTCCACGGTTAAATCTGTTTCTAATTCATCATTTATATACATAATAACTTTATTAACAGTTTGATGGCTAAATGTCGGCTGCTTACGGTCCGCAATGAAATACACATAAAATTCTATTAAATCATCCGCGAACTGTAAAAATTCAGCATCCTTCATTTTATTTTCAATCATGTCAGCACAAGCTAAATTAAATGCAAATGCCTTTTTAGGAGGTACTTGATTATCGAGTAGCTTGCGTGCAACAATTGATGATAAAACCACAAAATAGTGGCGTACCGCTTTAATCATTTGTTTGCCGAAACGAATAGATAAAATATCAATTAATGCACGTAACGATTCTTTCGCCTTTGTCTCTTCTAAATGGTAAATTTCAAATAATAATCTCGACTCTATAGCAAAAAAATCTTCCACACCATCGTATTGATTAATATTATCAATTTCCTGAAAATAACGTTTAGATATTGTTCCTGCTATCGATTGTTGTGGTTGCATAATATATCCCATCTTTCCTAAAAAATACTCTCATACCTTCCTAGATTCTTAGTTGTTTAACAAGATGTATATTTTTGTCATAATCAATTACGCCTTTATTATGTAGTTGCGTCCAGATGCTTTCAAGCTGTTTCATGGTAGTTAACCTAAAACCATCATGTCATGTGACAACTGTTAACTACCCTGCATGGCACAGGCTTCCCTTCAAAATCTGTGACATCTAGGCCAACCCAATGTTGGTCACTAAATCGTTATTTTAGTATGCCATGTTCTCAGAGTCCCTATGATTCAGCAGATGTTTGGACATTAGCTGAAATGAGTCAAATAAAGGCATTCATCTCGCTACCTACAGAGGTGGGAGATTTCTGTACCTGTCGCTACGCTTTCGGTACAAAAAATATTGCTGAAAGACGTTAAAACCATTACTCAGAAACTATATTTTCGCTAAATCATTAGATATTTTTTAGTAACTACAGTGAATATTACCATAATTTATGTTTTTTTATCAACCAATATTTTTTATTTCATTAGTTGATTTTTACTATTGTTTAAAAAGCTAAATTGCTATTCCCTTTATTTTACTAAAGCACTATTTTCATTTAGAACAAAAGCTAAAAGTCTTTAGCGAAAATATGAGTAAAGTCGAGACCCCAATCTACAATTAGATTTCTTTTAGCCCACGACGTCATTCATTATTATAGTAAACTTGACTCAACAACATCTAAACAAAACTTAAAGCTATATAAATATAAAAGAAGAAACAACATAGATTTCCATTTTAAACCTAATGTAGAAAAATTAATCTATAAAATAATTTATTCAAATCCAATATAAAATAGGATGATTCTCCATTCATCCATATCATACAGTAGATTTTCATTGTAAACAGATTATTTTCACAGCTATAGCTTGCAAGAATAATTAAGCATACTGTAAATAAATCGTTTAAAATATCGAATTTTCCGAAAACTTTAGCGTCTTTGTAGGAAAAAGCATGTAATCACTACATTATTCTCAAATCTGCTATAGCATAAATGTGAACAAATATAGTAAAATAGAGGATAAAGACTTTATTTATAAAAGAGGTGTCGTATCATGGATCCAAAACAAGTGGAAGAAATTATGGAAATTATTAAAGAATTTTTCCCTGAGGATACATCAATTGCAATTTCAAATACGGATGAATATTTATATTATCAACCCAGCAAAAGAGTTGACTTAAAAATTAAACCTGGCGATCCGGTAAAAAAGGGTTCCGCGGCATTTCAAGCTCTTACTTATGGGCAAAAAGTAAGCACCTATATAGAACCTGAGGTATTTGGAGTACCCTATTTCGGGATGAGCATTCCTTTAATGGAAGAAGGTGAAATGAAAGGCGCAATAACAGCCGTCTTCCCTCAAAAGCCGTCACCGTTTTTAACAAACTACATTACAATTAAAATAGACGACTGCTGGTACCCAATTAAACACAACCAAGTCATCTATTTAGAAACACAGCTACGTAAAACATATGTTAAAACAATGAATCGCGCAGGCTATCATCGCTTGAACTTAAGCGATTTGGAGCTATTTTTAGCGCCTGACTCTTTCATTCGTTGCCACAGGTCATACATCGTAAACATTGATTTTATTGATGAAATTCAACCAGACTCTCACTCAACGTTTTTACTTATTATGAAGGATGGGACACGTATCCCTGTAAGCCAGCGTTACGCAAGCTACTTCCGTCGCTCACTCGGCTTTTAAATAATTACGGACGCGGAATTGCCGCCAGAGGCTTAGACCAACATGATGTTGGTCACTCAGTCGTTATCTTAGTATGCATTATTCTTAGACTGAGTTCCTCTTTAATAGCGAGTGGGTGGACACCCGCTGAAATAGGTTTAATGCATATGACCTATAGGGGTTGAGACTTCTATATCTTTTACCTGTCGCTACGCTATCAATACAAAAAACATGTGCTTAAAGAAGCTAACATCAGTATTCGGTTATATTTACATACCGCTACAAAATCTCTAATATATCGCAAATTCTCTTTTTTTCTCGCTTAAACATTTTTTAAGCACTTTCATGTACAAGGTGAAGAATTTGTGACAATTTAGTGATAATATGTGGTGGTATGTATTTTAATAACTGTTTTTAAAAAACAGAAAATTCAAATTTCTTTTTAATTATGTCTTAGCCAAATCTGTCCAGATTGTTTCAAGCTTCATTATCACTTCTGCGATATCGGTCTAAGGCTTAGACTAACACCTATGTTGGTCATTCAGTCATTGCCACTAGATGTGGCTAAGTTCCTCTCAGCAAGTGTTGGAGCACTCGCTGAATTAGGTAAACGAAGCATTTTCTCTCTATCTTATATAGTAGAGAGAATCTTATGCGCTAGTCCAAATAAACTTTTTTTGCGAAGGAGGATTTTCAATGGATTCAAGAATTGAAAAACGCTTAGGGGTAAAAGAATTAGCTAATAAAATTGTTTCTGCTGCTGAAGCTGCTGCTCTTATTCAAGACGGCACTGTAGTAGGTATGAGTGGGTTTACACGTGCTGGTGACGCAAAAGTTGTACCAGAGGCCCTTGCAGAACGCGCAAAAAGCGAGCCATTAAAAATTGACGTTTACACAGGAGCATCGCTTGGTCCAGAGGTTGACAATCATTTGGCAACTGTTGGTGCAATTCGCAAGCGTGGACCATTCATTGCAGATGCAGGTATTCGTAACTTAATTAACTCAGGTCAAGTAACTTATGTGGATGCACACCTTTCTCATAATGCTGAATTAGTACGTCAAGGAATTATTGGACCAATTAAGCACTTAATTATTGAGGCTGTTGCCATCACAGAAGATGGCTTAATCATTCCAACAAACTCAGTTGGAAACTCGCCTATTTTTGCACAATATGCAGAAAATATTATTGTAGAGTTAAATATTTCTCATCCAGAATCATTAGTAGGTATTCATGATATTTATATCCCTGGTGAGCAAGGTGCTCGTGAGCCAATTCCAATGACAAATATTCAGCAACGCATTGGTGAAATCGGTATTCGCGTGCCACTTGAAAAAATTCAAGCAATTGTTATTTCTGAAGAGCCAGACGCGCCTTCATTAATCGTACCGCCAGATGAAGAAACAGAAACAATGGCAAATATTTTATTAGACTTCTTCCGTTCTGAAATTAAAGCAGGTCGCTTAACAAATAGCTTAATGCCTTTACAATCAGGTGTAGGTTCTGTTGCAAACGCTGTATTAGAAGGCTTTGCTGATTCAGAGTTTGAAGATTTAGTAGTTGCTTCTGAAGTATTACAGGATGCTGTATTCAACTTAATTGATGCAGGTAAAGTTAAATTTGCTGCTGCAACATCGATTACACTTACTGAAGAATTACAGAAAAAAGTGTATGGCAACCTAGAAAAATATGCTGATAAAGTAGTATTACGTTCACAAGAAATTTCGAACCACCCAGAGCTTATCCGCCGCTTAGGCTTAATCTCTATTAACACAGCGCTTGAGTTGGACATTTATGGTAATGTAAACTCTACTCACGTTTCAGGTACAAAAATGATGAACGGTATCGGTGGCTCAGGTGACTTCGCTCGTAACGCTCGTCTAGGTATTTTCGTAACAAAATCATACGCAAAAGGCGGCGCAATTTCTTCTATCGTACCAATGGTTTCTCACGTAGACCATACAGAGCACGATGTAGACGTAATCGTTACAGAGCAAGGTATTGCTGACCTACGTGGCTTAGCACCGAAAGAGCGTGCACAATTAATTATTGAAAACTGTGTACATCCAGACTTCAAAGAGCAATTACGCGATTACTATAACCGCGCTGTTGAAGCTACTGGTAACCACCAAACACCACATATTTTAGAAGAAGCTCTTTCTTGGCACGTAAATCTTGCTAAAAACAAAACAATGAAACAAGAAGTACCTGCTCAAGCTTAAAAACCAATTACTCATGAGTATAATTGCGGCTAGGTTTTGATTCAGCGGGTGCTTATACACTCACTGAATCAAGACCAAATAAGCATTAATCTCACCATTTGTAGCTGTGGAAGTTTACTGCTGAATCAAAATAAAAAGACAAAATCTGTTCAATCAGATTTTGTCTTTTTTTATTGAAAAAATGATATAATTAATTATTGAGAAATATTATCAAATGGAGGCTTACTATGCGTTTCTTTATATATGCTATAATTTTCTTCTCATTTTTCGATTTATTTACACAGCTACCTGTGATGAGTACCTTTGCAGAATCTGTTGGTGCTACACCATTTATAGCAGGACTTGCTGTAGGTATGTATTCATTTTCTAATACATTCGGCAATATTTTATCAGGTTTTTGGACAGATAAAAAAGGACCGTTCCATGTTCTTGTGATTGGTTTATTGCTAACAGGGGGCTCCCTTTTATTATATAGACTGGTTGAGGAACCTATACTTCTATTAGCGATTCGTTTTGTTCATGGTCTAGTAGCTGGGTTTATTGTTCCTGCAGCCTTTACTTATTTAGCAAATGCTACAGAGCAAACAAAACGCGGGAAAAGCAGCGCAATTTCTGGAGCGTTTGTCGGGATTGCTGCAATTGTAGGACCCGCGTTTAGCGGCATTATGGCGAGCCGCCAAAGCGTACCGTTTGTTTTTGGCATTACGGCTACTTTCATGCTTATTTTAGGAATTTTAACGCTTGTTATATTGCGTAATACAAAGATTACTAAATCAAGCAAACAGGAGCGAATGATTCCTGTAAGCACATTTTTCCGCAACAGCGGAACCTTAAAAGCATTCACAGGTGCATTCTTCCTGATGTTTTCCCAAGGTGTTATTGCATATCAATTGCCTTTACATGTGCAATCACTAGGCTTTGACTCACGTATGAGTGGGATGCTGATGAGCACCTTTGGCATTGTAGCAGTACTCGTTTTTGTTTTACCGACAAACCGCATTTTTGATAAAGTGGCCCCTAGCTATACATTGGCAATTGGCATTGGTTTAATGGGCGTTAGCCAACTTATTTTAAGCCAATCAAATAACAGCGGCATGTTATACGCCGCACTTGCTTGCTATGGTATCGGATTCGGTCTATTATTCCCATCGATTAACTCTTTGTTAATCGACTCTACATCTTCTGAGGTACGAGGGAAAGCATATGGCTATTTCTATGCATTCTTCTCATTTGGTGTAGTTATCGGTTCATCTTTACTGGGATTACTTGCATTAAACCATACACAAGGCTTTATTTTAACGGGGATTATTTTATTAATTTTCGCTGGTGTAAGCTTAATTAACTTTAGCAAGGTAAAACAAGCTGCGCATTAAGATTGACTACTAGCTAATAAAACCATAAATTAGCTGTATAAGAAAGCTGAACATCTCCTTAGCACAGTGAAAAATTAACGTTATGCTATTTTATCCCGCATTAACGGATAGTAAGACTTCCGCTTCTAAGACTTAAGTAAAAATGCGCTAAGGGTAAGTGGGGGATGGGGGAAACCTCCACTGATTGAAGTTTCACTTTATTTTAAATTCAAAAAAAGTTGCTAAACCCAATGATATCCCATTTCCAAAGAAATTCTTTTCTATTTTATCCAGTGATTCCTTTGATGAAGCATCATCGAAAGCGTCTCAAAGGCAGGCAATGCGCTGCTTTTGGGACGCTCCTCTTCGATAAAAAATCTAGCCTTACAACTTCTAAAAGAATATGGATATCTTCCTAATTGGTTGTTATTCCAATAAAAAAGTAAAGGTTGTTTGAAAGCGGCGTGCCTGCCTTCAAACAACCTTCTCCCTTTTATTCGAATATTATATTTCAATTTTTGCATTATGTTAATTCTTCTTGGTCATTTTCATTGTAGTATTGCACCGCTGTTTGTGCTCCTTCCGCAATCATATTATTTTCGCGAATTTCTGTCGTATTTGCGCTACCAGCGGTTTCAGCCAAATCTTGTAGCGGTGTTTCTTCCTCCATTGATGCTCCATTTCCTTTCATTCCATCCATCATTTCAGTCGCTTTAGCTTTAGCATCCTGAATATAGCCCATTAGCTTGTCTCTATTTTCCTTTTTACTTAAATAACTTGCTGCTCCTGCTACTAATCCTGCAATAACAACGCCTTTTCCTTTTAGTTTTGCCATTATGATTCCCTCCACTGTTCTTATTGTTATATGGAAGTTATACCCTACCGATTTATAGTTTAAACATTCTATCAGGCAGCTCACTCTAAAACAAGTTAGATAGCGTCTATTTTAGTATATTTTTATGAAGAATGTTTCTATTTCTTTAATTTAGGGTATAAAAATAATATCAATGGAAAGGGGCGATGAAAAATGTTTAAATTTCAAGACATACAGTTTGGCGGACAAGAAGTATTATCAATACTAGGAGCTGCAGGCGTGTTAACATCGCTCGTGTACTTCTTTGTATTTTAATACGAATATTTAGACATTTTAAAGTTGAAAGAAAGGGCTTTAAAAGCAATGTTTGCAATCTTTAAAATTTATATTTCAATAAAAAAGCAAAGAGGTTATCCGAAAAGGCGTATTAGCCAGTTCTCGGATAACCCTTTATTTTATGCCTTCACATCGTTATATGCATCACTTTTCTCGAAAGAAGCGACTACATAGGAGCAAATTGCATGCATTTTCAAATTATTTTCGCGTGCGTAGTCTGCTGCTTTATCTAACAGCTTTTTTGCTACCCCTTGTCCGCGCAATTGGTCTGACACGTATGTGTGATCCATATGCATCACACCGTCTCTCTCAGACCATGTAATCTCAGCTAAACGCTCGCCATTCTGCTCATATTCATAAGCTAAATGTCCATTATGATTGACTAAAGTAAATTCCACTATATCCATCCCCTTCAAATTATATTAATTACGCCTCGGCTAACTCTAGTCCAGACTTTTTAGAGCTTTCCCCTTCGAAATCTGTGACCTCTGCCTGAGCTGGGTTCAACATAATGTTGGTCACCCAATCGTCTGCACAGGTGTTACAGTGTTTTAGACTGTCATCCTCTGATTCAGCAGGTATCCCCACACACAAGTTATTTAAACCACGAAGAAATAGTTTCTATTAATTTATTAAAAAAGTTTTTTACACCATTCCAAAAACCTTCGTCTTGAAGAATAGGTGCAAACTTTTCTTCAATTGTTTTACTTAAATCAGATAACTGTGATGATAGCTTTGAAAAATCAATATCAAGCGAGCGAATACGATCCATTAAATCAATTAATAATTGACGGTCTTGCTCGCTCAAATTAATTTGCAATCGCGATAATTGCTCTTCTACAATTTGTTGAACTTCTTCACGAGATACAGGCTTTTGCTCTGCAATTACTTTTTTAATTTCCGTTAAAAGTTCTGCAACTTTCTCATCAGAAATACCAGCGCTATCCGCAATCGATGTCGCAATATTTAACTCCTCATTTGCTACATCTGTGCGCTCAATATCAAGCTTCTCGCCTGTTTTCACTTCGTATGCCTTATAAATACCTACTAAAGCTGAATGACCTGTCACTGGCTTCGGTGCTGCTATTTCTACAATTGCATCCTCGATTCCAGCTGTTACCATTGCATTGGCATAAATTTCAGCTGTTACTTCGGTAATATTTTCCGGTGTTAAAATACTAATAACTAGTCCTTTGCCCTCTTCTTGTCGCGTAATCTTTGCCGAAGAATACATGCGAGAGCTAGCATTACTATTTTTAATATATTGTACTAAATCGTCACCAGATACAGTCACTTCATCAATTTCAGATTCTTCATTGACGCGAAATGCCGTTTTCATTATTTCTTTTTCCGCATCTGAAAGATTTGCACCGTATACAACAATTGGTACACCAAGTTTTTCATTTATTGGCTTTTGTGTTGTGGCGCTAGCAAGCGGCGCAAATACCGCTAAAGCTAACACTGTTATAACAAGCTTTATTATCCATTTTTGCTTCATATTTTTACTCCCCTCAAACACTTCACTATCTATTGTCGGTAATTCGTATTATCATACGTCTTTCCCTTGTCTATTAGTACGTGTTTAAAAGTAAAAGGTTGCAGGAAGCCTTGTAGTGCTTATAGAAGCTCTGTCCAGCCATCCTGTTGTTTAATTTTTCCCGCCTTCATTAATGAGCCTAGTGCTCGTTTAAAAGCGCCCTTACTCATCTCAAACATTTCCTGAATTTCCTCTGGTGTCGATTTATCACCAAATGGCATTTTGCCACCAACACTTTCTAAATAAGCGTAAATTTTCTCTGCATCATCACCTAAGCGCTCATGCTTACGAGGAAGTAACGAGCCATTAAGTGAGCCGTCTTCCTTTACATCAATCACGCGCACTTGTATGTCTTGTCCTAAGCGTGGCTCCGCCTTCATTTCTGATGAATGAACAAAAATGCGGTATGGCGTATCAATCCCAATTAAAAACGACCCTACAGGCAATAAGCGATACGGGCGTGCTATAATGTTTTTATTATACATTTCATCAAAAGCACCCTCATAAAGTTCATTCACTTTTTCCTCGGTTGCTAAGCGACCAAATAAATCACCGTTGCGGTCTGTGCGAAGCGTCATAAATAAATGGTCACCGGGCTGCGGCCAAAGCTCTTGTAATGCAGGTAAATCCTCCGCTTTAACAATTACTTCACGTGATGTTCCAATATCAACAACTGCACCTTCACGAGTTACTTTTAAGACACGTGCCCAATTGTACTGTCCTTCTAAAATTGTTGGTAAAGCTGTTGTTGCTTGCAACTCTCCTCGGCGGTCTGCATATAAAAATACGGTAATGCGCTCCCCTGCAGCGACTGTCTCCGCCACTTCCGACATATTTAACGGAATTTCTGCATCACCGTTTGTTAATACATAGCGAGAGCCTTGTTGTTCCAATACAGTTAATTCTACAACTTGCCCTGAGCGTAATTCATTCATCTTTCGCAAATTCCTTTCTGCGTCTTATATATTTTGCTGTGCCTTCATTGCATCTAGCTTTGCTACAAAGTCCTTCTCTTCTTCCATTAGTTGTACCAAATCTGCAATTCGGTCAATTGCATTCCAGCTTAAATGGTGTTCGATTCCTTCAACGTCCTCATAGATACGCTCCTCGTCTACACCAATAATACGTAAAAATTCCTCTAGTAAATCATGCCTTTGTACAAGTCGTTTACCTAATTTTTCCCCTTTTGGTGTAAGTGTTAAACCTCTATATTTTTCGTATACTAAGTAGCCGTCTTTATCTAACTTCTGAACCATTTTTGTAACAGACGAAGGTAGAACAGATAATGCTTCTGCGATGTCGGACACTCGTGCATACCCTTTATTGTCAATTAATAAATAAATTTGCTCGATATGATCCTCCATACTTGGTGTTGGCATATCCGATAACCCCTCTCTTTCATATCAATTAGCCCCTGGTTAACTCTAGTCCAGTTTTTTGGAGCTATTTAACCTGTATTACGCAGGCCTCTCTTCAAAATCTGTGACATCTTCCAGAATCTTAACTTGAATCAGCAGAAATTTAAGACTTCCTCTAATTTAATAGCTTTTCTTACATTTTTCCCAGCACTTATAGATGCAGGTAGACTTTTGCTGATTTTAGTTAACTATCTTCAGTTTACTACATATTCAGGCGAAAAGTTAACTGAAAACGGTGATGTTCTAGAGGGCTATTGAAAAAGTAGATATTTGCATGCTTTTTCTAATAATCACAGACGCTTTTATTGAGTATTTTCTACAAATGGTTTCTTTTTTAGACGGATTTGAGAAAAGAAGTTACTTATAGTATTGTTTCTGTATTAGTATTTTCAAACCAAAATAGGGAGATATAAATGAGCGTAAAAATAAAATACCAATGGCGCATCACAAAATATAATCCAATCCACCGAAACGAGCATGGATATTACACAATAGGCTCTGAATGGACTAGCTCTTCAGATATTGGGAAAAATATGTATGATGGACTACTAACATTGGAAAATTACATCAAGGTTGAAACTGCCTATATTGATACAATTATAAGGTTTTTAGAGGCGAACAACATAAAGTCGATCTGGATTCCTACAGTAACTTATATTGATATCAATAGAGAATCCACCTTGTATGACAAAGAATTTGACAAGCTTCACTTACAGGATGACCAAGAAGTTTCTATAGCGCACGTTCGTCTAATTGCTAAAATGGTGCTACGAGAATTCATTCATTGTAATTTTATAACAAGGAACTTCTTTGTCCATTTTGGCTACGATTACTATTTATACATCGGCTCAAATAGCTACTACGATGAACCATTGAGATTCACTGAAGCACAAAATTTATTTGTAGAGGAAATGATTTCACCTTATTATACAGAAGAGAGAGATATGGTAAGGTCTGTGATTTGGACCAATATCGAAGATGATGTGGTCATTGGACAAGAAATATTACGAAATATTTCATTAAAGGAATACCAGAAAACATTGCGTCTTTCAACACTTCATCCTGTAACAGGTTCCTTTTCAATAACAAAAGATAATTTTGAGTTCTTCCAGAGCAAAATGCATCATCAAATGGATTTTACTAAGTATAACTATTATTTAGATTCAGAGTATTCACCTAATTGTAAAACAGCCCTCAATTAGCATATTGGCTAATTGAAGGCTGTTTTTGTAATCATTTGTTGTGATTAAAATCTTGTCCAACTTCATAAATCGCACGGATAATTTCTTTATTAATCGTCTCAATATTTTGTGGTGTGTTTAATACGTTGAACGCTTCAGCTCTTGCTACGTTTGATGTAACATAGTGCGGTGGTAAATTATTTAATGCTTCGGCAACAATATTCATTTCACATCGTTCACAATGACAAAACGTTTGATACTCTACTCCATAAAGCAAAAATCGAACGAGTCCACGGACAATTTCTTCAGTAACATTCATTAAAAATGGTTGTGTCATTTACATCGCCTCAATCGCTCATGTACTATGAAGCTCCCAAAAGTTTTGTGCTAGTACATCTTTAAATCTGTCCCCTTATCATATAACATCATATATTATGTTGCAAATAACCTGTTCGCTACTATAAAAATAAAAATTCAATCTGTAAAATAATGAGAGGTCTTTCTATAACCTAGTTTCATATCACTTTCATTTCACCTATCCATTGCTATATAAACGAATTTTTAGTATTTTAGAAAAATAATACTTACAATTAAGTAAAATACATTAAAATAAAAAGTGCATGAAATCAAAAATTTCCAAATTAATTTCATGCATTTTATTAGTTATGGGAGTCATCTCAAAAATCAAACTTCTCTACAGCACAGTAAAAAATTAGCTTTACGCTTATTTTAAATTCAAAAGAAACCGCTAAGCTCAGTGTTTTATCCCATTTCCAAAAAAGCTTTCCTAGATGAAACACCCCCGAAAGCGTCCTAAAAGCTGGTAATACACTGCTTTTAGGACGCCCCTGCCTACTGTTTATTCAGTAAACGTAGTGAGTTTAATACGACAAGCAATGTCGCACCCATATCTGCAAAAATCGCAATCCATAGTGTGAGCCAGCCCGGAATGACTAGCAATAAGGCAATTAGTTTTAGTAATAAAGCGAAAGCAATATTTTGTTTAATGATTGACAATGCTTTTTTACTTAAGCGCATCGTATACGGAAGCTTTGTTAAATCGTCGCCCATTAGCACGATATCGGCTGTTTCTAATGCTGCGTCTGTACCCGCACCACCCATTGCAATACCGACAGATGCTGTTGCAAGGGCAGGCGCGTCGTTAACGCCATCACCTACCATTGCAACCTTGCCATATTGTCCTTGTAATTCCTTAATCGCTTGCAGTTTATGCTCCGGCAGCAAGCCTGCTCGCACATCTGTAATGCCAAGATTCTTTGCGATTGTCTGTGCAGTTAATGGTGCATCGCCCGTTAACATTACACTATGCTCAAGCTGTGAAACAACCTCTTTACTTTCCTGACGCAGTTGGTCAGCAATTGCTAATATACCGATACATTCACCATCGCGTGCTGCAACAATAACAGATTGCCCTTCAGCCGCGAAATCTGCAATTTGCTCTGTTAGCTCTTCATTAATAGATGCGAGTGAACCAATCCAATTGACACTGCCTACTGCAATCTTATGCCCTTCCACCGTTGCATAAGCGCCTTTTCCAGTGACCGATTGGAAATCTGTAGCATTCGCTATTTCCACATGTAGTGCAGCAGCTTTTTTCAACACTGCCTGTGCCAATGGATGCTGAGATTTTTTTTCCACAGCACCAACTAGAGCTAATAATTCCTCCTTTGGAATTATCGTCGTGATAATTTGTGTTACTTCTGGTGTACCTTTCGTTAATGTGCCTGTTTTGTCGAAGGCAACTGCATTAATATGCCCTAACTCCTCTAGGTAAACACCACCTTTAATCAATACCCCATGTCTTGCGGCATTCCCAATCGCTGTAACAATTGCGACGGGTGTTGAGACAACTAATGCGCACGGACAGCCAACGACAAGCACCGCTAAGCCTTGATAAATCCATTCTAGCCAATTGCCTGTAATAAGCGATGGAATAATTGCGACAAGTATCGCCACAACGATAATCGCTGGTGTATAGTATTTCGCAAAACGGTCAACAAATTTTTGAGATGGTGCTTTTTCCGCCTGCGCTTCTTCTACTAAATGAATAATTTTTGCAATCGTTGTATCATGTACAAGCTTCGTTACTTTTACTTCAAGCGCACCTTCTTCATTCAATGTGCCTGCGAATACCTCGTCATTTAGTGTTTTATGAACGGGAATCGACTCACCTGTAATGGACGCTTGATTGACAGCAGATGTACCACTTATAACAATGCCATCCATTGCAATTTTTTGCCCCGGCTTAACGATAAGAATATCTCCAATTTGAACATCCTCTGTCGGAACCTCTATCTCATGCATATGGTCGCCATGTGTGCGCTTAATCAACGCAATAGGTGGTGCAATATCCATTAATGTTTCGATAGATTGACGTGCCTTATTCATCGAATACGCCTCTAACGCTTCACTTACAGCGAATAAAAAGACAACAACTGCCGCCTCCTGCCACTCCCCAATAATAGCCGCACCAATAATTGCAATTGTCATTAATGTTTTCATATCGAATTCAAAACGTAGTAAATTTTTAAAGCCTGTTAAAAACATCGCATGCCCACCGACAACAATTGCCCCTATATAAAGACTTACGACAAGCGCACTGTCCTCTTCGTAAAATGAGCTCATTATAACAGCTGCAAGTACAAATAATAAAGAGAGACCTGCAAAAATATTCTCCTTACGCTTATAAAAAGGAATTGTTGTTTTTTGGCGGTCATTTATTGATTTAACTTTAATGCCATCAAAGGCACCTGCCTCTTCAAGCTGCTCAACAGTCGCGTCACCAACAACTGTTAGCTTTGCTGCACCAAAGTTGAGCTGTACGTCCTCAACAGTCGTAATGTCTCGAATATTACGCTCAAATTTTGCCGCACAATTGACACAAGACAGATTTTCAAGACGATATTGTTGCTCTTTTGTAGCCATTTTATCTGTCCTCCTCCGCATGCTCATAGGCAATTTTCACAATTTGATAAACATGGTCATCCGCTAGCGAATAATACACAAGCTTTCCTTCACGATGAGATTTTGCTAAACGATTTTCCTTTAAATAGCGTAAATGATGTGAAGCTGTAGCAACGGACGAGCCAATAATCGCCGCAACATCGCACACACATAACGCTTTTTCTATTGTTAACGCATAAGCAATTTTTAATCTCGTTTCATCTGCTAGCGCTTTTAAAAACTTCGCAACATGCCCAAGCTCCGGCAACTGCCCTTGCACACGCTCCACCGTCTCTTCATTAATTTTCGTTATTTCACAAACATCCTTCATACCTTCCTCACCTCATTCAAACATCCATTTGATTGTAGTATATAATATATGCAAGAAACATTCAAATGTTTATTTGAATGTCGAGGGGGCTGTCCAAAAAGCCGTGCAGTCGCCGGCATTTTGGACAGTGGTGATGGTGTTTGAATAAAATATTAGCTTATTGAAATAGTGGAGGCTTATTTTGAAAATGAGGAAAACATGGGATTAGCAGCGATAAAAAGGATAAAATATACAATCATAAATTTCATATATAATCCATTTTACCCTTAAAAATCCATAGAAATATGTTGCAATTTTAAACGGAGGTGATAATAGTGAAAAAAAACAATAAAATATTCACTGATAATAGCTTTATTGTTCGTATCAATCTTGATGCCCATTCATACCAACGCATTTACTGATGGAGAAGAAAATCTAGATGTTTATACTGAAGCGTCTAATGATTCCATCGTCCCTTACGCAGATTTTATCTATAGTAATAAGGTCAAAAATGATATTAGATTTGCTTGAGGTGCATTTGCGCGAACATCAACGAATCATGTTGCATCATTACCAGAAACACCATTTATTAATGAAAGTGATGAACTAAACTTTACTGATACTTCTATAAAATTATTTAATGCTAATTTAACAAGTGAAGTTAGAACATCTAAACAAGGCTCGAGAATCATCATGGTCGCTGGCAATCACTTAACTAATCATGGCTATTGCCGTTTGACCTGTCACAGCGTATGCCTACAATTATCTCAACCAAATTTAAAAAAGTCCATTTCTCCGAGCATGTATATTTTATGTTTATGGAGAGCGGTTTCGCAATGGAAGTAGATATTTTAAACGCTAACAGTTTTGAGGTTCTGGAAGCGTACGATATTGAAGTCAAAGTAAATCATAGTTAGTTATTCGTACAAAAAAACGCATGAAATGTTCTCAAATCATTTCATGCGCCCTATTTATTTTATTGTGCCTTTAAAATTAAATCATAGGCTGGATCAATTTCACCATTAATATACGTGCGGTGGTAGCGACCGTATACCCAACGTGATACTTGGTTGTCATACCATTTCGATTTAAAATGTCCACTTTGACCCGGTGCTACAATATGGTCTGTGTATTTCAAATCTGCTAAATCTGCTACAAAGCGCCATGATGCACCGTGGTTAACATAGCCATTTGCATCATTCGCAGCAGCTTGCACTGTTACACGTGAACCACCAACCGCCATCGTTTCTGGGTTCACATACGAGGCGATAAAGTCAGATGCGCTTGCAAGTGGGTGTTTAAATAAGATTTTATGGTAGCTTCCCCATTGCCATTTCGCTACAGATGTGCCGTATTTCACTTGTAAATCTGCAACGGCACGCTCAAATGAGCCATATACTAATTCATCTAAACCACCTGCCTGCTCAATCCATACGCCTTCATTACCCGCATATGCATTGCGCAGCATTTCATCCATAATTTGATATTTACCCGGCATCATTTCATAAACGTCTGCAGGCATTTGGTCTTTGAAAATTGTTTCTTTAATTTCTTCAATTAAGAAATGCCAGATAAGTGGCTGTGCATCATCGCGATTATCATACAGCTCCCATTCTTCCATTAACGAGATAATATCAGCATATTTGCCCTCTGCATCATTTGCTTTAATCGTTTGTAGGAAGCCTGGTAAAAATTCAGCTGCATATAAATTTTTCTTGTCCATTTGCATCGCCTTCATTTCTGCTTTTGTAAAGCCTTCATACACTTCATCAGTTTCTTCATCAATTGTGCCGATGCTTTCTTTTACTGATTCAATCATTTCGACAATGCGCTCATAGCGATATGGCTGTGCCCAGAACTTTGTTATATGATAAGGGTATTCATCCCCAATAATTTGGTTGTTTGCCGTGGCAATATAGCCTGATTCTGGATTCACTACTGTTGGTAATTCATCATAAGGAATAAAGCCTTCCCAGCCATATTCAGAAGAATCCCCTGGTACTGGTAGTTGACCATCGCCTTTTTTGCGAATTGGAATGTCACCGTTTGCTTTGTAAGCAATTGTACCGTCCGTTGAAGCAAAGACGAAATTTTGTGCTGGTGCGCGGAAATCGTTTAATGCTGTTTCGAATTCCTCCCAGTTGGACGCTTTATTAAAGCCAATAATTGCACGCAGTTCTCTCGTTGGCTGCAATGCCGTCCATTGCATAGAGAATACGGCTGTTGGCTCCTCTTCCTTAAATACTAGTTCTGAAATAATCGGACCGTGACGAGTTTCAACAACCTCGAAATCAATTGTTTTTCCACCCTTTACTTTGATTGGCTCGTTTCTGACAATCGCATCTTCCCACTTGCCGTCATACTTGAATTGTTTAGGGTTATCAGGGTTTGGTGTCTCGATATACAAGTCTTGTACATCCGGACCAACATTCGTTACTCCCCATGCAATTTTTTCATTATGTCCTAAAATAATTCCCGGAATCCCCGCAAAAATAACACCACTCACATTTTGTTCTGGTGATTGTAAATGCATTTGATACCAGATCGATGGCGTATTTAATCCTAAATGCGGGTCATCTGCTAATAGCGGTTTACCTGATTCTGTTAACTCGCCCGATACAACCCAGTTATTGCTACCATTAAACTCATTTGGCAATAATTCTACATTGAAAGCACCTGCTACATCAACAGGATTATTTATGTTTGCTTCAATAATCGATTTCGCATCTTCTGGATAATGAATCATTAATTCTTCAACTTGCTCTTCTGTATAATTTTGCAAAGCCCAATGGCGGAATGCTAGCATATTCCAGTTTCCACCTAAATCATAAGCCATAAATTTACCGATTGTTAAAGAATCGACAGGTGTCCATGGCTCCGGCTCGTATCCTAGCAGCTTAAACTCATATGATAGCTTACTAGTGCCCTTTACTTCATCAATAAAGGCATTTACACCTTCTGCATACCATTCTAAAATTTGCTGTGCCTCAGCATCATACTCATTCCACGATTGCTCAGCCGCATGTCGTAAGCTAAATGTACGGAAAAATTTATCTGTTGATATCGCATTTTCGCCAATTACTTCCGCTAATCTACCGCTCGCTTGACGGCGTGATAAATCCATTTGAAATAGACGATCCTGTGCCTGTACATAACCTTGCGCCTTGTATAAATCAGCCTCTGATTGCGCTACGATATGTGGTACACCCATGCCATCGCGTGTCACTTTAACATCTGCTTCTAATATTGATAAATCAACTTCTCCTTCAATTTTCGGCAAGGAGTTTGCCACATACATATGTACGCCTGCTACTGCCGCACCAGCTAAAATAATTAAAATGCCAACAGTCCAAATGGCAATATTAATTATTTTTTTGCTCTTTATTTTCCCCATAAAATCCACCTCTCTATCAGATTGCGTCTACTTCTAGTTTTAATAGGATAGGACAATGATCACTCCCTAAAATTTGTGAATGAATATCCGCCTCCTGTACATGCTTCATAATGCGCTCTGACACAATAAAATAATCGATGCGCCAACCAATATTACGCTCACGTACCTTATTCATATACGACCACCATGTATAAACATCCGTACGCTCTGGATACAATGTGCGGAATGTATCACAGAAGCCTGCGTCCATTAACTCCGTCATTTTGGCACGTTCCTCTATCGTCACACCGGAGTTTCCTTGATTGGCCTTGGCATTTTTCAAATCAATATCACGATGTGCCACATTTAAGTCACCACAATAAATGACGGGTTTTTGTGCATCAAGTTGCTTCAAATAGAGCGCTAATTTTTCTTCCCATTCTATGCGGTAAGGAAGCCTTGCTAAATCACGCTGCGCATTCGGCGTATAAACATTTACCAAATAGAAGTTTTCGTATTCCAACGTAATAATACGCCCCTCTACCTCATCTTGTTCATCACCAACTCCGTAATACACATGCTGTGGTCTGTGCTTTGTAAAAATAGCAGTGCCAGAATAGCCTTTTTTCTGTGCATAATTCCAATATTGATAATACCCTTCCAGTTGTAAATCAACTTGTCCTTCTTGACATTTCGATTCTTGAATACAGAAAAAATCTGCATCCATCGCATGAAAATAATCCAAAAAGCCTTTCGTTATACATGCGCGAATACCGTTGACATTCCATGAAATAAACTTCATTTAATTACTCCTTATCAATTATGCCTCGGCTAACTCTCATCGGAATTTTAAATTGTGCAAGCACAATTTAAAATTCCCTATATCCACCAGAGGCTTTATTTTGATTCAGTGAGTGTTTGATACCCGTTGAATCAAGAGCCGAATAAGCATTCATCTCTCCACCTGTAGGGGGGGTTTCTATATTGAAGCTTCTCTTTCGATGCAGAAACATGTGCTCCTGCGGTTACTCGTCGCAAAAAACATTGCTGAGAGACGTTACAAGCTTATGCGTCTTCACCAACAATTTTTACTTCAAGCTCTAAATCAACATCGAATTTTTCCTTTACAACGCGTTGTACCATTTGAATTGTTTCGATATAATCTGTCGCCGTTGCATTGTTTTTATTAATAATAAAGCCCGCATGCTTCTGCGACACCTCTGCCCCCCCGACACCTTTTCCTTGCAAATCGCTATCTTGAATTAATTTCCCCGCAAAATGACCAGGCGGGCGCTTAAACACACTTCCTGCTGAAGGGTATTCTAAGGGCTGACGTGACTCTCTTTGATGCGTTAAATCAGCAATTTTCGCATCAATCATATGCTGTTCACCACGTTGCAATTGGAAAGTCGAGGATAAAACATAGTAGCCCTCTTTAGCAATAACACTTGTACGGTAGCCTAGCTCTAATTCATCCTTCGTCAAGACGATGCGTTCCCCGTCTTTCGTTAACACGACTGTTTCCACAATTACATCTTTAATTTCACCACCATATGCTCCAGCATTCATCGCCATCGCACCACCGATTGACCCCGGTATGCCGCAAGCAAATTCCAAACCTGTTAAGCTCTCGGCTGCCGCATATTTCGAAACATCCTTCAGTAATGCGCCTCCTTGTGCAAAAACAAGGCCTTCTGTTATTGAAATTTTATTTAATTTAGAAAAATTAATGACAATACCACGTACCCCACCATCTCGGACAACCATATTCGAGCCATTTCCAAGCATTAGTAATGGAATTTTGTGCTGGTGTGCATATTTCACAATAGCCTGCGCCTCTTGCTCGGTATTTGGCATAACGAGAATATCCGCATGACCACCTAATTTTGTCATTGTATACGTTTTTAATGATTCATTTATTTTAATATTTGAAGGATTGATGATTTGTGATAAATCATTTACCCACTGTTGTAATGTCATAAAGCAATTCCTTCCCTCTATTGATTATGCCTCTATCTAAATTATACTTTCTAAGTATCTGTTTTTATGACCTATTTGACAAGTAAATTGTCGCTTACAACCAAGTTTGTGACCATTTTTCAATTTCGCGAACTGCACCCAGCAGTGACTGCCCCTTTTCTGTCAATTTATATTCGACACGAACTGGTGATTCAGCATACACTTTGCGCTCCACAATTTCTTCCCTTTCAAGCTCTTTTAAACGCTCAGACAATAAGCGCCCGCTTATCGGAAGGGCCGATTCAATCTCATTAAAGCGCTTCGGACCATCTATTAACTGATGAATAATAAGTATCGTCCAACGCTTCCCTAATAACTCCATTGCCTTTGCCAGCCGTGGACATAATTTTTGTTCAGTCATCCTTATTTCACCTCTATCCTTTCTATTTTAACGACATTTCATTTGAAAGTAAAATTGTGTGAAAATTGTGTGTGTGCCTGGCACCCAAAAGATTCGGAACTTTTCTTGATTCTACTCGTATAAAGGGGAGGGGGTGCTTTATGGAACAGACTTCTAAAACAAAATCAGGTGCTTTTCAATCATTTGTAGCTTTATTAAAAAGCTTAAATTGGCCCATTGGCATGATTATTTTAGCATTATCGATTACATTAGCAGAAACTATTGCTAGCCTTGTTTTACCATTAGTAACAATGAATTTAGTTGATAATTTGACCGCTGACTTATTCAATTGGCGCATGCTTGCAATTATTTTGGCTGTTTTCATCGTGCAAGCAGTTGCTGGAGGGGTGTCATTTTATTTATTGACGTTTATCGGGGAGCGAATCGTTGCGGATTTACGTGAGAAATTATGGCATAAAGTGTTGCGTTTGCCTGTCAATTATTATGATACGAATGAAACAGGTGCAACGATGAGCCGTATTACACAAGATACGACTACATTAAAAACGCTGATTACTCAGCAAATGGTACAAGTCATCTCTGGTGCTATTTCCATTATCGGTGCAATTATTTTGCTTTTTATTATCGATTGGAAAATGACGCTCATTTTACTTATTAGCGTACCGGTTTCGCTGCTTATTATGATGCCGCTCGGTAAAATTATGCAGAAAATTGCCATTGCTACCCAATCTGAAATGGCTTCTTTTTCCGGTTTACTTGGGCGTATTTTAGCAGATATTCGACTAGTAAAGGCATATAATGCAGAGTCCTTTGAAAACGAGCGAGGTAATAAAGCAATTCGCTCTCTATTCGGCTATGGTTTGAAAGAAGCGCGCGTTCAGGCACTTATCTCTCCAATCATGACATTGTTAATGATGCTTGTCCT
The DNA here is from genome assembly GCF_038593115.1 of Metasolibacillus sp. FSL H7-0170. NCBI lineage: Bacteria > Bacillati > Bacillota > Bacilli > Caryophanales > Caryophanaceae > Metasolibacillus > Metasolibacillus sp. FSL H7-0170. The sequence goes on along the minus strand of NZ_CP151964.1, from coordinate 2,978,839 downwards.
TGTTGTTATTTTAGGCTATGGAGGAACACAGGTAGCAAGTGGTGCTTTGTCTGCTGGTGCGCTTGTCGCAATTATTTTTTACTTGTTTCAAATTATCGTGCCTTTTGCTCAAATGGCTACATTTTTCACATCATTCCAAAAGGCAATGGGTGCAACCGAGCGCATTCAGGAAATTTTCTCTATGCCTAGTGAAACGAGTGCAAAAGCTCAGCCCGCAACACAGGGCACAATTACTTTTGACAATGTAAGCTTTCAATACAATGAAACAAAGCAAATATTGCAAAACCTTAGCTTTACTGCCTCACCTGGTACAGTAACAGCACTTGTCGGACCAAGCGGTGGTGGAAAGACAACAATCTTTTCACTTTTAGAACGTTTTTATGAGCCAACAAATGGGCAAATTACATTTAATAATCAGCCGATTTCTACTTTTGATTTACAGGCTTGGCGCAGTAAAATTGGCTATGTTTCACAGGAAAGCCCATTATTAAGCGGGACAATTGCAGACAATATCACATACGGTATGAAGCAGCCGCCTACTGAGGAGCAATTAAAAGCGGCCGCTAAAGCGGCAAATGCACTACAATTTATCGAGGAATTGCCGGAAGGATTTGCTACAGAAGTTGGTGAACGTGGCATGAAGCTATCAGGCGGACAGCGTCAACGCATCGCCATTGCAAGAGCCTTGCTGCATAATCCACAAATTTTACTTTTAGACGAAGCAACATCTAATTTGGATAGCGGCTCAGAAATATATGTGCAAGAGGCGCTTCAGCGCTTAATGCACGGTCGTACAACATTCATTATCGCACACCGTCTAGCCACTATTTTGCACGCTGATACAATTTTATTTATTGAAAAGGGTCAAATTACGGGGCAAGGTGCACATGAGGAACTCCTTGCCAAGCATCAACTGTATCGAGAATTTTCAGCAGGACAAGGGCTTGCTGAATAACAATTAAAATAGTAACTATTTTAGTGCAGTTGTAAAAGCCGTCTGGAAGGTACTACTTTCCAAACGGCTTTTTATTCTTTATTTCAATAAAAACTTCCCAAAACCATTCGCATCTGGTCCGATATATTCAATATTGTTTCCTTCTGGAATATAGTTTTTTGCTACATCAGCAGTAAGAAAAACTACTCTTATATTTTCAGGGAAGGCTACAAACTTCCAATTATTATTTGCTTGTGGGTTGATTGTACCTTTTTCAATAATATAGTCAATAATTGCTTGACGGTTTTCATGAGCATACACCGTTAAGTTTGATTGATCCTCTTTCACAAAATTAGCCCCGTAAGAGCCACCTACACGGTAGTTATTCGCAATAATTAAAAATTCTTGTGACAAATCAATTGGCTTACCATCAAATTGTACATTTTTAATACGGTTTGCAGTTTCATCTACGACATTACCCCGACGGTCGTATTTTGCTGGGGATGTTACATCGATTTCATATGTTACACCATCTAACACGTCAAAATTGTATGAGCGTGCCTCTGAATCAATAATATTTTGCTCTTCTGTTTTAGTCGGGTCAATCGTGGCAAACACACCTGCTGCCATTTCTAGCCATTCAATTACATCTGCACCTGTTACTTTAACAGTGGCTATCGTATTGTCATAATGATAAATATCAGCCATGTTTTTAATTGCTAACGGGCCTGCTGGAATATTTGTATAGTCGCTTGCATTGTCACGAGAGCCTGCTTTAAACGGTGCGCCTGCTGATAAAATTGGCAATTCAGCGTCTACTGTCCCCTTAAGCTGATTTTGAATAAACCAAGTTTGCGCCTGTGTAATAATCTCAATTGCCGCAGTATCCTGCACTAAGCCGAAATAGCTATTAATTGGTGCTGATGTTTCACCAACTGCGCGACGAATATATTCTAAAGTTCCTTCATGTGCATCCTGAATAGCAGCTATTACTTCTTTGGATGGTACTAGCTCATCACGCTCAATGGAACGAATTGCACCTGTACCATTTGTTACAATCCACTCACTCCCTTCAAGCTCTAACTCCAAATCAATAACACCCAAATGACTACCATATGCACCAGGCATAACTGTTGGTACACCATTAATTGTTCCTTTTTCTTGATTAGCATTCACTAAATCTTGATAATCACCTGGAAACTGTAAATGGGAATGTCCTGTAATTAATGCATCTACACCTTCTAATTGTGTAATTTGATAACCTACATTTTCATTACCTTGCACATTTTTATCAGAGCCAATACCAGAGTGCGAAAGTACAATAATTACATCCGCTCCAGCAGCCTCCATGTCAGGAATTACTTTTTCTAATGCATCCAGTGGCTGATCAACTGTTACTTTACCCGTGAGATGAATTGCATCCCAGCCTAAAATTTGTGTAGGCACGATACCTGTTACTCCTACTTTAATCATATGCTTATCGCCGTCTTCATCAACAACCTCACGCGATAAAATAGCATATGGCTCAAAATAATAATCACCTGTTTTCGCATCGCGCACATTTGCATTTACCCAAGTGAACTCTGCATCATCCATTACCTCATTCAAATAATCTAAGCCATAATTAAATTCATGATTCCCTAATGTTGCGGCATCATAGCCCAAAGAATTAAGTGCTGCTACTGCTGGATGCACCTCGTCTGGCTGCAATTTTGCCTCAAGCGCTTTATAGGAGCCTAATGGTGTACCCTGAATTAAATCACCATTATCGAATAATAAATGGTTCGGGTTTTCAGCACGCGCTTCGTCAATTAATGTAGCTGTATTTGCTAGGCCTATATCCTTTGCCTGTTGGTCTAAATAATAATTATAGTCAGCTAAATTTGTATGAATATCTGATGTACCTAAAATACGTAAAGCAACTTTTGCCTCATCTTCTTCAGCTAATGTGGCTGCGTTATTGTACTGCTCTACAAAGCGTTTAACGATAAGTTCCATTTGTTGCTCAGTCACAATTTTCGTATGGTTAATCGTACCATCTGCAAAGCCATTCAAAATTTCTAATGCCGCTGCATTCGCCATATCCTGCTTATGGGATGCATGAATTTTTGCATTGTCGGCAAATTTAGCCAATATATCGAGTGGTGCATTTTCTGTTGCTAAGCCACGTGCCGCAATAACAAAGGCATGTAATCGTGTTAATTTTTCATCTGGTGCAAAGGTGTCTGTCGATTTACCGTTAATTAAATTTAGTTCAACCGCCTTTTCCACATATGGTGCTAGCTCCTTTGATACATCTTTAAAAGTAACGGTAGAACCATCCCCCAACTCCACACCTAGTTCCTTAATTAATTGCACAACATAATCACCACGCGTAACAGATTCCTCTGCTGCTTCAGCAGATGTCATTCCACCTAAGCCTGCCGCTAACATTAATGATGCTACTGTCCCTGTGAAAATTTTATTCTTCATTTGTGTCACTCCTTGTCATTTATAATCAATTACGCTTCAACGTAATTGCAACCATATTATCCTAGATTCACTTGAAAACTTCTCTTCAAAATCTATGACATCCCAGAGCTTGGACCAACATAATGTTGGTTAGTCAGTCGTTACCTTAGCATACCGGGTTGGGCTCCTCTTCATCAGTAGATGTTTGAACACTCGCTAAATAGGTCTAACGCTTACCTATCATCTCGTCACCTATTATTCTGCCAAAAGACGTTAAACCAACTTACTTGAGGAAAATGCCTACTAATCAAGAATTGGCTTTTGTTTTTTACTAGTCTTTATTTCATTCCACCTTATTTTTCCTTATCTTAATATTAAATTAATTCTAACTTTAGTAACATGATATAAAACGCCTATTTTGACTAATGATAAAAAAAGCACATGAAATCAAAATTCTGATTTCATGTGCTTATATAACTTGCCCTAGTTTGCCTAAATATTAAACTAATACAGCTGTTAAATTTTTCGCTACAGTTTTTACTTTTTCTAAACCTTCTGCAATAATTTCTTGTGCTTTCGCTGGGTTTGCGTTATGCCCTTCGATAACAACTTCGTCTACTTTTTGCATACCATAAACGCCACCGATTACGTTGTTAATATAATTAACAGCCATTTCGGAGCCTGCAGCCTCTGGTGTTGAATAAATACCACCGCGAGCTGATAAAATAATATATTTTTTGTCCGTCATTAAGCTTACTAAATTGCCGTTTTCATCATATTTGAATGAATAGCCTGCGCCATATGTGTAATCGATAAATGATTGTAATGCTGCTGGAATTGTTAAGTTCCATAATGGGAATGCAAATACGACTACATCTGCTGCTGTTAATGCTTCACGTGATTTATTGAAAGATGCTAATGAAGCAGCTTCCTTTTCGTTTAACTCTTCGCCTGCTTGTGCTTTACCGAAAGCGTTAAATAGCTCTTGTCCGAAATATGCTAAATTTTCTTCAAATACATCAAATGTTGAGAATTCAATACCTTGAGCTTTTGCTTCCTCAATGAAAGCCTCGTACATTTGTGTTGAAACGCCATCTGGGCGGTTATTTGCTTTTATTACTAATACGTTTGTCATTTATAAATCTCCTTTTAAATATACAATTCTTTAATATCTCGAAATCAAGACATTATATATAATAATAGAGCAGTAAAAAAAAATCAATCATACTGCTCTAAGACTTTTGACTGAAATTAATTATATACAAATTTAAAGGACAAACGTGCCTGTTCTCTTATTCAATATCACATACGCCATCTTCGCAAAGCGCTCCTTGACCACCAACTATATTTAACTTACGTTGCAGGCCAGCCTCTACCGCCGCCTTTTCAACTGTTTGCTCAAATAAATGTTGCGGCTGTGCACCTGAAATACCGTATTTATTATCAATGACGAAAAACGGTACACCACGCACTCCTAGCTGACGAGCTATTTCAATATCAGAATACATTTCTTCCTTATATTCATCGCCCGCTAGCATTCCCTTCGCCTGCTCACCGCTTAAGCCTACTTCCTCAGCCAAAGCTACTAATACGTCTGTACGTCCAATCGCCAGACCATCTAAAAAATGAGCCTGTAATAGGCGTTCGTTCATCTCTGCACCTTTACCCTGCTCCTCTGCCCATTTAGCTAAACGATGTGCCTTAATCGTATTCGCTGTTTTCATACGATCAAAATCGTAATTTAAGCCAACCTCTTTTGCTCGCTCTACAACATTTTGCGTCATCGCCTTTGTTTGCTCAATTGACATATTATATTTTGCCGCTAATGGACCGTAAATCGACTCCTCCGCATCAACAGGGGTTGTCGGATCTAATAAATAGCTTTTGTATTGCACTTCAATTTGTTCCCCATAACCACTCACTTCGAGCGCTTGCTCTAATTGCTTTTTTCCAATATAACAAAACGGACAAACGTAATCAGACCATACTTGTATAATCATTGCCTCCGCCTCCTTTACTATTCCATTGTACAAATAAGCAAATATATTATTCAATTTTTTTGACTTGTGAATAGTGTCAGGAAAATTTCCCTATACTGTATGTTAAATATAGGTAAGGGGGCATTTTATGCAACAATCATTATGGCTTCATCACACAACACCAATAACAACATCAACTTTATCGTCCGATACAGTTTGTGATATTTGTATTGTTGGAGCTGGTTTAAGTGGGGTTTATACAGCTTATTTACTTGCACAAGCAGGATTGCGCGTCATTGTTTTAGAAGGAAAAAGCATTGGTGAAGGAGCAACAGCGCATTCCACTGGTAAACTAACAGCGCAGCATGGACTCTTTTATCATACATTAAAGGAAGAAGATGCTAAGCTTTACTATCAAGTAAATAAAGCTGCGATTGAACAGTCGCTTGAAAAAGCAGACAAAACAACTTATAACACGGCCACATCATTTATTTATACAACCGAAATGGACAACCGCACTTTATTAGAACAGGAATACGAGGCATACAAGAAAATCGGCATCCCATCCAGTTTAACAAATGATACGGAATTAACAGATAAGGTTCAACTAGCCCTTGATATGCAACGCGAAACACAAATTCATCCTGTTCAGTTTTTACTACATTTCGCAAGGCTAGCGCAGCAGGCTGGAGCCCAATTTTTCACACATACACGCGTTACACAAGTTACAGATAAACCAACTGTAACAACCGCTGAAGGCTACACAATTGCCTGCAAAAAGCTGGTATTATGCACGCATTACCCAATCGACTCCATCGCTGGTTTAAATACTTTGAAGTTGACAGTAGAGCGCGCCTATTTGACGGCAACAACATGTTCAGACCTTTTACAAGGGCAATACATTAGCATTGACTCACCAGCTCGTACAATTCGTACCGCTCAAATCGACGGGCAGTCTTACTTTGTTTATGGAGGTACATCCCATACGGCTGGAACAGAAAGTGACACAATGAAGTATTATGACACACTCGCTCAAGAACTCGACAGTAAATTTGACCTATCTGCACCTAGCTTTTTCTGGAGTGCCCAGGATATGACGACACCTGATAGTATCCCCTTTGTCGGTCCAATGATAAAGGATTCTCCAATTTATATTGCAACAGGTTTTAAAAAATGGGGACTTTCAAGCTCACTAGTAGCAGCGGAAATATTGCATGGCTACTTTACAAAAAATGAGCATCGCGCTACACAACTATATATGCCAAGTCGCATACAAGGGCGTACTGTATATGACATGCTCATAAAAGCAGGCTTTATTAGTGAGCAGTTTATCGCAGGCTATATGACGCGCATGTCAGCACCAAAATGTACTCATTTGGGCTGTAAAACGCGCTGGAATGAAGCGGATGAAACATGGGATTGCCCATGTCATGGCTCTCGTTTCGATAAAAAAGGGAATGTGATTGAGGGTCCGGCTGTTTATCCGTTAAAATTAGAAAATGGTGGGGTCTGAAAAGCAAGCTTACGTGCCCTTTTCCGGGAAACTTTTGTTGTTTGATTGGAATATTTGCAAATTAGAAATATGTCAGTGTTCTATGAAAAATATAAAATAATATATGAAAATACTCCTCACACTTCCCCTCCTTTATATCTTTTTATAAAAGACTTCCTGAAAATCTAAAAGGGCAGTCGAGATTTTATTTACCATCTCGACTGCCACCCTTTTTATTTTAAGCCTTCTGTTAATACAGGAACAATTTGCTTTTTACGTGATACGATACCTGGTAAGCTAATACGTCCATCAACAATTGTTGCGCCAAAGCTCGCTGCCGCCTTTTCTGCTACATGTCCAACTGCTACCGCTGTAGAGTCGTTATTTAAAATATCTGTCACGACAAAGAAGAATAAATCTAAGCCATTCTCTTCTGCATTTTTTGTTAATAATGTCTCTAGTTCAGCTTGACGTCCTAGCACATCTTCAATATCAACAGCGTTTATTTGTGCAACTACCGCTTTGTAATTACCGAAATCAAAGCCTTTTGCATCTAATGATAATAAATCTTCTAATGATTTATCCGATAAATCTGCACCGGCTTTTAACATTGCTAACCCATATTCTGCTACATCTACCCCTGCGATAGCAGCTAATTCCTCACCTGCTTTTACATCTTGCTCTGTGCATGTTGGCGATTTGAATAATAATGTATCTGATACGATGGCAGATAGCATTAAACCCGCAATATTTACAGGAATTTCCACATCGTTTTCTTTAAATAATTTATTTAAAATTGTTGCTGTACAACCTACAGGCTCCGCGCGGAAATAGAGCGGGTCTGCAGTTTGGAAGTTCGCAACACGATGATGGTCAATTACCTCTAAAATTTGCACTTCTTCAATACCTTCAGCAGATTGCTGGAATTCGTTATGGTCTACTAAAATTACTTGATTTGCTTCTCCCGTAACAGCGCTAATAAAACGCGGGGCATTGAAACCAAACTTTTCTAAAGCAAACTTCGTTTCGTTATTAATATCTCCTAAACGCACAGCCTCTGCCTCTACACCTAATTGCTGCTTTAAATACGCATAAACGATTGCTGATGTAATCGTATCTGTATCTGGATTTTTATGTCCGAAAACTAATGTCTTGCTCATGATATAGCCTCCTAATTTATCTATGCTTATTAACAAGCTTATTTTATCACAAATTCTATCTTAAATTGAATTCGAAGTTTAGCATTGAAATAAAGCAGATTTCTAAGCTTCTCTAATTTAACATAGCTTTTTACTTTAATTACTTAAATATTATTAGGCGCTATTAACTTAATTTGTTCTTTCTTTATTAGTCTATTCATCCTCTATCCGTAATTTAAAACGCTCCAAACTTCCTACTTGCTAAAAAAAAATCATAGTCGTAACTCCTTTTTAACTTCGTATGTTAGTATAAATGCAAAAAATTTCAACATTAATTATTATTTTTTTGACGCATATGTTAAAATAATCGTATATATATTAAATTTAGTCATAGAAATGAGGATAGCAATGTCTAAAAAGATGGAAAAGAAGTATATTCCATTAGCTGAGTTCTTCCAGAATGCAACGCAAAATGAAATTACATTAACATATGAAGCAATTGAAAATATTATGGGCCAAGCGTTGCCAAATGCAGCTTATTTGAACTTGAGTTGGTGGAAAAAAACGAAGCCACCACTGACACATTACCAATCTTGGGTTAATGCCAATTATAATGTAATTGATGTTCAGTTAGGGCAAGCCGTAACATTCTCCCGTTTAAAACAAGCACGAAGTGATGAGAATGATGCAGACGAAAATTCACAGGCTTCTATTATTCGGTTAATTGAAACAGAAGATGCTCGCTCATTTATTCGCCTGCAAGAGCAAATTTATGCACAATCTGAGTTTGAATATTATGAACCAAATGTTCAACATCTAACAGTGCAAGTTGTACGCAAGCAGATGGCAGAGTGGCGCAAATTTAAAAGGCAAACGATACTCCTCTGCATTACTAATGGTGAATTTGCAGGCTATTCACGCATTACTGGTTATAAAGAGCAGCGTCTACAGCACGCAGCTACAATACGTATCGGTGTATTAAAAAAATTTGAAAACACAGGCATCGGTACAGCATTATTACAAAATAGTATAAAATGGGCACAGCAAAATGGTGTTGAAAGACTTGAAGCGGCGATAATGTCCCATAATAATAAAGCCATTGCCCTTTTTGAGAAACAGGGCTTCGCAGTTGAAGGTACGAAAAGGCATTCAGTAAAAATTGATAATGTTTATTATGATGAAATCATTTATAGTAAGCTAATTGATTGATTTATCAAAACGCAAAGGGAGCTGTCTTTTCAAGATAGCTCCCTTTATCTGGATAATTAATTTGAGCTGCTGAGAAAGAAATTCCTTTCTTAGCAGCCCCCTATTTTTCACCTATTCACGCTGACGATAAGCCAAATCTTCTTTCATTCTCTTTTGTAGCTCACTATACCCTGAAAAGTCCATAGCATAACAAAATCGGATAACTGTCGACTCGCTTACCCCTGCTATTTTTCCGACTTCAGACGCAATCTTTGTCGTTACAATACTTGGGTCATTCAATACGAATTGTGCAACACGACGCTGGCCTTTGGATAATCGAATAAAACGCTTTTTAATGCTCTCACAAATACTCATACTCTTCTCTCTACCCTTTCTCATCTATTCTCAACTAGCTTAATTGAACATACATTAACATGAATAATCATTATATTCAATGTTTTTTCTGAAAAATCTGTCACTATTTGATTGAAATAACCACTTGCGCTTCTGGCTCAATTGCCATCATCGTCAACGGTCTTGTTTTAATAAAAGGTTGACCTACGTTAACTTTATATTTCAATTGATATTCGTTACGTCCAACAGCTTGTACAACATCTGTCACAATCCTTTCTCCATTTTCCAGCACTACAGCAAAAGGATGCGTTCTTAAGTCCCCATCGAACGGGAAGTCACTATCAATTAAAAATCTTAAAGTTGCTTCGTTCCCATCTTGTTCAACATTCGTAATCACTATATCCCCCATAGCTCCTAGGTCAATTTTTTGAGGTAGCTCATTAGATAATGGCACAATAATATCCTCAACCACCTCATCTATTTTTGGTCCAGAATAATAATATAACCGTAACTCTGTCACATCAGGTGCAAGTGGCTCTAATATATAAGTCCATGTCAAATCGTAATCCGTTCTTCCCTCACCTGACTTCTCTAATATTTTCAATGGAACCCCGTTTTGGTCTGTAATCGTCTCAGATATAGACAAACCAATAGGATAGCCGACTTTCTCTCTTATCTCTCCTGTAAATTCTACTTGTAACTTTGTTGAAGTAGTTGAAGTTTGAGCACTCTTTACTTCAAAAGCAATCCCGTTCATCATACCCGTTTGTCCAGCTTGCAATATACGATGATTATTTTTTACTTTCTTGATTGGTGTTTCAAACGTCCAATCACCTTCTACTCCAGCAATCATGTCTATTTTTAATGTTAAGTCAAATGCATCTGGCAAGTCCTCATCAAAGCGAAAACCGTATAGAGCGCGATATGAACCATCTTCCTCGTGCAAAGATGTTATACTCCCTCCTGTATTCAGCCATTCGCCATTCACGAACATTTCCATCTTGCCTATTTCTTGATATTCAGGCATTGAATAAATCACATTAATACGCGCACCATCATAAACAATTTCTTCAAAAGTAACTGAGATGCCATTACTTGTCACCGTTTTATTTAACTGAATCGCATTATTATCTGATAATGCTTTATGCAATCCTTTATCCTGCTCCTCAATTTTATAAACAAAGCTCATAAATGGGACCTTCGCAAGTGCATTGCCGACTGTCGGTGACACAAACCCCGCACCTAATACGAGTAAAATTGCTGCGACGGATGTTAATACTCCCATCGCTAATATATTTCTCGGCTTTTTCTTAGATACAACAATCCCTTTGCTTATTGCTTCATCCAATTTTTGCATCGGCACTTCCATTTCATCAATGGCTTTTTTAATATTGTTCTCCATACAATACGCCCCCTTTATTCAAAAATTTTTTTAATTGTTGCAAGCCTCGATGGACATTTGTTTTTACTGTCCCCTCTGGATACCCAAGTAACTCTGCGATTTCTCTAGTTGATAAATCTTGATAATATTTTAGCAAGATTACCGTTTTATACTTCTCCTCTAGCTGTTCAATTGCATGTAGTAAATCCATGCGTTCATCATGGCTAAACGTCTGTCCTTGCTCCTTTACATTTTCTTGTATTAATACAATTTTGCTATTTTTACGTAAATGCTCAAGCGCTGTATTAATTAAAATTTTCATAAGCCAAGTGGAAAAGTATCGCTCATCTTTCACGCTATTTATATTGGCATAGGCCTTTGTCACAGTTTCCTGTACTACATCTAGCGCATCATCCTCATTTTTCATATAAATATACGCCATTTTATATAGCTTCACTTTTTCATCTTGTATTAATTGTAGAAATGCGTCGCTATTTCCTTTCTGCGCCTTTTTTAACAATCACCTTCACACCCTCTCTTTCTATCTACTTATTAGATGAATAAGTAAGACCTTTTGTTTCAAAAAAATAAAAACGTCCCCAAAATGTGCTGCGCACTGCTTTTAGGACGTTTTGGTCGTGTTTCAATTAATTATGACACAACTAACGCTAGTCTGGATTTTTGGGCTATTAACCTAAAACTTGCATGCCCTGTGACATTTGACGAAGGCTAGAGCCAGCACGATGCTGTTCATCCAGTCGTTATGACAGGACATGGTATTCTTAGACTGAATTCCTGTCTTTGGACAAAAAATTGGCTCCTGCGGTTACTCGTCGCAAAGAACATCGCTAAAAGAAAATAAAATTATGGCTGTTTAAAATAATATTAGATTGCTTTGAAGACGTGATAAACATGGAATTTAGCGGCGTTTCTCCGGGGAATTTTCGTTGCATAAAAGAAGGGACCGCCTATTTAGACAGCCCCAGCCCAAACTTCTATTAAACTAGTTTGCTTCAGAGATAGTTGTTTTGCAACACAATTATCTTGCTATATCTTCAGATATTACCTCTATTCTAATTCCAACTGCTTTGTTTCCTTACCTAAAAATAACACTGCTAATACTCCAATTAAAATTGCGACACAGAAAATCGCAAAAACCGAACCAATGTCATAGCCTTTTGTTATTAATGACCCTACTAAGAGTGGACCGAAAATACCACCTACACGCCCTACTGCTGCCGCCATACCTGTCCCTGTACCACGAATAATCGCTGGATACTGTTCCGGTGTGTAAGCATATAATGCTCCCCATGCTCCTAAATTAAAGAATGATAGTAGCATCCCTGAAACAAGTAAAATAGTTACAGATTCTGCATTTCCAAAGACAAAAGCACTTGCTGCTGTTCCGATTAAATATGTTACAAGTACAAATTTACGTCCGAGCTTCTCAATAAACCAAGCTGCAGTAAAGTAACCTGGTAACTGCGCTAGCGTCATAATTAACACATACTTAAAGCTGGAAATTAAATCGAAGCCCTTCCCAACCATTACGCTTGGCAACCATAAAAACATTCCATAATATGAAAATACAACTGCGAACCATAGCACCCATAACATAAATGTTGAACGTGCATATGGCTTTGACCATACTTCGCGAATATTTTGCAAGACAGAACGCTTTTTAGCCTCTACCTTCGCTGTAAACTGCGGAGAATCAGGTAGCTTCATGCGAATATAAATCGCATAAAATGCTGGTAAAGCAGTAATAATAAGCGCAACACGCCAGCCTTCAATTGGCCAGAATGTCGCTGGAATAACGAAATAAGAAATGATTGCAGCTAGTAGCCAGCCACCTGCCCAAAAGCTCTCTAACAACACAACAACGCGACCGCGCTCCTTAGTTTCAACGCTTTCAGAAACGAGTGTCGAAGCAACTGGTAGCTCTCCTCCGAGTCCCATTCCAACGAAAAAGCGCAAAATCAAAAATAATACTAGCGTTGTCGTTAACGCAGATAGTCCGCTTGCAACCGAAAACAATATAAGTGTCCACATAAACACTTTTTTACGCCCTACTTTGTCAGCAAGTACACCAAACATAAGCGCACCTACTGCCATTCCAATTGAGTTGATACTACCAATCAAGCCCATTTGTGCAGGGTTTAAACCCCAGTCTATTGCGAGTGCAGCAATGACAAAGGATAAAATGCCGACATCCATTGCATCAAACATCCATCCAACACCTGCTACACCAAGTAATTTATTGCGTGAAATTTGCATTTCTTGCTGTTTTGCCATAATATAACCACCTGTCTTTACACTTGTATAAGCATGTATACTATACACCTATTTTTTAATTGTGACAATATTGTTTAAATTAAATTGTTGTTTTACTATTGAAATGATAGAGCTAGAGGTTTACAATGTCTTGTATACAAAAACAACTGTTCTTTCAGAAAGAACAAAAGGAGTCATGTTTGATATGTGGAAAGGTTTAATTGAAGAATATAAGCAATATTTACCTGTTACTGAAAAAACACCTGCTTTAACTTTAAATGAAGGAAATACGCCATTAGTGCATTTAGTTCATTTATCAAAAGAGTTAGGTATTGAGTTATATGGAAAAATCGAAGGTGCGAACCCAACAGGCTCCTTTAAAGATCGTGGCATGGTGTTTGCTGTTGCTAAAGCCGTTGAAGATGGCGCAAAATGCGTTATTTGTGCCTCTACCGGTAATACATCCGCTGCTGCTGCTGCCTATGCGACACGCGCAGGTATCAACTCTGTTGTAGTTATCCCTAAAGGAAAAGTAGCTCTTGGTAAACTAGCACAAGCAACAATGTACGGCGCAAAAATTATTGAAATTGACGGCAACTTTGACGATGCTTTAAATATCGTACGTCGCATTAGCGAAACGACACCTGTTGCCCTCGTTAATTCAGTCAATCCATACCGTATTGAAGGGCAAAAAACGGCTTCTTTTGAAATTGTTGATGCACTTGGAAAAGCACCAGATTTCTTATGTATTCCTGTCGGCAATGCAGGAAATATTTCCGCCTATTGGAAGGGCTTTAAAGATTATAATGAAGCAAAAAACTCAGGTCTACCAAAGGTGCTTGGCTTTGAAGCTGAAGGTTCTGCAGCAATTACGAAAGGTGAGCCAATTGCTACTCCCGAAACAGTTGCAACAGCTATACGTATTGGTAATCCTGCTAGCTGGAAATTAGCAGAGGCAGCACGAGACGAGTCAGGTGGTATTATTGATTCTGTAACAGATGAAGAAATTTTAGCTGCTTATAAATTAATCGCTGGTAAGGAAGGTATTTTCGTTGAACCTGGTTCAGCCGCTTCCCTTGCAGGCGTGATAAAATCGGTGAAGGCAGGTCTTATTCCACAAGGTAGTCAAGTCGTCACTATTTTTACTGGTAACGGCTTGAAAGACCCAGATACTGCAATGAGCGTCTCAACAGTAGACTTAGTATCGTTGAAAAACGATGAAGAAGAAATTCGCGCATATATTGAGGGAACACTATGAGTTGGCAAATTAAAGTTCCTGGCAGTACAGCAAATCTAGGACCCGGCTTTGATTCTATCGGGCTCGGTTTGTCACTTTATTTAACATTGCAAGCAATCCCGCAGAAAGAGTGGGAATTTGTCCATCAAGGTGAACATGTACCAGCAGATACAACAGTAGAAAATCATTTAATCTATCAAATTGCCAAGCAAGTGGCTGAGCACTACGATAAGGAATTACCGGGCTGTCATGTCGTAATGACAAGCGAGTTACCTTTGGCTCGTGGCGTTGGTAGTAGCGCAGCAGCTATCGTTGCAGGAATCGAGCTAGCTAATTTGCTATGTAATTTAAAGCTTACAATACAAGATAAACTCAATATTTCATCACAAATTGAAGGGCATCCTGACAATGCCACAGCCTCTGTTTTAGGTGGCTTAACGATTTCCTCTATGACAGAGGATAATATAGTTGATACGATTCATGTACAAAATATGGATGTGGCTTTCGTGCTATTTATTCCAAATGTAGAATTAAAAACAGCAAAGGCACGGAGCGTCCTTCCTACTCAGCTAGAGCGTTCTTATGCAGTAAAGGCAAGTGCTGCTGCAAATATGCTTGCCGCCTCGCTTATTGCTAAAGATTACGAGCGAATCGGTCGCTATATGGAATCCGATTTATTCCACGAACCTTTCCGCGCACAGCTAATTCCTAGCTACATGGAGATTCGCCAAGCAGCTAAACAAGCTGGCGCATACGGCACAGCATTAAGTGGCGCTGGCCCAACGCTTATTTCAATTATACCGCCAACACTTGCTGACGAATTTGTTGTCAGCATGCAAAAGCAATTCCCTGAGCATCGTATCGTTTTAACGACAGCAGCTAAAAAGGGAAGTACGATTACACCATTATAATTTGCAAGGGGGCGTCCCAAATGTAGGCAATACACCGCCTTCGGGACATCCCCATTTTTTTGTAGTTTCATAACTTCCAAGCTTTAGAGGCTGTCCAAAAAGCCTTGCATAGCCGGCATTTTGGACAGTAGCAATGATGTTTCACAAAATGTTGATTCCTATAAACAGAAAACGCCTCTTTTAAAAATGGGAGGAACATTAGCTTTAGCAGCGTTATCCTTCAGTAAAAGGGAAGCGATGAAAACCTTTATTTCAATGCGGTGGCAAAACAAAATGGACTTTTCGGACAACTCCATTTATTCTACGTTTTCTGCGTTCTATTCCATGTTCCTGTCAAAGCTCCATTAAACCTTACTCTACTAAATCTATGCATACTTTTTTGATAAATTGGGTATAGTACTATCACTTGATTGGAGAAAGGGGAAATGTTAATGAAAATCGCAGTTATTGGAGCTGCCGGTCAAGCTGGCAGTAATATATTAAGAGAGTCAATTATGAGAGAGCACGATGCAACAGCAATAGTACGCAACCAAGCCACTTTAAAGGAAGATGTACAAACGCTCGAAAAAGATTTGTTCGAGCTAACAACGGCTGATATCGAAGCATTCGACTGCATCGTTAATGCCTTTGCCCCCAAAAGTGGCGAAGAGCATTTGTATGTAGAAGCAGGTAAGCATTTAATATCTATTTTGCAGCCATCGCAAACACGATTATTAGATATCGGTAGCTCTGGCTGTCTATTTACCAATAAAGAGAAAATATTACGGCTGCTCGACAGCGAGGAATACCCGGCCCAACTAACAGCTGCCGCTAAATATCAACTGCAAAATTTACAGCAGTTGCAACAATCCTCTATATCATGGAGCTTTATTTGCCCTGCCCTCATGTTTGATGCGGAAGGTCCACGTACAGGTCACTATATTACAGGTCATGACTATTTACTAATGAACTCCCAGCATAACAGCTATATTAGCCAAGCTGATTTTGCAGTAGCTGTAGTCGACGAAATCGAGAATGCTAAACATATTAATGAAGCCTTCACAGCAGCCTCTGAAAACACAACCTCAGCTAGTTAATATAAATACTCTTAAATAAGGCTAGCGACCTAAGCTATGTTGAAACATCAAAACATAACTTAGGCTTTTTTTTGCTAAATTGTATTCAATTTTCAGAATTGTTTGCGTGCCTGACACCCTACTTCATATTTTCTTTCCCCCCCTCATACGCTGTACAAAGCTTTAAAAGGAGGATTTTATGAAAGACAATACTAATGACAACAACGAAAACAAAAAGCTAGAGCAGCTCGATGCCTACAAAGTAAATAATGATGGCACAAGGATGACGACGAATCAGCAGGTGCGAGTGTCCAATGATGAGGAATCTTTGAAGGCGGGGTTGCGCGGTCCTACGTTGATGGAGGACTTTCATTTTCGTGAAAAGATTACGCATTTTGACCATGAGCGCATTCCAGAAAGAGTCGTTCATGCGAGAGGTTATGCAGCTCACGGAGAATTTGAACTGTATGAATCCATGTCGGAATTTACAAGAGCACATTTTCTGCAAAAGGCTGGCACAAAAACACCTGTTTTTGTGCGCTTTTCGAATGTCGTTGGTAGCTCAGGCTCTAACGATACAGCGCGTGATGTGCGCGGTTTTGCGGTGAAGTTTTATACAGAGGAAGGCAATTTTGATTTGGTCGGCAACAATATCCCGGTGTTCTTTATCCAAGACGCTATAAAATTCCCTGATATTATTCATGCATTAAAACCAGAGCCACATAATGAAATGCCACAAGCCTCTTCTGCGCATGATACATTTTGGGACTTTGTCACGAGTAATCAAGAAGCTGCTCATATGGTGATGTGGATAATGTCTGATAGAGCAATACCCAAAAACTACCGTATGATGGAAGGTTTTGGCGTTAATACATTCCGCTTTGTCAATGCGGCTGGTCATAGCAAATTTATTAAATTCCACTGGAAACCCGTTCTCGGTGTGCATTCACTAATTTGGGACGAGGCGCAAAAAATTGGTGGTGCAGACCCTGATTTTCAGCGTCGCGATTTATGGGAAGCTATTGAAGCAGGCTTTTACCCTGAATATGAATTAGGTGTGCAAATGCTCGATCCAGCAGATGAATTTAAGTATGATTTTGATATACTTGATGCGACAAAGCTTTGGCCAGAAGAGCTTATTCCAGTTAAAAGGATTGGTAAACTTACATTAAATCGCAATGTGGATAATGTCTTTGCTGAAACAGAGCAAGTAGCCTTTCATCCAGGCAATGTCGTACCTGGTATCGATTTCTCAAATGACCCGCTACTACAAGGTCGTCTGTTTTCTTATTTAGATACACAATTATTACGTCTAGGCGGCCCTAACTTTACTGAAATACCGATTAATCGTCCTCTTTGTCCTTTCCATAACAACCAGCGTAATGGCTTTAGCCGACAAATGATTAATGTTGGTCAAGTGAGTTACCATAAAAACTCATTAGCTGATAATACACCTGCAACAAGCACTGCTGCTGAAGGAGGATATGTTCATTTTCCAGAAAAAGTAGAGGGACGTGTCATTCAAGGACGTAGTAAGTCCTTTGATGATTTCTTTTCGCAAGCACGACTTTTCTGGAACAGTATGTCACCACCGGAAAAAAAGCATATTGTAGATGCTTTTTCCTTCGAGGTAGGCAAGGTAAATGTCCGCAGTATTAGACAGAATGTAGTCAATATGCTTGCTAACATTGACTACACACTGGCAACCACGCTTGCTGAACGGCTAGCGGTGAATAAACCAACACAGCAGCAAATTGATGTAACTGCATCTTCACCTGCCCTTAGTCAACAAAATACGATATTCGTTCCCCAAACATTGCGTGTAGCTATTATTATCGGCAATCAATTTAATGCGCAGGAGCTAGAGCAAGTGATGAAGGAATTTAAGCGTTATGGCGTACGTTATCAAATTATTGCAGAAACTTTTGAACCAGTGAGGGCAGCAAATGGGCAAACTTTCGAAGTGGATGCGACCTTTTTAACAACATCGCCTGTCCTTTACGACGCACTATATGTTGTTGGTGGAACAGCAGCTAATCAGGCGAAATTTAATAGCGATATGACAGCTTTTATTCGCCAAGTTTATCAAAACTATAAACCTATTGGCATCGCCACAACAGGCGTCCCATATTTTAATGCTACGCGTGCCAAAGCAAGTGAGGGTATTCTTTTTGCCACAGCGAATCCAAACTTCTCACAGCAATTTATCCAAAATATCGCCAAGCAACGTTTTTGGGAACGAGATATTTATATTTGAGGCATAAAAAGCGCAGGAAATCAATGTTTTACAATAGATTTCCTGCGCTTTTTTATCTACGTTAACAACACTAAGCTAATTGCCATTACAGCCATGCCCGCAACTAAGCCATAAATAGAAATATGCGTTTCATCATATTTTTTAGCTGCTGGTAATAGCTCATCTAATGAGATAAATACCATAATCCCTGCCACGCCAGCAAATACAACACCAAACATAACATCATTTAAAAATGGCATTAAAATTAAATAAGCAACAAGTGCCCCAATAGGCTCTGCTAAGCCAGATAGTAAAGACAAGCGGAAGGCTTTCATTCGAATACCTGTAGCAAAGAATATCGGCACTGCAACGGCGATACCTTCTGGAATATTATGAATTGCAACAGCAATCGCAATTGCAATTCCTAAATTCGGGTCCTGTAATGCTGACATAAATGTGGCAATACCTTCTGGAAAGTTATGAATAGCAATGGCAAGTGCGGTAAAAGTCCCCATTTTCATTAGTTTATCTGCATCTGCAAGCGGCTTGCTTTCAATAGCATTTACATCTTCAACCGTACGCACTTCATGCGGATTATTTTTCTTTGGAATAAATTTATCAATAAGGGCGATAAAAATCATTCCCCCGAAAAAGCCGACCAGTGTCATCCAATAACCATTTGTTGCACCGAGTGCTGTCGTCAAAGCATCTTTCGCCTTTACAAAAATTTCAACAAGCGATACATAAATCATCACCCCTGCAGAAAATCCAAGGGCGGCAGATAAAAATTTCGTATTTGTTCTTGATGTAAAAAACGCTATTAAACTACCTACTCCTGTTGCTAGCCCTGCAAACAATGTTAAGCCAAGTGCCAATAATACATTTCCGTCCATAAATATTTCCTCACTTTACTAAGTTAATCGTATTATACGCAAGCAGTTTCCTTTACGCAACTTTATTTTACTAGGAAATATTTTATGGGCTTATTCAACTTTCCATCAAATACAAAATAAAGTAACTTTATTTTTATAATTACGACTAATATATAAAGGAGAGATATATATGAATATTTTAATTCGGATTGGAATGTTTTTTTCGCTGTTACTTGTACTAATAGGATGCGATAGTGTAAATTTGTCCAAAGCTACAAATTATGAGGAAGCTCCACCCGCTTTAAAACTAACAATCGAAGAAATTGAAATTACAACTCATAGAGGAACTTATGCTTGGAGCTATTTTGATAAAAGCACAGGACAACAAGTAACTGTTCAAGCAGACCACGCACCTCCAACCGAAATGGTAAATATTGAACAAGGGACTAAAGTTAATCTATCGCAGCCTATAAAGCTAGATTTCGAAATAGAACCAACACAGTATGAAATAAGATTATGGAACAGTAGCAATATAATCAAAACATACAATTCATTTGGAGAAATAAAAGAAAAAGGAAAATATATAATTGAAATAGCAGGAACTTGGGGAGATAACATAGCTACCTATGTAGTAGCATTGGAAATTGAATAATAATTAAAATTCGAATGCTGCACCAACGAAAAAAGGACTCAGTTCTTTTTGAAAGCTAAGTCCTTTTTATATGCGAATTTTCCTTTTGCATATTTATATCACTCTTTTGATGCTATTCCGCAATCACTACAACTTTGGTTCTAAAGTTTAGCGCGCTTCCTGCGCTCATACCACAGCATACAGACGATAAACCATGTATAGCCCATGCTCCAGCCTGCCAATACATCCGTTGCAAAATGCCGACTCTCAGCAATGCGAGATAAACCGATTAAACATATTAAAATTAATGCGACTGCCCAAATTAGCAAGGCTTTCTTACTACGATTCAGCCCCTCTGATAGCAAGTAAGCAATAGTTAATAAATATAAAGCGCCCGTCATTGAATGTCCTGATGGAAAGCTGAAGGACAAAAGCTGGTCTACCATATCTGGACGGGGACGCTCAATCCATTTTTTTAATAACTGATTCAAAACATTGCCTACTGCAATTGTTAGCACAATAAAGGCAACCCCATCGTAATTGCCCTTCCTCCATTGCCAAATAACAAGAATTAACGCTACAATGACAACAAAAATTGGCTCACCAATGTAATGGAAAAAAATAAGTAGTTCATTGCCACGAAGTAGCTGCGCCCACTTATCATCGAAATTGATGAAAGACGGCGTTTCGTATGTGAATCGTAGCATAATAAATAAGCTTAAAGTAACGATTGCTAAGCCATAAATCCATTTTTTCATCTGTACTCCACCCTTTTAAATTATCCTAATCCTCTCAAATCATCCAATTTATCTGACTCGATAGTTAGTATAGATACATTCAATAATATAATCTACCTGCTCAAATGCAGCTTGCTCTAATTCTGACTTATCATCCACATTATACTTTCCCCATTGTTCCTCTGATGCCCAGTAAATAAGCACTATAACCTCTTCTCGACTGATATCCAATTTTTTCACATACAATTCTCGACTTAGAAAGCCTTGTTGCCGCTCCATACAAGATGGACCCTCATCTTGCTTACGTACAAAGCGTTCGATTACTTTATATGAATTCCCCGCCGTTACAATAAAGCGCTTCATTTGAACGAACATGTGCATATCCCCTTCTTCAAACCATTTCATATCGTCATAGAAATAGCACTATCTATATTAACATATACGGATAAATCGCCTTCTGTCACTATTTTGAGCTAATCCATCACAGATAATCTTCAAGCTACTCCATCATTTTATTATGCTAAGAAAAATAAGATGTTTCAACGCTTTTTATCCCACATTAACGGGCAGTAAGCATCCACTGATTGAGGTTTCACTTTATTGTCATAAAAAAATCATATTGTTTTTTTTAGCAATATCAATTAGAATGAATTAGTCAATAATGATAATCATTATCAATAAAAGTCGAGGTGAGATACTTTTTGAATACACGAGCTTTAAAGCGGACAAGTACTAGCAAACTCTATTATATATTTATTTTGCTATTAATTTGTGCCATTATACTGTCAGCTATTTTCTCCTTATCGATTGGGCAAGTGAGTATACCATTTAAACAATCAATGGATATACTTTTACACACTTTAACAAACGGCAAACTAGGCTCCCTTGAGCTAACGCAAAATGAATCCTATTTGAATATTATTTTGCAAGTGAGAATGCCGCGCATTATTTTTGCCTTACTTATTGGCGTTGGACTTGCCTTGTGTGGCGCTGTGATGCAGGCGGTTGTACAAAACCCCCTTGCCGACCCATACATACTCGGAATTTCCTCTGGCGCTTCATTAGGGGCTACCTTTGCTATCCTTGTAGGCTTTGGCAGTAATGCATTACTTGCTCAATTTGGGGTAGCATTTGGTGCCTTTACAGGAGCCATCATCACTTCAATGGCAGTTTTATTGTTATCAAGTATTGGTGGTAAAGCAACATCTGTAAAACTTGTCTTATCAGGGGTAGTCATAGGTGCTCTATGTAGCTCCTTTTCTAGCTTAATCATATTTTTTGCGAATAATGCAGAAGGAATTAAAACAATTACTTTTTGGTCTATGGGAAGCCTAGCTTCTGCTAGCTGGGAGAAAACACCGATTTTAGCGTTTATCGTTGTACTTGGAGCAGCCTTTTTCCTGTTCCAACATCGCATTTTAAACACGATGCTACTCGGTGATGAATCGGCGATTACACTAGGTATCAATTTAAGTGTTTTTCGCAAGCTTTATATGGTGCTTGCTGCACTCGTTACAGGGACAATGGTTGCCTATGCGGGAATGATTGGCTTTGTTGGATTGATTATTCCGCATATTGCACGTGGCATTTTTGGCGCTGACCATAAACGACTTATGCTCGGCACATTATTATTAGGCGGGTTATTTATGATATGGGCTGATATATTATCAAGAACCCTTATTACAAATGTTGAGCTACCCATCGGTATTATTACGTCTGTTATCGGTTCACCACTGTTCATTTATATGATTATCAAAAAAGGCTACAATTTTGGAGGGTAAATGATGGAACTAACAGCACAAAATATTGCCGTCTCAATCGGAAAAAAGGACATTGTCAAAAATATTTCGGTCATCGTGAAAAAGAAGCAATTCGTTGGTCTAATTGGTCCGAATGGCTGCGGAAAATCTACCTTGCTTAAAAGTATTTATAAAAGTTTAGCCCCACAGCAGGGAACCGTGTTTTTAGATGATTTGAATATTTTAAAATCATCTGAAAAAAAAGTGTCACAGCAGCTAGGTGTAGTAGGGCAATTTAACGAAATGCACTTTGATTTATCGGTTCACCAAATGGTCATGCTAGGCAGAACGCCACATAAAAAAATACTTGAATCCGATACGGCTTCAGATTTTGAGATTGTAGAGGAGGCTTTGACACGCACAAATCTTCAAGCTTATAAAGAACGTAGTTTTCTCTCCCTGTCAGGCGGTGAAAAACAGCGTGTCATTTTAGCAAGAACAATTGCGCAGCAGCCTAAATTTATGATTTTAGACGAGCCAACGAATCATTTAGATATTCGTTATCAGCTTGAAATACTGTCATGTGTGAAGGAATTAAATATCGGAGTGCTCGCCGCTCTGCACGATTTAGAGATGGCAGCAAATTATTGCGATTACATTTATGCAGTCAAAGATGGTGAAATCTATGCTCATGGTACACCCGCGGAAGTATTAACACCAACGACAATTGAAGCTTTATATCATATACAATGCCAAACATACATTAATCCTGTGACAAAGGGATTGGGATTTGCTTATGGCTTAGGAGGAGCATTATGAAAAAGAAATCATTATTAGCAATTGGTTTAGCTACAATGCTATTGCTAGCAGCATGTGGCAATTCAACGGAACAAAAAACAGAGGGCACAGCAAGCGAGGCACACTACCCGCTTACAATTGAAAACTTTGCAAAACCTGAGGGTGGCGATGCTTGGTCGAAAAAGGAGCAAGTATTCGATAAGGCACCAGAGCGCATTATGGCAAATACTCGCCCAGCCGCGGAACTATTATTACATCTAGGATTAGGCGATAAAATCGTTGGTGTTGGAGCAGATTTCGGTGCACCAGACACTACTGTTGCTGACGAATATGCGAAGTTACCGATTTTAAGTGATGGCTATGTCGGCAAAGAGGTGACACTAGGCACAAATCCTGACTTAGTGTTTGGACGAGGTGGATTATTTGACAATGCCGATTGGGGTGTTGGCACAGTCGATTCATTAAACGCTATGGGTGTTAAAACATATGTATTAGAATCGTCTGTTACAGGTGGCACGTATGCTTCGATTTATAAGGACATCGAAAATCTAGGTGAAATTTTCAATGTGCAAGACAAGGCACAAAGCTTTATTGATGAATTAAAAGAAAAGCAACAATTTATTGCAAAAAGCTTAGAAAGCATTACAGAACATAAAACTTTTGCTTACATGCATACGAATGACCCAGATGATTTGTATGTTTGGCCAGCTAACGGCGAAACATTTTTCCATGATGCCTTTAATATGATTAAATTGGACAATGTTTTTAAAGAGGAAACAGGTAATATAAATCTTGAAACATTAATAGCTACTAATCCTGATGTTTTAATTTTACCTAACTGGGATGGCTCAGACTTAACAAAAGTACGAGATGCTATTTATGAAAATCCAAAACTATCTAGTATGAAAGCCATCCAAAATAAACAGATTTATATCGTTGATTACAACTATATGTTTGGCTATGGCTACAATACAATCGATGGCATGGAAATACTAGCCAAAGAAATGTATCCAGAGTTATTTCAATAATATGTTGGGAGTCGTCTTAAAACCATTATTAGACGGCTCCTTTACGACGAGGTCTGCGACCGGGCGCAAGATTTTCGCATATAGGCTTAAGTTATCTGAAAAAACTTAGACTGTAATGTTTCTTTCCATCACAATTGGGAAAAGAATATTTAATACCACATTATTATTTAAGGAGATGTTTTAAATGGATTACCGTATTGAGAGAGATACAATGGGAGAAATTAAAGTACCTGCAAACAAGTTATGGGGGGCGCAAACACAGCGCAGTAAAGAGAATTTCCAAATCGGTACGGAACAGATGCCGATTGAACTTATTCAAGCAATGACAATTCTGAAAAAAAGTGCAGCTACTGTCAATGAGCAGCTTGGCAAACTCTCTCCTATAAAAGCACAAACAATTCGACAAGTTGCCGACGAAATTTTATATGGTCAATGGGATGACCAATTTCCACTTGTTGTTTGGCAAACAGGTAGTGGAACACAAACGAATATGAACGTCAATGAGGTTATTGCCAATCGAGCAAATCAACTATTAGAAGAGACTGATGAAGGCGCTATTATTCACCCGAATGATGATGTCAATAAATCACAAAGCTCAAATGATACTTTCCCAACAGCACTACATATCGCGGCTGTTTTAAAAGTAGAGGATTATTTACTACCTCGTCTACGCCTATTAAAAACAACACTTGCAAATAAGGCGGAGCAATTTAAAGATATTATTAAAATCGGACGAACTCATTTACAGGACGCTACTCCTTTAACATTAGGTCAAGAAATTAGTGGATGGGTAGCGATGCTTGAAAAATCCGAGCATATGATTCAACACAATATTCAATACATGAAGGAACTGGCTATCGGCGGTACAGCAGTTGGTACAGGTATTAATGCGCATCCAGAATTCGGTGAGCGTGTAGCGACGGAGATTAGTCAATTAACAAACCGAACATTTATATCTGCTGCAAATAAATTCCATGCCTTAACAAGCCATGATGAAGCTGTTGTTGCACACGGCGCATTGAAGGCACTCGCTGTAGATTTAATGAAAATTGCCAATGATGTACGCTGGCTAGCGAGTGGACCACGCTCAGGGATTGGAGAAATTACTATTCCAGAAAACGAGCCGGGCTCATCTATTATGCCCGGTAAAGTCAATCCAACACAAAGCGAGGCATTAACAATGGTTGTCACACAAATTGTTGGTAATGATGCAACTATAGCCTTTGCTGCCTCACAAGGAAATTTTGAGTTAAATGTCTTTAAGCCTGTTATTTTATATAATTTCCTACAATCGACACAGCTACTAGCAGACGCAATGAAATCCTTCAACAATCATTGCGCTGAAGGCATCGAACCAAACCTAGAAGTGCTACAGCATAATTTAGAAAACTCTTTAATGCTTGTCACAGCATTAAATCCTTATATCGGCTATGAAAACGCAGCAAAAATCGCCAAAAAGGCTCATCAGGAAGGCACAACATTAAAAGAAGCTGCTATTGCCACTGGCTTATTAACAGAAGAACAGTTTGACGAATATGTCGACCCAGCAACAATGATTTATCCAAATGTGAAGTAGGTTGCGCGAAACCAGCCGTGCAGTTGCCGGCCGGTTTCGCGCTTTGTTTGGTGTTGGAGTAAAGTGATTGCTTGAGGTAGTGGAGAAGGCTTCCTTTGTAGTAGACATTAGGTTTAGCAGTAATGTGGGATAGGCTTTTTTAATGTCTTGCTAAAATCAAAAAGAAAGCGTCCAAAATGCCAGCTACTGCAAGGCTTTTTGGACGCTTATTATTAGTTTAATTCATTTAAGATTTCATCTAACTTGTCTGACTCAGTCGTTACACCGTTAGAAGAGAAGTACCAGTTTACACCATCAAGGTAAACGATTTTACCCTCTTTGTAAGCACGAGTTTGTTTGATAATATCATTTTCGATATCAGCTTTAATTGTTTCTACATCAGAAGCTGTACGGTCAACAATTAATAATACTTCTGGGTCAACAGAAAGGATTGACTCATAAGAGAAATCCGAACCGTGTGAAGATGATTTAATGTCAGTTGTAACTGGTTTAAAACCGAAGTCATTGTACACGTATGCAAAACGAGATTCTGGACCATTATCGAAACCAGAGATTTTTTTGTCATTGTACATTGCTACTAAAGCATTCTCATAGCCAGCAGCTTTTTCTTTCACAGCATCAACTTTAGCTTGTAAGTTTGCCTTTAACTCTTCCGCTTTTTCTTCTTTGTCGAAGATTTTAGCAGCTAAATCTACTGTTTCGAATACACCGTTCACATAGTTTTCGTTATCAGAACCAATGAATACTACGTTTGGTGTAATTTCTTTTAACTCTTCATAGAATGTAGATTGGCGACCAGAAATGAAAATTGCATCTGGGTTAGTAGCTGCTACTTTTTCAAAGTCGATTGCTTTTAAAGAACCAACGTCTGCTACTGAATCCGTAACATATTTTTCTTTAATATGTGTTGGGATATTTCCTTTACCGCCGTTTGCAGCGATACCAACAATACCTTCAACACCTAAAGCATCTAATGTATCTAAGAAACCGTAATCGAATACGATAATATTTTTAGGCATTTCTTCAAATGTTACATCTTCGAAGGCAACTGATTTACCATCTTCTGTTTCACGACCTGCTGATAAAGAAGATACTGTCATTGGGAATGCAGAAGCTTCCACAGTTTCTGTATTTTCAGTTTCCTCAGTTTGTCCTGTTGCAGCTTGGTTGTTTGTTTCGTCTTTTGAGGACTCCTCATCAGCACCACATGCTGCTAACATTAATGCCAATGCTGGCACAGCTAAAAACTTCCATTTTTTCATTTCTACTATTTCCTCCTATTTTGCCTACCATTGAGTGATAGTGATAATCGTTTTCATTTGAACAATCACTAGTCTACCCCAACTGTTTAATGTTGTCAATTGTTTTTCTGAAATTAATACTCATTCTCATTTAATTCACAAAATCACTGCATAAGTGATATTTTTTACACAATTAAGTATGAGAATTAAAATAGACGCAAATACGACAGCCATCTTGGTCTTGAACAGGAATATGCATGTCATACACTTCACGTAATGCTTCTGAGTTAATGATTTCATGTGTTGGACCATCTTTTACAAGTCGTCCGTTTTTTAAAGCTACGATACGGTCAGAATAGACCGAGGCAAAGTTAATATCATGCAATACAATGACAACTGTTTTGCCTAGCTCGTCTACTAATTTTCGCAAAATCTTCATAATTTGTACGGAATGCTTCATATCTAAGTTGTTTAATGGCTCATCTAATAAAATGTACTCCGTATCTTGCGCAATCACCATTGAAATAAAGGCACGTTGCTTTTGACCACCTGACAATTCATCTAAAAATTTGTCCTGCATATCGCCTAATGTCATATATTCAATCGCACGATCAATATGCTCCTCGTCCTCTGCTGTAAGACGCCCCTTTGAATATGGATAACGACCAAATGCCACTAGCTCACGCACTGTTAAACGAACGTTTAAATGGTTTGATTGACGTAAAATCGCTACACGTTTCGCAAAATCATTCGATTTCATTTTTTTCACATCGTTTTGATCTAATAATACTTCTCCAGTATCGGCAGCAAGTAAGCGGCTTACCATTGATAATAATGTTGATTTACCTGCACCGTTAGGGCCGATAAATGATGTGATGGCTTTCGGTTGAATTTTTAACGTGACATCTTCCACGACTGGCTTTTTTCCAAAGCTTTTAGAAAGTCCTTTTATTTCAATCATGCTGCTCTCCTACTTTCTTTCAGTATTAGATAAATAAAGTATAGACCTCCGACAAAGTTTATAATGACACTTATCGTCGTGCTTAAATGAAAGACATGAAGTACTAGGAATTGCCCACCGACAAGCGCGATAATACTAATTAAACTCGCCCCCACAATTAATACGGAATGCTTGTACGTTGCAAAATATTGGTATGCCAAGTTCGACACGATTAACCCTAAAAATGTAATCGGACCAACAAGAGCTGTAGAAGTCGCAATTAAAACAGAGGATAAAATTAATACTTTTAATACAATTTTATCGTAATCAATTCCTAGATTCATCGCATTTTCACGACCTAGTGTCATTACGTCTAAATCGCGTAACAAGCGATACCCGTAAATAAAGGCTGCACCTAAAATGACTACAGCAATAAGTAAAAGCTCCGTTTTCACATTCATAAAACTGGCGAATAAACGCGCTTGTAAACTTTCATATTCAATTGGGTCAATAATCACTTGCAAAAATGTTACTAAACTACCGAGTAACGTTCCGATAATCATCCCTGCTAATAACAGCAAGAAAATTGGGTATTTATCGGCACGGAATAGAAAGCGATATAAAATCAATGCGAATAGCACCATCGCGAGAATTGATAAACCGAAGTTTAAATAGCGGCTTACCACAAAAATGGATGCAGAGCCAGCAGTAAAGAAAATAATTGTTTGCACAACTTCATACATCGAGTCAACACCCATCATAGAAGGTGTTAATAAACGGTTATGTGTAACAGTCTGGAATGTGACAGTCGCGTAAGCAATCGCTGTACCTGTAATGACCATTGCTGCGATGCGCTCTAAGCGTTTCGGAAAGGCGTAGCTAAAGCCGCCTTGAATATTATAAAAGGCAAATAACAATATACAAATAATCGCAATAACTGCTAAGATTATGAGTTTCGTACTATTTTTTCGCATATGCTTTCCCCCTAAACAACATCACTAAGAAGATTGCACTGCCAATTACTGCAACCGTTGTATTGACTGGTATTTCGAAAGGATAGACGATAAGACGGCTTAAAATATCACACATTAATAAAAATGCAGCGCCTAAAAAAATCGTATGGGGAATCGTTTTTCTTAAATTGTCTCCTAAATATAATGAAACTAAATTAGGCACGATTAACCCTAGAAATGGAATAATCCCAACTGTGAGTACAACTGTTGTTGAAATAATCGCTACAATCACTAAACCTAAATTTAATACAGTGCGATAGCTTAATCCCAAGTTTTTAGCGAAATCCTCGCCCATTCCAGCAACAGTGAATTTATTCGCATATAAATAAGCTAATATAATTGCTGGTACAGCTACATAAAGTAATTCATAGCGACCTGATACGACAAGTGTAAAGCTTCCTAAAAAAAATGTATCCACACTTTGCAGAACTTCTGCCTCATAAGCAATAAATGTTGAAATAGCTCCGATAATATTTCCGTACATAATTCCGATAAGCGGAACAAAAATTACATCCTTAAATTTAATGCTTTCAAGCAGTCGCATGAAAATCATCATGCCGATAAGTGCGAATGCAAAGCTGAAGATAATTTTCTCCATATAGCCAACACTTGTGAAAAACACCATCGATACAACTATGCCTAGCTTAGCGGCGTCCAGCGTCCCCGATGTCGTCGGAGATACGAACTTATTACGGCTTAAACTTTGCATAATTAAACCTGAAATCCCCATCCCTGCCCCTGCAAGAATAATCGCCATTAATCGTGGCACTCGACTCATTAAGAAAATTTGTGCTTTATCTGAATCCAAATCTAATAAATCAGACGGTTTAATGTCGATAGCTCCGATAAATAGTGATATAAAGGATAAGATGATGGTTGCCACTACAAGCATCCAAAGTCTCATTTCATTCTCCCACTATTCTATATTTATATTTTTGTTCTCACTGAAAATGAGAATCATTTTTCCATCCATTATTATATAGTTACCAATAGTGAAAATCAAACTCTCTATTTTTAAAAAGCAATAATATGTGATAAAAACCGAGCAAAATTACAGGTATGTATAATATTTATTCTATATAACTAAATAATTTTATCCCTTTCATTTTTCATATCCATATACAAAAAAAATTGGCTATCTACAGCTACTCATAACAAAGAGGGCGTCTCAAAATAGCTTTTCAGACGCCCCCCTTTTCCCTTATTGTTTTTTAAAAATTCCTTATCATTTTTAATAAAGGAGTAGGTAAGCCCCTCTGAAAGTATGTAGATTTTTTGAACATATCAAAGTTCTTCAAAATACAATATTCACAGGGCAAATAAAGAACGCTTCACAAGTAAATAATGACTAATCTGCTCGTCTTTCTTCATTAAATGAATTATTTTATAACCTTGCTCGAACATTTCCTGCAAAATGTGACGTGTTTTATAGCGCCAGTCTTCTGCTAGAGCCGGGCTTTCGATTTTTATTTTTTGGAAATTAGTTGGAATCGGCAATAAATAAGCATCTTGAATAAATGTTTCCCCTTTTTGAAATTTACGCTCCGAGTCAAGCGTCGGTAGACCTGCAACATTCAAATTCCAGTCAACAACTGGCTTTGCTTCGTCTAGCAATTCCTCTACTTTCGCATCCCAGCGTAAATAATCATTATCAACAAGCTGCCATTCTACATATAAGCGGTCGGTTGATAGTGCGCGATTGAACACGTCCTCCATTTCACCATAGCAATTTTCAATATACGTATCACTGTGACCACGTAGTTTTGAAAAATTCAAAAATCCACTGCGTGCTTCTAGCGGATCAAATGTCCAACGACAATTGCGGTAACCACGTTCAATCGCCATATCTTTTAAATAGATTTTTAATAACTCGCCTACCCCCTGCTCACGATAATTACGCTTCACACCTAGCATATGGGAGTACAAATAAACCTGTTTGTCCATATAACCCGGACAGCTATAATTAAAACCAACTAGCTCCTCACCTAAATAAGCACCTAACACGATTCCACCGTTGCGAATCGTCGCAATCGTTTGATGAACAGTAATACTACTTACAGCCCAAATTTCATATTCTAGCATGCGCACTTCCTCAATTTGCTCAATTGTAGTTAATTCCTTTATCGTCAATGATTTCAACATATTTCTTCTTCCCCCTTTGTCATACTTCATTGCTTATCATATGTCGCTCTACAGAATACACCACAATATAGGCCGTTTCGTCCCCCTATCTGCTTCCTTCTACAAATCATACCCCTTTTCTTAATATTTTGTAAATTTAATTATATACTACTGCTATGCATTTCAAATAGCCTAGATTCTATAATTCCTTTTAAACGGTTATTAGTAAAGCAAAAAACGTCCGAAAAGCAGTGCTTTGCACACTTTTCAGACGCCATCTTAGAAAATTATTTCACACCGCGCATCGCTTTAGAAATAAGCGGTGTACATATTAATAAAATTAAGCCTAAAACAATGGATGCCCCACCAATCATACCAAAATAAGTGGCATCGCTCACAACTTCATAAACGCGAACAAGCTGTGCATTAATCGCTTGTGCTGCCGCACTTGCTAAAAACCATAATGACATTGTTTGTGCTGCGAATGCCGCTGGTGCTAGCTTTGTTGTTGCAGATAGACCAACAGGCGATAGTAACATTTCACCAACTACTACTAAGAAGAATGATAATACTAACCACCAAGGGCTAATTAATGTTTCACCACCAGATAAAACAGATGGAATCACCATTACGAAAAACGATAGACCCGCGAAAAATAATGAAAAGACAAATTTCATTGGTGTAGATGGGCCTCTATCTCCCCATTTTACCCACAATAATGCAAACAGAGGTGCTAGCACAATAACGAATAATGGGTTTAAAGATTGGAACCATGCTGCTGGAATTTCGAAATTCCCCACCAATAAGTTTGTGCGTGTATCGGCATATGTAGCTAATATCGTTGCACCTTGCTCTTGAATCGCCCAGAACATTACCGCTGCAACAAATAACGGAATATATGCTAATAAACGTGATTTTTCATCTTCTGTTGTTTTTGGACTGCGGTACATAATAATAAAGAATGCAGTTGGCAACGCAATCCCTAGCGTTGTAATTAATAAACTAAATGCTGCAACCGTTAAATTATCTGTTGCATATGCAACAGCACCAAGTGCAATAATGACTACGATTCCTATTGCAAAATTGCGAATAGCTTTTTTCTTATCTTCTTTATCCATTGGATTTGTTGGTACACTGCCAGCTAGACCTAAATTTTTCTTAGCAGTCATCCAGAACATGATTAAACCAAGTAACATCCCGATAGCTGCAATCGCAAAGCCGTAATGGAAATTCAATTTTTTAGAGACAGCACCAACAATTAATGGCGCAATAAATGCTCCCATGTTAATACCCATAACAAAAATACTGAAACCTGCATCGCGGCGATTATCGTTTGGCGCATACATATCACCAACAACTGCTGATACGTTCGGTTTTAATAACCCTGTCCCCATAACGATAAAGAACATCGAAATAAATAATGAGGTTAAAGCCCCTGGGAATGATAAAATAATATGTCCTAGCATAATTAAAATACCGCCATAAAATACAGCTTTCCTTGTTCCCCAAACACGGTCAGCTAACCAACCGCCAATCACGCCTGACATATAAACTAACGATCCGTAAATCGCCATAATCGAGTTCGCTGTGACACGATCTAAACCAAGCCCGCCTTCATGTAACTCATAGTACATGTAAAAGATTAAAATGGCACGCATTCCATAATAAGAAAAGCGCTCCCAAAACTCTGTAAAGAATAATGTAAACAAACCTTTAGGATGGCCAAAGAAACCTTTTTGCGGAACAGACTTAACTATTTCTTCCTTACTATACATAAAAATGCCTTCTTCCGTTTAATGTTTCTAAAGTTTCTGACAATCAATTGCGCCTCGACTAACTCTTGTCCAGATTTTACCGAGCAAATGGATGAAAACCGTCATGTCATGTGACAACGATTAACTAACCTGTGTCATGCAGGCCTCTTTTCAAAATCTGTGACATCCGCCGGAGGCTTAGGCCAACACGATGTTGATTACTCAGTCGCTGAAGCAGAGCATGGCACTCTTAGACTGAGTTCCTCTTTATCAGTGAGTGTCCTGCTACCCGCTGAAACATGTCTTTAATGATGACATGCAGCTCGCCACCTATGGAGATGGGAGACTTCTAACGAAAATATTAATAGCATAATTGCAATCATCAGACAACTTCAATTTACTACATTAAAGCATATGAATTTGTTTTTCAAGCATAATGTTTTTTGTTAGAAATTTGATTATATATCGTATATTATATATATTCCGAAAATAAATTATTATTTAAACTATTTGATAATATAATTATAATACCCGTATTCCCTATTGTAAAATAACTTCCCCCGCCGATAAGCAATCAATATCTAGCTGTAATTTCCATCATAATTTTTGTCACATAGTCCTCCTCACGTTTTTTGACAACCGCATCATAAATATATTCCTCATAGACGTATTGTCCCAATTCATAGCCTTGCTTATGCATCACTTTAAATAATCTTTCGTATGTTTGATGCAAGGTGGCTGTCGTCCCTTTATGGTAGCCTACAAGGAAATCCCCGGCAATTGCCTTAAAGTATGGGTGACCCTCCCTCGGGGAAGGCTGCTCTATATATAAATGACTATAGTTTGTATAATTGCCCGCAAGCACCTGCTCCCTCTTTGTCATTCCTCCTATCGGGTAGCCTGTATCTAATTGGGAACGGTCTAACTCATCGATAAAATCCGCAACATCTTTGACAAATTGCTCCTCTGTGGTATTTTCTATATTCCTACTTAAATAAAATATTGCCTCAGGATAATGCTCGACTGTAATATCATCAAAACTAATAGTAGCAGCTTCTTTAAGCGTAGCAATTTTAACTTTAATAATTTCTTCTATTAATTCTAGCTCCCGTCGTTTATGAGCGACAATTTCTTGTTGTTGATGCATTAAAGCTAAAAATGTTTCAGGCGATTGCTCTGCTAAATAGTTTTGAATATCTTTTAAAGACATGCCAAGCGTTTTTAAAAGCTCAATTACACTAAAAAAATCATACTGTGCAATGGAATAATAGCGATACCCTTTGTCATCCTTTAACACCGGTGATAACAAACCAATTTGATCATAATAAATAAGCGTTTGCTTATTGACCTTGCATATTTTAGCAAACTCGCCTGTTGTAAAGTATTTTACGTTCTTATTAAACATTTCCATCCTCCTTGACTATATAGTTACTATATACATTATATTTGTTTACGAAACAAAATAGAAAGGTTTTGATAGGATGTTTACTATAGGTAATTTTTTATTTTCACCCACCACAAATTGCCATACAACAATTTGTTTGTATGGTCCACTGACAACTAGCTTTACTAGAGAGCTAAATATTAAAGGAGAAAAAGCGATTGATAAGGGAGGTCATTTCCTATGACTACCATTAATGCAATCGAAACAAGACCCGTAAGACCATTATTTTTCTCTTACTTATACCCAGCATTGATAGGGATGTTACTTATGTCAGTCAATATTTTAGTTGATGGCATTTTTGTTAGCCGAGGTGTTGGTGCAGCAGCTTTAGCAGGAGTAAATATTGCGGTTCCTATTTTTTCTGTTTTACTATCTATTTCTCTTTGGATTGGGATGGGCGGTGCTACGCTCTTTTCAATATCCCTCGGCGAAGGAAATAAACAGCGTGCACATCAAGTATTCACGCTTTCTTTTACGATGATGATTGCGATTGTAACAGCAATCATCGCTTTGCTTTTACTGAATTTAAAGGAAGTTGCTTATATTTTTGGAGCCGACCATACAACTTATCCTTATGTCCAACAATATTTGCATATTATTTTAGTGTTTGGTCTATTTTATACAATTGAAAATTTATTAAGCATTTTCATTCGCAATGATGGTAGTCCGAAACTCGCAATGGTAGGACTTATTACAACATCGGTACTAAATATTATTTTTAACTATATTTTCATTTTTATGCTTGATTATGGCGTCAAAGGCTGTGCTTTAGCAACAGCACTTTCAACAATCGTCGGCATGCTTGTATTGTTTCTGCATTTTTTTAATAAGAAATCTGAACTTAAGTTCGTACGCCGTTTCTTCCATTTTGGCACAATGAAAAAAATTATGACAATTGGCTTTCCAAGCTTTATCGTTGAAGCCTCTATGGCGCTTATCATCATTCTTTTCAATATTACATTTTTACATTATTTAGGCTCAAACGGTGTGACAGCCTATGCGATGGTGAATTATATTCATGCTGTATTATTAACAGTATTTTTCGGTATCGGGATGGCACTACAGCCTTTAGTCAGCTATCATCATGGTGCCAGACTGACGAAACGCTTAGCTGCATTACTGAAAATCGGGGTTAAAACAGCCATTATTTTTGGTTTATTAACAGCAATTATCGCTATGCTATTCCCAGCACAGCTAATGAGTGTATTTGGCAATAATAGCACGGAAAAAATACAATATATGGCAATTCAAGGCTTCGCACAGTTTGCAATTGGCTATGTATTCCTTGGTGTCAATATGGTGTTTGCAGAATTCTTCCAATCCATTGAAAAAATTCGCCTTGCGACAATAATTATGCTACTACGTAGCTTCATATTATTTATTCCAGTGCTCCTGCTTTTACCTCAAATTTTTGGCGCACAGGCCATTTGGTGGACTTTCCCTGTAGTTGAAGGTTTAACAACATTATTAATTATCATTTTTATTGCACTAAGAAGGCAAAAAGTATTCCTTTAAATTTAAAGAGGGTGTCCAATAATAAGTCGTGCATAGCCGGCTTATTGGACACCCTTTTCATTTGTAATTTCATTATTCTACTACATAGCTGGCATACTTTTGGTAGTCTGCTTCCTTTAACTCAAGGCTTAGTAATGTCCCTTGCTCCTCATATGCGGTGTTAAAAATTGTCGCATGCTCATTTAGATAGGAAACGACTGCCCCTTCATCATAGGGGATGAGCATTTTACATGCGATATAATCCGCAAAAATATGTGCGCGAATCATTGTCAGGAGTTCTTCTAAGCCCGTACCCTCCTTTGCAGCAATCCACAGATTATCTCCACTCATTAATGGATACTCCACACCCGCTAAGTCTGACTTGTTGTAGACGTAGATTGTCGGGATTTCTTCTACTCCAACCTCTTTTAAGGTTGTATTTGTCACATCCATCATAAAGCGATATTCCTCATTTGATACATCTACAACATGTAATAGTAAATCTGCCTCTCGTGCCTCCTCAAGCGTGGAACGAAAGGCTTTCACTAAATGATGCGGCAGCTTGCTAACAAAGCCTACTGTATCTGTTAGTAAAAATGATTTATGGTCCTCTAGTTCAATATTGCGTACAGAAGTATCTAACGTAGCAAAGAGCATATCTTTTTCAAATACTTGCTTGTCCTCCTGCTGCCCTACTTTCGCTAATAACTGGTTCATAATTGTAGATTTACCAGCATTCGTATAGCCAACAATTGATACGACAGGTACGGCATTTTTGCGTCGTTGCTTGCGCTGTGTTTCACGCTGTGCCTTGACATGCTCTAAATCACGACGTAATTTAGCAATTTGGTCCTCGATTTTTCGACGGTCAAGCTCTAGTTTCGTCTCCCCCGCACCACGGTTTTTAAAGCCACCTCCTGTACCACCACCTTGACGTGATAAAGAGGCATGTAAGCCTACTAAACGAGGAAGCATATATTGTAATTGCGCAAGTTCTACCTGCATTTGCGCTTCCTTTGTTTTTGCACGACGACTAAAAATATCGAGAATTAGCATTGTACGGTCAATCACTTTACATTCGAGGTCACGCTCTAAGTTGCGAATTTGTGATGGCGATAGCTCATCATTAAAAATAATGATATTGGCATCCACCTCCTCGTAAAATGCCCGTATTTCCTCAATCTTCCCTGTCCCTACATAGTGAGAAGGCGTAACACGCTCTAAATTTTGCGTGACGCTCCCTACTACTTCGACATCCAACGCCTCCGCTAAATTGGCAAGCTCCTCCATTGAATAAGCAAAATGCTCATCATTTTTTAAATTTACACCAACTAATATTCCGCGTTCTTCTATGCTTTCAATTTCTCTCATCGACATAATCTTCCTCCTAGTTGCCCTAATCCTAACATAACAAATATGTGAAAAGCCATTATGTTGTAAAGTTTTAAAAAGAGGCTTTTCTAATAGAGGCTTTTTCGGAAAAGATAGCTATTAACTAAGTAACATTTTATAAAAAAGGAGATCGATATTGAAGCGAAATAATACTAGATAGCCAACCTTTAACAGTTTGGACATTCAATACATATTCAAGGGCATTGTCCAAAATGGCTACAGTACAATCGCTAAAATTTTGAAGTAACTTTATGTATTGATTTTAAAAAGGGATTATCTTCACTAAAGATTGTTTGTTTAAAAAAACGTTCAACTAGCCGGCAACCACACAGCTAATTGAACGCCCTCTACTATTTTTCTTTTTTCAGTAATTCAAGTGTTTGCTCAAACTCAGCTTCAATTTGAGGGTCTTTCTTGTATGTTACAAGAGAAACAACGACTGCTACGATTAAGCAGACGAAGAAGCCTGGTACAATCTCATATAGAGCGCTTGATAATGCAGGAATTTTCCCCCATACGAACGCTGTCACAGCACCCGCTATCATCGCCGCTAATGCACCAATATTCGTTAGCTTGCGCCAATAAAGAGATAATAAAATTACAGGTCCAAACGCTGCACCGAACCCAGCCCAAGCAAATGAAACTAGTTTTAAAATAGAGTTTTCCGGATTCCATGCTAAAATAACAGCAACAACTGATACAGCTAATACGGCTAAACGTCCCATAAATACATAATGCTTATCAGACGCTGATTTATTAAATAATGCTTTGTAAATATCCTCTACAAGAGCAGAAGATGTTACGATTAATTGTGAAGAAATCGTACTCATAACTGCAGCTAAAATAGCAGCAAGCATAATACCTGCAATGAATGGATGGAATAATAATTGACCCATAACGATAAATACTGTTTCTGCGTCCTTTAATTCCCCTAGAGTTGCCGCATTTTGCTGATAATAGGCAACACCAACTAATGCTGTACCGATAGCACCAGCTAAGCTTAAAATCATCCAGCCAATACCGATACGGCGCGCTTCCTTCGTTTCTTTAACAGATTTAATCGCCATAAAGCGCACAATAATATGTGGCTGACCAAAATAACCAAAGCCCCATGCAAGTGAAGATACGACACCCGCTACCGTAGCAGTTGACGCAAATAAGTTTAAATGCTCTGGATTAACAGATTTAATTGCTTCCACTGTTTCTCCAATACCACCTGTGTAAAAGATACCGAAAAGCGGTACTGAAATTAGTGCTAAAAACATGATTAATCCTTGTAAAAAGTCCGTGTAACTTACAGCTAAAAATCCACCGAATAATGTGTATCCTACTGTTACAGCTACAACAACAAGCAAGCCTACATGATAATCATAGCCGAAAGAGCTATCAAAGAATTTTCCTCCTGCTACCATACCTGACGATACGTAGAACGTAAAGAATACTAAAATGATAATACCTGATGCAATACGAATTAATTTTGTATTATCACGTAGACGGTTATCTAAATAACTCGGAATCGTAATCGAGTCATTCGAAACTTGCGTATAAACGCGCAAGCGAGGTGCGACAACTAACCAGTTTAAATAAGCACCGATTGTTAAACCAATGGCAATCCATGCCTCTACCATTCCTGATAAATAAATTGCCCCTGGTAACCCCATTAATAACCAGCCTGACATATCAGCCGCTCCTGCACTTAATGCAGTTACAGCAGGGCCAAGTCCGCGCCCGCCAAGCATATAATCGTTTAAGTTAGATGTTCTCTTAAACGCATACCATCCGATCACTACCATTGCGACCATGTAAATAATAATAGCTAATAACTGAAAGCTGTGATCTGACATAATACCCCTCCTTTTGAAAAATGCTTTTTAATAGAAGATTACTATCAAAAAGTCTTATAATAAACATATAATTTATTGCATAGCAAAACAAGTAGTTTTTCGTTTGATTTACTTAACTTCCTTATTCAGAAAATTCCCCCACTCTGCCTTTTTGATGTATTTAAAATATAAATGCTTTTATTCCGTATTAACCCTACTTTAACACTTCAAGGATGGTCAAAGTGCTTTAAGTGAGGGATGAAGAAAATCCTCCTGAGCTGAAAGTTTACTTTATTGTTATACCCACTATCTTTAGCTTTCACACAAATAATTATGATACACTAATGTCAATTTTATAAATAAAGAAGGTTATGTTATGGAATTTCAAGATATGAAGGAAAAATTTTTAACACTTTTAAATAATCAATCATTAATAGCCGCAACTATTAGTCAGCCTCGTTTAAAGTCAAATGATTTAAGGCGAGTGCGGCTAAAGCCTATCGAGCTTAAGGGTATTTATACGATTCAGCTTGAATATCAATATGAACGTATTTTGAAGCATGAAAATATACCTGTAGATTTATTTGCAGCAAAGCTTGAACAGTTGTTGGAGCAATTTCGCCAAATTCATGCACAATTTACTGACCAAACACTGCATATTCAGCTATCAAAGAAAAATAAAGTATTATGGAAATCTGAGCAAACGAAGGAAAATAAGAAGGTCAATTTAGCACATAATCGCCAAAAGCAATATTTATTAGAAGAGACAACAATTCATCCATTTCTTGTGCGTCTTGGTGTTCAGGCTGAAAACGGTGCAATAAAAAAACAAAAATACGATAAGTTCAAGCAAATCAATCGTTTTGTAGAATTTATTGATGATGCGCTTGATTACTTGCCAAAAGACCGCACTATCCGAATATTAGACTTTGGCTCAGGCAAGTCTTATTTAACATTTGCCCTGTATCATTATTTAAAAATAGTAAAAAATTTAGATATTCACGTGACAGGTCTTGATTTAAAGAAGGAAGTAATTGAAGAATGTAATCAAATTGCCCAAGATTTAGGCTACACCGACTTGCAATTTTTAGTTGGAGATATTCAAGATTTTAATGATGAAACAGCTGTCGATATGGTCGTCACATTACATGCCTGCGACATTGCGACAGATATGGCACTTGCCCGAGCGGTAAAGTGGGGAGCAAAAGTTATTTTAAGTGTTCCTTGCTGCCAGCACGAGTTGAATCGCCAATTGCTGTCACCTGCATTAGAAATTATGACACAGCATGGCTTAATTCGTGAACGCTTTGCTGCATTGGCAACTGATTCTATCCGCGCCCAATTATTGTCACTCGTTGGTTACGAGGCACAATTGCTCGAATTTATTGATATGGAAAACACACCAAAAAATATTTTGATTCGTGCCTACTATACGGGCAAAAAACCAAGTGCTGACGACCGGACTAAATACGATGACTTCATCCAATTTTTAAGCGCTAAGCCATTTTTACAAAATGAACTACAAGGACTTCTCTGAAAAACCATTTTAAGTAGCACTCTTTGCGATGAGGATGGCGGCAATGTATTTTGACCACCTTAGAAGCAAATTCTTTTGAACCAAGCATAACGTTATATAGAAGTCTCTCACCTTTATAGGCGGTGAGTATTACACTCATTGTCAGCGGGCTCCTAGACGCCCGCTGACAATGAGGAGACTATCGCACACATGCATAACTTCTAACTGAACAACTTTATTTGGGACACTAGACTAGAGTTAGTTAAGACGCCATTGATTATAGGAGCCGGACTATCATTTTCGAATTATTGGTAAAATCCTTGTGTAACGTCAGCTGCGGTTTAATATTTTTGAATCTATAACCGCAATTAGGGATTTGTTACAGTAATATCCTCCATTAAACATAACAAAATTTGTAAAATAACAATATAAATCACCATTTTCCGCTTTAATTGCAATTTACATTACCTTTACAATCAAAATTTGTTTATTGTATACACTATGTTGTTGCTGCATACAATATGAACGAAAACCTTATTCTATCAATATTTCTCGCACATATTTTTGCTAATGACTCCGAATATATATTCAAGTATGAACAAAATAAATATTACAGCAGTGTAAAAATTGTAAATAGAAAATAAAAATATATTGATTTCATTAAGATTTTGTTATTATTAGGAGAGAAAATTTTCATATATGCTTAGGAGGCATTCCATGTTTAGTTCAAGAAAATCAGATCCATTTTTCGCAGCACTTCATAAAATTGCTGAAAATATGAGAGAAGCAGTTCATTATGCAAATGACTACCGCATTGAGACAGTGGCAGATTTAAAGGAAATCAGCATTCGTATGAAGCAATACGAAACAGATGGCGATAAATTAATTCATGAATTAATCGTTATGTTAAATAAATCATTTATGACACCCATTGAGCGTGAAGATATTTTAGCATTAGCAATCCGTATGGATGATGTTTTAGATGGGACAGAGGGCTGTATTGCTCACTTCGAAATGTTCTCATTAAATGAAATTGATGATTCAATGCGCAATTTCTTAGGATATATCGTAAAAAGCGCAGATGAAATTGTCAAAGCAATGACGCTTTTAAATAAAAAAGATTTAGTTGGTATGCGTCAACATGCTATTTTAGTAAAGGATTATGAACGCCAATGTGATGAAGTATTACGCTCATCCATTAAAAAGTTATTCCTAAACGAAAAAGATCCAATTCGTCTAATTAAATTTAAAGATATTTATGAGCAATTAGAAGAAATTGCAGACCACTGCCAAAATGTAGCGAATACTATCGAAACAATTATTATGCGCAACGCGTAAAAGCAGGAGAAATAACTAATGGAAACAATATTAATCCTTACAATTTTAGTCGTTATTTTTGCGCTAGCATTTGACTTTATTAACGGCTTCCATGATACAGCAAACGCCATTGCTACTTCAGTATCGACACGTGCATTACCACCTCGTACTGCGGTATTAATGGCTGCCATTATGAACTTTGTTGGAGCGATTACATTCGTTGGTGTTGCAAAAGCAATTGCAAGCGATATCGTCGATCCATTCGCATTATCGACACCTGAAGCACCCTTAATCGGTTCTGTCGTTATTTTAGCAGCATTATGTGCAGCGATTACTTGGAATTTATTAACTTGGTACTACGGTATTCCATCCAGCTCATCACATACGCTAATTGGTTCAATCGCTGGGGCAGCGATTTCTGCTGCTGGCTTTAATATTTTAAACTATCAAGGCTTCATTAAAATTATTCAAGCGCTTATATTCTCACCATTTATTGCGTTAGCAGTTGGTTTTTTAATGATGTCATTGTTTAAAGTAATCTTTAAAAACATGAACCTTTATAAAACGAACAAAGGCTTCCGTACAATGCAAATTGGTACAGCGGCATTACAAGCATTTACCCACGGTACAAACGATGCTCAAAAGGCAATGGGTATTATTACGATGGCTTTAATCGCTGGAGGCATCCAATCACACGATGAGGTACAAGGCTGGGTGCGTTTTGCCTGTGCACTTGCAATGGGTCTAGGTACTTCTGTTGGTGGTTATAAAATCATCAAAACAGTCGGCGGTAAAATTATGAAAATTCGTCCAATTAACGGCGCAGCAGCTGACTTATCATCAGCAACTGTTATTTTTGGTGCAACGCTACTACATTTACCAGTTTCAACAACACATGTTATTTCATCTGCGATTATGGGTGTAGGTACTGCGCAACGTGTAAAGGACGTAAAATGGGGAACTGCTCGTAAAATTGTTATTACATGGGTAATTACAATGCCGATTTCAGCAATTATGGCAGCAGGTTTCTACTTCCTACTAAATCTTTTCTTTTAACGAATACTATTGAAACGTCCGAAAGCACTGCTTTTCGGACGTTTTGTTCGTGTTTTATGAAATAATAGCCATATAAAAGTAAGCGACTTGTTTCAAAAGATAATAACACCAAATTCAACAGCTTTTCTTGTGAATTTTCCATTGCCTTAAAACCTCTCAGCCTTTTCACACACCTTTTATTTTATAGAAATTGTACTCAACCTCAAAACCTTGTAAACTCTTAAGTAAGAAAGGGGTTTCTATTATGCAGAAATTTTCTATTTTCGTTACTAGACATGCGAAAGCGATTGTTAGCATTTGGATTGTCTTTTTCCTCATTATGGGCTACTTTGCTCTACAACTACCAGGTAAACTACAGGGCGATGGCTTCTTTGTAAAAGATGACCATAGTAGAACAATGCAGGAATTAAGTGAGACATTCGATTTACCAGCTAAAACGATTTTCGTCCTATTTGAAAATAAAACAAATGATGAAATTACAGTAGCACTCGAGAAGCTAGAACAAGTCGAGACAATTAAAGAAATTGTCTCCCCTATTGGCATTTCGCAATTGCGAAAAGATAATTATGCCTATGCGATGTTGCATTTTGGCAATGATGTTAGCGACTATTTTCCAGTAGTCGATGAAATCCGCGATATTTTAGCATATGACAATCACATATCTATTACAGGTGAGCCAGCTATTTCAAAGGATATTAATGTGGCTAGCCAAAAAGATTTGATGCAGGCGGAGGCAATCGGTTTACCTATCGCCTTAATCATTCTCTTATTGGCATTTGGTACTGTCGTTGCCTCGCTCCTCCCTATTATTATAGGAGCTGCAACAGTTATTGTAGCATTCGGTGTTTTAACCTTATTTAGTGGTACCTTTGATTTGTCCATCTTCATATTAAATATCGTGCCAATGCTTGGGCTCGCTTTAAGCATTGACTTTGCCCTATTATTTATTAATCGTTACCGTGAGGAGCGCCATACGAAAAGCATCCCACAAGCTGTGCAAATTGCGATTCAAACAGCTGGTCGTTCCATCGTTTTCTCAGCATTATGCGTAATGATTGGGCTAGGTGCAATGGTCGTTATCGAGGTAGAAATTTTCCAAAATATCGCATTAGGTGGCTCTGTTGTCGTTTTTTTAGCTATTATTTCAGGCTTAACATTACTGCCAGCAACAATTGTTTTGCTAGGTGACCGCTTAAATAAATGGCGATTAATACGCGTCACACAGGCCACATCAAAGTGGCAAGCATTTGCAGCCTTCGTTATGCGTAAACCAGTGCTTATTATCGTTGTCGCATTTGCATTACTAGGTGCTGCAATGAT
Organism: Metasolibacillus sp. FSL H7-0170; assembly: GCF_038593115.1. Taxonomy (NCBI): domain Bacteria; kingdom Bacillati; phylum Bacillota; class Bacilli; order Caryophanales; family Caryophanaceae; genus Metasolibacillus; species Metasolibacillus sp. FSL H7-0170. The sequence goes on along the minus strand of NZ_CP151964.1, from coordinate 2,934,396 downwards.
TCCAGTGAAAGACATGGACTTAACGATTCCATCTAAGGAATCTTTACCAAGTGCGTATGAATCCCGCGCAACTTTTGACAAAATGGAAGAGGCATTTGATTTCGGTGCAGATGCGGTCGTTTACTTACTGGCAGAACGCGAAGATGGTTGGGATAATGAGGATGGCTTAACGAAAATCCTTGCTATTCAACAGCAGCTAGAGCAGGAAGCGCTTGTCAAACAAGTTGATTCGCTGTTTACAGCAACACAGATAGATTCTGTGGAAATATGGCAAGCAGCTAACGCTGATCCAAATAGTCAAGGTCTACTCCTTGCTGCACAAAGTCATTTTATTCAGGATGATAAAATGTATATGGCTGTTCACTTAGATACAAATGGTGCATCAACTGAAGCACAAGATTTCGTACGTGAATGGAAGAATAAAGATTTAGATGTCTCCTTCTCATTGGCTGGTGCACCGAAATTCAATCAAGAAATTTTCGATGAAATAGCTAATAAAATCGGGCTTGCATTAATTATTATTATGATTACTACATTCATTATTTTAATGATTGCATTCCGCTCGATTTTAATTCCGGTCAAGGCGATTATTATGAATGTAATTGGGCTTGCTTCGACATTCGGTCTCATCGTTTATATATTCCAATATGGGCATTTCGGAATAGAGGCAGGCACTGTTGTGCTCATTATGCCTGTAATTGTTTTCTGCCTAGTGTTTGGGCTAAGCATGGACTATGAGGTGTTTTTAATTTCACGTATTCAAGAGGAATATTTAAAAGGTGCGAATAACACGAAAGCAACTGTCGATGGGCTTGTCTCGACAAGCAAAATTATTACGTCCGCAGCATTGATTATGATTGTTATTACAGGTGCTTTTGCTTTTACAGACGTAATGCCTGTTAAACAAATCGGTGTCGGTATAGCGATTGCAATCGCCATTGATGCAACAATTATTCGTTTAATGCTCGTACCAAGCTTAATGAAATTATTCGGGGACTGGAATTGGTGGTTGCCATTCACGAAGCGTGGCAAATAGGGGAAAGTTGTCTGCTTACGAGCGAATTGCTTTCTTTTATGAGCGAATTTGCCTCACTTATGAGCGAATTCACATGCTTTATGAGCGAATCGGGTTTTTAGTCGCTTCTCTTTTCACCGCTATTATCGAAGCAACAATAAAAGCGTCCAAAATGCCGGCTTTGCACGGCTTTTTGGACAGCTTCCTCTAACCTTTTCTTATTCAAAAATATTTGTATACCAAGCTTTCGCTGCTTGTACCTCTGGCATCGTAAGCTGATGACCATGGTTGAACCATGCAGTTTCGACATTTGCACCATGCGCCTGTAACATTTGCTGTAATTGCTCTGATTCCTGTGGCGGACACATGAAATCATTCGTTCCAGCACCAATCCAGACATCTACATTGGACAAGTTTGGAATTTTTGCCTCGCGATTTGGTACCATTGGATGATGTAAAATTGCTGCACGCAACACATTTTCGTGATGGAACAATAAGCTCCCTGCAATATTTGCTCCGTTTGAATAGCCAATCGCAATGACTTGATTTTGGTCGAATTTATAGTCTACCGATGCCTGCTGTACGAAATCCTTTAATTCCTTTGTACGGAATAATAAATCTTCCATATCAAATACACCTTCCGCAACTCGGCGGAAAAAACGTGGCATGCCGTTTTCTAACACATTGCCTCGAACGCTTAATATATTCGCATTCACATCAATTTCCTTCGCTAAGCCAATTAAATCTTGCTCTGTCCCACCTGTACCATGTAGCAATAATAATGTACGTCCATTTGTGCCATGCTCAAAAATATGCTGCATGTTCTCCACCCTTTCATTATCTCGAATTCAAGACAATTATAGTTGGTGCTTTGTCTGGCGTCAATAAACTTGACTCGTCTGTTGATATTGGTTCACCATCTTGATTCGGCGCCTCATAAAAGTTAAAGAACAATAGCATAACAATAGCCACAAGTAATGAAGCACCAACAATTATGCTGACAAGCATCAGTGCAAATTTCTTTCCATCCATTTATAGCTCCTCCTTACTTTGAAGGTCTAAATCCTTCTTCGCGTAAATACTCCTCTGCCGCCTCGCGTGTACCAAAAGCTTCCTCTAAATTATTTTGATGATACACAGCCCATGAACGATTTTCATAAATTAGCTCTAATTGTGTGCCTTCACGAGAACGCCATAGCTCAACAATCGGCTCTTCCTCTGCATCTTCAGATAAATAGGCGATAGAGGCTGCAATAATAGTACGTAATGCTTGTTCACCGTAGTCACGAATGTTGACAAGCCCTTTATCATTCGCCTCTTTTTCATACTGTAATAAATCGCCAACAAACACAAAGCCATTGCCGTTTGGATGCAATTTTTCAACAACGATTGTCTTTTCATACAGGCTATTTTCAAAGTGATAATTCAATCTTTTTAATGATATTTCTTTTTTCGTTAACTCAGGAAATGTTTCAATAATCGCCTGCTTTTGTTCAAATGTCAGCATAATATGCTCCTTTTAATAAAAGTTTTTGAAAGGTTATAATGTTTTCGTTGCCGCATCCTTAATTTTAGTGCGCTCTTCATAAATATTTTTTACAATTACTTTTATAACCGCGTATGTTGGGATAGCAATTAAAATGCCGATAAATCCAGCAATATTTCCTGCTGCTAAGATGATTGTAATTACTGTTAACGGATGGATGTCAAGCGATTTCCCCATAATATTAGGTGTAATCAAATTGCTCTCAATTTGCTGCGCTGCGAGGGTAATAACAGCTACCCAAACAACTAAGATTGGCTTTTGAATAAGCGCAATAATAAGTGCTGGTATAAGTGAAATCCATGGGCCAATGAATGGAATCATATTCATAAAGAACGCCAATATTGCTAGTAGTAACGAGTAATCTAAATCAATAATTAAATAGCCAATATACATCATTAATGCGAGTAAAAAGCTAATTAATACTTGTCCCTGTACATAGCTGCGCAATACTGAATCGATATCTTCTAACGTCTTCTTAATCCAAGAACGACGCTCTCCAGTAAATAATCCATAAAGACGAGGAGCAAACTTTTCATGGTCCTTCAACATAAAAATAAAGAAAAACGGCACAAGAATAAGCGTAAATGTCGCAGATACCGCGCCACTGACAACAGTTACAATCATTTTGCTGCCCTTTACAGCGATATCTTGCACAGAGTTAGAAATGGAATCAACAAACTGTTCGACTTGTGGTGGCCAATGGTCTTTATTTGCAAGTACATAGTCTGTCGTTTCTTGGATTTTTTCTCCAATATACGGTGCATTATCAACTAAATTATTCACTTGCTTTGAGATTGGTGTACCAATTAACAATAAAAAGCCTGAAAGCCCTGCTACTAATAGCACAACAATAATAATTAAGCTCCCCCATCTCGGTACACCCCGCTTCTCAACAAGGCGTTGTAGCGGCTCTGTAACATAATAAAGGACGCCCCCCAACAACAAAGGAATAAAGACTGTTTTTAAAATAATTATAAACGGGCTAAAAATAGCACGAATTTCTATAAAATACTTCACAATAAGCAGTGATAGTAGCAAACCGATTGCTAATTGAAACCATAATTTCTTTGTCATATTTCCACCCCAATCATCATCTATCTATTAGCAATAATCGCATATAGACCAAAAAAATACAATCTTTGATAGCTAAAAAACACATTAATATGGTAGCTTAATTCATCTAAAATACAAAAAGGTATAGAAAAGCAAATGATTCGCTTTCCTATACCTCTTTTATGTCAATTATGCCAAGGCCTAATTTCTTCTAGATTTCTCCTAGTTATTTGACAGAAGTTAACCTCAAACCGCCACGTCCTGTGACACCCACCAAAGCTCGAGCAGTTGGTGAGTGTTTGGACACTTGCTGAAATCGTTATAATGCTTGCATTCGTCTCGCCACCTATCGAGATAGAAGATTCCTGTACCTGTCGCTTCGCTTTCGATACAAAAACAATTTGGCTGCTGCGGTTACTCGTTGCAAAAAACATTGCTAAAGGAAGTTACAATTTTGCATCATCGATTGAGTTTAAGTAATCTTTAATCGTATCAATAACTGACTCCACACAGCCTTCTTCAAATGGCGAAATTAAGCCTGCTTCGCGAACTAAGTTTGTGAATGATTGTGAGCCACCTAAACCACATAAATGTACATAATCTTTCCATGCACTGTCAAAGTCCTCACGTGAACGCTTCCAGAACTGGAATGCGCAAATCTGTGCCAATGTATAGTCGATATAATAGAACGGTACGGAGTAAATATGACCTTGACGTTGCCAGAAGCCACCCGCCTCTAGGTATGCATTGCCATCGAAATCACGATGTGGTAAATATTTTTCCTCGATTTTCTTCCATGCTGCCTTACGTTCAGCAGGCGTCATTTCTGGATTTTCATAAATAACGTGCTGGAATTCATCTACTGCCACACCATACGGCAAGAATATTAGCGAGCCACTCAAATGTGTAAATTTATATTTATCTGTTTGCTCTTTAAAGAACAACTCCATCCACGGCCAAGTGAAAAACTCCATGCTCATAGAATGAATTTCACAAGATTCATGCGTCGGCCATAAATACTCTGGGATACCTATATCACGGCTTGAGTATACTTGGAATGCATGACCTGCCTCATGTGTTAATACGTCAATATCACCTGATGTTCCATTGAAATTCGAGAAAATAAATGGTGAATTATAGTCGTCGATAAATGTGCAATAGCCGCCACTTTCCTTCCCCGTCTTAGCAACTAAATCCATTAGCTCACGGTCAATCATAAAGTTGAAGAACTCACCCGTTTCCTTTGATAGCTCCTCATACATTTTCTTACCATTGTCTATAATCCATTCAGGAGAACCTTGTGGCTTTGCATTGCCTGTTAAGAAATTTAATCCTTCATCGTAATATTTAAAATCTTCAACACCGATACGCTTCGCCTGACGTTTATATAGCTCTGTCGCTACAGGTACGATAAAATCACGCACTTGATTACGGAATTTTTCCACCATCTCAGCATTATAATCAATGCGATTCATCTTAATATAGCCTAGCTCCACGTAATTTTTATAGCCTAGCTTTGTCGCGATTTCATGGCGCAACTTTACTAATTTATCATAAATTTCGTCGAACTTATCACCATGCTGTGCAAAGAAGTTAAAGTTCGCTTCTCTTGCCTCTTTACGCACATTACGATCTAGCGATTCTCCGTACGGTCCTAATTGCGCAAGCGTCAATGTTTTACCATCAAATTCGATTTGCGCAGAGGCTACAAGCTTATTATATTCTGAAACAAGTTTATTTTCCTGCTGCATTAATTCAATTACTTCTGGCGAAAAGCCTTTAATTTGATTTTCCGCTAATGCGAAAAGTTGCTTACCCCATTTCTCCTCAAGCTGTTCACGAAACGACGATTTTACTAGCTCCTGATAATACTCAAAAATAATTTCCTCTGCTTGCGGCATTATTTCATCTAAATAATCACGCTCAGCTTGATAAAATGCATCGTTTGTGTCAATTGATGCACGAATATAAACTAAGTTCCCCTGTGTTGAAAAGGTATTACGATACGCATTAATTTTCTCAATTACCACGCTCTGTTCTTCCACATTTTGTGCGCTTTTAAAATCCTCAATTAACGCACGCACCGCCACCTTCATTTCATCTAAATTCGGGCGCTTATACTCATAATCTTTAAATGTTATTCCCATGATGTCCCCTACCTTTAAATTATGTTTGAATCCACTACCCCTCGGCTTCCATCTTTTCTCTCTTCCTATCACATCCACCGACGACCTATCACGATTTTGCGAGCCCCCATCGCCCTCGCCTTCGCACACAACGCACTACTAAATCACGATAAACAAATTCACTATTAATTATTTACTACCACCTTCAATTTTGCAACTATTCTGAAAGAATATTAATTGTAGTAAATTGTCAGAATTGTTTGCGTGCCAGGCACCTATACTTTAAATTGATTAATAGCCTCCTGTAAACTATTAATCTCGCCTGTTAACTCATTCGACGAATTTGTCACAAGCTCTATAGCTCGTTGCTGCTCCTCTACAGAAGCCGTTACATCCTGTGTAACAACTGCGTTTTTCTCACTAATATGGGCAATGCTATCCATCGAAATAAGCATTGCATTTTTAGAAGTGTTCAATTGATTCACACTCGCAGACATATCGTTTATTATAGCTGTAATATGCTCAACCGCTTTTTCAATTGCCTCAAATGAGCTTTGTGTTGTTTCCACTGATTCACGCTGTTGTTGTACAATCAATGATGCTTTCTCCATTTCATGCGTCACAACATTTGTTTCCATTTCAATCCCTCTTAATGTATTACGTACGGAGCTAGTCGCCTGGTTCGTTTGGTCTGCTAGCTTGCGCACCTCCTCTGCCACTACCGCAAAGCCTTTGCCATGCTCACCCGCTCTAGCAGCTTCAATGGAGGCATTCAGTGCCAATAAATTTGTTTGGTCTGAGATTTCATTAATCGTGCCAACAATGCCTTCAATTTCAGCTAACTTTTGCATTAAATTATTGAACACATCTTGCACTTGTGTCATAAGCTTATTAGATTCCTCAGAGCTTTGCTGTAAATGCTGTAAATTAGTTAATCCTTGCTCGTTCGATTTTCGCATTTCTACGGAAGAAGTTAAAATTAATTCATTTTTTTCATGCAGTACATCAATTTGAGCTGCAAAATCAGCTGTCGAACGATTTGTTTGCTCCGTATCTAGCGCTTGCTGTGTGGCTCCACTTGCAACCTCTTCCACTGCGTTAACAATATTTTCACCTAATGCAGTCGTTTCTTCCGCAACAGCGGATAAATTGCTAGAGGTCGTTTGAATTTCAGAAATGGCATTCTCCACATCTGTAATAAGTGTTTTTAAATGCACGACCATATTATTAAAGCCATTATTTAAAACACCTATTTCATCTTGTCGCTGCAGTTTATCTATTGTAACTGTTAAATTACCATCTGCTACTTGACTCACACTTTGTGATAATTTTACTAATGGAGTTGCTAAATGACGTGAGAATAAAGTGGCAACAATCCCACCTGCTGCAATTGACAAAATAAGTGTCACGATAATTACTTTCACTAAATGACTCACGGGAGAATTGAAATCTTGCATATATGTACCTGAAGCGACAATCCAATTCCAATGCGGGTCTAACTTTGAATAAATCAATTTCGGTGCAATAACAGTTTGACCTGGTAGCTCAAAATCATAATATGTAAAACCCCCGCCTGCTAATGCCTTTTCTTTTACTTCACGAACAAAATATTGACCTGAGCTATCCTGACTATCCCATAAATTATCTCCCTCGCGAGTAGGATGACCTAATACTGTTCCATCATGGTCTAGAATATAAATATAGCCATTTTCACCCAAGTCTGCTGGATAAGTTATTGGACGCTGTCCTTCCGCATTTAGGGCACCAATTAACTGCGATTTAACACGTTCCTGTGCCTCCTCTAATGTAACCATTCCGTTTTGAACTTCAGTCTCAGCAATTGCAATTAATTCTAATGATGTTTCTACGCTGTTTTTAATAACTGTCTTTCCTACTTCGTCCATCCCTTGCTTTGCTGTCGAGTAGCTTACAATGCTAATAATTAAGCTTGGGATAAAAAAAATTAAGAAAGAAAATATTAATAATTTTCCCTGTATCGATTGCAAAAAGCGTATCATTTTAACCATCCCCCTGTCTTTCTCCCTAATAATATATAATTATTACATAAAGTGAAAATTTCACAATAACAAATATTTGATTCGAATAAAGAGGTGAGCAACTCTAAAGACAAAGGCTTCTTAACTTATATTCATTACAACAAGTATTGTTAACAAGAAAATATTGTACTTCTGAATAGCCCCTACTTATTACACGAAGGTATAGGACTGATGATGATTAATTTAAAAGAAAGGGAGGTTGTCCAAAATATGAACACCTCCCCTACTCATTATTCATTTTATGTCCTAAAATGATTTTATCAATTACCCCTCATTGTAATTGTGTCTAGATTTTTTCGAACCATTTGATAGAAATTAACCTAAAACCGTCATGTCACGCGCCAACGGTTAACTGACCTGCATCACACGGCCCCTCCAATATCTGTGACATCCGCTGTAAGTTTGTCCAACACGATGTTGGTTACTTAGCCGTTACCGCAGGATGCGATGTTTTTAGACCGAGTTCCTTTTTATTAGCATGAGTCTTCTGTAGCTGTTGCTACAAAAAGATTTTGCTCCTACGGTTACTCACCGCAGTAAACCTCGCTGAAAAAAGTTAACCAACCTTATAATTTAAATTTCTCTATTTCTGTGATAACGTCCTTTGAAGTAGTATCGAGCTGTTCTACTACCTCGCTTAATTTTTCAACCATATCTACTTGGATATCGATTGATTGTGCCACTTCCTGTGTTTGCGTCGTTGTATTAGTGACAAGTTGGTTCATATCTTCAGCAGATGCTAATATCTCCTCAGAACTTGCCGACATTTGCTCTATAACCGCTGAGTTTTCCTGAATATTGTTATTTACTCTCAGAACAGATTGTAAAATACTTTCTAGGTTTTCACCGATAGCTGTAACTGCTAAACTTCCCTCTTTTACCTCTTCCGTACTTACAGCCATTTCACTTAAAGCACGCTCTGCAATTTCTAAAAAGCTTTGTAAATGATGGTGAATATCGTCCGCGGAAGTTCGAGACATCTCTGCTAATTTACGTACCTCATCTGCAACAACAGCAAAGCCTTTACCTGCCTCTCCTGCTCTTGCCGCTTCAATTGCCGCATTTAATGCAAGTAAATTAGTTTGATCGGCAATGCTTGTAATAACAGTTACCATTTCTTCTATTGAATGGAATCGTGCTCCCATTTCGCGTACTTGCTCTGACGTCCTTACAACTGAAGACTCTACATTATGAATTTGCTGCACCACTTGCTTTGAATTTGTCGTACTCTTTTCAACAAGCTCTGTCATATCACTTGAGGATTCTGCAATATCGCTCGTTGTATCAGCTAATCTTTGAATGCCGATTGCCATTTCACTCATCGCCTGCATAACCTCATCATTGCTAATTTGTTGCTTTCCACTGCCTTCTGCAATTTGTGTGACACTTGCAGCAATTGTGTTATTAGACTCACTTACATGATGAGCTGTCGCATTAATATCTTCAACGACCTGCTCTAAACTATTTGTTTTCGAATGAATTGTTTCAAATGTTGCTGAAAGCTGTCCCAGTGCATCTGTGAAATCTCTTGCGAATAGCGAGATTTCATTGCCATTTGACATATTGATATGAGATACTACTTCGTTAGCATCTTTAATATTGCCTTCTGCTAAATACGTTGCTGATTCCTTTAAGGATTTTAAAGGGCGCAATGCGCTATTAATATAGTAATAAAGTATAGCTAAGCCTAAAATGGAAATAAGGCTAAATATAATAACAACAGTCGGTATAATTTCTTTTGAAATTAGACTACTTACTACATCAACATAATCTGCATCTATATCTATTCCTAAATAAAAAGCTACCTCACCATTTGCATCTTTTACGGGAATTGTTCCGGAAATAAATTGCCCAAACTCGCTTTCGATTACATCTGTATAATAGTAACCATCTTCCAAAGCTCGCAAAAGATCTGCATTGGATGTCGCACTTGATTCACTGCTAATAGTAGCTGCATTTTCATGGTCATCCGCCGGCATGCCATCCACTAAAAAGACGCCATTACCTTCTTTTCCATTTGTAGGTGCAGCAAATGTATATGCATATAATACGCCGTTCTTTTCACGCAAATCATTTAATTGCTCACGTAATCTCCAATATAGTTCATTTTCTTGCGGTGAATTCGCTAGTTGCTTATAGCCTTCAACATCCATATATTGAGCCATATTTTGTGCTACTGTCACACTATGTTCTCCTAATGTTGCCTTTACAGATTTCTTCGTGTTGTAGCTCATCATAAAAATATTAGAGACAATTAGCACAATAAATACTGCAATAATAATTGCTATAATTCGGCTCGCTAATCTATTTGTTCGTTTCATAAGTAGTCTCCTTTCATATTTTTTTATAGTTAATCAATATTGTGGCTTATTTCGACAAATTTCACAATAGCAAAAAAAACTTGCATTTCAACCTTTCACAATAAGGCAATGAAAAAGACCGCCAAAAAAGTAATTACTTTCTTGACAGCCTTAATCTCTATATCACATATCCGTTAAAAAGCTTTGCTAACAAAAAGATGCCACAGTAAAGCTATAAGACGCTTATTTTCTATTCACCTAAATCAGCGTTGTGGTAGACGCGTTGCACATCCTCTAAATCTTCAAGAGCATCAATCATTTTTTCGAATTTTACTAAATCGTCGCCTGTTAATGCTACTTCTGTCATTGGAAGCATCGTCAATTCTGCCACAGCAAATTCTTCGATACCTGCTGCTTTTAACGCTTCTTGCGTCGCATGGAATTGGTCTGGTTCTGTGTAAACGATAATTGTCCCTTCCTCATCTATAATATCACGTGCATCCAAGTCTGCTTCCATTAGAATTTCTAGTATTTCGTCCTCTGTTTTGCCTTCAACACCAAATACGGCTGTGCTTTGGAACATATGCGCCGCTGAGCCACTTACACCCATATTACCGCTATTTTTCCCAAATGCCGCACGCACCTCAGAAGCAGTGCGATTGACGTTATTCGTTAAAGCGTCAACAATGACCATTGTGCCACCTACGCCGAACCCTTCATAGCGTAACTCATCAAATTGCTCATCTCCGCCGCCCTTTGCTTTTTCAATTGCCTTTTCAATAATATGCTTCGGTACAGAATACGTTTTTGCACGCTCTAAAACCGTTTTTAATGCACGGTTAGATTCTGGATTTGGTTCGCCAGATTTTGCCGCAACATAAATTTCACGACCAAATTTCGCATAAATACGGCTATTCGCTGCGTCCTTCCCTGCTTTTTTATCCTTAATATTATTCCATTTACGCCCCATCAGATTCACTCTCTTTCAATCATATCTAAATTCATTTATGAAACGAAATAATGTTTTAACTTATCTATTATACATAATAAGTAAAGAAATTTAAAATACTGCGCTTCATATTATGCTATAAATTTGTTGCATTAAATGTGTCGCCGCCCTGCAATGTACCATTTTTATAACCATTCGTAAACCAGCGCATACGTTGCTCGCTCGTACCATGTGTGAAGCTTTCTGGCACCACATAACCATGGGCCTTCATTTGCAATGTGTCATCTCCTATAGCATTTGCGGCGGTTAATGCCTCTGCAAAATCGCCTTCTTCTAAGTAGCCTTTGTTTTGCACATGATGCGCCCACACACCCGCTAAATAATCAGCCTGTAATTCAAGGCGCTTCACCTGCTCATTGTATTCTGCATTTGAAACTTTGCCATTTAATGAATGTACTTTTTGGGAATAGCCTAATAACGTTTGTACATGGTGACCTACCTCATGTGCAATCACATATGCCATCGTAAAATCTCCGGGGGCTTTAAAACGATTTTTCAATTCACTATAGAAGCTTAAGTCGATATACAGTTTATAGTCAGCTGGACAGTAAAATGGTCCGACTGCAGCGCTTTGCAAACCACAGCCCGAGCTAACGCTATCCGTAAATAACACGAGTGTTGGATTTTTATAAGTCATGTCATTGTTTGCAAAAATTTGTGCCCATACATCCTCGGTATCTGCAAGCACAACTGCTACAAATTCTGCCAGCTCCTCCTCCTCACGACTTGGTGTGTATTCCTCTGTCATTTGTCCGTTTTGTGTAATGCTTTTCGTTACAGTGTTTAATACATCACCAGCATCTCCACCACTAATCAATGTATAAATAATGACAATAATAATTCCAACACCACCTAAGCCACCGCCAACTTTTCCAGCACTCATCCCCCGGCGGTCCTCAACATTGCTGCTTTTCCGCCTTCCTTTAACATCCATAATTTATCCCTCCTCCGACATATCCTTTGCTCTATTTGTACCCTTTTTTTAAAAAATATAACGATAATAAGATACTCATTTTATCGTGTCATTTGAAAAAAGATTTATAAATAACAACAAAATAACTGATGCCAATAAGAGTACACTGGAAAAAAAGCCGATTCACACCAAAACCTTCAGTGTAAATCGACTTATATTTTGGCTACTAGCTCTTCTGCATATCTGCTAAAACCTTCTCCAACAATGCCTCACAGCCCTCTAAGCAAAGATTATATGTTTCTTGAAAATCGCCTGTATACCACGGGTCTGGTACATCTTTTTGATGTGCAGTTAAATCTAAGAAACGGAAAATCTTTGCATCATTTGGCTGTTTAAGCATTTTACGAATATTGTCCACATTGCTTATATCCATTCCAACAATATAATCAAAATCCGCAAAGTCACCAATTTTTAGTTGGCGACATTGCATCCCTGCTGTTGCAATACCATATTCAGCTAACTTTGCCTGTGTTCCCTTATGTGGCGGTTCACCGACATGCCAATTACTTGTACCTGCTGAATCCACTGTAATTTGCTCACTTAAACCACGCTTCGTCAGTAAATCGCGCATAACAGCCTCTGCCATAGGTGACCTACAAATATTGCCTAAGCATACAAATAATATCCGCACCCACTGAGCACCACCCTATATTTTTGCTTGTAATTCTTCTGTTAGACGCTGAAACTCCTGCTCTAAAAACTTCGTCGCCTCATCGCGAGCTTCTTTACCGCTCTCTACTGTAAAAGGCTTACCATAAATTAAATAACCCTTTTGGCGTTTCAATACCTCACCTACATTACGTGGACCGATATAAGCAGCTGGTACAATTTGCGTCTTCGCTAGCTGGGCAATCGTTACTGCCCCCTGCTTTAAATCATTATTTTCCGTAGAACGCGTGCCGCTTGGGAAAATCCCGACAACTTTGCCTTCCTTAATAAGCTGTCGTGGAATTTTAATAACACTTGGTCCTGGATTATCTCGGTCCACTGGAAAAGCATTTAATTTGTCAATTAACCAACCAAGCCCTTTCATTTCAAACAACTGCTTTTTCGCCATAAAATGAATTTCGCGAGGATACACGGATACACCTAAATTAATAATATCAATATAACCGGTATGCGTACACGCAATGACAAAGCCCCCGTCCTTAGGTAAATTCCCTGCATCGTAAACCTTCGCCTTTGCACCATTTATTTTCAAAATTACCTTACAAATATTCGCTGCTAATTTATACACATCATTGCCCTACCTTATTTTTTAATACTTTTATTTTAATAAAAAAGAGGCGTACTTTCAATTAAGTGTATTGTTTTGCGATGTCCTGTACTAAATTTTCTAGCCAGCTATCAAGTTTTGAAAACTGAAAGCCTGCCGCTGCTGCTTTATCATTTTTCATATACCATGATTTAGGGACAGCATACGGCGAACGTATTTCATCATCACCCAAAAGTGCGATTTTTGCCCGTTTGCCTGTAACCCGCTCGACTAAGGTCATTAATGCCTGTAACGTCACAGCCCCCGTTGCCGTCGCATTAAAAGGTCCCTCTATAGTCGCTTGCCCAGCCCATAACAAAAATCTTGCTGCCTCATCCGCTTGAATAAAGGACATTTCAGCATCCATATTAACAAAGCCAATCGGTTCTTCTTGCGCTACCCGCTTCACATGAAAGTGTAATCGCTCCGTATAATCATCGACACCCATAACAATTGGAAAACGCACTGCTACAATTGGAAATTCAGCATATTTAAAAAATACAGCCTCGGCTTGACGCTTGCCCTCTCCATAAGTGAAATCTGCCGAATCCCCCATACGAATCGTATAATTATATGGGTCAAAGTCATGCTCAACTTTGACATTGCCATCAATTTCATATGTTGATAGAGTTGATGTGAAAACAAGCTTCCCAATTTTCCCGTTAAATATATCACAAAAAGCCTTCGCCTCATTTGGAGAGTAGCAAATATTATCATATACAATATCAAACATGCGATTTTCCATAAATGACTGTAAATGAGGCTCTTTTGTTCGATCGACAATGACATGCTCCACCTTGTCCCCAAATGGGTTACTTGAATTTCCTCGCGTTATAATTGTCACTTGGTGTCCTTCAGCTATTAAAAGCTCAACTAATTTACGACCGAAAAATCGCGTTCCACCTAATACTAAAATATTTTTCATACAATACTCCCCCCTTGTTATACTTCCCCAACTAAAATATCCACATCTATCGTAATTTGTGGCAACTCCACTGCCGCTATATTTTCAATATGCCAACCCATAGGTGTCATTTGCAATAGCTTTGGTGCAAGCTCTGTTGCTAATGGCACTGTGTAAGTAATACGCTGCACATTTACTTTAGCAAAGCTTTCTTTAAATCGTTCGACTGTCTGTGCATTAGAGTAGCTTTCTTTTTCAGAATCAGCAAATGCTTGGACGCGTATCTCTTTTAAATAATCTGTCTGTGGCACGACTTTAATTACTTTGCCATTTGGGTTAAGCAGGCGTTTAAATTCCTCATAATTAGCTGGTGACAAAATATTTAAAATTGTCGTAAAGCTTTCTGACTGAAATGGACTATTTGCCAAATCACCGACACACCATATTTTTTCGCTATAAAATTTCGCAGCAGCTAAAATACCTTCCTTCGCAATATCGATACCAACACCAAGTGCATTCGGTAACTGTGTACAAATTCGTGCTAAGTGCGAGCCTTCACCACAGCCTGTATCTAAAATCCGTTGCTCACCAGTTAGTAAATCTGCAATTGCCTGCTGTAGCGGGTCATAAAGACCGCTCGCAATCACCTGCTGACGCGCTTCAAATAATTCTTTGCTATACATTGATACTACTGGTTTTGTCATAAAATTCATATAGCCCTGCTTTGCCATATCAAATGAATGTTTATTCACACAACTCATAGTTCCCGTATCATTTAGTTGCATTTCCATCTGACAAAATGGACATGCAAATATGCTAATATATTGCTTTATATAATAAATACTTGCTTCCTTTTTTGATAATTGTTTCATCATCTTCTCCTGCAATCTTTTTCTCTATTGTACAGGAAATTGTTTTGAAAAGAAGGACGATTTGCTTCTTTCCAAAAGCCAAATTCAGCTATTTTTTGCAAACGACTATTTTGTTTCATACTTTTAAGCAAAATCTTATCAGCTAGTCGCGTTGAGCATTACCAACTATCCCATTTTGTCTTTAGCAAGCCAATTTCCTTTAGTAAACTAACCATTAGTCTATCTTTTTCGCCCTGTAACGCTTCATCAGTACAAGCCGAGTGAGATGCATAGTTTAATTTTTTCGCTTCCCCTAATGTGGATTCTTCAAGAAAATTTGTCGCATTGGCATCCTCAAAGCATTGAGGTGCAATATATGTTTTAATCGTATGCTCTAAAATAACTCTAGTATGTGCAGATGGAAGAGTTTCTCTAGGTATAATGAAACTTATTAAAATAACAACAATAATTAAAGCAGTAAGCATGGCTACTCCTCTACTTTTTTTCAATCGCATAAACTCACTCCTTAAATAGCAATTTTATATCTTTAATCATTTCTTCATACGGCACATTAAGCCCATTATAATCCTTAATAACGATGCCATCTTCATTAATCAAATAAAAAGATGTGCCATGTATTACTTGTGTGTCATCAGCAGGCTTTCTAGCAATCGTTTTAAAGTTTTCTAATGCAAACTGTTCGATTGTTTCTTGTGAATAACCTGTTAATAAGCTCCAGCTAGTTAAATCTGCACCATAGCTTAAAGCATATTCTTTTAAAACTTCTGGCGTGTCTATTTCTGGGTCAACACTAAAAGACACTAATTCTACATCCAAGTTCTCCTCATGAAGTTTTTCTTGTAGCTCAGTCATATTCGCCATCATCGGGAGGCAAACTGTCGCACAATTTGTAAACACAAAATCGGCTACCCATATCTTGCCTTTTAAATCCGCTAATCCAAACTCCTGATTTTCTTGATTTGTGAATATAAACTCTTTTAACTCCCAATTAAGCGGATTTTTCACTTGCTGACTACAGCCTAGCAATAAAATAGTTAATAGAAATACTGAAACTAATAATTTTTTTGGCAATATTTTCACTACCTTTCATTCAAATAAGTTACACCTCGGCGTAAGTGTGTTTAAATTTCTTTGAGCTAATAGGTGGAAGTTAACCTCCTAAAACCGTCATGACCTGTGACATTCGCCGCAAGACGCGATGTGCTTAGGCTGAGTCCTTCTTTGTCAGCCTGTGTCCTGTCGCCTTCCGAAAGAAGTCAAACACTAATTAAGCATTCGTATAGAAATTGGCGTTATTCTATATCTGTCGTCTTTAGTCATTTTGCTTTCACAATGTGAGGAAAGCGAGGCCCACGTTTAGTCTTGACGCTGTTGAAATGTCAAAAATTTATACCTTTTTATTCTTTAAAAATCTGGTAAATCAAGGTGGCTAACATCATCATAAGTATTGGTCATTGCCAATCGAGATGTCAATGTGAGCTAGCCTTATTTCACTTTTTCTTCTATCATATAACACACATATAACACATTTTATAAACATTTTTGACACTTTTGAAATAAAAAAGGCTATCCGAAAAGGTGTTCCTTTTCAGATAGCCTTGACTCCTATAATCAATTACGCCTCGGTGTAATTACATCCGGATTTTTTCAAGCTGTTTCTATTGCTAAATGCGTGGCAGTCCTTCTATCCTTCAATACATCATATGCTGCCTGTATATTTTCTGGAGAGATTAGCTCCTCTTGTCCTCGGAATTGAGCAATCCAGCCTTTTAAATCTTTGGTCTTCAATACATCTACTTTTGTAGAGTGCAACTCAATTTTTTGGAAGGAGCACTCATTTGTAAAAATAACGATTGTCTTATATGCATCTGCCTGTATAGTCGGCAGCAAATCACGTAATTGATAAGTATAGCGCTGCGTTAGATGGATTGGATTTGGGAAAGATTCCTTTTTTCCCTTATATAGTAGCTGTGTCCATTCAATATCCTGTTCGCGTCCAGCAATCCAACCTTTTTTCTGTTCAACATTTACTATATAAACCCCTGTGGAGTGCATAATAATGGCATCTACAGGCTGTTCATTTGGAACTAGCTGAACATCAAATAAAATATCATACTTTTCTTGTGTGGCCTTTAATTCCTCTGTCAATTTATATAGTGAGCGAACTCTACTATTACTTAATACTTCGAAAATAGAATATGATGTCGCTTTACTAAACAAAGAATCATCATATTTATAAATAACAATCATGACTAAACTAATTAATAAAAAACCAAATAGTAGCATCCAAAACATTTAGCGTGTCACCCCATGTATCAATCGTCTATTACTGTCATTGTAACAAACTTACAACTACTTGACTACGCACCATTCGAACTATAGCAGCCAATTATTTTTGTGCAATCGTAATGCTGCCTAGCTCCGTTTTTAATTTAACAAGATTTTCCCCTGTACCATAAACAATACGCTTGCCACTTTCGCCATAAACAGAAATCTTACCGAGCTCTGATTTTGCTTCAACTGTAGCGTTATCAATCGCATTCTTTGTTAAAACATCTATTCTACCTACGCTTGTTTTTAGCTTTAGCGGCTTCGTGATGCTTTCGACATCCATATTAATTTTGCCAGCCTCAGAGCGCGCATCAATTTCCCCCTGAATATTAATTAAATCTACACGTCCGGCTTCAGACTTCACATTCCAAGTTTCTGCAATGCTATTTTCAATAATAACTTTTCCTGCTTCACTTTTTACAATAGCTGTCGTTGCGTGAACAGATTGAAGCTCTGCTTTGCCAACACTCGACTTTACATTTAACTCCCCAGCTAAAACATTTTTCAACATTGCCTTGCCGACAGTTGTATGACATTTGATTTCTTTTGCCTGTAGCCTTTCTATAACAGAACCACCAATTTCATTTTTAATCACGATGCTTTGATACAGCTTTTCTGGTACATAAATCATTGCAGTAGCTGCGCTTTCTGTATTAAAGTTAAAATTAATTTTCAAGCCAAAAATTTTAAATGTACTTTCAGCTCGTTCAATTTTTACAGTTAATGTGTTATTAACAATTTCTACATCCGTTGTATATTGCTCACCTTTACTTTTCACTTCCGTATAAAATCTGCCCGTCGGAGACGGTAATAGCTGTATAGAGGCAAGCTCACTATCAATTTTAATATGATCAAACGCCTCCTCCTTCACAACATTCGCTGTTTGTACAAACTCCTGCTCAGAATAAGCCTTCAATATTTCCTCGGCTAATTCATTTATATCACCTAATGAGTCAATCATTTCCTCGATTGTTTTTCCTTCTGCCTGACCGCTTGCAAAATATTCCTTGAAATCCCGAATGATATCTTGACGCTCATTATTATTTAACTTTGCTAACGCTTGCTCTAGCTTGCTCAAAAATTGTTGTTCCATTATTATTGTTCCCCCTTATTTACTAAATCGTTTACCGCCTGATAAAATTGTTGCCACTCCAACTTTTGTGTGTCTAGCTGTTCCTTCCCTGCACTAGTTAACTGATAATACTTTCTCGCAGGTCCTTCTGTCGATTCCATCATATACGTTGTAAAATAACCTTCCGCAGTTAGCCTGCGAAGTAACGGATAAACCGCTCCTTCAGAAATATCGATTTTGCTAGAAATCGCTTGTACAAGCTCATAGCCATACATATCACGCTTTTCCAACAATGCAAGCACACATAAATTCAGTACACCCTTTTTAAACTGTGGATTCACTTCGCTCCCCCCTCCACTATTATTTATTAATTAGTAGTATAGCATCTACTATTGTTCAATGCAAGGTACTAATTTAAAAATAATAGGGGCGTCCAAACAGCAGTGCTTCGCCTGCTGTTTGGACGCCCCCTTTCGGATTTAGCAAATGAAAAAGGAAATTTACGCCACAAACCTTATGACAAATCGACTTTTCAGTGCCTTCCTTTTGAAATGTCCTATTTTACAGTTCTCAATGATTTCATGCTTTTTTTGAATGTCCATAGTAGTAAAACACTTGCAACAGCAATGCTCGCGGATAAATAGTACGTCTTCCCACCACTAGCTGTCAGTAACCAAGTAAAGAATAACGGTCCGATAATGCGCCCTAAACTGTCCATTGAATAAACAACTCCTGCTGCTGTACCATACATTCCCCCTGATTCCTTTGAGGCTAGCGATGTATTCAAAGTGCGGGCAAGTGCATTACCTGCCGTAAAGACACAAAGAGCTACTCCTGCAAAAAATAAGCTATTCGTAAACGGCAGCATGAATAGACCAATTGCTGTAATAATTTGTGCAGCCATCAACCACTTTGGCTCATGCCCATCTTTCACTTTGCGAACAACCATTCCTTGAATAAAAAAGTCGACAAAGCCACTAAATAAAAACAGCGAGCCAATTTGTGCAGATGTAATTTGAATTGCATCCATCTGGAAGAGCTGCAATGTCGATTCAACACCTGCTAACAAAAATGTCACTACAAATGAAAAGATAAATAAATAACGAATACGGTAGCCAAATAGCTTGCCAGCAGCCATTGGAATAATTGCACGCCCCTCTGTTTTACGGTACGTATCTGGCTCTTTTAATACGGCTAATGCATAAAAAAACAGGGCAAAAATTAATATTGCCGATACTGTAAACGGCATCCGAATACTTATTTCACCAAGTAAACCACCGATTGCTGGTCCGAAAATAAAGCCTAGACCAATAGACATCCCCATAAAGCCCATATATTTATTGCGGTTATCTTCATTAGAAATGTCTCCAATAAAACCTGTTACAGCTGTATATAAAGCTCCAGAAAACAAACCACCAACAATGCGAGAAGCATAGAGCATTGGCAGTGAATGGATAAACACCGAGACAAGCATAAAGCTTAAGCTAAAGCCAAGTAAGCCGACTAATATTAATTTTTTGCGCCCTACTTTATCAGATAAACGCCCCCATAAAGGAGCTGTAAAAAAGCTAGCAAGTGAATAAATCGTCAACAAGCCACCTACATGCATCGGATGAAAATCTTGCTTCACAATGACCTCTGGTAAAACAGGAATAATTAAACCAAATCCTACATAAACGAAAAATTGCACAGATATGAGCAAAAGAATAGCTTTATTCATTATGTTTTCTCCTTCTATCAATTCCACTTACATCAATGACCCTTAAATTTTAGACTAAATTACTTTCGACGAATTGAATAAGTTTTTTATAATCCTTTAAATGGCGATTACAGTATGCCGCGTCAGCACAAATGTACTGACTATATGATTTATAAGCATCCGCTTGTCCTTTTACCTTTGCTGTAAAAAGATGAACATTTGAATGCTCGTTGCAAATCGCACAAACTCCCTTCGTATTTGCATCGCTAATTGTCCCTCTCAAGCCTATAAAATCATTCTCATGCTCAATAATAATATATTGGCGGTGTGTACCGGAATCCTGCCATGATAAGTAGCTTATGCCTCTCCAATCAATTTTGCTCAAATTTGGCATTTTAAGCTTCTTTTCTTTTTTAAACAGCTTTTCAATATCCTTTTCAGAAATTTGCTTAAATGGAATCGTATATATTTGTAGGTTTTCAATAAATAATGTTACATCTAGACGATCCTCTACTGTTTCAATAGCTTTTCGCAACGTTTCTTGATTTTCTACAAATGGCATTTTCTCATTCAATGCTACTATAGCAAGCTCTCTAACTGTCGATAATATATTCATATCCTTTGATGAGGCTTTGGCGTTTACTATTTTCACTAATTGCTGTTCAATTAAACGAACTTCCGCAACAGTTAAAAATGGAGTCATCATTCTAACACTTCCTTTATTAAAAAATCTTATTATTACAGTAACACGAACTATTTATTTTAACATGCTATATCCTATTATATAATAACAGTAGCGTACTTAAAGTGAGGTTTTTTTACATGCAAACAAAGACAATCGACATTTCCGCATATGTTGAAGCTGGCAATATTATTTGTCCCCAGCTAGCAATTCCCTATAAACAGGCTTTTATAATGGGTATTTATACAGACCAAGCTAAAATACAACATGTACTAAAGGCGTTTATGAAACAGCCAAATACGTATATTCATTTAAAAGATGACAGTCTTTATGAGCGTTTAACAGTGAAGGAGCATGTCGCGTTCTTCAAAAAGCTGTTCAACTCAACTGAATCAGTCGAGGAATTATTACAGCTTATTAACCTATTTGATTGCCAGAATATTAAGATAGATAAGCTTTCAAATAGCAATCGTCAATTACTTCATTTCTTAAAGCTTTATTTAACACCTGCCTCCATCCTTGTAATTGAAGAACCCCTTCAGAACATGGAAGATTTTTCAAAACAATTAATTGTTCAATTATTTGAAAAAATGGCACAGAAAATGATTTTATTACTTTCTAATAATTTAGAGGATTTATTTATTTCCTGTCATGAAACAAGTCGCTTGGATGCAGATGGTTTGCGATTATTGGATGTTGTAGGACAAGATATAGCACCAAATGACACAGCCGTATTCTCTCCAATAAAAATTGAAAAAATCCCAACAAAGAAAAATGACAAAATTATTTTATTTAATCCACCTGAAATTGACTATATAGAAAGTGTGGAAGGAGAAGTATCAATTTATGTGGCTGGGGAGGCATATCCCTGTTCATTAACTTTAACAGAGCTCGAGCAACGACTTTTACCTCTTGGCTTTTTCCGATGCCACCGCTCCTATATTGTCAATTTACAAAAGGTGCGTGAAATTATTACATGGACTAAAAATAGCTATAGCTTATCCATTCATACAACAACTAAAACTACGGTGCCTTTATCTAAAAACAAGCTTGCCTCTTTAAAAGAGCTTATCGGAATTTAGCGAATTTCCGGGGAAATAATTTGCTCCATTCAACCTTTCTATTCCTCTTATTACCCTTATTTCTCCTCCTTTCGTCATAAACTTAATGCTCATTTTCTTCCGATACATTACATTAAGAACATAACGAATACGGAGGGGAAATACAAATATGACAACGATTATTGATGTTCGTCACTTAAAAAAAGCATTCCAACAATCCAATGCTTTAGCAGATGTTACATTTTCTATTCAAAAAGGAGAAATTTTTGGTTTTCTTGGTCCTAGTGGCTCAGGTAAAACAACAACAATTAAAGTTTTAACTGCACAGCTCCATAAAGATGGTGGCGAAGCATTTGTTTTCAATATGCCTGTTAGCGCTATGCAAAATAGTGAAAATAGGAAAAAATTCGGCATTTTAACAGATAACAGTGGTCTCTATTCACGTTTATCTATTGAAGAAAATTTAGCACTTTATTGCAAGCTGTATGATGTGCCTACAACAGCGATTAAAGAAGCCCTTGAATTTGTCAATTTATATGGAGAAAGAAAGAAAAAAGTGAGCATGCTGTCAAAAGGGATGACCCAACGCGTTTTATTAGCTAGAGCTATCTTGCACAAACCTGACCTACTATTTTTAGATGAGCCAACCTCTGCACTTGACCCTGTTAATACAGCACATATTTACAAAGGGCTACGCGCTTTAAATGAGCTTGGTACAACAATTTTTCTAACTACTCATGATATGCAGGAGGCTGAAACATTGTGCGACCGTGTAGCCTTTTTAAATAAGGGCAAAATTCAAGCAATTGGTTCACCAGCACAATTAAAAAAACAATATAGCAAGCAAACGATAACTGTTGAATTACATGATGGTACATCTCAGATTATTAAAAACGACGCACAAAATGCCCAATTGATATACGATTGGATGACAAACAATCAAATTTCGCGTATCTTTTCAAACGAACCGACTTTAGGTGATATTTTTATGCAAATTACAGGGAGTGACTTACAATGATGAACATTTCATTTACACGCATTCAAGCGATTTTCATGAAAGATTATAAGGAGTTTTCACGCAACTATGCCATTTCAGTAATGATATTTGTTCCACTTATTATGACCTTTCTCTATCGTGATATGGGGATAGATGTAGCACAAAAGTTAATGTTCCCTCTGGCTATTACTTTCGGTATGGTTACAGCCTTTATACAGGCTGCCTTAATCGCCGAGGAAAAGGAACGCAACACATTGCGCAGTCTATTATTGTCGCCTGCTTCACTTGCAGATATTTTAATTGGTAAGAGTGCACTTGTCTCCGCTATAACAGCGATTATCATTGGACTATGCTGTTATATCATAGGCTATATGCCTAGCGTTGCTATGATAGTTGCCCTAATTTTATCAACATTATTTTATGCTGCTCTAGGAACAATTTGTGGCTTATTCGCAAAATCAACACTTGAAACAACATTCACAGTATTACCAGTAGTAATTATTTTCCCATTTGGTCCTATGCTTTTAATGTTTGCAGAGCGCTTTTCTGTATTAAATATTGCTAAATGGTTACCTAGCTCCCAATTAGCAGACTTAGCTCAAGGCGATATTTCAATACCAATTATAGGAATTTTAATATGGACAATTGCTGCTTGGGTCATTGCAATTATACTTTGTAAAAAACGCATGGTTGATTAATTGAAACTTCTGTTATAATTCAGTTGTATAGTAGAAGGAAGGTTAGCCAATGCCATTTGATTTAGATATATCACTTATTATTATTTTAATTTTCTTTGGTTTTTTAGCTGCTTTTGTTGATTCTGTTGTAGGTGGCGGGGGGCTTATTATGCTACCAGCCCTGTTATTTACGGGGCTTAGTCCTGCCTCTGCTGTAGCGACAAATAAGCTAGCAGGCACACTAGGCTCTATGACGAGCACTATTACATTTTATCGCTCTGGAAAGCTCGATATTAAATCGGTCTATAAATGGTTTCCATTATCATTTTTCGGGTCCATGCTTGGTGCATGGACTGTCCATTTAATCAATCCAGAAATTTTAAAGCCATTAATGCTTGTTATGCTAGCAACTGTAGCTGCCTATACGATTTTTAAAAAGGATTGGGGACATCTTTCTACCTATAAAAGCCTGTCACCGAAAAAGCTTTTAATCTTTTTGTGCGTGCTCTTTATTATTGGCTTTTATGACGGCTTTTTAGGTCCTGGAACTGGCTCATTTTTAATTTTTGCCTTTCTTATCGTTGGCTTTGATTTTTTGAAGGCAGCAGGCAATGCAAAATTTTTAAACTTTGGTAGCAACATCGGTGGATTGCTTATGTTTATGTCACTGGGACAAGTAAATTATACATACGGTCTAATTATGGGGGTGGCACAAATTGCCGGGGCTATATGTGGCTCGAAATACGCAATAAAGCGAGGTAGCGGCTATGTCCGCATATTATTTATCATCGTTACTATTACATTGCTCGCTAAAAATGCTTATGATTTTTTAAAATAGGAAATGGGTTGTCTGAAAAGTCATTTTAAGACGTCCCCTTTGCGTAAAGGCTAGCGACAATTTATTTTGGCTAATACAAGAATATTTAATAGAGAAGCAGGGGGCTGTCCAAAAAGCCGTGCATAGCCGGCATTTTGGACAGGAGCGATGATGTTTCACAAAATGTTGATGCATATGAACAGAGAACCCCCCTCTTTTAAAATGGGACGAACATGGGCTTTAGCAGCGTTATCCTTCAATAAAAGGGAAGCAATGAAAACATTTATTTCAATGCGCTGTCAAAAAAATAGACTTTCCGGACAATTTCCCTTCTTTAGCGCTTTATTCTTCCTATATACTTTAATGCATTTTCAGACGGAACAAGCATCCTTTTGTCATTGCGTTTTTTGCGAATTGCATAGGCCTTATAAAAACAACGCTCCGCATTATCAACATTGCCTTGCTCTAAATAACATTTCCCTTTAAACTGCCATATACTGTCCTCAAATTGCTGTAAATTATGAGCATCACAATAAATTAATGCTTGTTCAAATATATTTAGTGCTTTTTCATAGTCTTTTGTATGTTTAATTGTTTCTCCATAGTTAATCAATGTTAGTATGTACTCTACTCCGCCTTTTGGTTCAAAATAATCAAGCGCTTCTTTTATGTAATATAATGACGTTGCGATACATCCTACTAACCTGTTTAGATAGCCGATATTGCGATATGTTCTAAACTTTATATCGCCTTCCGTAGTTGGCTGTAGTAGAAGAAAATCACCTAAGCGAAGGGCAGCATAGAGCTTATCTGTATCTGAGCATTTTTCACGTAAAAAATCATTTTCATCAATAAAAACTAATTGTCTGACTTCGTTAAGCCTCTGATCAAAATCGTTTATTGGCATGAAAACCCTCTCCTTAGCTTTCTATTACACTGCAATTATTGAATATTGAACCTCTTAGCTGAAGTCACAAGTTTGCACAGGCCCTAGTCAAAACTGGAAACAAGATAAATGAAAAGCATGCTGAGATGCAACATGCTTGATTTTATACGTATTACTGCCCTTCAATCGCTAGTAATGCCTTCTTCAGCTCAATCCCTGCGCTAAAGCCTGTTAAAGAGCCATCTTTTCCAATTACTCTATGACATGGCACGATGATAATTACAGGGTTCGCACCGACAGCACCGCCCACTGCTCGTACTGCCTTTGGATTCCCGATGCGCATAGCAATATCAGAATAGGTGCATGTCTCACCATAAGGAATTTGCTGTAATTCTCTCCATACACTTTCCTGAAAAGGAGTACCCTTATAATACACAGGAAAATCAAATTGCTGTCTTTGACCTTGAAAATATTCAGTGAACTGTTGTATATAAAGCGCTAGCTTACTAGCGTCTTCTTTCACTTCACTGTCTTTATAATGCTTCTTAGCCCATACAAGCAATTCTTCTTCATTTTCATGTAGTGAGCCAGTATAGCATAAACCTTGCTCCATCGCTGCAATAACAAACTGAATATCTCCATAATAGAAGCTTGTCCAGTAGATTGGTTGTGACATTGAAATTCCCCCGTCAATTAGCTCATTTCAGCAGTTGGTCCCATTACTGGAGGTACTGTTAAACCTGCTTGGCGCAATAAAACCGTCATTTGACCACGGTGATGTGTTTGATGGTCAATTAATACTCTAAACAATGCACCACGTGGCATAGAACCTCCAAATGCAGGTACATCTTCTGTTAGTTGCTCATCTGTTAGTGCTGGAATTTCTTTTTTATATGCCTCAATGACCATTTCATATGCTTCCACAATGTCTGCCACAGTATTAGGCATCGCCATATCTGGCCCAGGTGCAGGAATTTGCAAGCCTGCAAATTGACCAAACACACCTGCAGTTCCAACTAAATGCCAAGCTAACCAGCCTAATGAATTATGTCCTTCTACAATTGATTGACCCATTTTTTCATCTGTAATTGCCTTTAATACATTTAATGTACCTTTTGAGGATACATGCCAATCCTTTGAAAAATCTTCCACTGTACGATACATATCAAAACTTCCTCCTATTCTGTTTATGAGATAATGTCTTGTTTCACTTTATGTACAGCATAATCAAAAAAACAACAAATTTCAAACAGTTTGCTAGCTTATTTGAGATATTGCTCTAAAGTGCGCCATGCTTCAATTTTCTGTTCAAAAGTTTTAATATTCTTTCCCGGAATTGGGCTTGTTGATGGCATTTTTTCATAATCACGCCCAGCTAATATTTCCAGCCCTACATGCCTCTTAAATACATCAAACGACTTAGCACCATTAAATAATACAGCTTTGATTTGAGGATAACGCTGAAATAGCGATGAGAAATCATTTGCTACTTCATTTCGGATATTCGCATCTAAGCTTCCTTGCCTTTCGCACGATTGAATCGCATCCCATAAACCGATTCGCTGCTCTTTCAATAATGCAATACGTTGCGCATAATCCTCTGTTATATTTTCCCCAGTAATTGCAGCGATAATTGGCCAAAAATGATTGCGTGCATTGCCATAATATTGCTGCTTCTCTAATGACTGAACGCTTGGCATTGAGCCAAGAATAAGCACTTGGGTGTCGTCATCAATAATTGGTAACAAACTATTTTGTCGCATTGCACTCACCTTCTTCCTTTATTACCTAAAATCAATTACATCTCAGCTAACTCTCGACAATATTTTTTCGAGCTTGCAAGAAAATTTCTTCCAAATCTGTGTCATCCGCAAGAGGCCTAGACCAACATGACATTAATCACGCAATCGTTATCTTAATATGCGATGTTCTTAGACTGACTTCCTCTTTTTCAGCAGGGATTTTGCCCCCCTATAGAAATGTGGAATTTATGCACCTCTACCTATAGCCCTGCTTTCGATACATAAAGAATTTTAACCTTCGCTAGCACAATAAATTATATTATCCTCGTCGCAGAAAAAAATTGCTTAAATAAATTAAATGTAAAAACAATTGTAGGCAAAGTCAACTTAGACTTTGCCTACATCCTAATTATTCTGTAAATTTCACATGTTGAATTTTGTAAATACCTGTTGCATCAATAGAGAAATCAGTAATTTTTTTGCTTACACCAGTCAAATAAGATTGGTGATGAATAAACGCCGCAGGAGATGCTTCATTTAATAGATTTTGTAATTCTTTATAGTAACCTAGACGTGTATCGCTATCTGTTTCTACGCGAGCCGCATCTAATAATTTATCTACTTCAGAATCTGAGAAACGAGTACGGTTATTGTTGCCAATATCTGATGTATGGAATAATGGATATAAAGCTCCATCTCCGTCACCTGTTGACGCAGACCATCCTAAAATGAACATATCGTGGTCACCAGCACCTGTTTTCTCTAAGTATGCGCCCCATTCCATTACTTCAATGCTTACCTCAATGTTCAATTGCTTTAATTTTTCTTGTAAAACAACTGCAATTTGCTGACGTTGTGGGTTATCATTTGTCCAAATTGACGTTTTGAAGCCATCTGGGTAACCAGCTTCAGCAAGCAATGCTTTTGCCTCTTCGATGTTGTAATCTTGAGGTGTAATATCATCACTATAGCCCCAAATCATTGGTGATAATGGACCTTTAGCAGCTACACCAAAGCCATCGAAAACACCTTGTAAAATTTCTTCGCGATCAATCGCTTTTGAAATTGCTTGTCGTACTTTTACATCATCAAATGGTGCCTTTTGACTGTTGAATCCGATATAAGCAATAGACATAGATGGCTGTTGCGTAACCGTTGCAAATGATTCAACTAATGGAACTTCCGTTGGTTGTACAGGGTCAATAATATGTGCATTCCCAACTTCTAAGTCGGCAGCGCGTGTTGCACTTTCCGGAACAGTTTTAAATACCGCTGAATCGTATGCTACTTTGTCGCCCCAATAGTCATCATTTTTTACTAAACGAATTTCTTGACCTGGCGTCCATTTATCAAATTTTAAGAAGCCTGTACCAACCGGATTTGCGTTTACATAAGCACGAAGCTTCGATGAATCGCTACCCGCTTGATTGTAATCCTCTTCAATAACAGCCGGGCTAATCATTAAAGAACCCGGATGTGTTAATGCTGCTAATAATGCCCCATAAGGTGCTTTTGTTTTAATTTGAACTGTGTACTCATCTACAACTGTAACTGAGTCGATTGGCTCAAAGTTAGTAGCACGTGGTGAAGCTACTTCAGGGTCTAATAGACGATCTAGGTTAGCTTTTACAGCATCTGCATTAAAGTCTGTTCCATCATGGAATTTAACACCTTGACGCAATTTTAACTGTAACGTTAAATCATCAACATACTCCCAAGATTCTGCTAGTTTCGGCTCAAATTCTCCTGTATCAAAATTACGAGCTACTAATGTCTCATAAATATTACTTTGAACGTTAGCAGATGGTACGTCATTCGAACCATGTGGGTCTAGCTCGACTGCTTCGGATAATACTTCTAGAACAAGTTCGCCACCCGCTACTGTACCTTGATTATCAGTATTTGTTGTGCCGCCTTCTTTATCTGTTTCTTTTTCTGCTTCTTTGCCTTTATCATCATTCCCACCGCATGCTGCAAGCACAAGGATAAGTGCAGATACTAATAGCAATAACCATAATTTGTTTTTCTTCATTCTCAAAGCCTCCCTTTATAAGCTAACTTTCAGAAAATTAACTTTTTTAAATATTATCCGAATTTTTAATAAAAATCAACCCTTCTACATAAATATAAAGTTTATTTTAAATAAATATAAAAAAAATTGTCCAAAAAGCACTATCTTTCAGACAATTTTCGCTGTTTCATTAAAATTTATATGATACTATTTTGATTCATTAAGTAATAACTGCTAGCTTATCTTCTACTATCTAATTTTATGTCGTTTATTTTTCCCCATCATCATCTTTATTTTCCTCTTCAATGCTTTGTACATCCAAATCTATATCGCCCTCGAATTCATAAAGCTCGAATAATGATATATATTCATCAATAATTGCTTGTGTATTTTTAAGCTCCCCTAATATAACGGAATTTAAATTTTGTAGTTCTTGCGTTTCAAGTTGTTTTTGAAGTGAAGCTTTTCTCGTTTCTAGCTGAATCAAAAACTGTACAATGCGTTTTCGGCGAAATGTCTGTGCACCTCCCCCACGTTCTCCATGATGCTGTCTCCTACGGCCATGTTCTCTTCTTTCACCACGCTGTAAACCTTCAAATTGTCTAATGAGTCTATCTCTTCTCAAATTAATCACTCCTAATTTTTAATCTTCTACACTGACTAAATTAAATTGTATACAAATGTATACATAAAATCAATTGAAATAACACGCTACTTTTACTCGTATCTTTTAAGTAATAGCTTTTATTAAAGAGGGGATTTCTTGCAAAGTTTAAACGCAAGAGCAAAGGTCTTATTCAATGCTTAATGTATTAGCTAAATATAAATCGGTGGCATCGTATTGAAGACCAATGCCATTATGAGTGAAAACGGAAAATTTTTATATGTGGTTGAATATGTATTTTAAATAGTTTAAAGTATACAAGTGTATACAAATCAACTATATTGTTATATAAGGAATCAGAGGTGTTTAAAGATGAAAGCTACTTGGAAGCTTCGAAAATACATTAATCCATATATTATCTTTGCTATACTTGCACCATTAACGATGCTAATAGAAGTGGCAATGGATTTAATACAGCCTGCTATTTTACAGAAAGTCATTGATAACGGAATTGCAAATGACGATACGAAATATATTATTAGCATGTTTGCGCTAATGATTTTTTGTGCCGTAATAGGATTTATTGGCGCAATTGGCTGTTCTATTTTTAGCTCTAAGGCGGCAGTTAATTTCGCAACAGATATACGTCAGGATTTATATGAAACAATCACATATTTTTCAGAAAAAAACAAAGACCACTTTACCTTAGGAAAATTAATTACTAATTTAACGATGGACGTTGAAACTGTTCAACGTGCACTACTTATGCTATTAAAAATATTCGTGCGTGGGCCATTTACATTTATCGGAGCAATCTTTTTCGTTTATTTAACAGCACGTGAATTATTTTCAGTGTTACTTTACGTCGTGCCATTGCTTGCTATTAGCGTAATCGTTATTACACAGCTTACTGGAAAATTTTTCAGAAAAGTACAAGAAGTAATGGACCAAATGAACACGAAAGTACAGGAAAATTTAGCAGGAATACATGTCATAAAAGCATTTAATCGTAAAACGCATCAAATCAAACAATTTCTAAAAATTAATGGGCGTTTAACAGAAAGAAATATTACAGCAGAACAAGTAGTCGGAATGCTTATGCCACTAACAGCACTCATTGTAAACATCGGACTTGTATTTGCACTTTGGACAGGTGCTATCAAAGTAGAAAACAATACAATTGAGGTCGGGGTAATTTTAGCATTTATCAACTATTTAATGATGATTATGCAAGGTTTAATGAGTTCAAGTAACGTACTCATTCAAATTGCCCGTGCAATCCCTAGTGCTGAGCGTATTGTCACTGTTTTAGAGAAGCCCAATGACATAGTCAATTTTAATGATTCAATCATAACAAGCCCACAAGGAGAGGTGGAATTTAGAAATGTAAGCTTTTCTTATACAAAACAGGGAGAACCCGTTCTTAAAAATATTTCCTTTCATGTGAAGGCTGGTGAAACAATAGGCATCATCGGAATGACAGGTAGCGGAAAATCAACAATTATAAAAATGCTACCAAGAGTTTTTGATGTTGATAGTGGGGAAATCTTCATCGACCAGCAACCTATCCAAAACTATGATTTGCAAAACTTACGCAATGCAATTGGCTATGCCCCACAAAAAGCAGCATTGTTTTCAATGTCGATTGAGGAAAATTTAAAATACGGCAAACTGGATGCAAATATCGAGGAAATAAACGAAGCATTAGAAGCTTCATGCGCAGCCGAATTTGTTGATAAGCTTTCAGATAAGGAACAGCATGTGCTTACACAAGGTGCAACGAATCTTTCAGGCGGACAAAAACAACGCTTAGCGATGGCACGTGCATTTATTAGAAAACCAGCTATCCTTATTTTGGATGATACAACATCAGCAGTTGATGCGATTTCAGAAAGGAAAATTCAGCAGGCTATCGCGGAAAAGTTCCCTATGAGCACAAAATTCATTGTCTCCTCAAAAGTATCTTCCATAAAAAAAGCAGACCAAATTCTTGTAATAGATGATGGCAGACTAGTAGCGTCTGGTAGCCATGAACAATTACTCAAGTTAAGCAAGCATTATCAGGAGATTGTAGCAACACAGGCAGAAAAAGAGGGAGTGATTTGACATGTCTAGTCAACAAAAGCAAGGAACTAGAACGGGATTAGAACGTGGAGGGCACTTTCGCGGACCTGTTGTAAAGCCAAAAAATCAAAAGGCTACTCTCAGTCGCATTTGGAGTTATTTACGCCAGCAACGATTAGGTATGCTTTTAGCTACCCTTTTTGTTATTACATCCTCTATTCTAAATTTATTAGGACCTTTACTTATTGGAATTCTTATTGACCAATATATTATTCCCGGGAATTTATCTGGAACGGTAAGAATGTTAATCATTTTAGCGGTTATTTATATTGCCTCCTCCCTTTTCTCATGGCTACAAACCTTTGTCATGACGCGCGTGTCTTTAAGGTCGATTCAACGATTGCGAAAAGAGCTATTTATTAAAATTCAAGCAATGCCACTTTCATTTTTTGATAAACGACAACAGGGCGATTTAATGAGTAGAATGACAAACGATATTGATAATTTGCATATGGCGTTATCTCAAAGTGTAATCCAAATTGTTTCATCATTATTTACAATTATCGGTACGGCGATTGCGATGTTTTACTTAAATTGGATTTTAGCTATTGTGTCACTAACGATTATCCCAGTCATTGTACTTATATCGAAACAAATTATTAAAAGAAGTAGTGTCAATTATAAAACAAGACAACGTGACTTAGGTAACTTAAATGGTTATATCGAAGAAACAATTTCCAATTCAAATGTAATCACTTTATTTGGAAGGGAAAAGGAAACAATTGAAAAGTTCAAGCTAGAAAATGAAAAATTACGCGCTTCTGCTTTAAAGGCTGAGATTATATCTGGCTTTTTAGGTCCGATTAATAACCTTTCAAATAACTTAGGCATCGGGTTAATCATCGGTGTTGGCGCGTTATTAGCTGTATATCAACTCGTAACCGTCGGTGTTATTGCAGCATTCGTCACTTACTCTCGCCAATTTTTCCGTCCAATCAATCAATTATCGAATCTTTTAAATACATTTCAATCTGCCATCGCAGGGGCCGAACGGGTATTTGAAATATTAGACGAGGAAGAAGAAGTAGCAGATATTTCGAATGCACTTGAAAAAGAGCAATTCGTTGGAAAGGTTGAATTTCGAAATGTTCACTTTTACTACAGCAAGGCAAAGCCAATTCTCAAAAATATTACGTTCCAAGCTAATGCTGGGGAGACAATCGCTCTTGTTGGTCCGACAGGCTCTGGTAAAACAACAATTATTCAATTATTAAATCGATTTTATGATGCAAAGCAAGGACAAATTTTTATCGATGATGAAGAGATTACAACATATAAGTTAGAAAATTTGCGTAGCCATATAGGCGTTGTATTACAAGATACGTATTTATTTTCTGGCACAGTGCGTGATAATATTCGATATGGTAAATTAGATGCAACTGATGAAGAAGTGGAACAAGCTGCTAAAATTGCTTATACTCATAATTTCATTAAATATTTACCTTATGAATACGATACAATGCTCGTTTCAGGGGGAATGAATTTAAGTCAAGGACAGCGACAGCTAATTGCAATTGCACGGGCAATTCTTGAAGACCCGGATATTTTAATATTAGATGAAGCGACTTCAAGTGTTGATACAATGACAGAAGTGCATATCCAAAAGGGGCTTAACAATTTAATGAAGGGGCGTACAAGTTTCGTTATTGCCCACCGTCTCAAAACAATCGAAAATGCCAATCAAATTCTTGTCATTCAAGATGGCTCAATAATTGAACAAGGCAATCACGAAGTGTTAATGGGCAAAAAAGGGTTTTACGCTAATCTACAAAATCAATTACAATTATAATGGGCGTCCGCCATGCCGTGCAGTTGCCGACATGGCGGACACTTTCGGTGATGTTTGTTTAAAGTATCGGCTTGTTAATGATAGAGAGCACTTTATTTGAAAGGGTAGCTGGTGGTGTTTCTTCTAAGGTAAGCCTAAGAAATCAGCAACCGCAAGGCTTTCGGCACACCCTCCCGTATTATAGACGAGTTAGTTTTCTCAGTTTATTATCTATCGTTATCCCTTTCTCTTGGATTTCAAGCCTTTTGAAATTTGTTTCCATTTTCGTTGTTCGTTCTGTTTTACTTGTATATCTGTTTTTCGCTCGATATAGGCTAACTCGCGTTGTAGCTTAAAATAGCTTTGAAGACGTGCTTTTTCTAGCATGCCCTCATCGATTGCCTGCTGTACAGCACAATGCGGCTCTCCCTTATGTGTACAATCCCTAAATCGACATTGTCCTGCTAATTGTTCGATATCTTGGAAGCTTGATGCAAGACTATCCGATTGATTCCAAAGCTGCAATTCTCGCATTCCCGGTGTATCGATTAAAGATCCTCCTGAGCTTAACATCACAAGCTCACGATGTGTTGTCGTATGTCGCCCTTTAGCATCATCCTCTCGAATGCTCGAAACCTTCATGCGCTCCGTACCTAAAAGTACATTTGTTAGCGTAGACTTCCCAGCTCCTGAAGAGCCAAGCAATGCCCCTGTCACCCCTTCCGGGAATAATTCGCGCAAACGCTCAAAGCCAATTCCTGTAACCATGCTTGTCACGATAATTTCAACACCAAACGCAACACTTTCCACTTCCTTAACAGAGTGCGTAGCATCCTTACATAAATCCGCCTTCGTTAAAACGATAACTGGCTTTGCCCCTGAATCCCATGCTGCGACTAAATAGCGCTCTAATCTACGAATGTTAAAATCCTCGTTTAAGCTCATTACGAGTAGAACAATATCTACATTCGCTGCTACAATCTGCTCCCCAATTTCCAAGCCTGCTACCTTACGTGAAAAGACGGACTTGCGCTCTAGCAGCTTATGAATAATGGCCTTTTCCTCTCCCGGCATTTGCTCCACTAGCACCCAATCCCCTACTGCTGGATAATCTTCTCGTGCAAAGGCATTGTATGCAAAATTACCTGCGATTGTTGCAAGCCACTCTCCCTGCTCTGTAACTACACGGTAAGAATGCTTATGCTCTAATACAACGCGTGCCGGTGTATATTTTTTGTATTTGTCTTCCAAATTATTAATTTGCTCACTAAAAAATGCTGTTAATCCTAATTTACTTAATTCCAATGTGTATTCCTCCTAAAATGTATATAAAAAAGTCCTGAGCTGCCATTCAGCAGTTCAAGACTTTTACACACATAGGAGCTTTACTCCATTAACGAACAGGAAACTTATTTGTATCTGAATACAAGATAATAACGTTCGTAAAAGCTCGATGAATTCAACTAACAATTAGCAGAAGTGTATTCCACTATTTGAAGTTTCAATCGATTTAGAGCTAAATAAGTATACGTCAATACGTACACAGTAGGCGTGTGAAAGAGAACAAGCTGAATGGCAGTTTGTCAATCGCAATCATATTCATCATGTCACAACACCTACTTCCGATATTTAGTAATTTCAATATACCTAATTATTTTTTAAAAGTCAATTTGATTTGTAATCAATGTATTATATTCTTCCTCAATTCGTGCCACGTCAATGCGTTCAAACAATGCTGTAACAGCTTGCAATCGCACTTGCACTACAGTCTGTTCCCGCCACTCAATTTCTTCAATTTGTAGCATTGCGCGAATTTTCTCTGTTGAAAATGGTAAAAACGGCTGTAATAACTGTGCTAAGTTTGCGATGATATACGTACAGGTTGCTATTGTTTGACTGGCACCTCCTGCATTATCCTTTACTTGTAGCCATGGCTGTTGCTCATCAAAATAACGATTTGCAGCACGTACATAATTAAAAACTTGCTCTAATGCCTCCTTAAAGTGTCCTTGCTCAATAAGTGTACCAACGCTACCATATAGCGCAACTGTACGCTGACGAATCACTTTGTCAATTTCCCCATTTGGCACAATCCCGTCAAACGATTTCTCAATAAACTTCAATGTGCGATTGACAAAATTACCATATGCACCAAGCAATTCTCCGTTATGACTGTAAATAAATTCTCGCCATGAAAAATCAGCATCGCGATTTTCAGGTGCATTGGCTGTTAGAAAGTAGCGAATTGAATCTGCATCATATTTTTCAATCATATAAGGAATCCATACCGCCCAATTTTGACTAGTTGATAGCTTTCTTTTTTCTAAAGTTAAATATTCATTTGAAATAATATTCGTTGGTAATGATGGATTGTTCAGTCCCATTAAAATTGCGGGCCATATTACACTATGAAACGGAATATTATCCTTACCGTGAATGTAATAGGAGGTTGTTTCCTCATTCCACCAATTTTCTAACACCTCACCATGTTGACGTGTCCACTCCATACTTGCTGTTAAATAACCTGCGACCGCTTCAATCCAAACGTAAATTTTTTTATCGCGGAAGCCATCTACAGGCACTTCAACACCATTTGGCAAATCGCGTGTTACAGCACGGTCTGGAACACCTTCTGCCAGATACCGCTCTGTTAATGCAAGTGCATTATCACGCCAACGCTTTTCACTTTTTGCTCGTTTCACAAATTGCTCCAAAGTAGTTTGAAATTTGCTAAAGGCAAAATATAAATGCTCCGTTTCTTTTATAACAGGCTTATTACCGCAAATTTTACAGCGCTTTTCCAATAAATCGAGCGGATCTAAAATGGCTGAACAAGCATCACATTGATCGCCTCTCGCCTTTGCACCACAATTTGGACAAATTCCTTCTACCAAACGGTCAGGTAGAAATTGTTGGTCTGCTTCACAATAAGCCTGCTCCACTTTTTGGCTATAGAGATGTCCTTTTTCCAAAAGATGTAAAAATAATTGTTGAACAGCTTGGTGATGGTGTATTGCATCTGTTCGCGTATAAAAATCATAAGTAAAACCTAGCTGTGTAAAGCATTTTTGAAACTCCTCATGATAATGTTCAGCAATTGCTGAGACAGTTGTATTTTCTTGACTTGCACGAATGGAAATTGGCGTACCATTACAATCACTACCAGATACATATAGCACACGCTCCCCTTTTTGTCGGTAATAGCGTGCTAAAATATCTCCTGGTAATAATGCTGCAATATGCCCTAAATGCAAAGAGCCATTCGCATACGGCCAAGCTCCCCCAATAACAATTGTCATCATAAATCCTCCTTTAAATGTAAAAAAACGCCCTAATCTAAAAAGATTAGGACGTTGAATTAACGTGATACCACCTATATTCACTAATAGCTCACACCATTAGCCTCATTCAGTACGTCGCATGCGAGATACTGCTGCTGTTGTAACGAGTGCCTTTCTCGTCGTAGCCTACTATTCGTTCGGTACGCAGCTCCGAGGCCATTTTCCACTAGGTTTGTTTGCTTCATTTCCACCATCAGAAGCTCTCTATCAAACGTCCCTACTATACTTTCCTCTTCAACGCTTTTCGTTTCAATTTGAAGTTTATCATACATACAAATAAAATAAAATGCAAGCTTTTATTCGGCTCTCTTAAATGATTGCTCGCGTGTAATTGGTTGACCAATAAAAACATGGTCTAATATCGCTTCTGACGAGCCATTGTGTAGCAACACAATTTCCTGAACATAAGGGAAATTTTCAAAATAAGATTCAGCGAGCGAACCCATAAACATCTGCCCACCAGCTGAGCCCTGCACTTGTAATACCCCATCATCTAAATTTAATATAAGCGTGCTATCATTATTTGCAAGTTTATAATCTACCAAGTTCACCTGTTCAAAGACAACTTGGTCAAAAATAAAGCGAATGACGGATTGCTTTATTTCTTCAGGATACTCAACCTCGCGAGGAATAACATACTCTGCATTGGCATCCGATTCATAAACTACAATTGTTTGCTCCTGTGTTGCCTCATGGCCTTTTTTAGCATCATTTTGTGAGCAAGCTGTTAATAAAATTAAAACGAATATAGACATCCATAGCCATTTCTTCATCTAAACCACTCCTTTGTCTTATCTCATAAGGTGAATCCCAGATTTTCTCCCTCACCGCAAATCATTTAGCTTCATCAATCATTTTTTACAAGGGGCTGTTCAAAAAGCCGTGCATAGCTGGCATTTTGAACAGTTGCGATGATGTTTCACAAAATATTGAATCATCTAAGCAGAAAACGTCACTTTTAAAAATGGGATGAACATTGGCTTTAGCAGTGTTATCCTTCAGTAAAAGGGAAGCGCTGAAAACATTGATTTCAATGAGGTAGCAAAACAAAATGGACTTCTAGGATAACTCCAAAATCTTACAGC
Organism: Metasolibacillus sp. FSL H7-0170; assembly: GCF_038593115.1. Lineage (NCBI taxonomy): Bacteria > Bacillati > Bacillota > Bacilli > Caryophanales > Caryophanaceae > Metasolibacillus > Metasolibacillus sp. FSL H7-0170. The sequence continues at coordinate 2,896,389 of NZ_CP151964.1, read as the reverse complement.
CTATTAATACGGGATAAATGCAGAGCCCTCAACTATTGTCTGGGCTGGTAAATGCAATAAATCCACTGATATTAAGTCTTTTTTCTGCTGAAAGGACTTTACTAATCTATACCCAATACAGTAACCAATCCAACTAGGTAATTTCTCATGATTTCCAAATAAATAGGGCTGATGCTTCTCTATATCAATTAGCTGTAAAGCTGGTATAAAATGCTCCTGCCAAATCGGCAGCACTTGTTCTACTGTATAATACTTCGTCCATGGTGACAACCATCGCTCACCATATAGTTCCTCTACGGCGCATTCTGCCAAGCCTTCAATAACCAGTGAATCTTGTAATGACAATTCATTAGGCTTGCGCTTTAAATAGTATAGACGGCAAACATGATTATATTCATGTGCTAACAGTGCGTGTAGCTCATCTACCTGCAATGCTTCAGACACAAATAAAAAAAGCCCGTTCGAATAAGCTATGCCATTTTTCTTTGGTGCTCCTTTTGTTATTGGAAAAATATAAATTGGTATATCAGGGCCATGCCATAAATTACGCAAGCGCTCATACTCCTGTTCAACAATCGGCCATATTTCTCTATTTCGTAATAACCGCTTAGCCTGCCGCCATTCAAATGGTTGAAACAGCCCATTGCTTAATAACTCGTATTGAATGGCCTCTTTGGATGCCCAAGGAAATAGCTTTTGCAATGGCATACATAACTCATCACAATGGATTTCTACCATCTTTGTAGTGTTTTCTTTGCTACATAATGCAACTACCTTTGCAAGCATTGGAGCCGTTTCGATTACGCCCAATATTCCTCACCCTTTTTCCTTAACCTATGCGATGAATGATTGGCGTGTGTCTATCAATGAATTTGCAATACACGCTAATTTTTCACTGTAAAATAGTGATAGTAATGTTTTATTTTATTATGTTCCTTCTCGTACGACTACTATTTCCAATGGGAAAACGAAAAATTCAGTTGACTTTTACTGAAATAATAGTATTATTTTTTTGAGTGATAAAGATTCTCATTATCAACTTAGAAAATTAAGTGAGGGAAATAAAATGCAAAAAATTAAAAATTCCTTGTTCTTATTAATGCTTATGTCGGCAATGGTCTTCGTTTTAGCTGCATGTGCTGATTCATCAAACGAGGAAACACCTGCAAAAGAAGAAGAACAAGTAACAAATAATCCATCTGAAGCTACGGACGGTCAACAATATCCAATTACAATTAAACATGCTTTCGGCGAAACAGTTATTAAAGAAAAACCTGAGCGTGTAGCGACAATCGCTTGGTCAAACCATGATGTTGCATTAGCACTAGGTGTAGTTCCAGTAGGTTTCTCAGCAGCTAACTACGGTGTGCAGGATGGTAGCGGTATGCTTCCTTGGACTGCTGAAAAGTTAAAAGAGCTTGGCGAAGAAAATCCAAACATCTATCAAGATACGGACGGTTTAGATTTTGAAGCGATTGCTGACTCTAACCCTGATGTTATTCTTGCTGCATATTCTGGTATTACACAGGAAGATTACGATACACTAAGCCAAATCGCGCCTGTTGTTGCCTATAAAGAAATTCCTTGGGTGACTTCTTGGCGTGACCAAATTGAGTTAAACTCTAAAGGGATGGGGATGGAAGCAGAAGGTAAACAATTAATCGCGGATACTGAGAAGTTAATCCAAGATAAAGCAAGCCAACACGCTGACATTAAAGGTAAAAAAGCCGCGTTCGCTATGTTTAATGCAACTGACTTATCAAAATTCTATGTATATACGCCAGCTGACCCACGCGGTGAGTTTTTAATCGAGTTAGGTATGGAGTACCCTGAAAGCATTACAAATCAAATTGCAGATAAAAGCAGCTTCTATATTGAATTAAGTGCTGAAAATGCAGATGCTTTATCAGATGTGGAAATATTTATTGTTTATGGTGATGATACAACTTTACCTGCTTTACAAGCTGACCCTATTTTAGGAAAAGTACCTGCTATTCAAAATGGTAGTGTTGTTGTAGTCGGTGACAATACACCGCTTGCTGCTGCCGGTACACCGAGCTCGCTATCAATTGCCTATACAATTGATGAATATTTATCATTAATCTCAGACGTAGCAAAAAATCTGAAATAATATGAATAAGTTACAAGCTACCGAAAATAAGCAGTTATTTGCTCCTAAACATTTTGGTAAGGTTTTGATACTTCTTATCATTTTACTTGCGGTATGTATAATTGCTTCACTTGTATTCGGTTCTCGTACAATTGGCTGGGCTGGACTGATGGATGGATTATTCCATCCTGACGCCGAGTCCCATGAGGCCAATGTTGTTCGACAACGAATCGCCCGAACAATTTTTAGTTTAATGTGTGGGGCGGCATTAGGTGTTTCTGGGGCACTGATGCAATCCGTTACGCGCAATCCAATTGCAGATCCAAGTATTTTAGGGGTAAACACAGGGGCATCCCTTTTTGTTGTTTGTGGCATTGCTTTTTTAAACATTAGTTCTGCAAACCAATATATATGGTTAGCGATAGCAGGGGCTATTATTACTGCTATTTTTGTCTTTGGAATAGGCTCTATGGGGGCAAGCGGGGCTACGCCATTAAAGCTTGTACTTGCAGGTGCTGCTACAAGTGCTATTTTGTCTTCATTAGTCGTTGCGGTTATGATTCCTCGAACAAATGTCATGGACCAATTTCGATTTTGGCAAGTTGGAAGTGTCGGTTCTGGAAGCTGGGATGCGATTCAATTATTTATTCCATTTTTAGTAGTAGGCATAGTGATTGCCCTCTTTACCGCGCCAGCATTAAATGCTTTGGCGCTTGGTGATGAGGTAGCAACTGGATTAGGTGTTCGCACTGGTTCATTACGAATATTTGCAGCATTAGGCGGCGTTCTTTTATGTGGGGCTGCCACAGCTCTAGCAGGCCCAATTGGCTTTATCGGCTTATTAGCGACTCACGTTGTCCGCCTAGTCATTGGACCTGATATTCGCTTTATTATTCCAATGTCTGCTCTAACAGGGGCTATTATTTTAACATTTTCAGATGTTTGCGGCCGACTTCTTGGCAGTCCTGGTGAGCTAGAGGTTGGTATTTTAACAGCCTTTATTGGCGCCCCTATTTTAATTTTAATTACGATGAAAGCGAAAATGCGTGCGTTATGATAAATAATACATTGAAATCTATAATGGAAGGCAGACAACGAAGAAAAAGACGCTTTGTGCTAACAACGTCTGTGCTCACTGTTATTTCAGTAATACTTTGCGGCACAATGCTAATGCTTGGCAACACGATTTATCCTCTTCAAGATGTTATACGTGTGCTCTTAGGTCAAGATGTGCAAGGAGCCTCTTTCGCTGTAGGTACAATTCGCTTCCCTCGAATGCTGGCAGGCGTGTTTGCTGGCTTTGCATTTGGTGTAGGTGGTTATACTTTCCAAACAATACTGCGTAATCCTTTAGCCAACCCGAATGTTATCGGTATTACAGCCGGTTCAAGTGCTGCTGCTGTATTTTGTATTATTGTCCTCCAAGCAAGTAATACTGTTGTGTCCCTTGCTTCAATCATTGGTGGATTAGCTACTGTACTTATTATCTATGCATTATCAAAAGGCTCTTCTTTTTCAATTGGCAGATTAATTTTAATCGGAATTGGTATTCAAGCAATGTTGAATGCATTCATCTCTTATTTAATGCTAATTGGCAATACACACGATATTCCAGCTGCAATGAGATGGTTAAGTGGAAGTTTGAATGGGGCAAAAATGGAAACTTTATTTCCATTAATTATTGCTGTCCTTCTTTTCACACCTGTGCTTTTATTTTTCGGAAAACAGTTAGAAATGCTTGAGCTTGGTGAACAGGCGGCTACCTCTTTAGGTGTAAACACAAATCAAACGAGATTTATTTTAATTATTTGTTCCGTATTAATCATTGCGCTTGCCACAGCAACGACAGGACCGATTGCCTTTGTTGCGTTCCTTGCTGGACCAATTGCCAAAAGGTTAGTTGGTGTTGGATTTTCAAATATACTACCAGCCGGTCTAATTGGTGTTATTTTAGTATTGGCTGCAGACTTAATTGGTCAATTCGCATTTACAGCTAGATATCCAGTAGGTGTTATTACCGGAATCATTGGTGCACCTTACTTAATTTACTTGTTAATTCGAATCAATCGAAAGGGAGATATATAATGAAACCAACACACACACTTTTAGCTGAACATATTGTATCTGGTTATGAACAAAAAATGATTTTAGAAGATGTCAGCATTGGTATTCCTAGCAATAAAATCAGCATTATAATTGGTGCCAACGGTTGTGGAAAGTCAACCTTATTAAAAACGATGGCGCGCCTTATTAAACCGACAGGCGGTCAAGTTGTACTAGATGGCAAATCAATTCATCAAATGCCACCAAAGCAATTAGCACGTGTGCTAGGACTTTTACCACAGTCACCTGTCGTACCAGAAGGTATTACGGTTGCCGATTTAGTCGGACGCGGTCGCTTCCCTCACCAAACATTATTTAAAGGCTGGTCAAAGCAAGATTATGAAGCAGTTGCAGAGGCACTTGAAATGATGAACATTACAGAATTTGCCGACCGAAATATTGATGAGCTATCGGGTGGTCAGCGCCAGCGTGTCTGGATTGCGATGGCATTAGCGCAACAAACAGATATTTTATTTTTAGATGAGCCGACTACATTTTTAGATATTACATATCAAGTCGAAATTTTAGATTTGCTAACAGATTTAAACAAAAAATATGGTACAACCATTGTGATGGTACTACACGATATTAACCTTTCTGCTCGCTATGCAGATTACTTATTTGCATTAAAAAACGGACGCTTACTTGCAGAGGGGGCACCTCAAAGTATTATTACAAGCGAATTAATTAAAGAAACCTTCGATTTAGATAGCATGGTAATCGAAGACCCTGTTTCAAAAACACCTTTAATTGTTCCGGTTGGGCGTTATCATTGTGTATAATTGAGTCAATTACTCATTTTAAAAAGTGTAAGAAGTTGTTTTGAAAAGCGTGTGAACACACAATCTTTCAAGCAGCTTCTTTTATATTTATCCCTTCTTGTCATAGTCAACTAGCTTATGTCTAGTAACGATTTCTACATATATTAAGATGTATGACGGGAAAAGGAGGGAAAAATTATGAGCAGAGCAGAAGTATATGATTTATGCTGTCAATATCATGGAAAAAGAGTACGTATTACAGATACGGATGGACGCGTACATGTCGGACGCATTACGAACGTCGACCGTAGAATGGTTTGGCTTGAGCCCGACAGAGGATTTGGTGGCTATAGCTTAGGCTTTTGGGGCTATGGTTATCGCCCAGGCTTCGGCTACGGCATTGCAATTGGAGCTATCGCAGGTATCGCCTTAGCATCCTTGTTCTTCTGGTAAGTGCAAAATCTTTCTGTTCATGCAAGGTACTCTACTAGATACCTAAAAGTTCGTTTGCTTTTGCCAACGCATTAAAGGGGCGTCTGAAAAATCATTTTTAGATGACTACTTCGCGACGAGGATAATGATAATTTATTGCGACCACCCTAAGAGCAAGCATTTTCAACAAATATTTAATATAAAAGATAAGGCTGCTGAAAAATAAACACCGCCAAAGCATATGTTCTCACATTTTCAAAGAAAGTCGCTCTCTATTTCCACAAGCGAACATTTTGTCCCGCATTTACGGGCAATCAATGAGGGATGAGAAAAATCCCCAGTGATTGAAGCTTCACTTTATCAAAATATCACCGAAAGCGCCCAAAATGCCAGCAACCACCTGGCTTTTTGGGCATCCTCTTCTAACTAGCCATCAAGCGCTTTTTGATTTGCAGTGCAATGATTTCTAAAACAATCGCTACAATCAATGCACAGTAAGTTATCATGCCGACCTCATATAAATCATAATAGAAGCTTGAGGACATAAATAGCTCGAAGCCAATCCCCCCCGCTGCCGCTGCTGCTCCCATTGCGATAGCTACACCGTAGTTCGTTTCAAAACGTAAAAACGTCCACGATACAAGATAGGAGGCGGATTGTGGCAATACACAGTGGAAAATAATATGCCACCAGCTAGCGCCAGCTGCACGCAGCGCCTCAATTGTTCCTTCTTCAATTTCCTCGAAGGATTCTGCATAGGCTTTCGTTAAATAAGCCATTGTATGTAGCATCATCCCAAGCACTGCTGCCACAGCCCCTAGCCCTGCAACGATAGCAAAAATTAATACCCAAAGTACAGTTGGCACTGCACGAATAACAGAGTTAAATGCAATAATCGCATTGGACAGACCTGCTGGCGCTAAATTTTTCGCTGTGTTAATTGCTAAGAAAAAAGAAAGAATTGCGCCTAATATCGTTGATAAAAAAGCTAATGCCAATGTAATCAAAATTTGTGTAATCGCTGTAGCAAAGGTAATTTGATTAAAGGCAGGCTGCAAAAACATCATTTTCAAATTATCCAATGTATAAAAAAGCGCTGTTGGCCAATCAATTGCCGAATATTTTAAGAGAAAGGGACCTACTAATGTAAAGATGGATAAAAAAATGATGACCACACGTACCGTAATTGTCGCCTTTGTCATTGTGCGCGTTTTGATTTTTCCATTTTTAAGATAAATCCCTTGCAACAAAGATGTGTGCTCCATTATAAAATCATCCTCCTTACTTTATTTGAGGCAAATTCAATCGCAATGACAACTATGATAATTGACAATGTAATTAAACCAAGTGTACCGTAATCTAATCGCTTATAATGCAAGTCGAATAAATAACCAATCCCCGTACCTGTTAATAATCCAATTAATGTCGCACTGCGTATATTTGTTTCAATCATATAAAAGAGCCAGCTCAGCATTTGTGGCATCGTATCTGGTAAAACACCTTTAAAGACCATTTGAAAATAAGTAGCACCCGTTGCATTTAAGGCTTCCACACCATCTGCGCTTGCCTCGTCAATTGTTTCCATAAACATACGCACTAACGTGCCAAATGTAGAAATAAACAATGCAAAATAGCCTGTTACCACATTATGACCAAATGAAATAACTAGCACTAACGCCCATGCAACAATAGGAATATTACGAAATACAGAGGCAATGAAGCGTGTACAAAATGCTATGGTACGATTAATTTGTGTTGTTTTAGAGCCAAAAATGGCAAAAAAGAAAGCACATATAGCTGCTGTTGTTGATGCAATTACGGATAAAACAATCGTCTCCCATAAGCGCGATAGCACCTTTGGCAAATTTTCCATAGCCGCTGCATCGGGTATAAGATTTGTAGCAATCCAAGTAATCGTTCCGGGAATTGATGCGACTCCTTTAAGTAAATCAAAATCAGTTATTATCGAAGAGCCGTACACAATTACTAATAAGAGCACAATAATGCCTGTCATCTTCCATTTTTTCATTCTTAAAAAATTGGTCGTTGTCATTGTTTCCTCCGTCTAACACTATTCAAAAATAAGCTCATCTACTTCTGCACCATAAATATTGCGAATATCCATTTGATTTAAGCGCTTCGGTAAATCGTCGAACAATTTTGAGCCTCGATTTAAACCGATAATGCGGTCAGAATATTTCAACGCTACATCTACTTGATGTAAGTTCACAAGTACTGTTATACCCATCGACTGAGAAATTTCCTTTAAATGATCCATAATAACCTTTGAAGAATTTGGGTCGAGCGAAGCAATTGGCTCATCGCATAATAATAATTTCGGCTGCTGTACAAGTGCTCGTGCGATACCAACACGTTGCTTCTGACCGCCACTTAGCTGGTCACAACGCTTATATACATGGTCCTTCATTCCAAGCTTCTCTAAAATGGATAACGCCAATATTTTTTCTTCCTCTGTATACAAGCCTAAAATACCTTGTAGCGTCGATTTGTAGCCAAAGCGACCATGCAATACATTTTCAAATACCGTTAGGCGCGAAACTAAATTGTAGTGCTGAAACACCATGCCAATTTTTGTGCGTTGTTTGCGAAGTGCTGCTTTATTTAATTGTGTAATATTCATTCCGTCGAAAATGATGTCTCCGTCCGTCGGTTCAATCATGCGGTTAATGCAACGTAGCAATGTTGATTTTCCCGCACCTGATGGTCCAATAATCGAGACAAATTCCCCTTGCTTTAACTGTAAATCAATATCTTTTATAATTAGCGTTTTCATATCATAGCTTTTTTCAATATTGCGCAATTCCAAAACAGTTTGCGTGACAATTGCCGCTTCTTTCGTCACCCCTTGCTCTGCTGGGCGATCTAACGTAATCGTTGGCATCATTTTCTTCCCTTCTTTATCAAAATAAAGTGAAACTTCAATCCGTGGGGGTTTTCCTCATCCCCCACGGATTGTTAGTTGAACTACTCAGACAATTTTCGGATTGGGTCAAACCAAGCATCATTTACTTGTACAAAGCGCTCGTCTGCTGATTTAGAAAACAGACCAATTTCCCCTGAATCCTTTGGTACGAAAATCGTTTTATTATTTGCTGTTTCATCCGAAATTAATAGCTCTGTTAGCTTCGTAATTTCTTCTGCTGTTAATGCAGATGTGTTTACTACAAATGGCGAGTTTAATACAGGTGTAGACGAAATCAATGTAAATTCTTTACCAGGTAAATTATTAAACGGTGCTGCTGCATCATCCTTTACGCGGTAAACTGCACCTGCCGTATTCGGTTCACCCTCCACTAAATCTACGTATGCTGAGACACATGTATCACAAAAAGCGGACACATCTGAACGCTCCATTAACATATTCACCGCTGAACCTTGGTGAGAATCGCCAAATAGCACTTCTGGGAATAACGCATTGGACTCGATTAAATCGTCTTGTTTCAATGATTTATAAGCATCCTGTTTCGAAAAGTGTGCAACGATTGAGCTAGAAGGCACTTTAAAGCCTGATGTTGATGATGCGGATACGAATGACATTTTTTTATTGGCAATTGTATCAATTGAGAATTCACCATTTACCTTATATTCATCAGCTTTATCTTTTGGAACTGCTAACCAACTGTAATAAACTGCATCCTCCAATGTACCTGAACTACCAGAAGGTACAACGATTGGCTGCACATCTGCGCTTTTATTGTTCGCCTCAATATAACCTTGTGGACCCATGAAAGCGACTTGTGCATTACCACTAGCAATCGCTTCAATAGCAATCGCATAATCTGTCGTTAATTTTTGTTCTACTTTGCGACCTGTTGCCTCTTCAAAAATCTTGCCGAATGCATCGCGAGCACCAGCCATTTCAGAACCTGATTCATTTGGATACCATACCATCACTAATGGCTCATTCGATTTAGACTTCGCTGCATTTCCATTTGATTCATTAGTAGCCGCTGTACCTGAAGATGTACCTTCCCCTGAATTACAAGCAACTAGAAGAATTGCACATAAAATCATCGAAAATAGTAAAATCCATTTTTTGCTCATGTTATGCTCCTTTTTTCGTACAAAATTTAGTAGACGTGCTCTACATGCAATATTTAATCATAATTAGCTAATAATAAAAGTAGTTCGGCAGTTTCTTAATAATCATTAACTAAGCATTTACAAATTGCGGCATATACAAATGTTGCATCGTATATTTACCAAGCGCGATTTCTGTGCCATATCGACCGTGGTAATCAGAGCCACCTGTCATTAATAAGCCATGCTTGTTTGCCATCGTTACAATTCGTTCATAATCGTGTTCATTATGATCTGGATGTACTAACTCAATACCATCTAGCCCCTCCTTAATCAATTCCTCTGCAATTTCATAGGAATCAAGTTGACCGGGATGTGCCAGCACAGCAATACCTCCATCTGCTTTAATCGCACGCAATGCAGCGAATACATCGACATAGCGAATATCACTGGCAGCTACGCCATTATTTTTAAACAATGACCTATACAATGTTTGATAATCCTTGGAATCAAAAGACGCAGTCGTTAACACATCCATAATATGCTGTTTGTATAGCACATTTACTTCAGCTATACGCTCGTATGCCTGCTCCTCTGTAATCGCAAAGCCCGCCTCCTGAATTTGACGCATTTGCCAAAGTGTATGCTCATGACGACGATTCAACAATGGCTGACAAAGCCGGCGAATATGCTCACATGAACCTTGTAATTGATAGCCTAGCATATGCACTTTGCGACCACGCTCAAAATCATAGGCTGAAATCTCTATTCCCGGAATAAAATGAATATTATACTTCTCGGCAAGCTGCTGCCCTTCTTCAAAATGATGTACCGTATCATGGTCAACGACACTAATATGCGTTAAACCTACTGTCTTTGCTTGTCGAAAAAGCTCCTCTAACGTATTTGAGCCATCCGAATATGTGCTATGCATATGCAAGTCAACCTTCATTACACAAGCTCCTTTCCTTGCATTTTTTCCATATGAAAGACGTTGTCACATAAGCCTTCCATGAACTCTAAATCATGAAAAATACCAATTAACGTCGTGCCGTTTGCTTTGAGCTTTTCAATTGCCTCTCGCACCTTCAATTTAGATGCTTGGTCAAGACTTGCTGTCGGTTCATCCAGCAGTAATAAACGCGGCTCTTTCACAATAGCACAGGCAATATTTAAACGGAGCTTTTCACCGCCAGAGAACATATTTGGATAGCTATTCCATAGCGCCTCGTCAATATCAAAATGCTTTAGTGCTTGTTGTGCCTTCGGTGTAGCCTCCGCCCTCGATACGCCTAAATCAAGCAGCGATTGCTCGACTAGCTCCAACGCTGTTGTACGTGGCATGACATTTAAAAATTGCGAAACATAGCCAATTTCATGCTTGCGTAAATAAACGACTTCACGCGCTGTTGCCTGTACTAAATCAATTGTGCCATACGCCTCAGATTGAAATAAAATCTTGCCCTTCTGTGGCTCATATGTGCGATAAATGCTTTTTAAAATCGTTGATTTCCCACTCCCACTTTTCCCGACAATGCCTAAAAAGCTACCTTCGGGAACATGCAATGAAACGTCTTGCAGTGCTGGTAATGTTCTACTTAAATGATGAATCATAAAGCTTTTATGCAAATTTTCTACGGTTATCATCCTCACACATCCTTATCGATAATTCGTTCGTAAAATAACTTTACCGTCGACAATTGTTGTTGTCACAACAGGATAGCCATCTGCCATTTGCTCAATAATGATGATGTCTGCCTTTTTTTCTACTGCGATGGAGCCAATTTCATGCCCCATATTAACAGCTCTTGCAGGATTTATCGTCACAAGCTGGAATAGGGCGTGTAAGTCCTCTTCATATTTACTAGCAAGCTCGAAAATACCGTGCAGCATCGCCGGTGGATAATAGTCGCTACAAATAATATGAATAACCCCTGCCTGAATGGCCTCTGCCGCACTTAAATTGCCTGTATGCGAGCCACCTAATAAAATATTCGGTGCACCCGCTATCGTTTGTAAGCCTAATCGTTTCGCTTCCTTCGCCACATCTAACGTAATTGGAAACTCACTAATCGTCGTGCCATACGATTGAACAAGTGCTAGCTTTTGTATATCGTCATCATCATGTGAGGCAACGGCAATATTATGCGAAATCGCTAAACGACTTAGACGCTCAATATCCTCTAACGTAATTTTTTCTTTATCAATTTGCTCTTTAATTAACGTGTCTGCCTCATGCTCTGTCATTGAGCGATAGCCACGCATAATGTTTTTATATATTTCTAAATTGCGATACTGCCCTTGCCCCGGTGTATGGTCCATAAACGACAGTAAATGTACTTTACCATCTAAAATATTTTCCTCTAACTGCTGTAATTGACCGACTGAATCAATTTCAAAGCGTGCATGTAAGCGATGACGAATTAAATGTGGCTCATCATGCGAGGCACTGATAGCATCAACGCATTTCTGCACATTTTCGGGATTGCGAATCGCCTTATGCGAATATTTATCATCGCCATAGTATGACAATGAATGAAAGATTGTTGTAATCCCATGCGTCATTAAAATACGCTCACTTTCACGCAAGCCAATATTCATGTTCATTACTGAATTGGGACGCGGGCTAACAATCGTTTCAATATAATCTGAATGAATATCGACAAATCCCGGTGACACATAACCCCCATTGGCATTAATGACCTCTACTCCATCTAGCTGGACATCCGCTTGATGAACAATTTGTTTAATCACCGCATCTTCAATGAGGACAACGTGGTCATATAAAAATTGCTGCTCTGTTACAATCACTCCATTTACAATGGCAATCATGGCAAGTCTCCTTATTAATTAAATTTCTATCTGTCAGCTTGTGCTAGGGTAAAATTGAACTATTATAACAATGAATAAACTAGCTGCTGCGTATAGGCATGCTGTGGGTCCTCTAACACTTGGTCTGTCAAGCCGTGCTCTATAATTTGACCATTGAGCATAACAATTGTGCGGTCTGCAAGCATACGTATAACAGCTAAATCATGTGAGACAACTATCATTGAAATATTTAATTCACGTTGGATTGACTTAATTAAATCAAGCACATCTGCCTGTACTGATAAATCTAGCCCTGTCGTCACCTCATCAAGCAATAAAACAGGTGGGTTATTGGATAAAGCTTTGGCAATTTGTACCCGCTGCTGCATACCACCTGAAAAGTTTTTAGGTGCTTCCTTGCTACGGAAAAGCGGAATATTGACATGACCGAGTAGCTCTAAGCTGCGATTTTCCATATTGCGCACATGACGATTCCCCGCAGCAATTTGCTTTTCTGCAATATTACTCATCGAAGAAAACTCCATATTTAAGCCAAGCATGGGATTTTGATAAACCATGCCGAGTATTGTATTACGAATAAAACGTTGCTGCTGACGAGATTGCTCAAAAATATTTGCTGTACCATCTTTAAAATCCTTTAATAAACCAACACCACTCGTAATTTGCTCATCAAAATACAAGCTCTTCATTAAAGTCGACTTACCGCTACCACTTTCCCCAACAATGCCAAGTATTTCGCCACGATACAGCTCAAAGGAAATATCGCGACATGCATAAACTGTTTTACAAGCTGGACAAAAGTTTTTTTCTAGCTGAACATTCTCTCCGTGACAATGGCTACAGCCCTTTCCATACTGCTTTGATAGCTTGTGAACTTGTAAAATTGGTTGCTCCCTCATTGCTTTACCGCCACCTTTCGCGCCAGTACCTCTTCCATATAGCTCGTATCATTACATAAATAGTAAGTTTCGCCTGTTTCCTCATCTGTTAACTCATCTAAGAAAACATTCGATAAGCCCGTTTCGCGACAGATTTTTCCTGTAAATTGCTCCACTACGAATGGATAGTCCTCAAAGGCAAGTGATTGCACATTAGTGTAAGGGGGTACAGCATAAATTTTCTTCTCACGCCCTGCCCCAAATAGGATAAGCGCTTCGTTGTGATGAATTTTTGGATTATCAAAGCGCGGAATCGGACTTGGATTCATTACGTAGCGCCCATTTACTAGCACAGGATAATCGGCTCCTTGTGATGTTTGGTTATAACGCATAATTTGCTCAAAAAGCATTAAATAAGCGCCGCTATATTCCTTTTCTGCATGATAACGCTTCGTTTTATATTCACTGCGCTCAATTGCACGCAATGGCTCTGGCTCTGGCACTTGCAATACAAGAATTTGCTCCTTTGTAAGTGGCACCTCTGGAATACGATGACGTGATTGAACAATCGATGCCTCCTGCGTGTGCGTTGTCGTTTGAACACCTGTTGTTTTTTGTACAAGCTTTTTAATATTAACTGCATTGACCGAGTCATCTGCTCCTTGGTCAATTACTTTCAACGTATCCTCCTTACCAATAAGCGCCAATGTCAATTGCAGGCCACCTGTTCCCCAGCCACGCCCAATCGGCATTTCACGCGAGGCAAAGGGGACTTGATAACCGGGAATCGCAACGCCCTTTAATATCGCACGTCGTATTTCCTTTTTCGACTGCTCATCTAATAATGCGAATGGCACTTCTCTCATAGCATTTTGCCCTCCCTTTTAATCGCCCTCATTTGCTCAAGCTTCGATTGGAATGTGACATAATGAGGCATTTTTAAATGCGAAATAAAACCTGTCGACTCAATCGTATCTATATGCAGTAACACAAATTCCTCATCATGAATCGCTGTATCTCCCCCGACCTCTAGTGCATGGTCAACGATAGACATGGCAATTGCCTTCGTTTCATTTTGACCGAAGCATGCACCGTAGCCCACATCAAATTCCACTACTTGCTTATCTTCTCCATTGACATTCACTGGAATAAATGATTCTACCTCTGTTAGCTTAATTGCTCCAATATAATACGGGTCGTCCCCATCATCTAACGCAACGTGAATTGACTGCCACCCAACTCTTACTTCCCCAACTGTTGGATGTGATGCACCATAGCCGCGCAAGCCTGCATAGCCAAGCGATGTAACAGTGCCTGTTTGCCCACGTGTTAATGTTTGTAAACGCTGGGAGCGATTTGTCGGGAAAGCTATGCTCTCCTTTGTAATATCACTTGGCTCAGCATCATTCTCAGGAAACTCTCGGATTAACCCTTCCTGACGCAAATAATCCATCACTTTTGGTAATTTTTCCAACTGTAAAACACTATTGTCTGGCACTTCAATCGCTTCAAATTCAGCCTTTTGTGCTGCTACATCTTCTACTGTTTCCTGCAATAAATCGAAATTCAGTAAGCGGTGTAAATAATCATGAGATGCACCTAAAATTTGACCACCTGGAATATCTTTAAAGCTAGCTGAAATGCGACGTAAAACAAACATGCTTCGCGCATCTGTAGTCGTTGAATAATACAATCTCGGCAATGTCGAACGATGGGCACGTAGTAAAAAAATTGCCTCCTCCACATTGCCCTCGCTTTGCTTCATCGCAAGCGCCGCTAACTGCTCACTGTAGAGACTACTCTCTGACATCACTTGGTCTAAAAAACCCCGCATTGTCACCTGTAATGTTTCAACAGCCACAAAGGCCCCATCTTTAACTCGCTCATACTGTAAATGCTCTAATGATGCCTCAATCGCCTCAGCACCACCACGTACCGCTACATATGCCATTAATTCGTCACCTCACTGATAGTCGTTGTGCGAGGGAGAGCAATAACCCGTCCGCTACGCTCAATAAAAATACAGTCAATACCGAGCGGAAATTCTTTGTTTTTACTTGCACGTAATGCTAAAAATTCCTTACATACAGCAAGTTCAACATTTTCTACTGTAGCAATACCTGGACCTGTTAGCTGTGCTACAATCGTTGCTGTCGCCTCATCTAGCTCCATAATAATCGTCGCAGATTTTTGAGGGTCAATTAAATTACCGACTTTGGCTAACTCAACCGCCTTTAATAGCTGCTGTCGCTCCGCACCATGAGGAATAATAATGAAGTCAGCCTGCTCTAAAGGCTCAATTTGCCCACCTGTCAATGCCCGTAATGATTGATTAATTTCTCGATGCTCATTAGCTGTTTGAAAGCTTACTTCACCGTCTAGCAATGACCTACAGACTGTCACCGTTTCTCCATATAGGTTATTCACCGTATGATTGCTTTCCAACTTTCCTGCTGTACCAGGTCTTGCAAAACAATTTAGCAATATACGAAATGCACGTTGTGTAAAATGTACGGCTTCCATGCTGCTCCTCCTTAAGTAGCCATCGTATCGAAATTGACTTTTGTTCGCTCGATGGATTGTTTAATTTTCTGCTGCTTCGTGTGAAGTTGCTCAGCTAACACCTCAAAATGCGACGCCCATATAAGCGTTTCTGGTAGCTGCGCACTATAAGCTGCATCTATAATTGCCAATGCCTTTGACAATTCTGGCTCAGATTCCCTCACTAAGCCAACGCCATAAGCATTCCGAATCCTCACCTTCGTTTCGGTAACCAATACTTCCCCTATATAAAACAATGATTTTTGCGCTGTTTCACGCATTTTGACCATAATAAGTCCTTCTTTTGGTGGGCTAATTTCCTGCACCTCATATTGCTCGCAAATATTAGCTGCAAGTTGTAATGCAAGCTCTCTTCCTACTTCAATTAACAACTTTGTTCGTTCAGCTCTTTTCATCATGTCAGCTCCTTTCAACACCATCCTAACTTGTCGCCAAGCTGCCTAGTGAAAAGGTTTCGTGAAGAATATGTAAAGACTCTTTACAAAAAAGGCGCCAAGCTGTAATGCTATAGAGATATTTCGGAAAAAACTTTAAAGTTCACGTTTTCAGCCTGTCAAAGATTGCACAGGGCTGGAATTGTCCGAAAAGTCCATTTTGTTTGACACTGCATTGAAATCAATGTTTTCATCGCTTCCCTTTTACTGAAGGAGAACGCTGCTAAAGCCAATGTTCCTCCCATTTTTAATAGAGGCGTTCTCTATTTATATAAATCAATTTTTTGCGAAACATCATCGCTACTGTCCAAAATGCCGGCTATGCACGGCTTTTTGGACAATCTCTTATATTAAATATTCGCTAAAAAATGCTTGTACCTGTCACTTCGCTTTCGGCACATAAAACATTTGCTCCTGCGATTACTCGTCGCAGTAAAACAGTTGCTCCTGCGATTACTCGTCGCGAAGGGAACGCCTCAAAATAACTTTTCAGCCGACCCTTTATCGCTAAAAAAAGACTGCCTGAAAAGTAGCATGTTCGCCTACTTTTCAGACAGCCCCTACCTATTTTTCATAGTTGGAAAGAAAAACGGTCTGTACGATAAATTATTTCTGTGTACTCCAATAATTGATTTTGCTCCTTATCCCAATTGTCTGATTCAACCTTTACAAGTGGTACGAGCACCTCACAGCCAAGCAAGGCACGCTCCAATTCATTTGGAAATGATACTAATAAATTAGAAAAGCTGCTATGGAATTGATTAATACCATTACTTTTATAAAAACTATACATCGACGTTAATCGATTATTTGCCTGCTTAATTTGCGGGAAATTATTAGCAATAACATAGGACCGATGAAGTGCCGCAGGTTCACCGTCAATAAAGCGCAAACGCTCCACTAAATAAATTGTATGCTCAGGTACAATTTGAGGCTTACTATAAATTGCATGGCTAGCTGGTACACGCTCTAATTTTGTTACGATTGATTTATAATTGCCTGTCTGCTTCCGCATTTTTTCACTAAAGCTCACATCGCCTGTCATGACAACCTCTAGCGTTTTTCGTTGATGCTTTAAAAAGCGTCCCACACCTTGCTTCGAATAAATATAGCCCATTTTTTCAATGAACTGATAGACATTGCGAATTTTAATTCTTGGTACTTTAAATTGCTCTACTAACGCTAGCTCGCTTGGCATTTTATCATCTAATGAAAATGTACCGTTCAAAATGCCTTGTAGCAAATAATCCTTCACCCGTAACTCTTCTTGATCCACCCTTGTTCACCTCTACTAGATGATTACTTTACGATTTTACAGCCTAACTTTATCGTAAAATGTTTTAACTAACTACACAAGTGAATGACGAGCATGCAATTTCGCTGCTAGCCTTAGTCCCCCATGCACTGCTGATGCTTTTTTGCAAAGTGTAAAGATTATATTAAGAAATTGTAATGGGCGGCGTTGCTATGAATAAAAGAGAATCTTGCTTGAGTGGTCAGTTCACTAATTCGGTTGAAATACCATCCACTCTCTCACATTAGCGTGCGCCATTTGATTGAATTGCAGATTTATTCCATGTTTTTCGAGGTTTATTCCACGTTTTTTTAGTTTTATTCCACGTTTTTTCGAATTTATTCCACGTTCATCTCAAAGTCCAAGTTAAGTGCCCTAAAAAAAATGCCCAATAAACCGGCAATTAGACGGTTTATTGGGCAGTAGTGATAATGTTTTGGCAAAAAGTTGACGCAATTAAAATAGAAGAATATTTCTCCTATATGAAAGGGAAATTACCCAATTCATTTGAAACGAAAGGTAATTATCTGTTTATCCCGCTCTGCTCTTTTACTTCATTCACACCAGCCGTTATGAGCGTTCGGTTTTTAGCTAATAGCAACAGTAATGCTATCATCAAAATACCTGTCACAATTAAAATCCATTCGATTACAATCACGTCTGCTAATGGACCAAATACAAGCATACCAATCGGCATCATTGATGAAGAAATCATACCGAAGATACCGAAAATGCGTCCTAAATAATTGCCTTCCACCTTTTCCTGTAGCAACACGGTTGAAGGTGTGTTGAAAATCGGCATCGCCACACCACAAATTAGCATCAGCACTGAATAAAGCAAGAAGTTTGGTACAAGCCCCAAGCTAATTGTACATACAGCCATAATAACACCAGCAAATATCATTGTATGTACTCGATTTTTGAAGCCACCCCATATTGCAATAACGCTTCCTCCTACCATCATACCTATTGAAAAAGTAAGCTCAATCACCGTTAATCGCCATACATCATCCCCAAAAGAGCGTGCCACTTGTAATGGTGTTAAAAAAGCCATAGGTGCAATTAAAAAGAATAACAGCGCAAAAAATAAAAAGAATGATTTTAAAAATGTATGCTCTCGGATATAGCGCAAACCTTGCTTAAAATCTTCTATATAGCCAACTTGCTCTCCCATCGCCTTTTCATGAGCTGCTATTTTCAAGAAGAATAATAATGTGAAAATTGCTAGTGCAGCAGTTACAACATCGATAAAGAATATAATTTCCAACGTTGCAAAGCTAAGCAATGCTGCGCTCACCATCGGCGCAATAAACATAATCCCCGCTTGAATACTACCATTAATACCATTTACCTTCGTTAGCTTCTCCTCTGGAACAATTTGTGGCAAAATGGCTCCAACAGCAGGTGTCTGTACCCCTGCCCCAAATGAACGAATTGCTGCAATAACAAATAACAGCCACATTTCTTCATAGCCCATTAAAAAGACGATTGCCAATACTAATGTGGAAAGTGCAATTACACCATCAGCTATCGCAATTAACCACTTGCGATTATAGCGGTCTGCCCATACTCCTGCAAAAGGTGAAAGTAAAAATGTTGGGACAAAACCACATATAATAAAGATTGTCATCATCATGCCTGATTGTGTCGTTAGTGTCACATGCCACATAATCGCATATTGCACAAGTGCCGAGCCGAACAATGATATCGTTTGGCTCGTTAAAAAAAGCGTAATATTGCGTTTCCAATTTTCCATTAAGCGGTATCCTCCATTAGACAAAACATGCGTTCGCCCTATTATAATATAAAATAATAATAGAACACAACTTTAAATGGATTCGCTTAATTATGTTTTTTCCCCAAGCGACTTGGCCAGTAAGACCATTTCCCAAATAGAGTAATAAGAGCTGGTACGAGCAACGGACGAACAATAAACGTATCTAATAAAACACCTACAGCCGTAACGATACCAAATTGTACTAATAGCTGAATTGGTAATGAGGCTAACACGGCAAATGTACCTGCCAAAATTAAACCTGCCGACGTAATGACTGCACCAGTAGACGCTACCCCCTCCGTAATCGCTTGCTTATAATCCATCCCTTGATGCCTATTTTTCCAAATATCCGAAATCATAAAAATGTTGTAGTCATTGCCTAATGCAATAATAAATACAAACGAATACAACGGAATAGCACTCGCTATCGCCTCGTGTCCTAAACCATAATGAATAATAAGCCAGCCTAAACCAAGGGCTGCAAAAAATGATACGAGTACTGTCAGCATTAATTGGATCGCCGTAATAACTGCACGTAAATATAAAAGAAGTACAGCTAAAATAATAGCAATCATCACAGGCTGGATGAGCTTTTCATCATCCTTTTGCACTTTCTTTGTATCTAGTTGCTCGCTCGTTTCGCCACCAATCCAAAACTTATTATCTATAATAGTTGCTACTTCCTGCTTCATTTGTTCAACATCTTCCATAGCCTCGTTTGAATATGGGTCTTTATTCAAATCTACCTCATACAATATAATATTTGTATTCTCACTACCTACACGCGGCTCCTGAACGGTTGCTACATACGGTAAGTTACGAAGCTGCTCTCCAATATCCACAGACTTTCCTTGTGTATCAATAATAATTTGCACAGGCGCTAATTCACCTGCCGAAAAATTATCCTCAATCAATGCAAAACCTTCACGTGACTGTATATCCTCTGGGAAGGAAGAAAGTAAATCATAATTATATTGAATTTTTGTTGAAGTAAAGGCTAATGCCAGTAAAAAGATACCTGCTGTTATAACGACAAGCCAAGGCTTACGTGTAACAAATAAACCAATTTTGCGCATTTTAGCATGACTTTCTTGACGAGGCTTATATTCCTTCCCCTTTTTCTGTGCAAGCAGCTGTTCTTCTTCAACTGTCCGTGGAACAAAGGGCCAGAACGCTTTGCGACCTAATACAGAAAGGAGCGCAGGTAATAGAGTCAATACCGCAATCATCGTTAAGAGCACACCAAAGCTAAACGGCACAGCAAAACGCTGAAAAGCACCGTAATCAGCTAACGCAAGTGTCGCTAAGCCAATTACAACAGTAAAGCCACTCATAAAAATAGCACCCGCTGAATCACGTACAGCTTCAGCAATCGCTATAAATTTATTACTTTCCATTAATAATTTATCGCGATATTTCGTAATTAAAAACAAGCAATAATCTGTACCTGCACCAAACAATAACACAATCATAATTGAAATTGCCTGTGCATCTTTATGAATCCATCCATTTTCCGCCATATAACCAAGCAATGGACTAATGACTAAAAACGCGATACTTACTACAATAATTGGAATAAACGCTAAAATTGGTGAGCGATAAATCGCCAATAAAATTGCTAAAATTAAAATAACTGTTGCAATCATTAACTGTATGTCTGCTGATCCAAAAAGTGAAGCTGCATCTACTGAAATGGCGACCGGACCCGAAAACCGAGCAAGTAAGCCACCTTCATCTAAGCTTTTGTCATATGGATTTTCATTCATTACCTCTGTTGTATAAGCTGTTATTTGTTCTAAGCTCTTTTTAAAGCTTTTTGAATTCGTATCTGTTGCAAAAAAGACTGGTGTTACAAGTGAGCGTCCGTTTTCTGATAGAGCTCCTAGCATCGCCTCAGGAGGCAATTTCGCAAAAGGTGGTAAAGCCTCCTGCCCCTCTAATGGCCCAGCCTCTAATTTTGCATATAGCGCTTGGATGTTGGCTATATCTGCTAGTTCTAAGCCCGCTTCCTCATACCACACCATTAATAGTGGCACACCAGCATCTGATGCAAATTGCTCCTTCATAATTTGCTTTGCTTCGATTGACATCATATCAGTAGGCAATTCATCACCAGCGAAGTTTTCGACACTATTTACTTGTGGTAATGTCATCGTTAAAGCAATTAATAGAGCAAGCCATATCCCAAGTAATGCCCATCTCCCTTTTTTGCCCCCAACAATCTCTCCAAAACGCTGTAATGGATTGTGTTTCATCAAAACCTCTCCTTTCCTATAATAAATATATACCTTTTCATAAAACTTGGAAACGCGAAACTTTCTAGCTAAAGGATTGTTTTTTCATTATAGTTAAAAGTAGAAAGGATGTGGCTGTATGCAATTAACTATTTATTGCGAAACCCCATATGCAAAAGAAATTTCTTATTTATTCGCTAAAAATCCAAATAATTTACATGAAAGACATGAAAAAGGACATGCTGTACGCTTCGTTTATCATAAGCTAACAGCGCATGAGGTAGAGGCTACCATTTTTGTGACCCCTGACCCGCTCACACTCGTTGGACATGAACGTGCATACGATATTACACATTATATTAATGACCGCAGCTTTGCCGCGAGCAGTATTTTTTTATCACTTATTCGCAAAATGCTCGGCACTGCGCTAAATGGTAAACCACAGGAGCAGTACGTAGCATTCGCTGAACAGGCTTTCCCTTTCACCTTTGAATTTGGTCCTATAGCTACGGAGCTCACAAACGAAGAAATTCAGCAGTTGTTTACACCACTTGGTTTCAGTGTTGAAATAGAGGCAATTTCAGCCGCGCAACGAGCGCGCTTTATTAAAATTAGTGCACTAACTACTTTGCAGCAGGCATTGCAACAACTTTTTGTCCTTATTCCTGTAATGGATGATTATAAGCATTATTTTATTGATGAGGCGGAGCGCGAACGATTGGAGCGTTATGGTGAGGGCTGGCTAGAGCAGCATCCCGAGAAAGATTTTATTTATAAAAAAGCATTACGCTTCCGTCATCTAATTAATGCACAGCCTACTTCTACAGCAAAGCCTTTACTCAGTACACAGCGCTATGAGGCGATTGTCGAGCAAGTCAAAAAACTACCGCATCAATCTGTTGTCGATTTTGGGGCTGGTGAAGGGAAATTAACAGCGCTACTAAGTGAGCTATCAACAATTCAAGAGCTCATTGCAGTAGAGCCAAGCGAGGCTGCCATTCGAAAAGCAACAAAGCGCTTTGAGGAGCTTGACACAGTTATAATGCCACGCATTCAATGGGGCTCATTATTCTATCATGACTATACTTTAGCCCACAAGGATATTCTAATTTTATGCGAGGTGATTGAGCATATTAATGAGGAAC
The DNA here is from genome assembly GCF_038593115.1 of Metasolibacillus sp. FSL H7-0170. Taxonomy (NCBI): domain Bacteria; kingdom Bacillati; phylum Bacillota; class Bacilli; order Caryophanales; family Caryophanaceae; genus Metasolibacillus; species Metasolibacillus sp. FSL H7-0170. The sequence goes on along the minus strand of NZ_CP151964.1, from coordinate 2,873,786 downwards.
GCTTACCCAAAATTATGTCGATGCTACTGCAGCAATATGCGCCGAAAGCATTAATTATTACTACTCCGAATGCGGATTACAATAAAGTGTATAAGCTAGAGGAGATGCGTCATGAAGATCACCGCTTCGAATGGACGCGTCAACAATTTGAAAGCTGGTGTGCTGCAATGGTACAGAATACTCCTTATTCAACTACCTTTTACGGCATTGGCGAACAACACACAGCGCACGGTACACCAACACAAATGTGCATTTTTAAACGAACGGAGGGACTGTAATGCAGCTTCATTTACCACATGCAGCCATTGTGCTATGTATTGGTCCATCTAATAGCGGAAAATCAACATTTTTGCAAAATCTTGTTGCCAATAATAGCATTGCACTAAGCGAAATCGTTAGCTCAGACGATTATCGAATGACGGTCGCAGACATTGATTTTATCAATTTTCAAGGGGCTTCGAAGCAAGAAGCCGATTTATTATACGAGCAATACGCAGCCATTTCAGCAGAAACATTTCATATAATGGAGCAGATTATTATTGCGAGAGCAAAACTGAATCGCTTAACATTTGTGGATGCGACACATTTGAACGCCAAGGAGCGTGAAATATATTTTGCTATTGCCAAAAGACAGCATATAGCCATTTACGGTTTACTCTTTGACGTACCACTAGAACAATTATTAGCACGTGATAAGGAGCGCCAGCGACCTAGAGGAGCAGCACGCATTAAACAACAAGTTCGCAAACTAAAGGATGAAAAGCGCTTGCTAAAAAAGGAGCCCTTCACAAAGCTTTATACAATTCGACCAGAGGAGCAAGTCGAGGTAATTCGCCACCCCTCAGATTTACACATTGAGCTTGGCGCAGGGGTTGATATTATTGGAGATATTCACGGCTGTTATGATGAAATGATGGCTCTTATCAAAAAGCTAGGTTATATCGAGGAAAACGGCCTTTATAAGCATCCAGAGGGACGTAAGCTGATTTCCGTCGGCGATATTATGAGCCGCGGTCCAAAATCACTCGCAACAATGCAATTTTGGCTGAGGCAAATTGAGTCAGGGCTAAGCTATATGACAGATAGTAATCACGGCTGGAAAATTGCGCGCTGGCTAGATGGAAAAAGCGTACAGTTAGCACATGGAGATGAAATGGTTGAGCAAGAAATGCAGCACTTCGAGCAACAGCACGGTGCGAATGACACAGCGCAATTAAAAGAACGCCTTGCTAAAATGCTATTGCATGCACCTTCTCATTATATTATTTTGGAAAATGGAATTGGTAAAGCTATCGTTACACACGCTGGTATCAAAGACCATTATATTGGAAAAAACTCACCGCGCATTCGCGATTTTTGCCGTTACGGCGATGTTATTGGAACAAGTGACACAGGACGACCAATTCGTGCAGATTGGTACACTAATCACCAAACATCTGAATTAATTATTTGGGGGCACGAGCCAAAGCTAAAGCCCTTAAAAATTAACAATACAATTAATATCGACCAAGGTGTCGTCTTCGGTGGACAGCTCACAGCACTGCGCTATCCTGAAGGTACCCTCGAGGCAGTGGATGCCTACGAGAATTATGCAGGTGAGCAGCAAAACCCTTTATTAGAAGCAGCAGAAAAGCATTTCCAAGCACCAAATATTTATGCTTTCTTAAACGGCTTTGAGGTTGCTACGACACATGGCGAAAATGTTTGGATTGGCGACGGCTATGCGAAAGCCGCAATCGACACCATTTCACACTACACTGTGCCTATGGAGCAGCTTGTTTATATTCCGCCAACGATGAGCCCAACACCACAAACATCACAGCATGAAGATTATTTAGAGCATCCTCTAGAGGCTTTTGCCTATTATAAAAAGCATGGCTTGACGCAGCTTATTGCGGAGAAAAAGCATATGGGAAGTCGCGCTATATTTTTACTTTTCAAAGATGAGCAAATTGCGAAAGAATGGGTCGATAGCGAGACGCTTGGCATTATTACAACACGCACTGGGCGAGCCTTTTTCGCACCAGAAGCTCATGCTATCATCGTGCAAAAGTTACACGCAGAATTAGTTGCCAAAAACTATTTCGAAAAAATGGGAACAGATTTCGTTTTATTAGATGCGGAAATATTACCTTGGAACTTAAAGGCTCAGTCGCTTATCGATAAGCAGTATGCACACGTTGCAGAACATGCTTTAATGGACCGCCAAAAGCTAGCTACAAAGCTACAAACAACACTTGTCGATGTCGCTGATTGGCAAAAGCAATATAAGGAGCTACTCCGCAACGCCGTACGTTTCGATGCAGTTTATCAAAATTATTGTTGGTCTGTAGATGATTTATCAAGCATTCAAGTTGCTCCATTCCATATACTTGCACATAGCAACGGAACGTGCTTCCATCAGCCACATACATGGCATATGGAAATGAATCATTGGCTTGCTCAAAATTCAACTATCTTTATTCCAACAGAGTATAAAGTCATTGAGAACGAGCAGGATGAGCAAAAAGTGATTGAATGGTGGGAGGAAATGACGGCAGTCGGTCACGAAGGAATCGTCATTAAGCCACTAGCCTTTATCCCTAAAAGCAAAGGGAAACTTATTCAACCAGCAATTAAAGTGCGGGGGCGTGAATATTTGCGCATTATTTATGGAATGGACTATACAGACCCGCAGCAGCTAACCCAACTAAAAAAGCGCAATCCAAGCAAGAAAATGAAACATGCCTTGCAAGAATTCGCTCTAGGCTTAGAGGGCATCGAGCGCTTCGTCCAAAAAGAAAGCATGGCACGCATACATGAATGTGTACTAGCTACATTAGCACTAGAAAGTGACGCGGTAGACCCTCGACTATAGATGTTAAAAAGCGTCCCAAAGCAATACATTGCCAGCTTTTGGGGCGCTTTTGATGATGTTTTATCAGGGGGATAAAAGAAAAAAGGTTCCATTGAAAATGGGATAAACACTAAATTTGGCAGCTTTCTTTTAATTTTAAATGAGCACAAAACTGATTTTTCACTACACTGAAGAAAAGTTTAATTTTTGAGACGGCCCCTCACGCTTGGTAGCTCTACAACCACGCTTCAATACAAAATACTTTTTTTGCCGTTGCATCAAGCCGTATCTTTTTGCCTATTGCTAGCGGGTGCATCGGGTGCGTATGACAGCAATCGAAATCAGCAAGTATCGGCATCTTTTTTCCATCTAGCTGCTCTAATAAAAGCATAAGCGGTGTTTTGCTCGTCCCTAAATCATCAAAACGCTCGTGCTTACCTAAAATAATGCCCCCAACTCGCTCAAAAACACCATGCAATTTCAACATCGCGAAATTTTTTTCCACTACAGATGCATCCTTCATGCAATCCTCAATGAGTAAAATATCTCCGTGTTGAATTTGCGGGAAATACGCTGACCCAATAAAGCCGTACATTGCATTATTATTGCCCCCTATTAAGCGCCCCTCTGCTGCGCCTGATTGCCCTGTTATCCATTCATTCGCAAATAGCATTTTTTCAGTTGTTTTCTCAAGCCAGTTAACAGGCTCATCAGACCAAAAAGCAGGCATTGGTACCTCATAAGGTAACGGCATTTCCTCGGTAAAATAATTTTCAAAATAACGATATGTATCATTTACTAATGGCTCGAATTCACCAAAAGAAGGTATTACAGCCGGACCATAATATGTTGAAATCCCTGTTTTAGCATAAAGCGCGAGCAATATAGCTGTTGTATCTGAATAACCGACAACGTATTTAGGGTTTTTCTTAAATGCTTCATAATCAATATATGGCAATATACTATTTGAATTTGTACCACCAATCGTTGACATAATCATCTTAACATCTGGATTATATATCAATTCATTCAGCTCATTCGCCCGCTCTTTCGGTGCTCCCGAGCGATAACTATCTGCTTTTCCAGTTAAATTTCCCTCAACAATGCGAAAATCTTTTGAGATTAAAAATTCCTTTGCCCTCTCATAACGCGCTTTTGCTGTTACAGTTGCTGGATATGAGGGTGTAAAAATTCCAATCGCATCCCCTTTTTTCAATCGTTGTAGCATTTTATTCCTCCTTTAATAGCTGCAGGACTTTTTCAGTAGATGTAATTAACGAGTCAATGCCTTTATCCTTTCTAATAGCTAAAGCCAGTTTCAAAAGCTCCTTTGCTTGAGCATTGTCTCCCAGCTCCATTAAACATTTTGCCTTGTGTTGATAAATAAAATCCTCATAATTTTCAATATTGTGCGCTCTCTGAATTGCCTGTGCATCTTCAAATAATTTTAATGCTTTCTTATGCTGATTGTTATATTTATATGCCTCCCCTAATCGAATAAGTGTAACCATGTTTCGAGCAGGATTTGCCTCTACTTTTTTTAGGCATTGTTCTAAATAAAATATTGCCTTATTAGCTTGATTTAAAATGCGATAACAATAACCAAGCGAGCCTAATAAATAGTACTGCTCCTCCTCGTTATCTATCTGCTGTAGCAGTACCTCTGCTTGCTGTATAAATGCCTGAACTCTAGCAGGATTATTAGTTTGTTCACGCAAATATTGCTGCTCATCAAAGTAAACGGTTGCATTTATAATTAAGAAATTCTGTTTCAGTTGCTTCAATAGCATGACGTAGCCCCCTAAACCTATGAATTATAATATATGATACAAATGTTAGAGAATAAAGTAATGTTTCACTCATAAGCAAGGTCTTTTTGAATGCAATGTTAATAATAGAAGCGCCCGAAATCGTTGTTTTCACTTTGATTTCAAGCGCTTTATTTATAGCCCACTACTTAAATGCTCATGTATTAGCTTCCATTCATTTTTCTTATTTTTCACAAAAATATTTGTTGCTCTCCCTTGCCCTGAAACAAACTTCCCATTGTAATAACCGGAATAGCAGTAAGTATATAAGCAAGTGGCTGTATCTTGATTTGTTATGAGCCATTGAACATCCCTTGCTTCATATACTTCTTCTTTAATTGCTTCCCAAGCATTTTCAAAATAATGCTGTATTTCAGTCATTGTTGTACATTTTTTATCTGTGAACCAATAAACGACATTTGGATGAAGCATTCGTTGAACATTTGTAAAATCATGTGTATTCGTAGCTGATATATAATCATTTAATGCTTGTTCATACAAATTATTCATTTGTTTCCTCCTTCATAGCAAAAGCAATCTTGTACATGGTCATTCACCATGCCTACTGCCTGCATAAAAGAATAGCAAATCGTGCTACCAACAAATTTAAAGCCGTCCTTTTTTAATTGCTTGCTCATTTTATCGCTCATTGCTGTTGTTACAGGTACTTCACTTATCGTTGACCAATGATTAATGAGTGGCTCGTGATTAACAAATTGCCAAATGTAATTTGAGAAAGAACCATACTGTTGTTGCATGCGTAAGTAGGCTTGTGCATTTGTAACAACGCTAGCGATTTTCAGTCGATTGCGTACAATACGTGTATCTTCCTTTAATTCAGCTAATTTCTCATCTGTATATCGAACAATTTTTTCGGCATCAAATCCGTCAAACGCTTCACGATAGCCTTCGCGTTTTTGTAAAATCGTCCACCAGCTTAATCCCGCCTGTGCCCCTTCTAAGCAAATCATCTCAAAAAGCTTTTGGTCATCGTAAACAGGCTTGCCCCATTCATTATCGTGATATTCTACATACAATGGCTCGTCTAATTTTACCCAGCCGCAACGCTGCATAATATCCCCTCCCTAATCTTGAAAAGTTATGACCGTACCATCTATCGCATCAATATACCCCAGCCTATTGCCTGTTATTTTATCATAATAGTCATACCATAATATCGAACTGCCCATTTCATTCCCCATTCCCCACGCTAAGCGGAAATCCAAATGTGCCAAAAAGATGTCCTTCGCTTGCTGTGCTGAAATGACTGGTATGCTAGAAACTTGCTGTAATTGTTCCAAATCAATACGCCCGCAATGAAAAGATTCCACATCTCCAGTTGAATAATTAACTATAACAGTGACCATAAAATGAGTATTTATATTTTGCACTGTTCTAATACGAAACGTAAATTGAGCAGGCTGTCTATTTTCATCTATTTCTAACTGTAAATAAGGATATATTTCTGGGACAGCTAGCTGTAAAAATGCGCTTGCCTTTTGCAGTGCTTCCTCGTCGCTTAGCTGCAAATCACCTTGATACGCCTTAAAGTTTGTTATGTTTAGAAGGCGTCCTGTATTCATATCAATTCTTGCATGCACGTTATCTTCATATAAACCGGCTACTTTTTCCTTAGCCCAAACAATTCTCTTTACATTGTTGTATATCGTTGCATTAATTATCTGCATCTCGCTATTTATCCCTAGTATCTCCTCTAATGAACTAGTAGTGGTAGCTACTAATGGCGGTAATGCCCTGTAGCGTATAGTGCTTCGCTGCTCATTTATAACAGGCTCCAAAATATCCGCCTGATAAACGGGATACACATTGTCCAACTCATAAATAAGACGTAGCTGCCCTGCAATTTTAGCAATCACTAAGCGCATGCGTATATGCCTCTTAGCATTTTCGTATAATGCCGTTGTATCAACTAACTTATGCGGAATTTTAGGCTCAGGTAATTTCCCCATATACATTAATTCAATCAAATTCCCCGCTTTATCTAGACCGACCATTATCCCCGCATTAGCAAGCGGTAAATCCATCACAAGTTGCCCATAATAAAATTGCTCAATATCGTCAATTGATTCCACCTTATAAAAGATAAAATCTGTGAGTGCATTTGGATAGTACTTTAGTAAAAATTGCTCAGCACGTTGCCGCCTTTCCTCCAGCGATATTTCATCACCAACCGATACTTTATAACCTTCCTTTGAAATAAAATAGCTCGTTATAGTACCGGCATCATCTAGCTGTACCTTTATAGTTTCTTGGTCATCTCCCCAAATGAATAAAGATTCTCCCCCAGGCTGTGCATCAACCTCTTCAAACATTAATTGAAAATTCTTTGGTGGTTTTGCAATGCATAGCGCTCGTTCTTTTAACTGCTGATGATTCATAACTAACCCCCAAACAGAATATACGTTCTCTATATTATAATTCAACCCTTCTTTTTATACAAGTATTTCCAAAGAAAAAAGAAGGGCATTTACTCACCCTTCTACTTCCTCTAAAATATTCAATTTCTTTTTATTCTTCAACTCTGGGTGTGCCATTTCAATTACCGAACGGCGCAGCAATAATAAAACGATTAGCACTAAAATCAGCCCACTTACAATCAAAATATATTGTGCCGGAAGCATATCGTATAAAATACCGTATATTAATGTTCCGATTGGCATCATGCTCATTGCCATCATTTCCACAATGCCAAATACACGCCCCTTATATTCCTCGTCTACTGATGTTTGCAATATCACCCCTACTGGCGTGTTTGTCACAACACCAAGCCCACCAGAGATAAACATCAATGCTATATAGTATATAAAGTTTATTGTGTTGGACCAGCTAAATAACAATGGTACTGCTGTCATAATAACTGAAATTGCCATTAATAGTGTTGAACGTTTGACAACAACCATTGGGAATTTTAAATTGCTACGAGTGGCTAAATAAATCGATGCAACAAGCATGCCAATTGCGGCTCCCGCCTCGATGATACCAATTAATTGCGGCTGCAATTTTAAATTTGTTAACAAGACAAAACCGATTCCAACACTTATACATGTGAAAAATAAATTTAACCACAATGCTGTCCATAAAATCGCACGCACAACTGGCTTCTGCTTTAAATAAACAAATCCAGCCTTAAAGCTTTGTAGCATTGTTTCTTTTTGTGTCTGTTCAGATTGCGTCACAGATTTTTTATGCAGTGTGAAATTCATTGTTGATTCTAATAACAAGGCAATTGCCTGTGCAATAATAAAAATAAGTAAAAACATTTCCATTGATGCAAAACCAAATAACATACCACCAAATATCGGTCCACCAATACCTGAAACAGAGTACGATAACTGGTTAAAGCTCATCGCCTTTTGTAGACGTTCTTCATCAACTAGGTTTGCAATAGATGCTGAAAATGCCACGCCCGAAAACGAACTAAAAACACTATTAAAAAATGTTGCCAAATAAATAACTGTCAAAGATAAATCGACCATCCACGTGTATAAAAGTGCAATACTTACCGTTAAAACTACCCCTGCCTGCCCACCAATTACAAGCCATTTGCGTGGTACGCGGTCCCCTATTAGACCCGCGATAGGGGAAATAATTGTTCTTGGCAAAATGTTTAATAAAATATTTGTTGCGAAGCTCAAAGAAGAACCCGTTAAAGAAAGAATGTACATACTAATTCCAAATGCATATACATTAGAACCAAGTGAGCCAATCATTTTACTCACAAGGAATGTGTACAAATGATACGTTGATTTTTTGTACTTTAACTTTTCATCCATTTTTATCACGCCTTTTGTTTAATTTGATTAAACTTATTTTAAAACATTATTTTTAAAATTTCAACAATAAGTTTAATTAAATTTAAAATTATTCGATTATAACACTTCGAATCAACCCAAATTTGTTTAATTTAATTAAATTAAATACCTTTTCATTATAATATTTGCTATAATCTTACGTAGTGAGGTGACCTTATGTTGAATATAGGTGCAAAAATAAAAGAGCTGCGCAAAGAACGAAAAATGACTTTAGCGCAAGTAGCAGGAGATCGTCTAACAAAAGGCATGCTCAGTTTAATTGAAAACGGCAAAGCTCAGCCTTCGATGGAGAGCTTACATTATATCGCCAGCCAGCTTCAGATAGATGTTGCTGAACTCATGCAATCAGAGGATAACCAAAAAATACATGATACTTTCATGCGGGCTGAGCAACTATTCATGCAGCAAAAAAAGGAATTTAATAAAGAGCAGTATACGATAAAAGGACAAGAGCTTTTGCAGCTCATTGAGCCATTCATACAATCCGAGAGCTTGAAGGGAAATCATTATGAGGAAGTACGGTTATTAGAAATCTATTTAAGAGTACGCTATCGTTTAAAAATTGACCTTTCTATTGAGCCATTTTCACCTTTAACAAAAATGTATGAAAATGTTCATGCCTACTCGAAAATGCTCAATTGCTTCAGTCTTTTATGTGCTATTAGATTTAATATGCATCACTACGAGCAAGCGTTAGACTATTTATTAGAAGGGGAAAAATATCTAGAGCGCTACAATTATTTAATCGACGACCTTAGTAAGCTTGATTTTTACTATAATTTTACTGTCGTTTATGCTGCTTTATATAATGACCAAAAAACATTCGAGTATTTAGAACTCGCTTTAAAACTAGCGAAAGAGAAAAAAATATTATATCGCTTAAATGACTTTTATCGCTTTTCATTTTATTTGCATTGCTCCAATGGCGATGCTCAAAAAAGCCATGATTATTTAATGAAAATGAAAGCTTATTCCGCGGCACTAGAGGATTCCTCCGATGCTATCGCGACACAAATTTTAACGCTCGTTTATACGAATCAAATCGAGCAAGATTATGAAAAAGCTTTAGCGATTGCCATTGATTATTTTGATATACCTGAGGAAGCTTATGCAGACGCTAAAATGTTTGTCAATGGAGAATATGCCTATGCGCATTTACAGTTGCAACAATTCGCGCAGGCAAAAAAGCTACTCGAAAATTTGTATATCCCTGAAAATCACCAACATCCAGCAGATTTAGGTATTTTCTACCGTTCCTATGCTGTCCGTGCGCTATGCTATTTAGAAGAAGGGGACCACGAAAATGCCAAGCGTGACATATTGTACGCGATGGATGGGGTAAAAGAATTTAAAAATACTTTCGATAAGCAATTCATACTTCAAGCGTATGAACAAATTATGTAGAATGGGCGTCCCAAATGATGTGCGGTTGCCGATATTTGGGACGCTAGCGGTAGCTTTTTATAAAATATTTGCCTAAAAAATTTGAAAACGAGCAACACACTTTTTAATTGCTGTTATTGAAGGAGATTTGTATGAGAAAATTCATGATTTTTTTATTGATTTTAATAGGGTGTATATTTTTGTTCGTAAGCCTTCAAAAAAAGACTTTAGAAGATGATGTTGTGGAATATTTGATAACAGAAGAAAAAATAGAGCAGGATGATATTATTTCCAGTGAAGCGTTTATTTCTAATTTACAAGGAAGTAAAAATTTCATGGTTAGTATAAAGTTAAAAAGTGACCATAAAACTTATTTTTATTACAAAAAAGATGGGCGCATTATTCTAGAATCTTACGTTGAAAATGGAAGAGAACATGTTATGTCATAGTTTTTCATAAAGGGGAGTAGTCCACTTTGTTTTGACACCGCATTGAAATAAAGGTTTTCATCGCTTCCCTTTTATTGAAGGGAAACACTGCTAAAGCCAATGTTCATCCCATTTTTAAAAGAGGCGCTCTCTATTTATATGAATCAACATTTTGTGAAACATCATCGCTACTGTCCAAAATGCCGGCTATGCACGGCATTTTGGACAGCCCCATTTCATTTGTGTTTTGTTAAACGCTAACTCAGTCTTTTTCGACAGCCTCCTGATTTTTTGAGGATGTCACTTCAAGCACATCTAACAGGAACATAAATAGTGGAATACCGATAATTAACCCCCATACACCAAAGAAATGCTCGGAAAATAAAATGACCATAAACGTATAGAATATCGGTAAATCTGTTTTTGCCGACATTAACTTTGGATTTAGGAAGTAGGCTTCTATAGCATGCAATACTGTAACAATAATCAGAATATAGACAATGTACATGAAGCCACCAATACTGTAAGCAATAATCGTTAAAGGAATTAGAGATATAATTACACCTGCTACTGGAATTAAACCAAGTACGAAAATCATCATTCCTAACGCAATTAAATGCGGGAAGCCCATAAAATATAAAACGATAACAGATAATATACAGTTTACCGATGCAATGATAAACTGCGCCTCAATAACTTTACCAAAAGAACGAATGAACACTTTAGAGAAGTACTGTAGCTCATCATATAAAGGAGCAATTTTACTATTTTTAAACTTCATCGTAAATTCAATAATGCGATTTTTATCTAGCATAATAAATAAGCTTAAAATTGCTGCAATTAACACTTGTAAAAGTAGCTTCCCAATATTCGTGATATTTTCTACGATAAAATTAACACCTTGTTCCAAATATTGGTCAAGCTCAATTTTCTCAATTGTCGGTGCTAAATATTTTGTGATTTCATTTTCATTTGGATTAATATTGAAATTCATAATTAAGTTGAAAAGCTGTGTCAGTTGCTGTGACACCATCGGTAAATATTTATAAACAACACCAACAACCCCTGCTACAAATAGCAAGTAAATAATAATAGTAATAACCGCCTCTTTTATCGGCACATATTTTTTTATTACACTTGTTAGCTTTGTGCTTAATCGATTCATTAAATATGTAATAATAAACGTAAACAAAATGAGGTTAATCATACTGCGCATTAAATACAATGCCACCCCAATACCTATTAAAATCATAAAGCGTTTAAAGCCATGACTTTTAAAAAAATCCCACACGAGCATTCTACTACTCAAAATATGGACAAAGCCCTATATGCAATTATAGGTGGCTTGTCTAGTAGCAGCGACCTCCCCTTTTGTTTTTAAGTTTTTTTCAGCTATCGTATTTCCTCGGTAGCTATGACACTTATGATTTTAGTATTACTTAACGTATTCATGATTCAAAAATTTATTCCACTTCCAATATGTTAATTACCCATTTATCGGAAATCTAATATTTGTATAATAAATAGACCTGATTTCACCTCTATCTATTCATTATTATAACGTGCATAACTATTATATCCAAAGCATTATTAGCATAAATTTAATTTTAGTTTTATTTAGAGAAAAAGAGGCTTTTAGTTTAGGTGTTACATTTCATTATTGACGTGAAATTCATCTTTATACCTAGCACACAAAAAGATACGTCCAATTTCAACTGAATGCTGTAAAATATGTGTAACATAGTAGTCTATTATCAGTTTAAAATTTAGGGGGCATTGAGATGGGCAAAAAATTGCGTGAACATGGTATTATTGTTGGAAAATTACGAACAGGCGATAAAAACTGCATTACAGATGTAGATGGTGTCCAAGTTGGACATATTACGCTGGATTATCCTTTAAATGAGCAAGGAGATTATGCTTGTACAGGTGTGACGGCTATCCTGCCCCATTCTGGTAACCTGTTTGAACAAAAAGTAACAGCAGCAAGCTATGTTCTAAATGGCTTTGGAAAAACAACGGGACTTGTACAAGTAAATGAACTTGGTATATTAGAGTCGCCTATTATGTTAACAAATACATTGAGCGTCCCTGCTGTAACGCAAGGGGCGCTACAATATATGCTTGAGGCAAATGAAGCTATTGGCAAAACGACTGGCACAATTAATATCGTAGTTGGCGAATGCAATGATAGTAATTTAAACTCAATTCGTCATTGTGCTGTTACACCGAAGCACGCAATCGAAGCTATTCACAACGCTTCGACAGACACTGCTGCCGAAGGGGCTGTTGGAGCTGGCAAAGGAATGGTTTGTTTCGGCTATAAAGGTGGTATAGGTTCAGCATCACGCATCATCACAGTGAACGAGGCAATACAATATACAGTCGGTTGTTTAGTACTAAGCAATTTTGGGAGCAAGGATGATTTTTTAGCTACGCATTACATACCTAAACAACAGCAGGCTACCAATACTGTTGCCCCAACAGATGGCTCAATTATCATCGTTTTAGCAACAAATGCACCGTTGAGTAGCAGACAATTGCTACGTGTTATTAAACGCTGCGGTATCGGTCTTGGCAGAACAGGCAGCCATTTTTCACATGGCAGTGGAGATATTGTTATTGGCTTTACAACAGCCCGAACTATTGCACACAAAACAGATGAGTTATTTGAAACACGCACACAGCTACGTGAAGATCACCCTGTGATGAATCATTTATTTGCCGCGGCAGCAGAAGCGACTGAAGAAGCCATTTTAAACTCTTTATCACAGGCAGAAACAACTTCGGGACGCAATGGACATGTCGTACACGCTTATCGATTTGATTAGGGTGCTGATTTTTGCGGGTAAAATAGGTGAGTATTCGGGCGAATCCATTCATTTTTTGGGTGAACTTACCTACTAATTGGGCAAATCGCTACTTAAGACTTATAAAAATATCGAAATATAATCGAACTATTGTGAATCTTTAAATCAGAGCGTATGATAATAAAGTGAAACTTCAATCATTAAGGGTATAATCCTTAATGATTGGAAGCATACATTTACTTGGCTAGTACGGGTTTTTCTTGTTCATTGCTAGTAAATACACAGACATAGGAGGATATTAAATGACTGTTATTCGAGTTGGTATAGTAGGTTACGGAAATTTAGGTCGCGGTGTAGAGCACGCAATATCTCAAAATTCTGATATGGAGCTGGTGGCTGTTTTTACACGTCGCGATCCAGCAACAGTGAAGATTGCTAGCAATGCGAAAGTATGTTTAATAGATGAGGCGAAAGAATATAAGGATGACATTGATGTCATGATTTTATGCGGCGGTTCTGCGACGGATTTACCCGAGCAAAGCCCATATTTTGCACAATGGTTTAATATCGTGGACAGCTACGATACACATGCAAAAATTCCACAGTTTTTTGATGCTGTAGATGCTGTTGCACAAAAATCCGAAAAAATAGGCATTATTTCTGTTGGCTGGGATCCGGGTTTATTTTCATTAAATCGTTTAATCGGGGAGGCAGTTTTACCTGTAGGCTCCACATATACTTTTTGGGGAGATGGCTTAAGTCAAGGCCATTCAGATGCTGTGCGCCGCATTAAGGGCGTGAAATATGCTGCACAATATACATTGCCAATCAAAGATGCAGTGGAGCGTGTACGTAATGGGGAAAATCCCGAGCTAACGACACGTGAAAAGCATGCCCGTGAATGCTGGGTCGTACTAGAACAAGGGGCTGATGCTGCAAAAATAGAACAAGAAATTGTCACAATGCCAAACTATTTTGATGAATATGACACAACAGTTCATTTTATTTCGGAAGAGGACTTCAAATCGAATCATACGGGGATGCCACATGGTGGATTTGTTATTCGCAGTGGAGAAAGCGGGGCAAATGACAAACAAATTTTAGAGTTTTCTTTGAAGCTTGAAAGCAACCCAAACTTTACATCAAGTGTTATCGTTGCATATGCACGTGCAGCCTACCGCTTAAATAAAGCTGGTGACAAAGGAGCAAAAACTGTTTTTGACATTCCGTTTGGCTTATTATCACCAAAATCCGCTGCACAATTACGCAAAGAATTATTATAATTAAAAGCTGTCTAAAAGCATGTACTATCGCTATTACATGTCTTTTCAGACAGCTATTTTTTATTGCAGTATTCTTTTATTAATTACACGTTGGCTAACTAATCTGCAACATCCGTCGGAGACTTGGGCTAACATCGCAAGATGCGATGTGCCTAGACTAGACTCCTCTTTGCCAGCCGGTGTTTGGACACCCACTGAAAGGAGTTAAAATCTAAATACGTGCAACAAGGAAATTTGAAGTATTCTTATACTTCTGATAATATTCTTGTCAAAATCTATGAAGCGAGGTATAAGCGATGTCATTATTCACAAAAGCATCTACAATTTCAGAAGAGATGATTTCGGTTCGTCAACATCTTCATCAGCATCCTGAATTAAGTAATAAGGAATTTGAGACGACGAAGCTAGTTGCTAGCTATTTATTAAAATGGGGTATTCCATATACAATTGCAGAAAGTGGCACTGGGGTTGTGGGCTTTATTGAGGCACCCAATGCAACAAAAACTTTAGCGCTACGGGCAGATATGGATGCTCTACCTATTTCCGAGGAAACAAACTTACCTTATAAATCTATACACTCAGGTATTATGCATGCCTGCGGACATGATTTACATACATCTGTATTACTTGGAACAGCGAAAATGCTTATCGATAATCAGCATTTACTGAAGGCGAATATTAAGCTACTGTTCCAACCTGCTGAGGAAATTATGAGCGGAGCAAAAGAGATGCTACAAGCAGGTGTATTAGAAAATCCAAAAGTTGACGCAGCCATAGCGCTTCATACTTCTCCAGACTTATCAGTAGGGGAGATTGGCATTCGTTATGGAGCAATGCTCGCTGCCTGTGATAATATTACCATCACAATTAGAGGTACAGGTGGCCATGCTGCACATCCACACAAATCAGTTGACCCTATTTTGATTGCAGGTCATGTACTTACATCCTTACAAACAATTGTAGCAAGGGAAATCCCACCAACAGAGCAAGCTGTTGTTACAATTGGGCATATTCAAGGTGGTGAGGCTCACAATATTATTCCAGAAAGCGTTATAATGAAAGGCACAGTTCGTACAACAAACCCAGCCATCAGAGAACAAATGCCAGCCATTATTGAACGCATTATTCAACATACTGCTGAAAGCATGCGTGGTAATGCGTCCCTACATTATGAACATGGCTGCCCTGCACTTCTATCAGATGCATCGTTATTGCAATTGTTTGAACAAGTTACGACAGAGCTGTTAGGCGAGAAGCAGGTCGTACATATGCCTGCCCCATCAATGGGAGGCGAGGATTTTTCTTATATTTTAGAGCAAGTACCTGGCTTCATGTTCAGAATGGGCACAGGCAGCGATAACGAAAATACACGCCGCGCACTGCATAATCATAAAGTAGAATTCGAGAACGAAGCCATCCAATACGGCATTGCCGCAATGGTTAATTTTGCGCTAACATACGGAGAGTAATCCATTAGGCCTCTAGCAAACTCACATCCTAATTTTTAAAGTTTGCCAGAGGCTCTTCTACTGAAGTTCCATTAAAATTCGTTTCATCTAAGCTTTCCTTTCGCATATTTTTCAAAATAATAAAAACAGTCACCCCACAATGTGATGCGCTATCAAGTGACGAGCCCTAAATCAACTACAAAATGGAACTTTTTAAAGCCGTTATATAAATTGATTTTTTTACATAAATGGTATAATGGGTTAGGTTGGGAGGTGTTTTGTGAAACAGCTTTTAATTTTTATATTTGGAATATCATTTTTAGTTATTGCGGGATGTTCTTACGATGAAAACCAAATTTATAGCGGGGAAACATTAAAAATAGGTATCGTCGGGAATGCACTAGATGTCCAAGAAAAAAATATTATTTTTGATGAAATTGAAATTGAACAACTAGCACAAAAAAATAGAATTTCATCATATGATGCTATTTTTATTACTGAAGAAAATTTGGAAGAAGCGTCTGAGCCCCAATATGCTGATATTTACGAAAAAGCAGAAATTCCTTTTTTATTTATCAAATCTAAAAAGTCCTATTTTCCATTTATATCGCGTGAACTAAGCTACAAGGATGCAAAAGAAGTAGAAACACAAGCATACGCTATACTTTATTTAAAACTACCTAACGGAGAACAATATACCTCTAAATTTAGTTTATATAATGATAAAGAAAGTGCAAAGAATATGGAAATAATGTATTCAAGTGTATTTCTTAAAATTGAAGAATTAAAAAAACCGAACTATGACTGAAAGACTAAAGAAATTAGTATTTCGTAACATAGTTCGGTTTTTCTTGAACCGCAATTTCTAGGTTCTGCCGTTTTATTATTTCAATGTTAAAATATAATCCGCTACAGCTTCTTCGTCGCCTTGCGCTGTATTAGCAGGCATTGCGCCTTTACCATTTTTTAAAATATCCACAATTTCTTCTTTAGACAATGCGAGACCGTGTAAATTTGGACCCATTCCACCTGTTAAATCGCCACCATGACAGCCAATACATTTTGATTTAGCAATACTTTCTCCAGCTGCTACAGTATCTCCTGCTGGCTCATTTGTAGAAGTAGATGGCTCTTCCTTCGCCTTATCTCCCCCACATGCTGCAAGGCCAAATACCGCTAACCCTCCTGCTAACAATACGTGCATTAAACGCTTTGTCATAATAACACCTCATTTTATTTTTTTACCCTACATTAAAACCATAGCATGGCTACAGAAACTACTTCAAGTATAACCCTGTAGAAAAGCTTCTATACATTGTGAACTATGGCAGAATTGTGCCTAGACTTCCTTTACATCTAACTCTTCCCATTTCTACTTACTATTAAACTTATAATAGAAACTCATTGTTATTTTCATTAATATCGACCCTATCTTCCAATAATGAATGGCTATTGCTTTTCACATAAGAGAAAACCCTTTATCATAAAAATAGAAGTATAGAGAGGAGTAGGAATGAAATGAAGAAAAAACATTTTGCAGCAATCATTGCAGCAACAGCTATTACACCCGCTATTGTCCTACCGACAATGACGTATGCCGAGCAGCCAAACTTTAGTGATATTGTACCTTCAAGCCCTTATGCGAGCGCTATCAATCTACTGCATGATAAAGGCGCTATTACAGGTTTTTCTGACAACACATTTCGACCTCAAGAAACTATTACGCGCCAGCATGTATTAGTGGTATTAGAGCGCTTAATTGAGCTTCCTTCAATTAGAGAAGGAAAAGAATTTACTGATGTATCAGAGAAGCATTCTTATTATGAAACAATCCAAAATGCTTATAAGGCTGGCTTAATTGATGGACAACCTGATGGTAACTTCAATCCAAACACACCTATTACTCGTGGGCAAATTGCAAAAATTTTAGTACAAGCATTTGATTTACAAGCAACCGAAACAACATCTTTTTCAGATGTTCCGAAATCCCATTGGAGCTATCCGTATGTACAGGCATTAAGCAGCAATAATATTACGACCACTTCCAATCAGTTTCTCTTAAACGAGCCGTTAACACGTGGACAATTCGCTCTGTTTTTAGAAAGAATATTAGCATTAAATGAAATGGAGGAAAGCATATTGCCAATCGGTCAATGGGCAGGGAAAATTGATATTCCACAAAGCCCACTATCGGTTATTTTACAAATTGATGCAGATGGAAAAGCATATTTTTCTGTACCAGCTCAAGGTTTAACAAACTATCCCGTTAGCTCACTCACAACTAATAAAGAGCAATTACAGGCGGTTGTCGATATTGCAGGAACGACTATGACCATTGAAGGGAAAATCGAAGAAGACCGCATTACAGCGAATTTTTCACAAAACGGAATGACCTTCCCTCTTATTTTAACGCCTTATGAGCCGCCTGCTGTCACATACGAGGAACTAGCAGTCCCTGTTGAAAATGGACGATTAAAAGTTGCATTAGAAATGCCTAAAAATGTGACTGCACAAGTGCCTGTAGCCGTTATTATTGCAGGCTCTGGTCCAACAACTAAGGACGGCAACACCGTTATAGGTGAAAACAACAGCTTAAAAATGCTAGCTGAAGGTTTAGCACAGCAAGGCATCGCATCTATTCGCTTTGATAAACGCGGTGTTGGAGATAATATGGAATTACTTAAAGATGAGGGCGATTTACGCTTTACAAATTACTCACAGGATGTCGAGCAAATTATTGAATTTGTTCAACAAGACCCTCGTTTCTCATCGGTCCATTTAATTGGTCATAGTGAAGGTTCATTAGTTGGCATTATCGCTGCGCATACAGCCACAGTTGAATCGCTGACATCAATTGCCGGCGCTGGTCGACCAATTGACGAAATTTTGTTTGAACAGCTAACTGCACAATTGCCAGAGCCATTATTAGAAACGGCTTCAACTATTTTGGAGCAATTGAAAAAAGGTGAAACGGTAGATAATGTGCCAGAGGATTTATATGCTTTATTCCGCCCATCTGTACAGCCATATTTAATTTCTTGGTTAAAATACGACCCAGCAGCTAAACTAGCTGAATTAAAAGTGCCGACATTAATTATTCAAGGAAATAACGATTTACAAATAACAAAAGTAGACGCAGAGCGTTTACACACAGCAAAATCCGATGCAGAGGTTCTCTATTTTGAAACGATGAACCACGTATTAAAGGATGCACCAGCTGACCTCGAAAGTAATCTTGCAACATATGCAAACCCTACATTGCCATTAACTGAAGGGCTTGTAGAAAAAATCGCTACATTTATTTTAAAATAATAACTAATTATATTAGGGAGGGGCGTCCAAAAAGCCGTGCATAGCCGGCATTTTGGACGCCAATGATGATGTTTTGGGAAAATGTTTGCTCCTCTAAAATAGAGAGAGCTTTCTTTGAAAATGCTAGAAACACAGGGTTTAGCGGTGTTTCTCCAAAATGAAAGAGAAGAAGCAAAAATCCCCCTTAACATGCGATTTCTAGACAAAACCCTCTTTTTAGACAGCTCCCTGTGACGAATAACCGCAAGAACATTTTTTTAATGGGTATTTAATATTTCAATTTCTATATTAAATATTTGTTAAAAAATCAAACTATATACGCTACTCGCATCAAATATTTCATGGCATTTTTTGTGAAAATATATTGGCAGTAATAATAAAGGAAGTGTCTCGAAATAACCGCAGACAGTTCCTTTTTTCTATGTTTTTTGTTTCCGTTGCGTGCGCAACGCTTGCTGTTGCTGTATTTTTAGGATATGGAAATATACGATGAAAACGTACAAAAAGGAGGTACAACATGAAGCTAGGAGAAAAAATTCGCTTCAGACGAACGGAATTACAGCTAACACAACAACAATTAGCAGACAAAGTATTTGTCACAAGGCAAACAATTTCTAAATGGGAATTAGAAAAAAGTATACCTGACACCATCTCATTAAAACTATTAGAAAATGCCTTAGACACGAAGCTAAGTTCTGTTGATGTTATTACCCAAACGAAAGGAGTGCTGAAAATGAAATGGCTACAAAATATAATCGGGGTATTTCTTTTTGGTCTTTTATTTTTACCATTTAGAATGGGCGCTGTCTTTATACGAAAAGGATGGTCTAACCCTTTTATAAGATTTGCCGTCATGCCATTATTTATTGTTATTTATCTACTCTATATTCATTCGCTCAATATGAAAGCTTTTTACCTTATTGTAGGGCTTTCTATTGTGATTTATTTGATGACGAGTGCTTATTTTTATTCCAATAGTAAAAATGCCAACGCCTATGAAGAAAATTAATTATAGCAACAGTATGTCTCTGCTTATTTATTGATTAGTATTATCTTTTTACTAATTGGCTTAAATGAAAATTTCACTTTCCTTTTAATCAGGGTTTTATTTATTAGGCTAGGGCTAAAGGAAAGCAATAAAGTGAAGCTTCAATCAGTGGAGGTTTTCCTTATCCCCCACTGAATTATTGCGAGATAAATAATATCAATGATACCTCGGCTAACTTTAGACCAGATTTTTTTGAGTTGTTTGTTGGAATTTAACCTAAAACCGACATGTTCTGTGACAACGGTTAATCGGCCTGCATCTCGCAAGCCTTTCTGCCCAGTCTGCGACACTCACCACCACGCTATCGGTACAAAAAACATCTGCTCCTACAGTTACTCGTCGCAGTAAACATTGCTGAAAGAAGTTAAAGGAGTTGTCCGAAAAGTTCATTTTGTTTTGTCATCGCATTGAAATCAATGTTTTCGTCGCTTCCCTTTTACTGAAGGAGTACACTGCTAAAGCCAATGTTCATCCCATTTTTAAAAGTGGCGTTTTCTGTTTAGATGAATCAACATTTTGTGAAACATCCTCGCTACTGTCCAAAATGCCGGCTATGCTCGGCTTTTTGGACAGCCCCTCACCTATATGAATATTTACATAATCTAAACGCTAGCTTTACACATGAGTAAATCAAAAGAACTGCTTTTTAGACATAATATTCTTTTTTTCGACACTATCTATATTGACAATGTCCTATTATTACATGATACTAACTTTAAGTTTCAAAGTTTGTCTATGCTTTTATTTGTCGACAAACCTCTATAATACTGAAATATAAAGGGGGATATTATCATGAAAAGCATTAAGAAAAGACTACTTTTTTTCACTTTAGGCCTATT
Organism: Metasolibacillus sp. FSL H7-0170; assembly: GCF_038593115.1. Lineage (NCBI taxonomy): Bacteria > Bacillati > Bacillota > Bacilli > Caryophanales > Caryophanaceae > Metasolibacillus > Metasolibacillus sp. FSL H7-0170. Next base: position 2,852,758 of record NZ_CP151964.1, on the reverse strand, counting down.
ATTAGTTTCCTCAGTTCTCAATGCTAGCCTAGCCGTCTGGATAGTAAACACAAAGAGTCAGGAAGTACTGATTGAGAAAGCACAAGAACAAGTTTTTGAAATAGCTAAGCAAGCCGAAACGATTCTAAATTCTGAAGCTGATCCTATTCCCGCATTACAAAAATTTGTAGATGCTAAAGTACAGCAGGACAATGTAACATATGCAATTATTATTGATAAAAATGTTCAAGCTGTCGCGCATAGTGACCTTGAAAAACTAGGAAAAATATATGAAGACGAATATACAATCAACGGTGCTACCAAAGGTGTAAAGCAATTTACAAGGTGGTATGCAGAAGTTCAAGGTATATGGACTTATGATATTATGGAGCCCATTTACAAAAATGGAGAACTGTACGGTGTTATGGATATCGCTGTTCCTGAAAGCGGAATCAAATCTATCGTAGATACAGTTTTAATTTTTCAAATAATTATCGGTAGTGTTAGCTTTTTAGTTATTGGGGGGCTAATGTGGTGGATTATTGACCGCATCGTTCGAGCATTGAAAAACCTCGAAGCCACTTTACAGCAAACTGCTAACTTAGATTTCTATGAAAATGCAGAGTTAAATAGACTAGCAAATTATAGAGATGAAATTGGACATATGGCTAAGGGGATTTCAACAATGCGTTCAGCATTGAGAGATATAACGGTTAATATCCAAGGTACAAGTAATAAGCTAGTTGAATCATCGACTGCACTTTTACAAATTGCAGACGACACTATGCAAACAACCAATGAAATTAACCTAGCGATTAACGAAATTGCCAACTCTACAGAAGAGCAGGCACATGACACTGAAAAGGGCGCAGAGCAATTAGACCAACTTTCAAGTAATATTGATCGTGTGATTGAGCATACAGAGAAAATTGCCACAATGACAGCGCATATCGATGACTTAAGCAACCAAGGTGTAGGCACAGTTCAGCAGCTTTCTATATGGTCAGAAAAAAATCGAGACTCCTCACAGCAAGTTAGTGCTATCGTCCAAGAGGTGGATAAAACATCGTCAGACATTTCAAGTATAGTCAATACGATTACAGAAATTGCCTCGCAAACGAATTTACTTGCACTGAATGCATCAATTGAATCTGCTCGTGTCGGTGAAGCAGGAAAGGGATTTGCGGTTGTTGCAGATGAAATTCGAAAGCTGTCAGAGCAAACCTCTAATGCAACAGAGGATATTAAAAATAAAATTACAGCAATTCAAGCTATTTCGAAAAGCGCTGTACAAGAAATTAAAACAAGTATTGAAGTCGTTGAGCAAAATGCGAAAGTTGCAACGGATACAAGCGATATTTTCAATACAATTAAAGCTGCATTAGACGAAACAATTGAGGTCGCTCATGAAGTTCAACATCTTTCAACAGAAATGACTCAAAGTAAGGAGCAAATCATTAGCGTCATTCATAATATTTCTGCCTCTGCCGCTGAAACATCTGCTGGCACAGAACAGGTTTCCGCTTCTGCTCAAGAACAACTAAAAAGCATTGAAACGGTATCCGAAAGGGCTCGCAACTTAAATATAATAGCTGATCAGCTAAGAAAAGAGGTAGAAAAGTTCACATTATAGCAATTCAAGTTGACGGAAACTGTTTATTATGAAAATATTAATTACAAAGGTATTAAATTATGGAAATACTAATCAAACTATTGATATGGAGGAGATTTCAATGAAAAAATTTAAAATGCTATGTATGAGTGTTATTGCAGTTTTTACTTTAGGAATGCCAGCAACTTTCTCAAATGTTTATGCCTCTGAAAATACAGAGCTAGTAAATGCTCAAGCAATGGACGAAATTTACGTCACAAGAACAGTACCTAAAACTCATACATCTGCTATGTGGGTGACTGAGACTAGGTATGGAAAAACATACTCAGGCTATATTTATAATGGAGGATTAACAGCTGACGGGAACTATTCCGTTTTCGCTGGATATATTAAAGCAGGCCCTATCGTAGAGCCATACATTTTTGAAAATAAATAAAACTCTCCCCCTTCAGTTGAAATCGCGATTAATTACGCAAAAAGACATGTCTGAAAGTAATTTTCAGACATGTCTTTTACTTAAATATAAACTCTAATATCCACATAGAAGCGGTATAAAAAATAACAAGCAAAGCCAAACAACAATACGCCTGCAATAATCGACGTCCATTGAATCATTTTACGGTTCATCACCTTACGTGTTAGGGCAACGATTGATAGTAGGCCAATATCGTGTAATAAAATACCTACCAATATCCCTATAGCCGCAATTAAAAAGCTACTAGAATCTGCCGCATAAGAATCTGCTAGTACAACACCAAAAACAGATACCCAAAATACTAAATTACCTGGGGATAACGCCACGAGAAAGCCATTGCGATACGTTTTCCATAATGATTTATTGACCTTTTCTCCTGCCAATGAAATATCTTGGTCAGCATTTTTAATCGAATCATAGGCCAATAAAAATAAAAACCCTGCGCCAACAATCCATAATGGCATTTGTACATATGGTAGTGCCAATACTTGCGCAAAGCCTAAATAGAGCGCTACGATTAACATTAAGTCAATCGTCATACCGCCTAAGCCAACTGCCCAGCCGTGGAAAAAGCCATTTTTCAATCCTTGTTTTGTCATTTCGACAGTAATAGCACCAACAGGCATAGCAATTGCTAGACCAACAAGTAAAAACTTTAAAAATTGCTCCAAATGCATAACTTCCTAACTTCAGTAAACTGCACTTCTTTTCCATCCGTTTCAATTAATTATACGTAAACTTAAATTTTTATACAACATTTTTTATAAGGGTTTTGGTAGTAACTTCCGATTAATTTTTCCTAATTCGTTATAGGGAAGTGCTTCCACAAAATAAATTTTCTTCGGGCATTCATAATTTGCTAGATTCTGTTTACAAAAGGCTTGAATATCACGCTCACCGACACCATCCCCTACAACATAAGCAATAACTCGCTCGCCAAAATGCGAGTCTGCCTCACTTGTAATTGCAACATCCGTTATTTTCGGATGCGTCTTTATTATTTGCTCAATATGCTGTGGAAAAACATTTTCTCCACCTGAAATAATCCTTTCATGTAGCCTTCCTTTTATGAATAATAACCCTTCTCTTTCTTCTACGATATCCCCTGTTCGTTTATTATTAACAATTAGTTCACCCTTATTAAACCTAATGCTTAGCCCATTGATAGGCGAGCCAATTGTTGTAGGATATAGGGCGCGTTCTTCTGGCGTTGCAATACTAATTAAGCCTACTTCAGATGTGCCGTATAAATTATATAAAATCGACTCAAAGCCCTCGCTATTTTGCAACGGTGCGCTACCACTTGCAATACAGCGCAATGATGGTGTTTTGCTAAAGCGAGTTAACAAAGTTGGAACAACCGTGATTGCTTCAATTGGATATGCTTCTAATAAGGAAGCATCAAAGCGTCTGCTTAAGACGACTGTATGTCCAACAGCTACTGTTGCAGTTAGAAAGGCAAGTCCGTAACCGTGAAAAAAAGGCGTGGCGACATAAACATAACGATATGTATGAAAATGCATACGCTCTAGCAAAGCGCAAAATGGGGCAAGCAATGTATGCACTGCTGTATGTACAGCTTTAGGTTCACCAGTTGTGCCACTTGTTTGTAAAACAATTTTTCCTTGTCTACGTGGAAAATATACAGCCGCCGCCCTTGTTGGTAAAGCTCCAAGCTGCTGCTCTGTAAATAAAAAATCAAAATACCCCTTCACAGGACGCCCTGTATGTAATAACACAGCCGTCGCCCCTATTCGCTCTGTCGCAAACACTGCTCGTAATAACGAGATACTATTATCACACTGAAAACCAACCCGCTGTCCTGCACGAATACCATATTCACTTAAAGCATAACTCATATAAATAACCTCGTCATAAAATTGACCATATGTAGTTGTACAATGCTTTTCAATAAAAATAGGACAATGCGGCTGTTTTTTAGCATAAAAAGCGAGCAATGCATTAATGGAGAAGCCTTCCTTACTAATAGCTCTCATCAACTTGCTGAAGGGCATCCGTAAAAGGGCTTTAATTTTTAAGGTCTCAAATAGTGTAGAAATGGTAGCCACCACGGTTTATCCTCCTTCTTTTTCGTGTACAATAAACGAGCGATACGCTGAGCCGCCACCTCACTAGCCATTGCTGGTACATGCTTATATTTTTTCGTCGGTGCAATCATCGGTGTACGAACAAGCGGTAAATAGATTGTAGAAACCGTATGCTTTACCTCTGGTGCAACAGCTCGTAGCCATGTATCAAAGGCAGCCTTTGACGCTTGATAAGCAGACCATTTTGCCATAGGGCGAAATTTTGTATTAATCGTAGAAACATTTACAACCTGTCCCTTTGCTGCATCTAATAACGGAATAAAATGTAACATTAGCTCCACAGGTGCAAAATAATTAATGGCCATTGTCCGCGAAAAATCATGCGAGCGCTCTAAGGAATCATATATCGAGCGATGAATGGACAAACCTGCATTATTGATAAAAATATCAAGCTGACCAATTTCCTTGCATAGCTGGCGACGATTTTCTTCCTCACGCAAATCCATCCTATACATCCGAGCACCTGTCTTTACAGCAACATCACGCAAACGCTCCTCATCACGTCCAACAATTATTAAATTTGCCTCATAGCGAGCCAATAACAAGGCGACATCTCGCCCAATACCTGAGCTAGCTCCTGTAATTAATATACTTTTGCCTTGCACTGCCTGCCGAAGTCGTTGCTCCTGTAAACGCATACGAAATCCCCCCTTTCCTTTGACTGTAACGAAGCACTATGATAACTCATAAGACATTCTACTTGATAGTCTATTACACCTCTCTTAAAAAACCTGTGACATCCGCTGCAAGTTTGGTCAACATGATTTATCTTAAAAAGCGATTTAGTTCTTATGATTTCAGCGTGCGTCTCGCCACCTATAGAGGTGGGAGACGCACGCTGAAAGAAGTTAAAGGTGCAACCAAATTTCCCCATAATCATCTCTTTTTGATTATTTCCGCCTCATATAAGGCTTCTGCTCCTCACTTGCTTTAAAATTATAAACAGGCTTAATTGCCTTGATAATATCAACGGTTTCGCCAATGACCGATGTAATTTCCTCCATCGGCTTGTAAGCCATTGGTGCTTCGTCAAGCGTATCCTCCGTTACTGATGTCGTCCATACACCTTGCATCGTTTCCTTGAAATCGACCATGCTCAGCTCTTTTTTCGCTGCGCGACGTGAATAAACTCGCCCTGCTCCATGTGGCGCTGAATAATTCCACTCCGCATTGCCCTTCCCAATACAAATAAGCGAACCATCACGCATATTCATTGGAATAACAAGTTTTTCTCCTTTATTCGCTCGCACAGCGCCTTTGCGTAATGTCATCGTATCTGTATCAATGTAGTTGTGAATTGTATCAAAGGTATCTGTATATATCCACCCCATATGCTGTGCAATTGTTTCAGCAATCGTCCATCTATTCATTACTGCATAGCGCTGCGCAATTTTCATATCGTGAATATAATCGTGGAATGGCTGACCCTCTAAATAAGCTAATTCCTTTGGTATAACAGGGTTTTCCCCCTTGTACGCTTCGATTGCTGCTTGTATTTCCTGTTCGCGTCCCTCATTTTTAAGCTGCTCAATAATTTTAGAAACATCGTGATGACGCAATGCTTCAAAAGCTCTTTTTTGATGCCAGTTCGCCACTTTCGAACCGATATAGCGTGAGCCTGTATGAATTAATAAATAATATTTATCTTCGTTGTCTTTCGCAAGCTCGATAAAATGATTACCCCCGCCTAATGTGCCAAGCGATAAATTTGTATAATCGTCTTTTATACCTGCTGCGATAAAATTATCCCTTTCAAATTCCTTAAATTGCCGAGCTGGCGATAGCTCCATATGTAAGTCCTGACCACTCGGTACATGCGCTCGAATGGTTGCATCTAGCTTGGCATAATCAATCGCAGAAGTATTAAGCTCAGCAACGAAAACGCCACAGCCAACATCTACACCAACTAAATTCGGTACAACACGCTCCTGCAATTGTATCGTTGTGCCAATGACACAGCCCTTCCCAGCATGATAATCAGGCATAATACGAATTTTTGCCCCTTCCATAAATGCTTGGTCTGTCAGCTCTTTAATTTGCTCAATTGCTGCTGGCTGTGCTGTATTCGTATATATTTTTGCGTCAGTAAAACGTCCATTAACTTCAATCACCTAGCTCACTCCTTTTCACTTTAAACGATGGCGAAGTCTGTTTTGTTCCATATTGCAATTTGCTCAGAAACCGGATAATAACAAGTAGGCTGTAGGGAAGTGCAGACGACAACCCGCTTTCCCTACAGCCTTCGTTTAATTAAAGTTTAAACCTTTCCATATACTCGTGTAGCTCGCCTGCCATCTCCTGTAGAGCATGTGCTGCCGCTGCCATTTCATGCATGGATGCCAACGTTTGCTCTGTCGATGCTGCGACTTCCTCAGATGCAGCAGCATTTGATTTTGCGTGGTCTGATAATTCTAACGCTGTCGCCGATACTTCTTGCACTACGGCTGAAATTTCCTCAGAGGCTGCGGAAATGCCTTCGATTTTTGGTGCGATATTTTGCAAGCTTTCTACGATAGTTGCAAACTTTTCACTCGTTTGCTCTGTTAGCTTCAATCCTTCTTCAACATCTATTGATGCTTTATCCATCGCCTGAACAGACTGTGCTGTATCTTGTTGAATAGCAGCAATAAGTGCAGAAATTTGACTTGTCGATTGCAGTGATTGCTCTGCTAGCTTCCGCACCTCATCGGCAACAACTGCAAAGCCTTTGCCATGCTCCCCAGCTCTTGCTGCTTCAATAGCAGCATTCAATGCTAATAAATTTGTTTGGTCTGAAATCGCAGTAATGATTTCCAAAATAGAGCCTATCTGTTTTGTACGCTCATACAGTGATTGGATTGTTTCATCTGATTGTACAACAGATGCGTGAATCGATTGCATTTGATTGACTGTTTGTTGTACAGCCTCTCCACCTTCATCCGCTAGCTGCATCGCAAAGCCTGATAAGTCAGACACTTGCATCGTACTATCTGTCACCTCAACAATGCCCTTCGCCACTTCTTCTATGGAAATTGCATTTTGCTCAATGCTAGTTGTTTGCTTTTCAGTGCTGCTTGCAACCTCCTGCATTGCATCTGTTACTTGCTCAGAAGCAGCTATATTTTGCTCTGCGCTTGCCGCTAAATTTTGTGCCGAACTTTGTACTTGCTGCGCGCTTTGCCCCATATGTTGAAGTAATTTTTTCAAGCTAATTTTCATCGCTACGAACGCTTCGCCAAGTTGGCCGATTTCATCCTTCGTATAAATATCAATGTATGTCGTTAAATCCCCTTCACTAATTTTTAATGCATTTACTTGCAGCTCCTTGATTGGGCGAACAATTGAACGAACCATGAAAAGTATGAAGCCAATACCTGCAATAATAGCGAGCACAACGACGATAACAATTGTCGTCAATATGCCTGATGCTGCTTGCTTAGCCTCTACTGTAAACATTGTGCCGAGCACTTTCCAGCCCGTCAGTTCATTCGTCGTATAACGAATATGTCGGTCTTTCATAATAATCGTCCCGTTTTCGTTATTATAAATTTCATTAACATATGATTCCGTTACTTCTGTGCCACTTTCTTTGCCGTTTTGCGTAATATAATAGTGGCGGTCATCGTACAATGCTGCAAAACCTGTTTCACCAATCTTAATATCATTTGCTACATCATCAAGCAGTGAAATATTCAAATCCATTGCGAAGACACCTGATTGGTCTGGTAAAGTTTTTGTTATTGTCACAACAATGCTATTTTCACCTGATGCTGAAACATAGGGTGTTGTTAGCACTACATCACCATTATTATTTACTGCATCTGTATACCACGGTCTTTCACGTGGGTCGTAATCACTTGGTAAATCAAGCTCCGGTGCGTTAATCATCTCCCCTTGTTTTGTACCTATATAAATCGCTTCTACTTCAGGATGTGTGTTAATATACTCCGTCAACAAATTAACTACTCTAGTTCGTTCCTCTTGTCGTAACGATTGTTGATTAAACTTTCCCGCAAAATATTCAATATCATATACTTTCGGTGCAATCATATTTGTAATGTTCATATCAAGCATTCGAACGCTTTCATTAGCACTTGCCTGCTGCTCTTCTATAACTTGTTTTTTGGCACTTTGATATGCAATTAACCCTATCAAAGCTGCTGGGATTAGCAGAATAAGTAAAAAAGAAAAAATTAATTTCTTTCTAATAGTAATTCGCTTCATTCCCCATTCCCCCCTCTACTCACTGTACTATTTTCTCTACAAGCAATCTCATAGGCTTTATTGATAAATGACAGATTTTAATAATAAAGTCCTATTATACTAATAATATACTTAATCTCTTTCTTTGTAAATACAACAAAACTGAAAATTCTGAATATTCAGGTCTATGTATAAAGTTAATATTTCTAAAGCTTTTGTAGGAAAAATTAAGTCTGTTGGGGGTTCATTTTATCATTTTTAGTATTATAGTAAATTTTTGAAACTTTTTAGCTGGTTTTTCGGTATACTAGGTAGGGAAATACATATTTTATTTTGGAGGGATATTATGGATAACAATACGCTAAACCCATTTTTATCTGTTTGGTTACATCCGAAGCAAACTGCTCGATATATGATTGACCATAAAACAATGGGCTTCGCTATGATTATTCTTACAATTTGTTCGATTATCGCGTTGCCTATCAATTTCTTTGACTATGGTGGACCATTATCCTGGGGCTTCATTATTGCAACAATTATTTTTTCACCTATTGTAACCATCGTTGGCATGTTTATTTCAGCGCTTATAGCATGGGGAGTTGGAAAGCTTTTCAAAGGTGTCGCAACATACACGGAAATGTATAGAGCAACGAGCATTGCATCGATTCCTTCAGCAATGCTTGGGCCAATTTATCTTATTTGGTTTGTTGTATCACCAGATTTTCTGTTAACTCCTGATTTTGAGGGGCCAATCCCTGCTATCTTTTGGATTGCCATTTTGCTATCAATTGTATTAGGGATATGGTCATTTGTTGTATCAGTTGGTGCAGTCGCAGAAGCACATCAGTTTTCAAATTGGAAGGCTTTCTTCACTTTAGTCATTCCAGCGATTATAATTTTCATTATTCTCTTTGCATTTGGAGCAGTTTTAATCTGGGCTATGTTCAGTAGCTTTTAAAAAAGGGATTTTGCAGTGCGCTGCAAAATCCCCTTTTTTATTCAGGATATGTTGCCCGTAAAAATGCTACAGACTGTCCAATCAATTCTTTTAAAATAGTTACGTCAATATCCGAAAGCTTATTAATATATACACATGCCTTTCCGGTCGTATGTTTTCCGAAATTTTCAAGCAATGTTTCGCGCTGTGGGTCTCCTGGGGCAAAGTATAGGCTAATTTTTGCCTTGCGTGGTGAGAAACCTACTAACGGTGCGTCTCCTTCATGACCAGAAGCATATTTATAGTGATATTTGCCAAAGCCGATTATGCTCGGTCCCCACATCTTTGCTTCATAGCCTGTTACTTCCGTGAAAATATCTACTAATGCATAAGCATCCTCGCGCTTTTTAACACTGTCTACACCTTCAATAAACTCAATAACGCTGCTATCTGTTTCCTTTGTTTTCGGCTCGTACATATTATCCGCTCCTTTTGTTTACAACAATAGTAACGTATTTAGTATCATTTTTGCACTATAAAATTGCCGCGTTATTTTGCCTTTTCATTAATGGAATTGACGGCCATCTGTTACTGCCTCTACATAGCCTTGGCGAATCACAAAATCGCCAAAATGCTCCTGTTCCTCACGCTCTTTTGCATATCGCTCCAATATTGGTCGCAATGTGGATAAGATCTCCTCTTCGCCTATATTCTCTCGATAAATTTTATTTAAGCGTTGACCGGTAAAATCGCCTCCTAAATATAAATTATATTTACCTGGCCCTTTTCCGATAAAACCGATTTCTCCCATTGCAGCTCTTGAACAACCATTTGGACAGCCCGACATTCTAATGCCTATTTCCGTTTCAAGTAAACCAAACTCCTCTAATATGCCATCAATTTTTGTTATTAATGTTGGTAAATAACGTTCTGCCTCCGCCATTGCTAAACCGCATGTTGGCAACGACACGCAAGCAATTGAATTGCGACGAAGAGCTGAATAATGAGCACCGTCTGTAATTTTATATTTATTCAATAAAGCATCAATTATTCGCTTTTTTTGAGGTGTTACATCAGCGATAAGCAGATTTTGATTTGGAGTTAAGCGGAATAAACCAGTATGCACTTTAGCAATCTCTCGTAGTCCCGTCATTAACTGATAGTCTTCAAAATCACGAACGCGCCCATTTTGGATAAATAGCGTAAAATGCCATTTTCCGTTTTCCCCTTTAATCCATCCATATTCATCTCCTGTGCGCTTAAATGTATATGGACGGATATCACCGAGCTTCCAGCCTAAGCGTTGATGAAGCTCCTCCTTAAACCAATCTAGCCCGCGCGCATCAATTGTATATTTAAAACGAGCATTTTTACGCACCGAGCGGTTTCCGTAATCGCGTTGAATCGTCAAAATTTTCTCTGCTGTTTCTAGTAAACGCTCTTTCGGAATATAGCCGACTAATCGTCCTAGTTGCGGATAAGTAGCTGTATCGCCATGTGTCATCCCCATACCACCACCAACAGCGACATTAAAGCCGATTAACTGATTGTTTTCTACAATAGCAATAAAGCCGATATCTTGTGAAAAAACATCAATATCATTACTTGGAGGGATGGCAATACCGATTTTAAATTTACGCGGTAAATAAAGTGCGCCGTACACTGGCTCTACTTCTTTTTCTTGCCCGTCATAAACCTTTTCACCATCTAGCCATAGCTCGTGGTAGGCATTTGTTTTCGGCAATAGATGCTCACTTAATTTAGCAGACCATGTATACACTTCCTCATGTAGCTGTGATTGATTCGGGTTGACATTACACATCACATTACGATTAACATCACCACATGCCGCGATACAGTCTAATAATGCCTCATGAATTTCCTGCATATAGTTTTTCATATTCCATTTTAAAATGCCATGTACTTGAAAAGCCTGTCGTGTCGTCAGCTTTAATGAACCATTGCCATATTTTCTGCCCATCTCATCCATTATGAGCCATTGTGCTGGTGTCGCAGCTCCTCCTGGTGTACGCACACGTGCCATAAATTGATAGGCTGGCTCGAGCTTCTGCTTCTGACGCTCATTGCGTACATCACGGTCATCCTGCAAATAGCTACCATGAAATTTCATTAAACGATTATCATCATCTGGAATACCTGAGCTTAAAGGATTTTGCATTGTCGCTTCCAATGTGCCGCGCAAATAATTACTTTCACTCTTTATACGCTCCACATCACTTGGCTTACCAGGCTGTGGCGGTAATACTATTTTCTCAGTCATTATTTCAACCTCATTTCCTTTTAATAAACATCTCGTTGATAGCGCTGCTGTTGCTTTAGCTCGTTTACATACTGCACTGCCTGCTCAGCCGTTTTACCGCCCTGTTCAGCAATAATTGCATGAATCGTTTGGTCAACATCTGCTGCCATTGTCTTTTCATCACCACATACATAAATAACAGCGCCTTGCTCAATCCACTCAAATAGCTCCTTCGCATGCTCCTGTAAACGATGCTGCACATAAATTTTTCTATCACTATCACGTGAAAATGCTGCTGTTAAATTAGTTAATGCCTGTTCCTGTAGCCAGCGCTGCCAATCTGTTTGGTATAAGAAATCTGTAACAAAATGCTGCTCACCGAAAAACAGCCATGCCTTGCCCTGTGCCTCACGCGTTGCACGCTCCTCTATAAATGAGCGAAACGGTGCAATTCCTGTACCAGCACCAATCATAATAATCGGTGTTGCATCATTCTGTGGCAGTTTAAAATTCGGATTGGAATGGATATAGATAGGTAGCTTTTGACCGACCTCAACGCGCTCTGCAATCTGACCTGAGCACACGCCAAGACGCTTACGCTCATCCTTGTCATAGCCTACTTTCCCAATTGTCAAATGTACTTCCTCTTCATTGGCTGCTTGACTAGAGGCAATGGAATATAAACGTGCTGGAATTTTGCGTAGCAACTCAATAAATTGCTGTGCATTCCATGAAAACGGCCCGAAGCTTTGTACTACGTCTAATAAATCACGTCCATACACATAATCCTTCCATTTATCATCTTGCACAAGCGCTGCAAAATCTCGATTTAGCGTATAGTTTTGAATTTTTTGCAGCAATGGCTTTGATAATACAGTGATTTCAAGCTTTTTTTGTAGTGCCTCGGCTAAAGTTATAGATTGCTGTTCAACCGTTACAATTTCAGTTTGCTTGAAGCCAAGTGCTTCGATTAATATTCCGACAAGCTGCTCATCGTTTTCAGGTAAAATACCTATGCTATCTCCAGGTGCATAGGTCAGACCTGACTCTTCTAGCGAAAGTTCGATATGATACGTCGCTTTATTTGAACCACGCCCATTCAAATTAATTTTCTCAAGCACCTCGGCATAAAACGGATTACTTTTTGAATACTTCGAACTCTTAACTTCTTTTGTCTCCGTATTTGCCTGTATTGAAGCAGTTTGTGGACTTGTCGTAATTAGTGCTTTTTTCACATCCTCAATCCACTGTGCTGCTAAGCTGTCATAGTCAAGGTCACAGTCAACCCGAGGTATAATACGCTTCGCACCGAGCTTTTCTAATTGCTCATCAAAGTCAGCACCTGTCTTGCAAAAAAATTCATAGGAGCTGTCACCAAGTGCCAATACGGAAAACTGTGCATGCTCTAAATTCGGCGCTCGCTTACTGTGTAAAAATTCATGCAATTGAATCGCATTATCTGGTGGCGTTCCCTCACCATGCGTACTTGTGACAATCAATAAATTATTTAGCTTCTTTAACTGATTTGGCTTAAAGGCTGACATCGATTCAATTTTCACATCTACTCCTACCTCTTTTAACTCCGCCCCGAGCTTTTCGGCTAAAGCTTGTGCATTGCCGGTTTGAGAGCCGTATAAAATGGTTGCTGATTGCGGCTCTGCTGCAATCGCTTTTACCTCTTCTGCTACTGCAACGGCTACACCTGTAGCGGGTGCAACGCTTAAATAACCTGTTAGCCAAATTTTTTGGTAGTCATTTAATGTAGGTAATAGCGTATTTAATTGTTTTACTTGCTCCTCATTAAAAGGGCTGTTCAATACTTGTAAAGTCAAGTTTCCCACCTCACGAATTATCATTACGGTTAATTAATTATTTCAAACGAATCTTCTCATTTTTTTCAATTTGAACAACATGTCCGTCCTGAATAATGAGTGTAATTGTTCCAAACTTTATCGTTTCGAGCATTTCTTTAATGCTTTCAAATGTAGCCTCACTATTGCTTTTTTGCTTTGACATAGATGTCCCCTCCTCACACATTCAATAGCTCCCGTACCCGTTCTAGCAGCACTTGACGAACATTTTCGTCGTAGCCTAAGCTAGCACATAAAATCACATGCGAACTATCGACTTGTAGCTCCTTTATATTTTTTTCAATCCCCTTGCTTAACAAACCTGAAAACAATAAATAAGGAACGATGAATAGCTGCTTCGCATCCCTTTTCTTTATCATTTCTAGCGCATCTTGAAAGCTCGGACCTGCTCCGTATAAAAAACAGGAGCTAACGGATTGAAAGTTAAATCTCCGTTGTACAAGCTCACTTATTTCAGACATATTATGCACAACTGCCATATCGCTGCTACCACGTCCGATTAAAAGCACCTCCGCCTCTTGGGAAATCTCCTTTTGCTGCTCCATAATACGTTTATAAATCGTATCAACTAGCTTGTCGTGAATTCCGAATGGTCGACCAATCGTAAAATGTACATGTGGATACATTGAATGCGCCTTTTCTATCTCTGCCGGAATATCCTCCTTTGCGTGCTGCGCTGTTAATAACAATAGTGGAACGATTGCAATCCTCGTCGCACCTCGCTCTACGCAATTTTTTATGCCTTGCACAATGTCTGGCTCAACTAGCTCCAAAAATGAAATCTCCTGAATATCTACATTTACTTCATGCTCTATTTGTTTAATAAATTGAATTGCCTCTTCTACACCTTGCCTCACTCTTGTGCCATGACCGACATATAATATTGCTTGCATTGTATCACCTACTTTTTACACGACGCTTTCTTTCAATAATCCTTGCGCCTCCATTTTTTGTTCAAACCATTGAATTTTTTCCCTTAGTGAGACAACCTCACCTACGATAATAATGCTAGGATTTTTCACTTCGCTCGCCAGCGCGATTTCCTCAATCGTTTCAAGTGTCCCTGTAACGGTTTGCTGTTCCTCGAAAGTTCCCATATGAACGAGTGCAACAGGTGTTGTAGCAGGACGTCCATATTTTAATAGCTGCCCGCAAATATACGGTAAATTACCTACTCCCATATAAATAGCTAATGTATCTACTCCGTTAGCAAGGCTTTCCCATTTTATTGAATCATCCTTCCCTTCTCTCATATGCCCCGTTACAATAGCGAAGCTGGAACCAAAATCTCGATGTGTCACAGGAATACCTGCATAGGCTGGCGCTGCAATACCTGATGTAATGCCTGGAACAATTTCATATGGAATTTGATGCGCTGCTAGCACCTCTGCCTCCTCCGCACCCCGCCCAAATACAAAGGGATCTCCCCCCTTTAAACGCGTGACAATCTTGTCTTGCTTTGCATACTGCACAAGCGAATGGTTAATATGCTCCTGTATCATCGCATGACGATTTGGCAACTTACCGCAAAAAATCAACTGCGCACTTGGCTTTGCATAGCTCAGTAGCTCATGATTTATTAAGCGGTCATATAAAATAACATCCGCTTCTTTTATACAACGAAGCCCCTTTAATGTGATAAGCTCCACATCTCCAGGGCCTGCACCAACAATATAAACTTTTCCCACTCCATTCCCCTCCATAACATTACTCAATACCAATAATATCAATGAGCAAACTACATTTTTAAAATAAACAATTCCAATAAGTTTACTTTACTATATGGTCATTGATTGGTAAAATAACAATTAATAATCATCGCTATTAGCAAAAATGATTGAGTGGAAGAGGAGGGGAGTTTGATGAATATTGAGGAGCTACATACTTTTATTAAATTATGTGAAATTAAAAATTTTACGAAAACAGCAGATACATTATGTATGTCACAGCCAACGGTCAGCCTACATATTAAAAATCTAGAAAAAGAATTTCAAACACAGCTTTTTCAACGTTCACCTAAGCTACTTTGCATTACGCCTACTGGAGAAATATTGCTAGAGCGCGCAAAACAGATGATACAGCTTTATGAGCAAACAAAACAGGAGATGTTAGATTATCACCATGCAGTGCAAGGTCATTTGAAAATTGGCGCAAGCTTTACTATTGGTGAATACATTCTGCCTCCATTGCTTGTTGAATTAAAAGAGAAATATCCAGAGCTTTCCTTTCAAATTATTATTGGCAACACGGATGAAATTGTTCAATATGCTAAGCTTTTTCAAGTCGATATTGGCTTAGTAGAAGGCAAAACGAATGAAAAAGAAATAATCGTAGAGCCTTTTAAAGATGATGAATTAGTTATTGTGTCCTCTGTGCAACATCCATTAGCAGCAAAGGAAAAAGTAACAATTGCTGATCTTCAAAATGAGGATTGGATTACACGTGAAATCGGCTCTGGAACTGGTGAATATTTAAAGCATTTTTTGCAGACAAATGAGCTGAAGGTTAAAACCTTACTCTCCATCAGCAGCATACAAGGAATAAAGGAAACGGTTATCAATAATTTAGGTCTTTCCTTGCTATCGAAAAGCGTCATTGAGCGAGATTTGAAAATGGGTGAGATTCATGTAGTACAACTTGAAAACACTCCTTTTTGGCGAACATTTTCTTATATTTATAGCCCCTCAATGAAGAAAAAAAGAAATGTAAAGATATTTATTGAAGAATTGTGCCAGCTTAAAACGTCATAGATTGGAGCGTATTTAATGGAAACTGTTATACGAATTTTAGAGCCTATTCACATCGCATTTAAAGCAGGTCAAGAAATTTTAAAGGTGTATAACACCGAAACAGTAAATGTCGAATTTAAAGGCGATGAATCTCCTTTAACAATCGCCGATAAAAGGTCACATCATTTAATTGAAACGGAACTTATGCGCTGCTACCCTCGCATTCCCGTTATTAGTGAGGAAGGGGAAATAGTAGATTATGCGCAGCGCAGCAAGTGGCATACTGCATGGCTAGTCGACCCACTCGATGGTACAAAAGAATTTATTAAACGCAACGGGGAATTTACCGTCAATATTGGACTTATTGAAAATGGCACTCCTGTGCTCGGCATTATTTATTGCCCTGTACAAGATACAATGTATTTTGCATCTAGCGTAATTGGTTCTTATAAATTAATAAATTGCACGCAAAATCTCCAGAAAATTGATACGGAAAATATTTTACTTACCCTTTCTCAAAAGCTACCTATTGCTACAAATAGAGAAATCTTTGCTATCGCTGTTAGCCGCTCCCATTTTTCAAGTGATACGGAGGACTATATTCAAAAAATGCAGGAGCTGCACCACAATATTGAGCTTGTTACATCTGGTAGCTCCATTAAAATGTGCCTTGTCGCTGAAGGCCGAGTAGACGTCTATCCACGCCTTAGCTACTCAATGGAATGGGATACTGCTGCAGGTGAAGCAATCGTGAAGTATAGCGGTGGTAAAGTGCTAGATTCCACAACTAACGAGCCTTTGCATTATAATAAGGAGCAGCTAAAAAATCCCTTTCATATTGCAACTAAAGCGTAAGAAGCCAAGCTTTCTTACGCTTTAACATTGCTGAATGAAGTTAAGCTAGCACCTTCAATACTTCCTTCACAATATAATCAGTTGCTTCCTCTAAGGAAATATTGCTCGTATCAATTTTAATATGAGGATTTTTTGGTTCCTCGTACGGGCTTGAAATCCCAGTAAAATTAGTGATTTCCTGTGCACGTGCTTTTTGATAAAGCCCTTTGACATCACGTTTTTCGCATACGTCTAGAGGCGTGCTAATGTATATTTCGATATAGGATTGCCCTATTATTTGCTGCGCTTTTCGACGTTCCTGCTCAAAAGGTGAAATAAACGACGTTAATGTAATTAACCCCGCATCGTTCATCAGCTTCGCCACTTCAGCAATGCGACGAATATTTTCAATACGTCCAACCTCATCAAAGCCCAAATCTTTGTTTAATCCTAATCGCACATTATCGCCATCGAGTAGCATCGTGTGGTGACCAAATGCTACAAGGCGCTTTTCCACCTCGTTTGCAAGTGTCGACTTGCCGGAACCGGAAAGACCTGTAAACCATAATGTCAGTGGCTTTTGCCCTTTTTGCTCAGCACGTACCTCTCGTGTCACATCTGTTTGCTGCCCAAAAATATGCTTCTCTCGTAAGGCAATTTCCTTAATTACACCACATGCCGCAGTCATATTCGTAATTCGGTCAATTAAAATAAAGTTACCTAATGCCTCATTTCTATCAAATGAATCAAAGACAACCTTTTCTGTTAATGCAATATCGCAGGTTGCTAGCTCGTTTTTCGTTATTTTATTCGCCGCTATATGCTGTCCTGTATTAATATCCACTTTGTGATGAATCGCTACGATTGTGCTCGGAATAATTTTTGTTCCTACTTTAATTAAATAGTTTTTCCCTGCTGCAAGCTCCGTATCATCCATCCATAAAATTTGGGCAGTGAATAAATCAGCGACCGCTATTTGTCGGTCTGTCGTTAGTACACAGCCGCGCGAAACATCTACCTCTCTATGCAGTTGAATCGTAACAGGTTGCCCTGCATATGCAGTTTGCACTTCACGGTCCGTTACTAAAATACTTTTAACCTTCACCTTTTCATTACTAGGTAAAGTTGTTATTTCATCACCTACGGCAATTGTCCCTGCCTCAATTTGCCCCTGAAAGCCGCGGAATGTGTGATTCGGTCTACTTACACGCTGAACAGGCATAACAAAATAATTTTGCTGCTCCTCCTGTTGTGTATCTACCTCCTCTAAATATGGTAGTAACGCCAATCCGTCGTACCATGGCGTATTTGCGGATTTTTTCGTAATATTATCTCCATTCGTTGCTGAAACTGGGATTACCTGCACACTTTCAAGACGAAATTCTTCGATAAGTTGTAAAAAGTCACTTTTAATTTTAGTAAATCGCACTTCATTAAAGTTAACTAAATCCATCTTGTTTACAGCCAGCACCAGATTTTTTACACCCATTAGTGCACATATACGCGCATGGCGCTTCGTCTGTGTAACGACACCCTTCGTTGCATCTACCAAAATAATAGCGAGGTCTGCAAATGAAGCACCTACAGCCATATTACGTGTATACTCCTCATGCCCCGGTGTATCAGCAACGATAAAGGAGCGATGAGCCGTCGTAAAATAACGATAGGCCACATCAATTGTAATTCCTTGCTCCCTCTCTGCTAAAAGCCCATCTAATAGAAGGGAATAATCAATTTCCCCCCCGCGACTTCCTAGCCTACTATCTAACTCTAATGCTCTTTCTTGGTCAGCGAATAATAACTTTGCGTCATACAGCATATGACCAATTAACGTCGATTTACCGTCATCGACACTGCCGCATGTAATAAATCTCAATAAACTTTTCATCTAGAAATACCCCTCCCGCTTACGTCTCTCCATACTCCCAACAGCCTCTTGGTCGATAACGCGTGTTGTACGTTCAGATGTAACTGCCCCTAATGTTTCCTCTATAATTTCATCCAAAGTCACTGCATTTGATTCGACCCCACCTGTTAGCGGGTAACAGCCCAATGTACGAAAGCGAACCTTTTTCATGAACACTTCCTCATCTGGCTGTAAACGCATGCGCTCATCATCTACCATGACATAATTGCCCTCACGGTAAATAACGGGTCTTTCCTTTGCAAAATAGAGCGGTACAATATCAATATTTTCTCGATGAATATATTGCCAAATATCCTTCTCTGTCCAATTGGAAATAGGAAAAACGCGTATGCTTTCACCTTTATGAATTCTTGTATTAAATTGCTTCCACATTTCAGGGCGTTGATTTTTAGGGTCCCATGCATGGTTTTTATTGCGGAATGAAAAGATACGCTCCTTCGCACGAGACTTTTCTTCGTCACGCCTGCCTCCGCCAAAGGCAGCGGTGAAGCCATATTTATTTAAGCCTTCCTTTAAAGCCTGTGTTTTCATAATATCCGTATAGGCTGAGCCGTGGTCGAATGGATTAATGTTTTGTGCAAGCCCCTCCTCATTCGAATGAACAATCATTTCAATGCCTAATTCCTTTGCTCGGCGGTCACGAAACTCTATCATTTCTTTAAACTTCCATGTCGTATCGATATGCATAAATGGAAATGGTGGCTTTTCAGGATAGAAAGCCTTCATTGCTAAATGCAGCATGACAGAGCTATCCTTTCCAATTGAATAGAGCATAACAGGATTTTCACATTCTGCTGCCACTTCTCTAATAATATAAATTGCTTCTGCCTCCAATTGGTCGAGGTGAGTAAGTTCCTTCATTTGCGCTTCTCCTTTTCATTAAAATGACTACATCTCACTGGCTATGAAGCCCACATTCAGTTTTCCCTTGCCCCTGCCATCTGCCCGAACGTAAATCGTCTAACGTAAAGGCTGGCTTTGTACAATGCGAACAGCCGATACTTGGATAGCCTTGGTCGTGCAACACATTATAGGTAAGCTCATGCTTTGATACATAGCGCCACACATCCTTCCACGTCCAATGAATGAGCGGGCAAATTTTTACCGACTTAAATCTATTATCCTTATTGATAAACTCGACATTTTTGCGTGTTTCAGACTGCTCACGGCGCAAGCCAGAAATCCATGCTTTCGCACCTGATAGTACCTCGTTTAATGGCTCTAGTTTTCGAATATTACAGCACTGGTTTGGATTCGTTTCCCACAGCTTATCACCAAACTGCTGTGCTTGGTGCTCCAATGTGAGCGCAGGTTTTTTTAGTACGATATGAAGCTTTGGATATTTCTCACGTACACGCTCAATCGTTTCATATGTTTCCTTAAAATGTACATCTGTGTCTAAAAAGACAATTTGCGCATCTGGTTGTACCTTAGCAATTAAATCAATGAGAACAATCCCCTCAATACCAAAGCTACACGCATAGACAATCTCTTTTCCATACTCCCCATAGCTCCACTTAATGACCTCTAAAGCACCTTTATATTGCTCATCAATTGCAAACTCAATATTGGGGTTTTCCCATTTACTATATGTTAACAAGCTGCCCCCTCCTTAAATGATGAAATCTTCCGGGATAAATACTTTCATTTCCTTTGGGCTGACATAGACAATTTCTCCAACTTTTAAATCTAGTTGTAGAAATTCTTCTTTACTCAGCTCCACTTCAACATAGGCATCGCTATCCTCGCGTTTCATCTCAATATGCCAAGTTGGTCCAATTGAATGCATAAAGGTAATTTTTGCTGCGATTTCATCCTCACTTAGCCTTACGCGCTCCACCTTTAAATGATGTGGTCGCACATAGCCTACTGCATCGGTATCGTCTTTATCGAAGTAGTCTGACGCATCAAGCTGAACGCTTCCAAATTTTAATTTCCCTTGCTGCAATCGACCGTGAAATAAATTGACATTGCCTAAAAAATCATATACAAACGGGCTTACTGGCTTATCATAAACTTCGGAAGGTGTTCCTACCTGCTCAATCTTCCCCTTATTCATAATGACAATGCGGTCTGCAACATCAAGCGCTTCTTCTTGGTCATGTGTTACAAATACACTTGTAATATGCATTTCATTATGCAATTTACGCAACCAGCGACGCAATTCCTTTCGAACCTTCGCATCAAGCGCCCCAAATGGCTCATCTAGTAGTAGCATTTTTGGCTCTACCGCTAATGCTCTCGCTAGTGCAACACGTTGACGTTGCCCACCTGATAGCTGTGACGGATAGCGCTGTGCAAAGCCACTTAGCTTCACTAGCTCTAAAAGCTCATGCACCTTTTGCTCGACCGCCTTTTTAGATGGTCGTAAGCTTTTCTTTCGAATCGTTAAACCAAATGCCACATTATCAAATACTGTCATATGCTTAAAGAGCGCATAATGTTGAAAGACGAAGCCGACATCTCGCTGATTGACATGTACTGTACTTAAATCTGTTCCATCAAATGAAATGCTTCCTTCCTCAATTGACTCCAACCCTGCAATCATTCGTAAAAGCGTTGTTTTACCTGAACCAGATGGTCCTAAAAGTGCAACGAGCTCCCCCTTTGAAATCGTTAAATTAATATCTTTTAATGCTTGAAATGAGCCATAATGCTTTGTTACACCATGTATTTCAATAGACATCCTATTCACCTACTTGTTGTTTCTCTGACTTATATTCAATAAACGTTTTAATCATTAACGTCACTAAAGCCAATAGCGACATGAGCGATGCTACAGCAAAGGCAGCAGAAAACTGATATTCGTTATATAAAATCTCTACGTGTAGGGGCATCGTGTTTGTCATTCCCCTAATTCTTCCTGACACGACCGACACAGCGCCAAACTCACCAATCGCCCTTGCGCTACATAAAATCATCCCATACAATAAGCTCCACTTAATCGTTGGCAATGTGACACGGATAAACATTTTCCAGCCACTTGCCCCAAGGGAGATAGCTGCCTCCTCCTCTGCCCTTCCTTGCGCCTGCATAATTGGAATGAGCTCCCGCGCAATAAATGGCATTGTCACAAACATCGTTACAATAACGATTCCCGGTACGGAAAAAATAACTTTGACACCAAAATCCATTAACAGCGAACCTAAAGCGCTTCTCGGGCTAAACAGTAATATAAAAATAAGCCCCGCAATGACTGGTGAGATGGCAAACGGTAATTCGATTAAGGATAATAATAGCTGCTTGCCTTTAAAATGAAATTTCGTAATACACCATGCTGCCGCCACCCCGAAAACCGTATTCAATGGAACCGTTATGATAGCAACAAGTAATGTTAACTTAATAGCGGATAAAGCATCACTCTCTGTAATGGCTGCAAAATAAACTGCTGCGCCCTGCTCAAATGCTTTGACAAAAATGAATGCGAGCGGCACAAGTAGAAACAATGCTAAATATAAAAGCATTAATGTGATTAATACTCTTCTAATCACACTTTTTTGCTCTTTCGTATGCTTCACTTTGTTCCCTCCTACTCCTCTTGTAATACATGCTTTTGACTCCACTTTTGCAGTAAATTAATAAAAACTAAACAAATAAACGAAATAATCAACATGACAACCGCAATTGCTGTCGCTCCAGCATAATCAAACTGCTCCAGCTTCGTCATAATCATCAGTGGCGCAATTTCCGTTTTCATCGGCATATTGCCTGCGATAAAAACCACAGACCCATATTCCCCAAGCCCCCTTGCAAATGCAAGAGAAAATCCTGCTAATAAAGCTGGTAATATTTCAGGGAAGATAATTTTTCTAAAAATTTGCCCCTTCCTCGCCCCTAAGCTAGATGCAGCCTCCTCGACCTCACGCTCAAAGCTTTCAAGCACAGGCTGAACCATTCGAACAACGAACGGTAAGCCGATGAATATAAGCGCCAATGTAATGCCAATAGGGGTAAACGATATTTTAACCCCTATAGCACTAAACCATTGACCAATCCAGCCATCCTGCGCATATAAAGTAGTTAATGTAATACCTGCAACCGCTGTCGGCAAAGCAAAGGGCAAATCAATAAGCCCATCGATTAATCGTTTTCCGGGGAAGCTGTAGCGAACGAGCACCCATGCAATCAATAAGCCAAATACACCGTTAAAAAGAGCTGCCACAAAGGCTGTAATAAACGACACTTTATAGGCATGAACAACGCGCTCACTCGTCACAACTTTCCAAAAATCTACTAAGCCAAGTTTAGATGATTCGATAAATATCATAGATAATGGGATTAAAATAAATAAGCTTAAATACAGCATTGTAATACCCATTGATAAGCCGAAGCCTGGCAATACATTTTTCCTTTTTCTCATTATCTAAACCACCTTCTAGAAATCTTCCTGTTGTGCAAACGTAATGATATAGGCTGCAAATTACTCATAAATGGAATCAAAAACGCCGCCATCGCTGAAATGAGTTTCTTGCGCCTCTTTCCAGCTACCAAATTTTTCGTCAATCGTGAATAATTTGATGCTAGGGAATTGACTATCATACTTTTCAGCGATTTCCTCTGTTCTTGGACGATAATAGTTCTTAGCTGCGATTTCTTGCCCAATATCTGTATACAAAAACTTCAAATAAGCTTCAGCAATCTCTCGTGTCCCTTTTCTATCCACATTCTTATCCACTACAGCTACAGACGGCTCTGCTAAAATGCTAATAGAGGGCGCTACAATTTCAAATTCAGCCTTTTTCAACTCGTTTAATGCGAGGAGTGCTTCATTTTCCCAAGTAATTAATACGTCTCCAATACCCTTCTCTACAAATGTTGTTGTCGAGCCTCGTGCACCAGAGTCAAGTACTTCTACATTTTTATAAATACTAGAAACAAAATCTTTCGCTTTCGCATTATTGCCTTCGAAATTTTCTAGAGCATATCCCCAAGCAGCTAAGTAATTCCAACGAGCTCCGCCAGATGCCTTCGGATTAGGTGTAATAACTGAAACATCAGCCTTTGCTAAATCATCCCAATCCTTAATACCTTTTGGATTACCCTCCCGTACTAAAAATACAATTGTAGATGTATACGGTGCAGAGTTATGCTCTAAGCGATTAAGCCAGCCCTCAGCAATCAATTGTTGCTCCGCAATCGCATCGACATCGTAGGCTAAAGCAAGCGTTACTACATCCGCATCCAATCCATCAATAACGGAACGTGCTTGGCTTCCCGAGCCGCCATGCGATTGTTTAATCACCACTTCTTGCCCTTTCTCCACCTGCCAATATGCAGCAAACTCCTTATTAAATTCCTCATACAATTCGCGTGTTGGATCATATGAAGTATTTAAAATTTCAACTTTCCCCCCTGTTGCTGCCTCCTTACTAGCACAAGCAGCTAATAAAAGGAAAGTGGAAAAAAGTATTATTAGACGGGTTCTCATGAAAACATTCTCCTTTTCTAACTATTTATTGATATTCTCTGAAAATAGCTACTTTCACACCTAGCCACTCCAAATGCTTTTTCATCTTGAAGCAAAAAGGCCACTCCATAGAAAAGAAATACTTCTTTCCTAAAGAGTGGCCTCTAGTTTGTCTAGTGAGCTACTGCAATATGTTGCGCTTTTGCTTTGCTGCAAAAGCATTTTTAGATTCGATTTTTAAAAACCAACTAATCTTATAGAATTAATTTAACATGAAAAAACAAAATGTCAATACAATTTTTAGGTTTTCTTCAAAAATAGTGGAGGCATCCATAAAGTGGGCTAAAGCACTGCTTTTCAGACATTTCCTTGCTAGAATAGCGACTTTTCAAAAATAATTTTATGTCTGCCTTTTGCGTCAACAAACGTCGAGATAATATTAAAATCGTGCTTAATATTTGTTATCAGCATCGCCTTGCGATTATTGCGCCCATATGTACGAACTTTTTGAAAGCCGCGTTTTTGTACTTCCTCATGCTGTCGTATCATTAATTTACTAGCAATACCACGTCCTCGCTGACCTTCATGCACACCACCTAACCAGCTATAAAAGACTCGGTCCGGATGGATATAACCGAGTTTAAAGCCAATCATTTGGGCATCTTCCATCATAAATAAACACAATAATCCTTCCTTACCTTCCAATTTCGCTAACGGCAACGCTGCTCCTTCAAAAACATGGGCATGAAGCGTCTGTAATTGCTTTAAATACTTATATGGTACACCTTCAATGATTTCAATCTGCATATGCTTCACCTCTATTTTCATCTTAAAAACAACTATGCTACAATAAAGTGAATATTCAATCAGTAGGGTTTTTACGGGCAGT
Organism: Metasolibacillus sp. FSL H7-0170; assembly: GCF_038593115.1. Taxonomy (NCBI): domain Bacteria; kingdom Bacillati; phylum Bacillota; class Bacilli; order Caryophanales; family Caryophanaceae; genus Metasolibacillus; species Metasolibacillus sp. FSL H7-0170. The sequence continues at coordinate 2,827,548 of NZ_CP151964.1, read as the reverse complement.
TGATGCGGGATAAATCTAAATTTAAAGAAGGTCTTATTTGTGCTAGAAAAATTAAATATATTTCTTCAACGCTATATCGCTATTTTAACACCACTTAGCCTAGTAATTGGTGTATTGCTTGAAAATATTTTACATCATCTACTTTTTCTTGTTGTTTGGCTTTTTGCTTTTATGACGTTTGCAGGTAGTTTACGAATGAAATATAAAGATTTCACCATTTTCATAAAACACCCTGTTGTCATCCTAACAGCCATTGCTTTTTTACATATTTTGATGCCTTTATGGGCTTATTTTTTATCTTCGATTCTATTTAATGACCATTTGTTAATTATTGGCTTTGTATTGTCTGTCGCAGTGCCCACAGGTGTCACAAGCATGATTTGGATTACTATTTGCAAAGGCAATGTCCCTTTAGGCTTATCAATTGTTCTTATTGATACATTGCTTGCACCTATTATTATGCCATTCTTATTATTCGCCGTATCGGGAGAAAAAGTGGAGCTCCAGTTATCATCATTAATGACGAGCCTATCCTTTATGATTGTGCTTCCGACAGTGCTCGGTATTATAGTAAACGAGCTATCAAAAGGACAAATTCCGCGAAAAATATCAGGTAAATTAGCACCTTTTACTAAGCTCGCTTTATTTGCAGTAATTATGATTAATAGCAGCACGATTGCCCCTTATTTAAAAAATATCAATATGGAACTAGCTCTTGTGATAAGCTTGGTGCTAATTATCGCTATATGTGGCTATATTTTCACACTGCTTATCGGGCGTTATTTTTTAAAAAACAGTGAGCAAATAACGACCTTCGTCTTTACAGGCGGCATGCGCAATATTTCTTTAGGTGTCGTGATTGCAACAACTTACTTCCCAGCTAAAGTAGCAATGCCTGTTGTATTCGGCATGCTATTTCAGCAAGTTTTAGCATCTGTTGTAAGTAAAATTGTTCCTAAGCCTTCCTCATAATACTTCAAAAGGAGTTGTCCGAAAAGTCCATTTTGTTTTGCTACCACATTGAAATCAATGTTTTCATCGCTTTCCTTTTACTGAAGGATAACGCTGCTAAAGCCCATGTTCATTCCATTTTTAAAAGAGGCGTTCTCTGCTTATCCCGTATTAACAAATTTGTTTGCGACGAGTAACCGCAGGAGCAGGCTGTAATACCCCCACTTCAAAACAGCAGATAAAAACAAGATGTTTAAGTGGGGGATCAAACAGCCTGTAAAAACCCGAATGGTGAAACTACCAATCAGTGGGGGTGTGCGAAGCCCCCACTGATTGAAGGTTCACTTTATATGAATCAACATTTTACGAAACATCATCGCTACTGTCCAAAATGCCGGCTATGCACGGCTTTTTGGACAGGCCCAATATTAGTCGATAATTCTAAGCAATTATTCTCCTACGTTGCACTAACCATACACATATATTCAATACAATCGTTACAATTAACAATGCCTTCGTCGCAAAAGCGACTGCATCCATCGTATCCATTAAGGCAGCCCAATCCTCTACCTGTACTACATGCTGTGTATAGAAAATTTGAAAAGCAATAGCTATGGCACACGCAACAAAACTAAAAATTATCCATATGGCTGGATTCGTTTGAGGTCGTAACAATACACCAAACGGAAGTAGCCAAGCAGCTAAACCAAGTAAGAGACTTCCTATATTTAAAAGCCCTATCATCCCTTCCATCTCCTCCCTTTACTTACGAATAGTGACGCCCATTAGTGGCAAGAGTTCCATAGTCAATTTTGCAGCGACAGGATTTCAGTATAAAACTACATTTATCACCATTGCATGTCGCAGAAAACTCAACCGAACCTAGATTAGTTATTTGATTTTAGAGTTCTAATTATAATTGATTGACTTTTCATTTAGCTAATGTTACTTTTACTAAGCAAGTAATTTAGTAAATTACTAAATAAAAACCGAAAGGAAGTAATAACAATGAAAATTCCTACACATTTAAAACATAAACCTGTTCTTGTTGCTGAAAACTATGCAAATATCGATGGACGTACAGCCTATAAAACGGATGCGCAAGGCTTATCACTCGGTTTAGCACAATGGAATGACCGCGGGAAAGTGGATATTTCAGCAAAGGTATGGCGTCACACAGGTGGCAAATGGTCACGTCAATCAGAGGAATTGCCTTTACACCGCGTGCTCGACCTCGCTATTTTAGTTTGTGAGGCTCAGCTCCATTTTAAAGATGCTTATCGCTATGAAAATTTATACGATGAGACCAACCCAGTTATTAAGCGTGTAGGCCTTCAAGGTGACGCGATGACCGTAGAAGTATGCACAGAAAATGAACAAATTAATGAAGATATTAAGCTTTTCAATCAAGCTTTAAGTGATGATGGGGAGCTTATTGGCGAGCGTTTACGAACGCTGTCGCGTATTTTAAAAGAAATGGGCTATTAATGCCTTATGAGGATATTGAAATGAACGAACAATTATTACAAGATGACCAACAGCTTAGAAAAGCATTTTTAAAATTCTTAATTCCTGTCATGCTAGCGAATGTGCTGCAATCACTAGGTCAGGTCGCTGCAATGTTTATCGTTGGACGCAATTTAGGTGATGATGCATTAGCGGCAATTGCAGCCTTCTTTCCATTTTTCTTCTTTTTAATGGCCTTCGCCATCGGCATCGGCTCAGGTAGCTCTATTTTAGTTGGGCAAACATTCGGTGCGGGCAATCATGAAAAAATGAAAGAGGTTGTCGGCGTTACACTAGCCTTTACAACGATTTTGTCAATTGCAGTAGCTCTTTTTGGCGCCTTTTTCATCGAATGGATTTTGCGCTTTATGCAAACACCTGCAAATATTTTAGATATGAGTGTTAGCTATGCGAAAATTTTATTCTTTACACTGCCAATTATGTTTTGGTATATGACCTATACAACATTTATTCGTGGTGTTGGCGACTCCAAAACGCCCTTTGTCTTTTTAGTAACGAGCGTTGTATTTAACATTGCCTTCCTGCCACCACTTATTTTTGGCTGGTTTGGTTTACCTGCTTTCGGCTTGAATGGTGCTGCATATGCCGCAGTACTATCAAATTTAGTAACGATGATTTTGCTACTTGCTTATTTGCATAAAAAGAATCATATTTTACGTTTAGATAAGTCTGTTTTACAGCATTTTAAATTGAAAAAGGATATTTTAATTTCACTGTTTAAGCTAGCAATTCCAGCAAGTATTAGCATGGTTGCTATTTCAGTTGCTGAAATTGCCGTTATCGGCTTCGTGAATGCCTACGGCTCAAGTGCAACTGCAGCCTATGGTGTTGTCAATCAAATAGCAGGCTATGCCCAAGTCCCAGCTATGAGTATCGCCATTGCTACATCAGTTTTCGTTGCTCAAGCATTAGGTGCGAGCTCTACTGAAATGATAAAAAAAATCCGCAGTATTAGTGTGAAAATTAACTATATTTTAGGTGGAGCTGTAATTTTACTAACCTATATATTTGCAGAGCCAATTTTATCACTCTTTATCACTTCAACGGATACGGTCGATATTGCGAAAAACTATTTAATGATTACATTTTGGAGCTATTTAATATTCGGTCATACCCAAACGGTTTCCGCAACGATGCGCGCAACAGGTGTCGTCTTATGGCCGACGATTTTCCTCGTACTAACAATTTGGTTAGTGGAAGTGCCTGTAGCATTCTATTTATCGCATTACACAGTGTTTGAATTGAATGGCATATGGATTGCCTACCCTATTACATTCTGCGTCCATTTCATCCTGCAATATGCTTATTTCAAATTAGGATGGCAAAAGCGTACACTGAAGGCGATGCTTGGTGAATAGAGAATGTCTCCTTTGAATTAAGGACGAAAGAAGCCTACTTTAAAAAACGAGTAACAAATGCTATACTGACATTAGCTAAAAGGATACAGTACCGAGTGAAACCCCGATAGATTAGACTGTCGGGGTTTCCGTATTGTTGAAAAAATTAGTGGAAATTGAACCCGAGATAACAGCAAATGCCAATAAACACACGGCAATCATGCTAAAATAACCATATAGACAAAACAAAGGGGATACATACTATGGCAAACACAAAAAAGTGGAAAACAGGGGCTGAAGGACAGAAGTTTGTCGCCTCTTTTAGTGGGGGAAAAGATAGTACATTAGCTTTGTATGAGGCTATGAAAACAGGACAAGCGATAGGCTTAATCATCGTGCTTGAGGAAGATGGCACTCGCTCTCGCTCACACGCGATGACGGTTGATTTCATAAAAGCACAGGCGGAAGCAATCGGCTTACCGATTCATTTTGCTGCTGCAAGCTGGACACAATATGAGGCAATCTTTATTGACATGCTGAAAAAAATGAAAACTTTAGGAGCGGAAGCCCTTGTAACTGGCGACCTTGATATGCCTGAGCATGGCTGTTGGCACGAAAAAGTCGCAAATATCGCAGGCTTAAAGCTTGGAATGCCTTTATGGGAAACCGACCATTCAGAAGTAGTCGAACGCTTTATTGACTTAGGCTTTAAAACAATTATTACAACAGTTAATATATCTCTCGGTATGCAAGAGAATGATTTAGGGAAAGTTTTAACATATGAGTATGTACAAGAATTAAAGGAACGCGGCATTGACCCTTGTGGAGAAGGTGGGGAATTTCATACAACTGTTATTGATGGACCAATTTTTAAACAGCCGCTTGCAATTAAACAAGGAAAAGTTGTGCATGATGGTGATTATTGCTTCCTCCCTCTACAATTACTTGAGTGATACTTTCGAAAAATTGTTATAGTATGTAAGAAAGAAAAATTATACCCGCAAACGGTGGTGCAAAAATGAAAAAATTAGTAATTGATATTTTAATTATGATGTTCGGAGCGTTTCTATTTGCGCTTGCAATCAATTTATTTGTCATTCCAAACGAATTAGGGGAAGGTGGCGTAACAGGTGTTACGATTATCCTGTATTATTTATTTCAATGGTCTCCTAGTATCGTCAGCTTTGTACTTAATGGGATTTTATTGCTTGTTGGATACAAATTTCTGAGCAGACAAACAACGATTTATACAGTTATCGCTGTTACGTTTATTTCGCTATTTTTACATCTTACAGAGTCATGGACAATTCAATCCGATGAAATTATTATCAACGCGATATTCGGTGGCGTATTTGTAGGTGTCGGAATTGGTTTAATTATTCGTGTTGGTGGGACAACGGCTGGTACAACTATTTTAGCGAGAATAACGAATAAATTTTTAGGCTGGAATATTAGCTATGGGCTGTTATTTTTTGATTTAATTGTCGCATTCTCTTCTTACTTTATTATCGGTGCTGAAGCACTTATGATGACAATTATGATGCTCTATATCGGGACAAAGGTGATGGAATTTGTGATTGAGGGAACTAACACGAAAAAAGCAGTAACGATTATCTCCAAAAATCCCCATGCAATAGCGGATAAAGTCACTTATAAAATGAATCGTGGTGTAACCGTCCTATCTGGGCACGGTTATTACACAAAAGAGCAAAAGGAAGTGCTCTATATTATTATTAGCAGACAGGAAATTATTAAGCTGAAAAACATCGTAAAAGAAGCTGACAAAGATGCATTTATCGCCATTCATGATGTACGAGATGTGTTTGGAGAAGGCTTTATCGAGCTCTCCAAGTCTTGAATTGGCGCCCAACAAGCCGTGCAATTAGCCGGCTTATTGGGCGCTTTTGTTGGTGCTCTTTAAATTGTTTTCTTTGAAAGTTTGAAAACATAGGGCTGGCGGTTGGAGCTTGAGATGAAGAAGTTAATAAAGGAAGATATGGGGAAAAGCCCAATTGTATTTAGTTAGGCTTGGGCAATTTATTGTTGGGTACTGCTGTGTTTTTTATTTGCTCCTTTGTCATATCCTCTTTATTGCGGGTATCTAAATCATCAGGGCTTAAGTCTTGCCCGAATTCCTCTCGCTGTGCTTTTTTATTTTCGTGCTTTTTCTCCATTGTCATCACCTCCATTACTAGCGTTTCCCATTTGCTGTACTTTATAACCTCTGTATGGCACTTATAAAAATAGTATTTGGAGGAACTCAGAAATAGTAACAAATAATTAGTAGAAATAGAGGAGATTTTTATGCTACATTAAAGACCACATATGATATTACATTATAATTTTATCGTACTTTCTATATTCGCAGTGTTGATATGCGTTTATTGCCATTATCAATGCAGCTTATCTACACCTGATTTCAGCACTTATAGAAGGGAATACGAAATATGGCAAAAAACATTATTATTTTTTTCCTTGGAATGTTAACATTCTTCATTATCTCAAGTATTTTTAGATATTTCTTTTAAAGAAAGTGATTTGACATTTTTTTAAAAATCCATTAAAGTAACACGTAATAAAAGCATACAAATTCGTTGACGAGAAAGAGTAATGTTTCGTATTGTTCTACAGAAAGCTGACGCCTTGATGAAAGTCAGTGTTCAATTGTTACATGAAAATCCTCTCTGAGAAGGCACGCTGAAATGAGTAAGCAAGCCCGGGTGTCTACCGTTAAAAAGAACACGTATGATTGTACGTTGCTAAGTGCTATTGGATTGTTCAATAGAATTAAGGTGGTATCGCGAGTTAACTCGTCCCTTTACTTAGGGACGAGTTTTTTGTATGCCTTTTATACAAAAATAGGTATAGGAGGAATTGAAATGGGAAAAGGAACATTGCAGCAAAGAGAAGAAAGAATTCGCCTCCATTGGCAAGCTGAACATGTTTTTGAAAAGTCTATCGAAAACCGCAAAAATCGCGATTCCTTCGTATTTTACGAAGGACCCCCTACAGCCAATGGACTACCACATGTAGGGCATGCACTAGGTCGCACAGTAAAAGATGTAGTCGCGCGCTATAAAACAATGCAAGGTTTTTTAGTCGAGCGTAAAGCAGGTTGGGACACACATGGTCTCCCTGTAGAATTGGGTGTAGAAAAGCAGCTCGCTATTTCAGGCAAGCAAGAAATCGAAGCATATGGTATCGAACCGTTTGTACAAAAATGTAGAGAGAGTGTCTTTACGTATGAGAAAATTTGGCGCTCCTTTACAGAGCAATTAGGTTATTGGGTTGATATGAATGAACCTTATGTGACATTAGATAATCGCTATATCGAAAGCGTTTGGCATATACTGAGCAAAGTTCATAAAGATAATTTACTTTATAAAGGACATCGTGTATCGCCATACTGCCCTAGCTGTCAAACATCCTTGAGCTCCCATGAGGTTGCACAAGGCTATAAAGATGTGAAAGATTTATCTGCAACCGTTAAATTTCAATGTGTTGATTCAAATGAAATTTTTTTAGGTTGGACGACAACTCCTTGGACATTGCCAGCCAATGTTGCGCTTGCAATGAATCCTTCTTTAACATATGTGAAGGCACGGCTTGATGGAGATATTTTCATCGTAGCAAAATCACTTGCACTCACTGTACTAGGCGAAAATGCAACGATTGTAAGCGAACATAAAGGGACTGAATTCGAAGGTGTAGCCTACAAACCACCCTTTGACTATGTTTCCGTTGAGCATGAGCATATTGTTGTAATGGCTGATTATGTAACAGAAACGAGCGGTACAGGTGTTGTGCATATCGCTCCAGCGCATGGTGAGGATGATTACCAAACAGTGAAGCTAAATGACTTATCCTTTATCAATATAGTGGACTTACAAGGCTGCTATACAAACGAAATAACAGATTTAGCAGGTCGCTTTGTCAAAGATTGTGATGTCGACATAATCAAGCTGTTAGCTGCTAAGGAGTTATTATTCCATAAAGAAAAATACGACCATAGCTATCCGCATTGCTGGCGCTGTGATTCGCCGTTGCTCTATTACGCAACAGATAGCTGGTTCATTCAAATGTCTGCACTAAAAGAGCAATTGCTTGCTAACAATGCAACAGTGACTTGGTATCCTGACCATATTAAAGAGGGTCGCTTCGGTAAATTTCTCGAAAATGTAGTGGACTGGAATATTAGCCGCAATCGTTATTGGGGCACACCTTTAAACGTTTGGATTTGTACAGCATGCGGGCATGAGGAAGCGCCTGAAAGTGTTGCAGCATTAGAAAAACTAGCACAACAGCCGTTGCCTGAAGATTTGCATAAGCCGTATATCGACAATGTTCTTTGTCATTGTCCAAAATGCCATGAAACAATGCAACGTACACCAGAGGTTATTGATGTATGGTTCGATAGTGGCTCGATGCCTTTTGCGCAACATCATTATCCTTTTGAGCAAGAGGAGTTCCAGCAGCAATTCCCTGCGGATGTCGTAATAGAGGGCATCGACCAAACACGCGGCTTTTTCTATAGCTTACTTGCTGTATCTGCACTGTACAAAGGGCAAGCACCATATAAAAATGTTCTTTCATTAGGGCATGTATTAGATGAGCATGGACAAAAAATGTCGAAAAGCAAAGGCAATGCACTAGACCCGATAGACCTAATGAACATTTATGGTGCAGATGCATTACGCTGGGCATTATTAGTAGATAGCTCACCGTGGAATCCAAAGCGCTTTTCTACAAAAATTGTGCAGGAGGCAAAATCTAAACTATTAGATACGCTAGAAAATACGTTTAACTTTTATCAGCTTTATACAAGTATTGACCAGTTTATATTTGATGCCTCACAAAAAGGTACACCGACATTATTAGATGAATGGATTATGTCCCGACTGCATACGACAATTGCAAAAGTTACGATATCTATGGATGATTATCAATTTACGCAAGGTTGTCGGGAAATAGCTAAATTGATGGACGACGTGAGTAATTGGTATGTACGCAGGTCGCGCCAACGCTTTTGGGCTTCTGGTTTTTCTGACGATAAAAGAGCTGCTTTCAATACATTGCACACGGTGTTAAGTGAAGTGTGTAAACTGCTCGCACCTTTCACGCCATTTATCGCAGAGCATATTTATATGCAAATGCACAACAATGCAAGTGTGCATTTACAGGACTATCCAGCTGTCACAGAAGCCTATATCAATGTAGTGCTTGAAAGGGAAATGGCTACTATCGTTCAAATCGTTGAACTAGGACGCAGTATCCGCAATGCCAAAAACTTAAAGGTAAAACAACCTTTAGCTGAAATCATCATTTGCTCGCCAGAAAATCTAAGTAAGTATAACACCATCATTCAAGATGAGCTTAATATTAAAAAAGTGCAATGGCTATATTCTACAGAAGCATTCGTGGAAAAAACCTTGAAGCTGAATTTTAAAACAGCCGGTGCTGCATTTGGCATGCAGGTCAATGCAGTGAAGTCCTATGTAGAAACAATGCCAGTCGAAGAAAAAAATAGTTTACTATGTAATGGACATTTAACGGTTCAACTTGCTGACGAAGCAGTTAAATTGGAGCAATCGCATCTTTTAATCGAGTCCGTTGTCAAAGATGACTATGTTTTAGCAGAAGATGGCACGTTACAAGTGTTGCTCTATACACATTTGACGAAGGATTTAATTGCCGAAGGATATGTTCGCGACTTTATTCGTTATATTCAAGACCAACGCAAAAAGCTAAACTATCCAATTGAACAATATATTTATTTAACAATTGCCTGTTCATCTGAGCAGCAAGAAATGCTCCAGCAATTTGAAGCATTGCTCAGAGCAAACATATTAGTAATGGATATTCAATTCGAGAGAGCTTTAAATAATTCATCTGCATTTAATTATATGTTTGCACAAGAGGAACTGCACTTCAGTATGAAATTGATTTAAACAACTGAAGGTGTAAGTTTAAGATTGAATTAAAAGGCTTTAAAATCAGTGTTTACAACCTTTTAAAATGACACTTTTCTTTCTGTTAATATATGAGAGCGTCCCCAAGGCAGAGATTACCTGCTTTTGGGACGCTTTAGGTGATGTTTCATCAAAGGTTACTCCACCTTAAATCTCTCAGTTAATTCATTTAACTGTGCTGCGATTTTCGTTAGCTCCTTAGAGTTGTGAACTATCTCTTGCATTGCGGCTGTTGATTTTTGTACGAGATTTGATGTATCCTCAATGCCAGCTTGGGCTTCCTCTGTGACAGCTGCCACATTGCCAATAGCATCGTGGACGCTATTGCCGCGCTCCGAAATTCGCTCTAATTCTACTGTAATATCCTGTATTTGCAGCTGCATTTGCTTTACTGCTAAATGTATATTCGTAAAGATTTCCCCTGTTTCTCTCAAAGTCGTTGTGCCTTTACTTGCCTGCTCATAGCCTAACTCTAACTCTTTTGCAACTTCGCTTGATTCCTGCTGAATTCCCCCAACAATACCGACGATGTCACCGACCGATTTTTTCACTTCCTCCGCCAATTTGCGCACTTCATCTGCGACAATGGCAAAGCCTTTTCCATGCTCACCAGCACGTGCTGCTTCAATGGCCGCATTTAAAGCTAATAAATTCGTTTGTTCTGCAATTCCCTCAATGACAAGTACTAAGCTGGAAATATCTTTAGCATGATGGTCTAACATCTTTACTTGCTGTACTGATTTCTCTACACCTTTATATAAAAGGGAAACATATTGCTCGGTCTCAGTAATTTGCCCAAGCCCTTCATTTGTTAAAGCCATAATACTTTCTGATTTCTTATTTAAAGCATTTCCTTGATAACTCGTTTGCTCAATTTGCCTTGCAAAATCTTGCATCGTCTCGGCTATTTTCACAGTAGCTACCGCCTTCTCCTCCGAGCCTGATGCTAATTCAATCATCGTTTTCGCCACTATATCATTTCCTTGTTTAATTTCCTCTGTGCTACTTAATTGCTCGTTCGACATTTTAACAAGTGCTGAAGAGTGCTGGGAAATACCTTGAATTACTTGCTTCAAGCTATCCGTTGATTTTTGAAATGCTCCTGTCAATACTCCGATTTCATCCGAGCGATTTGTGGAAAAGGTTGTAGACAAATCGCCCTCCCCCACTTTATGTACTTGCATCAAAAGTTTTTTTAGTGGCGATACAAGATAAGTGCTTAATACGGAAATAATCGCTATGCTTATTAAGAGTGCAACAATAGCAAAAAGAATTAAGCTCTTTTTTTGCTTCTCCATTTCTGAATAAACGGTTGTGGCATCTAAATCTGCTCCCACAACACCAATGATTTCACCTGAATTTGATTTAATTGGAACATACGCGGAAACGAGCGCACCATAATTTTCTTCATTCGTCATTTCTACTTGTATTTCTCCCGTATTAAAAGCTTGCTCAAGCTGTGGAATTATTTCTGGACTCTCTTCTTTTTCACCTAGCCAAGATTCGTTTTCATCTCCTACTGGTAAGCCATCTACTACATAAAAATAATCATATCCCCCATTTGTCTGTTGACGCCCCATTGTGTATAAATATTCTAGACCAGTAGATAGGCGATAATGATTAAATTCTTCTCGTAACTCATAGTAATAGACTAAATCCTGTTCTGCTGCCCCCACTTTAATTTCCCGTTCATATTTTTCAATATCCATTTGACCTAATGACTGCTGAGCAATGGTCATTGCCACATTGCTTAAAGATTGCTCAATTAATTGCATAGAGGACTTATGCACCGTCCACGAAATTACTATAGCTAAAATTAGCACAATAATAGAAAAATAGAATGTTATCTTTTTTTGAATAGTCCCTAACATAGCATCACCCCTCGTATATTAGTATTAAGAGCTCTTTCCGATAGAATTTCCAGTTGATCCGGACAACTGGAGGATCTGTTGGATTTCCTATAGGAAGTGGTCGCCGATTGGCTCCCTCACTCATGTTTTATGTTTTACCTGTTTGACCCCTGCTTTACCGAGGGAGCCAAAAGGAAATCATCTTTTTCATTATTTATAAATTCCATTAGATTATTGCTCACAGGTGCTTACCTCGTATATTAGTATTAAGAGCTCTTTCCGATAGAATTTCCAGTTGATCCGGACAACTGGAGGATCTGTTGGATTTCCTATAGGAAGTGGTCGCCGATTGGCTCCCTCACTCATGTTTTATGTTTTACCTGTTTGACCCCTGCTTTACCGAGGGAGCCAAAAGGAAATCATCTTTTTCATTATTTATAAATTCCATTAGATTATTGCTCACAGGTGCTTACCTGTTTATTTAACATGCTCATTTTTACGAACTTCATATGGTGAAGGCGAAGGATGGAGGAGGCTCCATTTCAGTACTTCGTCCTTTTTTATTCCTTGAAAATAGTTCACTCAAGACAGGTGTCCATGCGACAATGGAACGGACAAGGTATTCGCAGGAAATAGCTTTCACCCCTTGCAGACGTAAATACGTACTGCTTAATAAGCCTGCTACCCATCGTTCATTATTGAAGGTCTAACCACTGGCTGCGACCAACTGTGTGAAGAGAGTGTAGCGCTCATTTATGGTCTTCCCGTTTGGATTGCTAATAACGAGGCAGACATCGATGATTCGACTGGGCACCCAGGTCTGAGTATATCTTGATTAATTCCCCATTAGGAGGTGATTGGCATGTCACAAATGCTGGTCGGTATTGACGTGAGCTTGCGCTCCCATCATGTCCATTTCATGCATGGTGAGGGACACTCACTCACTGATTTTTCTGTTCAAAATGATATCGAAGGTGCGGACACCTTGATTCAAAAGATTGTACGAACAGCGGAAAAGAATCAAACAAATCAATTGAAAATAGGGATGGAGGCCACAGATCAATACAGTTGGCACCTTGCCCATTACTTAAAAGCGCAATGCAAAAAAGTATTACCACATATTCAAACGGCTATTTATATGCTCAATGCCCGTAAAGTAGCTCGTTTTAAAAAGGGGTACGATACATTACCGAAGAACGACAAAATAGACGCCTGGGTTATTGCGGATCATCTACGCTTTGGACGATTGCCACATGCAATGCAAGAAACGTTAATTTACGATGCTTTGCGTCGTTTAACACGTACACGATTCCATTTAACCCATGAAATAGCCCGTAATAAAACCTACATGTTAAATCAACTGTACTTAAAATTTAGTGGCTTACGTCAAGATAATCCATTCTCTGATACATTTGGTGCGACAAGTGTCGCTGTTATTGAAGAACTAGATCCAGGCATCATTGCCGAAATGCCATTAGAAGAACTCGTTGAGTTCCTTCAAGAGAAAGGCAAAAATCGTTTTGCGGAGCCAGAGGAGATTGCAAAATATCTACAAAAGCTCGCAAGGAATTCGTACCGTTTAGATAAAGTGATGGCCGATCCGGTCAATCTATCCTTATCTGTTATTTTGAGTACGATTCAGCACATGGAAAGCCAAGTGAAACGTTTAGATAAAGAGATTGAACGCATGATGAAAGGCATTCCACAAACATTAACATCGGTAAAAGGCATCGGTCCCGTGTACGCAGCGGGCTTAATCGCTGAGATTGGAGATATAGATCGTTTTGATGATCACCATGCTTTAGCGAAATACGCAGGTTTAGTCTGGTCGCAATATCAATCAGGTGAATTCGAAGCAGAAGACACCAGCCGGATGCGAACCGGGAATAAGTATCTACGCTATTATCTTGTGCAAGCATCAGACGCCATTCGTAAACATGACACCGAGTATAAAGCCTTTTATCAAAAGAAATATCATGAAGTAACCAAGCACCAACACAAACGCGCTCTCGTCTTAACCGCTAGAAAACTTGTACGGCTCGTGCATTCGCTACTACGCACGAAACAGCTGTACATACCGAAAGAAGAAAGGAGGGATTGAGAAACACTTTCTCGCTTTTCTTTAGCCACCACACAACTTCCATTTTTTAACTTTTAAAACTTAAAAAATGTGAGGTTTATTTAAGTGTGCCTAAAAAATGCTTTTAAGGTGTTCATGAGCTAAAGAATTTCCAATTTCGGTGTTTTTTTAGGTTGACATTTCACCACTGTGCTTATATGTACCTCAATATTGTGAGCTTCGAGTTTGAAGCTGAAAATAATTCAGATATCCCTCCAATAATTAGCCTATCACTTACCAGACTTTACGACCAGCTATTTTCCCTATTTTAGTTAAATTATATGAGTCTTTTGAATTAAAAAAGAACAGTGTCATAAAGACACCATTCTTCTTTTCTTATTATTTTCTCCAAAATGTAGCGCAATCCGCTTTATCTGCAATATTGTAATCAATTATTTTTTCTAATAGCACATAATCTACCGGTTGCTCCCACTTAATGCGCCATAAATTGTCTGTATGTGTGTAGCCCGCCTCTTTAATGGCATCTGAAAATTGAATAATGCCCTCTTTTTCAGGGCTAATTGCCATATGGTGCTTTGCAATACTGAAGCCAAGAATAAATGTATCATGGTCTGTAAACATCGGCTGATTCCAAGCAATTTTCTTCCCTAGATTCGGAAATGTCGTTGCTACCCATGATAATACTTCCTCCACTCGATGGCGCTGCTGTGCATCTTCGATTTTCTCCAAATACGGTGCAAAAGTTTCCATCCTATTTTCCTCCTCTAAAAAGTTTATATTTATTTTAACAATATTTATATCGAAAATACATTCCACCGATTTGTTTTACAGTATAATATAGGAAATACCATTTACGTAGGTGATTAAATGCCTTTAGGAATGATTGACTCTAGGTTAAAAACATTCGCATTGCAAAAAAAGCTATTGTTGCTCGCTATGGCGGGGACGAATTTTTACTCATTTGTTCAAATAAAAACAAAAACGACTTGAAGGTTTTGCTGAAACATTGCATAGAGATTTAAGCGCTCTTACTGTAGAAAATGATAACTATATAATCAATTTAAGCTTCAGTATTGGTTTAACGCTTGTGAATGAAGCAGATTCCTTAAAATCCTTATTACAACAAGCAGATGAAGCATTATATATCGTGAAGAAAAACGGTCGAGGTCATTTCACTTTTTATCGTAACTAAACGGAAATATGAATTCTCTCACTCTACTTCATAATCAATCAGCTTTATTTTAAGGTCAGCATTCTTAATAGAATAGCAAATGGTTGTCGAAAGGGGATGTATCAGCCATTTTTCTGCGATGAGTATTCGCAGAGGCTTCCCTCCTTTTCAGATAACCACATGATTATTTACGTATATAAGCCATTGCAATTGATTTTGGCGCTGTTTCCACAAAACCAAACTTTTCATAAAGCTTATGCGCCGGTACATCTGCAATTAATGAAACAAAGGCCTGCTTGCTAATTTCAGTATCTAAATAATGCTTAATTTCCGTCATAATCATCTTCCCAAGCCCTTTTCCTTGTTCGTCTGGATGAACGGCGATATCTACAACTACATAGGCTGTACCTCCATCTCCAATAACTCGCCCCATACCTATCAATTCACCATCATCCTTACGAAGAATAACAGAAAAACAGCTATTATTTAAACCCGCTTGCACATGCTCTCGGTCACGTGGTCCCATTCCCGCTAGCTTCCGCAATGTTAAAAACTCATCAACAGTAGGTGTAGTATGTAAAATTTGCATCGTCTCATCCCCTATTTTTTATTAATATAATATTATACTACTAGAGCTTGGCATTCTCTAATATAGCACTTCATTCATTTTAGACTGAAAAAGTCGATTTGTCCTAAAAACGCACGACAAATCGACTTTTATGATTGAATTGGATAAAACACAGGTTTTGTATTATAAAAATATCTTCTTTTAGAAATGAAAGACTTTAGTTAATTAACATATGTGGAATATAATCAGGTGTGTTGATTATGTAAATAATGTATATTAATTAGCGTATTTTATAGGGAAAATGCTTTTTTCATAGGCATACACTCGTTGATTGGAGTGGAGGGAGCGACTCCATCAGGATTAAAGGTAGGGAGGCTAAAGTCGCCGCGTCCTGCGGCAACGCCTCCATGACCAACATCGTGTTGGCCTCGAGCTGAAAATCCATTTATTTCGGCGAATGCCGAAATAGATTAGTTGAAGCCGCACCCCGAGAAAAGCGTCCCCCGCAACGGAAATCAACGAATTTCTAGGTTTTCTTTGTAAAATAAAGGCTAATCAACACGCCTGGAATATAATATTATTTTTTTCGAGCGACCACTGCTAATCGTCCATTTTCAGTTGAGTATTCACATGTTGACAGAATAATTAGCTTGTCTCCATATTGTGCAGTCACTCCTGTGTCATAAAGTGCAAGCTGTTTAATATTTCCGATATACGAATCAAATTCGTTAGACGTTTTTATATCCGCAATCTGATAATACTTAAAAACATCATCTGTTTGCCTGTACACCTTCGATAAAACAACTGCAACTATTTCATACTCTTCCTGTTGATAAAGTGTACTAAAGTGAAATGTTGCGTGTTCCTTGTAGTAACTTTCCTTTTTATACTTTTCTAAATCCGCAAACATCGAGCCACTTTTCATATGATGTCCATGAATAAGCAAAATATTTGATTCATCTATATCACTATATTTATCCAAAAAAGGTAGCCCGTTTATGTTTTCCTCTTTATCAAAACCATGATTAAGATAGTACTCTACATCCTGCTGATGCTGCATGATTGGGTAATCAATGCGCGTGTCATCTACTTTTAACCACCCAATAATATCCGAATTTCGCTTGTAAAGCTCCTGAAATTCAGGAAGCATGATAGGCACCTGTACTTTGGTAGTAACAGGTACAGTTACCCTATCCTCTTTATAACGTATTTCTGCCAGTTCCTTTATTTGTTGATTTTCAGTGTAATTCTGCAAGTAATTTTTGGCAAGCGTGCCTAAAGAATAAATAAGCATCGCTGTAAAAAAGGCGATAAGAATTTTTTTAGTTTTACTCATTTTCTTACCGCCCTTCTCATTACTGAATATGCTTTTTCTTCCTGTTTCCGAATAATAGTAAAACCAGCATGATAAGGGATAGCAGCGCCAAAGCTATATAGAACATTGATGACATACTATCATCCCCTGTTTTTGGAACATTATCTAGTTTACTATTCTTATTCGCTCCATTGTTATTAATCTCGCCGTTTTGGTTATGAGATTCAGTGTTGCCTCTAGGTTGTTCTGTCTTAGCTTCTGAATCTGGATTATTTTTAGGCTCTTCCCAATTGCCTTCTGAACTTGGATCGCTTTCAAGTTCTTCTGGATTTTCAGGATTCATTCCTAAATCTGGGTTATCCCCCGGATTTTCCGGATTCGTTTCTGAATCTGAGTTGCCTCCCGGGTTACTCGGATTCGTTTCTGGATTTGGGCTGCCCCCCGGGTTGCTCGGATTCGTTCCTGGATTTGGGCTGCCTCCCGGGTTACTCGGATTCGTTTCTGGATTTGGGCTGCCCCCCGGGTTGCTCGGATTCGTTCCTGAATCTGGGTTGCCTCCAGGATTGCCACCTGAACTAATTGGCTTCATTGGTACATCGTGCCTTACAATATCCCACTCAACAGAAATAATTGGGCTTGTATATGTTTCATAGCCTTCTTTTGTTACAACTAAATAGTAATCTGCTTCTGGGAATACCATGTATGCATAAAAACCAAATATATCGCTATATTGCTCTGGGCTCGCGTTATCATTTGGCGCAAAGCCTGGAATTGCAGGCAATACCACTTTTGTGTTTGGCGTAATGCCCTTCGTAATATTTCTTGTTGTATCCGCATAGTACAATGTGACTGTAGCACCTTCGATTTTTACGCCAGTGTTTACATCACCTGTCGTTTCATCATAAACAGTGCCATATGGGTCAACTAATTCTTCCGAAATATTAAGCTCATCAATATTTGCTAAGTTAAGCACTTTATCTTTCACAAGCACTAACTCTTTACCTGGTTCAAATTGATAACGCACTTCCATTGTATAATTACCTATAGTTAAACCTTCTGCTAAAAAGGAACCATTTTCAGCTAATGGAAATGCTTTAGGTGCACCGTTTTCTAAAACATAATTGCCAGTTGCATCTTTCAAATAAATGTTCAAGTTGCCAGCAAATACTTCATTCAGTAATGCTGTGTCACCATTTGATTTCTTGAAGAGTACGATACCTACAGCAGCAATTTCTGCTGGAATTAAGTCACCCTCAGTTGTAGTATCAGTATCTTCGATGAACGCTTTTTGTGTAAATGGAATAGGCGTTTGTACTCCACCAATATTCATCATTCGGATGTAAGTAATTGTATACTCTTCATCTCGTTGAACAGGGTGATAGTACCTTCCCTCTGAATCCGTAGTGATTGTTTCTTCCTCACCCGTTTTAACATTCCTCACTACAATCTCTACATTAGGAATGATTTCTCTTGTTTCATTATTGCGTAGAACACCAGTAAGTGCTGCTGGCATTGTGATAACAATTGCATCATCCTCATTGTATGGTACACCTGATGGACTAGTAGCATCCGTCTTCGCAATGACTTTATGCTCCTTTGGTGTAACCTCCGTCAATTTCGGTGGCGTGTATGAAATCGTCACTTTTCCATGCTCATCAGTAATACCTCTTCCCACTTCTTTACCGTCAACGAAAAAGACAATTTCCTCGCCCTTTACAGGGGTGCCATCCTCCCCTGTTAAAGTGGCTGTCAACTCAGTTGGTGTTTTACCATCTCCACGTACCTTTTGAATTTTTGGTTCTAAGGCAAGTGTACCTGGAAGATAGCGAGCGTTTTCAAATGGCGCTTCTGCAATAATGCCTGCCTCGATAGTACCAGTATGCTCTCTGCTTGTTGGGGTTGTTTTATAACCTTCTTCTGTATAGTCAGTTTCTGCTACAATATATCCTGTATTCTTTAAAATATTTTCAATAAGAATCGTCTGATTATGCTTAAGTGCGAATGTATCACCAGATTTAATATTTCCTGTAGTGCCGTCAGACTTCGTATAAGAATATGTTCTATCTGCACCCGCTCCAGTAAAGATAACCGTATACTCAAAGTCCTTATTCGCATCGCTACCATTACCTGTTACTGTATTGCTAATTAACAAGCCCCCACCAGCATCTTTATGATTGATAAACTTCGCTTCGGCTGTTTGCGACTCTCCAATCTCACCTGTAAATGTGAAGTCTTCTGGCGTAGTTTCATAGTCCTCACTTGTGTAATCTGTCTGTTGAACTGTGTAGATAAGTCCTACAGGTAGATTACTAAAAGTAATAAACTCACCATGTTTCAGTACGATTTTTTGACCTGACTCGATTGTTCCTGTCGCACCGTTAGACTTCGTATAAGAATACGTCCCGTCTTCACCTGCTCCAGCGAAGTTAATAGTGTATTCAAATTCCTTATTTCTATCGCCACTACCAGTCACTGTGTTGTCGATTAATAGATGCCCTAGTATTGTTCGGTTGTTGACATACGCTAGCTCAATCACTGTATCCTTTTTGATTTCGCCAGTATACACTCGGGTTTCAGGGTTTGTCATATAACCATCATTTGTATAGTTTTGTTGTATAATCGTGTAAGAAAGACCTTCAATCAATCTAGGGAATGTGATTTCCTCACCATGCTTCAGAAGAATAGTTTCACCACTTTTTATTGTAGCTTTTGCCCCATCCTTAACATATTGATATTCCGCATCCTTGTCTTCTCCATCAAAAACAATTGTATAACTAAACTCTTTGTTTTGGTCTCCTCCATTACCTGTTACAGTGTTATCAATTTTTAATCCACCTGCAGCAGGAGTTGGAACGACTAATGGATTATCAGAAGTTACTTTTATACCATCCACCCAAATAGGCTTTCCTGGCGTATTTCCTACGTATACTTGATAAACCTTTGTATTTGGCAGGTAGGCATCCTCATCATAACAAGTTTCTACCAATTCGTAGTACCCTGGTTCAGGGAACAATAGATTAAGTTTTCCATTGCTAGTTGTTTTCCCATCTGCAGCCTTCGTTCCATCGCCCTTCTTATACAACTCAAAGCATACATCACCTAGTGGATTACCATCTGGGTCTACCTTGATTAGTGGTAATAGTGCATTGGAAGTGGAGCTGCCTGCTACGTCCGAACTGTCCAGTGTAGTTTCACTTTCTGCACTGATAGCTTGCAACTTATCATCGCCCATCAGCTTTATTTTATTCCCCATTTTGTCTCCAGCTTTTGGCTCTTGAGATTGGTCAACTTCTGTTTGATACACAAATTGATAAAGTTGATTTGGATTACTCAAATAAAACTTGATAACTGTAGTGCCATCTGCTCCTGGTGCCGCCTCCACTTGGACTTCAGCGTTCGGTACACTAAGATCTAACGCCGCACCCTCTCGCTCTAAAGTACCGCTAGCCGTTAGCTTCGCAGGATATACTGACATACTAGGTGCAGTCAATATAGCGTTGCCGCTTTCATCATAACGTAGCTTCATACCTGCACCTATAGTATCTTGCAAGTATATACCTTGTTCCATATTGAATGGCGGTGTATAGTCTACTGTCCATTCCAGTACACCTGGAAACGGCTTATTAACTGATTTACTTAGTGCTCGAACGGGTACAATCACCTTACGTTGCTCAGTCACTACTTTTTCTTCTCCACCCCATGTTATATGGAAATCAGCTTTGTTATATAGTACTTGCTGCGTTGTACCATTTTCCGTGTATTCCTCTAAATATTGTGCTAATGCCGCATTGGATGGTCTTGCCTTTACTAAAATTATATAAGGACTTTCCAATTTAGAGAAACTGAATGTTCCTATATTTCCACTCTTTGAGAAACTTACAACATGAGCAGAAGTGCCTGGCTCAATGATTTTCTTCGCATCGTTCCTTAAATCTACACGTCCACTAGCATATGCACCATTGCTTGAGGAACCTTCCCAAAGCTCGAATTCTTTCTCCTCAGAAAACGGTACGAACTCCCACCCTTCAGGTAATGTATCTACTAGTTTAATATGACTAGCCACCCGGTTGCCGCCGTCTTTCGCCATTTCACCAGTATTATAGCCTGGCATGTTAACACTTAAACGGAAGGTAACCGTTTTTGTCGTTTGATCATAAGCAGAAATCGTCCATGCTTCATTATTGTCATCTCTTATATAACTAGCTATGTTATTTGGTGTGACATTTTCAGGTGTACCATCTATCTTTAATGGCTTTGAAGCAAAGAGCATTTCTTTATTTAACATCGTCACATGAAGATTCACAGAATTTTGTGCGCTCATAACAGCCTCGCCATCAAATAATAAGGCACGATTCCATTCTGCTTTATCTGTATTAATATTTTGTCTAAAGAGTACGTCTGGATTTGTTTCAAGTGCTCGGAAACTGAAGGAAGCATTCTGGTCCGAAGTATAACCTGTCACTTTAATTAAATCCGCTACCACTTCACCATCCACTGTCAATGGAATAGCCTTCACATTTAGACCGTTTGCACTCGTTAGGCTACCTGGATGATATTGCTTCCAAAGTTGTGCCGCATTGATATTTGCTTTTATTTTTGTAATTGTTGCTGCATCTACCTCGTTAGTGGCATCGACAGCATTATTTAAGATATTTAAATCTCCACCATGTACGAGCACATCATACACTACTGCATCCGGCAAAGCATATTGTGGCTTTAAGTTAACTGTCCATGTCACCCCGCCAAGATTAAAATCTTCCTGTAAAACAGTGCCGTTTTTTGTAAATGTATGTGCACCAATAGTAACGATTGCCTCATCAGTTACTGCGGCAGGTCTTAAACCACTCACCACATCATTGTTCTGAATGGCATTTGGTGTATCCAAATTCCAGTTGGCACGTGGGTCGATTCTAAAACTGGAGCCATCAATTACATTGCTCTTTATCACTAATTCCACTCTGCCATCAATATTTCCAAAGGAGTAAACACCATTCGAATCGGGTGTAATTGATGTTTTAGCAGATGGAACACCATCTACCCATGTCTGCCATGTTGCTGAGTCAAACTCCAATCCATCAGGCAGTACATTGGTAATTGTAAAATCATTCAAGCCTTTTTTGTTATACTTGCTGTTGACATTAATTGTCCAGATGATTGTTCCATTAGGATGGTCATACGAGGCAGCAGCTTGAATCCAATCGGGAGCAAAAGAAATCTCTTGAGCTGCCTCTACCAACTTCTCATCATCTTGTTTTAGTTCTACCCTACCTTGCATATCCCGATAGCTACGACCAAGATTGCCTGGCGGATTCCTATACTCATAATAGTAACTTTCTTTAGGAATCCATGTCTTATACTCGATTACTGGATCTACACCTGTTCCTGATGGGAAGATGTAGGTAAGCACCCCATCCGCATCTATGCTCGGAGTTACATGAATGCCATTTACTTTGAATGAGTCCGGTACATAAATACCACGGGCATTTCCAAAATTGGTATTATAAGATGCCGGATTCGTATAAAACGTCTTCCCGTCTAACGGTAGCTTGATTGTGTTATCAAACTGATCAAAAGCAGACATAGTTGATTGCCAAGTAATTGCTCCCTCAACAAATTGTGAAGGCTGAATTCCACGATAGCTGTACTGATCCCATCTGACCATCCCAGGTGAGCTTAGTGTAATGCTGTACGTTGCTGTAACATCTGGATTTTTTAGCTGATAAACTGCCCCAAAAATGTCGATTGGCTTTGTCTCACCATACGCCATTCCAGTTACATCAGCATCAGCAGTCGTTTCAAGGCTGAAAACAATATTTCGTCCAACACCGTTGAAAAAATTATCATCACCATTAAATTCAATCTTAATACTATTCGGAGTGAAGTATGCGGTACCTAGCTGCCTCATACCTGATTCAGTTTGTGCATTCAGTACTTTAGTAGCTGTTGGCAACAACACTTCCTTAAAGTAATCCTCTCTCGTTAGCTCAATCCAGTCACCTTTTTGGATGTATTTCATAGGATCGGCGTTTGTAGGATTTGAGTCATCACCATTTACCGGTACGTTGAGCCCTTCTGACTTGAGCACAAATTGCTGTCTACCTTGAATAATACCATTTGGGTTAATAACAGCATTTTCCTGCTTCACTTCCAATGGAAAGGGTGCATTCGCCTCCATAAACAGCGCTGTTTTATCTGTAGGTAATCCCACAGACATTGGTAGGATGACTTTTGCTGTGTCTTCCGTTACCAATTGACCAGTTTCATTGTCCGTTAACATGTTAGTAACAACTAATTGCTCTTCCTCATACTTTTCCGCAGGGCTTGTCTCACTTTCTGCATATGTAGGAACAGCGAATGTCAACGTTTGCAAAATAAGCATTATTACTAGCCAAAGTGATAATACCAATTTGCTTTTACTGCGTTTTCGGTTCATCCCTAAAATCCCCTCCTTTTTCCTCGCTTTTTATCGACTTCAGGATAATCTACCTATTTTCATTTCGATATATTACGGAGCATAGGCTTTCTTGGGAATCCCTATGTCGATAGCTTTACGCCTAGTTCATGCTGTAAAATAGTAGCATATGCTATATAGCGTATTGAGCTAACCTTATCATTACGTGTTGAACAAAAAATAAACAATTTCGACATTTATTTTTATTTTATTTTTTTCAACCGTATTTTAAATCGCAAGTTAATTTCGCTAACCGCATAGAAATGTCCCTTCAAGTTGTTGCGTCTTGCCCAACACTTATCATTCACTGGTTTAAAATATACCCTATACGATAGACACTTTGAAAAAGGCTGTCGTATAGGGTATTTTTCTTTATGAATGAGAAAAGGTTGTTGGAGCGGATAAGAATTGACAAAAAATTATTTACCAAAGAAAAACAGAAACAGCTAAGATGTAATTAAAATGCACGAGCAATTAGCGAGAAATCATTTACGTATACAGATGATATTCAAACGAGAAATTAAAAGTTATATGACGTACTACAATCATTATCTTGGGCGATGGAACTTAAAGAAGCTGCCGCCTGCAAAATACAGACAGCAGCTTCAACAAATTGCCTAGCTTTTTTTCAAAATGGCCTTTTCAAAGGGCACTCTAATTTTACATACTAGTTTCTTTGTGCTACCCTACCAATCGAATAACGGAGAAGACTTAAAGATATATTCAAACTTCATCACGAATTATATCAATTGAATATAGGATGATTTTGGTTAATCAATATACATAGAAAATTATAGCACTATGACTTGGAGTCCCTTAATATGGCACTTCATTCATTTTAGTAGGAGTTACTAGCCCTGCTTTCCAGTCCTCATAGATTGCCCCATATAAAACTGTATCTGAGATTGTACCATCCGCATTTTCCCAAGCATTGCGTAAATAGCCTTCCTTCACAAAGCCCGCTTTTGTGAAGCTTTTTCGCATTGCAATATTATCCGCTCGTGTATAACCTTCGATGCGGATTTTACTTTTTTCACCGAATAGGTAGTTTTGTAACCATTTTAACGCTTTCACACCAAGCCCTTTACCGCGCGCTTTTGCAGCCAAACGAATATCGAATAACGGAATTGTATCATTAATATCATTAATAATAAGAATACCCATTTTCTCTCCAGCTTCAATAATCCAAAATGTTTCACGTCCGTCTGCATAATAGCCCTTTTTAATAGCTTTTCTCACTGCGTTCGCATCAACCTCTAAATCTGCATGATAGGTCCATTCATTTCCAGTTAGCAACTGAACTAAGTCTTCTGTCTCTCCGTTAAATATTGTTAATTCCATTCAGCTTTCCTCGCCTCTCTTGGCTAAAATAGACCTTACAAAATCCTCTTTATAATCCGTGTAAGCTGCAATGCCTTGTAAACCCGTTACAAAAAAAGATTGCTTTAGCTCTTCATAATGCTTTTTTGCCTCTTCATTTGCTCTTAAATAATTTCTAAAAAATAAGAGCTCCTGCCATTTCTCTCCCTCATATTGGACAATATGAATAAAATGTGTCTTTATTTGAAATGTATCATCCATAAACTTCGCACATACAATTTCGTCGGGTCGCTCTACACGCAATCTATAAAAGCCTGCCTGCATTAAAACTTTGAAAAATGGCTTTTCTAGATATGCCAAACCACCTACGCCAACTAAAAGGTCAATGATTGGCTTTGCTCGTATCCCTTCAATTGACGTACTGCCAATATGCTCAATCTGATGGCTCTTTAAATTGGTCAGTGCTACTAATTCTTCTCTTGTTTTCTCAAATTCTGTTCGCCATATTTCCTCATAAGGAACGAGTATGACTTCATCATTTCGCAAACCTATATTCATCCTACACCCCTCCCTATTAATAAAGCTAAAGCATTTTTGAAAATATACTAGTCTATTAATATATGGAGATTTATGGTATAATAAAATTATAGAAATTAAAATGCTTCTACCCAAAAATACGTAGTTAACGGAACCTTTCGTCCTGCTTTATCCCACGCATGATATTGCTCAAAAACCTTTCGTATATCTCCATTATGACAATCCTCTACAATGTATTTCACAGCCTTAGAACTGCGCCAATAATTCAGCATAATAGCAGCTAAGCTTGTTGTTTCATAACTACCTATGCCAAATTCGTCTAAAGAATGCTGCCCATATTTCTCTTTAAATAACTTAATCAATTCACTCTCAATAGCGACTAATTCTTTATACTGCTCAGCCGATAATGTCAGCTTTTGCGACAAATATTCACACATGCCTTCCTCAAACCAAATGCTATTTTCGCGTTCACTATCAAAATCCTCTATAAATAGTTCAAGATGATGTGTTAATTCATGTGCTAACACACAAAACACATGGTCTAATGTTATCTCATTATAATATTTTTCAATACGCTCATTGTGCTGCCCCTCTAGTTGGGTAAGATAAAGCTCACGCCATTCCTGCACACTTGGTGACATACAAATTCTCACCTCATTCGTAAAGGCAGGTACAGGGAAATTTGAAAAAATCGTTGTTGCAGTCTCTTTTGAAGTCCAAACGATTGCCTGCGGTACATCCTCTAAGCCAAATTCTTTTTCCAAAAGTGCTTGATAGGCATTTAGTTTTTCATTCAACTGCTCTATATCAGCAGAGTATGACTGTATTTCCTCAATACTTTCGAACGCAAAAATATTTTTCATTATTTGTAAAGCCCCCTATCTAAATAAGCATTTTCAAATACTTTTCAAAATGAACACCCATATTACGTGGAATTTGCTGCGCATATGTTTCTCCAATAGCTGCTGTCAAAAATTGCGCTGCTAGCTCAATCGCCTCAGACAGACTATGTCCTCGTAAAACGCCTCCCATAACAGTAGCTGCAAATAAATCACCTGTACCAGAATAACCTGTACCATTAAAAGGTTGTTGGTTGAAAACAACGGTTCCATCTGCAACGAGCAAATTGCCAATCATCGGCTTTTCTGTAGGAGGTACAATGCCGGTCAACACTACTTTGGCATTTGTTTCTGTAGCCAATTGATGCGCTGCCTCTTGCAATGCTAGCAAATAATCATCCATCGTCGAATAACTATGTAACTTTTCATACGACAACCCTGTTAGCATACAGCATTCCGTTATATTTGGTGTGATAATATCTGCTCGTTTGACAAGCTCCTTCATACGTTCTAATAAGCGACCTGTGAACAATGGATAGCCCTCACCTTGGTCACCCATGACTGGGTCAACAAGCACAATTGTTTCCTCACGCTGAAAAGTATCTAGAAATTCAAAAATATGCTGAATTTGCTCTTCTCCCATAACAAAGCCTGTTAAAACACCATCAAAGCTTTCATTCATTTTTCTCCATTCTTCTGTAAAATGCCCCATTTTTGAAGTCAAATCCTCACAAAAAAAGCTTGGAAACTCTGTTTGCGCTGTCAAAATTGCTGTTGGCAGTGGACAAACTTGTACACCCATCACCGATAAAACTGGCAACGCAGCAGTTAAAGAGCATTTACCAAAAGAGGACATATCTTGTATAACAGCTACCTTTTTCATCCCTATCATCCACCAATCAAATTCTAATATGTTCATCTTAACAAACCATAGCTATACTGGACAATTGTTTTAGTCACAAACTGACCACTACATTTTAAACAGAATTGGTACTTTTATAACAATCAGATATTTGCTAAAGTAATTGATAATTTCAATAATAGTAAGGAGAATGACAATGCAACAAGCACACAATATACAAAAACAACAAAGTAAAACATTTGATTTGGTTATTACAGCTATTCTGATTGCCCTTGTTTTCATTGCAACTTTTATTAATATTAAGCTGCCTATTATGGCGAAAGGGGGGCTTGTTCACTTAGGTACAGCAATGCTCTTTACCATTGCCATTTTGTTTGGACCAAAAAAAGGAGCGATTGCTGGCGCTTTTGGTATGGGGCTTTTTGATATTTTCGGTGGCTGGCTGATTTGGGCCCCAATTACAATTGTAGCGCGCTTTTTCCAAGGTTTTATTGTAGGAAAAATTGCGTATATGAGTGGAAAAAAAGGAACAAGCATGATTATGAACATCGTCGCAGCGGTTGCTTCTGTTCCTGTAATGCTGGCAATTTATTATATCGGTGAAGTTATTTTATATAGCAACTGGATTGCACCTCTAGCATCCATCCCTGGTGATTTACTACAAAATGCTTTAGGTTTAGCTATCGCGATTCCACTTTGTGCAGTATTGAAAAAAGCACCTTACTTTAAAAATACGTGAAACTTAATTCAACACAGACTTAAAGTTGTAAAAAGCGCATGAAACCAAGTTATGATTTGGGTTTCATGCGCCTTATTCATGCTAATTATTTTTTCGCGAAATAGTCTAATGTTGCCTGCCCTAAAACATTTGCTGCAATTCGTAATGAGCGTTCATCGATATCGAACTTAGGATGATGGTGTGGATATACTTCCTCCCATTCAGGGTTTTTTGCCCCTGTGAAGAAGAATGCTCCCGGGATTTTCTCTAAGAAATATGCGAAATCCTCTCCCCCCATATTCGGGTCTACGATTTCAACAGCTTCCACCTCTGCAACTTTTTCTGCTGACGCCATCACATGTTCTGTCTCTGCCTCATGGTTCACTACAGGTGGATAGCCTCGAACATACTCATACTCATAGTTTGCCTTTGTTAAATAACATGTCGCCTTTAACAGCTCTTCGATTTCATGTTCTAACAAAGCACGCTCCTCTTCATGGAAAGTACGCACAGTACCCTTCATATATACTTGGTCAGCGATAACATTGAAAGGGTTTAATGCTTCAATATGTCCAATCGACACAACAGCTGGACGTAATGGATTGACGCGACGTGCAACAAGCTGCTGTAAATTCGTAATAAACTGTGCTGCAAGAACAATCGAATCCTTCGTGTCACTTGGGTTTGAACCATGACCACCCTTTCCTTTAATCGTAATATAAACACCATCTGCTGCAGCCATTAATGGACCTACTGCAGTTTGCACTTTGCCAAGCTCAGCTGGTGCCCATAAATGCGTACCAAAAATCACGTCTACACCTTCTAAACAGCCATCCTCAATCATTGCAATCGCTCCACCCGGGGCAAGCTCCTCCGCATGCTGATGAATGAACACGATTGTCCCCTCTAAATCATCCTTCATTTGATTGAAGGCTTTCGCTAAGATTAATAGTGAAGCTGTATGCCCATCATGACCACATGCATGCATACGCCCTTTTACTTTGGACTGGAAAGGTAGACCCGTCTCCTCCGTAATTGCTAAAGCGTCAAAATCCGCGCGCAATGCAACTGTTTTCCCAGGTTTGCCACCTACTAGCTTTGCAACAACTCCATTGCCACCAACTCCCTCACGCACTTCATGACCTAGTGCTCGATGAAATGCAGCAATCGTTTTCGGCGTTTCTACCTCTTCAAAAGAGAGCTCGGGATTTTCATGGAAATGACGACGAAGCTGAATCGTTTCCTCTTCATATTGCTTTAATAAATCTGCTAGTTGTTGCTGTAAAGCTGTCATAAATAACACTCCTTATTATGTAAGTCAATTTATCTAGTCCGAAACTGATTAGAACTATAATGCAAATATTATAACATAATTGCATCACTATTCTGTTAATTTAGGATTTCATTTCTCAATGTAAACCTGATGGAATCTTTTCATCCTACTCTTTAATAATATGTAAAATATCATTAAAATCATTGACAATATAATCTGCTCGCTCTAATTCGCTTTCTTGTGCAAAATCGAAGCGAACGCCGATAGACTTTAATTGATTATCAAGTGCCGCATGGATATCCGATGAGCGGTCTCCTACAACATACCCTGTCTCAATATTATTTTCCACTTTGACTAGTTGCACTAATTCCGCTTTATTTCCAGAGGCAATCAAATCAATACTATAAACCCCCTGAATAAATCTCTTTAGCTGATATTGCTCTACAATAGCTTGTAAATAAGCTGTTTGCCCATTACTTGCTATATATAATGGGTAGCTCCCCGCTAATTGCTTTAATGTTTCTTCCACCCCCATGTATAAAGCGCCTCTACCTTTTTTTATTTGCTCAATTAACGCCTCTTGAAATAGGTGATTGCTTTCTATATGCTGGGCTGCGCTATGTTTTGGACATAAAGTTGCCCAGACAACCGGCAAAGGCACTCCCATAATATCACGGTATTTTTCAATAGGTGTTGTACCTACCCATTTCCCATTTGAACGCAATATTTCAAAGGTAGCTTCTAAAGCAGGCTCCAAAATCAAATTTGTTTGAAATAACGTACCATCCATATCAAAAATAATTGAGGTGTTCATATTTTCCCCTCCTTCATTTATATGTTTAACGACTAGCTGAATCACACAATAATAATTGAAAGGCTCTAAAACAAATCAATTGCGCGTATCGTCCAGATTTTTTGAATTTCCTGTTATGTCAGAGCTACTTTGTCTTTCTGAATAGCCTTGTGACTTTACTATTTCTTCAATCGCACAACGATAATCTCGCAATCCTCTACCGCTTCAAGGCTATGCTTTTCGCTCGGCTCAAGCATTAGTAATGCGTTCGCATCAAGCTCCGTTTCTTGCCCTTCAACATGAAATTTTACACGCCCTTTTCGGCACACAATTAATACTTCTCCAGGCGCTGAATGCTCCGCTACTGATTCACCAGCTCTTAACTGAATATTCATTACATCATAGCCAGTGCCTGCTCCCACTTTACCTGCATGTTTAACCTTGTCTTGTAATAACTGCTCCACTTGAATATGTTGCATTTGAAGTACCCCTCCATATTAATATTCGATATCTATACTCACTTCACAAGCGTGTTGGATATTTGAAACACACTCTTTCCTTCATCATATCATTCTTTTTTCCATCGTTACAGTTGGCACAATTTCTCCTGCTTTATTCACTGTGTTTTTTTCTTCAATATTCATCCGTATCAATTAAGAAATAATCAAAAATAAGGGAGTGACAACTATGTAGATGCTTGGTGTTTTTTCGTTCTAGGAATCGTTAATGATAATTGGACATTTATCCCGCATTAACAGGCAGTAAGACACCTACTTTAAGATTTGAGTGAAAATATGCTAAAGGATAAGTGGGCAATCAACTGTCCGTAAAAGCCCGATTGGTTCAACAAACAATCAGTGGAGGATGAGGAAAACCCCCACTGATTAAAGTTTCACTTTAATATTAGGTATTGCATTATCCATTGTTTTTTTATGTTACGAAAAGCAAATCATCTAATGATGAATACACTTGAAGCCCGACACTATCTAATTGCGAGATAGTGTCGGGCTTCATATTTATCATATAGTTTTAGGTTTATTCCATGTTGTTATTTAATAAGCCTTTTTCAGCCTTTCTTGACGCTTCATTGGGTCAAGACGACGTTCTAGCCAGCCGAGACCAACGTCAACAATGATAGCCATTAATGCTGTTGGAATTGCGCCTGCTAAAATAATAGCTGTTCCATCTGTTGCGTTTGTTCCGCGAATAATAATATCGCCCAGTCCACCTGCACCAATAAAGGCTCCAATTGCTGTAATACCTATAGCGATGACGAGGGCAATACGGATACCTGTAATAATAATTGATAGAGCTAGTGGCAGCTCAATCATATATAGTACTTGCTGACGCGTCATGCCCATTCCTCGCCCTGCATCTGTTAAGCTTTTGTCAATTGTCGTAATGCCTGTGTAAGTATTTTTAATAATCGGTAGCAATGAATATAAAAACACCGTAACAATTACGGTCGTCTTACCTAATCCAAGCACAAGCATAATCATAGCCATTAGCGCAAGAGCTGGAATCGTTTGAATAATGTTTGCTACTGTAATAATAGGCCCTGCTAGCCTCATGTTTTTCGCAATGAAAATACCAATAGGGATGCCAAAAAGTGTCGCAAGTAAAACGCCATATACTGAAATTAAAAAATGCGTCATGAACTGTCCTAGCACATAAAAGCCGTTTTCCTGAAAATAGTAAATGAACTGCTCAAAGGTGCTTAATTGCGATAAATCCTGCATTACTCCTCACCTCCCTCTTCACTAAAATAATTATTTTCCATTAAGAAGTTTTTCGCTACTACAGCAGGCTCCAATAAATTATTATCACATAAATAATTGAGCTCCTGCATTTGTGCTGTTGAAATTTTGCCAACTAGTCGATTAATAACAGCCTCTAGCTCAGGTTTTGCTGCCAATATTTCATTCGTAGCGAGTGCGCTCGTTTCATATGGGGGGAAGAAATGCAAATCGTCCTCTAGCACCTTTAAATTGTAGGAGGCAATTCTACCATCTGTTGTATAGCCTAGCACAACTTCTACTTCACCAGCCTGCACCGCATCATACACTAAGCCAATTTGCATCGGATATGTACGCTTAAATTCAAAGCCATATTCTTGTACAAATGCCTTAAAGCCATCACCTTCACGGTTTAGCCACGATGTATCGACACCCGCCTCAATATCCTTAGCAATTGCAGCTAAATCACTCACTTTATTTAAGTTATACTTCTCTGCTGTTTCCTGAGAAACCATAAATGCATAGGTATTTTCAAAGCCATACGTATCAAAAAACTTTTGATTAAATTGCTCAGCAAATGCTTTTTGTACATATTTCATTGCTTCTTTTGGGTCTTTAATAGGCTCTGCCTGTAGTGCGCCTGTCAAATCAGTTCCTGTATAACGAGCAGCTGAAACATTCGCATCACCATTTACCATCGCTTGATGTGCCACAGTGCTTGAGCCAAGATTATTAATTAATTCTACTTCTTCATCTGTGTAATGCTCAATCATTTCCTTAAGCATATGACCCATAATTTGTGATTCAGTAGTAACCATTGTCGCTACTTTTATTTTTTCTATGCTATTCTTTTGTCCACCTGACAAAGAACACCCAGTTAAAATTGTCAGCGCAAGTAATATACTACCGAAAACTGTTATCGTTTTTTTCATCATCTTACGCCTCATTTCTCTACTTTTAATCCTCTTGGTGTAACCCAAATTTCCACCTTTGACAAAATAAAATCTGTTAATAATGCTAAAATCGTAACGAGTACAGCCCCGCCAATAATTAAATCAGTTTGATATAAATTCAAGCCATTAAATACAAAATCCCCTAAGCCACCTGCGCCTATGTAAGAGGCTAATGTTGCCCATGCGATAACATATACTGCGGATAACCGAATGCCCGCCATAATAACGGGGATTGCTAAAGGGAGTTCAATCATCCAAATAGACTGCACTTGTGTCATTCCCATACTAATGCCGGCTTTTTTTACATCGCCATTAACAGATTTCATGCCGATAAACGTATTATTTAAAATTGGTAATAGTGTATAAATAAATAGCGCAACGATAGCTGGTACTTTACCAACGCCTAAAAAAGGAATCATAATTGCTAAAATAGCAAGTGAAGGCAATGTTTGAAAAACACTCGTAATGGCTAATACGATTTTTGCTAAACGTGTCGTTTTGGAGAGTACTACACCAAGTGGAATCGCAACAATCGCTCCTAAAAATAAGGCGATAATTGAAATATAAAAATGCTCCCATGTTTTTAGTACAATGTCACCCGTATTTTGTGTGAAGAAATCAATCATATAGATTCCTCCTCAGTCGTTATCTTATTTACAAGTAGCGCGTTCTCTTCCTTCTCATCACCCCAAATTGTGTCATATATTGTATCAACTATATTGGCACGAGTAATAAGACCAATTAACCGCTTATCCTCGTCTACCACAGGGATATTTTGGAGATTCCGCTTCAAAATACGGCGTACTGAATCCTGCAGTTTTGTGCCTGTTTTTACATAAGCGACTTCCCGTTGCATTACTTCATCAATGCTTTGGCGATTACGCTGCGGGCTCGTAAAGCTTTCCACATTCAAGTAACCGATGAGGTGCTTATTAGCATCTGTTACAAATAAAGTATCCACCCGCTTTGATACCATTAAACGTAGTGCTTCATCTAAGCTTTTTTCAATTGTAATAGAAATGGGATTAATCATTACCTCATCTACAGTTTTTACACTTGGTTTACTTTGAATGAGACGATGCGAACCTATAAAGTCACGCACAAAATCATTTGCAGGATTAGCTAAAATATTATCTGGGGTATCAAATTGCACAACTTTCCCATCGTGCATAATACAAATACGGTCTGCTAATTTGATTGCTTCATCCATATCATGCGTAACAAAAATCACGGTTTTGCCGAGGCGAATTTGTAGGTCCTTCATTAAATCCTGCAATGTGTCGCGCGTTATTGGGTCGAGTGCACCAAATGGCTCGTCCATTAGAATAATATCTTGATTAGCCGCTAGTGCACGTACAACACCTATTCGTTGCTGCTGCCCGCCCGATAACTGCGCAGGATACATGTCTAAATAAGAGGTAGGTAAATTAACAAGCTCAATTAAACGCTCTGCTACATTATCTTTCTTTTCCTTGTCCCATTTCAAAAGTCTTGGAACAAGTGTTATATTATCGCGTATCGTCATGTGGGGCATTAACCCAATTTGTTGAATAACATAACCGATTTGTCTGCGGAGCTGAACAGGATTTATTTTCGATAAGTCCGTCCCATCCAATAAAATTTTCCCGCTTGTCGGCTCCACCATACGATTAATCATTCGTAATGCGGTTGTTTTTCCACTCCCACTTGTTCCGATAAATGCGATAAATTCGCCTTTTTCGATATTGATTGTTAAATTATCAACGGCTTTTTTGCCGCCACGGTACGTTTTGGTCAGATTTTGAATAGAAAGCATCCAATCACACTCCTTCATAAAATAGCTAATTGCATTTATTTATACCCACATTTCATCATAAAAACGCAATCATTTACCGAATTAACTCTATAAAAGTAACAACTTATCTTTTTAAACGAGTTGTTTGTTTAAATATTATAGAGGAAATGCTTTTAATGAGCAAATATCCGTCCCCTAAAAGATGTGGTTTTTAGTTAAATTATTAATATCTTCTCTGATTTAGTGGAAGGAAATCAATAAAGAGGCTGGAGCTTTTCATCAAGACTTAGGTATCTTCGATGCATTAAAAAAATAGTACATATTTCCTGAATATTGATTATTTCAAAAAAAATTGTCTGAAAAGCGGTGCTTCCGCACACTTTTCAGACAATCCTATAGCCCTTTATTTTAATGGAACATTCCCTTATTTTCTTTTCCTGTTAGCTTTTCAATAGAAATTTCAAAAAGTTCAATTTTCGGTAAAATTGGATAACCTTCACGTTCAAATGTCCATTGTGGCTTACCGTATTTCGCCATTAATCGGTCAAAGAACAATGCTTTTTCAGCCTCCTCCTCAATGCGAGTAGCAGTACCAAATAGGACAACACTTGTGTACACTAAAGCAGACTGGCATGCGTACTTTTTACCAGGCTGTAATTCGCCCATTTCACTCACTTCGATGCTCACTTTATTATTGCTCTTTAAATTATCCCAGAAATGGCTTTCATGAATATTGCCAATATGCAAATAGAGCTTATCGCCACCTTCATATACATAAACAAAAGGAATGACATACGGATAGCCTTCCTCATCTACAGTTGCAACGTGAGCAACCTTTCCTTTTTTCAAGAGCTCTTGTGCTTCTTCTGTTGAAATTTCTACGCGCTTGTTTTCAATTGAACCTCGCAATTACTCCACCCCCTAAAAGATATATAAATTATACATCTTTCAACTCCTTTCGTATAGATTTCCTTAATGCACCGCGCCTTTATACAAAAGGGAAGGCTTCAAGCGCCGGACATAAGGAGTTGTCCGAAAAGTCCATTCTGTTTTGACATCGTATTGAAATAAATGTTTTCATCGCTTCTCTTTTACTGAAGGATAACGCTGCTAAAGCCAATGTTCATCCCATTTTTAAAAGAGGCGTTCTCTGTTTATAGCAATCAACATTTTGCGAAACATCATCGCTACTGTCCAAAATGCCGGCTTTGCACGGCTTTCTGGATGGCCCCCTTCTACAATTTTGAGCGACACTTAATATAGCAATGAGGGCTGCTCGAAAAGATATATCTTTTCGAGCAGCCCTCTTTAATTATTCATTATTCATTTTTTGTTTGTGTAAATACATTTGACGATCAGCTATGTTTAATAACTGCTTTACTGTCACACCGTCTTGTGGGAAACATGCATAGCCAATACTTGTTGTGATGGAAATAGACTGGTCCTCAATAATAAAGGGCTCTAGTAATAGCTCATGGATTTTTTCGATTTGCTTATCATGTTGCTCGGCGGATGAAAGATTTTCGACTAATAGTACGAATTCATCGCCACCAAGGCGCGCAAAAACAGATTGTTCATCCGTTAATTGTTGACATCGCTCTGCCACCATTTGTAATAGTTGGTCCCCTTGCGTATGCCCAAAGCTATCATTGACTGATTTAAAGCCATTCAAATCTAAGAAAAATAATGTGAACCTTGCATCTTCCTGCTTAGTTAAACTTTCGATTCGATCAACAATAAATTTTCGATTTGGCAAATTCGTTAAGCTATCGTAAAAAGCAAAACGTTCTAAGCTCTTTGTAAAGCCAATTGAATTTTGTAATGATTTATTTAGCTTACGAATGCGCTCATAATGATTTGTCACATCATGAATTTCTAGCATTACATATACTTGATTGTCCAATTCAATATGCCTTACTAACATATTTTGACGCAGCTTTTTTGTATTTTCATGCTCACAATCAACAAAATACTCATGCATTGCGGCTGAGCAAAAGTTTTTTTGCTTATTCAGAAGTGCTTTTTCGAACATTGAAATATATAAACTTTTATTTAATCGTGGAATAACCTGTGTCACCTTTAATCCTTTGACATCTTGCTCATCTTGACCTGTAAACTTTTCTAACCAGTTATTCCATAGTTGAATATTCAATTGCTCATCTAGCAAAATTATCCCGTTGTCCAACTGATTAATAATAGTCAAATATAAATTATTCATCTACGTCCCTACTAATCTCATCCACTTTTTGTATTAAAAACTCTATAGACTCTAATGAGAATTTAATTAAAATGAGGCCGATTACTTCGGATTCGTCTACGCTGAAATTAACATATAGTAATAATATGTTACTTTCCTGTGTGTTGAAGAATGTTTTGCTAAATTCCCCTTGTTCATGCAAAACAACTTGTGGCACATCGTAATCTAACTTCATTTCAAGAAGGCTTCCCATGCCTCCCATTATTGCATTCAATATAATATTGCCAATTTCCTTAACTACATCAAAATCCTCATCGCTAAAAGAGGATTCTTCAGTTTCCATTATATATTCCTCACCTAAACAAAGTGCAGTCACATATTTAATTTGCTCCGTCGGAAAAATAAATTCAGCTCTACCAGAGAAAACGTTACCAAATTTCAATGAAGTAGACAAAATTGTACCATTTAAAATGGGGATTAAATTTTCTCTATCTTCGTCATTTAAGTCGTTAATTACTATCAATTCCACTTCTGGAACAGATAGGTAAATTCTTTTTTGGAGAATTTCTGATAATAAGCTAGCTGCTTCACCGACAAACACATTGTACATTTCTTTTAATACATCTTCTTGTGTAGTTGTAAGCATGGATCTCACCCTTCTATCAATGGCTTGATGTCCACAAGCTTGTCAGCATTTATCGGTTTATTAATAAACGCTAACGCTCCAGCAGCTATCGCTTCTTCACGAACTGTTAATTGCACATCAGCTGAAAGTACAATAATTCTAGCATCTGGGAATTTTCCAATAAGCTGTACAATTGCTTCCTGTCCAGTCATATTCGGCATTAATAAATCCATAAATACCAAATTAGGTAAAAAAGTCCCATATTTTTCTATACATTCAACACCATCATCTGCAGTCTCGTAAACAGCCTCTGGATATATTGATTTTAATGTTTTTATAGTTACTTTTTGAGAAAATGCAGAATCATCAACAACAAGTATTTTCATAAAATTCCCCTTCTCCTCTATACTTATTGTTTAATGATAACACATCTATTAGTCATTTTAAATCATACTAATACAACATTAACAAAAACGCCACCATTTAGTAGGAAAATAACACTACTATGAAAATATTACCAAAGGCCTTATTACTTACTATCGACATTACTCATTGTTTTCAAATCATAAAAAATAAGCTGATAGAAATGCAAATGTCTACTTGCATTTCTATCAGCTCTAATAACCTATGCGTTCGCCTTACTTAATCGACCACTATTCACTACGATAGCTTCTGCCTCTTCTGTTCCTTCAAACTCATTTTCAGATTTTGAAACAGCGACACATGCTACACCATTTCCAATTAAATTTGTTACAGCACGCGCCTCTGACATAAAACGATCGACACCAATTAATAAAGCAATTCCTTCTACTGGAATCATTGGGAATGCCGCTAATGTTGCAGCTAGTGTAATAAAGCCTGAGCCCGTTACGCCTGCCGCCCCTTTAGATGTAATCATTAAAATTCCTAATAAAGTAACCACTTGTACCCAAGTTAAATCAACACCGTAGGCTTGCGCAATAAATAATGCCGCCATTGATAAGTAAATGGATGTACCATCTAAATTGAAAGAATAACCTGTTGGCACAACTAATCCAACTACTTGCTTCGAACAGCCTAAACGCTCTAATTTATTCATCATAGATGGAAGTGCTGATTCGGAAGATGATGTACCGATTACTAAAAAAATCTCTTCTTTTAAATACGCAATAAACTTAAATATGCTAAAGCGGTAATAGTATGCAATTGACCCTAAAACAAATACAACGAATAAGAACATCGTTAAGTACACAGCTACCATTAGTAAACCTAACGATTTTAATGAGCTAATACCGAATGCCCCGATTGTATAAGCCATCGCACCGAACGCACCGACTGGAGAAATACGCATAACGATGCCAACAATTTTGAAAAATATTTCTGACACCTGCTCAAAAAATGTGATAACAGGACGTGATTTTTCACCAAGCGCTGCAGCCGCAACCCCGAATAATATTGCCGCAAATAACGTTGGCAGTAATTGCCCATTGGCAATTGCGCCAATTACGTTCTCAGGAATTATATTATATAAAAACATCATAATCCCTTGGTCCGATTCCTGTGCCGCAGATGTATACTTTGAAATATCTGCATTTGCCGCCTTTGACGTATCGATACCTGCACCCGCATTAATAAAGTAAGCAACAGCAATACCGATTGCAAGGGCAATTGTTGAGACGATTTCGAAGTAAATCAATGCCTTTCCGCCAATGCGTCCCACCTTTTTCATATCTCCCATGCCGCCAATACCAATGACAACAGTCAAGAAAATAATTGGCGCAATTAACATTTTAATTAGCTTGATAAACATGTCTGCTAAAATCTTTAAGCTTGCACCGAACTCTGGCCAAATTGCCCCAACAATAATTCCTAAAATAATTGCAAGAATTACTTGTACCGTTAAATTTTTAAGCCATTTCATTTTATTTCTCCGCTCCCCTTCGCTAAGTAATCGCTTTCTTTTTTCATAATGTTATAGGCAAAGGTTGCGAAAAAAAAGATTTTGAATTTAAAAAACTTAACGTTTATTATGTTCAAATATTCTAAAAATAAGGAAGATTACCGATATATCAGCGTTTCCTCTGTTATATAAACATCCTAGGTAATTCTTTTTTGTTATAATACAAAACAAAAAACTATACTTTTGGTCAAAAAGTATAGTTTTGGTCATTTCGTTCAATTGTTTTCTATGTGCTCAAGCAGTAATTTATAATAGGTTACATCTATTTCTTTCTCGTAATAATAATAAATAGGAGCGAGCCTCTCCTTCCACTCTGTCTTCTCCTCAGCTGTTAAAGAATAGATACTTACTTCTGGAAGGGATTCTAGCTCCCGCAAGCTATCATTATTAATTTCGACACTCACATCAAACTGCCAATTGCGCATCTCGTTTAACGCATCCATAATATGCTGCTGAATTTCCCCGTCTAAGCTATCCCAAAAGGATTCATTCATTAATACAGCATAACCTAAAATACCATGATTAGAGAGCGTAATATTTTTCTCATACGTATGAAAACCTTTCGAATAAATGTTGGAAATCGTATTTTCCTGAGCTTCTACACCCTTTCTTTCAATTTCATAATAAACATTTCCAAAGCTTGTCGTAATTGGTACAGCATCTAGCAATTGAAATTGATGACGCAGTAAATCACTTGCCATTATGCGTATACGTAAACTAGTAAAGTCACCCGTCTCACGAATTAATTGCTCATTGGCTGCAATTTGCTTAAAGCCATTATGCCAAAAGTCTAAACCTTTAATTTTCTTCTGCTCTAATTCATCTAGCAACATAGTTTTTAACTCACTTTTTTCATACAAAGACTTAATTTGCTGCTCATTTTCAAAAACAAATGGTAAATCCAGCACTTGCCATCTAGGTAATAAATCTGTCATTTTAGAGAAGGTTGGTGCAATCATTTGCACCTCGTTTTTTTGGAGTGCCTGCAGCTCTGTTTCATCATTGTATAAAATACCATTGGGATACACTTGTACTAAAACACGCCCATTTGTCTTTTCCTTTACAAGCTCAGCAAATTTAGCCGCAGCAAGCCCTTTCGGCGTGTTTTCAGCCACAACATGGCTAAAATGAATAATTATTTGCTCCTGCAAGCCAATCTGCTCATCATCATAAGGAAGCGTTACAATATTAAATATATTTTGTCGATATCCGATAATACTTGCTAGTATAATTAATAAAGCAAGTGCTATTGTAATAAAATATTTCATTAGAACGAATCTCCAATAAGATTTTTTACATAGTATACCTTGTCGCAATGAAGAAAAAAAGGAGGAGAGGCTATGCGCAATTTAACTATGCATCAAAAAATTGTTTTAATGACCTTTTTTATTATTTCCTTCTCCTTTTTAATTGCAGGTATTTTTGTGATTAGCAATTTATTGAATGAGCAAGAAAAGGATTATAATCAGCGTGCGATGCTCATTGCCCGTACAGTTTCAAATATGCCTGATATTGTACAGCAGCTTGAAAAAGGGGGCCCAGATGCAATTAAGCTAATTAATCATACAGTTGAAGAAGTGCGCGTTATTAATATGGCGGAATATATCGTAGTAATGGATATGAATCGTATCAAATACTCCCACCCTGCTTCAAGCGAGCTCGGGAAAAAGAGTGAATCTGAGGACTTAAATCCTGCCTTTAGCGAGCATTACTATATTTCGAAAGCAAAGGGCGACATTGGTATTATGATTCGCGCCTTCGTGCCCATTTTAAATGAGCATAAAAAGCAAGTAGGGGTAGTCATTGTCGCTTATGCAATGCCTACACTATATAAAATTTTCTCGGACAACGCTACGGAAATCATCATTACTATTTTATTGTCGATGTTATTTAGCATGTGGGGCGCGTCTATTTTAGCAGGTCATATTAAAAAGCGTATGTTTAATCTCGAGCCCGAGGAAATTGCTAAATTATATGTTGAACGCCAAGAAACATTTAATGCCATACAAGATGGTATTATCGCGGTTGATAACGAGATGACGATTACAATATTTAACGCCAAAGCAGGCAGTATTCTAGGTAAATACGACGACCCTAATGAATATATCGGAAAAAAAATATATGATGTATTACCAGATACTCGCCTACCGGAAATCGTTCAAATGGGGCAGCCTATTTATAATCAGGAGCTTTATATTAATAAGCATAGTATTTTAAGCAACCGTATTCCTATCCAAGTGGAGGGGAAAATTGTTGGTGCTGTTGCTATTTTCAAGGATTTAACAGAGGTACGGAAGCTTGCTGAGGAGCTAACAGGTGTTAAAGCATTTGTACAAGCCTTGCGTGTTCAAACACATGAGCATAAAAATAAACTACATACAATTGCTGGTCTGTTACAGCTCGGTAATACGAGCCAAGCGCTTGAATATTTAAAGGTCACACAGGAAAATGAAACTTCGATGACGCAATTTTTACAGGAACGCTTTTTACACGAGCATATTTCTGGTCTGCTTTTAAGTAAAATTAGCCGTGGTAAAGAACTAGATATCGTTGTCGAAATTGATGAGGAAAGTAGTTTAACACGTTTCCCACCATTTTTAGACCATCATGATTTTGTTGTATTAATTGGAAACTTAATCGAAAATGCCTTCGACGCTTTACAGCAAGTAGAGCGCGCAGAAAAGCATATTTTGCTATCAATTGCTGAGCATGATGGTTTATTAGCTATTATGGTAAGTGACAATGGCATTGGAATGTCAGAAGAGGTGCGGCAGCGCATATTTGAAAATGGTTTTTCTACAAAAAAGACCGATAATCATGGCATCGGGCTGCACCTTATTGCAGAAATTATTAAAAAGGGGCATGGTTCTATTGAGGTGACGAGTACACCTAATATAGCAACAAGCTTTATTATTTCGTTTGAAATGGAAGGTGAACAATAAATGGATATAATCAATGTTTTACTTATAGAGGATGACCCAATGGTACGAGAGGTAAATCGGCAATTTATCGAGCGAGTCGAGAATTTCCAAGTTATCGGCATGGCTGCAAATGGTATCGAAGGATTAGAAAAAATAAGGGAACTAAAGCCCGCGCTCGTCTTTATGGATATTTTTATGCCAAGCTTAGATGGCATCGAAACATTGCGACAAATACGACAGCAAAATATTAAAGTCGATGTCATATCCGTCACAGCAGCAAATGATGTACCGACTATTCAGTCGATATTACATCTCGGTGTGTTCGATTATATTATGAAGCCGTTTACCTTTGAACGCATGGAACAAACATTAAAAAACTACCGCCAATTCAAACGTGCTGCCAACTCCTCTGAAGGGCTGACACAGCAGCAACTAGATTCCTTCATGCGCAATGAGTCAGCTACGGTGGCAGAGCCTACTAGCAAGCTAGACAATTTAGAAAGTTTACCTAAGGGCTTAAACAAGGCAACATTGTTTAAGGTGTTGCAATATTTAAAAACAGAGCTAGAAGGAGCTTCTGCTGATAAAGTCGCCTCCGCTATTGGCGTTGCTCGCGTAACCGCTAGACGCTATCTCGATTTTATGGAGAAGCAGCAGCTTATCCAAGTCGAAATCCGTTATGGTAGCGTCGGTCGACCGACAAATCATTACTATATTGATTAACAAATAATCCACGCCTATTAAAGAAGCGGTTTTTTACAACCTCTAGAGGCGTGGATTTTTATTATACATTCGATGATTTTCAATCAAATGAGACACGCAGCCCCATGAATCAGCTTTTTACAGACTATTATCTCTTCATTCGTTTCAAGTATTGAAGTAAAGGTCTAGCAGTTAATTAAGACGTAATAAAATCATTGAAATCCGGCTGTGCCCCTTCTCTAGTTACGACATATGCCGCTACCTTTGTTGCAAACTCAATAGCCTCTCTTAAAGCATACTTTCTGTGAAGCGCTACTGTGATTGCTCCTACAAATGAATCACCAGCTCCCGTTGTATCAACGGCTTGCACTTTATCTGCATGGACAAAGCCCTTTTCATCGTCACTACAGTAATAGCAGCCTTCTTCACCTAGTGTAACAATCACACATTTAGCTCCCCTTGCTTTAAGCTTTTCTACTGCTTTTTCAACCGCATCTAAACTCTCTATATCCATATCAGCCAAAGTCGCTAGTTCATTTTCATTCGGTATTAATATATCTATATTTGCAATTAGATTATCACTTAATTGCTGTGCTGGAGCAGGATTCAAAATAATTCTTTTCCCTAAGCTTCGACCAATTTCCGCAACATGCTCAATGACCTCTAGAGGGATTTCTAACTGCATTACAATCATTTCACAATCATTAAAAATACCCTTAGTCATTTGCTCAGGAGTTAAATGGTAATTAGCTCCAGCATATAGTACAATGCTATTTTCACTACTGGCAGCCACTTGTATTAAAGCTTGGCCTGTTACACCATTTTGAGTAATGTATTGTGTATTTACTTTAGCAGTCTCTAAGTTTTGAATCGCTTGCTTACCATAATCATCTTGCCCGACATTTCCTATCATTAGCACTTCTTCACCGAGCTTGCTTATTGTTGTAGCTTGATTAGCTCCTTTTCCTCCAAAATACACTGCCACATCTGTACTATGAATCGTTTGTCCCGGCTTTACGATATGAGGTACTTTGTATACTAAATCAATATTAATGCTACCTACTACTGCTATACTCATATTATCACCGCTCATTCTGTAAATTCCACACGCTTCTGCATTTCATTCAATATTTTCGTTTGTTCATAAACCATTTTATAGCATTCAAAATACTTCATATATAATTCATGATTTTCTATATTGGGATTATACACTTTTGTCTTTTTCACATAGTTAGAAGCCGCCTCATTATACGAGGCTACCCACTTTATCCCCACTGAGGCTAGCATAGCCGCACCCAATGCTGGCCCTTGCTCCTTAGCTAAAGTATAGATAGGCATACCAAATATATCAGCTATTATTTGTAGCCAATGCTCGTTTTTTGCTGCACCACCAATACATACAATATGCTGGATTTCCGTCCTATGCTGCATGACTAAATCAAAACATTGCTTTAATGAAAAAGTAACCCCTTCCACCACCGCTCGGGTGAAATGTGCTTTCGTATGCGTATTTTTCATTCCGATAAAGCTTGCTCTTACTGTAGAATCTCCATAGGGTGTACGCTCACCAAATAAATAGGGTGTAAATAATAAACCACTAGACCCTATAGGTACTTGCTTCATTTCATCAAGCAATTCATCGAAACTTTGCTGTGCAGCAAAGTTTTCACGATACCATCTTAAACTTTCCCCCGCAGCAAGCGTTACCCCCATCATATAATGCGCATCTTTTTTCACATGTGCAAACGAGTGTATAAAATTCCCTGCATAACTCAATTTAGTCCCCAATGTTAACACAACACCTGATGTACCGATACTAATTAATGCCGCTGACGAATCTACAATTCCAGCACCTAAAGCACCACACGCATTATCCGCACCTCCTGCATAAACAGGAATCTCCTTATCCTGTCTAAATATTTCTCGATATTGTGGTAATAAGAATCCTGCTAAGGCATTGGATTCTATTAATGGTGGACAAATCGTTATAGAAAGCCCTATACGCTCACATATTTCCTTACTCCACTCCAGTGTATCCATATTAAGCAAAAGTGTCCCTGCTGCATCGGAGTATTCCATATGTAAGCTCCCAGTCAATTGTAAGCGCAAGTAATCTTTTGGTAATACAAATACATGTAGTTGTTCATAATTTAGAGGCTCATGCTCTTTAATCCATAATAATTTTGGGAGAGTAAACCCTTCTAGTGCGTCATTTTTAGTAATACTATATAAGCTTTCTCCTAACAATTCTTCTAACTCTCTACATTGCTTTGTCGTGCGCGTATCATTCCATAAAATCGCATTTCGAATAGGCTTTAAGCGCTTATCAAGCATGACTAGCCCATGCATTTGACCTGAAAATGAAATACCCTCTACTTTTATGTTTTCATCTTTCTGTAAAAGCTCATGCAAGCCCTCTATCGTCTGCTTTACCCAATCATCAGGATTTTGCTCTACATAGCCATCCTGCAATTCTATAAGTTCATATGCTTTTATTGTTTGCCCAACAATATCTCCATTCTTATTCATCATGATGATTTTTACAGCACTTGTACCTAA
This sequence comes from Metasolibacillus sp. FSL H7-0170, assembly GCF_038593115.1. Classification (NCBI taxonomy): domain Bacteria; kingdom Bacillati; phylum Bacillota; class Bacilli; order Caryophanales; family Caryophanaceae; genus Metasolibacillus; species Metasolibacillus sp. FSL H7-0170. Next base: position 2,782,581 of record NZ_CP151964.1, on the reverse strand, counting down.
ATCAATTCCGATTACTACCTCTTTCATGAAAAGTCACCTCTAGGATAAAAAAGTGCCAGCTAGTTTACTAAAAACTTTACTGACACTTTGATGAATTATTTTGAATCTGACATATAAACATCTACTAGCATTTCTGGTTCAGGCTTTGTTCCATCCTTTAAGAAAGCATCTACATAATTAACAGCTTCTTTACCGATAAATTTAAAGTCTTGTACGGCTGTTACAGACATTTTTCCTTCCTCGATTAAATCATACGCTTCTTGTGCGCCATCAAACCCGATAACGATAATGCCATCCTTATCTCGACCAGCCGTTTCAATTGCACGCACTACACCTACAGCCATCGTATCATTTTGGGCAAATACCGCATCAATATCATCATGCTTTGCTAATAAATCTGACATTGCCGCTTCTGCTGGAGCCATTGAAAAATCACCAACTACCGTATCTAAAATAGTAAACTTACTATCTGAGTTTTGAGCTGGATCAATAACGCTTAAAAAACCACCGCCACGTTCGCGTTGAGGAGCTGTTCCCATCACCCCTTCAATATGCACTACATTTCCACCTTCAGGTAGTTTATTAGCTAACCATTCACCCGTTAATTCGCCGCCCTTCGTATTATCCGTTACTAAATACGATAAAATTCCATCTATATTTACTTTACGATCAACTGTAACAACTGGAATCCCTTGTGCAATGGCTTCTTTTAAAGCATTTGCCGTAGAGTCCTCATCACCAGGATTAATGACAATCGCTGAGACACCTTTTTGTAAAGCATCCTCTACTTGAGATGGTTGCTTCGATGCATCATTTTGACCATCATAGACAATTACTTCATAGCCTAATGACTCAGCCTGTTCTTTTACGGCATCACGTAAAACATGGAAAAATGGATTCCCTAAATCAGCCATTAACAAAGCAAGTTTTTTATCTCCTTCTCCAGAAGAGCCTTCACTGTTACACGCTACTAAAAAGACCATTAATACCGCTACCATGAATAAAGAGTACAATTTTTTCATAAACATTTCCCCCTAAAGTTTAATTTATCTAGAACTTTTGCGGTCTAAAATAACCGCAATAAGTATAACTAGCCCCTTTATAACTTGCTGATAGAATGATGAAACGCCAATAATATTTAAACCATTATTTAGCACACCAATAATGAGTACCCCAATTAATGTTCCAAAAATTCTACCTCTACCACCCGCTAAGCTTGTGCCACCAATTACAACAGCTGCAATTGCATCTAATTCATACCCAGCACCCGCAGTTGGTTGTGCAGAGCTTAAGCGCGATGTTAAAATAACCCCTGCTAAAGCTGCCATCGCACCGCTAATCACATATACTAGCGTTTTTGTCTTAATTGTGGAAATCGAGGATAGCCTCGCTACCTCCTCATTCCCCCCAACTGCATAAACACCGCGTCCATATACTGTTTTTTCAATTAAAATATATAAAACGATAAATGCAACTAGAAAAATAATCATCGGCAAGGGTAGCCCTAGAAGCTTTCCTTGACTAATAAAGTCTAAAAATTTTGCATTTGTCGTTACACCCATTGCTGGAATTCCATCTGAAATAATAAGAGTAATCCCTTGGAACATCGTCATCGTAGCTAACGTAACAATGAAGGCTTGAAGCTTTATTTTTGCTACAAGAAAACCATTGAATAACCCCAATCCCGCACCTAAAAGGATAACAATGATAATCGCTATAACATCAGGTGTTCCACCTAAAATTAATAAACCTAATACCATGCCAGATAAACCTAAAATAGCACCGACTGATAAATCAATTCCCCCTGTCAAAATAACAAAGGTCATACCTAATGCAATCAAACCATTGATTGAAACTTGTCTAAATATATTCAAAATGTTATATGTAGTTAAAAATTTAGGATTCATTACTGAAATAATTATTACTAGCAGTAGTAAAACAATTACCGTCCCGTATTTATCATAAATCGCTCTAGCTTTAGCCATTCTTCCTCACCCTCTCGTTGCAAAATCCATAATATTTTCTTGATTCGCTTCATCCCGTTCAAAAATTTTTACTAATCTCTTTTCTCTCATTACAGCAATACGGTCACACATACCTAAAACCTCGGGTAGCTCACTTGACACTAAAATAATGGCAACACCAGCGGCTTTTAAATCGTTGATAATTTCATAAATCTCCTTTTTAGCACCAATATCTACACCTCGTGTCGGCTCATCTAAAATAAGAATGGAAGGATTCGTATGCAACCACTTTGCAATAACTACCTTTTGTTGATTTCCTCCTGATAAATTAGCAATTTTACTATTCGGAGAAGCCATTTTTATATTGAGCTTCTTTTTGTACTTCTCCATTTCGGATAGCCTTTTCTTATCGCTAATAAAATTTGATGTCGTAAAATCCTTTAATGCAGATAACATTAAATTTTCACTCACGCTGAAATTCAATATAATTCCTTCATTTTTTCGATCCTCAGTAATAAAGCCTATCCCCAAGCTTTTTGCTGTTTTGGGTGAATTAATTTTTTCCTCTTTACCCCTAATATAAATTTTCCCTTTGGCAGCAGGGCAGCTTCCAAAAATGGCGTGCATTACATCTGTACGTCCAGCACCCATTAGCCCAGAAAAACCTAATATTTCACCTGCCCGCACTTGGAAGCTAACATTTTCAAATCTCCCCTCCAACGTTAAATCTTTTGTTTCTAACAAAACTTCTCCCGGCTCGCGCTCAAGTCGTGGGAAACGTTCGCTTAAGTCATAGCCGACCATCATTTTAACGATTTCATCAAAGCTTGTATCCGCTTTCTTTTTTTCCCCTATAAATGTGCCATCTCGCATTACTGTGATGGCATCACATATTTCAAAAATCTCTTCCATGCGATGCGATATATAAATAAAGGACTTCCCTTGTGATTTAAGCTGTCTGATTACTTGGAAAAGCAATCGAATTTCTTTCTCTGTTAAAGCTGCTGTCGGCTCGTCCATAATAATCAGCTCTGCATCTAATAATAATGCTTTAGCAATTTCTACTAACTGACGTTTGCCGACAGAGATAGATTTGATACTTATACTCGGGTTTACTTCTAACCCAAGCATTTGCAATTTTTCAGTTGCAAGCTTCTCCATTTTTTTCTTATCAACAAAGCCCCAACGATTGGTAATTTCTCTACCTAAAAACATATTGTCCACAATGCTCATTTCATTCAGCACATTTAATTCTTGATGTATAAAGGCAATTTTAGATTTCTCGCTGTCTTTAATCGAATGAATTTGAGCCACCTCGCCATTAATTCGAATTTCTCCTTCATCCTTTGTATAGACACCTGTTAAAATTTTCATTAATGTCGATTTTCCAGCCCCATTTTCCCCCATAAGCGCATGTACCTCTGACGGTCTTACATGAATTTGAGCATGTTTTAATACTTTCACTTCATCAAAAGATTTTTTAATATTCGACATGACTAATTCCAATACTGCCACCCCCAAAATGTCGCTATTTGCAATAAATCATTCCATTCCTATTGTTGATTTTCTAAAAATTAATTTTGTATCAACCATTACTTTTATACTCATTTCTTCTTCACGAATTAAAGAGTTGAGCCTTCTTACAGCCATTGCTGCCATTTGTTGCTTATCCACATGAATAGTTGTCAGCTCTGGCGTAATAACAACAGATTCATTGATATTATCGAAGCCAATCACCGAAACTTGCTCCGGTACACGTATACCCATATCTATCAATGATTTTATAGTACTAATAGCTAAATAATCATTTTCACAAAGCAAAGCAGTTGGTGCATTACCTTCTTGTTGAATTTTCTCTATCCACTTTTGAAAGGAGCGGTTTATACCGATATGATTTGAAGTCAATTGATATTTGACAAAGCTATTATCCAAACCATAACGTTCAACTGCTTGTTTGAAGCTTTCTTGTCGTTCATCTAAATTTGGAATACGTTCCTCAGATTTGATATAACCCACGTTTTTATGCCCTAAATCAACTAAATGTTGGACTGCTTGGAAAATCCCCATGCGATTATTCATAACAACAAAATCAACCTCTAATTCAGGTACCAATGAATCTAACACTACTAATTTTCTAAACTGATTTTTAATTAATAAAATCTGCTCTTTTGTAAGATTTGTACCTAGTAAAATAACTCCATCTTGGTCTGCTGCTGTGTATTCAAATTTATTTTCTAATAAACTTTTCAAATCCATTGTTGAAAGAGTAAGTTCACACCCAAATTGAGCACATTGCTCCTGCACACTTTGAATTAATTCACTAAAAAAAGGTTTTTTCTCATACTGTTCTTGCATAAATGATGTATCTGTTACAACTAAAAATCGTACTGTTAGTTTACTAAATTTCATTTTTTCACTAGTACTACTTTTATGCATATAACCATTTTCATCTGCAATTCGTAAAATTTTATCTCTCGTCTTTTCACTAATACCTTTTTTACCATTCAAAGCCAAAGAAACAGCTGATTTTGATACATTCGCTAATTTTGCAATATCTTCTATTTTCATCATTTTATCACCCAATTATTTATTCTCTTTAATAAATTAACATAATAATCTGAATTTTAAAAGTGTTTTTTACTAATTATTTTAGTTTTATTTTAGTTATTTTTTAGTTAATCGCTAAACTATTTTTATTGTCTAATTATTCCGATAATGATAGAATCAAAATTAAATTGGTTCAACACACCCAATTTCACAGTGTTGAACCATTAAATTATGTCGAGGGGGTTGACATGTATGGAGAAAGTAGTTCTAGGTTATGCACCTACACGTAGAAATGTCTTTAGTGCTGAAGACGCTCAAAGGTATAAGGAGTTAATTTTAAATAAAATTCATTCCTTTAATTTAAACATTGAAATAGTTGATTTAGAAGGAATAAATAAAGAGGGGCTTTTATATGGCGATTTAGATTGCGAAGAAAAGATTGTTGAACGCTTTACAGAGAAGAAGGTTGATGCACTATTTTTCCCTCATTGTAATTTTGGAACAGAGGATAGCGTTGCACGGGTTGCAAAAAAGCTGAATAAACCTGTATTACTCTGGGGACCGCGCGACGAAGCACCATTAGAAAACGGCATGCGCCTACGCGATACACAATGCGGACTTTTTGCAACAGGTAAAATACTTCGTCGCTTCAATGTCCCATTCTCTTATATTGTCAATAGCTCTGTCGAGGATATTGTTTTTGAACGTGGCTTCCGTACTTTTATCGGTGCGGCTAATGTGGTGAAGCAATTCCGTTCGTTACGCATTTTACAAATTGGACCACGTCCTACAGATTTCTGGTCTGTTATTTGTAATGAAGGTGAATTATTAGAAAAATTCGGCGTTGAATTACATCCTATTACCCTAGAAGAAATCAAACGCCAAACAAATAAAGTTGAAGCTCAAAATCCTCCAGAATTATTAGACGCTATCGCCTATGTTCAGAAGCACCTTACTGCTATCGATGTCGAGGAGGAGCATATCCGAAAAATTGGCGCTTTAAAAGTAGCTATGAAAAATTTAGCGGAGAAAAATAAATGTTCTGCAATCGCTATACAATGCTGGTCATCTTTACAAGATGCAATCGGTATTATGCCTTGCTTGGCAAATGCCATTTTGACAGATGAACAAATTCCTGTAACTTGTGAAACGGATATTCATGGCGCAATTTCTTCAGTTATGCTTCAAGCAGCAGCGCTTAATGAACGTCCTACCTTCTTTGCAGATTTAACAATACGCCATCCTGAAAATGATAATGGTGAATTACTTTTCCACTGTGGAAACTTCCCCGTTTCTTTAAGTGTAGAGGAAGAACCTAGATTGCAAAAACATTTCTTATTTGATTCACATGCACCGGGCACACATGAAGGTGAAATTAAAGGTGGCGAAATGACATTAGCTCGTTTTGATGGCGATCACGGGGAATACTCTTTATTCTTTGGTAATGCCCGTGGCATTTCAGGTCCTTATACGCGAGGCTCTTGGGTATGGGTTGAAGTTGATAATTGGCCATTATGGGAGGAAAAACTTGTAACCGGACCATATATTCATCATATCGTTGGTATACATGCAAGCGTTGGGGCAGCTCTTTATGAAGCGTGTAAATATATTGATGGATTAACTCCAGATCCAGCAACACCTAGTGAAGATTATATTAAAGCATGGTTGAGAGGAGAATTTTAAGCATGGATATTATTAATTTAAAAATAAAAGCTGCTCAAATTCGAATAGACCTTATGCAAATGATTACGAGAGCGCAAGCAGGTCATACTGGGGGCTCTTTAAGCAATACGGATATTTTAACTGCACTCTATTATAAAATAATGAAGCATTCACCAGAAAATAGTAAGCTAGAAAACCGTGACCGTTTTATTGCAAGTAAAGGGCATTCTGTCGAATCACTTTGGTGCATTTTAGCTGATTTGGGTTATTTCCCGAAAGAAGAATTAGAAACATTTTCCCAATTTGGTTCTAGATTAATAGGTCATCCAAACAATAAAGTACCAGGAATCGAAATGAACACAGGTGCTTTAGGGCATGGGCTATCCATCAGTGTAGGTATGGCATTAGCAAGCAGACGTGAGCAAATAGGCTACAAAGTTTACTGTTTAATGGGTGACGGTGAACAGGCTGAGGGCTCTATATGGGAAGCTGCCATGGCTGGGGCGCATTATAAGCTAGGGAATTTAGTTGGCATAGTAGATATGAATGGGCTGCAAATTTCAGGCAGTACATCAGATGTCCTTTCCTCTGATCCCCTTAACGAGAAATGGGCAGCCTTTGGTTGGAATGTGATAGAAATTGACGGAAACTGCATGGAGGAGCTCGTCGCAACTTTTGAAGCCATTGATTCAACAAGCGATAAACCAACATTAATTTTAGCGAAAACTGTTAAAGGTAAAGGAGTTAGCTTCGCTGAAAACCAAGTGGGCTGGCATCATAAAGTACCAACAGAGGAGCAGCTGCAGTCAGCCGTAGCAGAACTGCAACAACAAATCGACAGCTATCGAAAGGAGCTAGTAGCTAATGAATACAATTCCTAATAGACAAGTTGTATGTGACACACTTTTAGAATTGGCTAAAAAAGATTCTTCTATTTATGTATTAGCAAGTGATTCCAGAGGCTCTGCTGCAATGGGACCCTTTGCCGAAACTTATCCCCAGCAGTTTGTTGAGGTTGGCATCGCAGAGCAGAATATTGTTGGTATTGCGGCTGGTCTAGCGCACAGCGGTAAAAAGCCTTTCGTTACTTCCCCCGCCTGTTTTTTAAGTATGCGGAGCATTGAACAAATTAAAGTCGATGTTGCCTACTCTCAAACAAATGTAAAGCTAATCGGTATTAGCGGTGGTATTAGTTACGGTGCACTAGGTATGTCACACCACTCTGTACAGGATTTTGCAGTGACTCGAGCGATTCCCGATTTAACGGTAGTCGTACCTGCTGACCGTCACGAAACAAAGAAAATGATTGAAGCTTTGACAAACTATGAGCAGGGGGCCTATATGCGAATTGGACGTAATCCGGTAGCCGATGTGTACGACTCTGATAATTTCGATTTTGAAATAGGTAAGTCTATTCAACTTGCAGAAGGTAACGATGTAACAATCATCGCTTGTGGTGAAACCGTCAAAATTGCACTTGATACGAGCAAAAAGCTAGCGAAGTCTAATACTCACTGTAGAGTAATTAATATGCATACAATCAAGCCATTAGATACAGCAGCGATTATCAAGGCTGCTCAAGAAACAAAATATATCGTAACGCTTGAGGAGCATTCAATTTACGGCGGCTTAGGCTCCGCTGTTGCAGAAGTTGTTGTACAATCACAGTCCGTTCCAATGAAAATATATGGTATCCCTGACGAGCCTGCTATTGCAGGTAAAACGAAGGAAGTATTCAATCACTATGGGCTAAATGCCGAGCAACTAGCAGAGGATATTACAGCATTTTTAAAGAAGGCTGATTAAAATGGGTAAATTTATTTTAACTATCGACCAAAGCACTTCCTCAACAAAAGTATTTCTTGTTGATAAGAAAGGAAATATTGTTGATAAATTGGGGCTTGATCATCGGCAAATATATCCACAGCCTGGATGGCTTGAGCATAATCCTGAGGAAATCTATCAGAACCTCTTGCAGCTTTTCCATGAATTAGTGGAGAAACAGCAATTAAAAAATGGAGATGTCGAGGCAATTTCAATAACGAATCAGCGCGAAACCTGCTTACTATGGAATCAAGAGGGGCAGCCAGTGCAAAATGCAATTGTTTGGCAATGCAATCGTACAGCTCCTCTTTGTCAGCAATTAATTGAAGCTGGACATCATGATATGATTGCAGAAAAAACGGGCTTATTGATTAATCCTTATTTCTCTGCTACAAAACTCCAATGGTTACTACAAGCATACCCGAGCATGCAGCAGCCTTATTTTGGAACAATGGACAGTTGGATTATTTATAATTTAACAAATAAAAAAGTACATGCTACAGATTATACGAATGCAAGCCGTACCCTACTATTTAATATTCATACACTCGATTGGGATTCGGAATTAATCGCATTATTTAATGCGGATAATGCAAAGTTGCCTAAAATTTTAGAATCAGATGCTGCATTCGGCAGTACGAATGATTTACGTTTGCCCGAAGCACTGCTTGCTATTCCTATTTACGGTGTAATTGGTGATTCACAGGGGGCTTTATTTGCTCAAGGCTGCTTTAAAGTCGGTATGGCAAAAGCTACATTAGGCACGGGTACATCTGTCTTGATGAACATTGGCAACAGCCCCATCCCTGTTCAAAATGGACTAGTAACAACCGTAGCCTGGAAGCTTAAATCAGAAATTAATTATGCTTTAGAAGGTATTATTTATAGCACTGGTGATACCATTTCATGGGCAAAAAATAATTTAGGTTTATTTAAAAATTACAAGGAATTGATGGAGATTCTAGAAAATACACCTTCGAGTGAGGGGGTTGTTATTATTCCAGCTTTTCACGGTATGGGCGCACCGTACTGGAATAGTGAAGCGAAAGCCGCTATCTATGGGCTAAGTCGCAGCTCTTCAAGTGCCCATATTATAAGAGCATGTATTGAAAGTATCGCACACCAAATTCGAGATGTAACACAATTAATTACAAAAGAATCAGCATTAACGATTCAGGCACTACGCTGTGACGGTGGTGCGACTTCAAATCATTTTCTTATTCAGGATTTAGCAAATTTCCTACAACTAAACATTAAAACAACAGATAAAATGGACCTTTCCCCTCTCGGAGCAGCATTTATTTGTGGTCTTGCTTTAGGCTGGTGGGATTTACGAACGATTGAGAATCAACTTATAACTTATCGCAGTTTTAATCCAACTTGGGATTCTCAAAGAGCTATTCAAAAGAAAAAGCAATGGGACAGTATTGCTCAAAATTTAAACTTATTTTATTAATTGCGACCGCATTTTCCCATCTTTTTGTTATCATATAACGAGAGGATAATTGCAGGGGGATTGTTTATGAATATTTTTGAATACCAGCAGTGGATTACTGCATTTTATAAGGAACGCAATTGGTATCAGCTAAGTCCATTTATTCGCGTAAACTTTTTAACGGAGGAAGTTGGCGAAGTTTCAAGAGCTATTCGCACAATTGAAATTGGGCGTGACCGTCCAGATGAAGCGGCATTAACTAAAACAGAACAAATTGACAATTTAAAAGAGGAGCTTGGCGACGTGCTCGATAATCTTTTTATCTTGGCAGATAAGTATAATATTGATTTAACCGAAATTATGATTAGCCATAAAGAAAAGCTCATGAATCGATATAAAGAAACCGTCTGAAAAGCTTTTTTGAGAAGAAGATTGTGACAGCTCTCTCCTATCGCAAAGAGGTCGTCTCAAAATGATTTTTCAGACGACCTCTTTATTGTACCGAAAGTATACAGATTTATTCCATATTTTTATGTGAGCCATCGCATGTAGGCATACGCTTGGAATAGCCGCAGACGCAATCGCGCAAACCTTTGCCGTTTAAAATACGCGGCATATTTTTTTCGATGCGTGCTATCTTCGTTTTTGATTGCTTCGCTTGGGCAAAATGATAAATGTATTCTCTTTGCCTACCTGGCGTTAGTGCCTCAAAAGCCTTTTGGAAGATGGCATCTTCCTCAAATTTGCTTTGTAGCTCCTCAGGCATTTCGATTTCCACTTCTTTTTTCACTTCTACTTTTAAGCCTGCCTCTTCAATTTTAATGGCTTCGTTAATATATTCCTTTATAGTCTGCTCAAGTGCCTGTATTTCCTGTAAGTTTTTAAAACGAATTTGGCGTGCTGCTTGTACCTTTTCTGTTTGCTGCACTAAAATACCTGCTGGGTCTGGCAATAATGCCCCTTTATGTAGCAATAGCGCACAATATTCTTTAAAGCCATGGATGAGTACGACATTTTTATTGCGCTGCGTATAACACGGATGCATCCATTTGAAATCCTCAGTTAGCCCGCAATCTAACAGCATTCCCCTCAATGCTTCAAATTCCTCTTTCCATGTTGTCACATTGCTTAAAAATTCATCTACCTTTGGATTTAGCTTGCTTTTATTCATTTATTAACACCTCACAAAAATATTATTTAAACCTTAATATGTTTTCTTTAAATAAGCATTGCTAAAAATCGGAAATTACAATTCTTTATAATTGATTTACAATTTCGTTAGGAATAAAGATAGTATTCTTATTATATTATAGATAAAATTAAACTAGTTAGCACATGATGCAGAAGGCTATTTGCCTATATTTTTACAATAAAGGAGGATGTTTCATGAATCACCTATTCAAAAATCTTAAAATCCGTTCTAAAGTAAGTATTATCATCTTTATTACTGTTGTGTTTCTTTTAATCATAGCAGCCCTTAATTATATGAATAGCTCTGCTAATATGGAGCGTGCTGTTCATAATGAAATGTCACTAACACTTGATAAAACAGCCGAGTCAGTATTAACGAAGCTAAACCTGCACTCGCAAATGATGCTAAGCACCAAATCTTCCTTTGAAGCTAGAAGTGAATTCATGACAAGAGAAGAAGCAAAAAAGTATTTTGAAAAAGTGCTACCAATTAATCAGGAAACATTTGGAATGGGCATCTGGTTTAATACAAATATTTTAAATGATTATTTCGGGCCGTATGCTTATAAAGAAGGAAATGAAATCGTCTATACAACTGTTTATGAAGATGCCGATTACGATTATCCTTCAACAGACTGGTTTCAACTAGGGCTTAATTCTAGCGATGTTGTTTGGACAACCCCTTATTTTGACGAAGCACTTCAGCAAACATTTATTACAGCGGCTGTACAAATAACAAGAAATTCAGTGCCTATTGGTGTTATATCAGGCGACTACGTACTAAACTCTATTCAAGAAATTGTTTCTGACGTCAAAATAGGCGATAGTGGCTATGCATTTTTGGTAGACTCAGACGGCTTATTTTTAACGCATCCTGATATAAACAAAGTAAATTCAACAACTATAGAGGAATATTTATCCATATCAGTAGAACAAATCACTCAGGAGGACGGTTCCTTTACCGCTGAAATAGACGGAGAGTCCTATATAGTTCACTATCAAAAAATTGCTGGTATGCCATGGAAAGTAGTGTTAATAGCATCAGTAGCAGAAATGTACGCCCCATTACAAAAATCTTTAACGCAACAAATATTAATTAGTGGCCTTTTATTATTATTAATTGTCGCAACTATGACTATAATTAATAAATATATTACAAAAGGAATTGACAGAATAAACAATCAACTAGGGGTCTTATCTACTGGCGACTTAACAAAACATGTAGTTGTTGATTCTAAAGACGAATTTGGGGAAATGGCCACTTCCTATAATACAACAATAGATTCTCTCAATCATATTATGAACAATATTCACTACAGCTCCGAAACTGTTGCGGCTACTTCAGAGCAGCTAACCGCTAGCGTCAGCGAAGTACATACTTCTATAACGAGTGTAGCAACATCAATGACAGAAATGACGGAAAATAGTGCAAATCAGTATGAAATGAACGAGTTATTGAATAAGCTAACAGTGAATATTACAGAAAATATGGAGAAGTTTTCAGAAACTTTACAAACGGTTGTAGAAAGTTCCTTATCAACGGTAAAAGCCGCAACAAATGGTGCTTCACAAGTACATGATTTTATTTCTGAAATAACCCATCTTCATGGGCAAGTCGAAGCAAGTGCTGAGCTAATTGTCAATTTAAAAGACGAGTCTCAAAAAATCGAAATGATGAGCACACTTATTTCATCAATTGCTGACCAAACGAATTTATTGTCCTTAAATGCCGCGATAGAAGCTGCAAGAGCTGGAGAATCAGGCAAAGGCTTTGCCGTAGTTGCAGGAGAAGTAAAAAAACTAGCTGAACAAACAGGTGATACATCTAATGAAATTGCGGCAATGGTGCGAAAAATTCAAACAGAAATAGCAACAGCCGTTGCTATGATGGGGAAAAGCAAAGAAATTGCTGAATCAGGCATTGTGTCTGTACAACAAACAGGCATAATTTTCGAAGACATTGAAGCGTCTATCAATAACTTAAAACAAATGATTGATGTAACGAATAAACATACTGCACAAGTATTTTCTGAACTACAGGCTATTGCCTCCATCGTTAACGATTTACGAGCGCAATCAGCTACTACAAATGAGCATACACTCAGTATATCAGCTATCACCGAAGAGCAATCAGCAACAATGGCTGAGATGGCCGATGCATCTGAGCAATTAGCGAAGCTAGCCCAAACACTGCAGCTAGAAGTAGCTCGTTTTCAAACAGCAAAATAGAAGAGGACTTCCCCTATGAATTAATCTTTGAAGCTTCCTCCACAATATTAAAAGGGGGTTGTCCGAAAAGTCATTTTGTTTTGACACCGAATTGAAATCAATGTTTTCATCGCTTCCCTTTTACTGAAGGATAACGCTGCTAAAGTCAATGTTCATCCCATTTTTAAAAGAGGCGTTCTCTGTTTATAGGAATCAACATTTTGAGAAACATCATCGCTACTGTCCAAAATGCCGGCTATGCACGGCTTTTTGGACAGCCTCTTTTCAATGAATACTTCATCTTCTTACACTTTAAATCTTTGAATTTGTGCTTGCAAATCCTGCGCATTATCACTTAAGTTCACTGCTACACCACTTACTTCTTCCATAGTAGCAGCCTGCTCCTGCATAGCTGCTACTACCATATCAATATCAGTAGCGGACTCTATCGCATTCGTGGCAATCTCATTTACAGATGCCGACACCTGCTCTGCACTTGCTGATAATTGCTCGGAAGTAGCTGAAATATCTTCAATCTGCTCTGTCATATTCGTTACCGCTTCCTCAATTGCGTGGAATGCTTGTCCCGCCTGATTGATAATTTCAACCCCATCCTTAACAGATAGAAGAGAATGATTTACGGCAGCTTCAACACTGCCTGTATCAGATTGAATTTCTGTTGTTAATGTAACAATTGTATTGGCAGAGCTTTTTGACTCCTCTGCAAGCTTACGCACTTCATCTGCTACAACTGCAAAGCCTTTCCCATGCTCCCCTGCGCGCGCAGCTTCAATTGCGGCATTTAATGCAAGTAAATTTGTTTGCTCTGTAATATCTGTAATGACCTTCGTCATTTGGCTAATTTCTTCTGTTTGCTTCGATAGCTTTTGTACAAGCTCATTTACTTCTGTTGTAGAACTATTAATCATTTCCATTTGTTGCTTCGCTTTATTAATAATGACGCTACCATTTGTAGCTGTTGCACTTGCATCTACAGAGCTTGTCTGCAAGTCCTGTGCAGCTTCAGCAATGCGTTGTACACCAACAGCCGTCTCTTCCATTGCTTTTGCGCTTTCATTGGCAGCATTAGAAGCTGTTCGTGTGATTTCAGCGGTATTTGATGCACGATTTGTCACATCCGTAGTTGTTGCGGTCACTTCTTCTGTGCTCGCCGAGAGTTGCTCTGCTGCTGCACTTAATTGCTCCGAGTTGGATTGTACATTGCCAAGCAGACCTTTCAAATTATCCTTCATTAAATTGAAGGCTGTGGCAAGCTGACCAATCTCATCCTTCGTTTGTACTGGAATATCTGCTTCCGTTAAATCCCCTTGTGCAATTACATTTGTCGATTCAACTATTCTTACTAACGGCTTTGTTATAGCTCGCTTAACGAAAATAACAAGACCGATAGCAATTAATACTGCTACAATGACTAAAATAATCGAAGTAGTTTTAGCAATGGTAATTGCTGTTGCCGACTGCTTTGAGATTTCATTCAACTTTCCATCTTGATATACCACCATTTGATCTGCAATGTTTAAAATTTCTGTGTTAATTGTCTGTAACTCATTATTTACAATATCTTGAGCTTTACTAATATGACGAGCTTTAATAGTAGCTAAAAATGTTTCAGCAGTAGCATTAAATTGCTCCACTTTTTCCTGCATATTTTTATGATGATTTATCATCGTGTCGGTTTTGAATAAACCTGATAGCTCATCCATTTTATCTTGTAATAATTGCTGATTCGCAAAAAATTTCTCTTCATTTTCCTTCGTAGCTTTTAATGCGATAGCACGTACATAAGCCCCTTGCGCAGCTATGCCGAAACGTATATCATCAACAATGCGAATTTGGACAACTCGATTTTCAAGCGCCTCTTCCATCTTCTTATCAACATTACTAATATTTATTAATCCTGATATTACTATAATAAAAAGTAAAAAAATAATTGAGAAAAATACGATATTTAACTTCTTACCAACACTCATTTTCTTCCTCCTTCACAGTATTAACCTTCTATATTATGCCAACCATTTATATGTTGTGCAATAATGCATTCGTATGAGAAGATTTAGCTCACATTACACCTCTTATTATTACGGACCTACATAATAGATAAAATTTTCCTAGTATAAGGTTTTTAAGACCTCTACTGCAACTTCTAAAACACATTCATTCTTTCCAATAAGCCTATCTTAATTCGATACTTTATATAAAACAAGAATTCAGTTTTCACCTATACTTCACGCATGCTTTGTGCTATAATACACTCCGTCACTTCAACGCGTTGCAGTGAAAGAGTAAACATCTTAGAGGAGGCTTCTTATATTGCGTACAGAAACGAAAGTAGCTCCCTCATTTTGGGAAGCGGTTATAATCGTTTTAGCAATTATCGGCATTATGAGTGCGAGTATTATTCAATTTGGCGCACCACCACATATCCCGATTCTTATCATTATCACTTTATTAATTATATATGGCTTATTAAAAAAGGTGCGGTTACAACAGCTTCAGCAAGGAATGGTAAACAGCGCTCAATCTGGTCTAGCTGCCGTTTTTATTTTCTTTTTAATCGGTGTACTCATTAGTAGCTGGATAATTAGCGGGACGATTCCTACATTGATTTATTACGGTTTTTCTACTGTAACACCTAGCTTTTTCTTTGCTATTGTCTTTGTTATTACATGTATTGTTGGCATCACAATTGGTAGCTCATTAACGACTGTTGCGACAGTCGGTGTTGCGTTTATTAGCATGGCGAGTACGATGGATTTATCACTTGCGCTAACAGCAGGCGCTATCGTATCAGGTGCATTTTTCGGTGATAAAATGTCACCACTTTCCGATACGACGAATTTAGCATCTAGCATTGTTGGCATCGATTTATTTGAACATATTAAAAACATGGCATGGACAACTGTGCCAGCATTTATTATTTCTATCATTGCTTACGCACTTCTATCACCAAAGCGTACAACGGTATCTCTTGAAAATATCGAAGCTTTTCAAACGACACTATTCGCAACAAACTTAGTGCATTGGTATGCATTATTACCGCTTGTACTACTAGTTATTTTGTCTATAAAAAAGATACCCGCATTGCTGACATTAGCGATAGGCTCTATATTTGGTATCGCGCTATCCTTTCTACACGACACACTTTCAATGGCTGCGATATTAGATATTCTATTTAACGGCTACACATCCAATACATTAAATGAGGATGTTAATACGTTGCTCAGTCGTGGCGGTATTGCTAGCATGTTTTTCACTATTACATTAGTATTGCTAGCATTAAGTATGGGTGGTTTATTATTTACGCTTGGTATTATCCAAAGTATTTTCGCTAAAATTGAATCCACGCTCACAACAGCACGCTCCGTTATTACAGGTACTGCAATTACAGGTGTTGGCGTCAACACTTTAATCGGTGAGCAATATTTAGCCATTTTATTAACGGGAGAAACTTTCCGAGACCAATATAAAAAAGTTGGTCTTTCACCAAAAAACTTGGCCCGCGCAATAGAGGATGCAGGCACAGTCGTCAACCCACTCATACCATGGAGTGTTTGTGGCATCTTTATTACAGATGTGCTGGGCGTCTCAACCGTTGATTATTTCCCATTTGCCTTCTTCTGCTTGCTTGGACCAATTCTAACGATTTTCTTCGCTTGGAGCGGGAGAACATTGTCAAAGATTTAATTGAATCGTTTTCAATGCTACTTTAAGTCCAATTGTTTCTATTGCTGAAGCAAATAGCCCAATTTATCGTAAAAGTACAGTTATCCAGAAAATGTCGCACTTTCTGAACAACTGTACTTTTAATTATTTTTAGGTTGTCTGAAAAGCCCATTTTATTTTGACACCGCATTGAAATAAAGGGTTGCATCGCTCCACCTTTACAGCAGGGTAACACTGCTAAAGCTAGTGTTCATCGCATTTCTAAAAGACTCCCTCTCTATTTAGTTTAATCAACAGGATAATAGAGCTCTTTTCGTAAGCATACATCTTTATGACGTAATTCCTCTCCCTTAAATCGAATCCAAATTTCATCATCTGCCATGACACCATGCGTTTTACGCACAATGCCCCAGCGATTGTACGCTTGCATACCTAGACTTTCAAGTAGTTCAGCAGCATTCGCACGTGTTGGTGGGAACGTTCGCCATTTGAGCCACTTTTCAAGCTCTTCTAATGTGATATGTCCCTCCATATTCGGTGAAAATTGCTTGTTGAAATCACTTATATAGTTCACAACATAAGGCGTTCCGCCATTTAAAGGCTTCAAATCGACGGTTGCAATCACGTCATCCATCCACATGATATCAAACTTCATATAATCAATCATGTGTGCCACTTCCTTCCACAAATAAATGTTTGAAGCTAGGATCTTTAAGTTGTGAGAGAAGTACTTGCTTCGCACGTCCAAAATCCATAGTGTTTGATTCGGCAACTTCTAAAAGTGTCTGCTTATTGATAAAGGCTGGTCCTGTATAAAGGCTAAGCTGCTTTGAAAAACTTGAATTGAACGGCTTTGCTTTTACTTTACGTTTTAAAATCGTTAATGGCTTACTAGGTGTGTAGTCCTTTTCATCAGATAATAAGCTTAATCCATTATCAAAAATCGGTGCAAGCTGCCATGTTTTTTCGATAGGATTATAAAGAAATAGAATGTTATTTGTATGACGATCTTCATTTAAAATGAGTGCATCAAATGCCAGTAACTGGGCGATTTGGTCACGTACGTCTAACCCCGTAAATGCCTGTACTTGCTGCATAATTTGCTCGAATTTTTCACTAGTCGATAATGATTTATCATTTAAAATTGGGTCTGTTGACGTGAAGTTTGCTTCAAATAATCGTTCCAATGTTACTTCTTGCAATTTACCTCTGAAATCATGTGAGTAGCAGCCCTGTGACTTTTCGCCATCTGGGAGAATGATTTCACAAGGATGATACATCACATAATCCATTTGTTGTAACGTAGAGTGAGCCAGTACAAGTGAAGCCAGTACTTCTGCTTGCCCTTCGTATCCTCGTGTATTTTGTTTGACCCATTTGTCACCGACACGCCATTTCGATTGGTCGCCTTTACTAGATGTACTAATAATGCGTACAGCATCAGCAGGGATATAAATGGTTTCCATAATTCTCACGTCCATTTTAGTTTGAGTTTCCTCTATTATATAAGGAGTGGATCGTCTTTTCATTAGAAAGCTGCTGAGACGAATCGAGAAGGCTATTTTATGACCTATCATTATTCGAAAAGCCTGAGCATGAGGCTGTCCCAAATGCAGGCTATGCACGGCTTTTTGGGCTGCCCCCATAGCCATCAAGTTTACCTAACCCATTTATTTTGAAGAAATAAATGGGTTAGGTCTTTCTACTTTGGGCACCTCGAAAAACACCTACAATGTATTTTTTTACATTTATAGGTGTGTTTTTGTCATTCGAATAACGGGTATAGATTCAATAGTTATTCGAGGGTGCCGATGAGTTGCTGGAAAGTTGGTTTTCCTTTTTTCCTCGATTTCAGGCCATGCCGTTCCATTTGACTGAAAATATAGAGGAGCGTTTGAACGACAGATGCGGCACCTTCTTTTATCGCCAAATAAAGCGCCTCTAATTTATCAAATAACATCTCGATTCCTTTCATCTCGCTCAACTCCTTTCGCGATTTGACCCATAATAAATAACGCATTTGATACGTCACCATCGTACACAAAAGCAATCGAATCAATTGACTATAAAAATAACAGATGAAACGCTCTATTTTCATTGGTTTGCAGTGGGGGAGTGCCATTGTCGATTTCCATACTTTAAACAGGAGTTCGATTTGCCAGCGAAGGGAATAGATTTGGTAAATATCCTCTTTCGCAATTGCCTCTGGCAAGTTTGTCATGTAAATTCCATAAGCACTCATCGCTTTCGTTTTCTCCTGATAACGAATGCCCCTCACTCGTTCAATTTCTTTCATGCGAGCGATTCGTTTTTCTTGTTGGGCAACAGAAAAATGACAAATCACCAACCGAATCGGCATTTTCACTTTATTTTTTCCTACATAGAATCCTTCAAATTCCTTTGTTTCCCCTCTTTTCACGGTGTTCGCTAATTCTTGAATGGCGTGCTGTGTATAGACGGTTGACACCTTTAATTTTCCATTGAGGCAATAGGACGGGAAAGGGTTTTTTTGATAGACAAGGGCATTATTTCGTAAGCGTGAAATAAAATAGCGTTGCGTCTGTTTGGTCAACTTCTCATATTCCGCCAAATTCAAATAGCCTAAATCTCGAAGGATTAATTCTTTTGATTGGACCGTTTGACAAAGTGAATTGCCTGTTTTCGCATCATGAATACGCCCCGGTTCAAAATGGGCATGTGTAAATTGACCACTTAACAGTTCAAATTCAATTTGAAATTTAACCGATGTACAGCCTGTTCCCGGAAACCACTTGGCAAAAGCGTCTGGAATTTGAAAGGCAGTGGAATCCAGCACACGAATCTTTTCAAAAATCGCTGAATATTTCATTAGTTTTTGAAAAGAATGTAGTAATTTTGTTTGAAGGAGTCGTTCAAAAATGGCTTGAAGAAAAACAATGGTCCGCCAATTAAAACGTTGATTTAACCCTTCTGCGGATAAAACTTTGCCCGTTTGATCTTGTAAATAGGTACACAGATCTTCAAGGGATGAATCGCTCAGATGTGCCGTTGTAAACACGAATAAAAATAAACTATCCATCGCTGTTAATTTCCGTTTTCTTCGAATAAAACCTGTCTCCATTGCGAGTTGTGTAATCGAATCAGCCGAAAATTGAGTAAAAAGCTCTTGATAAAGTAATTTCATTTCTTGGTCTAAGGGCATCATAAAAAGCGCCACCTTTCTTAGTTAGTACTAATTAAATAGCGCTTTTTGCAAATTTTTAAACCTATTTTCTTAACTTGATGGCTATGGGGCTGCCCCTTTAGAAAAACTATTCTATAATTATTCCAGTACAATCTTTACAAAAGCTTCACATAGTAATAATAAATAACAGGTACACTAAAGCTATTAATAATTAAAGAGGTGCCTTTTTTTGAATTTATTTTCCATGCAACAAGTACTATTTTCATATATACGAAGCACACATACGAAACGTGAAGAGGAACTACTATATTATAAAAAATTATTTGCACTAACAAAAATAATGGAGGAAAATCAGATCAATACTTTTTTCCAACCAATTATGGATTTACAAACAACAGAAACTTTCGCCTTTGAAGCGCTAAACCGTCCAAGCTCTACGAACGTATTCCCTTCCGCAGATGCTTTCTTTGAATTTATCGGACAAACAGATAGAGTATTTGATTTTGAATGCTTTTGCCGCAATTTAACATTAAAAAGGTTCAAAAGTCGTTTGCCTGATAATGAAGATTACACTTTATTTATAAATATTCATCCATCTGTTTTACTTGATAAAACCTATCAAAGCGGAGAAACGCTTAAGCTCGTGACATCATTAGGTATTTCACCAAATCAAGTTGTCTTTGAATTGACAGAAAGAAGTGCCGTAACGGATTTCGTTGAATTCGAACGTGTGCTTTCGAATTACCGAGCACAAGGATTTCGCATCGCTATTGATGATGTCGGCTCTGGCTATAATAGCTTAAAGACGCTTGTTTACTTGAAGCCCGAATTTATTAAAGTGGATGGTTCGCTTGTACGGTTTATTGACCATCATAAAGAGCAGCAGCAATTATTTAAAATGCTTATGATGTATGTGCAGGAGTTAGATACTAAAATTATTGCAGAAGGAGTTGAACGGCTTGAAGAGCTAGAGTTTCTTCAAGAGATTGGCGTACATTATGCACAAGGCTATGCATTAGGTAGGCCAAATCATGAAATTTTACAAGCCAAAAAGCCAATGTGAAAGGAAGTTGTAAATGGTTTATATAGGAGAAATGGCTGAGCAAATTATGAGTGTTGAGCCGACGAATAAAAACAAAATAATCGATCAGCATTTTACAAAAGACCAGACATTGCGCGGACTAGTTGTTACAGATAAACGTGTACCTATTGCATACATTTCAAGGACACATTTTTACGAAAAAATTGGCACTTTATACGGATACAATTTATATATGGGGAGAGAGAGCAAACTGATTGCAAAATCAACACCATTAATCGTGGATTTTTATAAGCCTATTATGGATGTCAGCACACTCGCTATGGCACGTAGCCCGGAAGACTTATATGATGATATTATCGTTACAAAAGACGGCAATTATTTAGGCGTTGTCAGCATACGAACATTGCTGTTAAAGCTCGTTGATATTCAAGTAGAATTTGCTAGCTTACTTAACCCATTAAGCCATCTTCCTGGCAATCAATTAATAGATGAGAAACTAAATGAAATATTGAATTACGAACAGTATAGCATTCTCTATTTTGACATCGACCATTTTAAAATGTACAACGATGTATATGGTTTTAAAAAAGGAGATGAGGTGTTGTTATTTATAACCGATTTGTTGAAGCAATACGTCTTGCCAACAAACGGTTTTTTAGGGCATATAGGTGGCGATGACTTTGTAGCTATTTGCACAGATTACGATATCGAAGAAATGTGTGCACGCATTATTTCAGATTTCGACCAACAAATTATTCACTTTTATGACCAACACCATTTTACAGATGATGCGTTTTCTGTTACAAATCGCTCTGGTGAACGGGTCCCGTTTCAAATAAGCACATTATCCATCGCCGTTGTCAATAATCGCTTCACAAAATATGAATTCGCTGATGCACTGTCAGATGCCGTTGCAAAAGTGAAAAGTGAATGTAAGAAATTTCAAGGTAGTTGCTATATTATAAATGGACATGTTTTACAAAGCAACTAACCTCCAAAGAAATTTATTCCTAAATGTAGTGGTTGGATTTCTGTTGCAATCTTGAAACATAAGGACACTTCTTTCTGATAAGATATCGATATTTTATGAGAAAGAAGTGTCCTTTTTTAATGGTATAGCCATCTTCGTAATAAACGCTTATAATTCAAAACCATTTCACTTCTCCTTTTTCGTACCATCCTTCCGCATACTTTTTTTCTAAAAACATCGGTAGCCTCTCCTCCATGCCTTCTGCGAAATGAAGCTGCAGCAAATCATCCCTATGTACCCAAAATACATTGCCCTCATGCGTTTCAGCTAGCAATTCTCCACTAAAATCACATGTTCTATAATTAAAAACTAAATATCTTTCACCTATTTCATCATTATGCCAATGAATGACACCACATGGCTCTAAGTTAGTAATTGTTAAGCCTGTTTCCTCCTTTATTTCTCTAATCGTTGACTCAATAAGGCTTTCACCTTCCTCTACATGTCCACCTGGAAAGGCAACCCCCTTCCACGATTTAATCCTATTTTGAACTAATACATTATGATTTTTTTTATTATAAATCATACACATATTGGTTAATATTACTTTCCCCATAGCTTATTCCCTCCGTCCTTCTATTAAGAATAACATTGTTAATGTAGCATGGACATTAACTCTATGAAAAACCTTCAATAAACCTTTACAAATAGGAACGTTTGTTCTATATTTAGAATAACAGAAAATATCAACAATTTCAATTACTTCTTTCGCACTATTTTGCAAAGCTTTACCAAAATTTATTATTAATCTATAAAACAGCTTTGTATAATTGAACATAAAGAGGTGGAAAAATTGCGAATTTATGCGAAAGTAAAATCGATTGGAAAACGTAAGCCTGTGCTAGAGCTACACCCCTTTGATATAACCTCAGTAGATACACTGCGTCAACTGATTACACAAATCGTCAAGCAAAATGTCAAAGCCTTTAACGAGGAAAGAACTTTTACTATGTATTTATTGGAAGAAGATATTGAAACTGCATTTGAACAAGGCAAAGTTGGCTTTAACTATAAATATAGCGATGCTAAACAGGCTGAGCAGGCTGCTATTGATGAGGCATTATCGGCATTTGAGGACGGTATTTACAAAGTACTTCATGGTGATGTGGAGTTGACAAAGTTAGACGCACCATTGCATGTGCAAGATGGAAGTATTTTCACATTCATTAAATTAACGATGCTGTCAGGTCGTCTATGGTAAAGGAGATGGTTGAATGAAGGAACAACTGCTTCAATTTTTACAATCAATGGAACAACAAGCTGAAAAGGAAGACAATGAATATCAATACGAGCATGTGGATACATTCGAAAATATTATTAAGGAACATAAACTAACTACAATAGAACAATTATTTGATGCTGGGCTTTTCGAGGCGTTAACAGAGCTATATGATGAGGACTTTGCTAAAGAGCTGCAAATTTATTGCTTCAAGCAAACTACACATGCCTTTCAGCAAGGTATTTATCGTCGCTCTGTCCATAGTGATTCTTTAGAGCAACATGCCAGTCACATCCTATCAATTATTGCTGCTGCCTCGCTGAATAAAAAAGCTAATGTGGTTGATATTTTACGAAATTGTCAAACTAGCTATTACCGTGGATTTTTAAATTTTTATATTGATCAAAAGGATAAGCCCCTTGCCTCACAAAGCTTTGTCGATGTGAAATTTGCTCATTTATTAGCAATGAACGACGCAGAAGCCGTGCAATATGTATATGAGGCCATTTTTGGTGAAAACAATGTCGCTATTTTAACACATCAATTAATTCGCAGCATTATAAGCAGTAATAATATGAAAATTATTGAATGGCTTGGACAGCTGCTGCTCGCCGCGCAACGTCAAGAAGGAACACGTCAAGCGATATTAGAAAATGCCGACAGAGGCACACCTCAAACGCTTATATATTTTATGAAGCTTGTAAAAGAAAACGATTTATTA
This sequence comes from Metasolibacillus sp. FSL H7-0170, assembly GCF_038593115.1. NCBI lineage: Bacteria > Bacillati > Bacillota > Bacilli > Caryophanales > Caryophanaceae > Metasolibacillus > Metasolibacillus sp. FSL H7-0170. The sequence continues at coordinate 2,758,891 of NZ_CP151964.1, read as the reverse complement.
CGCTTTTCCTCTGTGCAACGAGCAGTTGAAACATGGATTGGACTGCAATATTATGTAGACGATAAAAAGGTTACTCAAAAGCTGTTGGATATTGCCTATGACATACTTGCTAATGGTGCTAATATCGAAGCATTCGCCAAATCGCAGGATGCTATTGAAAACTATGCAGCACTCTGGTCCACTGCAACTCTCAATGTGAACAATATTCAACCAGTTCTACAGCATTTGTTACAAGGTAAAAAACATCAAATATTAACAGCGCTCTGCTTCGCGCAAACGACGAATCTCGAAATCTTTTTACGCTATCAAATTTTAGATGTTATTATGAAGCACGATGATTTAGATATTTTGACACTTGCTATGCAAGATATCTTCCCATATTATACCCAATCGAAATATCATTTTTATGACCATTTTATTCACCCAGATTATTTTGAGCATTATCCGAAAGCGTTAATTCCGCGTCTTGAGCAAATTGTTGAATTGTTAAAGAAACAGGAGTATACAGTGCATGGTAAGCCATTCCCTTGGACCAGCTATACGCTAACGAAGGAATATATTATTAATGGTCTGATGCTTTTAGCAATCGCTTGGGATGACCACGACTATGTAATGAAAATTTACAACAATCGTAAGACACTGTCGCCTAATCAACGTGAAAACTTATTAGGCTTTATCGTAGAAAAATTAAAATTGCCTATTGCTGATGAATTTCTAATCGAATGCTTACAGGAGCGCGGCACTCGTGACTTAGCATTACAACTAATTGCAAAGAAAAAAGAGCCTTTAGCCAATGCACAAATCGAGGCAATTGAGCAGCTCTTTTACTTAAAATCAGGAGCTACGAAACAAGCAATTTTAAAAGTTCTTGTAGCACAGCCACCAGCACAAATAATAGAAAGTGCTCAGCGTTTAGTGAAAAATACGAAACAGGATTTACGTTTAGGTGGCTTAGAGTTATTAGTAGAATTAAAAAAGGCAGATAATGTGGGTATTAAGGAAATTTCTACTATTACGAGTAATATTGCTAAACCTACTGAAAAAGAGCTGGAATTAATTACAGCATTAGTTGAAGATACCAGCCATAAAACTTTAGCTGCAGGCTATGGTATTTTTAATCCAAGCTACTCGAAAGATGCTATTCCACCGCTTAAAGTAACTGTTAAAAACGCAGCACAAATACTAACATCATTCGACTTAGAAAAACTCCAAGCGAAATTGCAGCGTTTGTCAGATTTATTTGAGGATTACGCCTCCTATGAATATAAAGCACGTGCATGGGATGGCGGCTCTTATGATGCACTACTTAGCAGAGAAGTAAGCCCCCTTTTCGATACAGAGGGAGAGCATATTCACAGCTATCCTTTAGCAGATGTATGGTTAAAGTGGAAGAATGATGTGAGGCTAACAGTCTTAGATTGTGTAGTAGTTGAACTTTTTGTAAAACAAAGCTATTACGGCAAAGAACCTTGGGATAGAGGTTTAACGGACGAAGCGAAAATGTTATTAGGGAAATGGATTAATTTCGACAATATTAACGGTCTCAATTATTGGTTAAACACCTTACCACACGGCGGTAAAGTGCGTAATATAGTTGGTTTACTGTACAATACAGAATACAGTCATATCGAGTCGTTCAACTTTGTATATAGTACGGCTGTTGATATTTTCCAAAATTTATCAATGATACAAAAATGGTTTGAACGAATTAATTTAGAATCTGATTGGTCAGCTTATAATTATGAAACATATCCGCTTTATCAAGCATTTATGAGGATTTGCGAGCGTCACCTTGATACAGATGAGCAATTTACTCAGCTATTCTCCCTTTATGCAGCAATCACTACACTGCGTGAGCAGCATAACAAGCAAACTGGCGATGGAGCCGCTTACTTACCGATTTTATATGCAAATGATGAAGTAATTGCTCGCGCACATCGTTTAGGGCTGGTTCCCATCGATGCTTGTTATTTAAAAATGTTTAATCCACTTGCTGACCGCTATCATGCGGCCGATTTATACAATCAGAAGCAGCGTGAGCAACTTGTTACGAGCTATCCATTTTTAAAGGAAGTATATGAAAAAACCGCTGAGCGTATTATTGATATTGAATTAAGTCGTGGTGATATGCGAACTGAAGTAAGCCATATCGCAAATTATTCATTAAAGCCTATCGTCGGTGTGACTTATTTTGCCCGAATTATCAATGCTTTAAAGGGACTAACACTAGTGAGAGGTTATATTTGGTCGAATGACTACACAAAGCGTGAAGTCTTTTCTAGTATGCTAGAGAATTGTAAGCCAGATTCTAGTGAAACTGTAGAAGATTTAATAGCTGCTTTACAACCGTATGAGTTTACTGAAGCTGAGCTTTTAAATGCGATGATGTATACACCTGCCTATATTTCACTTGTGAGCGAGTATTTAGGCTGGAAGGGGCTAGAAAGTGCCGCCTGGTATTTCCGCGCACATACGACTGATACATTGAGCGACGAAAGTATGAGTCAAATTCAGCTTTATACAAGCATTACGGCAAATGAGCTTCGTGATGGCGCATTCGCAAAAGAGTGGCTGCTCGAATGCTATCACGAGCTTGGGAAAGAGCGCTTCAATAAACTGTACGATAGTGCTAAATATGCCTCTGAAGGCGCTACGCATCGTAGGGCACAGCTTTTTGCCGATGCCGCTTTAGGACATTTGAAGCTAAAGTCTTTAATGGATGAGGTAGCTGACAAACGAAATAAAGATAAGCTACGCTGTATTGGTCTTGTACCATTAAACAAAAAGCTTCCACTGAAAGACGCCTATAAACGCTATCAATTCATTCAAGCATTTTTAAAGGAAAGCAAGCAATTTGGCGCACAGCGTAGAGAAAGTGAAAGCCTTGCGTGCCGCATTGCTATTGAAAACTTAGCGCGAAACCTAGGCAATGATGTTACACGCTTTGTCTGGCGTATGGAAATTTATGAGCTAGATGCGATTAAAAAATATTTCGAGCCGACTGAAGTGGAGGACATTACACTATACTTACAGGCAAATGAAGAAGGACTTGTAGATTTTGTCGTTCGAAAAGCTGGAAAACAGTTAAAATCAGTGCCAGCTCGTTTGAAAAAGAATAGCATCATTCAAGAAATGACAAATGTCCGAACACAATTACGTGAACAGCAAAGTAGATCTCGTAAAGCTTTTGAAGAGGCGATGGAGAAAGGAACAGTCTTTACTTTTGGCGAAATAAAAGGTCTACTAGCCCATCCAGTTTTAGCACCTATGCTAAAAAAGCTTTATATTGTTAGCGGTGCAACTGTTGGCTTAATTAAGAACTTAGCGCTAGCAGATGATGCAGAGGCTCGCATTGCACACCCATATGATTTATATGCATCAAAAAGATGGTCTGAAATTCAGCATGAAGTATTTGCAAACAAAATCATCCAGCCATTTAAGCAAGTTTTTCGCGAGCTTTATGTTATCAATGCAGACGAACAGGATAAAAATGTGTCAGGACGCTATGCAGGGCATCAAATTCAGCCACAAAAAACGCTTGCACTGTTGAAATCGCGTGGTTGGACAGCTAACTATGATGAAGGCTTACGCAAAATTTATTATGACCAAGACATTATTGTAACAATTTATGCAATGGCAGACTGGTTCTCACCAGCTGATATTGAAGCACCAACAATTGAATATGTAGCATTTTATCACCGCCGTACAGGCAAACCGCTATTACTACAAGATGTGCCACCTTTAATTTTCTCTGAGACAATGCGCGATGTTGACTTAGTCGTAAGTGTTGCACATATCGGTGGTGTAGACCCAGAGGCTAGCTTCTCAACAATCGAAACGCGTGCAGCCATTGTCCGTGAGCTAACACAAATGTTAAAACTAACAAAGGTTTCTGTTGAAAAACAGCATGTTATTATCGAAGGCTCGCTTGCCCATTATAGCGTTCATCTAGGTAGCGGTACTGTGCATAAAATTGGTGGTACAATGATGCCAATTTTAGCAATCCAATCACAGCATCGTGGACGAATTTTCCTTCCGTTTGCTGATGAAGACCCGCGCACAGCAGAAATTATGTCAAAAATTATTCTGCTTAGCGAAGACAATAAAATTAAAGACCCTTCTATTTTGCAATGGTTAAAATAGAAAAAAGAGAAGCGTCTCAAAAGCAGTGCATGACCTGCTTCTGAGACGCTTTGTAAATCAAGATAAATTAGCATATTTGCAATTACAATACTGGGTAATGGAAATCGCATTTTTCACTGCAATTCTTTTCTCATTATATACTCTAGTCTATTCCTCAAAGGATAAATTTGTTGGCATGCTTAATATATCGGCTTGTATTTCTAAATTCGTTGATGCTACATTTTCATCTACTTCCTCAAATGCTAATTGATCAACCCATACTTGACCACGCCCTGATAAAATAATGCCAAATGATATAATCGAGCTGTCCTTTGGTACATCTAATACAATGGAATACCTACTCCAATTTGTCGTTCCTTTTATTGGACGATTACTCATATTATCGAACTGAACAACATCTCCACTAGCATTGTCAACTCTCATCCACATACTAGCAAATAACCCCACATCTTTCGTTTTTAAAAAGCCCGAAAGTCGAATACGCTTATTCAAATAGTTATCAGCTTTAAATTGTTGCATCATCGTGGCAAAGCTATCTCCTTCTAGGACCGTTTTCGATTTTAAATATCCAGATGCTTTCCCTTGATGCACAACCTCCCGGTCAACCCCCATCTCATAATTAAATGGGTCTGCCCCACTTAAAATCCAACCTTTTATTGGTTTATTCATATAAGATTCCTCCTTATTTTTCAGCGCTATAGACATTAGCTTTCGGTATTGACCAGGTGGCAAATGATAATGCTTTTTGAATGCTCTCGTAAAAGCCTCCTGTGATTCAAAATCATGTGCAAAGGCAATATCAATAATTTTCTCATTTGTATATAGCAGCATAGCCGATGCTGCTGCTAACCGTCGCATTCTTATATAATCACTTATGGACATACCGATGACCATTTTAAAAATCCGATGAAGATGAAATTTAGAAAAACCAACATGTCTTGCGATTTGCTCAATTTCCAATGATTCATGCAAATGCTCCTCTATATAATCAATCACCATATTTAAGGAGAATTCATAATTCACGATGATTTCCCCTCCTTTCATCAATAGCATAACAAAGTGTATAAAATGATTTTTGATTTTTATTGCTAAATTTTGAAATAAAAACATACTAACATTAGTAGTACAAACCAAGGCCATGGTTTGTGCTACTATTTTTTTATAGTAGAAGTGAAGGAAAGTCGAACAAGCTCCTGGGATCATTTTAGAATCCGTATTAAAAACCGACTGACTTCACACCCTTATTTGAATCAGTTTAGTATGTTGGGTCCAAGAGATCGTGTAGAAGAAAATGGAATCGGTAAGGCACTGTGAAGACTTCTATGATTGGCTAAAAAGGAGAAAGTATGATGAAACATGTGGTTGCGTTAGATGTGAGTAAAGGAAAAAGTACCATTGCGATTTATAATCCGTATCGTCAATGTGAATTTGAAGGTGAACTGAATCATACACGTATGGACTTTGAACAATTACATAAGCGAATGAAAGAAATAGCGGAGCGTGACGGTCAAGCACCTGAAATCGTTTTTGAAGCGACAGGTGTTTATTCAAAACCATTGGAAACGTTTCTAATCGATTATGGCTACACCTATTGTCGGATGAATCCACTTGAAGCGAATCTACAAATGGCTTCGATGCGTCGAAATAAAACCGATAGTAGTGATGCGCATGAGTTAGCGAAAACCCATTTTAAAATGGAGCGTGAGCCGACCTATGTGCAGGATGATTATTATGAACAGATGCGTGGACTTACACGTTATTATGATGAGATTGATGAAGAAATCACGCGATTAAAAAGTCGAATGCATGCGTTATTACATTTGAGTTTTCCGGAGTTGGAAGCACTCATTACACCAAGTTCGGCCCTGTTTTTAAATATTGTTCAGCTCTATCCACATCCAGCCCTGTTACTGGCGCATTCGAAAACAGTCATTAAAAATCGGTTAAAAGCCAATACACGAAAAAACCTATCATTCGCACGTGCTAAGGCAAAAGCAGAATGTTTACTAGAGGCTGCTCAAAATAGTTATCCAGCCATTAAAGCTACCGATATTCGTTGTGATCAAATTCGTGACTACGCAGCTCGTATCATGGATTTAGTTGAGAAGAAGGAAACACTTGTGAAACAAATGGTGGAGATGTCACAGGAACGCAAAGAATACCAAGTGCTTCGTTCGATTCCGGGCGTTGGCGATACAACAGCTTGCCGATTAATCGGTGAATTAGGGGATATTCGCCGCTTTCAGAATGCGAAACAACTAAATGCGTATGTAGGTATTGATATTATGCGTTATCAATCGGGTAACACGCAGTATCGTGATCGTATCAATAAAAGAGGAAATAAGAAGCTACGAAAGATTTTATTTTTTATGATTTGTACGATGATTACGTTACGGAAAAAGACTAACAATCACCTGGTAGATTATTACGATAAATTAAAAACGCAACCTCAGAGAAAGCCTCATAAGGTTGCGATTGTCGCCTGTATCAATAAGTTTCTGAAAATGACGTTTCAGTTAATGACACAAGGCATTCTGTACGATTATGAGTCCGCACTACCAGCTCAGAAATCGTAACCAAAGTAAATTAACTATAGCACAATGACCTTTCGAAAAAAAGAAAATTCGTGAGGTCTCTTTGGCATGCGCAATTTTTTTGTGAGGGTGGGGGTACCCCCACCCTCACAAAAAAATCTTTTCAAAACTTTAATTATTTTCTTAAAAGCTATTGACTGGAGGTAAGAAAGAGCTAGTCAGAAAGTAGAAATCATCTATCTTTCCTAACAGCTCCAAAAATATTACTTACTTTTAAAATAATATGCATGTACAATAAGCGCAACGATACATTCCAAACACTCCTCTTGAACATCTATTACATGCACATTGCTAATTAGGTGATTACGCTTCATTGTTCCTAAAGTATGATGCTGATCCTGTAAAGTAATTGTCGATGAAATTGTCGTTGCAGAAGTAGTGAGATTTTTGTCCTTAAATATAAATTCAATAGCCTCTTTTAACTTTGCAGTATTTTTCATATTCATTAAGGTACGTGCATTGCCAATTTCTATATCATTTTTGTATATCGTCCAATGCTCCTGCATAAGCGAGTAGTTTTTAGAATTCCGACGAACAATATAATAATCTCCATCTATTTGAATCTCAAGTGCCAAATACCAATTTGCCCCTAAAATGTCCGCTACGATATACTGCCACTTCTTTTCATAAAAGCGCTTAATATAACCGCGTTTTAGATCTCCTTGAAACAGTGGTTTCGCAGATAAAACCGTTGTCTGTTTTTCATAAAAGGACCAATTTGCAATATTATTTGGTTTATAATTTTGTTCCTTATGTACAAGCCTTTTACTAAATAACCAGATGACAAAAGCGACAGCTAGTAACAGAAAAGTTGATGCAAAAGCTGCCATATTAAATAATCCATAAAATAGAAATCTCGCTATAATCGCTAGTTGTAGTAAAGCAAACAGCAAAATTAAATGATACATTATGTTCACCTCTGTTTATTTACGAGCCCTTTATAATATAAGTTTCATATATTAGTCCATCCAATAAAAAATTGCATCCCACACTAAATAATCTTTTGGCTCTCTAAAAATTGTCGCTATATTTGCTTTAAAGGGGAGCTGTTTTTCTACATCCTCCCTGTACAAAATCCCATAATTGTATTTCATAAAAAGGCGTTGTAAGTCTTCATATAACTCCTTTAAATGTAGCGGAATCAGCAATTGTTGCGGTTCTGCCAAACTTGTCATCGCACCACTATGCCATTCTCCCCTTACATAGCAGGTCGATTTCTCCCCTTTGCCAATTAATATAACAGGGGCAAGCATACTAATATTGACAATCAACCCTTCCCTTTCCTCCTCCATTACATCTTTTTCTCGCTCTTTACGTGTCAACATATCAGTTTTATAAACAAACCATTGCATATATGATGCATACCCACTACCAAAGTGTAACGGCTCTACTTCGCAACACACTGGCAATGATTTTTCTAACTCGGCTTTAATTCTCTTTAAATAACTAATTATCAAATGTTCATCCCCTGTGTCATATGGGAACATTTCACCAAGCACTTTACCTTTAATAAATTGCTTTAATTGTTCGTTTGTAAACATCAAGTAACCTCCCTTTTTCTTAATCATATCAAACGATTATTTCCGTTTCTAAAATATCGAGTGGGAAAAGGCTTTTTTCGTTATGATAAATATACAAAGGAGGGATATAAATGCTACAAAAATTTAATCAATTAATGGATTATATAGAGGCTCATTTGACGGAAAGTATTTCGGGAGAAACTATTTCTCAAATTGTTGGGCTATCCGACTATCATTTTAGAAGAATGTTTTCTTATATGGCAGGCATGTCATTAACTGAGTATATCAAGAATAGACGATTATCCTGTGCGAATGCCGAACTCGTCAACGGTGAAAAGGTGACAGACCTTGCCTTTAAATATGGTTATCAATCCGTTGATGGATTTTCAAGAGCATTTCGCGACTGGAGTGGCTTTTTGCCCTCTGAAGTAGTGAAAAATAAAATTCAAAAAACATTTCCGAAGTTTTCATTTTTTATTGATATTAAAGGAGGTATTTCAATGGAATTTAAAATAGAAAAGAAAGAAAAGTTCAATTTAGTTGGCGTAACAAAAAGAGTACCAATCCAATTTGAAGGAGAAAACAATGCCATTATTGAATTAGCCCAAACAATTACGGAGCAGCAACGAACAGAAATGCATGAATTAGGCGATTTATATCCGCATCAAGTATTAAATGCTTCCTACCATTTCGATGAAGGTCATTTGGAGGAAAAGGGAGATTTAACACATATGATTTGCTTTGCAACAACAAAGGAAAATCCATATGACGACTTAGAGCAACTCACGATAACAGAAAATACATGGGCTATTTTCCCAAATCGCGGACCATTTCCCTCCACTTTACAGCAAACATATGCCAATATTTATGCGGTGTGGCTCCCGTCTTCAAATTATAAGCTATTAGATGAGCCAATCATTTCCTTTACACGCTATGATGATTCAACTGATAATGTTTATAGTGAAGTTTGGGTTGCAGTGAAGGAAATATAGCGTTATTAAAAAAAGGGCGTCCCACAGTAAGTAGTGGTCGCCCCCTTTTCCCATTATTTCGGCTCGAGGTCCTCAATTGAATCAATATCCACATATGCTGGCACAACCAAGCCAGAGCGCGCGCCTGTCATATTTTCACCTAAATCGATAAAATTATCTTTATGACTTTCATAAAAAGATTGGTGTGTTGTAGGTAGCCAAGGTGCTACCGTCACGTCAGCAGCATTGGTAGCAACCGCTTGGAACATAACTGCTGGGTCAACTTCCGTTAATGTAACATTGTAGCCTCGCTGTGTTAAAACTGTTTTTACGACATTAGCTGAAGCCATTTCTGATTCCCACGGAACAGAGACGAGCCGAACTTCTTCCCCATTCCCTTGCTCAGTCCCTTCTAACCAGCCATTTACTTTTTCTTCATTGCTCATTACCCAATTTTCGGCTGCCTCCTCAAAGGATGATTTTTCACCTTCAGCTATGACCGCCTGCATATCATCTAATTCCCAATGGAAGGCATCTAAAATTTTATAGACATTTGGCATATCCCTATCAAAATTCAATCTTGCGAGTGTATGGATGCTCTCAGTGCCTCCGTAAACGTTTTTCGGGTCATCTAAAAACTTCAAGTCATAGTCCTCGAATTTCCAATGTGGGGCCCAACCTGTTACGACAATTGGCTTTTCATTTTTAATTGCCTCATCTAAAAGAGCAAGCATCCCTGCCGTTGAGCTTTCTTCAATATCCCAACCTGTTAAATTTTCATACTCATTAAGCACATTATGCGTGGACTCAGATATGCCAGCCCCCGGCTCAATGCCTGTAATTGTATAGTTCACGGCTTCACTTACACTATCAAAATTCTGTGTTTCTTCTTTGTCACTACAGCCTACTAACAAGAAAGAAAGTGACAATGCTGAAAAAATACTAGCTTTTTTAAAACTCATAAAATCCCCCTCAAACAATTTATTTTTCAAGGATAACATATAACGCCAAATGTAACAACTTATAAAATAAAACAAGTTGTTACTTAGGGCGCAAATAAAGCTCAAAAAAATATAAGCCCCGTTTAATGCTATATTGCTGTAAATCCTCGAAACACCTTATCTTTCAATGAATCTTTTGACTTTCCAAATGCGTATTATAGTGTAAGGGCACTATAGACAGAGGGAGGTAACACATGAGCTTTTTAATTTCTCTAATTATTTTTTTAGCTATTTTATTTGTTTTCGGTGGCATCTTAAAAATATCATTTACTATTTTAAAATATATTGCATTCATCGTTATATTAATTTATATTATAAGATTTGTTATAGCATTACTCTAAATTAAAAAGGTGGGAAATGTACAATAATCACATTTCCCACCTTTTTTAAATTCCCCTATTCCTTCACCCAGTAAGATGAACCGTCTGTATTGCGGTCCATAAATCCATATTCAATCAAATAACGTCTTAAAGTAACAAAATCCTCATGGACGCTTTTTAAAATCATATTCACTTCTTTTTCTGTATAAACTTTGCCAATCGTAAACCGCTGTAAAATATGCTGTAAAATAATAAGCTTTCTCTTTTCCTTACTAGGAATCGTTTCAATACTACCATCTAAACCTTGTTTAAAATAAGTTTGTAGCACTTTTTCACGCTCTTTATCCTCGATACTATAACGCTCATCCACCTGTGTCGCCCCCCTATGAATTTTATAATGATTCGGTTCTGAGAGTAACTGCATTAGGGCTAGGAAGATTTTAGCCTGTCTTTCCTTTTCGCGTAGCTTAAAACGATGTTGTCGCACTGTTGAAATATTGTTAACGCTACTTTCTACAGTAATTTCTTTATCCGATAAGCCTTCATAAAACAGCTTCAGCATCTCCTGCTGCACCTCTGACAAACCACTTATTTTTTTATCCATTTGCAAAAGGGCGTGAAATGCCGTACCATGCTCTTGCTGTATATGTACCTGTACCATCCCCTCAGCCGTTAAAAACTTATGATGAAACGGATACACCTCATGTAAACAAAACACTAGGTCACAATGAAGACAGCGATATTGCAATCCATCTAATTGATAGCCTTTCATCAATTCCTCAACCGATATATTTTGAAAATCCACCATTACCACCTCGATAAATATAATACAATATATTTACCCATTTGCAAACAAAATGATATATTGTTTATAAATATATTAATTAGCTCGTTTTATATAAATTCATCTTTCAAGAATTAAATCAAAATTGGCTGTTGACATCGTTGAAATTTTAAGATAAATTAAGAGCTAATTTAAAAGGCAAAGAAAAGGATATGAGTCATTTTTGAGAAGATCATTAGAGAGGGGAATCACCGGCTGAAAATTTCCTGATTGGACAAAATGATTTACTCCCTTGGAGCCGCGTTAGGAAACTAGCGACGTTTACAGGCGTTATCTGTATCAATGAGCTACTGATGTAATGCATGAGTAGGAATTTGGGTGGAACCACGGGTATACAGCACATATTCGTCCCTTTCGAGGGCGAGTATGTGCTTTTTGTTTACCAAAAAACGAAAAGGAGATAACTGCAATGATAATTAGACCAATTACAATAACTGATGCAGAAAAGTTTATAGAGTTAAGTAAAAAAATTGATGAGTCTGGATTTATGTTGTATGAGCCTGGAGAACGAGAGATAACTGTTGAACAGCAAAGAAAATCAATTGAAAGAATCCTATCTGAAAAAAAATCAATCTTCTTTGTAGCTGAAGCCGAAAGTAAAATTGTTGGTTTTATCGCAGCGTTAGGTGGCAACCTAAAAAGAAACCAGCATTCTGCGTATCTAGTCTTAGGTATTCTCGAAGAATATCAAGGGCAAGGGATTGCAACTAAACTATTCAACCGAATTTTCGAGTGGTCACAAGAAGTTGAAATTTCCAGATTAGAGCTTACTGTTATAAAAGATAATATAAAAGCATTCAACTTATATAGAAAAATGGGCTTTATATTGGAAGGTGAAAAAGTGCATTCATTAATAATAAATGGAATGCCTGTTAATGAATATTATTTGTATAAGTTATTATAAATCTAATAAAGACAACAATTAAAATGTCTGAAATAGTTGCTATTTTAGACACTAAAAAACTGTTATTTCAATGTATTTTTAACACCAATTTTATTTTTCTACTCTAAAACTGAACTACCTTTTTTCAATGCATTGAAATAAATGTTTTTATCGTTTCCCTTTTACTGAAGGATAACACTGCTAAAGCCAATGTTCCTCCCATTTTTAAAAGAGGCATTTTCTGTTTATATGAATCAACATTTTGTGAAACATCATCGCTACTGTCCAAAATGCCGGCTATGCACGGCTTTTGGGACAGCCCTTTACCTCTTGAAAACACTAGATTTAACATCTTCTTACATTAAATTTAATGTATGTTCCTCAATTAGCTCAATATTTCTCCTATTCAACGTGTAATCCTGTATATACTTCCCTATATCCGCATAAAGTCGAACATTTTGTAGCTCTGTTACCTTAAGCCATTTTACACCTATTTGATTAGGGTCAGCTTTTGTTGGAAGTCTTGGAACAGAACCGTCCTTTAATTCACATTCGAACATCATTACTAATGTATGCGTAGTACCGAATTTTTCTAAGTTAAGATGCGGGACGTATTCATAGACAAAAGCTAACGGACCGACCTCTACTTCAATACAAGCTTCTTCTCTAGCTTCGCGTCTTACTGCCTCTATAATAGATTCATTCGGTTCAACACCACCAGCAGGTAAATCGTAAACAAGCCCTCTATTAGGGTCATTATATTCTGTTAATAATATTTGACTATTTTTAATAATGACTGCCCCTGCACGAACTCTTATATGAAAATGCATTTCCGTTCACTTCCTATGTTGTGATATACTTCAATTCTATTGTTTATTTAATCATTTTAAAAGGGGGCTTCGCAATGGAGAAATGGGATTTATATGATTATCATCGCAATAAAATAGGAAAACAAATAATGCGCGGAGATGCGATGGCAGTGAATGAGCTGCACTTAGTTGTGCATGTTTGCATTTTTAATTCGAACGGAGAAATGCTTATCCAGCAGCGTCAGCCCTTTAAGCAAGGTTGGTCTAATCTTTGGGATATTACATGTGGTGGCAGTGCTGTTGCAGGTGATACAAGTCAACAGGCAGCTGCACGCGAATTATTTGAAGAACTTGGCATTCATTATGACTTTGAAAACATCCGTCCACAATTGACGATTAATTTTGAACGCGGCTTTGATGATTATTATTTAATTGAGTACGATGTTGATTTAAGCACATTGACGCTACAACCCGAGGAAGTACAAGCTGTTAAATGGGCTTCACAGGAGGAGATTTTTAAGCTAATCGAGGATGGGGTATTTATTCCATACTATAAAGGCATTATTAATTTCCTTTTTGAGAGCAGACGACAATATGGTTCGATTCGTCTCTAACAAAGAAGGCAGGCGGCGAGCAAGTTAGCACTTGTTTTTTCCGTCTGCCTTCTGCGTTTTTTATTTCTCAATAAAACGTTCAAAAGCCTCTACCTTCAATGGCTTACTATAGTAATAGCCTTGACCTAAAAACGTAGCCCCCTTGCTCAGCTCCTTTAGCTCAACCCCTTCTGCTATAACATTCAGGCCTATCGAGTTGGCTCAATGGATAATTGCTTGAGCAATGGTCTTACTCTCACCATTCAAATAAATATCCTTCACAAACGACTGGTCGACATTTAATGTATCAATCGGAAGGGGCTGTCCACACTTCAGACAGCCCCTTCATTATTTTATAGATTTCATTCTAATCAAGCGGGCGCACTTCAATGGGGATTAATTTATTTTCTAAACGCTCGCGATATTGCTCATATTGTGCGGGTAACTTTAAATTACTGCCCATTGTTTCAGCAGTTTCATCATGTGTAAAGCCTGGCGGGTCTGTCGCAATTTCAAATAATATTTCGCCAGATTCTCGGAAATAAATAGCGTTAAAATAGTTACGGTCTTTCACTTCCGTTACGTGCTGCCCTTTACTTATCGCATATTTCTGCCATTCAATATGGTCTTTATCGTCATTAGCACGCCAAGCTATATGATGCACGGTTCCAACTCCCATTGTTCCTCGAACACCCGTTGTCATCTTTAAGTCAATAATATTGCCGATTTCAGCAGTTGCTTTAAAGCGTGTATAATCTCCTTCTTGTGCAACCATTTCTAGCCCCATTACATCCGTCAAAGTTGTAGCTGTTTCCTTTGGCTTGCTTGAATAGAGTATCGCTCCACCAAAGCCTTTAATTGCAACGTCCTTTGTTACACCACCGAATGACCAACTATTTTTCTCACCACTTTCGCGTTCAACGATTTCAAGATGTAAACCATGAGGGTCATCAAATTGTATAAATGCTTCTCCGAATCGAGTAGCTTCTTTATAAGCTATATTAAATTTCGTTAATCTTGTTTTCCAAAAATCTAGTGCTCCTACAGGCACAATATATGTTGTGACTCCAACTTGACCGTCACCAATTCGCCCTTTATATGCGTCTGCCCACGGGAAAAATGTAATAATTGTGCCGGGCTTTCCACCCTCGTCACCAAAATATAAGTGGTATGTTCCCGGGTCATCAAAATTTACTGTTTGTTTAACAAGACGCAAACCAAGAATGCCTGCATAAAAATCAATATTTTCCTGTGGATGTCCTACAATTGCTGTAATATGATGTATACCTGTCGTTTGTTTTTTCATAACTAGCTCCTCCTAAATGGATATTAGTAAAACTTATCTATGATAAAACGTAAATCTATCTTAATTCAGCAGAATTTGCTGACCTAAAATAGAGCTACGGTGCTGCGGTTAAGACCCATCGTCTTGGATACAACGTTTATTTACTTTAGCTTTAAAACAAGCTACTTGCCTTTTTGAACAGTCATTATTTTAAGATTCATCCGAAAAGCAGTGCTTTACACTGCTTTTCGGACGCCTCCATTATCGAATCGTTTTTAATGCAGTAGCCCAAGGAATTACTTGGTCTAACATTTCATTTACAGAATTCCCTTGGTGTGCACCCGGTTTGAAATCTGTACCATTTTCAAAATCTGTAAACAGAGATAATGCAGGGTGCACTCGCACATCCGCCACTAACAATTCCCCTAAAATACCTCGTAAATGCTCTGCTGCACGAGCCCCACCGACAGACCCATAGGATACAATACCCGCTGCTTTGTTATTCCATTCTTCTCGTAAATAATCTAATGCATTTTTTAGAGCGCCTGTAATTGAATGGTTATATTCTTGCACGATAAATACGAAACCGTCCTGCTGCGCAATAGCCTTAGACCAAGCTGCCGCGCCTGATGCATCGCCACCTGCTTCACCTAATAACGGTAATTTATAATCTGCAATATCAATAATAGTGTAGTTTGCATCTCCACGTTTTTCTGCAATTTCTTTCACCCAAGCACCTACTTGCGGACTTACACGACCTTCACGAGTCGATCCTAAAATAATACCAATATTTAATTTTTCCATGATTTGTTCCTCCTGCTTTTCAGTTCCAAATAATTTATTTAAAAAACCCATTTTTTTATTTCTCTCCTCTATGCTAAAACTTTTTAAATTTCCCCAACAGTTATCTCGAAATCGAGGTAATTGTTTAAAAAAATTTATAAGTTACTTGCTTTATAACCTATTCGCTTTAACAAAGCAATTGTTTCATCAATCTCTATAGCTTCTAAATCCGCAAATATCGTACTAATTTTTAATTTATGTTTCGGAAAAATCTCATCCATTAATGCTTTTCCTTCAGTTGTTAATGCTGCATATATCACACGTCGGTCTTCTGGGCAGCCTTTGCGTCTAACATATTTTTTTTGTTCTAGCTTATCTACTACGTATGTAATACTACTGCTAGAAATTAGAACGCTTTTTCCAATTATTTGAATGGGCTGGTCACCTTTATGATACAGCAGCTCTAGCACAGAAAACTCTGTTGGATTTAAGCAATACGTAGCAACGTCTTGCCTAATTACTTCCTGTATAGCTTGGGAGGCACGAAGTATAACAGTAACTGCTTTCAGTTCTTTTGCTGCTAGTTCCATTCGTATCACTCCTATATTGTGACTAAATATGATGAATTTATACTTTCAAATCTATTCATCATATTTAGTTCATTTCATTTTATATTTATGCGCCTGGATTTAATTCAAGCTCCACTTTAATTTTTATATCCTTACCAACAAGTACGCCACCTGTTTCTAACGCTGCGTTCCATGTTAAGCCAAATTCTTCACGGTTAATTTTTGCTTCCGCTTCAAATCCATAAACTTCTACACCCCAAGGGTTCGTGCCTTTACCACCATATTCTACTTCAAATGTTACCGGTTTTGTTACGTCCTTGATTGTTAAATCACCAGTCACTTTATAATCTTCGCCGTCTTTCGTAATGCTTGTAGAATTGAATTGAATCGCTGCATACGCTTCTACGTCAAAGAAATCAGCAGATTTTAAATGATTGTCACGGTCTTCATTATTTGTATCAATGCTTACTGTATCTAGCGTAAACGCAATCTTTGCTGTTGTTAAATCAGCTAAATCTGAAGCCTCTACATCTGCTGTATAAGAAGCAAATTGCCCTTTCACTTTTGATACCATCATATGCTTTACTTCAAATCCAATTGCTGAATGCGATTGGTCTACTGTCCACTTTGCCATTATAAAATTCCTCCTGTTTTTTATCTCGAATTCGAGATACATAATTAAAATTTTATCATCCCGTTATTTTCCACGTCTGAAGTGAAATAGTAGGATGATTCGAATAAACTTAACTATCTCGAAATCATTTATCTCGATTTCAAAATAAATTTAACACATATTCATTTGCCTTGTCAACACATTTTGAAAAAACTTTTTTTAAAATTAAATACCTAAGTAATTCAGCCGAATGTCCAGTATTTCATTTATAGGTAATATAGTACTATTTTATAAAAGTGATATGGAGAGGAGGATAACCATGAATATTTTACATGTAGTATTAAAAACCAATAAACTGAATGACATGAAATATTTTTATAAAGAAGAATTAGGATTTTCATTAGTAGATGAAACAACGCATAGCTTTAAAGTTAAATTTGGGCATAGCACAATCGAATTTAATAATAAAGATGTAGAAGGAAATCCATACTATCACTTTGCCTTTGATATTCCTTCAAATCAATTTAAAGAGGCAAAAGAATGGGTGAAACAGCGTACAACTCTTTTAACTGAAGAAGGTAAAGATGAAATCGATTTTAGTCATTTATTTGCAAAATCACTTTATTTTGAAGACCCGGCAGGCAATATTGTGGAATTTATAGCGAGATTAAATACGAATCCATCTAGCAACCAGCCCTTTTCTTTCGAAAGTCTACAAAAGCTCTCTGAAATGAGCCTTGTCGTAAAAAATAAAATTGCAGTTGCCGAAAGATTAATAGCGGCTAATATTGTAGAACGTGATGATTCAGAAATAACTCCTGATTTCTTATCTTTTATGGGGGATAAAAAAACAAAAGTTTATTTATTGCTTACTAATCCCGGAAGAAGATGGCTTTTTTCCGATAAGAAATCTGTTCCTTTTCCATTGGACATCTTTTTAGATTCGGGAATTAAATTGGGCGTAAATGATGAACACGAATTTTATATTGGTTGAGCGTCCGAAAAGCATGCTGTAGCGCTACGTTTCAGTCGTATTTCTTTGAAAATGTGATAATCATTAAATTTAGCAGCTTTCCTCCGTGGATAAGTGAAAATCAAATTTCCGTTGCATTGAGAGAAGTTAAAAAAGCCGAAATCCCTTGTTCTTATATAAAAGAAAGGATTTCGGTTCATCTTTTGTTAAGGTAATTATTTCGATAAAGCAATTTTGATATGAGCCAAGTGATGCTCCTCATGCCAAGCTAATTTTGCGATTTTTGTGGCAACTGCTATTTGTCCGTTTACTTGATGTGTGAAAACTCTAGTTAATTGCTCCTCAGTTAGTTTTTGCCCTAAAGAAACGATTCGCGCATTAATACCTTCCAACATTTTAATAGAACTTTCTATAGGTAGCTCTGTATCTGGTTGAATAGCCCATTTCTCCTCATTAAAAGCTGGAACTGTCGGATTCTCATCTGTTAAAGCAAGCTTTAAACGTTGATACATATTTAACTGTGAGTCTGCAATATGATGAACAAGCTGGCGAACTGTCCATGCACCTTCACGATAAGTTTTACTTAATTCCTCAGCACTTAATGTATCGACAGTTTCTCTTAGTCTAGTGGTATAAGTTTCAATTTCCTTTAACCATTCCGCTACATTTTCAAATGTTACTTTTTCAGGAACTTGCAATTGTCCAATTGGGAATTTTACGTCCATTTTCAAGCCTCATTTCCTCAAATAATGTTCATTCACTTGCCTTGATTATAAGTGAATGGATATCAGTTTTTCAAATATTCCGATTTTAATAGTTAACTTATAATGTAAAAAATCGAGCTACATCGAATTTTTAGTTAGCCTCCTTGTGCGATAGATTGTCTTGCCTATTTCAAAATTATTTCTACCCTAAGCTCGTTAGCAAAACCATAATTCCATTCGTTACACCGTGAATAATAACGGATGGCCAAATCGAGCCTGTTCGTTCATATGCTAAAGCAAAAATGATACCGCTAAAGAAGTTTACGGGCATTGCGTTATATGTTGGTAGATGAACAATTGTAAATATTAGTGAGCTTATTAAAATAGCTCCTTTTAATCCTATACGTGTACGTAGCCAGCGATATAAAAAACCGCGATAAAAAATTTCCTCATAAATTGGTGAAATAACTGCCGCAGAAAGTAAGGCAATTAAAACTGTAAAGAAAGTTGCATTTTGCTGTAACGCTTCTGTTTTACTGTTTTCCCATGTGTTTCCTATAAAGCTAGTAAGCACTACGATTATTACAGCACCAGCCATTAAAAGAACAGAAAATATAATGATAATTTTCCAATCCTTTATAGCAAATGATTTTACCCCTACTTCATTCCAAGAGAGCTTTTTAGGACAAAGAGCAATAAAATAAATACCTAAAATTAGAGTAACTGCAATTGTTGCCCCCGTTAACGTTCCTGCATATAGCTCATTGCTGTCAAACCAGTAAACATAGACGGGTTTAACAACGAATTTAATGCATCCTATTACAAATACAAATTCTAGTAATATTAATAATATAAATTCTTTTACCCCCCAAAAGTCCTGTTCCTTCCAGTCTATTTGATTAATTTCCATTTACTATTCCCCTTTCATTATATGGTATAATTCAAGTGTATTAGATGACGTTACGTCACCTGCAAGCTTTTTTAGGAGGAAATGAAATGAAACTTTGGACTATTGGTGAGGTATGTAAGCAAAAAAATATCTCCATCCGCACTCTCCGTTATTATGACCAAATTAATCTCCTCACACCAAGCTTTAAGGATGATAATGGTCGACGCTACTACTCGGAAAAAGATTTGTTTGAATTAGAGAAAATTATTATTCTAAAATCACTTTCACTTCCGCTCGAAAATATACGTGATTTATTAGATAAACTAACATATAAACAAATTTTAATTTCGCATCATAATTATCTACAAGATCAACTAACGAAGCTTCAAACAAGCATTTCTCATACGGCATCATTAATTAATATGATTGATTTAGAAGAATCTTTATCTTGGGAGCAAGTCACTAAACTTGTTCAAAATTCGCAGAATACCCCCAAAAAATGGATTGACTATTTTCAAGATAATGAAAAAGCTTTTTTACAAGAAACAATTCCAAATATCAGTAACAACGATAAGACAACACAGCAATATATTTCATTGCTACGCCGAATCGATTGGTGTATCCAAAATAATATTAAGGCTGAATCACAAGAAGGCTTGCGGCTTGCGTCCAAGTTAATGGAAATATCAAAGGATACTTTTCAAGGAGATACGAAGCTAATGGAGCAATTTTGGGAAGTAAGAAAGCTACCAACTTCAGTAACGGGACTATACCCAATTTCAGAAGAAATACTGGAGTATGTAGAGCGTTGCATTGCCTATGCAGCAACACAAGAATAGATGAAGTCTATATTTTATAGTAAACAAGAAACTGCCCTTGCGGCATTTTGAGACAGTAAGAAAACACCTCCACGTTGATTTGATAAGGTACAATACCCATTTTTCAGCGAAAGGTGTTTTTTATTTGTTTCATTTTTTAGGTCAGGTGCACTACACCTCTGTATCTATAGGGAGCTTCGAGGTTGTGAATATCATCGAACACTTGCACCAGTTTAATATGCCAATCATCTGTTTCTTATCTAGAAATCTTTAAAAATCTAGCGTAACCTGTTTAAAACATTACCAATCTCTATTATGTTCCCTTTGTATATGAACTTAGCACAAAATAGTACCCCTACGATTTCTCATCGCAAAATCAAAATAAAATTGATTACGCTTAATATTTAATCGTAAAATTCCATATGCGTCTTTTCTTGTCTGTAATAATTCAGTCTGTCCTGCAAGGTTCCCGTATGAAATTCAAACTTATGACCATCTAAATCAGTAAAGTAGATGGACATTTTATCTCTATCGTCTCTAGGACGGCTTGATAAAATGTTTACACCCATTTTCTTTAGTTTTTCGTACACCCTATCAAATTCTGTTTCTTCTATTGAAAAGGCTATATGTGTGTACGATTGATTTATTTCATTGCGAGCAATATTTCTTTCCTCATTTAGAGCAAGCCATATACCGTTTAAGTCGAAGTAGGCAGTGCTTCTTCCTCTAACTAATAATTTCGCACCAAAAGCATTTTGATAAAACTGTATAGAATTCTCTAAATTAGACACTGAAAATAAAAGATGATTTAAACCTTTTACAAACACTATACCACCCCAAGCACGAATATTAATTCCATAAAGCACATAAATATTCAACTTTTATAATAAACTACGATACTTCCTTTCATACCAAAAATCTTTAGTAGCTCTATGTTCATTTTTTCACACAATGAAAAATAAATGATTTTGTTTTGGCAGTTGCTTGTTTAAATTCCCAATCTCCATATGCTTGAATTTGAGAAAAACCTGCTTGTTGCAATGATTCATGAATTTCCTCTTGCGTTCGGAATTTCAATTGCATCTTTTTATGAATAAGTACCTCATTTGTACGTGCATTTTTCACCGTTTCATAAAATGTAAAAACATTTTCTATGAACCCTTCGTATTCCGTCCAAATTTCAAGCGACTCACCATTCAGCGGATTCGTTGCAACATCAGGTGTAACATCCTTTTCCCACTGTTCCCATGCTTTTGCTAATGGATTACGCGTATCAAAAATAAAATGTCCTCCAGATTTTAATGCTCGATATGCGTCTGAAATAACATTTCGCCAACTTTCCTCTGTAAGAAATACTTGCGCTACATTTGCTGTCATAGTAATAGCATCAAACGAATTGGTTGGTAAATTTGTGCTATCGCCAACAATCCAAGTGACTTCACCTAAATACTCTTTACTTTTCGCATATTCAATTGCCTCTTCATTCGGGTCAATTGCCGTAATATGATAGCCGGCTTCCGCAAAATGCGTTGTCAATCTTCCTGTTCCACAACCTAAATCAGCTATTTTTTTAGCGTTTGTTTTCTTCAACAGCGCTAAAAAGAATTCATCATCTTTCCCCCAGCCGTTAATCTGGTCATACACTAATGGAATCATTTATTTACCTACTTCCTAAATTTCACTTTTATATCAAGCTATTTTTAATTTGATTAAAGTTTTGCTTTAATAAGGTTCTAATCCATAATATTTCATTACTTCGGCATCAGATAGATAATTCAAAATTCTATTTTTATCTATTTAATATAAAATCATCTAAATACCAAGTCGGGACAGGATTATTCATGCCATCAAACCAAGTTAAAACATCCTTTGCCTGATTTTTCATAACGGTTACTTCATGTTCGCCGAAAGGGATTGCCCAAGGTAAAGATGATAGCGTATTGCTACTTATGTACAAAGCGAGCAACAAGAAAAATTCCATAGGTGGTTTTCCGTTAAAATAACCGTTAAGCTGCCCAGTAGCAAAGTGGGGACTGACATCGGCACTCCAAACAATACGATTAAACTCTTCCCATGGATCCCCATAATCATTGCGGTTAAAATCGATTATTCTCAGTTCTCCTTCTGGTGAAATAATCATATTCCCGACATGATAATCACCATGCTGAAAGCATTGCTCCCTATCTTTCAGAAGACGTCTGTTCTTCTCAATATAAGAGATGATTTTATCATCACCTTCTATTTTAATTTCACAATCTTGGTACATTTTGATTTTGTTATCTATTTTACGGTTAAAACGGACTCCCCACTCTTCTTGCTCATTTGGCGCAGGTATACTGTGAATTTCCTTTAATATTTGCCCGGACTTTACACCTAATAAATACTGCTCAGCTTCTGGCAACTTAGGTAATACAATCTCGGCATCTTCGCCGTCACACCATTTGAAAAGTGAATAAACGCTTTTCCCTTTATCACAAATACCCAATTCAACAGGCTGCGAAATAGGTACATCATTTTCAGCTAACCATTTCATTAATTCATATTCATTTATCTTTTTATCGTATTCTGCAATATCGGCTATACGAAGCAAAAGTTTTTCGTTCGTCAAAGTTTCAACGTAATATTTTTTATCGCTCGACCAACCCTTTTTTATTGGTTTGATTAGTTCAAATGTGCTGTAGTTTTTTATATCTAGCATGGTTTTCCCTCCTTTAGAGCGTATCTTCCTCTTTTATCTGTTCTCAAAGTCTGCTATATACCTTCTTATTTTCTAAACTTACCTTCGAAAACGAGAGCAAATTCCTTTAAGTTCAAGTATACTCTTTAATTTGTCTCTGCATTTTATTCCATTGCAGACGTAGGAGTCGCTTCCTTTACAATGATAATCCCGTCATATGCTTTTTGAGGAACCAGCTTAATTAAGATTATTTCCATAAATAAGTATACATTATTCTCATCATCCATGTGCATGATTAAAAACAATTCCCAAATGCAGATTTCATAATTTTAACATAATCACTATATCTGACATATCTAAATAATGTATTGGGGTATCTGGGTTTTTACAGATTCGGAAGCTAATTATAAAATATAATTTTTTATATCATTGAATTGTGGAGATTACTGTCGAAATATATATAGAAATATTTCCATTTTTGATGCATTAAAAAAATGAATAAATAATGCTATTTGCCATTCATGTTATTAGCAAATTATTGTATATTTTTTGACAGTACATAGATAATTGTGAGGGAAAATAAATGAAAAAGAAAAATTTACAGTTACAAAGCATTTCCGCAAAGCTAATGCTACTAATTACAGGTATTATACTTGGATGCAACTCACCAAGTACAAGAAGTCATTTCATCCATTGTTTCAGAAACTACTAAAACAGTTGAGACTGTAGAAGGAACGATGAAAACTGCTAGAAAGCTAAATGATGATGTAGTTCTAACACAAAGCAAATTCAATGAAATGTCTGATTCTGTTAATCAAATTGCTGCATCAATAGAAGTAGTTAATAAAGAAATGGACGCCATGACATCCTATAATAAGCTGATGAGTGAAGGAATCGAAAGTGCATCGGAACAGACAGCTGCTTCAGTACAGGAAATTGCCGCTTCTACAGACGAACAAATTAAAGTAATTGCTGATGTTTAGTTATTAATCATTCTTAAAAGATGGAGCAAATTCCGCTACCGTTGCTATGACAATTCCTAATGACCACATACTTGTAAGAAATGTTAATATTAAAGTCGGTAAGAAATACCAAGGTATTGGCCCAATATATGTTGGATTAATCAAAGATTCTGGTGCAGTCATTAACCAAACGCTATAAAAAGGAATTAAAATCACATAAGGCACTGAGAAAAGATTTATACTTTTAAATATTTAATTATATGTAGCCACCCCATCAAATACTCTCCCCCCCTCCAATCAAGCCATGACGTAATACTATTTCAACTAAGGCCATAATAGGTGCTAATACAATGCCTCCAACTAACAATCATACTGGTGCGATGTTAAAATCGGTATCACGCAAGCTTGAGAAAAATGAACCAATATAACCAACAGTTAAAATAAATATCGCATAACCTGTAGATTTATTCTCAATCATATAGCGAGCTGTTTGCTTAAGTTGTAGCCAAGTAGAGAAAAATGGATTCATACTTCATCCCATCCTCAAAACACAGTTATTATTACAATATAAGGATATACTAGGAAATATTTTCATGAAATTATTGTTTAAATAGTTTGTTTTATGTAGAATAAAATATATACCAATCCCTTATTTGGGTTATATGGTAAGTATTCAACAAACAAAAAAGTGATTTTATAGTACGTACATTGGACAAGGAGGATATGCAAGGCATGAGAAAAATATTCAGTTTATTATTGGCTGTATCTATCGCGCTTTCCGCTTCATTCGCTCTACCCGCAGTAGGCGCAGCCGAAAATACAGTAGATACACAAGAAATGATGACAACGATTGAAGTGCTATCTAGTTATCCAAGAGGGCACAACAATGAAGAAAAAGAGCTTGCTAGAAAATTTATTATTGATGCATTTAAAAAATATGGTCTTACTGTCACAACGCAAACATTTGACACAGAAATTTTTGATTGGGAAAAGGCTGATAAAGGGGAAGACAATGCTTTCAGCACATATTCGGCTGTTAATATTGTTGGGACACTTTCACCAAATACAACAGTTAAAACGAAGGATATTTTAATCATTGGTGCACACTATGATGGCATAAAGGATATTCAAGCAGCCAATGATAATGCCTCAGGTGTCGCTGTCATGTTAGAGCTTGCGCGCTTATTACACAACGTACCTACTGATACAGAAATACGCTTCATTGCCTTTGATGTGGAGGAAGATGGCTTAGTTGGCTCAAGACATTATGTTGAGCAGCTAGGAGCTGATAGCGAGCGGGTTATCGGTATGCTAAATTTTGATATGCTAGCTGCAAAAAAGGAAAAAACCGTGAAAATTTACTCTGCCGATGGACAAGAAAGCTTCTTATCTGACCTATTAAAAAACAATGAAGACTATAAAGATATTCAAGTGCGTGAATATAACAGCGGTGGGACAAGCGATCATGCTTCTTTTCATCCAAAAGCAATCCCTAACCTATTTTTCTCGCATCCAGCTGTTCATGGTGAATATCATAATGAAAATGACACAATCGAGCACATCAGCCCTGATATGCTCGCATATGCCGCTGATGCGGGCCAAGTAATCGCTAAAGAAATCATGAGTGATGAAACTCCATCCTATCAAGCAGTAGCACGACCTGTTATTAATAATACGGTCTACGAATTACCAAATACTGAAAGAATACCGTTCGGGTCGAAAAAAGAAGTAGAGGAAGCCACTGGTATCCACTTTAGCCAAGTACCATCTGACGATAATATGGCAAAGTACCAGGCAAATATTCAGTTATTTGATATCCAACAGCCACTCACATTAACTGCTACTAGTAATTGGGGATGGTTCGGTCCTCTTAAAATAGATTTTCATAATACAGATATTTCATTTGAAGCATTAACTGCAATGTTAGATGAAACATTCGTAAAATCAGAGCAAGAAAATAGATGGAACAACATCTATGGAAATTCGTATTATATCGAATATGACGAGCAAGAAAATATTTTTACAATGTATATCGATTCATATGAGGCTACAGCAGAGGGCTATACACTTGTTAATGGGGAGCTTGTTCGTATGGAATCAGCAAACCCAGCAAATGAAATTCATTTTTACAAAAAAGACGGGGAATTAATAAAGGAAGAAATTATAAATAAACCTTCTGACACATTGCCCATCACAGAACATGCAAAACAATCATGGGAAAAAGTAAAGCCCCTACTTTCTACAGAGGAGCTAGCAGAAATTAACTTCATTACGATTGGATCTGATGGTATAGGTGGCAATATGCTGATGAATATGGCAAACTACTTATCCGATCCTACAGAGCAAGTATATGAGCCAACTGAAGATTTACCAGAGGGACATGGGTACACTATATTCAATTATCTAAACGGTGTACACCTTTATCTGGATCATATCGATTTAATAAATCCGTCAGGTAATAGCTATAGTGAAAAGGATATGTCAACGAATTTAACAATGGCAAGAGCGATGAAAGCAGAAATTTTCCCTTATGAGCTTCGTCAAAATTATGATGCAGATATCAAATGGAGCGACTTTTCTAAGCTTGCTGTTGCATTACTTTTACAGAAAGCGGATTGGACTCTTGATATGCTACAGCCATCATTATTTGAGGATACCTCTGACACATTGTATGAGCTAGGTATTTTAGAGAGAGATGGAGAAACAGCCTTTGCTCCTGATGATATGATTACACGCGAAGAAGCAGCTGTGATTTTGCATAAAATCTATCAATATATAGATATAAAAGAAACTTCTACAGATGGTCAGCCAACACTTTACAGCGACGATAATGACATCTCGAGCTGGGCGAAGGACAGCGTCTATCATATGCAGCTCGCTCAAATTATGAGCGGCATGGAAAATAACTTATTTCTACCTCAAAACAACTACACGTTAGAGCAAGCGATTAGTGCGTTATTAAATTTATATGAGAAAAAGTAAAATAAAGCTGCCTGAAAAGAGCGTATCTTTTCAGGCAGCTATTTTTTATTTTGCTAACGCAATTTTTATATGAGCTAAATGATGCTCCCCATGCCAAGCCAATTTGGCTAATTTTGCAGTAAGTCGAATCTCTCCATTCACTTGATGTGTAAACACTCGATTTAATTGCTCTCCCGTTAGACTTTTGCCTAAACAAACGATGCGTTCATTAATGCCTTCCAACATTTTCAGTGAGCATTCTACAGGTAGCTCTGTATCTGGTTGAACAGTCCATTTTTCTTCATCAAAGCTTGGGATTGTTGGATTGTCATCGGTTAAAGCTAGCTTCAGGCGTTGATACATGTTTAATTGTGAATCTGCAATATGATGAACAAGCTGACGCACTGTCCATGCACCTTCACGATATGTTTTCTCTAATTCCTCATCGTTTAATGTACCGACAGTTTTCCTTAGTCGAGCTGGATATGTTTCAATTTTATTTAACCATTCTTCCATATTTTCAGTCGTTACATTTTCGGGAGCTTGCAATTGTCCAATCGGGGATTTCACATCCATTTCTAAAACCTCTTTTCCTCGTTTTTTATTCAAAAAATAACCATTCACTTATTTTAGAGTTAATAGCGGAACAGCATACAAATAAATTCATGACCGCCACCAATTGTCCAAAACAGTACTAAATCACCACGCTTAATTTTGCTGCTTGCAATACCCTCATACATTGTAATAAACGGTGAATTTGTACCTGTATAACCATACTCATCGCCTACATACACAATTTTTCATCGGCAATTGCAAAATGCTCTTGAATGCGTTGAATATTCACTAATGCAAATTGAGAGAAAAAGCACACGGCAACGTCTTCCATTGAATAGTGATTACGCTCCACAATCTTTGAATCTTTTCAAATGTATAAGGAAGTGAAACTGTGCCATCAAAAGGCTTCCAATCTACATATCCTAAAAGTTCTCCCTTATTCATGTATTGGGAAAATCCGTTTGTTGGATACAAAATATTATCTTTGAAGCTCGAATCTGTTTCATATATCGCATCTATAAAGCCTGTCTCTTCATTCGTTTTTTTCTAAAATTATTGCACATAACGTCTTGAATGTTTAGCCAAGGTTTATATTCCGAACCAACACCAGTGCCACAACCTTCTTTAATCCATTTTTCAATTTTAGATGTTCTTGCTCTTTTAGACATAAAACACCCCTTTAGACTGAACTGCTCCCCAATTGTTAGACACGTCTAACAATTGGAGGAGCAGTTTTTATATGGCTAAATATACATCAGAAGAAAAATTACAAGCAGTCCTACGCTACTTAGAAGGCAAAGAAAGTTCACATGAAATTGCTAACTCAATGGGAACAGATCACAAAGCTATTCTTAATTGGGCAAAACAATATGAGTATAACGGCGTAGAAACATTTATAAAACGATATACAAATTATTCGGCACAGTTTAAACTAGACGTACTAAACTATATGATTGAAAACGGTACGTCCTTACTTGAAACGGCAGCTATCTTTCATATAGCTACTCCTTCTACACTTCGTGTTTGGAAAAAACAATTTGAAACAAAAGGATTCGATGCCCTTCAATCAAAGAGAAAGGGGCGTCCATCCATGAAAAAAGAAACAAATAAACAGCCAAAACAAGCACCAGTAGAAGGCTCACCAGAAGCACTTCAAGCAGAAATCAATCGTCTACGTATGGAAAACGAGTATTTAAAAAAGTTGAACGCCTTAGTTCAAGCCAAGAAAAAATCACCAAAGAGGACAAAGTAAAAGTCATCTATGAATTAAGGCATAAATACTCGGTGAAGGCGCTTGTAGCGTTCGCAGAAATTCCACGTAGCACGTACTATGATTTAGTAAAGAAGATGAATCGTCCCGATCCAGATGCCGAGTTAAAGGCCAAAATTCAAGAAATCTATAAGGAACATGAAGGCCGTTATGGCTATCGTCGCCTTCGTGATGAGCTAGCGAATCGTGGGCAAAAAGTGAATCATAAGAAAGTGCAACGCCTGATGAAAGCGCTAAGCTTAAAGTGCATCGTTCGTATGAAAAAATATAAGTCATATAAAGGGACAGTTGGTAAAATTGCGCCTAACATTTTAGATCGCCATTTTACAGCAAAAGCGCCTAATGAGAAATGGGTAACAGATATTACAGAGTTTAAGTTATTTGGTGAAAAGCTTTATTTATCGCCTGTTTTAGACTTATTTAATGGCGAAATTATTACGTATACAATTGGCTCTAGACCTACATATTCATTAGTTTCAGAGATGGTAGAAAAGGCTTTAGAGCGGTTGCCAGAAGAACATCAGCTCCTCCTGCATTCTGATCAAGGCTGGCATTATCAAATGAAACCATATCGCCACGCCCTTCAATCAAGAGGGATTGTGCAGAGTATGTCGCGTAAAGGCAACTGTTACGACAATTCTGTCATGGAGAATTTCTTTGGCATCATGAAGTCGGAATTTCTCTATTTAAAGGAATTTGAAAGTGTCGAGCATTTTAAAAAGGAACTTGAAAACTATATAAACTATTACAACACGAAACGTATGAAGGCAAAATTAAAAATGAGTCCGGTGCAGTACCGAACTCATTTTACCCAAGCTGCCTAAACGAAATAACCGTGTCTAACTTTTAGGGGTCAGTTCAACTAAGGGGACTGTTTCATCGTATTTTTTACAAGCGTCGCGACTTTATTTTAAACATCGCATCTTTTTTATAAACATCGCAACTTTATTTCAAACCTACTGTAGGGGTGGAATAAAGACTGATTAAAAGTGGTCTACAAACGTTGATTTTATAATAAAGGAAACCCACACATTTTGAACAAAGATTGAGCAAAATGTGTAGGTTTAGGTTTTTATTGATTTTGACTTTTATAAAATAGATTGAATAAAATATCTATCTAATTCACAAAAATAATTAGATTAAATTGTAGCAATTTTTCAGCTCTAGATTTCCCATCTAAAAGTATGTCTTCAAATTTATCCAATTCTAACCTTTCTAATATTTGAATGGAATCATTAAAACCTAATTTAAAAGTACCTATATCTGAATAGTTAACATCGATGTGATGTAAGGGATGAATCTTTTCCTCGAAATTTTCTACATCATAGTCATATCTAATATAACAAGGTTCAAATGTCATTAAAACCTTGATTACAGACCATAAATCTGACTCCATTTCATTAGAAATATCAAATTCTCTTAACAAATCTCCATAGGTATCTATAAAAGTTAATATATCATGGTTATCTTCATTGTAAGCGCCAAATAACAGTTACTTTAAATTGAATTTTAATATGGATATGATTTTAGTGTACTTGTTAATTACCTTGTGTATTCCTTTTTATATTGTACCAGCTGTATTAAAACATTATTAGGGGGCGTTGTATTTGGAATTGAATTTAATCGTAATAGGATTCGTATTCTTATTAATTGGTTATTTGGTCGGGGGAACATTTGCAATTTTAGGGATCGGATTACTAATTTTCGGATTTATAGGCTTCAAACAAGCTAAAACAATTTTGATGGTAGCCGTTGGTGTTATTCTTCTTGAAATAGTATATGTAAACGCTAAGATGGTCGAATAAATTACCTAACTAATCGATGTATTTGTTAGGCAGAGACATGACGTAACAGTAAGGCATCGGAACGGTGATCTCCGATGCTTTACAGTGCCAGATTCGGGCCTATCCAAAGCGGCTGGACCTATTACAACAGGATTGACAGGAGATTAGGTGTAGGTGGACTCGCGGGTGCACTTGTAGGAATGGGCGTTTCAGCTGAGGGAGCTGAACTCTATGATGAACAGTTTAAAGCCAGTAAAATTTTAGTGACTGTAGATGAAGATACAAAAGGTCCACTCGTATAAACAGTAAAAAACAGCCATTCTTTGAAACGATGGCTGTTTTTTTACTTTCAATTGCAACGATCAGAACAAGCCTTCCATAACCCTATGTTCTTCTATCTAATCTGTAAAATTCCATTAAATTCGTTACTGTACTTTTTAGTTTTCTTGCAACTTTAATGTTCTTGCTAAAAGTGCTGCAAACTGCTGGCGTTGAAGTGGTTCATTCGGCTTAAAATAACCATTCGAACCTGTTGTAATACCGTGTGAAGCTAAAATTTTTACATATTCTGCATACCACGCGGAGTCCTCGATATCTTTAAAAGTGTTCATTTCTGCATCGGTGTTATATGTTAAACCATATGCATGAACAAGCATTTTCGCCATTTGAGCACGCGTAATCATGTTATTTGGTTTAAAGCCCATTTCATTTTGATCGATAATTCCACTTTGTGCAAGTAAGTGGATATTCGTAAAATTTGCATGGTTTTTCAAGACATCTTTGAACGTAAATTCCATCGTCAATTTTTCTGAGATGTTCGGAGCCTTTGCCCGTACAAGCATCGCTGCCACATGATGACGTTTAATAAACTCATTTGGCTTGAATGTTTTATCTTCGTAGCCCTTGATTACCCCTAACGCGTTAAGCTCCATAATATCATTAAAATATGGATGTGACACTTTCACATCTTTGAATATAGCTTTATAGCCTTTTTCCCAAAGGATATTATAGGCATTTTGTACGCTACCATGCTTAATGCCAATATAGTAAGTCCCCTCCGTTAATGTCGCTTGCTTTGTGGCATTCACAAAATCAGATAAAACAATCGTACCTTGTTCATCTTCGACATAAACATAAAGGTCTGTATAGCTTTCTAGCTCTAAATTATTCACTGTAAAACGATATTCACCCGCTTGTTCTACTTTTACTTTAAATATGTCTGTATCATCTGGTCCTAGTAAATAGCCATGTGTTAATGTTGCAATTGGTAAGGTTTGAGCAGTGACTGTCGAATCGTTACTTTCATATTCAATCGGTTTTGCTTCAAAGTTAATAACAAAGCTACTTGGCTGTTCATGTCCTAAAACTCGTACATAATACGTTCCCTTTTGTAATCCTACCGCATGTACTTTGCCCTTTTCATGTAAATAAAAATAGTGCATTTCTGCGTTACTCAAACCAACTTGACTATCTAAATGTGATGTTTTAACTGTTAGTACCCCATCCTCAGGAACCTCAACTTTATATACACTATTATAACGTAAACCGGTTGTTGTCACTTGCTGTATCTCTTGACCAAATGCAACAGGTTGTGCAAGTTCAATTGTATCATTGGGGCCAACCGATGTATTTTCCACAGGTGTAGCTTTTAATTCAAGTGTATAAGGTGATGTAACTTCCATATAACTGTTTAGTTCAATCGTATATGTGCCTGGCTTTAATGCAACACGATATATACCATTATATAAATCCGATGATAAATGAACCCCCGTTTCATCATATAACGTAATCAACGGTTCAGATTTCATTTGCGACAGCTTTAAATCAATCAAGCTCGGCTCTTGCACTACAAATGTGTACATATCAGTGTTATCAGTTTGCCCACTTAGCTGCCCTTTGTAAACCGTATTGAGTTTAATTTTTTGTGCTAAATTAACTTCTTTGCCAACTACAAATACTGCGAACTTAGTAAAGTGATTGACCTCAACTGAAATTTTATTGCCATTTACCTTGCCGCCAGTCACCTCTATCCAGATTTTCTTCACTTCGTCATAGTAGAATACAGCCGGTTTCTGGTTGTCGTTTACCTTTGTCGGATCGAACTTAAAGGTCAATGTGACAAACCTTGTGAAGTCTTCCGGGAAGTTTTTCAGTATTTCGAAAATAGAACTGGCTGGTACGTCTTTATCGGTTAATAGTTGCTGAGTATCTAATAATTTATCTATTGTTACTTTTAGTTCTTTTTCTGTCGCATTAACTGGAATAGAGAGCGTGACCTCATCTCCAAAGCTAACCTCACCTGCTTCACCTGCCGGAAGCGTCAATTGTGCGCCGCTTGTCGGCACTGACCCACCACCACCTATATTACCTCCACTGTCTATGTTACGCGCAGTTTCTGGGAATTCCGCGGTGATTACACCTGAATCTGCAGCATTGGTCGTTGTTGCTCCGGCTATTGTAAAGAAGTCCTCAGGTACACCCGTTAAGGTATAACCTGCTTCCGGGGTTAATGTAATCGTCGCCGTGTATGCTGTGCCTGCAGCAAATGTCGCTGCTGCTGGCGACCAAGCAATCGTTGCTGTGTATTCAGGAGTAGAAGCTAGCGTTGTTACTGGGGTTGAACCCGTTACTGGCGCTGTTACTCCAGCGATTGCTGCTGTTCCGATTGGTGCTAATGCTGGGGCTGGGGTTACACTCACTTCATTGGAATTACTACTTTCAGTGCCACCACTAACAGCTCTGACTACAAAGTAATAAGTAGTCCCATTTGTTAATCCTGTAAAATTCGAACTGTATACGGTACTATCGACTGTAGCTTCGGCTGCTCCATAGGAACCGGATGAAGTAGATTGGTACACCCTGTAAGACGTTGCCCCTGATATAGGACTCCAACTTATGGTTGCATGTCCATCCCCAACTGCTGACGCTGAAATGACAGGCGCATCAAGTGTATTTATTATATAGCTCTCACTCATCACCGCGCTGTCACTCATGCCTGACATTACCGCAATTGCCTTGATCGTCATTGCACTCGTCACGATGATCGGTGCGCTGTATAGTGTACTACTTGCAGTCGGAGTGCTACCATCCGTCGTATAGTAGACATCTGCTCCTACAGTGCTTGAAGACAAAGCTACCGTTGTGCCAGACGCTACCTCACTGCCGACAGGGTTCGCCGTCGGTACCGCCGCCTGTTGCTGCTGGACCGTAATAGCCATGAAGGGACCTACCATATAGGGGCCATCGCTCAAACCTATTGTTTCAATCACAGTGTTAGTTGCTGTATCAATTACGCTCAAGTTGCTGCTGGTAAAATTAATCGAGTAGGCTTTACTTCCATCTGTCGAGACACCAATCGTATAAGGTGAAGTGCCTACCCGAATGGTATCCACCACCGTATTAGTAGCTGCGTTAATGACAGAAACTGTGCCGGAATCAGTGTTTGCAACATAGACTGTGCCGCCATCAGGACTAACTTCAGTTGCGGAGGGCCTCGAACCAACTGATATAGTAGCCTCCACCGTATTGTCCGCAACATTGATTACCGAAACTGTGCGAGACACTTGATTAGCTACATATATTTTAGTACCAGTGGGATTGGCTGAAAGTCCATACGGTGAGTCACCAACCGTAATTTGACCGGTGACGGTATCGGTTGCAAGGTCTATAACAGCTATTTTGTCAGCACCTTGTTGAGTAAGATAAAGCTTCTGGTCAATCACCACCATCGCTACTGGTAATTGCAGCACATTAATCGTACCCATAATGGTATTTGTTGCTGTATCAATGACCGAGAGTGTGTCGCTACCATAATTTGCCACATAGGCTTTACTACCGTCCGATGTAAAGGCTACTCCGTGAGGCTTGACACCCACTGGTATTGTGGCAACCACCGTATCGGTTTCAGGGTTAATGACCGAAACAGTGTTAGAACTCCTGTTGGTTACCATGACCTGAGTGCCGTTCGGGTTGATCACTGCACTATTCGGTGCAGTTCCAACTGTAATTTTAGCCTTTTCTACCGTATAGCTATTCAAATCCACTACATCAACTTTTCCTGTATTAAAGCTTGCAATGTAGGCTTTCGTGGATTCACCGCTACTGCCCGATGATGCAAGGACAACTGGATGATTGACAAACAAGGTTGAAATCATACCTAAAATAAGTACCACTGCTGTAAGCTTATGCTTTGCTTTTTTAAACATTTCTCTTCCTCTCCTCCATAATATGTATTTTACAACCTAATATAACATCACAAGTAGATGACCCATTAATATAAAACACTTTACTATATCAATGTGATTGTTTCTGTAATTCGGGTTGCAACAAAAAGGGGAAATTAACCATTTAGCATTATTGTCACAAAAAGTATGATAAAAATATGCTATTTTTCACTAATTACTTCCAATAAATTTTTAACTCTACTTATTTTTCTTTACGAATGTATTCCATTCTCTTAGAATATACAATAGAAAATCTCCCCAAATTAAACATTAAAGGGTGAAGGTTAAAATTAGGTTAAAAATAAAAAAGTTTTAACAAACAAAACGGTCTTTGGAGCGAATGCGAAGGAAATGTGAGGTTCATTTAGGGTATTAAAGAGGATACTATGAAGAAACGAGAGATAAATAATAGTTTGCTAAACAGATTGACCATTAATTTAATGTTAGCATAAAATTTAGTAAAAGTATTCAGAATTGCAAATATAATTTGACATAATTGTAATTGGCCATCATTTGCTTAGCTTTCTTTACTATTGGTTTGAAATAATGTTTAATCGAAATTTCCCTACAAGCCAACATTCTAAGGGAAATAATTGGTAGTGGAAACGTACTTGCACTTCTAGAAGCACCTACATGGCAATTAAGTGCAGCATTTTGGGGCACTATGTATTTACTTCTGAGTTTGATGGCAGTTACTAAAATTGGGGGTATCGCAACGACTATTGCTGCGATTGCTGGGCAACTTGTGATTGTTATAATTATCGATCATTTTGGATGGTTCAATAATTTAGTCATAGAATTAGATATCAGCCGTTTTACCTATATTTTACCTATAAAGGGAATAAAACAGGGGTTGTCCAAAAAGCCGTGCATAGCCGGCATTTTGGACAATAGCAATGATGTTTCACAAAATGTTGATTCATATAAACAGAAAGCGCCTCTTTTAAAAATGGGATGAACATTGGCTTTAGCAGTGTTAGCTTTCAGTAAAAGTGAAGCGATGAAAACATTGATTTCAATGCGGTGGCAAAACAAAATGTACTTTTCGGACAGCCCCCATTTGTAGCTTTAAAATAAAGATTGATTAAAACCGTTATATAAACACGGATTTAGCCATAAGTAGAAGCTTTTCATTTTAAACAAAGATTAATCAAAATGAAAAATTTCTTGGCGAATACATGAGTGGTTTTTATAAAAAAGTTTAATCAAAATATTTAAAAAAGGATGGTAAATCAGCATTTCCATGATTTTTGGCTTCTTATTTCATCGCATCTTTTTTATAAACATCGTGACTTTATTTCAAACTAACATCGAAAACAACCCCCAGCCAAACCCTACTCCACCGTTACACTTTTCGCTAGATTGCGTGGTTTGTCGACGTCGCAGCGGCGGTGTAGTGCTGCGTAGTAGCTAATGAATTGTAATGGTACAACGCTTACTAATGGTGTTAGTAGTGGGTGTACGTGAGGGATGATGAGGCGGTCGCCTTCTTCCTCTAGACCCGCGCTAGCGATAATGCAGGCATTGGCGCCGCGGGCTACAACTTCCTTGACATTCCCTCGAATGTTGAGAGCTACTTCTTCTTGTGTGACAAGTGCGAATACAGGTGTACCTTCTTCGATTAAGGCGATTGTGCCATGCTTTAGTTCGCCCCCTGCAAAGCCCTCTGCTTGAATGTACGAAATTTCCTTTAGCTTTAATGCTCCTTCTAGGCTGACGCAGAAGTCAAGGCCGCGTCCGATAAAGAAGGCATTGCGGGCGATTTTTAAATAATCTTCAGCAATTTGCTCCATTGTTTCCTTTGAGTCAACGATTGCATCGATTGCTGTTGCTGCAATGGCAAGCTCCTGCTTTAAATCAAAATCCATTGTGACTCCACGTGCCTTACCTGCAGCATAAGCGGTTACAGCTAATACTGCGAGTTGGGCTACATATGCTTTCGTAGAGGCTACAGCAATTTCTGGGCCTGCGTGTAGTAGTAATGTGTAGTCTGATTCACGTGATAATGTCGAGCCAGGTACGTTCGTGATTGTTAATGTTGGGTAACCCATTTCCTTTACTTTCACTAAAACTTGGCGGCTATCTGCTGTTTCGCCTGATTGTGAAATAAAGATAAATAAAGGTTTTTTGGAAAGTAGCGGCATATTATAGCC
The DNA here is from genome assembly GCF_038593115.1 of Metasolibacillus sp. FSL H7-0170. Classification (NCBI taxonomy): domain Bacteria; kingdom Bacillati; phylum Bacillota; class Bacilli; order Caryophanales; family Caryophanaceae; genus Metasolibacillus; species Metasolibacillus sp. FSL H7-0170. The sequence goes on along the minus strand of NZ_CP151964.1, from coordinate 2,721,994 downwards.
GAATTCACTTGAAATATGCACTTCAACAGGGATATGAGCAATTTTCTCGAAATATTGTTTTCCGATAAGTCCGGCGTGGGAGCTTGTGCCTGCAGCGATAATATATAGACGGTCTGCTTCATTTAGAGCATGTAAAATCGCTTCATCAATTGCTAACTCTCCATTTACCTCATATGCTTGGATAATTTTGCGTACAACGCTAGGCTGTTCATCCATTTCCTTGAGCATATAGTGTGGGTATGTGCCTTTTTCGATATCACCCATATCTAACTCGGCTGTATAAGGTGCACGTTCAACAATACGCCCATCCAATTTAGAAATTTCTACACGGTGACGGTGAACAATAACGATTTCCTTATCATGTAGCTCGATGAATTGATTCGTTACTTGCAACATCGCCATCGCATCAGAAGTCACAACATTAAAATCCTGCCCAACACCGACAAGCAGTGGTGATTTGTTTTTGGCAACGAAGATTGTCTCGGCATCTTCATTGTCGAGTAGTGCTAAAGCATAAGAGCCGTGTACTAAAGATAATGTTTTACGGAAAGCTTCGACTGTTGATAAGCCTTCTTCTTTTACAAAGAGTTCGATTAACTGCACTAGTACCTCTGTATCTGTGTCTGATTGCATTTGGATGCCTTTTAAATAAGCCTTTTGCAGTAAATGATAATTTTCGATAACACCATTATGCACAAGTGTAAAACGGCTTGATGCACTTTGGTGCGGGTGTGCATTACGACGATTTGGTACACCGTGCGTCGCCCAGCGTGTATGACCAATACCAATCGTTGAGTCTACATCCTCATCGACAGCTTTACGCAAGTCTGCGATTCGCCCCTTTTCCTTAAATACCGTTACCCCCGCTTCATTGCGAAGTGCAACACCTGCCGAATCATAACCACGATACTCTAGCTTTTCTAATCCTTTTAATAAAATTTCCTTTGCATCTAATAATCCATTATATCCAACAATTCCACACATCGTATGTTTCCTCCAAGTCGTTTCGAGGACAAAACTACGATTTATAATCTAAATATATCCCGCATTAACGGGCAGTAAAATACCCACTTCAAGACGTAAGTGAAAATACGCTAAAGGATAAGTCGACGATCAACTGCCCGTAAAAGCCCGATTGGTTCAACTAACAATCAGTGGAAAAAAGCATCCACTGATTGGAGATTTTTTCTTCATTTGGCAAGAACATCATCTAGCTGTCTGCATCGAAAAACTGAATGAAGAGAAAAGGCAATACGAAATAGACTACAAATCAGCACCTTTTTGTGGACAGCTGTTCTGTTTAACAGGCGTGCCAACGTTTAGGCTTTGTAGTTTTGCTCTCGCTTTTTTATGCCTATTCGCTTGTTTGTACAGAAAATCGCTTTTCTGCTTTTAAAACGAATATGACGACTGGGCATTGTCAATCGGGAGGTATCCGCCGAAATTTCGATAAACCTCCACCTCGTCAACTAAGGATTGATGTCCGCTCTATTTCCTTAGCTCAGGCGCTATAATTATTTTCCTTTATGATTTATAGTGCGCTATTTTTCTCCTCCTTCGTAGCGCATGCAATAAGCTTTTTCATCATACAAAAAATATGACAGTTCGTCAATCATCCACTTTAAGAAATATGCATTTATATCTGTTTATTGTGGCAAATGTCAAGATATTTTAAAAAATCTGTAGACGAAACAACTATCCTCTCGCCTACAGATACTCTATTATAATCCCTTCTCTTGTAAAAGGTTCACGATTTCCCGATTGAACGCTGGTAAATCCTTTGGTGTACGACTTGTGACAAGCTGCTTTTGACAAACGAATACTTCCTCATCATGAAATTTTGCACCCGCATATTCCAAATCTACTTTTATGGATTTGTAGCCTGTCGTATCTCGTCCCTCTAAGGATTTTGCTGTAATTAATAATTGGGGGCCGTGACAAATGGCAAATACCGGCTTCATTTCATCCATAAAATGCTTTGCAAATGTGACAATCCTCTCATCATCACGTAACAAATCTGGTGAAAAGCCTCCGGGAATTAACAGGGCATCAAAGTCTGCTGGATTTACTTCATCAACACCGTAGTCAATCTTTACCGTTGCCTCGCCTTGTTTACCTGTCACCATTTTATTGCCTTCCTTATCAATATTAATAACTGTATGCCCAGCTGCTTCGAGTGCCTCTTTCGGGCTTGTGTACTCACTGTCTTCAAACTTGTCCGTAATCAATGTTGCTACTTTTGCCATTTCATTACACTCCTTTGAATTTAGTACAGTTGTATACTTCCCCTTTATCATCATATGTAAACGCCTTGAACTAGCAAAAGCGTCCAAAATGCCAACTATGTCCGGCTTTTTGAACGCTTCTTTTTCTATTCCGTTAAACCCATTTCCGCGCGTACAACTTCTGCAATTCTTTCTACATATGTCGTACAGTCGGCCTCTGTCGCAGCCTCGACCATTACACGAACTAGTGGCTCTGTTCCTGAAGGTCGCACCAATACACGACCATTCCCATTCATGTCTGCTTCTACCTCTGCAATAACTGCTGCTACTTTTTCATTTGTAGTAACTGCATGTTTATCCGTTACACGGATATTTACTAGGCGTTGCGGGAAAATTGTCATCTCAGCCGCTAGCTCAGATAGGCGCTTACCTGTCATTTTCATAATGTTAACAAGCTGGATAGCTGTTAATAAGCCATCTCCAGTTGTATTAAAATCTAAAAATACAATATGACCAGATTGCTCGCCACCGAAATTATAATCATTTGCGCGCATTTCCTCCACAACATAGCGGTCGCCTACTGCAGTTTGCACGCTTTCCATCATATGCTCACGTAACGCCTTATAAAAGCCCATATTGCTCATTACTGTTGAAACAATTGTGCCCTTCTTTAAACGACCTTTAGCATTCAAATATTTCCCGATAATAAACATAATTTGGTCGCCGTCTACGATATGGCCCTTTTCATCCACTGCGATTAAACGGTCCCCGTCGCCATCAAATGCAAGACCTACATCTGCTCCACGCTCAACAACAAATTCAGCCAATTTTTCCGGATGTGTTGAACCTACGCCATCATTAATATTTAAGCCGGTCGGAGATGAGCCCATTGTCGAAATATCAGCCTCCAAATCAGCAAATAAATGTGTCGCAAGAGCTGATGTTGCACCGTGTGCACAGTCTAACGCAACATGGATATTGACAAACTCATCTTCCACAGTTTGCTTTAAGTAAGAAATATATTTTTGCCCACCCTCAAAATAATCGTTTACAGAACCGATGTCTGCACCAACAGGGCGTGGTAAAGTATCCTCCGCTGCATCAAGCAAGTTTTCAATCTCTGCTTCTTGCTCATCAGATAATTTAAAACCATCAGAACCGAAAAATTTGATGCCATTATCTGCAACTGGATTATGTGATGCAGAAATCATAACACCTGCATCAGCATTCATAACACGTGTTAAGTAAGCCACACCTGGTGTACTAATAACCCCTAGGCGCATTACTTCCACACCAATTGATAACAGCCCCGCCACTAATGCACCTTCAAGCATCTCGCCTGAAATGCGGGTATCTCTCCCTATAAGAACTTTCGGTCGATTTTCTGTATCCTTCGTTAAGACATAGCCACCAGCCCGCCCTAGCTTAAACGCAAGCTCTGGTGTCAGTTCGCTATTCGCTACCCCACGGATGCCATCTGTTCCGAAATATTTACCCATTATTTTTCTCTCCTTCAATACAACATTGTTCGTCCAACTAACTAAGTCTCGGCCAGACTCTTATCAATTAGGCCTCGGCGTAATTGCGTCCAGATTTTTCGAGCTTGCCCGAAAACTTCATTTCAAAACCTGTGACATTCGCCGAAGCTTGGGCCAACACAGTGTTGGTCACTCAGTCGTTGCCGTAGTATGTGGCGGTCTTAGACTGAGTTCCTCTTTGTCAGCGTGCCTCCCGCCATCTGCTGAAATAAGCCTAATAAAGGCATTCATCTCGCCACCTGTAGAGGTGAGAGACTTCTGTATCTGTACCTATCGCCACGCTTTCGATACAAAAGAATTTTCCCCCTGCGGTTACTCGTCGCAGAAATTATTTACTGGAAGATGTTAAATAATTTAGAGGAGATATCCTTGCGGCACATTTAGTAATTATTCACTCTGTGTCCGAGGTGGTCTTCTCTTCACAAAAGTCTGTGAGAGCTCCCTTTTCTATTCTTCTCCTGTATCCCCGTCTGTTACAGGGTTCTCAGCCGTAACTTCCTCGCTTTCGACTTCTGCTACAGTGATATCGGCATGAACAGTAACTTTTTCATCAGAAAGCTTCATCGGAGTTTCCGGTTTCTGAATTATCACTTCGTATTCTCCAGATTCAGTTAATCCGGATAAATCAAGTTCAGCTATAATCTCATTTATGGAATCCACAATGGACTGTGGACCAAACACTTTGACACTTTCCTGACCTAAAGATAGTTCATTAATTGTTACACCTTCTGGCAATTGCCCCACTTGTTTCAGTGTAAGGGGAATTTCTCGATTATATTCATCAATTTCAACATTAATATCTACTGCCTCTGGCTGTATTGTGACATCCAGCTTATTCAAATCGCGGTCCAATACTTTGACATTTGCCTGCTGCTTAAATGACTCTGTGATACCATCCTCCGCTTTTATCGAGGCTTTTACGTAATTAATGTTATCCATTACGCTTTTCGCACCTGTTACAAAAACGTAGTTAGGCTCCACTGTCATCCCTTTCAATACGTAGCCTTCATTAATTTGTCTACTGTTCATTTCAGGCTCTACACGAAACTCCTTCGTAACCTTTTCCTCAATGCTGATATTAACGACTTGCGGATAAACCGTTACCTCTAACTTCTCTGAAAAGTTTTCAGTCTGTATTGTAACTCTATGCTCGCCAATAAACAATGAATTTAAATCGACAAATACTTTATAATCTTTTGCTAATTTCTCACGCATGACGATAGGCATAGGTCCTTCGATTCCTACATTAACCGTTTCCGGAAGCCCAGTTACGATTAAATTTTCATCATCATAATATACTTCCAGCTTAACGTCCTCAATAACATCTGCCTGCTCTGCACTAGGTGTGCTTCTAGTTGAATTATTTTCAGATTGCACATAGAAAAATAATGCGATAGCAAATAATAGTGCAGTAAGACGAACTAACCAATTGCTATTAAATAATTTATCCATTCTTTTTCCCCCTCCAAGTCCACTTAGAGGCTTGATTTGTTTCTTGCTCTGAACCAAACCATGCTTTACGTAGCAATGTCTCGAATTCCTCAATCGCTAAATTGCGATGTAAATTGCCGTTGACTGTAATGCTTATTGCACCTGTTTCTTCTGATACAACAATTGTTATTGCATCTGTCACTTCACTTAAACCTAGTGCAGCGCGATGTCGTGTACCTAGCTCCTTTGAGATAAACGGACTTTCAGACAATGGTAAATAGCATGCCGCTGCAGCAATTTTATCCTTTTGCATAATTACTGCACCATCATGTAACGGTGTATTTGGTATAAAAATATTAATTAAGAGTTCTGAGGATACAGTTGCATTCAGCGCTGTTCCTGTTTCAATATATTCTGTCAAACCCGTTTCTTTTTCAATCGATATTAACGCACCAATCCGACGCTTTGCCATATAGCTGACTGATTTTTTCATTGCTTCAACTAGGCGTGTTTGCTCTTCATCCTGCTGGTTCGTCGAGCGTTGGAATATCTTCCCTCTACCTAATTGTTCAAGCGCACGGCGTATTTCTGGCTGGAAAATAATGATAATCGCCAAAAAACCCCATTCGATTACTTGTTTTAATAAATAATCTAGCGTGCTTAAACCGAAAAGAGCTGTAGCGATTTTAGCAATTACAATAACAAATATCCCTTTTAATAGCTGCACAGCCTTTGTTCCTTGAATAAGACCAAGCAGCTTATAAATTACATACCATACAACGAGTATATCTATTAAGCCAAATATATAATTTACAGGTGTTAAATCTGTAAACTGATTCATTATTAACTGCACGTGGCATCCCCCACTTTTCTAACTGTTGCATACAAAAATAGTATAACACACTTCCCCTTGCTACCGCTTTCTCTAAAGAGCTGTTGGAGCAAAAAAATGAGTGTAGACAAAATGATTTATCATTTCATCTACACTCTATCTTTATCGAACGTTCAAGTTCAAGAAAAGTTGCATGAATTATTCAAATAACGCCACGAAGTCATTCGCCATTTTTTTTATTTTATACCAAAGCCAATCGAATGTTTCATTTATCTCTTCGATTTGCCCTGATACGACAGCAGTAGAAGCCATATAACTGCCGTTAATTACTGTGACATTGCCATCTACTTCCCCTTCAATAATTAGGTTGCCATTTTTTACGACGACATCCCCTTTAACAACCTCACCCTTTGGCACAATAACAGTTTGACCGTCAACAACTAAATTTGGCTGTGTTGTTACAGAAAACTGATTGTCATTCGGATAGCTGGCGATTAAAGTTGCCCCCATTAATAGAAAGAATACCGCAGCCGCCACAATAATTGGATGTCTGCGTAGCCATTTTTGAATGCCCAACGCATTTTTACGCTTCGGTAAACGACTCATTACATTCGCCTCAAAATGCGGAGGCGCTGTAATATGTGTCGCACTTTTGACAAATGCCACTGTATCGCTTAGTTCATGCATATGCTTTTGACAATCGACACAGCCTTGCATATGCTTTTTCAGCTCTTGTTCATGCTCACGTGTAATATCGCCATCTAAATAATCATGCATATAGTCAATATAATGTTCAGGACACGTTCTCATGCGAATTCTCCTCCTACAAATTGTTTAACTGCTTGCGAAGTGCTTCCCGACCACGATGAATACGTGTCTTTACTGTGCCAAGGGGCATATCAAGAATTTCACTAATTTCTTGTAGCGATAGCTCTTCAATGTATTTTAAAACAATGACAGAGCGATATTTGTCTGGCAATCGGCTAATCTCGTATTGAATGCGGTCCTGTAGCTCCATCTGCATCGCTGCTTCTTCTGGTAGCTGCTCATCTGCTGCAATTTGTGAATACATATCTAAACCATCCGTCCCTGCTACTTCCGCATCTAAATAATAATCCGGCTTCTTTTTACGAATGCGGTCAATGCAAAGATTCGTGGCTATACGATATATCCACGTTGAAAATTTCCTTTTTTGATCGTATGAGTGCAAATTAATATACGCACGTACAAATGCCTCTTGTGCAATATCCTCTGCCTCCTGCTTGTTGCCAAGCATTCGATAACAAATTTGATACAGCTTGTGCTGATAGAGGTTCACAATATCGGCGTATGCGTTTTGATCACCTTTAAGCACTTGCCTTATTCTCTTGTTCACTAACGCATCCATCGTGCCAATCCTCTCTACCTTCTCAGCTGTTACTACCATATACGAACAACCTTAAGAAAGGTTTCAGTTTTTTCTTTTTATTATACCAAAAATTAAACAGGAAATTGTAGTAAATTCAATTTTGTTTAGATTCTGTATAGCAATGTCATGAATTGTGGAATAAGGTTCATCAAATTACAGAAGAGTTAAGTGGAAAGGGGCTGTCCAAAAAGCCGTGCATAGCCGGCATTTTGGACAGTAGTGATGATATTTCACAAAATGTTGATTCATATAAACAGAAAACGCCTCTTTTAAAAATGGGATGAACATTGGTTTTATCAGTGTTATCCCTCAGTAAAAGGGAAGCGATGAAAACATTTATTTCAATGCGGTGTCTAAACAAAATGGACTTTCCGGACAGCTCCTTGTGTCAAATAATGGAGGAATTAATGGCTGATTGTACTTTACACTAACGTCTCGCCGAATAATGAGCCAATTAGCGCAACAGCTACATTCGCCGTTTTGTTTTTATCGTCTAATATTGGATTAACTTCTACAAATTCTACAGAACTAATCATTTCCGACTCTTGCAGCATTTCCATAGCAAGATGGCTCTCGCGATATGTAATACCTCCCGCTACAGGTGTACCAACACCTGGCGTGTATAATGGGTCTAAACCATCCAAGTCTAATGATAAATGCACACCATCAACACCGCGCTTCTGTAAATAACGAATCGCATCTTCCATAACTGCCGTCATACCAAGACGGTCAATTTCATGCATCGTGTAAACTTTAATATTTTTTTCCTTAATTAACTCACGCTCACCCTCATCTACAGAGCGAGCACCGATAATAATGATATTTTCCGCTTTTACTTTCGGTCCCGCATGGTGAATCGAAGTTAAACGCTCATGACCAAGACCAAGGCTTACCGCAAGTGGCATACCGTGTATATTACCAGATGGTGTTGATTCTGGTGTATTAATATCAGCATGGGCATCAAACCAAATCACACCTAAGTTTTTATATTTCTCAAGCCCTGCTAATGTACCAATTGCAATGCTATGGTCGCCGCCTAGTACAAGGGGAGTGCGTTTGTCATTTACTGCTCCTTCTACCTTTTGCGCTAGCTTCGAGCATACTTCTACAACTTCATCTAAATTTAATAATTTCTCATTTTGCTCCTGCTTTACTGGCGCCTTTTCTACACGGATATCGCCTTCATCCTTCACTGTATATCCTAACGCCTCCAAACGTTCCACAACCCCTGCATAACGAATAGCGCTTGGTCCCATATCCACACCGCGGCGTCTTTGTCCATAATCTGATGGTACCCCAATAATAGCTACTGATTTATTCATGTTTTTCAAATCTCCCTTCCATAATACCCTTATTGTAAAACGAGATAGCCTGTTGGCTCAACTCGACATTTTTATGTATAATTATTCGTTAATTTTATAAATACATATCACCTAGAATCTTAATAAAACATGCAGATTCATTATATATAAAGCACTTAATCATTATAGATTAAGATAAGCGAGGCCCTTATTTTTTATACATTCCAATTTTCTACAAAAAAATATAGGGAAAGTAGTGGATCTACTTTCCCTGCATCATATCCAATTATATTATCTAAAAGTAATATAATTGTGAAAAACTTTATTCCACGCTATTCGAATGATTCATCATCTAATAGGACTATATCTTTTGAAGCCGTATAAATACGAGATAGGAACGCTACAAATTGGGCGCGTGTGACAGATTCGTTTGGACGAAATTCGCCATTATCTCCAAGCGCAATTCCCTCACGCTCAAGTACTGCAATATACCCCGCACTCCAATGTGCGCTATCGACATCAATAAATGAAGTCGTCCCTTCAGGTGTTAACCCGAGTACACCAACAAGTATCTTTGCTAGCTGCGCTCGTGTCATTTTTTCTGTAGGTAAAAAAGCACCATCTACACCATCGACAATCCTTGCCTGTTGCAATTCTTTAATTGCGTCATAATAAGGATGGGCGGGTGAAACATCTGTGAAATCACTTGCTAGTCGTACTGGTTCGAATGAAAAGGCTCTTGTCAGCAGTGCTGCTACATGCATACGGCTTACTGATTCGTTCGGTCGGAATGTACCGTCCTCATAGCCTTGAATAATGCCTTGTGCTGTCAAGGCTTCAATCATTTCCTTTGCCCAATGATTCTCAATATCTTTGAAGGTCTTTTCAGTAGGTAGTTCCTTAGCTAGCTCTATCCATTTAGCGTAAAGAGTGAGATTTTCCGTTACTAGCGTATCCCCCACCCATCTTTCTGTTAGTGTTTTATCTGTATACCAGCCCTCAAACATAAAGCCCTCTTTTATTGGAACAGGTAAATCAAGAATCCTTGTATTATGATTAATCTCTATTGCTTCTAAAAGTTCGCCACCACTGGTTTCAAAGAAGATTTTAATCGGTATTGCTATGTTGCTATCTCTATCCAATGGCGGATTAGAAGAACTACCGCCTCCTGATGCTGGCGGATTAGAAGGGTTCTTTTCTTCATTTAATGTATTCGATTTCCATTGTGCATACAAACGAACATTCCCTGCCTTCATTCGGAAGGTTGTGTTTACGGCATAGGCTGTTCCTTTTCCATCTGCTTGTGTATTCCAGCCTATGAAAGTATAACCGGCTTTCACTAGATTTCCGCTATTTCCTTGCACTGTTACTAGGGTATTTTCTTCATATTCCCCTAAATCCTGCGGCACAATTCCTCCTGTGGCACCGTTGGCATCATAGCTTACACGATACGTTGGATTTGTTGTCCACTGGGCATATAATGTGATATTCCCTGCTCCCATTTGGAAGGTCGTATTTACGGCATACGCAGTTCCTTTTCCATCTGCTTGTGTATTCCAGCCTGTAAAAGTATAACCGGCTTTCACCAAATTTCCACTATTTTCTTGCACTGTTACTAGGGTATTTTCTTCATATTCCCCTAAATCCTGCGGTACACTTCCTCCTGTGGCACCATTGGCATCATAGCTTACACGATACGTTGGATTTGTTGTCCACTGGGCATATAATGTGATATTCCCTGCTCCCATTTGGAAGGTCGTATTTACGGCATAAGCGGTTCCTTTTCCATCTGCTTGTGTATTCCAGCCTGTAAAAGTATAACCGGCTTTCACCAAATTTCCACTATTTTCTTGCACTGTTACTAGGGTATTTTCTTCATATTCCCCTAAATCCTGCGGTACACTTCCTCCTGTGGCACCATTGGCATCATAGCTTACACGATACGTTGGATTTGTTGTCCACTGGGCATATAATGTAACATCCTCTGCCCCCATTTGGAAAGTTGCATTTACAGCATAGAAGGTTCCTTTTCCATCTGCTTGTGTATTCCAGCCTATGAAAGTATGGCCAGCTTTCTTTAGATGTCCTGTATTATCTTGCACTGTAACGGACATATTTTCCTCGTATGCCCCACTATCAATAGGAACTGTTCCTTCTGTTGCCTCGTTGGCATCATAGCTAACTGTATAATAAGGCTGCATTTCATATACACCTAAATCGATGGCAGCCCCTTGAACACGCTTTTTCCCTGCAAGGTCTGTTGCAACTGTATGGACATTAGAATCCCCTACATCAATCGCTGGTGAACCTATTTTCAAATGCAAGTTTGCATCAGCCGGATGAACAAATACATCTTCTGGCATATAAGTTGCTAGGCTTATCGGGTCACCACTCGCATCAAACAACTGTCCTTTATGGATTCCTGAGCCTGCCAATACGTCGACCAAGCTATTTACAACCTTGCCCCCAAAATTAGTCAGTGCCCCTGTATTTGCATTTCCTATGATGATACTATTAACAATTTGGCTGTGCGCGGCGCCTCCGTGAATGGCTGCTGGTCCATTCGCATATACGGTCGCATTCATTAAACTGATATTTGTCGTATCAAAGCTATATATAGCACTTCCCGCGAAACTATTTTTCGTTAGATTGAAAGTAAATAGTGCATTTATTAATGTTGGACGTGTATTTGCCCCATTAAACATGCCGCCTCCTGTACTCGCTTCATTTGCAGTAAAAGAAACATTTGTGATGATTGGCTCGCTACCACCACCATTGTATATGCCACCACCTCCATTGTCTGCTATGTTTTCAGAAAAGATGACATCTGTTAAGGACGGACTACTTGCGGAGTTGTACATACCCGCTCCAATACCACCTGAATTAGATTTCTCTGTTGCTCTATTTTCATTAAAATTAACGCCTGTTAAGGTTGGGTTACTATTGTCATTATACATTCCGCCCCCTAACGTCGTTTGATTCATATTAAATATTACATCTGTTAAGACTGGGCTACTGCCATGATTAGACATCCCGCCCCCATACCAAGTTGCTTTATTTTCCTCAAATACTACATCTGTTAAAGTTGGATTACTTGCATCCTTATTATAGATTCCTCCCCCTTGTTGGGATGCTGTATTTTCATTAAACTTTACATCTATTAGCGTCGGGCTACTGCCAATATTATAAATCCCTCCTCCATAAAATGCCTGATTTCCACTAAACGTTACATTTGTTAAGGCTGGGCTACTGTTACTATTATTCATCCCCCCGCCTGACCAATCTGTTGTATTTTGCTCAAACACCACATCTGTTAGCGTTGGGTTACTGCTACTATTATACATTCCGCCACCTTCCCCAGCTGCTTTATTTTGTTTAAATAAGGCATCCGTCAAAGTAGCATTACTGTTCCCAGTATTGTAGACCCCCCCTCCATTGTATGTTGCATTGTTAGCTGTAAATGCAGTGCGTATTAGGGTTGGATTACTGCTATTGTTATAGAGGCCACCACCGTCCATTGAAACTCTATTGTTATTAAACATGACATCTGTTAACTGTGGATTACTTGATTCATTGTACATCCCGCCGCCGGAATAGGCTCTATTCTCAATAAATGTTACATTTATTAGGGCTGGATTACTTGAGCTATTGTATATTCCTCCACCAAGGCGATATGCAATATTTGTAGTAAATATTATATTTCTTAGGGTCGGGCTATTTCCGCTATTGTACATTCCCGCTCCGTGCATGTTGTGAACTTGCGTGGCATGGATTGCATAACCTGCTGTAATTGTGACGCCATCAAGTATCGCTGTTTCATTCAATTTGAGATCGGGTTCGTCTGGATGGTAAAATACGTGATACGCATTTCCCCCGCTTGGAAGGGCGCCACTGAATATCGTTTCATTGCTTTCAATATTGCGCTGCGCTAATGTTTCTTCATTCCCCGCAAATCCTCCGTAGATTGCTACGCCATTTTTCATTCTAAAATGAGCAGTATAAGGGTCACTTATATTAGCCCGTTTTGTCGGGGTATAAGTCCCCGCAGCAACCCAAATTTGGTCGCCAGCGCTAGCCTTATCTAATGCGACTTGCACGCTTTTAACAGCATCAGCCCAACTTGTACCGTTATTGTTATCATCACCACTTTTGCTTACATAAATAATTGGATTTGCTGTGAATAATGAAAACGGTTGTGGGCGAATATGAATAAAACGCTTATAAATAGTAGACTGCCCTATAATTCGAAACCAGATCGCATGCTCACCTTGCTGTTCCCATGTATGCGGTGATGCCAAATTAAATAATGTCCATGAACCCCCTTCATCGATCGACCACTCTACTTGAATAGTAGCGCTATCTGTCGAAGTTGTTGTGACATGAATGGTGACAGGTTCTGTTGCAATATCCCCCTCCTCGTATAGCTGGTCACCAATTGTTAGCATAATATTTAATGTAGGATTCGTTTCCGCAAATACCGGCATACACCCAAATACAGTATGTGAAAATAACAACAAAATAATAAATAACGACATCCTTTGCCGCCATATTTCTTTCACCAATATCCTCTCCTTTGTGTAATTTGTATTAAAAATAACATATAACTCATTGCTGGTTTTATATTATATTACTCAAAAGTAATATTCAACTATAAAAAAAGAAAATATGTATTTTCTTTTTTAACTTTCTTTAGATAACATACCTTCCAATAATAAATCCACAATATCGTTCGCTATTTCCTCCGGTTCTTTTAGTTTCGTTAGCAATTGTGTAAATGTTAATCGCTCTATTATACCGATTAAGCACTCTGCCACCATTAGCGTATCTACATCTTTCCTAAAATAACCAGCATTAACCTCAAAATCTAGATTACCTCGAATTTGCTCAACCATGTGCGCCTTTATTTCATCCGCTTTTGTGGACAAATAAAATCCAATTCGCGTTAAATCTGGATTTTTATCTAGAAATACCAATAACTCTTTTAAATTATACGTAATTCGCGTTTTAACTTTTGTTGATTCCAGCATTGGCTGTAAACGACTTTGCTTTGTATATTCAATTATTCGCATACGAAATAAGTGCTCCAACTCCTCAAAAATTGCTTCTTTGTTTTTAAAATACAGATAAAAAGTAGGCTGACTTAATGACGCACCTTTTACAATTGAGCTTATTTTTGTTTCATGATACCCATTTTGTGCAAATTCCCTCGCAGCTATCTCAAGCAATAATGCTCGACTTTCTTCACCACTTGCTCCTTTGGGCCTTCCTCTCTCTCCCATAAAAAGCACCTCCAATTATAATCTGTTTTTTCCAGTAACATATTTATCTATATAAATATTATAGAGCTTAGGAAAAGAGCTTTCAAATAGTCAATTAAAAGCCCTTTTCATAAGCACAAAAAATGGGAAAGACAGATGTATATCCGCTTCCCCAACAACCTTATTATTCGTAATAACCTTCCGTAGATTTCACGAAATTTTTAAATTGATTTGAATCATGGCCAAACCAAACCTCAGCATCATTTTCAGTGGCAAATTTGCGAATCCGCTCCACTGTCGAATTATAACCCACGGAATCATAAATAATACCTGGTGGCTTGACTGGCGGGCCATAACTTTCTGCCGTATAAACGGCATCGGATGCTAGTAAAACATTACCATGACCAGGCAGCTCAACGTGTAAGCCAAGCATACCATACGCATGCCCCGGACCAAAATTAATAATCTTGATTCCTTCCACCAGCTGTACTTCTTTTTCATGCGGCTTTATTGTGCGCCAGCGTAATTGATTTTGAATCCACGCCATGACATCACCCCAAATATATGCACCCATATCACGCGTCATCGCAAATTGCTTCATAACACTCGACAGCTCTGAATCATGCACGATAATTTCCGCATTTGTAAACAACTCTAAACAGCCTGCATGGTCTAAATGCAAATGTGAGGCAATTACATATTTAATATCCTCTGGTCGTACTTTTAATTGCTCTAAACGATTAATCAAATAACACTCTTCGCTCGCAAATGTTGGGAAGGCCTTTTGTATTCCTTCAGGCCAACGCCCATCTTCCCCCATACCATCGGGATTACAGCCAGTGTCAAATAAGATTTTCCCTTCTGGATGGTCAATTAATACAGCGTAAATCGGAAATTCTACAAACTCTGCTGGTGGATTAGGATTATCAATTGTCGCAGGGTTATGCATGGCAATCATATAATTTTTATCCATCTTCATTGTCCCAGTGTCTAATACATATAACTTTTTGTTATTACACATTTTTCTATCCCCTTTGCTGTTTGATTAATTCTATTTATTTGAAAACGAAGGCATCATATGCTGCCTTATAAATAGCAAAAATATCATCCTTCCCTAACGGCATCGGACTGCGAGCTAGGAGTCGAGTTTGCTTTGCTGCATCCTCCGTTAAGCCGGTAAGTGCCTTTTCACTAATATCGAAGCCTTTCAAGCTTGAAGGGATACCTACATCTTCAACAAGGCGCTGCAATTCCTGTACACATTTATGCGATGCCTCCTCCTGCGATAAATAGCCACTATTGAAGCCCATAGCATTATAAATGTCTTTCATGCGCTTTTCACAAGATGGACGGATATAGCCCATTACATAAGGCAATAAAACCGCATTGGAGTCACCATGCGCGATATGGAATTGTCCACCCAATGGATAAGCTAGTGCATGTACACCCGCAACACCTGCATTGAAAAATGCTAGGCCCGCTAAATAACTCCCATAGCTCATATCGATACGTGCCTGCTGATTTTGCCCATCCTTTACCGCACTACGAATGGATTGGCTAATTAATTGTATCGCCTGCAATGCTACTGCGTCAGAAACAGCACTAGCATTTTGCGATACATATGCCTCAATCGCATGAGTTAAAGCATCTACTCCCGTTGCCGCTGTTACTTTTGGTGGTAACGACATTGTCAACTCTGGGTCAACAATCGCTACATCTGCCAGCAAATAGTCATGTGTTACGACATCTTTCGTACTTTCTAATGAAACAACAGCAATATTTGTGACTTCTGAGCCAGTACCAGATGTTGTAGGAATTAATATTGTCGGCAGCCCTTTCTGTTCAATGGAACGTGTAGCGCTTAAATTTAAGTAATCTTTGACATCACCTTCATGCACTGAAATTACGCCAGCTAATTTAGCTAAATCGAGCGCACTCCCCCCACCTAGCCCGACAACGATATCATTTTGATGTTCCCTTGCGTAAGCTACTAATTCCTCCGCTACAGCTACTGGGGGCTCTGGCACAACCTTTGTATAAATATTGATAGTTAAATTCAACTCTTCAAGCAGTGCAATGATTTTTTGCGTTAAGCCCATTTCGTGCAAGAAAGGATCTGTCACTAATAATACTTTTTGACCTTTTAAGCGTTGCACCTCTTGCTGTAAATAGCTAAGGGAGCCCCAGCCTGTGTAACTTAAAGGTACAAATGTAATCTTTTCAGCCATCTATAGTCCTCCTTCTTGATTCCAAATAACAAGCTTTGTTTCCGTCATTTCCTGTAATGCATATTTAAGTCCCTCTTTGCCTGTTCCACTTTGCTTTACGCCACCATACGGCATTTGATCAACGCGATATGTCGGTATATCGTTAATAATAACACCACCTACTGAGAGATTTTTCGATGCTGTAAAGGCCGTTTGAATATCCTTCGTGAAAATACCTGCCTGCAAGCCATAATCTGAATCATTAATAGCTTCGATTCCCTCCTCTATCGAAGAAATCTTATTAATGCTTACAATCGGTGCAAACACTTCCTGACAGCTAACTTTCGATTTCCTGTCGACATTCGCTAAAATTGTAGGTAATAAAACACCATCTTCCACCTCGCCTCCGTATAGAAGATTTGCACCTTCTGCAATTGCCTCAGTAATCCACTGTATTGCTCGTTGCTGCTCCTTATCATGAATCATGGCAGATACATCCGTCGTTTCATCGAGCGGAGAACCTATTTTCAAGCTTTGTGTTTGAGCAATCATTTCCTCAACAAATGCAGCAAACACCTCTTCCATTACATAAATCCGCTGTAAAGAGATACATACCTGCCCCTGATTAGAAAATGCACCTGTAACGCATTTTCTCACCACATGCTCTATATTTATATTGCGGTCAACAATTAATCCAGAGTTCGCCCCTAATTCAAGTGCTAAACGTTTCAATCCCGATTTTTCTTTGATTTGAATACCGACTGCTGGACTACCCGTAAATGTAATCATTTTCACCTTATCGCTCTCAACAAGTGCATCACCAACGATACCACCACTCCCTAGCACGACATTAAATGCACCTTTAGGTAAATCGGTACAATCAATGATTTCTGCTAAAAACAACGCAGATAGTGGAGTCTGTGAGGCAGGTTTTAGTACAATCGTATTCCCAGCAGCAATTGCTGGTCCGACTTTATGCGCTACTAAATTTTGCGGAAAATTAAAGGGCGTAATAGCAGCAATTATTCCTAATGGCTGCTCTAGCGTATAAGCAAAACGATTTTCCCCCGTTTTCGCTGCATCCATTGGAATCATTTCCCCAATAAGACGCTTAGCCTCATCACCAGCGAAACGATATGTTTCAATTGTGCGGTCTATTTCGCTTAGCGCATATTTTAGAGGCTTCGGACTTTCCCGGGAAATAATTGTAGCTGCCTCCAAGCGCTTGCTAGCAAATGCCTTAGCAATTGCATAAAGGATATTCGCCCTTTCTAATGCAGTAAGATTATTCATTGCTTGCTGTGCCCTTTGAGCCGCCTCCACAGCCGCTGATACATGCTCTCTTGTTGCTTGTGGTATTTTCGCTATTACTTCCTTTGTGTATGGTGATTTTAACTCTGCATACTCGGCTGTAGAAACCCATTCACCATTGATATACATTTTTTGTTCCAAAATATACACCCTTCCCAAACTTCTTTATTCTAAATATTCTGTTATGAATACGTAACCATTTTGTTATAAAAAAATATACTTATATCCTACAAATATCTCCTGATAGGGCTCAGGAGAATATTTGTAAGAACAGAATCTTCGCCTTAGTTTAATCGCTTCACTGTTTTCCTATTAAAAAGTTTAACAGATTCGGTTATATGAACACAAGAATTTTTTTTATGTTCAATCATTTCAATTAATTTAACAATAGCGATTAATCCTAAATTTCTTTCCATCGCATGTCCTACTGTCGTTAATTGAATTTGTTCATATGCCGCCAATTCAACATTATCAATCCCAATAACACTAATATCCTCCGGGATACGAATATCGCGCTTTAATAATTCATCAATGACATTTAGCGCTATCGAATCAGATGCACCTATTATAGCAGTTGGGGAATTTGGCTGCTGGAGCAAATAATCAATTCCCTCACTAATATTTGCACGGGTTGTATTGGAATGATAAATATATGCTTCTGGCAACGTTTCTCCTAAAGCACGCAGTGCCCCTCTAAAACGATTAGCGTACGTACTAACTGTTAAATGCCCCCCTATATAGGCAATATGTTGATGTCCTAAAGCCTGCAATGATTGTGCAGCAATATAACCTGCTTGTTCATTATCAATTTCGACAAAATTTTCATTTGATTGGTGCTTACGGTTAAATGTAATAAAGGGAATATTTAATTTCTTTAGCTTTTCAAAAAACGGATCTTCATACAATATACAAGATAAAATGATTCCATCTACTTTGCGCTCTAAAATTTTTGAATAGGCATTTTCTAATTCCTCATCCTGTACAAATTGTACATCGACTTTATAACCTTTACTATTTGCATAATTAACAATAGCCGCAGTAGTGTCTGAGAAGAAAGGATTGTGTAGCGGACCAGATAATAGTGCAATTGTATTTGTTCGACTAGTCACAAGCAATCTTGCCTGTTCGTTAGGAATATAATTTAATTGTTCAATCGCCTTCAACACCTTATCAACCGTTGAGGCCTTTACTTGTTCAGGTGTATTCAAAACCCGGGAAACCGTCGTCTGTGACACACCAGCTAATTTTGCAACATCTTTTGACGATACGATAACTATTTCACCTCTACAACCTCAATCTCTATTTCTAAGTAAGCAATATTCATCAATCTTTAGTTTAACATATTATTTTTTATTCTTCTTTAAAAGATAAACTACGCCTTATTATAATGGTTCAACGTCAAATGTTGGGGTGAGGTAAAATTCACGTCACCCCAAATGAACCCCGATATTTTTATACCGAATGTTTAATAAGATTTTTGCTTTGAAGTGATCGAAACGCCGAAAGCCATATGCGTTGCGTTTCATCACTTTTGTTCTGTTGTTAATGCCTTCTAAAAATCCATTGGAATAAGGGAAGTTAAAACTGTTCAAGATCTCTACCTGCCAGTTTCTAAAAGTTTTAATGGCCTTTAAAAACGCATGAATCTGCTTCGTTTCCACTTCCTGATAAAATACTTCTAACCGCCTTTTTACTTCTACTACATTTTCTGCTGTTTTAGCCCAGTCAAACCATTCGCAATAAGCTTCTTTCAGTTCGTATGCCTGCCGTAATTCTTCAGACATCCCCAAATAACGGTTCACATACCAGCGTTCTTTTCGGGTCAGTTTAGATGCCCGTTTATAGAGCACATGACGCATCCGCTTACACTTCTTCCGGTCATATGCGTGCCATTCCTTCTGCACTTTTCGCCGTACCTCATCCAACGCCCAGTAGATGTACCGGCAATAGTGGAACCGGTCTGCAATGATGACGGGCCGACTCAATGCTTTTTTGACTGCTGCTTTGAAGCTTGGATTCATGTCCATCACCACCAGCTCCACGTCCTGACCATATTGGCGCAGATAGTCCTGAATCGTTTCTTTCCGCCGGTTGGGTAGGATATCAAGCGGCTCCCGAGTTTTTGCATCCGCAATGATCAGTTGGAATTTTCCTTCGTCTGTATCCCCTTTATATTCATCAATCGCAATCGCTTTCGGCAGGCGCACGCCTTCTGCCATCTGCGTTTTTGCGGCTGACTGAAAGCGGCGGATGATGGTGGAACTAGAGGCGCCGAGAACCTCACCGGCTTCTTTAAACGTCTTGGCTTTCACGGAGCGCACCTGTGCCACCTGATTCCATTCCTTTGTGAAGCGCTGATACCTTTCCACAAATGGAGCGTGTTCAGAGAACCTTTTTCCGCAAGAACACGCATAACGGCGCCGTCTGTAAAACAGGCAAGTCAACCGTTCAAACCACTTCAAATGCTTGACTTTCTGCATGCGGTAATCATGGACTTTCTGTGTAGTTTCCCCGCAGTTCGGGCAGCGATGAGGTTTTTTAGGGAGAGACACATAAAGGCAAGTCCGCTCTCCAAGCTCCTCCACCTTCTCGATAATAACTCCTTTTAATCCAGGGATATTCATGATAAAATTCATATGCACGTCTCACCTTTCTCTTACTTGTTTCTCAACAATTCAAGTATAAAAAAAATCGGTGAGTACGTGTCTTTTTTTATCCAAATTGTGTGTACACCCCAACAAATATTATAGAACCCAAATATTATAGAACCATTATAATTACCATAGGAGCAATGTTTTGAAGATATTAATATAAAAAACAGGGGCTATTTGAAAAGATATAATCTTTTCAAATAGCCCCTGTTAATAATGAGCCATGAAGGACTCGAACCTTCGACCCTCTGATTAAAAGTCAGATGCTCTACCGACTGAGCTAATGGCTCAAGAAAAAACAAAAAAATGGCTGGGGTACTAGGATTCGAACCTAGGCATGACGGAATCAAAATCCGTTGCCTTACCGCTTGGCTATACCCCAATCATTTTCAAAGATGGTGGTGGGGGACGGATTCGAACCGCCGAACCCTAAGGAGCGGATTTACAGTCCGCCGCGTTTAGCCACTTCGCTACCCCACCGACATAACACTTGAATGGTGGAGGATGACGGGTTCGAACCGCCGACCCCCTGCTTGTAAGGCAGGTGCTCTCCCAGCTGAGCTAATCCTCCATATATGAGTGTTACAATTATTTATTTTTAAATGGTGACCCGTACGGGATTCGAACCCGTGTTACCGCCGTGAAAGGGCGGTGTCTTAACCACTTGACCAACGGGCCAGTTAAAATATCTCAAACAAGACAAGAATTATAATACCATGTTTTTTAGATTTGTACAAGCCTTTTCGATAAATTTTCATCCTAATTTGCAAATTCTTTTTTAGTGAAAGCCTCAAATTAAAAATTAGGGTTTTTTCATTGTTAGGAGCTAAATGCTTGTTTTACTTATTTTAAACTTTATTGAAGTTTGACACTTTGCTAAGTAAACAACGATATGTAACACTGATTTTAGATTAATCTACTTCGTTTAGCTAATCAAGGAAAATTCGGATTAAAACTAATAGTGGACCTGTTAATTCTACCTCTAAAAATAATGCTACTATAATTTTTTCATTTCAATTAATAGGCAAAAAAAATGGCTCCGAAGGCAGGGCTCGAACCTGCGACCAACCGGTTAACAGCCGGTTGCTCTACCACTGAGCTACTTCGGAACGCTAATATTCATTTATGCACTTTGTATAAGCTACTTAGTACATTTATTATTATAACAATCATTTTAATTATTACAAGTGCTTTTTTCAAATAATTAAAACTTTCGATTTAATTCACTATTTACTCATATTATCGATATGTTTGCGCTATCAATTACGCTTCAGCTAACTACTAAATCAAGATAAAAAAAGCCACTACTGATTAATTATCAGCAGCGACTTTTTGCGCGAAGCAATGTCCTACTCTCACAGGGGGAAGCCCCCAACTACCATCGGCGCTAAAGAGCTTAACTTCCGTGTTCGGTATGGGAACGGGTGTGACCTCTTTGCCATCATTACTTCACTTGCACATGGATGTACTGGCGTCTACGTTACCACAGGATGTGGTGCTTTTAGTAGACGTTCCTTACTCGGCTTCCAATCTACTGCGCTACTCTTCGTCAACTGCATTCGCTCATTCAATCATATACTTTAGTACATTCCTTCAAGCGCTCTTTTGTTTCCTCGATTAGCTTGTATCTTGAAATCCTTATTTTTAGAAAGTGTTTGTTCTTTCAAAACTGGATAAACGAACATTGAAACAAGTTTTAATTGTGGTTAAGTCCTCGATCGATTAGTATTCGTCAGCTCCATGTGTCGCCACACTTCCACCTCGAACCTATCTACCTCATCGTCTTTGAGGGATCTTACTTACTTGCGTAATGGGAAATCTCATCTTGAGGGGGGCTTCATGCTTAGATGCTTTCAGCACTTATCCCGTCCATACATAGCTACCCAGCGATGCCGTTGGCACGACAACTGGTACACCAGCGGTATGTCCATCCCGGTCCTCTCGTACTAAGGACAGCTCCTCTCAAATTTCCTACGCCCACGACGGATAGGGACCGAACTGTCTCACGACGTTCTGAACCCAGCTCGCGTACCGCTTTAATGGGCGAACAGCCCAACCCTTGGGACCGACTACAGCCCCAGGATGCGATGAGCCGACATCGAGGTGCCAAACCTCCCCGTCGATGTGGACTCTTGGGGGAGATAAGCCTGTTATCCCCGGGGTAGCTTTTATCCGTTGAGCGATGGCCCTTCCATGCGGAACCACCGGATCACTAAGCCCGTCTTTCGACCCTGCTCGACTTGTAGGTCTCGCAGTCAAGCTCCCTTGTGCCTTTACACTCTACGAATGATTTCCAACCATTCTGAGGGAACCTTTGGGCGCCTCCGTTACCTTTTAGGAGGCGACCGCCCCAGTCAAACTGTCCGCCTGACACTGTCTCCTACCCCGCTAAGGGGCACGGGTTAGAATTTCAATACAACCAGGGTAGTATCCCACCGACGCCTCCTTCGAAGCTGGCGCTCCGAGATCTCTGGCTCCTACCTATCCTGTACAAGTTGTACCAAAATTCAATATCAAGCTACAGTAAAGCTCCACGGGGTCTTTCCGTCCTGTCGCGGGTAACCTGCATCTTCACAGGTACTATAATTTCACCGAGTCTCTCGTTGAGACAGTGCCCAGATCGTTACGCCTTTCGTGCGGGTCGGAACTTACCCGACAAGGAATTTCGCTACCTTAGGACCGTTATAGTTACGGCCGCCGTTTACTGGGGCTTCAATTCATAGCTTCGCTTGCGCTAACCACTCCTCTTAACCTTCCAGCACCGGGCAGGCGTCAGCCCCTATACGTCACCTTACGGTTTTGCAGAGACCTGTGTTTTTGCTAAACAGTCGCCTGGGCCTATTCACTGCGGCTCTCATGCGCTTGCACGCTCAAGAGCACCCCTTCTCCCGAAGTTACGGGGTCATTTTGCCGAGTTCCTTAACGAGAGTTCTCTCGCACACCTTAGGATTCTCTCCTCGACTACCTGTGTCGGTTTGCGGTACGGGTACCTCCCACCTCGCTAGAGGCTTTTCTTGGCAGTGTGAGATCAGGAACTTCGTCCATACGGACTCGTCATCACAGCTTGGCGTTAGAGTGTGCGGATTTGCCTACACACACGCCTTACTGCTTGAACAGAGACAACCAACGCTCTGCTTACCCTACCCTCCTGCGTCCCCCCATTGCTCAAACGGTGGGGAGGTAGTACAGGAATATCAACCTGTTATCCATCGCCTACGCCTATCGGCCTCGGCTTAGGTCCCGACTAACCCTGAGCGGACGAGCCTTCCTCAGGAAACCTTAGTCATACGGTGGACAGGATTCTCACCTATCTTTCGCTACTCATACCGGCATTCTCACTTCTAAGCGCTCCACCAGTCCTTCCGGTCTGACTTCAACGCACTTAGAACGCTCTCCTACCACTGACATCGTAGATGTCAATCCACAGCTTCGGTGAATCGTTTAGCCCCGATACATTTTCGGCGCAGTGTCACTCGACCAGTGAGCTATTACGCACTCTTTAAATGATGGCTGCTTCTAAGCCAACATCCTGGTTGTCTAAGCAACGCCACATCCTTTTCCACTTAACGATTACTTTGGGACCTTAGCTGGTGGTCTGGGCTGTTTCCCTCTTGACTACGGATCTTATCACTCGCAGTCTGACTCCCGTGTATAAATATCCGGCATTCGGAGTTTGTCTGAATTCGGTAAAGCGAGATGCCCCCCTAGTCCAAACAGTGCTCTACCTCCGGTATTCTCAATCACGAGGCTAGCCCTAAAGCTATTTCGGAGAGAACCAGCTATCTCCAGGTTCGATTGGAATTTCTCCGCTACCCACAGCTCATCCCCGCACTTTTCAACGTACGTGGGTTCGGGCCTCCAGTAAGTGTTACCTTACCTTCACCCTGGCCATGGGTAGATCACCTGGTTTCGGGTCTACGACAACGTACTCCTTCGCCCTATTCAGACTCGCTTTCGCTGCGGCTCCGCTTTCTCAGCTTAACCTTGCACGTTATCGTAACTCGCCGGTTCATTCTACAAAAGGCACGCTATCACCCATTAACGGGCTCTAACTACTTGTAGGCACACGGTTTCAGGTTCTCTTTCACTCCCCTCCCGGGGTGCTTTTCACCTTTCCCTCACGGTACTGGTTCACTATCGGTCACTAGGGAGTATTTAGCCTTGGGAGATGGTCCTCCCGGATTCCGACGGAATTTCACGTGTTCCGCCGTACTCAGGATCCACTCTGGAGGGAATGAACTTTCGACTACAGGGCTTTTACCTGCTCTGGCGGACCTTTCCAAGTCGCTTCATCTACTTCATTCCTTTGTAACTCCGTATAGAGTGTCCTACAACCCCAAAGAGCAAGCTCTTTGGTTTGGGCTTTTCCCGTTTCGCTCGCCGCTACTCAGGGAATCGAATTTTCTTTCTCTTCCTGCAGGTACTTAGATGTTTCAGTTCCCTGCGTCTGTCTTCCATACGCTATGAATTCACGTATGGATACTATGCTATTAAACATAGTGGGTTTCCCCATTCGGAAATCCCCGGATCAAAGCTTACTTACAGCTCCCCGAGGCATATCGGTGTTAGTGCCGTCCTTCATCGACTCCTAGTGCCAAGGCATCCACCGTGCGCCCTTAATAACTTAACCTTCAGCTTTCGATATACATCGCCATCCTGCGTCAGCTACTTTCGCTCATTCAGTCACGTACAGAGGTACGCTCCTTCATTCACTCAATCTGCTTCCTTGGCTTGCTCGTATCTCGAAACCTTCATTTTCGGCTTTCAATACACATCGTATGACTGCGTCAACTTCATTCACTCTGTCAGTCACGTACTTAAGTACGCTCCTTCTATCGCTCAATCGCTTCCTTGTCCTACTCGTGTCTTGAAACCTTCATGTTAGTTACAACTTATCTCATAAAAGAAATAAGATTTAAGAACTTACACGATCAATTACTTGATCTATTTAAAACTTGTTACTTTCAATGTCGTTTTATCCAGTTTTCAAAGAACAAATAGGCTACCTGTATTTGCTTCCTCGCGTATTTGCGACGAGTAACCGCAGGAGCACAATAAGAAGTATTCATCCATTGATGAACCTTCAAAACTGAACAGCAATCCGTGAATGTTATCTCCGTAGGAGATATTCCGAAAATATCCTTAGAAAGGAGGTGATCCAGCCGCACCTTCCGATACGGCTACCTTGTTACGACTTCACCCCAATCATCTATCCCACCTTCGGCGGCTGGCTCCAAAAGGTTACCTCACCGACTTCGGGTGTTACAAACTCTCGTGGTGTGACGGGCGGTGTGTACAAGGCCCGGGAACGTATTCACCGCGGCATGCTGATCCGCGATTACTAGCGATTCCGGCTTCATGTAGGCGAGTTGCAGCCTACAATCCGAACTGAGAACGGTTTTATCGGATTAGCTCCCCCTCGCGGGTTGGCAACCGGTTGTACCGTCCATTGTAGCACGTGTGTAGCCCAGGTCATAAGGGGCATGATGATTTGACGTCATCCCCACCTTCCTCCGGTTTGTCACCGGCAGTCACCTTAGAGTGCCCAACTGAATGATGGCAACTAAGATCAAGGGTTGCGCTCGTTGCGGGACTTAACCCAACATCTCACGACACGAGCTGACGACAACCATGCACCACCTGTCACCGTTGTCCCCGAAGGGAAAACCATGTCTCCATAGTGGGCAACGGGATGTCAAGACCTGGTAAGGTTCTTCGCGTTGCTTCGAATTAAACCACATGCTCCACCGCTTGTGCGGGCCCCCGTCAATTCCTTTGAGTTTCAGTCTTGCGACCGTACTCCCCAGGCGGAGTGCTTAATGCGTTAGCTGCAGCACTAAGGGGCGGAAACCCCCTAACACTTAGCACTCATCGTTTACGGCGTGGACTACCAGGGTATCTAATCCTGTTTGCTCCCCACGCTTTCGCGCCTCAGCGTCAGTTACAGACCAGAAAGTCGCCTTCGCCACTGGTGTTCCTCCAAATCTCTACGCATTTCACCGCTACACTTGGAATTCCACTTTCCTCTTCTGCACTCAAGTTCCCCAGTTTCCAATGACCTTCCCCGGTTGAGCCGGGGGCTTTCACATCAGACTTAAAAAACCGCCTGCGCGCGCTTTACGCCCAATAATTCCGGACAACGCTTGCCACCTACGTATTACCGCGGCTGCTGGCACGTAGTTAGCCGTGGCTTTCTAATAAGGTACCGTCAAGGTGCCGCCAGTTACTACGGCACTTGTTCTTCCCTTACAACAGAGTTTTACGATCCGAAAACCTTCTTCACTCACGCGGCGTTGCTCCATCAGGCTTTCGCCCATTGTGGAAGATTCCCTACTGCTGCCTCCCGTAGGAGTCTGGGCCGTGTCTCAGTCCCAGTGTGGCCGATCACCCTCTCAGGTCGGCTACGCATCGTTGCCTTGGTGAGCCATTACCTCACCAACTAGCTAATGCGCCGCGGGCCCATCCTGTAGCGATAGCAGAACCATCTTTCAACTTTAAAACATGGGTTTCAAAGTATTATTCGGTATTAGCCCCGGTTTCCCGGAGTTATCCCCATCTACAGGGCAGGTTGCCCACGTGTTACTCACCCGTCCGCCGCTAGCGTTACTTCGGTGCAAGCACCAAAATAACGCCCGCTCGACTTGCATGTATTAGGCACGCCGCCAGCGTTCGTCCTGAGCCAGGATCAAACTCTCCATAAAAAGAATTTGAGTAAGCTCAAATTTGTATCTGTCGCTTCGCTTTCGATACATTAAAACATTTGCTGGCATCTTCATTCGATGTCCAAAATTGTGTTTCATCTATTCAATGAAACTTTATTCATTCACGTCTTGCTTGTTCAGTTTTCAAGGTTCATTTTTGTTGCATTGTCGCGTCATCTCTTAGCGACTTAATCATAATATCACCTTTCATTCATGAAAGTCAACACCTTTTCATAACTTTTTTATAGAAAACTATTTTGCACAAAAAATAATTTTAAATAAAGGAGGTTAAGAAATGCGAAAAATATTGCTATTACTAGCTTTAGCATTTTTGATTCTAGTATTTTATCAAAAACAAATTACCACTATTTTACCCACATTTAATGCAACGAATGAACCTACCGTTATTTCAAAAGGGCATTACGGGCAAACCTTAATGCTTGAGGTCACTTTTTCTCATGAAGGCTTTGACACATGGCTTGAAAATCTGAAGGCGCCTTACCCTTTATTGCTACTCGACAGTGCTTGGATTGAACGCTCGCCTGCAATGATTGAAATAATCAAGGACAAACGTATACCGACCGCGCTTCTCGGTCATAATAGTACAGATTATACAAACGAAAAAATTTTAGAAGAAGAAATTACAGTTTATAAAAAGTCCTTAGGGAAAGAGCCACTGTGGTTTATGACGAAGGATTATGTATTTCCAGAAGATTTGAAGAAGC
Organism: Metasolibacillus sp. FSL H7-0170; assembly: GCF_038593115.1. Classification (NCBI taxonomy): domain Bacteria; kingdom Bacillati; phylum Bacillota; class Bacilli; order Caryophanales; family Caryophanaceae; genus Metasolibacillus; species Metasolibacillus sp. FSL H7-0170. The sequence continues at coordinate 2,694,406 of NZ_CP151964.1, read as the reverse complement.
TTATATTTAACCGACGAATCAATATGCTCATACCAACTGCTCTTTGGCACAAAGATCTTCCTCTTGAGGATGGTTTAATTATGTCCGTCCCTATACATGCAAATTCAATAATTAACTTTGAACAACTCACTTTATTTATGCAACAAAGCCCTGTCGTTTCTATAGAGGAAAATGTATTTGGCTATCAGTTAAAAACAAAAAGATTCCCTCAATAAAGGATGTGCATTCATACCCATCTATCCTCAGCATAGTTATAAGAAGCAAAAAGGGCATGTCTGAAAAGTCATTTGAGACACGCCCTTTTGCAACGGGTAACATTATTTTGTACCAACAGGCACAGTTGTTTCTGTGCCGAAAGCGAAACAGTAGGTACAAAAGCTTTTTAGCAACTATATAGTAGCGACAAAGGTTGTCCGAAAAGAAATATCTTTTGGGACAGCCTATTGTTTAATTTTGAGCAGCTTGCTTGCGTGCTTTACGGCGCTCCTCTAAATTTTTACGATCTTCCTCAGACTTAGCATTATACTTAGGTAGCATTAACAGTTGGTATGCATTAACTGCAACTAATGGGAATAATAATAATGCGACATATGTGTTGATATTATCCTGACGTCCCATTAATGCAATAATCCACTCTAATGATGTAATAACAATCATGAAAAAAACAGAAGGAATTAATATATGCTTTTTACCAGTCATTTTTACTTTCTGAACAGCTGTTGCAACTGCACCGAATACTAAAACTAATAGTAAACCAATGTAAAATAGCCAATCTTTAGCCGTTTCTGCTCCCGGTGCAAAACGGAAAATGATTAAATCGATTAAGACAACTAGAATTAATAGCATTTGTACCCAGTTCCATAGCGTTAACGTACGGAAAATATTGACACCTACTTGATGTAATGTTAAATAAGCGAAATAGCCAGCTTGCGCAATAACACTCATTGTGAAGCCCAATAAAACCATCCAAGCAAGGGCAGCAATGAACTCACCAAATTCTCCAGCCACTAAATATGGTTGGAAAAAATCCCAACGTATAAAAAGACTTGATATAGCTGTTACGCCGCCTCCAATTAATAGCGACATAAGGAAAAACTTAATCCAATTACGTATTGTCACGACATAATGTCCCCCAATTTATATTCTCCATTCTCATTTTAACAATGACGACATAAAAAAGCTAATACACACATAAGTCCAATACATATTATTCGTAAAAATGTGAACAATAAATGAAAGAGCATCGCAACTAATAATGCGCTCATTTACTTTTAATTGGCTATTCAAAGCTTAAACACGAAGGCATTTTTAAAATTTATTACATTTAAGGCCCTAAATTAATTATGCCGTGGCGTAATTGCATTCAGTTTTTCCAGGCTTGCAAAGAAATCCTTTTAAAATCTGTCACATCCGACAGAGATTAGATCCATACGATTCGTCGTTACCGCAGAACACGGTGGTCTTAAAGTGAGTTTCTTTAAACAAGCCTAACGAAGGCATTTTTATCGACGCCTATAGAGGAGAAATACCTTCTATACCTGTCATCTTGCTATCGGTACAAAACCTGCACTCATGCAGTTACTCGTCGCAGTAAACATTACCGAAAGAAGTTAAATGAAATAAAAAAATTTGTTTTTCGCTCCGTAAAACGAGGTTTTTCTGCTGAACTAAGACGAAAGGAAGGATAAATGATGTATCGTATCGGAATTATTATTTTTTCTTTAATTTTACTCGCTGGATGTACTGAATCAAAATCGGCTACATTGTCATACGATGAAGTGAAAAAAATTATGGTTGACTCTATTCAAACTGAGGACGGGAAAAAGGCAATCCGCCAAATACTAGAGGATCCGAAGTTTCGGGAGCTACTAATACTCGACAGCGATGAAGTAAAGCAAGCTACAGAGCAAACTTTATTATCCCAAGAAGCTGAAGATTTTTGGAAAAAGACGTTTCAGGATCCAAAATTTAAAGAAGCAATTGCTAAAAGTATGCAGGAACAGCAAGAGGCTATTTTAAAAGGGCTAATAAAGGACGCCTCCTATCAGGAAGATTTACAGTCATTTTTTGGACAAGCAGAAATGCAAAAGCAGCTTGAGACTATTTTAAAAAGCGCCCCACTTCGGAAACAGATGGAACAGATTGTAATGGATACGATTGATAACCCTCTCCTGCAATCTAAATGGCAGCAATTAATTATGCAAAGTGGTGAAGCGAGCAGCTCTTCGGGAGGGTCCGATTCAGGTGGATCCGATTCGGGTGAGTCTAAGGAGTCTAAAGATACTAAAGAGAAAGACCAAGACAAGAGCCAGGAGTAACATCTACCAAAGTACATCACGCTTCCCTTTTGTATAAAATAAATTAATATGGGCTGTCTGAAGTTATTCCCCTTTTCAGACAGCCCTCTACTTATTTTTTTAATTTATCGACCATTTGACGAGCAATTTCTAAATAAATTTGTCCTGTTGGATGATCCTCTGCATAAATAGAAGGAGCAAAATCTGCCTCCGTCCAATCAGGTTGTCCTAATGGAATTTGACCTAGTAATTGCGTGCGTAGCTCATCTGCTAATTTCGGACCTCCACCACGTCCAAAGACAAACTCTTTTTCACCTGTTTTCGATTCATACCACGCCATATTCTCAATAACACCCAAAATTTCATGATTTGTTTGCAGTGCCATTGCGCCTGCTCGTGCCGCGACAAACGCTGCTGTTGGATGTGGTGTCGTTACAACAATTTCTTTTGAAGACGGCAGCATCTGGTGAATGTCTAACGCCACGTCCCCTGTCCCTGGCGGTAAATCTAATAGTAGGTAATCTATATCTCCCCACTCTACATCGCGGAAAAATTGATCTAACACTTTCCCAAGCATTGGACCACGCCATACAATTGGTGCATTATTTTCAACGAAGAAGCCCATTGAAATCACTTTAACGCCCATACGTTCTACAGGATAAATACGGTTTTCCTTAACAACAGGCATTTCCCCAATACCCATCATGTCTGGCACACTGAAGCCATAAATATCGGCATCAATCAGCCCTACTTTTTTACCAAGACGCGCTAATGCTACAGCCATATTTACCGACACTGTCGATTTACCTACACCACCCTTACCAGAGGCAATAGAAATAAATTGTACAGTGGATAATGGCGATAAAATATCTTGAGCCTGCGCTTCCGTAGCTTGCCCGCGAAATACCTCTAAAGCTTCAGTTGACAGTTCTTCGAATCGAATACCTACAGATTGTGCCCCATTTTCCTTTAACACTTCAACAATTTTCATTTGTAGCGTCATTTGTTCAGGTGTATTTGTTTTCGCAATTGCGATTTTTACACTAACATGGCCTTTTTCTTCTTTAATGTTAACATTTACAATGCCATTCGTTTCCGCTAATGTTTTATGTAAAAAAGGATCTTGTAGTTGTCCCAACAGTTCTCTGACTTGTTGTTCGTTCATTTCGTAAAACACTCCCCTATTTTTATATCCACCTAGTAGTATAACACACCCCTCGTCGCAATATAGCTATTGGAGTTCCATGAAATAATAGTTCTCAATGCCGCGAGCAATGGCCAGTGCCATTTTTTCTTGGTAGCCCGGGTCGGTCAATAATGCTCTCTCCTCATCATTGCTTAAAAAGCCCGTTTCCACTAGTACTGCTGGCACTTGCGCCTTTTTTAATAAATAAATTTCTTTAATCGATAATGCCTCTCGGTCTGTATTTTGTAGATGCTCCCGGATAGACTCTTGAATTGTTTTTGCTAAAAGCTCACTATTGGCATCGCCTTCCTTATGATAAAACACTTGTGCACCGCGCCATTTACTGTTCGGAATTGCATTAGCGTGAATGGTAATGAATAAATCCGGCTGTTGCTCTTGAACAATTGTTTCTCGCAAAAAGATATCTTGCTTTTTACGCTCACGCAATGTCGAGAATTGCTCGTTCGGTGCATGCTCAGCTAGTACATCCTCGTCTGTCGTACGAGTCATCACTACCTCGGCCCCTAATCGTTTCAATTGACGAGCAACTCTTTCAGTAATAGCTAGCGTAATATCCTTTTCAATAACATCACCTTTAGAAGCGCCACCATCAATACCTCCATGCCCTGCATCAAGCACTATTTTCACCCCACCTAATGGCTCCGGCAAAAAAAAGCGCTTATCGGAGGCACTTGTTTCATAAACGACAATCATCATACAGCTAAACATAATAACAATCAGCGCTAACCAACGCTTCATATGCACACCACCTTTGACTTACTATACGCAAAAATGGACGTGCATATGCGTTCTTTTAGTTTGTAGTACCAAAATCAATCCCTGAAAGTATATACGGAATAGCTGATTTTATAAATTCTTCTGGTGATACATTTTCATCGACTCTTCTCCATTCTACCGATGCACCATAAATGCCCCAGCTCAAGATAACAGCTGTAATTTTTAATGCTTCAGTCTCTTTCTTTGTTTGTTGTCTTACTAACATTTTGTAGAAAATAATTTCAAGTTGCTCTCGAATGATACGCGCAATCGTATCCTCGTAACCTCGATGGCAACGATTCGATAATGATTTTTGGAAATTTGTTATCGCTTGAAAGATATTGACAAAAACCTCTTCATTTAATTCATTCCTCTTATAAAAGTCGTAATCTAAATTAACTAACAGCACTTCCGAGAGCACCTTCTCTAATAGGTCATATATATCCTCGAAATGATAATAAAAAGTAGCGCGATTAATCATTGCTTCCGCTGTTATATCTTTTATAGTAATGTCTTTAAATTCTTTTTTTCCTGAAAGCTCAATGAAAGAATCAATAATTAATTTGCGGGTGCGTAAAACTCGAGGGTCCGCCTTTGCTTGAGTCATTTTTATCACTCCTTTTTTAAACAATTTCTTTAATATGTTGTATAAACGACAAATTCATAGAACTATTGGTGTTGCTCATTTTAATTATGACCTACAATCCAATTGTAAGACAAATAATACATTTTGCTTATAAACTAGCACCATTTCATGAAGCAACTGTTCAAGCTATGTTTAATGAAATTGTCGCCTGGTCTACTGCATTGAAAACGATTTATGAGGCTATCCAAAAAGCCGTGCATAGCCGGCATTTTGGACAGTAGCAATGATGTTTCACAAAATGTTGATTCATATAAACAGAAAGCGCCTCTTTTAAAAATGGGATGAACATTGGCTTTAGCAGTGTTAGCTTTCAGTAAAAGTGAAGCGATGAAAACATTTATTTCAATGCGGTGGCAAAACAAAATGTACTTTTCGGACAGCCCCAATTCTTATAGAGGAGGTAAAATGAATTGAAAAACAATATAGTGTGTGATTTAAAAACAGGTGTCTGCGGTGTAGCTGGTGAAGAGGAAATCGAGGTGATTGATTTTAATCAACCACAAAAATCGATTAATCTTTATTATGTAACTGACCCAATTTGCTCCCATTGCTGGGCAATCGAACCTGAGCTCCGTCGTTTTGTAGAGCAATATGGTCATTATTTTAACCTCCATACAGTTATGGGCGGCTTGCTAGAAAAATGGCATGATGGACCAATCGACCCTGCAAACGGTATTTACAAACCAGCGGACGTTGCTGGTCACTGGAGAGAGGTTGGAGAATTTTCGAGAATGCCTATTGATGGCAGTTTAATGGTTGATAATCCTGTTCAATCATCTTACCCACCTTCTCGTGTCTTTAAAATTATCCAAAAGCAGCATAACGATGCGGTGGCATTTGAATTTTTACGCCGCGCAAGGGAAGCGCTTTTTGCATTTAATCAAAACATTTCAGATTCATCTGTTTTAACAGAAATCATAAATAAACTTGGGCTTAATGGAGAGGCTATTGTCAATGAAGCTGAGCTACCGGTTGGTCAGCAATTATTGAATGAGGATTTTGCTCTTACTAGAAGCTTAGGTGCTGGAGGCTTTCCTACGGTTATTATGATGAATGAAGAAAATAAAGGCGTTCGAATTGTCGGCGGTCGCCCGCTTCACTATTACATCGATGGATTAAAGCAAGTTTTAAATTCGGAACAACTAAAACCGAAGCAGCGACCATCCTTTGCTAATTTGCTACAAAAAGAAAAGCTACTATTTTCTAAAGAAATTGAAGTGATGTACGATGTTGAACAATCAGACATTATTTCTTTTATTGAAAAGGAGCTTGCACCAGATCAATATAAAGTAAATGAAATTCTAGGTGAATTTTATTTTACAGCTACTAACTAATAGTAAGTGCTGTTTGAAACGGTAATTTTATGTTGTGAGTACATTGAAAGGAATATCTCCATTTCTTCTCTTTCATGTAGGCGATAAATCGTTAAACCCTGTGTTTCTTTCGTTTTAAAATAAGCTCTCTGTTTCAATGAGTTAAATTTCCCAAAAACACCAGCATCAGTGTCCAAAAAGTCGGCTATATACGGCTTTTTGGACACCCTCCAATTATCCTTTAAGTACCTCAACGATTTTTTTCCTCCATTTTAAAAACTCATCGCTCAAGTATAATTGCTCATCCCGCGGACGCTTAAAAGGAATTTTTATAGATGCTTTTACAGTTGCTGGGTTTGTTGATAAGATAATAATTTTGTCCGACAGGAAAAGGGCTTCTTCAATGTCATGTGTAATGAATAAAATAGATTTGTCATACGCTTCCCACATGTTAAGCAACCATTGCTGCATTTCTTTTTTCGTAAAAGAATCTAATGCAGAGAAAGGTTCATCTAAGCAGATAAGGGATTGCGGGCTTAGCAACGCTCGAATAAATGCCACACGCTGCTTCATTCCGCCTGATAATTGATGGGGATAAGCGTTCACCATCTCTCCCAAATTGGCCTTCTGCAATAATTCAATCGCCTGTGCTTCATCTGCTTTCCCCGCTAACTCACTACCAAGCATTGCATTTTGCAATACTGTTCTCCAAGGAAAAAGCGACGGACTTTGAGGCATGTAACTCATATTTCCACTTTCACTCGTAATATCACAATCATTTAACATAATTTGCCCTTGCTCAGGCTTTAAAACGCCTCCAATAAGATGAAACAAAGTACTTTTCCCACTACCAGAAGGTCCTAATATAGAAACAAACTCGCCATCCTGTGCAGTGAAAGAAATAGCGGAAAGTATCTTTTTTTCTCCGAAAGAATGATGTAGCTGCTCAATGTGCAGACTCATTGTACTCCCTCATTTCGTTTCCAGCGCGTAAACCATTTCTCAAGTGCTAAAAATAGTCCGAAAAATGCCAAGCTCAGAATAATTGTTATAACGATTGCAACGAAAACACGTGGCGTTCTGTAGGAGGAGGCAGATAACGTCATAAATACACCAATTCCTTTTTGTGCACCTAGCCATTCTGCTACAACGGCTGTCATCACACTATACGTTGCAGCAATTTTTATTCCTGAGAAGATGCTTGGGATTGCATCAGGTAATTGCAACCTTAAAAAAATTTGCTTTTTCGTCGCTCCCATCATTTGCATATAATGCATCAAATCACGCTCAGTTTGTCTAAATCCATCAAGCGTTGCAATGGCAATCGGGAAAAAGGCTGTCGTTGCGATAATTAAATATTTCGGGAAATCTCCTAGACCAAACCAAATCATTAAAAGTGGCGCTAGCACAATTGTTGGGATATTTTGGGAAATAACGAGAAACGGCATAACGATTTCCCGTGCAGTCGGCAAAATATGTAACATTGTTGCGACACTAATACCTAACACAATGGCTGACGAAAAACCGATGAATACAAGCTTTATCGTCGCCAGCATATGCGGGAAAATGGCGGGGAAAACAATGAACATTTCCTTTGCGATAACGGAAGGTGCAGGTAGTACCCATACTTCAATCTGCAACAGCTTCACTGCTATTTCCCAAAGAGTAATTGCGATTAGAAGAGCTAGCACCGGCTTCCACATATTTTCTATTCTCATAGCTGTTTCCTCACTTCATTGCATTCGCGATAAATTCATTTGTAAATGCTTGTTGAATATCTACTTCACCGATAATCTGATGCTTTACCATAAATTCCGCAAAATTTTCCCATCGACTTGCCTCTTGAACACCCCAAGCCTCTGCACCTTCTTTATAGTGAGGAGATAGCCACTCCTGACTGCGTCTCACAAGCTCTGGCTGAAGGTCGGGCTCTGCAGCAATTAAAATATCCGCCGATTTCTGCGGGTTATCAATTGCAAACTCATAGCCTTTATATACAGCATTAATGAAGGCTTGCACTGTATCAGGATTATCTTCAATCATTTTATCGTTCGTAATAATAAGAGGTGAGTAAGTATCTAACTCTGGCGCAAAATCAGTCGTTTTAATAAAATGCATATCCGCATCACGAATCTCACCTTCAATACCTGTCCATGCATAAAAAATACTGACAAAATCGATGTCTCGCTCTAGCGCTACAAAATAATCTGTATTGCCGACTTGTACCGTCTCAATTTTCGAAGCATCTCCACCTTCTTTATTCATAACAGCCTGTAAAGAAGCTTTTTCTAATTCCGAGCCATATGCACCGTATATATGCCCTTCAAAGTCTTTTGGCGTTTTAATTCCCTTTGCCTTTGGCGTATAATAGCCTCCAGTGTTTTTCTGAATAATGGCAGCGATTGAAACAATAGGAAGACCTTCTGAACGCGCTTGCGTTACTTGATTTTGAAAGCTAATTCCGAATTGCCCCTTGCCAGACCCTACAATTTGCTCCGCACGTACCTCGCCTGGCAGCATAATTTCAACGTCTAAGCCTACTTCTTCAAAAAATCCTTTTTCCTTTGCTACATAAATTCCTGTATGATTTGTATTTGGCGTCCAATCTAAGAACAGTTGGACCTTTTCATTCCCTTCCTTTGTTTGACAGCCCATTAAAAGGAAGACTAGTGATAATAATGCTAAATATTTCAAGACTATTCGCATGGCAATATATCCTCCACCTATGACTTCACTTTCTCATCACGCTGTGATAACCATTTTTCAAATGTATAGGACATCTCCCAAAATGCTAGTTCATATTCCTTTGCGATAATAAATTGTTCCTTCACCTTCTCTTTTTCTTTTTCGTTCATATCCTCGACAAGTGAGTTTAATAAATCAATTTGAGCCTGTGTTGCCTCTTGGAACCAATCGCTCGCATATGTCGCAAGCCAATTGCGATAAATTTCAGTTTCTGGATTTGCGTGCTCATAAGCCTTGCCAATATCAGCATATAGCCAATAGCATGGCAACATAGCTGAAATAATATAGGCTAAATTTCCATACATTGTTGAGCGATATAAATGTGATGTATAGCCGTAAGCGGTTGGTGCTGGCTTGAAGCTTTCCATATCTTCCTCAGTAATATTTAATATTTTTGCATGTGCTTCATGCACCCCTAATTCAGCTTGTGCGGTATTGCGCGCTTTTTCTGCCAGAAAAGCGGTAATCGCGAAATCCTCTGCTTGTGCCGCTGCCAGCGCATGAATTTTTGCATAATGGTTCAAATAATAGATATCTTGCAAAATATAATTTTTGAAAATTTCAAGAGGTAAATCCCCCTTCACAATGCCTTGTACAAATGGGTGATTTAAGCTTTTCTCCCAGCTCTCCTTTGTTGCTAAACGTAATTCATCAGTAAATTTCATAAAAAAAACCTCCTAATTTGTTCTTTTTCTAAAAGGAACACTAGTAGGAGGGTTTCGTTTTTGAATGAAGTAAGCAAATATATGCCAAAATACATCGTTATTAAACGAATTCATTTCCCATCTACTTCCCTCCGCTCGTACTAACGAGATCAGGTTCTAAGAGTAAGTCTCAGCCATTATTTGGCACCCCTAGTAGAAAAAGAATCATATTTTAATTTCAAATCCATCATAACGCATTAAAATTAAATGTCAAATATTCTTTAAAATAATCAATCTATTTAATTGAGAATAGTTATCACTTATTGTATAGTAGATAGTGACATACAAATAAGTGAGGAGAAGATATAATGCAAATTTACTGGACGAAAATAAATAAGATTATTGAAGAAACGCCTGAGGTTAAAACATACATGCTGGACCTTCCAGAGGGCTTTACATGGGAAGAAGGCTCGCACACCCATTTCGCACTAAAGGGATTTAATGCTGGAGAAAAGCCAAACCGCGCGCTCATCCGCCATATGTCAATCTCCACTTTACCGCACGAAAATTCAATCGGTATTACAACACGCATTAAAGAACAATGCTCTGAATTCAAATCGATTTTAAAAAATATTGAAATTGGCACTGAAGTAGCAATCTTTAAAACACATTCGAATGTACCGCTAAAAAGAGACAATAAAAATATTTATCTGCTATCATCTGGTGTCGGCTTAGCTACTTTTAGACCACTTGTACTTGATTATTTAGAGCGTGCAGACAATGTGAATCAAATTCATTCACTAAATATCGATTCCACAAAGGATTTCTTATTCCCAAATATTTTTGAATCTGCACCTGCCAAGAAATTCATCGCACAGTTCGTCGATAATCGCAAAGACTATTATGAAGAAGTGAAAAATCTAGCCGCAGACAAAGAAGGATTATTCTACGTTGTTGGCAGCGATGAATTCCTTGCACAAAACATTGAAATACTACGTGAACAAGGCATCCAGCCTGAACAAATTATGCTCGACAAGCATACACAACAACGTGCTGAGTTTTTATCATTGGATTTATCAGTTTAATATATCTTAGTGAGGAAGCGTCCAAAAAGTGTACTAAAGCACTACATTTTGGACGCTTCATTTGTGGAGTTGACCGAAAATCCATTTTTTGTCACCGTATTGAAATCAATGTTTTCATCGCTTCCCTTTTACTGAAGGAGTACACTGCTAAAGTCAATGTTCATCCCATTTTTAAAAGAGGCGTTTTCTGTTTATATGTATCAACATCTTATGAAATATCATCGCTAACTGTCCAAAATGCCGGCTATGCACGGCTTTAGGACAGCCCCTATTTAACAAAGTAAATAAGTGGAGAAATAATATTCATGCATTAGATTGATTTTAGCGAGTGGCGAGACGACACGCTGATAAAGGGAGACCTAGTCTAGTACCGCCGCAACATATGTGCGAGCGACTGAGTGGGCAATATCATGTTGGTCTAAACCTCAGTAGTTGTCACTACCGTTGGCAATTCCTATCGTTTAAAAAATCATCTAGTTCTAGATGGCAAGTGATTTTATACATCATTAAGTGAGCGTTTTTGTACATAGTTTAATGGAAATTTGTATATCTTCAACGGCAAAGCGGATAAATATAAATGTTTTATTAATCTTGACAAATATTAAAGTCAACTTTATAATAAAGTAAACTTTATAATATAAGGAGTTATTAATATGAAAAAAAATAAAGATGAATTATTTGAACTCGTTACTGAAATAAATGACATGCATTATACGATGAATAAAATCATCATAAAAGAATATCAATCTTTACTAGATGATAATCTTTCTAGGAATCAAACAATTTTAATGGATATTGTTAAAGATTACGGAAAAATTTCTATTGGAGAAATTGCTCGACTAATGAAAATAACATCAAGCGCTGTTGGACAGATTGTTAATAAACTTGAAGATGGAAATTATTTAGTGAGGACTATTAATTCACAAAATAGACGTGAAATACTTGTGCAACTGGCAGATAAGGGAACTCGATATTTTGAAAAAGAAGAAAAAATAAATCGTCAAATTATTAATCGTATTTACACACAAATGGAATTGAGTGAAATGGAAGAACTCAAAAGGATTATCACAAAGCTAAGTAACATTGTAGAAAAGACATATACAAAACAAGATGGGGAGGAAAACAATCATGACTAACACAAAGGCTAACTTAGAAAGTTTATTCAATGAAATTAAGGAAAGGGAATTGTTAAATGGTACAGTCCTTGTTGCTAAAAAAGGCGAGATTTTATACGAAGGAGCTTTTGGTAATGCTGACTTGTCAACAAAACGTCCATTAACATCACAATCTTTATTCAACCTTGCATCTGTCTCAAAGCCAATTACAGCAACTGCAATTTTACTACTCGTTCAGGAAGGCAAACTAAATCTTGAGGACTTCGTGCAGAAATGGATACCTAATCTACCTTATGAAGGCATTACGATTAGACATCTACTTAACCATACGAGCGGACTCCCCGATTATTTAGATTTGTTTGAGAAATACTGGGATAAAACGAAAATCGCAGACAATGACGACTTACTTAGATATTTAGTCAAGTACAAACCCCACCGTCTATTTGCACCAAATGAGCGTGTTGAATATAGTAACACGGGCTATATTTTACTCGCGCTCATTGTTGAGCGTGTAACCAACATGGGTTTCCCCTACTTTTTACAAGAAAATATTTTTAAGCCACTTCAAATGACTCGCACTCAAGCTATTGGTGTTAGAAAAGAAAAGATTGAAATTGAAGATTATGCATACGGTTATGTCTATGATGTATATGCAGGCGAGTACGTTTTGGCTGATGATTTCGAAGAGTCTAAAATGGTTATTTATTTAGATGGAATACTTGGTGATGGTGGTATTCAATCAACTGTCAAGGATTTATATCTTTATGAACGTGCTCTAAACACCGGAAATTTAATCAATGACGAATTACTAAAAGAAGCTTATACACCAGCGGTGACAAAAACCCAAACACCACTTAGCTATGGTTTTGGTTGGATCTTAGAGGATATCAAGAAAAAAGGACGAATCATTTGGCATAGTGGCGGCTGGCCAGGATATGTTACACATCTTAGACGCTTCATCGATCATGATATTGTTGTTATTGTACTAAGAAATAAAGAACAAGATTTCGATTTTGACCAACATGTCTTATACGCAATCGAGCAAGTAGCTTTTGATGAGCCTTATGAACTTGCTAAGGAAAAACCTCTATTAAAGCGTGCCAGAGTCATTCCAGTAAATGTTTTAAAACGCCTTGTCGGTGATTATGCACTAACGGAACACCCGGATTTAATCATTCATGTTTCATTAGAAAACAACAGACTATTTATCGAAATGCCCGGTACAATGAAACTTGAATTATACGCTAAAGCAGAGAAAGAATTCTTCTTGAGAGGATTATCAATAGAGGTTAGTTTTATAACAGAGAACGGTAAGGAATTAATAAGGATTGTTAATGGTGTTGAAGTACAAACAGCAGTGCGTCAATCATTAACCGAGGATAAATGGGATTTTAATCATGCAGATCACAACTGAAATATTTCCTATTCAGTAGTTTAAGCAAGATGTTTATGCAGGAAACGATGCAGGGAAAACCTATGTACCTGCCGTTTTGCTTTCGGCACACAAAAGATTCGCTCCCGCAGTTATTCATTATAGGAGTTGTGTCTCAAAATGGCTTTTCAAACATGCCCTATTCTATTAACTTGAAAGACTAAGAAAATTAAAAGACTCGAATAGCTAAAGGTCCATTTTTGAATTATCTACTAAATTTTTTTAGTATAAAGCATAAAAAAACTCTCTCTCGACAATCGAGAGAGAGTTTTGAAAAACGTTGATATAACAACGATATTAACGTTTTGAGAACTGTGGTGAACGACGAGCGCCGCGTAAACCTGGTTTTTTACGCTCTTATATGCAACCTTTATATAGGATGACACTTAATGATATAGATACAGAGAGGGGAGGTGTTTCTCATAATTTAACAGCTAAATATAGTTACCTTTTAATATATCTTAATCGCTTGTCGGTATCAAAACAGTATCAAATTCTGTGATACTGTTTTGGTGAAATTATATTCCTCATCCTTACATCGTTTGATTAATTTCTTTCACCCATTCTTTCCCACCATATACGACAAACATTGTTTCTTTGTTGCTCTTATCTGTGATATGAATTCGCTGTGTTATAAAGAAATTCGCTCCAATATCAACGCTATGTATATCACTTGTTTGCATCTCCCAATATAAATTAGGGTTAATATTTATTGCATGAGCGCAGAAAATTAGACGTTTATTTGTTAATAAAATTCGGCCGCCATCGGATTTAGTAATACTATAATATAGATTACCTACCCCTGATCGCAAAGGAATCTCACCACTACCTAATTCAATTTCATGAAAAAAGATTTTTTGAGTTGCGGGAAAATCATCTGCGTTATATGTTAACTGTTTTGCTTCAGATGTAATAATATAGCTACCACAATATTCACAGTTATTTTGTTTTGGATTAAATGGAGCTGCACAGTTAGGGCAATTTAATGCTTTCATTATCATTATCTCCTCTTATCCTTTTTACTATATTATACTTGTAATACTCTAATATTCTAGTTATATTTTTGTACATATAGTAAAGCCCCTTTATTGTTCAAATAAAGAGGCTGAATTAATTATTGCATGTGGTACTTTCTAAAAGCAGTTTGCTTACGTTCCTCGCTTATTTGAGCATATCTGGCTGTAGTATCAGCCTTTTCATGTCCTAACAGCGCTTGTAAATCTGCTAATTCCATCCCTGCATTGAGTGATAACTGAGCAAATGTGTGTCTCATAATGTGTGGATGAAGGGGCTTAACAATCCCTGAAGCTTCTTTTATTTTTCTTATTTGATATTGTATTCCTTCGTTCGTTAACCGACGAATCGGTCTTCTTGCAGTAGCTATTAGTGCTGGGCAATCATCTGTACGTGTGTCCAAGTATTTCTTCAAGTAATATTGTGCTTTCTCACTTAAATAGACTCTTCGCTCCTTATTGCCTTTGCCGTGTACTATAGCGCTCTCATGCTGCCAGTCAATATCTTTAATGTCTAACTTCCTTAATTCATCAAGCCTACAGCCTGTTGAATAGAATACTTCTATTAGTGCACGTTGCCTTGAATCAGCACATGCAGCACGTACTTTTTCCAGTTCGATAATCGTTAACCCATCTCGCACCTTTTTAGGTAACTTCGGTCTTTTAATCTTTAGGCAAGGATTTTTCAGAAGCTCCTCTTCTTTTACTAACCATGCATAGAACGCTGAAAGTACATCTATTTTTGTAACAATAGTACTCGTCTTCAAATGTTGATGTGCTGCAAGGTACTGTCTTATATCTACCGTTGTTGCTTTTAATAGTGGTTTATTCAATTGTCTAGCAAACCTCTGTAACTCGTATCTATAATTTTTTGTTGTATGCATGGAATAATTTTCAACTTGTAAAGAGCTTAAATACATATGAATGTAATCTTCATTATCATCCTGAATCATGTCTATTTCCTTGGCTTCGATTTTATAATTTGATAACAAATCATCTAAATAGTAAGCTAGCTTAACTTTATCAAATTCAATATTGGCGACCATTTTAACGGCAGTTTCAATTTCTTGAATCAAGTACAACTTTGACATAAAACCCCTCCCAAATGGTTATATAACCTATATAACCATAATAAAGAACAGTAGTTCCTATTGTCAAGTATAAGTTATATAACTTATACTACCTATAAAGGAGGGGTAATGTGGCTATAAATAAGGATAAAAACACTCAAATTTTGATTACAATTTCTAATGAAAAATTGGCTGAGATTGATGACTTTCAGTTTAATAATCGTATAAAAAATCGAACAGAAGCTATTCGACAATTAATTGCTAAAGGGTTAGAAGGTTTTAAATCAAGTCAAAAAGCTGATAAATAGAGGGAAAAATACTCGCCTTTGTTATGTAAAGGCGAGTGCATATTTTATGCCAAATGCCCCCCGACTTTATTATTCCTTTCAATCGCTGTGCCACTCTTTGTATATGACACTGCACGTAATATTGATGATGGGCCAAAACGCTCTCTAATTTCATCGATTGTGTGAGCTAATACTTGTCGTTGGGCTTTTCGCTCGTCGAATAAATCAAGTTGAATACTCTGCGTTTTTTCCAAGTTAGAAATTCGCACAGCTAGTTGACGAGCGGGCTCACCTGCGAAATATTCATCCAGCAACTCTACACAAGTGTTATACATGTCCATCGTCTCGCATGTTGGCTCTTTTAATGTCTTGGACCTGTAAAATCCCTTTTCCTGCACCCTCCTGCTGTAAGACACACCTAAACTTATTGTACGCCCTACAAAACCTGCTTGTCGCATACGCATCATTACGTCCTCGCACATTTCCAACAATACGACAGAAATTTCCTTTCGTGTTGGGTAGTCGCGCATGAGCATTTGCCCTTTACCGAAGCTTTTTGTTTTTGTAATATCTGCATGTGGCTCTCCAAAAGTGGATAAATCAACACCCCAAGCATGATAGTACAACTGATTACCCATCACACCAAACCGCTTTTCTAACTCTTTTAAATCCGCTCTTGCTAAATCTCCAATGCTGTATATGCCCATGCTATTAAGACTTGCCTCAGTTTGCCTGCCAATGCCCCACATTTCAGAGAGTGGGCGGACTGGCCATAACTTTTTAGGTATGTCCTTGAACGTCCATTTCGCAAAACCTGTACGCTTTGCCTCTAAGTCTAACGCTAATTTTGACATTAACATATTCGGGCCCATGCCTACAGAGGACGGAATACCAAATTGATTATATATTGATTGCTGTATTGTTTTTGCTGTATCTTCTGGCGGTCCCCACAGTCTCATAGTACCTGTTAAATCCACGAAACTTTCATCAATACTATACACATGAATGGCTTCACGTGGCACAAATTGCATGATTAATTTTGTGATTTCGACTGACATCTGTAAAAAGTAATTCATACGTGGCTCATATAAGCGAATATCAGGATGTTTCGGTATCTCATAGCGTCGATTGCCTGTTTTTATTTTAAAACGTTGTTTCATCGCTGGCGAAGCTGCTAACACTACAGCCCCTGGTTGCGTAAGACTACCAACCACAGCAATTGCGTCATTAATTGGGTCTAGTCCCTCTTGCATCGCGATACAACTACTGTAAAAAGACTTCATATCAATACAAAAAATATCACGATTTGGCATTTGGTCGTAGTTCATATGACTTCCCGCTCTCTTCTACTAACAGGCATAATCGCAAGTGTATTATCTACTATAAAAGTACGTTTTGCACATTTATTGAAGCAATAAACCTGCATTGTATCGTCAGTTATTTTAATGATTTTCACACGTCTTTTCGAGATTTTACCGTCCTTCGCCATGTACATGATATCGATTAATTGCCCACGTTGCATTGCTTTTATTAGTTGATTTCGCACTTTACCCACTCCTCTTAAGAACGTTTGTTTGCATTAATTATAGAACAAACATTCCCATTTGGATACAGGTATTTTATTGGAAATAGAAGAGCCCGCTACATCTACATATAAAACTAACAAACATTGGTATCCATTTAACTATTACACTAATCTGTCTTATATAGTAGATAAAGCAAAAATAAATAATGTTTATTTTTCGTTGCATGTTATAATATCCAATAACAGGAGGGAGACATATGGCATGGAGAATAAGACCTACTATTTTACAAGACATTGATAATGAAATAGATTATATAATGAGTGTTGATGAAAACGGAATACCTAGCTTGAAAGATTTACTTCACCCTAAGAATGATTTATTACAATGGTTTACAATCACTGGGGTATTATTTACACGTGATAATCTAGAAAGTTTTATTACTGAAATTAAAACATTGAAAAACAAGTATTGGCAAAATGGTTATTATAATAAGGAAAGAGTTGTATTGCATTCACGAGATATTAGAAAAAGAACGGGTCCTTTTAATCCAAAAATAATAGATAATGAAGTTTTCGAGAAAGAAGTAAATACTTTAATGGAAGAGAGTGAATATGCAGTTTACAGTTTTTCTATTGATAAATTTGCTCATGTCAGGTCGTACATAACTCCATACCCAGTATATAATCTTTGTCTTGAATTTTTATTGGAAAGATATTGTTTTGCGTTGAACGATGATAATAAAAACGGAATCATTGTTGTAGAATCAAGAGGAAAAAAAGAAAACCAAGCCCTTCTTGATACAGCTTTAAAAATTATTAGCTGCGGAAACCGCTACCATGATCCTTCCTTTTTCTCTAATATTAAAGGAATTTATTTTAACCCTAAAAGAACAAAGGATAAGAAACTTTCCTATCCACAACTTGAATTAGCGGATTTAATTTCTTACCATATTCATAACTATGTTAAAAATAACTCTAAAAGTAATGAATATTTACTGATAGAATCAAAGATTTATAATTTTCCGGATTATAAAGGATACGGGATGAAAATATTCCCATAATCTTGAAGAGGTGATTATTGTGGTAATTTACGATGCAAAGAAAAGTCATAAGTTGCAGAAATTAGCAGAATGGAAAGAAGAAAAAGAATGTTTGGCTACCTCATTTTTTGATAAAGAACGACAAATAAAAGAGATTAAAGTTTCTAAAGGAGAAATTTTCAATTGTTATATAGGTGAAAATATTGGACATGAACAATCCAACAGTCGCCCTGTATTAATAATATCGTCCGATTTTTTTAATCAAAAAACATCTACCGTTACAGTTGCACCCTTAAGCACAAATGTTGTTACTAAAATAATTAAGAAAGGCGGGAGGACTCGAAAAGTTTTGAAATTCAAATCCCAGTATCTTTTACACGAAAAAAATTGTACCTTTTTAGAAGCTGATTCTGTCGTTAAATTGGATCAACTGAAAACTGTATGCAAAAGTAGATTACTGGACAAACTAGGGTGTATAGAAGACGAAGACATAATGCGTATTAACAAAAAGTTATCCGTATACCTTGACTTATAGTCTGCATATACTATAATGAGGATATGACATCGACCCCACGTGAGGTTGATATGTTGACACATGTTGGTTTGAGGTTATCTCAAACGCGTATCTGATGATACGTTTGTGGTTTTTATTGAAGGGTCCCTCTAGTGGGGCCTTTTTTATGTTTTAATTATCTTATATTAAAAGAACCGCCCTCCATATCAAATAAGAGGGCTTCATTAATTTAATCATATAAATCAATAAGTACTGTAAAAAAATCAACTTATTTTTATTGCTCATAAGTACGATTAATCACAGCAGCTTGATAGCTTAGTAGTTGCATATCATCGTATTTGTCGATGGCTGCGTCTGTGTGTACCTCCTTGCTGATAATGCGGTTTTCACGTGCTTTCTTAAGCAGTGCTCGTATTTCGGCGCGACCTGTGTTTGTTAGTACCTCCACTTTATTTCCCTCCTCTAGCGGCTTATTAAGTGCATCCAGTGCACTTTGCACACGTGCCTTGAAGCTTTCCCAACGCTTTTCATCCAAAATTCGATGCGGGCAATATTTTCCGCTCCAATCTTGATGCTTTTTAATACGTTCTACACCCCAACCAAACTGTTTTAATAATGTCGCAATATACTGTACAGCATTTTCCTCGGCTGCTTCATAACGAGCTCCACCACTTTTACTATAGCAAATTTCAATGCCAATGGATTTACGATTCCCATCACCTTGTCCATCACCGCAATGCCAGCCGTTACGGCTAAATGGCAGGCACTGAATTATCTCCTTGTCATCGACGGCCACATGGTAGCTTACCTCGTTATCATTGCGATTATGGTATGCTACTTCATTTGCTGCAGATGCATCATTTGCGGTGTTATGCACTGTAATGTATTGAGGCGTCATAGCAAATGGTGATTTCAATGGGTATTTATTAAATGAGAGCAAAGTTTGTTTGAATACGTAACTCATTTCACATTCTCCTCATGTCCGACATTATCTTTAACTATTTTTAACACGTTTTTCACAAACTTTGGTATTGGCGCATTCATTTTTACACCATTTTCAGCAATCGAAATAACCTCCACTGCAATATAAGCCAGGGCTGCACCATCACCAATATGACCGCCGAAAATATCGAAATCAGTATAATGTAACGCCACGTACTCCAATAAATAAATCGAGCCAATCAACACTAAAATATACATTTTTTTCGCAAAGCCATTAAAGCCAACCTTGAAGTTTAGTTCTTTATTAACCCATGCCGCCGTTAAACCTGTGAGATAATCAGCAAGCATAAAAAATAGGAGTGCTGTTACAGCAACCCCTACCCAATTGAACATATACGAGATAACCGCACCTGTGATGCCTGTTACCATTGCAATTTTATTTTCCATAAGACACTTCCTTTTTCTATTTCTTGTAATAAACACCCTCCACATGTATCTGCGGAAGAAATATAAAAAGCACCCTTTAATGAGGATGCTTAACTGTTTTATTCTCTATAGTGAATTAGTGCTGAATATTCAATACTTGAGTAAACACCGAATTCGGTATGAGTTGTAATTGCAGTTGGTGTAGTTGCATATTGAACACTTACAACTTGTCCACTCGAAATTTCTTCCAAAAACTCATTTACTTCTTGTTGAAACACTTCTCCACTCTCACTTTTTATTAATCTTACTTTATTCAAAATCTTCACCTCCCTTTATCTACTAGATTCGACAAAAGGAGAGAGTTTCCTTCAATAAAAATCTGCTACTTCTCACAAGAGTAATTACTACACATAATGGGACTATGGTGTTGTAGGTGGTTGATAATCACCAGCTAAAAACTCCACGCCGCTATCATGCAAGTGCTCATACACCTGCGGCTTTAAGCTTGTCGGAACCGCCTCAAACTCTAATTTCACAAGAATAACTCGTTGTGCTAGTAATAATGCCATCATAAAATCATCTCCTAATAGTTTAATTAGTATTTTTTGTAATAAAAAACGGAACATCATGAGTTAATCGCCAGAATGATTTCTGTCAATACCTCTTCATGAAATTCCGTTTGTTCTACCAATGCTGCGTTTTGCGCTTTTAATAGCTTATTTTCTTGCTCCAACTGTTCCATACGCTCTTCAGTAGTCTGCGCTGGCGGAATCGGTGTCGGATCATGTGCATCAATAATTGATTGCACTATGGTCATATCTGTACCTTCCGCAAATGTAAATTCTCCATCTCCATTTTCAAGTGCAAAAACAGGGTTAGGATAAATACCTTGTGCATTAAATTCTGTGTGCAATTTTGCAACATTTACATTTTTAATAATCATAAGTCACCCCACCTTTTTGACTGTAAATTGCGGAACCGATTTACTGCCTACTACGCTATTTAAAGCTACCCCTGATGTTTGGTAAGCTTGTAATTTCAATGTGTCTCCTGCTTTTAAGCTGACTAAAGCAGTAACATTAATATCTACTGGACGGTCTTGCGGTAAATAATTTACCACAGAAGCAAGGCTATCTGTATTATTTAAAAATACACGTAATCCTGCTATACCTTGAGTTGCTGATATTTGATACGATATATTACCTACAATTAAATAAACACCATCTTCGATGATAGTGATTGTAGTAGAAGTGCTCGAAGGTGTAAACATCCCTTCATGAGTGTTATCGTACATGTTAAATACAAGGTCTGTCCATGATGCTGAGGGTATGCTTTGCGTCAAAGTGCTTCGTGCTCTTACGAAATATTGAGTATAGTTGTCCAAGTGTGTAGCAAGTTGCTGTTGCACGTTTGCAAGATTCGTACTAACGATTTGGATCTTGTCGTCCACATATTTTCGACTTGCTACTGTTACAGCTGGGTCAATTTTTAGTGTTACTGCATTAGCATTTGAAACTTCCAAAATGGCTTTTAAATATAAATCTTTTGCACTGCCGTTGGTCAACAATGGCTTATATGTTTCAGGTACTTTACCAACTGCTAATAGATTATTTTCATCGTCAAATAATCCCATTTCTCGCACCATGAAGCCCCCAACATCTGTAGGGATAATCCCCTCACAAACAACCCAATTTGGATTATTTTCGTCAATGTAAATCGCATTGATATTCCCTCTCCATACTTCATGCACTAATGCCGTCATGCTAGCTGTGGGGTTATAGTATGCACCATTACTATCACCAACAGCGATTTGTGTAAAAGTAACATTTGTTTCGGTGACTTGTGCATTCGCAAATTTTGCTAGACCAATATTGGTGAGAATCATATAAAATTTTTCGTTCAAACTTATACCTCCTTCGGATAAATTGTTGCAATTTCAACTTGCCTATTTGTACTCGGTGTAAAAACCTGTGTTGTCATTGTAATATTTGTTATGGCATAAGGATAAACAGTGATTTCTTCGCCGTTTTGTAATGCACAACCTACTTCAATATTTTTATTAATTGAAGTTAAATAAACAGTCAAAGCCTCTAACCAAGATCGATTATTTTTGTACGTATTTACTAGACGGTCTAGCAAAAGTAAGAGCTCATCAGATATCCCCTTTTCAGACACTTCCAGAATATCGATTTTGAAATGATACGCTTCTCCAACATACTCAAACCATTCTGTTATTTTCCCTCGTAAATTTAACAAATCAAAAATTCTTAATAGAGCATATTTAGTACCTTTTTTTCGGTGAATTTCAAGCGCTTCTTGAACAACATTACGCTTTTCTTGTAATGTTAAATCCTCGTAAAAGTCTACATGTTTTTCATAAGCTAAAAAGTCAACCAGCACCTCTGGTAAGTTATCTACTCTACTTAACAAACTGTAGAGCTTAAACTCTTCATAGAGAGCCTGGATTTCAATTTCAAACGCTTCCGCAGCAGCAACAATAAAATCATCATGTTTTAATGATTCGGGCAATAAGTCAACAATACTAGTCATCTGTAAGCCCCTTGAAAACCAAGTTCATATTGGTTTCTTGAGCAATTTGGATTTTGGAAAGTTCTATATATTGTTCGCCTATGATTTTTATTCGTGCTGCTCCTGCATCCTTTAGTCGCGCAATGAGCTCGCTGCCATTTACGTCTCTGCCTAATTTTGATCTCTGCCAAACAATGAAATCATTGTAGCTAGCTTCTACATTTTGCATAATTGCGGTTGCCTGTGTGGATTTTGATGTAGCAATCCAATATTCAACTTCCATCGTGTATTCAACGATTTCAGGGATGGTTGCAATTACATTGTCGGTTAACGGGCGCACATCAGAGGCAGAACAAATCTCCAATATTTTGTTCAAATGCTCCTCAGTCGGCAACTGCCCGTTTTGTAATAGAGCTACTATTTGTGTGACACCTGGTGCTGATGAAAACACTTCCGCATCGATAATCTCTTGACTAGCTGTTAATGCATAATATTTATAAGCAAGCTCTGGTCCAGCAACTGAGAATTTTTCGGGAGCTAATCGGATGCGTTCCGCATAAGCATCGTCGCTTTCCTCGTCTACTCCACCACTTGTTTCAGTAATATTTGTAATTGCATTTACGTATGGCAAAGGATCTACAAGTGTCGTTATTTCACCAGCCAAGTAACCATTTCCTATGTCACCTTCGCTTTCGCAATACATAGTGATGTCAATTTCGTTAACACCAAGAGGCACTACAGCCGTTTCTTGTGTAGCAAAATATGTCTCTGCTACGAGCGCTCTTGTACCAGCAGGTATCACTAATGCAACAGGCCTATCTATTTCTAGTTTAAAACGTATGGTAGTGGATGCCGCTGTTGCAGGTAGCCGCGTAGTGGCCAGGTCAACACCTTTATGATCCAGGGCAATATCTTCTGCATAGGCTAGTAAGTTTTGCTTCAATTCATGCTCCGCCTTATTCCGCTCTAGTGCTACGAACATAGCTAAACCCTCTACGAATTTTCGACGAGGGTCTGCACGTCGGAATTCTAATCCTGTTTTTTCACTAATATGAAAAAGCATATCTGCTAAAATTTGTTCTGGTGCTTTATTAAAAAATTCAATATCAGGTAAATCAAAGCGATTCGTCATTGAGTATCACCTTCACTTTCGGTACTAACCTTCCTTTTGAGTAATCTCCTTCAAATTCAATCGATTCTACTATTACACGAGGCTCAAAGTTTAATATCGCTTCAGTTAATTGATTGATATATTTCGCTTTTGTGATGTGTATAGGACCATCTATGCCATTGTCCCAGCCAAAAGCACGATCAAGTGGGCAGCTCATCATCGTAGTGCCCATTAAAAAAGCAACGTTCTGTAAAATTTCATCTACTCCCGTCGCTCCAAAATTTATTTTTTTTATTGGCTCTACTACGTACATAACATCAACCCTTTTTTAATGTGGAATAAGCCGCGCTTGCTGTAATGTATTTACCGCCTCCTAGCGAGTACCAACCATTTTTCTCACTATAAACTGTTAATTCATCATTTCGCATTGCATAGCCTAACACTTTATAATTTACTCCTGGTCCGCTGCGAATGTGGACAGATTTTACTGTAATTTTCATCGTACCTAATCGTTTTTTAGATGATGATTGATTGCTGCTTTTTACAGCAGCAACAGTTTTTTTCTGTGAAGTATCAGCTGGCCGCTTTGGATACTCTAGCAATTCTATATCGGCTTCAATTGATAATACATTGCCCATATTATCAATTTGTTTGTGTCGCTCTACAATTTTATCGATGACCCAATAATTAACGGAAATTGGCTTATTACCACGTACAAACAGCGCCTTCTTGCCACGCCTTGCAAACTCTCTTAATGCAGCCATTGCTTTTTCTGGATGTACGCCAAATTCAGCACGAAAAATAATTTTAAAGCTTATTGTATCTGCTCCTGGTCCTTCAAATTCGGGGACAGGCTTATGCAAATAAACTTTATGTTGCTCCCATCGCGGTCTTGTTGTGCGCTGAAAATCAGCATATGTTTGTGTTTTATTTTCCGATACCTCAAAAATCAGGTTGCCGAAACTGCCTATAATCGCCAACTAATCACCTCCAAGAGGAATGATACCCAGTACATAGCCTGTTGTTCCGTTAAATACACATAATACTTGTTGGTCAATCGTAGGTAGCTCTGGTATTGGATTTAATGGATTGTGAGCAAGCACTAATAACTCCGCTGATACAACGTTATCGGATTGTTCTTTGCTCACTCTGATTGAATTACGTTCAGCATGAACACTTACTACTGTACATTCTTCTATTTTCATTAATATCCCTCCAAGCAGCGACGTAAATCAAGTGATAAAGAGGTTGCTTTCGTTTTACACTTTGTTACAATGTACTTGCCATCTAGCTTGCCAAATCCCATGAGCTTAAATGTCATTCCTGCGTCGATGTGCATGCTGGTGAACACTTCTAAATTAAAGGTTGTTTCGTTTTTATTTGCTTCACGTAGTTTCTTTTTTGCTAAGCGCAGTGCCTCTGCTTGCGATTTCACTGCTTCTTTGACTACCAACGTCCGCCCAACTTTTTTAGCTTTTGGCGCACTAAAGGTTGCAGAAATCCGCTTTTTCTTTTTGCTATCATAGTGCGTTACACGGCAGGCTTTATAAGTACCATAAGCGCTTGTTTGCCATGAATAATCAATAATTTTAATCTTATCTGTATCTTTGCTAACTCGGTAGATGCTAGCCACAGGAGCTTGTTTTTCATAGTCTTCCTCGTCCAATACAACAATGGTGTTATTAGCAATTTTTAAGCAAAATCCTGTTTCTTTACAAAGTCGATAAATAAATTTCAAATCTGTTTCATTTTCTTGCTCATAGCGATCCTTTTTCGGGTTATCATTTGCTTGCCATACAAGCTTCATTTTATTTACCTTGGCCACATCGGATATAACAGTTTTCAAAGCTGCTTTTTCCCAAGCTTTACACTTTTCTTCTCCGCGTAAGCTAGAATTTTCTGAGACAGCTAGTGCACTAATTGTAATAGTATTACGATTGCCTTTAATATCATCAATCTCAAACAATCCAAGCTTCGTCTTGATCTCCTTGTCTTCCCAGTGACTACGAATAATCGTAGGACTTAAAATAGACCCTTTGCTTGGGAACCATTTACCTTGCCACAATTTATTAGTATCTTCTAGTTTAACGCTCAAATCATCAATTTCGCTGGAGAGATTATCTGTGTATGTCCAATCCAACAAATATTGTTCCAACTCTGCTGATATATCCTGATGATTGTACTGCAATTTAAAAAATGTTCTTTGTGCAGTTAACACCTCACTCACAGCTCATCCTCCTCTCCTAACCACGCAGGGCGAGGCGTATAAATAGCTGTGTCGATTTCTGGCACTTTTAATTTAATACCACCATCAAAAATGATGATATTACGATATTGCTGGTTTGCTTCAAGTAAAAGAGGCAGCAAATATTCGCTACCCCATAACCGATAGGCGATTAAATCCCATGTTTCACCTTGTACCGTTATATAGCTACTCATATGCTGTCCTCCTGTTCGTACTACCATCAATTTGCAAATTATTAATACGCTGTTCTAAATTATTAAGTGCCTGAACAACACGTTGCCCAGCAGGTTGGATATTTTGTAAAGACACAACCCAGCTGCTTGCTTGCGCTGTCCAAGTGACTAAAGTGCTCATATTGTGTGTGACAAGCCCTGTTTGTTCATCCAATGCAGACATGGAGCTTACCATTGTGGCACTTGCTTGCGCTGTGTCGGTTGTTAATTGAGTAAATGCCGTGGTGCTTGAATTGATTGATTCGTTAAATTTCGTAGTTGATTGAGTTATTTGTGTATTATCAACTTTAGCGATAGCCGTATCGGATGTTGGCGCAGGAGCAGGCGCTGCGATTGCTTTTATTGGCTCAGCCGCTTTTCCTCCTAACCAACTACCTCCCATAGATCCTACAGCGCCACCTATCAATCCACCAATAGCAGTTCCTACACCTGGGAAAATCGCAGTTCCAATAGCTGCTCCGCCAGCTGCGCCTCCCCATCCACCAGCTGCGCCACCGATTGCTTTTCCGGTAGCTCCAATTTTATCATCAGCACTAAAAATACTACCAATTGATGCGATTGCTGCTAATGGACCAAGCGCCTTTTTACCAAGTCCCCATGCTCCTGAGAGCGCTTTGCCACCAAAATCTTTTGCTTTTGGTAATAGACCCTTGCCCTTATCCCACAGACTTGAAACGGCTTTACCACCTGCCTCGGTTGCTTTTTTTCCAAAGCCCCAAATGCCAGATATAGCCTTACCACCAAAATCAGTTGCTTTTGAAAATAAACCTGTAATACCTTTTTTCGGTTTATTTTTACTAGAACGTGTTGCTTTGGTTGTATCATCTGTGGTGGACATGGCTACAGCAGTTGTATTTTTAGGTGTTTCAGCTTTAGCGCTCCCACCTTTTTTACCTGTCAAAATGTCTTTGCCTTTACCAAGCGCATATTTACCTGCTGCTAGCCCGCCAGATAGTAACAAGCCACCTGTCAGCGAGTTTGCAACTCCTCCCATTGCCAATGCACCTGCAAAGTTACCATTCATCGCTTCGTTAAAAGCGCCTTTAGCAGCTGTCGTAAAGGCATTAATCCAAACACGACCTGCTAGTGTACCTAGCTCTGTAAAAATACGTCCAATAGCCTCGCCACCAGAACCACCAAGCCATGCTTCTGCTTTGGCAATAGATTCATCGAGCATAAATTCGAATTTGTCACTCATATTCATGCCGCTGAACATTTCATAGCGCGCTAAATCTTCTTCGTATTTTGCCATTGCAAGTGCAGCATAATCGGGGTCAAAATCAGGCTCAATAACTGGTTTGACAGGCTCGGCCATAAATGGTGCTGTAATATCTTCTAAGACCCTTGCTACCGCTGTTCCAGCGGCTTCAATACGGGGTAAATTGCTTTCGATAATCCCTGCGATTCCGTTCATACGGTCCTGCAATACAGCTAAAATAGGTGTCGCAAATGTAATTTGAGCAGTTTCAAATGCCCCGCTCATTTCTTCCTTGGCACCTGCGAAATTATCTTTCATGATTGCAGCCGCCTTAGCTGCAGCACCCTCGGAATTTTCAAGGGCTCTTGTCATTTTTTCTAATTCATCTGGTCCAGTTGCAATCAATGAAATAAACGCTGAAGCCGCTTCTGTGCCGACTAATTGTGATAATGTTGCTGTTTTAGATGCATCACTCATACCTTCGAGTGATTTATCTAATTCACGAATAACGCCACTGAGGGCTAGCATTTCTCCTTCGGCATCTTTAACGTTAATACCTAGCTTCTTCATCAATTTTTCTTGCGTTTTTACTGGATTATTTAATTTCAAAAAACCTGCACGTAAGGCTGTACCCGCTGTTGATCCATCAATACCTTTATCAGTGATAAGTGCGACCGCTGCTGCTGTTTCTTCGAGACTGTAGCCCAAGCTTGCAGCTGGGGCACCTGCATATTTAAACGCATAGCTCATATCGTCAACACTAGCAGCTGAACGATTGGCCGCTTCTGCTAATACATCTGATACCCTAGATGCTTCTTGTGCTTCCAATCCCCAGATGTTTAAAGCAGCAGCAACAGTTTGGGAAACAAGTGTTAAATCTTCTCCTGACGCTTCCGCTCCTGCAATAATGCCTGGCATAGCTCCAATAATAGAGTTTGCATTAAAGCCACCTGCTGCTAATTCATCCATCGCTAAAGCTGTTTCGGGAGCGGATAAACTAGTAGAAGCACCTAATTTAAGTGCCGTTTGCCTTAAATCCTCTAGCTCAGTTTTGGATGCATCAGCTTTAGCAGCTACTTTTGATAATTGTGCTTCAAAGTCCGATGCTACACTTATGGATTGCACAGCGGTTGCTGCTGTTGTAGCTGCTGCACCTATACCTACGATAGTTGCAGCTGTTTTAGCCTTGTTAAAGGCTTTGCCCAGACCAGCGGTCATATCGTCGCGAAAAGCTTGTTTTCGTGCCTGCGCAACTCTGTTTTGCTCTTCCATTTGTCTTTTAGCAGCTGCTGTTTCTGCAGCTAGACGTTTTTGAGCACTTGCTGCATCTTGCATTTCTCTCTCTAGTGTTTGTAGCTCTACGCCTAATTTTTGCGTTTCATCCGTGTATTGCGATTGATGTATTTTACCTTGGCGGAAGTCATTCCCTAAGCGATCCATCTCACGTTGTACAGCTCTTGCTTCGCTTTTTAAATCAACTAGCCCTGAATTTGCTTTACGAAAAGCATCTGTGAAGGAGCTACCGATAGCCCCTTTCAGTTCAACGGTTGTTTCAAACGTTTTAGACACTATCTTCAGCTCCTTCTGCCAACAGTTCTAACCACGGTATGAGTTCAATAAAGGGCATGTTCAACCAATATTCCAAACTCGTCCATGTATTGGTTGTAATATTTAAAAATAACTTTCTTAATGTCCTAGCATTACCGTCTTCCCCTACCACTCTAAGAAAAAATTTCTTGTTTGGAAAATGACCTCTAAATAATCTGCTGTGTGCAGGCGCATTAAATCTTGCGCTAAAATTTTTGATCCACGTGCAGCTATTTGTAGTAACACCTGCTGATTGAACAAGTTATCAAAACCAAGTCGGTGTCCTTCCTGACGTAAATCTGAATCAATCTTTAATACATCTGCACCTGTCATGCCTGAAAAATCTAATTTCACTTCATTTAAAAGAGTCCCATCTAAAGTGATAGGACTCTTAATTGGTACAATAATAATGCTTGATTTTTCGTTTTGTTTCACTTGCTCTTGTACTACTTCTTTGTTTTTTTCACTCATCTTATTTTGCCTCCTACATGCCTAACGCATCGCGTAATTTTTGTGAATAATCGACGCCACCGACTTTATAAATATAGTTGATTTTATCGACTTCAATTAATGTTTCGCCATCACATTCTAACTTCATGTGTAATACTTCAATTTCCGTGCTACCTTCGTAGGGGCTGCCCTTTTGAGCTTTACCTAAATCATTTTTAGTAGGTATACCACGCACATATAAGCGATTTGCAGTGAACTCATGCTTACCTAGCTGTTCATAATATTCCTGATTGGCCATGCGACAATCAATTTCCATTGCTTCAGGTCTAAAAAACGAGAGCAATTCTTTACTAGTCACACGCCAATTCAGTGTTAGTTTCATCGATCCTAAGTGCCCAAATGCTGGCGATTCATACTCCCCTAAAATACCTGCTCCATTAATAGATTCAGTCAAGGGCTCTAAGCTTGGCAACTGAATATCCGAAATGCCTTTGTAATCAGGATTTCCCGGCTCATACACCCGAAAATCATTTAACTTTTCTGGAATAATAGCTGACACTATTTTTCACCGTCCTTTAATTAAAATAATGAATTGTAATACGATGGATCAAATTCGAGTAAATTTTCGATATCTTGTGCAGGTACAGGCTCTGCTACAAAATAGCGTAAACGGATTTTACCCGATAATAAGTCAGTGAGTGGGTTATCGTCACGACGAAACTCTACTCGACCACCTAAAATCACATTGGCATTATGCAGCCCATTAAACCAATTATTCATTGTATCAATGATGTTATCGATTAAGCCGCGTGTTATCGGCTTGTCCACCTTACTCCATGTCGTAAGGATAATTGTATTGGCAATCCAGTTGTGCATGATGCGTACAGGAATAAACATATCCTTCACATCAGTAACGGTCGGAAATGCTCCTGTACAGTTCCCCCATAATACCCAACCGCCCATGAAATTAAGGGCTGTTGTAATGCCTTGGCTATTGAGTAGCTCTGCTTGGTCTGGTCCTAAATCTACTTTAGTGCCATCTTTCAGTACCATCTTATTCATCGACAAGTTTTTATTCGATGGAGATTCGTGTGGGTAATCTCCATTATTACTAGCAACTTTTGTCACTAGACAGGATGCTTGTGTTGACATATGGTACACTTTGTCACCAAGGGCTACCATTGGCCAACAAGGTGCTTCGTTTGTGCCTACATAGTTATTTTGATTTTTCCACTCATTAGCTTTTTGATAATGATTCGCTACTGTTGTGTCGATATCATCCCAAGCGAACGCTCTGAAATATGTGTTTACAGCAGAAGCTTTCGCCCTCATGACTGCCGCAACACTCGGCATAGTAGAATACTTCGGGGCAAGCACTTGACCAGGAACAAGTCTGAATTTCGGGAATACTGCATTTAACAGCTCTAAACCTTTGTTAGACCCTGTATCAATATTAAAGCCGCCGATAATATCGTCTTCGTCAACTAATGACGGGTCGAGCGCCTCGTACTCTACATATAAGTTTGTGGCTTGCTCGTTTGTTATTAGTGCAATGATTAGCTTGCCATCATCGTCAAATGTCAGGATATAATCTTCATCTACCTTCAACGGCTCTGATGCTATATCCAATTTTACTTTTACGCTATTTCGCAAAATACCTGTTGTTTGTAATACAGCTTTTGCACGAGTGACAGTTACTTCTTCATTTCCAGCTTTTTTGTGCACCGTTGGATCAAGTACATTGACGAAAACAATTGGTGCCACGTTAAATTGCCTGAAGGCTGCGTCCATCATTTCGCAAAGTGTATAACTGTCCCAGTCATCAGAGTACCCAAGTGCTGTCACTGCCTCCTCCCACGAATAGGCGAGCACTGGCTCGTTTACATATTCCGTTGTTTTAGCTAAATTGATTGGTGCAGTACCGAATACTACTTGTAGCGTAGCTGTTGCAACTACAGGTACTGATATAGATGTCGGTACTTCTGTTACACGAGAACCATGTCGAAATGCCATATTATTTCACCTCACTTAAATATTCTTCTGCTTTTTTATATAGCATTGAATCAACTGAACTGCTATCAGCTAGCAAAAGTTGTTTGTTGGTTAATTCACTTGGTTTGATAAATAATGTTCCTAATGCCGAACATGCTTTAATATGTTCTTGCACATGCTGGGGCAACCCACCCTCATATACTACATATTTAGGTAATGTTTTTGTTGGTGGACCAACATACATAAACTTCTCAGGCTTATTTTTCACTTTGCCTGCATTTACCGCTGCCTCGACAATCGTTTCACCTACTTGTTCAGCATCTGCTTTTGTGACTTTTTCTTTAATAGAACTCACTATTTAACACGCTCCTGTTCTTTTGTTGGATTTGTGGTATATCAAATGTCACTTCCATTACACCGTGCCAAGATGGTTTCATTTGATTTTCAAATAGAGCAGATTCGATAGTTCCTGTTAGACTTGCCGCACCAATGTATTGTTCTTCACGCAATTTAGTCTTTACACGTATCATTAGACCTATTGTGTCGCGCCATCCATTTTGTTCATCCTCGTTATAAGTACCGACTAATATTCGATACGTTACTTGGTTGCTGTCAAACATCCTATCTTCATCGCCTAAATATCTGACAATAATAAAAGGATAATCCTCTTGTTCTGGACTATCCTCTCCGCGTCGTTTATTAACTTTAGGTGGTAAGTACCCTCCATAAACAGTAGGCGCTTTTTCAATACCATCTTTTGTTTTTAAGATATAATCTGCCATCTCTTTTTGTAGGAATGTTACTAAATCATCTAGGATACTTAGTACATGCATTAAAATTCTCCTCTCAATAGACGACCTAGTTCATGTTCTAAACGCTTATCTAATACATCTTGTGTACGCTCATGTATATCATTGTAGACTTCATCGTTCCCCATCATTTGGGCAACAGAAGGACCAAATAGTCCTTTAATAGGATATCTACTTTTATTTACACGAGTAAAAACATTTACATGGCCATTTCCAACTCTAGTCACAAACCCTGTTCCAATTGGTTTTCTACCACCTTGTTTTTTTACCCTTGCTCTAACATTTGCTACGTCAGGAAAAGATGGTGTTACATCGAATTTCATGAGAGGTAATACAGGTCCACTGGCTTTAATCTGCGCATTAATATTATTCAGCGAAGCCTTACGTATTTTTATACTACGTTTTATATCACCTGCATTTAATACATATTTCTGTCTAATGCTGACACTTGCACGAGTCTTTCCTGCTGTAGCAGCACGATTTATAGCTCTCCATAACACAACTTTTGCCTGCCTAGGCGTAGCTCCAAATAAATCAATGATATCTTGTGCATTTCTTATTTCCACACTTAGCGCCAATAGGCTCACCTAACTTTCATAAGCAGAAACAACAATACGAATAACTCCCTTTTCATCGCCTGTTGCTTCAACAAAGTAATTTTCACCATCTATTGTAATTTCACTGTCTACTTTCGGCACATAAAATTCAGCAGATTTTACATAGATAGTTTTCAGCACCTTGAATACTTCTTGTGTTGCATAGGCTTGTTCGCGTGTAAAGCCAGCAATATTATCTGTAGAGTCGTTATCTACAATAATCGCCAAAACATTTTCACCATCAATTTCATGCAAATTTGCAAATTCCTCAGCATTAAAAAAAACGCCCAAATCCTCCTTAACGAAGTCTTTAAACGTTTTATTCATTGAGCTCGGCATTAGGATCGTCCTCTAACAATTCGTCTGCTTTCCCCTGGTTAATGATAGCTGCAATGACGTCTGATTTACGGCTAATACCCGTTAAGTCCACGCCTACTTCTGTTGCCGCGCGTTTTAGTTCATCGGCATTGTATAAATCATCAAGCTCTGCGCTTAATTCTTCAAATAATTCAGGTGGAATTTCATGTGAATTGTTATCGATTTTTTGTTTTCGCAATTCCTCTTGTGGGGTAATCACAAATTCAGCCGCTTTTAATTTTACAAGGCGCTCACTATCTTCTTTGGTTAAACCTTCAATAATAGCACCTTTTAAATATGTCACGCCGTCATGACGGATATTGTGTTTTGCTCTAATCACTCTTTAGCCCTCCTTACAACACTTTAGCTACGTACCAGCTGTTTACCTCTTTAGGAATTGGTAAAGGCTTCGAGCTAAGTTGTAAAATTTTACGTGCAGGACGCTTTTCAGTCCAGGACTCAGGTACACGTTCCGCTTCATAAGTTACTAAATCATCATCTTTAGCAATCGTTACAGCTGCATATGACATAAGAGATTCTGCTTCTGTAGAAACTACAGCGACATGACCACTTGGTACAATTGGTTTTGTTGATTGAGTTGCTTCATCATAGTAAGATGCAGCATATTCGTAAATATCCCCCACTCCTGCTAATTTTCCGATATATGTTACACCATTCGCTAGGTTTTGAGGACGTAATTCACCAATGTTTATATTTCGGATATCTAAAAGCTTTCTGATTTCTTCGTCTGCTAATAATGCATCCGTTACATCGGGAGCAATAATTGTGATATCAGGATTAACAAATCCAGTATCTTGTACAGCACGCACCCAACGCTTTAGATCTGCATATTTTTTTGATGTACTTGCGCTCCATAAATCTGCGCCAGATAATGCTTCACGATTTGTATGATTGAAGTCAATAATGTAATCAACGCCATCACCTTTAACCTCAACCTCACCGTTAAAAATTACTTCTGCACACATTACTTCCTCACGACGAGTAATCATATCATCTAGCATCTTTAAGTCGCTAACAAGTTTAGCTGCTCCTCGCTCATCTGGTGTACGCTGGGAATAAATGTTTTCACCCATTGCACGTTTTTGTAAGTCCTCAGCTGTTGTAATTGTAGTTGGAGCAACTAATGGAGGTTCAAATGTTTTTGTTTGATAACCGCTGTTTTCAACTACTTTGCCCCCAATTTTTTCACTTACATAAGGTGCTACTTTAGCCTGTCCTTTTCTAATATCTACATCAATCTTTTTTGTAGGTGACATTTCACGACCTTTAAACACTGTATCACGCAGGAAAGTCGTCACTCGGGGCATACGCTCCACAAACTTTAACATTGTACGTGTTTCAAATAAATTTACTGCCATTGATTATTCCTCCTCCTGTGGCACTGCTGCGATTGTATCGCGCAATGTGATTCCGATATTACTTAATGCTTTTTTGTATGCTACTGCATTACCACCTGATGGCAAAATAATTTTACGAGCGTTAAATTCGCCGCGCTTGTAGCAAACAGCTGCCTTTGTTTCATTTTCGGCTGTCGCAACCGCATCTGCCATAATCCCATAAACATCTGTAGCTGTACTTGCACCAGTCATGGCAACGGCTTCACCCTCTGTATTCAACGCAAATACTTGCCCTACAGATAATTCTTGTTCAGCAGCTACAGTAACTGGTTCTGTAACAACATTATCCTGAAAACCAGCTAATAAATTTTCATACTCTAAAACACGCATATTCATTCCCTCCCTTATCCAAATAGTTTATTTACTAGGTTATCCACTTCAACATCTTTATTATTTGTTGGAGCTTCTTTTGCTTCAATCTGATTTAAAGGCGCAGCATCTGCAATACGATTTTGGATTTGCGTTTGTGTTTGCTCTTTTTGCGCTTTTAAAATTTCCATTGCTGTGTCTGCAGCTGATACACCTGTTTCAAATTTTGCTTTATTCACGATTTCTTCCATGCCTGGCTGTGCGATATTTTCGATTTCTTGAATTCGCTTGCGTTCCGCTGCTACAGCTTCTTTAGCTGCATCATTTTTAATTTGCTCTACTAAATCAGGGTACTTTGCATTTAATTCGTTTAAATCCATAATTTCTGATTCTCCTTCCGCTTCCGGCTTATGTTCATTTTCAATAGGTAAGCCCGTCGAAGCACTGTTTTTCACTAAAATATTTGGGTCACTTGCTAAAAGGTTACGCATTTTATCAATTACCTCTTTAGGCAATAAGCCATTAGATGCTACATCGGTATTGGATGCTGTAATTGGTATTTCTTCTGCAAACATGATTTCATCAACAAAGCCATGTTCTAATGCCTGCTGTGCATTCATCCAAGTTTCTGAATCCATCATTTGTTTTAATTCATTTTCTGTTTTTCCTGTTTTAGCAATGTACGTTTGCATAATTGCTTGGTTTGTTTGGATGAGCAGTTGTTTCATTGCCTCCATTTCACGATAATCTCCTTGCGCCACTACTGATGCGTTGTGTATCATTATCGCGCCTACAGGAGCAATCACTGTACGTTTTGTGGCAGT
Source organism: Metasolibacillus sp. FSL H7-0170 (assembly GCF_038593115.1). Classification (NCBI taxonomy): domain Bacteria; kingdom Bacillati; phylum Bacillota; class Bacilli; order Caryophanales; family Caryophanaceae; genus Metasolibacillus; species Metasolibacillus sp. FSL H7-0170. The sequence continues at coordinate 2,658,691 of NZ_CP151964.1, read as the reverse complement.
TGCTATAACAGATGCGGCACTTGCACATACACCAGTGATTTCAGCCACCGAATCACCAGGAAACTTTTTAATATGCGAATATATCTCAGATGCCGCATAAACAGAGCCGCCGGGGCTATTAATATTTACGATTAGCTCTTTCTCATGATTCGCTGTAGCTCGTTCGATTTGATGCATGATTCGCTTTGGGCTAACAGCAGGAATACCGTACCAATCATAAATCCATTGCTCACCATCAGGTATGATTGCTCCACGAATATCAATCTTCGCCATTTTCTTCATTCACCTCCTCTCCCATTGCTTTCATAATTTCTAAGTAAGGTAAATCAAGCCCAGCCGCGCGCCTTGCCTCTTCTTCGCGCACCCGTTGCGAATGGTTACGCCAGTAGTCCCCACCTGTTAGCTCGACCGTTTCTCGAGCTCGCGTACTAAATCCTGCTTCTACTCGCTTGATTGCCGCATTCACCTCTTTAAGAGGGTCAAGTTGCCCTTGCGATGGCCCATTCCATTCAGCTTGCGAATATGCTTTTCTTATTAACGGATTTTCTAAAAAACCTGGTGCATGAATACGACCAATTAAAATGGCCTCTGTTAGCCATTCTTCGTAGATGGGCTGACAAAATCGAGATGCCATGAACTGTCGACGCATTTTAAACATCTTCCATGCTTCTAATAAAGCCGCACGTGAAGCTGAATAACTAGATGTAAAATGCTTTACGAGCACTTCGTAAGGTATTTCTAACGCCGCCCCGATTTGTCGCATAATCGATGTAACAAACGGGTCAAATGCTGCGTTATTTCGTGCTGGATTCGATGTATTTGCCTTTTCACCTGGATTCAGCGCAATCACAGAGCCAGGTGCAAGCTCCACGCTCATTTCATCCTCTTTATCCACTTGCTCTTCCTCTGGTATGCCTTCCCCGATTACAGGTCCAGAACCATCTTCTTCATCTGTTGTTTCAATAAAAACAGTCATTAATGATGAAATAAGGGCAGCTGTTAATTCCGCTTCACTATAACGATCTAACTGTTTGAGACTTTCAATAACTGGCGCAAGCAATGGCACGCCTCTTCTTTGCTCTGGACGTTCTGATTCCATTAGGTGCAAGACATTTTGTCGCCCGCTTAATTTTCCAAACTTTTCTATTCGTACCCAATCTTTTTTACCTGCATCCTCTGCCAACGGATGTACACTACAAATATGATAAGCTACTACTTCGCCATACTTGCCCAACTCAACACCATTGATAATATTTTTCTGTGCACTTGTGGGACTTGAAATGCGGTCACTCTCAATTAATTGTATGCGTAGCCCATACCAATGCTCTTTATGTGGTCTATATGGTAGCATTGCATATGTTTCACCACTTGCCAAGAATGATAGAAATGCAATTTGCTGTAGCTCATAAAAATTGTGCATTTGCATGGCATCACTCATCAATGATTCAGCCCACATTGCAAATTCTCTTTCTACTAATGTTTCCCATTCATCTGCTTGTTGCTCTGTTAATCCTAAAAATTCATGGTCTATTTGGCTATTTAAAATCAGTCCATAGCCTATAGCATTCGTTCGAATTGTTTTTAAAGCCCCTGTTGCCAACGGAGTATTCATGTACAAGTCACGTGAACGTTGTCTTAAAGTATCTAAGTTTTCGTCAATATCTTCTTTTGGAGACCCGCCACGAAATAACCATCCGCGCATCGATTTCTTTTGTTTACTTGCACCACTGTTGGAATAACCAGTATTTAAAATTTCTAACTGTTTACGTGCAACTTGACGCTTCACAGCACGAGATGGAGAAATAGCAGCTATTGTACGGTCAATCATATTCATTTTTGACTATCCCCCTTTTTATAAATCTCGTGGCATGACCCGAATGGTTCTACGCCTGTTACGCCCAGCTAAAGCCGCTTCTGCTTTTATCAATTCCTGTTGCCAAAACTTAATTTGTTCCCTTACCTGTGCGAGATTGGCGCGCTCTAAGCGACGATTATCAATCGCATAACTTTGTCCACTCGCAATTGCTACTTCTGCTGCAAGCCATATTTGCAACCGTTCTCGGCATTCTTTTACTGTGAAAGCTGCCATCTGTCACACTCCTTTCGATAACACGCCTCGTCTACGTTTCTTTTTTCTGCTTGCTCTTTGTTCGTAGACAATACCTGTCAAATTGTTTTCTGCAAGGTATTCTAAATTTGGATTAAAAATTCGAAATGCTGCCATCGCGTAATTTCGTAAATCCAGTGGCTCATTTCGAATATTAGAGCTCCTTTTTGCCCATTCATGTTTAGGCTGACCTGCTATCCATCTAACCCTCTTATATTCACCTGTCAAACCAACAAAATAAGCCTCATCATAACCTTTCTCCCGTTCAACGGGGAAAAAGCAATAACCAGGCTTATCCTCAAATTCATTTCTTAAATTTGCATAAATCGTGTCTTTTCCTTCGTTAACACCTAATGTAAATAAATGAACATTTTGGCGACCGACTTTGGTAGGCTTGTTGATAAATGGTATACCATTTCCTCCCTTACCTTTAATGGCAAACACACGTCGATGTTCTCTTTCCTTACAAAAATCATAAACTTCACTTGTATAGTGTCCGCCAGAGTCAACACAAACTGCTGAGATTCTTAAACGTACTCCATCATTTCGAATAAAGTCTTTTTGTAAAAATGTATCTAATTGATTCCATACAGCTACTTGCCCTGGATCACCATAGAAAATCTTGTAGCTAATCCCCCACGTCACATCATTTAAGCCCCAGCCAACAACCTCCACTTCTAAGCGGTCGTCCTGAACGTCTACGCCTGCTGTTAATACAAGTACATTTAACGGCACTTCACATTCATACCGTATTCGTCTCGAAATCAACTTTTCATGTTGTTGGTCATCGTCGCGTTCCTCAAATGATTCACCGAGTGTCGTATTAATCCACGTTTTTAACGTTTCAAGCCCTTTCGCCTTCGCCTTCCTGAATTCCTCAATGATTTTCGACCATTTTTCCCAAGGAGAAGCAAGGGCATTAAGATGAAATCCTCTTTTTTTACGCTCTGGATGTCGAGCAATCCATTTACCTGAACGAGACTTCCATTCCATTTCATTATGTTGCTCTTTACAGCTAACGCATTCCATCGTAACAGTTTCGAAACGAATCTGTGGCCAACTATAAGGTTGAAAGATGCCACAACTTGGACAGGATACGCACCATTGCTCCATTGTGCTTTCTTCATATTCAGATTCAATACGAGAAGCTCCTTTTATTGTAGGAGTGGATACGGCTATCCATTTATAATTCCAGAACGTTTTAGTACGTTTTTGAGCTAAGTTTAATGGATCGCCTTCGGTCCCAGCTGAAACTGGGAAACGGTCTACTTCATCGGCAAGTATGATTCGAACTGGACGCGAGGCTAATGAGGCAGGTGAATTTGCACCGACCATCGTCAAATGTCCACCAGGGAACTTCTTTTGCAAAATCGTGTTGTTACCGTCCTTGGCTTTTGGATCATTAACCTTTTTGGCTAAGGTAGGTGTATCCCTAATCATTGCAGCAATACGATCCTTAGAATAAGCTTCTGCCATATCTAAAGTTGGTTGCATTAAAAGCATCGATGAGGGATCGTAGTCAATATGATAGCCAATGATATTATTTATAATCTCCGACTTACCAACCTGCGATGAAGACATTACAACAATTTCTTCAGTTCCATGATCATTTACTGCATCCATAATTTCACGTTGGTATGGAGCTCGGTCTGTATTCCATTTACCATGCTCGGCTGATGATTCTTTTGAAAGTACTCGATGTGTGTCAGCCCACTCTGAAACTGTTAATTTTGGTGGCGGCGCAACCAATGAAGCGATTCTATTCAATAGACGCATCGTTTGTTTCTGTACCATCGCCCTCACCTACAATTTCAATTTCTTCCATATCAATATCCTCAGCAAAAAACATGGAAGGATCATACTCAGACAACTCTTTGAGTGCTTGATGCACATCCCGCTCCAAAAGATCCTCTATTTGATTGGCATCATTCATTGTTGTCAATTGCAAAGCAACCTTTGAAGGCAATGACAACATTTTCGAACGAAATGCCATAACCATATGATTGAGTACTTTCTCAACCTCATCTGACTTATGCATTTCTTTTTTGATATGTGCCAACTCAATCTCTGCTTTTTCACGTTTAGCTTTTTCGTGAAGCCATTTTTCATATTCAAGTGATTCTTCTACAGTTGCGTCATCCAATCCATCTGATGCCATTTTTAAAAAGGTAATATATCGGCTAACCGAATCAATTAAATCGTAACGACCATGTCCAACTCGTCCTATAATATCTTCAGCAACTAAATTACGAACATTTCGCTCGGTCATGTTGAACATCTTAGCTAATGCCTTCGTATTTACAATCGTTCTTTCATCTACTTTTGTTTTGGCAGTCTCCAATATCCTCACCTCATTTTCTGATGATTATTAAATTCTGGACGGAAGGAACACTATTTTTCGGTATATATCTAGCCCGTTTCTGGGGTTCGCGAGACCCGCAGGCAATCTGAAATTCTCCAGAAGGACCCAAGTTTTTCAAAATGAGCACAAAAAAGACGACGCAGCTCTTGCCACATCGCCTGTCGCTATATGATTCGTGTATGTGTCTTACATTTATAACACAATACCATAATAACACGTTTATTCAGAAAAATTCTGCCACGATTCTGCCAAAATTCTGCCACCCATTTATTTTCCAATATCATATATTTATTATAACCATATATTTCTATACTTATCCACAGCCTTATACACACTATAAACCACATTAACATAACTTATATTCTGTTAATGTAGCATACATACAAATATCTCTTTATTATCAATACTTACAGTTACTTATTATGCATGAGCTTTACAAGTTCTTATTGTGTAAATGTTATTCGCACACTAAAGTACGAAAGCGAATTAAATTACTTTCCGTTTCCTAAAAACAATAAAATAAGAGCACCTCAATTTTTATGAGATGCTCCATTAATTTATGTTTTTAATTGTCATTTTCATATCTTCAAATCATTCAAGGCGCTGTACGCTTCATCAATCGCATCTTGATTCACACCAATGTATTTAAGCGTGATGTATGGTGCGCTATGATTAAATATATCTTGCAGTAATGCCACATCTTTATCATTTTCATGATACACAAGATAACCAAACGTTTTGCGTAATGTATGTGTACCGATTTCTTTTAGTCCACAATGCTGGGCAGCGTTGCGTAATATATCATAGGCCCGCACACGTGTGATAGGTCTATTCTTACCTTGTCTTGATTTGAATAAGTAATCACTCATTCTTAAACCTTCACAATAATTAGTAATAAGCTTTTTAAGCTTGGTGACAATAGGGATTCTCTTGCGTACAGTGTACTTCTTACTTCGTTGTTTTGCCCTTTTTGTTTTTTGCTCAACGACATAGAAGTAATCCTTGCCGTATACATCTTGTACTTTAACAGTTAAAATATCACTGATACGTAGACCTGTATATATTCCAAAGCAAAATAGCAGCTCATCTCGTTTATTTTTATCAGCTAAATATGTTCGCACTTCTGATATTTTTTCTAAATCACGAATCGGTTGAACGAAATTCACTGATTCCCCACCTCAGCTTCATCTTTGTACTTAACAACACCAAGTGCAAATGCTAACGTATACAATGCTTTAGGCTTAATTCGATAAAACGTTCTCTCACTTACATTCAATTCTCTATATATTTCATAATCACGAAATGGAGTTTCTTTCAGATATGCCATGAATATGAGCTGGCGCTCTTTCCATGATAATTTGTACAGTCCTCTATTAAAACGCACAAAAAACTTCTCAACCTCTTTATAATATTCAATATTTTTTATCGCAGCAGATTCAACTTTAGAATTAACTTCATTTGTGAATGCAGGCATTTCTAACGTGTACTTTGCTGTGATTGTTGGTAATAAATCATCTGGTGTCGTTAGTTGATATGTGCGATAACGGCGAAATTCACTTTCAATTGCCTCTTTGGTTGCCTTGCTATCAATATCTTTTAGAATATCCATTTTTGAATCCTCCTTATTTGCTACGGTATGCACCACGAACACGCTTATAAGTTTGGCGTCTTGTGCCCATTAATTCTTCTAGGTCTCGCTTGCTCAGTTTTTCTTTTAGCTTTGGAGCAACTTCGGTGTTCATTTGATTACTTAATAAACCATGTCTCTGAATCTCGCTTTGAATCGTTCGCATTGCGTCCTCTCCTTTATTCTGATATGGAATTTATGTTTGGTTGAATTTTAGGTAAAATAAAAAGGACAACAAAAGACGGCAGCTGTTTGCTGCTATCTATTGTTGTCCTCCAGAGGGCTGGTAGAACTATACTTTATTTATTTTTTCGTGAAATATTTCTAATTCTCTAATTAATCCTTTTATCTTGATAACATAATTGTCATTGTTTGCAATCAGCGGCCCTATTAATTGATTCCTCCTTAAATCACTTTTAAAAGATACCTGTACATCCTGTTGCCCTCTTATTGTATCCATATTAGAAATATAGGCTGAAAGATAAGCATGATATTGTTCGATTACTGCTTTTAAAGTAATAAAAGGCTCATAGACAGGTTCAGGTATATAATCATCATTTATCTTCTCTAACCTGTTAAGGCATTCCTCTATACCATATTTAAACTGTTGAATACTGTCAAAATTGTTAGAATCAATTATTAACACACAGTCATGAATCATTGATTGAGCTACATTTCCCCATTTTTTTATAAGTAAAAAACTTTTATTGAAATTTTCCCTTATTTTATTAGTGTTGTCTTTTTCATTTTGTTTTTTTCCTTTATTAAACACATATACAGCAAAAAGACCTGAAATTGCAGCACCAAATAAAGAACCTAGAAAACCTTGATTAATATAATCAAATAAATTAAAGCCAAAAACCAATATCAAACTAATAACAATTATAAGCAAACAACCTATTACTATTTGATATATTGTTCTCTCAATCAAAACTCCTCCCCCTCGTCCCACTTAACTCTTTTTACTTGCCCTTGATGTGTCACAATCTTTGTCTCAGCAAATGCTGGAAGCTCTGCAACTTTTGCCTTACCTCTTGATAAAATTATCACACAATTACTGGGTAATTCCATTGTATCTACCTGAAGGATTCCGTCAATATTTACATCCAATTCTTTCATACGCATAATAGCTTCCCCCTATGCTATAATAGTTTTATCGATGCAAGAGAGAAACTTTGTATGTGAAGCTATGGTGGTCGCCATAGCTTCTATTTATTTTGGCTATTGTGCTTAATCATTTACTTCCACAGACTTCAATAGTTCAACTATTTCAAAATCTGCTTTATCAAAGTGCATTGCCCCGCTTGGCTCATATGCACCTCTCACCCAATCCGTTTCAAAGCGCCCACGTTGACCTATATAATTACCAAAAAATTCGTCTTGTTCTTGCATGTAAATGAACTCTTTCATTTTTTCATCTGCATTATCTGACCAATCGTAAAGGCTGTATGATTCTGGGCTATGTTCCCACGCAGCACCAATTACTTCTATGCCGTCTAAATTACGATAAGCCTCTGCAATTTGCCCTAAACGTTCTGGGCTTGGTGGGTCAAATGAATATTCTTTTTTAACATCATCTGCCGTTTTGTGAGCTGTTTTAAATCTTAGTCGATATAATTGCATATTCATTTCGTTCATCCTCCCTATAATGGTCAAAATGTGTATTACCCGCCATACCCCAACGGTATTAAAAATCTTGTGAAATGCGTGTAGTAATCAAATCTAAACTTTTTATCCAATGGCGACCCGAGATAAGGCGGTTCATCAATAGGAAACTTCCACCAAATCACATCCCCATCGTCCTCATGCCATTCATCTGCTGGTATCGGTTCAAGCAGATCTTCTAGTTCACCAAGTCTTTTTACCGCCATATGGTAATCGAAAAAAGCATCATAATCGTTAAATTCATTCGACTTATGTTTTCTTTTCAACCTATAATGAAAAGCACCAATATTATCTTTTTCAGTAAGACGTTCCATTTTTACAAATCCTTCCCTCTAAAATGGTCAAAATGTTCAGTAAGCCTTAGCGTATTCTTGTTTTAATACTTCGGCTAATATCGGTGCTACTTTTTCGCAAAACACTCGACATTTCCAATCTTCTTTACGCTCGATAAAATCCTCAAACCACGGTTCATCTGAAATAACACCATTTTTAATTGCTGCTTCAAAATAAGTAGAGTAAATGTTGTAAAAATGGCTATTTGTTAAATCGTCATGACCTTCTAATATCTCGATACAGTCCCATAAATCGCGGGCTTCATCTTGAGTCAACCTTGACTCTTTCCTGGCAGTTAAAATAATTACACGTAAATTGCGACCAGTTTTTTCAGTATCTATAAAATTATAGAACGATGGATTTTCAAGTTTACTTAACAAATAATCGTAACCTTTACTAAAAACTCTAATTAAAAATTTTATAAAGTCGTTTCCTGGTGAACTCCAACCATATGAATAGGTTTCTCCACCATATAGGCGAGCAGTAAAATTGTTATTACCTTCATCAACAATCAACTCGCAAAAATCATGACCATTCGTATATCTAGGTTCTAATTCAACTCTAAAACTGCGTATTGTACGTGATTCTATTTTTTTAACACCCTGTATTTGTGCCATTCCTGTTCCCCTCCCTTATTGCGCATTTTTGACATTGTGTTGAACTTTTATTTTTCGAAAACTATTTGCATGACCTTTTGTGCCCCAACCTCATTTAAGTCATAGATAGCTGCGTTCACTTTATTTTTTGTACAATGATTTGATAAAAATAATGCAATTTCTTCTTTGAAATTTTCGTCATCTGTACGAATCACAAAGGTATTTTCCAATTTTACTCCGGACATTTCATTCCTCTCCTTCCTTTGGTCAACTTATCTAGTAACCTTCATTTTTCATTATGATATGCAGCGTGTTTTCTGGTATTGGAAAAATGCCTTTTTCTACTGATTCAAAAAACACAAACCCTCCATCATAGCCTTTGAGTCTATACCCTTTATATTCAGCCCATTTTTTTACCCTTTGTTCAAAAGTCATTTCTCACTTCTCACCTCGTTTGGTCAGAATGTACACTAACTAATAGTCAGTATTCATACAGTCTTTGCACCAATATAACTTTCCATTCTGACCATAAGATGTTTGCATCTTGTTAATTTTATTTTTACAGATGTGGCATTTTGCTAATTTCTTTTTTATTCGCTTTTTCAATATTTTCACCCCATTCCTTTACATATAATGGTCATTGTGCTTAATCCTTTAGTTTCCGCTCAACAGTACATATCGTGTCATTATGCCAGCCTCCATGAGCAACAAGCATAATTTTCGTTGTCACAAAGCCATTACTTTTCCCTATGCCACCACTATTCCAACCGAATGTGATTACTTTTCCGTTAGGTTTTAGTATTCTTGCAATTTCCTTTTTTTGATTGCTCCAATAGCTAGATTGTGTTGTTTGCATGTTTACCACTTGTCCAACTTTTTTATAGCACTCTGAAATTTGCCGAGGTGAATAAGGTGGGTCATATAAAACCATATCAACAGAGTTGTCCTGGAACATTTTCAAAAACTCCAATGCTTCCATATGGTAGTCTGTATCGAAATTAACATCTATATCATTGGTAATGTATTTTTGATTTCCTGTCATGATTGATTTAATTGAATGCTCATTTGCAAATGGGTCAATTATTATCCCATTCACAAGTTCATTTTCAATTAGCTCTTTTATAGGCTTGATTTTAAAAGTCTTGCTATTAGGCATCGCCCATTCCCTTACAATCATGTATTCACCTACTTTTCCTACGCATAATGGTTCCAATGCTCACTTTTCCCCACGCTCTTTTCTTTGCCTGTCAATACGTTCGACAATTTGACCAGTAACAAATTTTGCTCCATAAAATCTCGTCAATTCGCTCAACATAAATGGCTCATCACACACAGGACAAATTGGGTGACTTTGATTTGGACCACTTCTTGTACGCTTTTCTAAGTCCTTGATAATTTTTAAATGTGGTTTGTAATTGTCTAGTTCTTTCTTTTGTTGGAGTGTCATTTCTAATTCAGCATTAATTTTGCCCCAAACTTCGGCCATTTTTAACATTGCTTGAAAAGGCTCTATAGGTGCACCACAAGTTTGACATGTCACTCGTTGATTGTCGGTGTCTAATGTATAGAGTTGCGTCTTACATTTGCATAATTTCCCCATACCACGCTCGATACGCAAGCGATCGAGTTTAATTAAATTCTCTGGGAGCTTTTTCATAAGCCAATCCACCTACCGTTTAAATACTTTTCCTGCATGTATCGCATTGCTAATTACCAACAATCTTTGCTTTAATGGCAGTGATAACCATTTTCTAAAGTACACATGACTCACCCTTTCAATATTCCTTTTTTAATGAAATGTTGTCGAAATGCTTCAGCGAAACGCTGCCTTTCGTATGCTTTTTGACGTGATTTAAGCCAGCGCTTTGCTTTTGCTTTCCTGCGTTTTTTGTTCACCATTATTCCCTCCTCTTTTGACTAACAGGTCACTTAGGTACTGATAACAGCTCATGGCATTGTAAAATAATTCGTGTTCATAATCGCTTTCAATTTCGTAGTATTTCTCTAACCGAACAATAATATTGTCCGCTTGAAATACATCCCCTGTTTTTAATGCTGCAATCTTCTGATAAATTAAATCGGTTTCGACACCTAGAAAATCAAAAATATTTGTATTTTGCATGGCTCACAACTCATCAAACAATTTTGATAGTTGTTCATTTGTCATAGATCGCAGCATTTCTTCGGCATAATTTTTACGCATGATGATAATTGCTATGATTTCTTCACGTTCTTGTTCAGACAATTTTATGCCCTCCTTTTTGTCTATCTAGGCGATATAAATGATATTGCTGAGGTGCTGCATGTCCTAAATAAACAGGAAATTCTATAATTGTTTTTTTGAAGTCAATTAGTGCATATTCAGCATCTAGGTCCACAAAATACATCACTTTTGTTTGCAATCTTTGAGATTCTATAATTCTTACTGGGCGTTCATTAAATAAACTTTGATGTAGTCCACTTACTTCTAAAATATTGTTAGCATAATAGAATGCATATTGGTTAAAGCTAGGCACAACATAGAGCTTAATGCGCCCCAGCCCTAGTAGATTTTTCTCTGTCATTTCACGAATCGCCTCTGCATCAAAATGAATTTCTAGCAATCTACCTGAATCATCTGTCAATTGAATTTTATCGGTTGTTACTGCCCAAAAGATTTGATGCGCCAAACGCTTAACGTCAAATTCCATGGCATAGTCCAACATTTCCTTGACTGTGATAATTTCATTCATTTTGTATTGCTCCAATCAATGTTTAGTAATCGCCCTGTGTCCTTTACATAAGCGGCCATTACTGTTCCTGTTGGTCCATTGCGATGTTTGGCAATGATGAATTCAAGCATATTTTGGCTTTCGGATTCCTTGTCGTAATAATCGTCACGATAGAGGAACGCAATGACATCTGCATCTTGCTCAATATTTCCCGAGTCACGCAAATCACTCATAATTGGTCGCTTGTCCTGACGACTCTCAACACTGCGATTCAACTGTGATAGACAAATAACAGGGCAATTAAATTCCTTCGCCATTTGCTTTAAATCCCATGATATCTGGGCGATAATTTGGTTCTGCATATCTCGTGGATTGTTACCTCGTATGATTTGTAAGTAATCAATTAAGATAATTGGTTTCATCGTTGGATTAGCTTTGATAATACTACGAGCTGCGGAACGTATTTGTGCTACGGTTAGCCCTGCTCTATCATCAATTTCAATGTTTGCATTACTCAAACGCCCAATTGTAGAAAGCCATGTTTCTTTTTGCTTGTCCGAGAAATATTCATGTGGATCTCGCATTTTCAGCCGATTGTAATTACCAGTTGTCGCTATCAATCTATCAAGCAATGTATCTCTGCTCATTTCCAGTGAAAATACGATTGGCAAATAACCTTCCCATCCAGCATTCAATGCAATATGATTCATCGTATCTGTTTTTCCCATTGATGGTCTAGCTGCTATGATTGATAATTCAGCGTTTTGGAAACCATTTAGCATTTTGTCCAAATCTCGTAAACCTGATGGAACGCCTTTTTTTGCTTTACCTTTCTGATACGGTCGTTCAGCCATCGCCATTAAGTCTGCCTTTACGCTCGTATTTATTTTGATATGCTTGGCTGTAAGACTATCTAGTTTGGTTTGAATCTGTTCAATGCTCCAGTTTTCTATACGTGCCTGTTCAACAATCTGACGTTTGGATTGTTCTCTCCAGTTGCGAATAACAATTTCCTCGTACTCGTCATATTTTGCGGAGTTTGCGAAGTTTTGCAACTCCGTTAAATAATTTGCCCCGCCTAGCTCAATAGGCTCTCTTGTTGTTAGTAACGTGATATAATCAACCGTTTGCTGTTGGCTCATTACCTGACGCATGCTGTTAAAGATGTTTTTATGCACCTGTGTTGTGAAGTAATTAGCCTCCAACTGGCTATCAGCAATTAAATAATTTTCTTTTAGCATTGTGCCAAGTAAGCTTTTTTCTACTAGTTCTGCACTCAAGTTAATTTCTTGCATTAAAATTCCTCCCCTTGGTTAAAGTTCAAATCAAGTGGCCCTGCAACGTGGATAACAGGCTTTTTAGTAACAGGTGATGTTGCTTGCTCATTCAAATAACTTTCAAAATTAGTAGGGCTAAATAGCGTTGCTGGACGCAAATACTTGTTCATTTCTGGATTGTGCAACCACTGCCTAACTTTAATATCAATCACTTGGTGAAAGTCTTGTAAGGTATAGCCTTCTGCTAAACGTCCATTGATTAATCTAGTTGTTGCCTTCGATTTCGCATTAAAATTTTTTGTTGCTTTCACATTGAGATATTCGATAACAGAATGCACGGTGTCGGCCTGCTCGACATTATTATTTTTAATACTCTTAATATCTTTAGGTATTGCTGGGTGCATTTTGCCCTCATCAGATGAGGGCAGATTGCACTCTTCCATTGGGGCATTTTGCACTTTTCCATCAGGGCAAAATGCACTCTCGAATGGTGCATTTTGACCTATCGATGAAATCAATGTTTTTGAGTAGTTCACTCGATACCATTTCGTTTTATCCATTTTTAGCTTGTTGTAGGCATTTGTTGTGACGATATAGCCATCCTTTTCAAGCTTGGCAACAATACGCTTCAGCGTATCGTAGCTCCAAAAAGGAAATTCTTCGTTCCATTCAGCAAGCGTTTTATAAATCCACTTATAGCCATCACGCTCCGTCGTAGAAATGAGTAGCCTAAAGTGTAATTGCTGTAAAAATATCGCCTCGTTCAGTCCTACTTTTTTAGCAAGGCTAGGCAAAACCTGTAACGGTGGTTCGTTAATTAATAAATTCATACATCAGCACTGCCTTTCCATGCGTTGACAAATTGCAAAGCATCTTGTAGCTTACATTGCGGCACATCCCTGTAAGAGCCCACTTTATAGCGTCGCTTTATTTCCCGGTAAATGGACGCAAAGAAAGCGGGTCGTCTTGCTGGTACAGCACAGAGCGCATTGACACGCTGAGTTACTGCGTAGCGTAAAGCATTTTGTTCATTCGCCTTTAAAGTTGCCTCTTGAAGTTTCGCCTCAATCTCCTGCACCCGCTGCTCTAATGCTAAAAAACGTTGTGGATCATATGGCAATTGCGGTTGTTCTTGTACTTGGGCAATCTGCTGTGTCACATTGTAATACTGCCCGACAAGCATGTTATAAGCTGTCCATGCCTTCTCCGATTGCAAAGATTTAGCTAATAAAAATGCTCCTTGTTCAGTCCATAAATACAAATTGGATGCATACTTAAGGTTGGCGTCATTTTGTCGCTCGCCTTTAAATTGCTTTAATGCCTCTCCTGTTAGCGCAAAGTAGTGTATGTTTTCCGCAAAGTGTTCTTTATTACGCTGAAAATTTCGCATTAGTGATTTTGCTTCAATGTTGTAAGCTTCTGCTACTTGAGCAGTTGTTAATACGCGCTTTCCTTCACGCTCTATAATGTCTAACATAAGTTCACCTCATTTTGTAAAAGGCGAGCGACAAAGTGTCGCACACCTTTTTAAATCAATTCTCTGTTGGAATAGCTAGTAATGCTAAAACATCTCGAATCGCTCCAACACGTGTTGTCTGCATCGACCACAAGGCAACCGCCTGTCCATATGCTTTGTTCCCAGCAGACTCTTCCATATCTAATAAAAAGTCCGTTAAGAGTTCCTCTTCCTGTGCTAAAAACTGTTCAATTGTATTTTTCATCCTTGTATACCTCCATTAGTTTTTGTTATAATGAAGGAACATAATATTAACTGAACGCTCGTCCAAAGTATTCAGTCCATTGCTCAAGTGATTCGCTAAATCGCTTGGGCGTTTTTATGTTCCTCGTCTTCTTTGTCAGCTTTTTTGTATACAAATAACTTTAAATCCCCATCAAAAAAAGTTGCTGAGTATCTTACCATTTCAAGATTGTCTGAATATGATGAACTTAATACTTCATCACCTGTAAAAACTGTAAGTTGTTCAATCGTGTTAAATCCAATGTAGACAGTTGAATTTTCATAATAGTTAATCGTGAAAATATCGTATTTACTCGCTAAACGCTTAATCTTTTTTGTTAATTCCTTATATTGATTCTCTTGTGCGTAGGAATTAAAAAGAGTTTCGTCGAATAACAGCCGACGTTCCTTGCATAAATCAACCAATTCTTTTAATCTCTCCATTTAAACCACCCTTTCGAACTCAGAATATAAATCTCATAAATGCAAACATTGATAATAGTGGTATTGACTGTGATATTACGTCAATGCTAAATAATGCCGCTATTACAATATCCTCGGTATTAGTGAGCTTGGAAAATCTCACAAGAAAGTTTACTTCACAGGCAATTAAATTCTTCTCAATACGGCTAATCGTAGACTGATTTACATGCATTCGATAAGCAGCCTCTTCTTGTGACCAGCCCATTTTTTTACGGCACTGTTTAATGAGCTTCCCCACATCTATGGTCAACATGTTCACCCCCTCTCAAGCTCTGGGTATGCTCATTGTGCATAAATGCGTACTATGCATAGCTACTGATGGAAATAATTAATATGATAGATTTAAGCAAATGAACGCTGAATTTGCATAAACATATTAGTTACATTCGAATTACGATTAATCCAATCAAATACTTGGTCGCGTGGATAGCGGGCCTGTATATCAATTAATTTAGGAAAATCCTTGCGAGCAACTAACTTGTTGACGGTAGGCATTTCAATTTGTAAAATTTCGCAAAGGTGTGCTTTTCTTAAAACATGTGGATAACGGTCTTTTGCTCTACCATCCTCTAAACCTTGTAAATATGCTTTCTCTGCGATAAGAGACAGTTTTTGAGAAAGTAATTCAAACTCCTTCGATTCAATTTCATCTACCATTCTCCGAAATTTGGCATCATTCATTTTTCTCCCCTCCTTAAAGGCGCGACCATGCGCCTCCTCAATCAAATTAGCTTGTATTACGTGCTATAATCACCTTAGAAAGTGAGGTGATACAAATGAATTTGTTGGATATTCTAAAATCTTTAACACCTAAACCAGTTGCAGATTATGAACATGGTAGTCATATCCTCTATAGCGACATTATTCAAACGTGTCGGATGCTTGGAGAAGATAACCATCATCGTATCGATATACTACTTAAGCAGTTAGCTGATAATGATCTAATAACTATCGTGTACTTAAAGGCTTCTGGATTCGAAGACATGATTGCAGGTGTCATTTTAAAATAACCAAAGCTAACATTTTAAATTTGCTGCAATATTGTTAAAGTGATTACCAATATCGTAAAAATCCGAAAATTGTTTATTAGTTCCATTAGCAACTAAAAAATATAAACGTAAGGCTATCTGTTCATTACTAAGAGTACTTAGTTCGTCACTAGATACCATTGTAGTTGCTTTGATTTTATTGACTTCCTCATTCACTGTTACAGCAGTTTGTGAGGATTCTTTCTTCTGCATCAACATTCCCACCTCTCAATAAATTAGCGTTGCTACCGCTTCATAAGCTATAGAAGCATATAAATAGATTACAGCCCCATAAACAGCACAAATCGTGTTGTTTATGTGTAAAAAATTTCTTCTACACTTTTTTTAAAGTGAGATGCAATTTTAATTTTTATTTCGTCCTTCGGAACTCGTTGTCCATTTTCGTACATTTGCCATGCACTAACACTAACGCCAATTTTTTTTGAAACTTCTTCTCGAGACTCACCACCTCTTAAATCGGTGAGAATCATTCCTATTTTTTCTTTATTCATTTTCCCTCACCCCCTAACAGCACGTATCGTGTTGTTAACACTAATATAAAACACCACAATATGTGTTGTCAATAAAAATAATAAAATAATCTTTTTTAACACGCTATGTGTTAAAATAGAAACAGGTGATAACTATGACAGAGTTATTTGGTAAAAGGTTAAAAGCCTTACGAACTGGAAAAAAAATTTCACAAAAAGAATTCGGGAGAATATTTGGCTTAGCTGAAAGTACTATAGGTATGTATGAGCGAGACGAACGTAGACCTGATTTTGAATTATTGAATAAATTTGCTGATTACTTTGAAATCAGCACCGACTACCTTTTAGGGCGTACCGATTCACCATCGCTAACACAGCAGGATAAAGATGAGATGGAGTTCCAGGCGTTCGTTAATGATCCAGAGCTTGGAGTTTGGTATAAGGAGTTGCCTCAATCAGACGAGGAAGAGCTGCGTAAATTGCGTACGATTTGGGAAATGATTAAAGCAGAAAAAAACAAATAGGCATACCAGTCAGCTGGCTGCCTACTTTCTTACACGTATATGTAAATATTTTCAAAAAATTGATTGAATACACAACTGAAATCACTTCCTCTCATTCATCTACATTAAATAATCAATAGATTATAAAAAGGATGTGCCAAGGTACACATCCTTTTCCATTTACTCCACTCCCAATTGTTTCATAATCTCTATTGTAGGGAAATATGGGCCAAATCCTTCATCTTTCTGTTGAGAACGATTCATGCTAACAGTCCCAATATCAACAAAATTAACAGTTAACACCTGCCAGCCTTCATGTAATAGCAACTCATCCCCCATTCTTGAATAGGCAATTTCCGCTGGTGCTGTGGCAGGGAAACCGTCCATGGCTTGAACTTCAATGGTAGCTGTAATTACCCCATCATTTAAAACCACTTCTACTAATTTATCATCCGCACCTAGAGCATGATATTCAATAAGCTCTTTAATTTGATCTCCGTTGATTACTCCACCTTTTTGAGGCACTGGATCATCTTCATCAAAGAAAACAAAATCGGATTCTTCTTCCTCTTCTACTTTTTCCTTTTCCTTTGGTTTTGTAGTTTCTTCTTCATTCACTACTGGTGCGCTCACGGCCTCCTTTGCAGGCTCTTTTTCACCGCCACATGCTACTAGTAACAAACTAGACAGGAAAATAGTAATAAATAGCTTCCATTTCATAAAAACTCTCCTTTCTATCTCTATATACGCAATTATACCTTTTCTCTCAATTGGAATATAGATACCATTTCAGGAAATTTGACTTTAATATATTAATATTTTATATTACCATAAAGAACACTTGTTCTATTTTGGTTTTTTAGGAGCTGATAAAATGCGTACTTTATCGTATACCGAAGAATTTATTAAAGCACTATATTTAAAAATAGGCATGATGACACCATTGCAACTAAATTTTAAAACTATCGCTAAATCACTAGGAATTCATTTGTTCTGTTGGCCACATCCTAGCCAAGCATTATTCTTTGTTAACACAGGATACATTATGATTAACGAGAATTTAACACCTCAACAACAATGGCAAGATTTTTGTCATGAATTATGCCATATCCTTTTGCATACTGGACATCAAGGGCGCATGCCTCCATTGTTCCGTTCATATCAGGAATACAAGGCAAGTAACTTTATGTATCATGCTTGCGTACCTACTTTTATGTTAGATGCACTTGAGCCCGCTGTACTCACTGCTCATAACATTCAACATTTGTTCAATGTGGAATATGAATTTGCTATGCAGCGCCTTGAGCGCTACTTAAATAACTTAAATCCTATGCCGAATCTTAATATTTCTTGATAGAACATACATTCCTGAAAGGAGGAATAAAGATGGGGCGATATGATAAATATGATACGAAAAAAGGAGTACGCTGGTATTATCAAACCTACATTAAAGACCCTAGAACGGGTAAGTCTAAACGTGTGATGAAAAGAGGATTTACTAGTAGAGGAGCGGCCAAATTGGCTTGTGAAGCTTTAGAAGAAACAGCTAAAAGAGGTAAGGATGTTTTTAAAAAGGTCACATTCAAGGAGATTGCTGAAGAATTTTTAAAAAAGCAGGAGAAGGTCTGCAAGCCACCAACAATGTATAGTAAACGTAGTAAATTCAAGAGCCAAATATACCCTGCTTTTGGTGAGTGGTTTATCGATGAAATTACATCTGAGGATTGCCAAGAATGGATTGATAAGCTAGAAGAGAAAATATCCTCTGCCCGCGATTATGGCATACAGGCAAATTTAGTTTTCAAATACGCTAGACGAAAAAAATTAATTTTAGAAAATCCCTTTGAATTAGTAGTGTATGCGCAAACTAAAAATGAGAATTCAAATGAAGATGATATATTTGATGGCTTTTGGAACAAAGAGGAACTTTATCAATTTTTAGAGATAGCGGAGAGCCATACAAGCCTTCACAATTATGTTATGTTTCGTATCGGATTATTTGTAGGGGCTCGTAAAGGGGAAATTTTAGCTTTACAGGAATGTGACGTCCTCCACGAAACTAAGGAGATTAATATACGCCATACGATGTATTGGGATAAGACTGCTAAGAACTATCAACTATTAAGTCCTAAAACAGCTAAATCTATACGCAAATTACCTTTGGACGATACAACGTATGATCTGTTATTAAAACTGATTACAGCAAATAAGAGAGCTAAATTAGCGGCAGGTGTGATTGATAGTTTAGAGCATCATTTTATTTTTATTCGCGATGGCTTTAGACCTCACCGAACTGCATACCCTACAGAAACGCTCCAAGCGCTCTGTAAGCGATATAAACTTAAATATATAAAGTTCCATGGTCTACGTCATACACACGCATCTATGCTCTTTGCAAGTGGTGCAAACATGAAGGAAGTACAAGATCGGTTAGGACATGCACGAATCGAAACAACAATGAACATTTACACACATATCACACAAGAAACAAAAACAGATGTGCAAAATCGTTTTATGGACTTTATGAACACGACACCTCAAAATAAAAAATCCTTGTAGTATCAAA
Organism: Metasolibacillus sp. FSL H7-0170; assembly: GCF_038593115.1. Taxonomy (NCBI): domain Bacteria; kingdom Bacillati; phylum Bacillota; class Bacilli; order Caryophanales; family Caryophanaceae; genus Metasolibacillus; species Metasolibacillus sp. FSL H7-0170. Next base: position 2,639,204 of record NZ_CP151964.1, on the reverse strand, counting down.
ACAGTATCAAAATTAAAAAAATCCTCTCTCGGTGTGTTGAGAGAGGACTTTGAAAAACGCTGTAAACGTTGATATAACAACGATATTAACGTTTTGAGAACTGTGGTGAACGACGAGCGCCGCGTAAACCTGGTTTTTTACGCTCTTTCATACGTGCATCACGTGTTAATAAACCAGCAGATTTAAGTGCTGGACGGAAATCTGGGTCAACTTGTAATAAAGCGCGTGCGATACCGTGACGGATTGCACCAGCTTGACCAGTGAAACCACCACCGTTTACGTTTACGTGAACATCATAGCTACCTTTTGTTTCAGTAGCTTCAAGTGGTTGGTTGATAATTAAAAGTAAAGTTTCATATGGTAGGTAATCAGCAACATCACGGTTATTGATTACGATTTTGCCTTCGCCTGGTACTAAACGTACGCGTGCTACTGAGCTTTTACGGCGACCTGTGCCGATGTATTGAACTTGTGCCAAGGTTATTCCTCCTATTAATGTAGTATATTATCCACGAAGCTCATAAGCTTCTGGTTTTTGCGCTGCATGTGGGTGCTCTGGGCCAGCATAAACATTAAGTTTGCTGAACATTTGACGACCTAAAGAGTTTTTAGGAAGCATCCCTTTAACCGCTAACTCAATCATTTGAGTTGGGTATTTTTCTTTCATTTCGCCAGCTGTACGTTGTTTTAAACCACCAGTAAATTGAGTGTGACGGTAGTAGATTTTACCTTCTAATTTATTACCTGTTAACTCAATTTTATCAGCGTTGATGATGATTACATGATCACCTGTGTCAACGTGTGGTGTGAAAGTTGGTTTATGTTTACCGCGTAAAATAGAAGCTACTTCAGAAGCTAAACGTCCAAGAGTTTGGCCTTCTGCGTCAACTACTAACCATTTACGCTCTACTTCGTGACCTTTAGCCATGAATGTTGTACGCATGTATATATCCTCCTAATCGATTCGATTACCGTTATTTTTCATTATTAAACACTATAAGTTTCGGGGCTTATTTGTGGTGGTAATGAAAATACCATACATCATCATATAACGTATTGCGTTATAAGTCAAGAATTTTTATTGAACACACGGTGATGTTGTTAAAGACGAAAAATCCAAATAATTGATAAAATGAAACTTCAATCAGTGAAGGTTTTCCTCATCCCCCACTGATTGTTAGTTGAAGCAATCGGGCTTTTACGGGCATCCTTACTTAAGTCTTGAAGTGGGAGGCTTACTGCCAGTTAATGCGGGATAAATTACTATGCGTTTATTGCGTAAAAAACTTCCTCCAAGTAAAGTCCATGTGCCGGTGCTGTCTTTCCTGCCTTACTGCGGTCCTGTACCTCGATTGCCTGTGCCACTGCACAAACATCGCGGCGACCCGTTCCGACCTCCCAGAGTGTTCCTGCAATGATGCGCACCATATTGTATAGGAAACCATTTCCTGCGATCGTCATATGTAGCTCGTCACCAACCCATTCTAAATTTAGTGAATAGACGGTGCGTACTTTATCTACAACGCTTGTATTCGCCGCGCAAAAGCAAGTAAAATCATGTGTGCCGACAATTGACTGTGCAGCCTCACGCATGAGCTCTATATTTGGCTTAATGCCCTTCGTTTCAACTGTATAAAAACGGCGAAATGGGCTTTGGACTTTACTGCAATCCCAAATGTAACGATAACGCTTGCCTGTCGCACTATAGCGCGCATGAAAGTCGTCTGCTACTTGTTCAACACCTAAAACTCGAATATCGCTTGGCAGTTGAACATTTAATGCCTTTTGATAATTATCAGTAGGAATCGTCAGCGTTGTATCAAAATGAATGACTTGCCCTGTCGCATGAACACGCGCATCTGTACGCCCACTTGCCGTCACATGCACACGCTCACCTTTATGCATTTTCATCAATACTTTCTCTAGTTCTAGCTGCACTGTGCGCTCGCCTGGCTGCACTTGATAGCCAGCAAATTGTGTGCCATCATAGCTAATAATTGCTTTTAATCTCATAAGGTATCACCTCTAGTTTCGGCAAAATACAAGCAATGCCGTCAGTATGACAAGGGACACTAAGCAAATTGTATCGCGGTAATCCCATTTCAATTGACGATAACGTGTTCTCCCCTCGCCACCACGATAGCCACGCACCTCCATCGCTGTCGCTAAATCCTCGGCACGCTTAAAGGCACTCACAAAAAGTGGAACAAGCAATGGAACAACTGCCTTTAAACGGTTTTTTAATGGACCAGCGCTTAAATCTGAGCCTCGTGCCATTTGAGCTTTCATAATTTTATCTGTTTCATCCATTAGAGTTGGGATAAAGCGTAATGATATTGACATCATGAGTGCGAGCTCATGTACAGGCGCTTTTAATTTCTTTAATGGATTCAATAGCACTTCCAAACCGTCCGTAATTGAAATCGGCGATGTCGTTAATGTTAAAATGGATGTCATAAAAACAAGCACTAAAAAGCGGATTGAAATAAAAATACCTTGTCTCAAGCCTTGCTCATAAATTTTTAAAAAGCCCAAATCTAATACAACTGCTCCCTCACGCGTAAATAGCGTATGCAGTAAAAACGTAAATACCATTAAAAAGATAATTGGCTTCAAACCATTAATTAAAAAATAGAGTCGAATGCGGGAAATCAATACAATGAACAACGTAAATGCAAGAAGTAACCCGTAAGTGATTATATTGTTTGCTAAAAAGACAACAATGATAAAGGCAAATACGAAAATGAGCTTAGCACGCGGGTCAAGCTTATGTACGAAGGAATTTCCAGGAATATAGCGCCCAAAAATCATTTTCTCCATCATTGTTGGTCACGCCCCTTCTTTACAACCTGTGCTAATTCAATCGCTAACTCTTCCTCTGTTAAGCATATTTTCGGCAAAATTTCACCTATAAGCTTTTCAACTCGATGCTGGAAACGAATGATACGTGGTGGCTCTAAGCGATATTTCGCTAATGTCTCCACGTCTGCAAAAATCTCCCTCGGCTGCCCAGTTAGCACACAGCGCCCTTCATGCATAATGGCAACTTGATCAGCGTAGCGTGCAGCATCCTCCATACTATGTGTTACAAGAATTGTCGTTAACCCTTGCTGCTTATGCAACTGGTAAAACATGTCCATAATTTCTTTTTGACCACGTGGGTCTAAGCCTGCTGTCGGTTCATCTAAGACGATAACCTCTGGCTGCATCGCTAAAACACCTGCAATTGCCACACGACGCATTTGTCCTCCTGATAAATCAAAAGGCGACTTTTCTAACACTTCATCAGGTAATCCAACAAGTGTAATTAGCTCACGTGCACGTCGTTCTGCCTCTTCTTCCGAAACGCCAAAATTCATCGGACCAAACATAATATCTTTTAATACTGTTTCTTCAAATAGTTGATGCTCTGGAAATTGAAAGACAATGCCTACTTTTTGGCGTATAGGCTTTAATTCCTTTGCCTTTTTGCCTGCTTCAATTACGCGCTCACCGATATGCACCTCACCCGTAGATGGCTTTAATAATCCATTAAAATGCTGTAAGATTGTTGATTTCCCTGAGCCTGTATGTCCGATAATTGCTTGATAGGTCCCGTGAGTAATCGTCAAATCCACATCAAATAGCGCATATTTCTCAAAGGGTGTATCTTTTCCATAAGCATAACTTACTTGTTGAAGTTTGATGTCCATAAATCATTCACCAGCTCTTCTTCTGTCATATGTTGTCCTAACAGCTTTACACCTTGTTGCTGCAGGAGCTTTGTCATCTTCATCGCAAAAGGTAAATCTAAGCCAAATGTAATTAATTGCTCACCTAATGAAAAAATTTCGCTCGGTGTACCTTCTGCGTATTTTTTACCATCATTCATAAAAATAATACGGTCTGCTAGCATCGCTTCCTCTAAATCGTGTGTAATCGAAATAACGGTAAGTCCGATTTTTTCACGCAAGGCTTGAACGGTACTTAACACCTCATCACGCCCTTGTGGGTCTAGCATCGATGTAGCCTCGTCTAATATTAAAACTTTCGGGTGGATTGCTAAAGCGCCTGCAATGGCAACTCGCTGCTTTTGTCCACCAGATAAGTGATGTGGTTCATGGTTATAAAACTGATCCATCTTTACTTGCTTTAATGCATCTTTTACGCGTGCTACCATCTCTTCATAGGGCACACCGTTATTTTCTAAGGAAAATGCAACATCATCTTGTACTGTTGCACCAACAAATTGATTATCAGGATTTTGAAATACCATACCCATTTTTGAACGTACATCCCACAGGTTTTCCTCTGTTAAAGCATTAAGTAAAACGCGTACTTCCCCTTCAGCAGGAAATAGTAAGCCATTCATTAGCTTCGCTATTGTCGATTTGCCTGAGCCATTATGGCCCACAATGGCAATCCACTCACCTTGCTGCACGGTAAATGAAATATTTTGCACAGCTTTGCGCGCTGTTTCATCCTCAGGTGTATAGGAGAATGTCACATTGTGAAAAGATAAAATTTCTGTCATGGCTCTGCTACCCCTCTCTTTCTCCACTCCACTATTAAAATTACACTGTTTGCAAAAATTATGCTACCTTTCCCACATATATAAAAATAAAGCACGTTAACAAGCAGGAAATGCCTAAACGTACTTTATGTTTATGTATGTGCATATGGTAAAGTTGGTGATGTAAACCAATATCCCATACAATAAAAAAGCGCGCACCTCATTCAGAGAAATGCGCTTATCACTACATTAAGGAGAATACGGCTGCTCATTTCCGTACTCTGAATGAATGAGGTGCGGAGAGCTAGACGAGACGCCAACAACATAGTGTTCCGCTCATCATAACGCTCAGCTTAATTATTTGTCGTATAAATCATTTTAATTACACACAAATATGTAATTAATTATTTACAGAAAGGGAGTGCCAGCGTTCATAGGTGAACTAGGCATCCCCTCTAAAACAACTGTGTTATTGACTGAATCGCTGAATTAAATTAAACTAATTCAATTACAACTACAGGTGCGCCGTCTCCACGACGAGGACCTACTTTTAGGATACGAGTGTAACCACCTTGACGCTCTGCGTAGCGTGGTGCAACATCATCGAACAATTTTTGTAGTGCGAATGAAGTTGTTTCGTTACCTTCTTCGTCAGTTGCCGTTACTAGCTCACGACGGATAAATGCAGCCGCTTGACGACGAGCATGTAAATCACCGCGCTTACCTAAAGTAATCATTTTTTCAACAGCTTTACGAACTTCCTTCGCGCGAGCTTCAGTAGTTTCGATGCGCTCGTTGATGATTAAGTCAGTAGCTAAGTCACGTAACATCGCTTTACGTTGAGAACTTGTACGACCAAGTTTTCTGTAACCCATGGATGTTTCCCTCCTTTAAAAAATATCTGATCTTGCTGTATATTTCAAATTCGCTTAGTCTTCTTTACGTAATCCTAAACCAAGCTCTTCTAACTTCGCTTTAACCTCTTCTAAAGACTTGCGACCAAGGTTGCGCACTTTCATCATATCGTCTTCTGATTTATTCGCTAATTCAAGCACCGTATTGATGCCTGCACGCTTTAAACAGTTGTAAGAACGAACAGAAAGATCTAGTTCTTCGATAGTCATCTCTAAAACTTTCTCTTTTTGGTCTTCTTCTTTTTCGACCATGATTTCAGCAGTTTGCGCTTCATTCGTCATGCCTACGAAAATGTTTAAATGCTCTGTTAAAATTTTCGCTCCAAGTGAAATCGCCTCTTTTGGACCGATGCTTCCATCTGTCCATACATCAAGTGATAACTTATCGTAATCAGAGTTTTGCCCAACACGAGTGTTTTCCACTTGGAAATTGACGCGTGAAACTGGAGTGTAAATAGAGTCGATCGGGATCACGCCGATAGGAAGATCCTCACGTTTGTTTTGATCAGCAGGAGTGTAGCCACGACCACGTTGCGCATACATACGCATACGTAAATGACCGTTTTTAGCGATTGTTGCAATATATAGATCTGGATTTAAAATTTCAACGTCACTGTCATGTGTGATGTCAGCAGCAGTTACTGTGCCATCACCTTTTACATCAATCTCAATGACTTTTTCTTCGTCAGAGTAGATTTTTAAAGCTAACTTTTTCACGTTTAAGATAATTGAAGCAACATCTTCTACAACGCCTTCTACAGTAGAGAATTCGTGTAATACGCCGTCAATTTGTATTGACGTTACAGCAGCTCCTGGTAATGAAGACAGAAGGATACGACGTAAAGAATTTCCCAAAGTGTTTCCATATCCGCGTTCTAGCGGTTCTACAACAAACTTGCCATATTTGACATCTTCGCTGATCTCCACTGTCTCAATCTTTGGTTTTTCAATTTCGATCATTCAATTTACCCTCCTTCAAAACATCAATGTATAGGTTCATACCATCATAGTTGTTATTCTTGATTGACTTTACTAATAAGTTGCACAAGACATTTGCACAAAGAAATGATGTACTTAAAGAACTACGCTCTTTAAGCTGCACCCATTACACGCGACGACGTTTTGGCGGACGGCAACCGTTATGTGGAACTGGAGTAACGTCTTTAATAGCAGTTACTTCTAAACCAGCAGCTTGAAGTGCACGAATTGCAGCTTCACGACCTGCACCAGGACCTTTAACAGTTACTTCCAACGTTTTCAGACCATGTTCAAGGGATGCTTTTGCAGCTGTTTCTGCAGCCATTTGCGCAGCAAATGGAGTAGATTTACGTGAACCACGGAAACCAAGAGCACCAGCACTTGACCATGATACAGCGTTACCTTGCATATCTGTAATCGTTACGATTGTATTGTTGAATGTAGAACGGATGTGTGCAATACCAGATTCGATATTCTTTTTCACACGACGTTTACGAGTTTGTTGTTTACGAGCCATGTTAAGAAGGAACCTCCTTTACTTAATTATTTTTTCTTATTCGCTACAGTTTTACGAGGACCTTTACGCGTACGTGCGTTGTTCTTCGTATTTTGACCACGAACAGGTAGACCACGACGGTGACGGATACCACGGTTACAACCGATTTCCATCAGACGTTTAATATTAAGTGAAACTTCACGACGTAAGTCACCTTCCACTTTAAGTGAGTCTAATTGTTCACGGATTAGGTTTAATTGATCTTCAGTTAAGTCGCGAACGCGGATATTTTCGTCAATACCTGCAGCTGCTAATACTTTTTGTGAAGTTGTTTTACCAATACCGAAAATGTAAGTTAATGAAATTACAACGCGTTTGTCGCGAGGAATATCAACACCAGCAATACGTGCCATTTACGTGTGCACCTCCTTATTTATTATCCTTGTTTTTGTTTGTGTTTAGGATTTTCACAGATTACCATTACTTTACCGCGTCGGCGAATTACTTTACACTTTTCGCAGATCGGTTTCACAGATGGTCTCACTTTCATCTAACCTAACCTCCTTAATAGTCCGGAGTGCAAAAGATTATTTAAAACGGTATGTGATACGACCGCGAGTTAAATCATATGGAGATAACTCAATAGTAACCTTATCTCCCGGTAGAATGCGGATAAAGTGCATACGAATCTTTCCAGAAACATGCGCAAGCACTACATGCCCATTTTCTAATTCTACCTTAAACATCGCGTTTGGCAAAGTCTCAACAACTGTCCCTTCGACTTCAATTACATCATCTTTCGCCATTAACTCTCGTCTCCCTTCTATATGCAATTTCTGACTACCTAATCCGGTAATCATTATAACTGTTTTCTTCCGTTATTTAGAAGCAACTCGTCTCAACATATGCTTGGATTGTATGAGAGATGTTCGAAAGACGCTCGTCTGGTTTCGCTTCACACAATCCATGGAATTGAACAGATCCCGGTTTAGGAAGCTGTATTCCTTATGTTAACACGATAGCCGGAATGTCTTGGATGAGAGATTCATACCCGTTACACAGATGCTTCCACGAAACCCTCTATACAATAATCGGATCATCACACAAAATCGTGCTCCCCTCTCTCGTATTAATTGGGTACAATATGCTTTTGCAACTCTCAAAAATTATGTTTCGTTGTTGCCTCCGCATGCCTCCCGCGAAAGCAGTTAACTTGCGCCTGGGTCGGGTATCAGCTGCGGCCGCTCTGTAATAGAGCATCAAGATCAGCAAATACTTTGTTAATATCTTGCTGTCCATCAATATTCGTTAAAACACCTTTAGCTTGGTAAAAGTCAAGTAAAGGCTGCGCTTGGTTCATATTTACTTCCAAACGATTTGTTACCGTTTCTGGATTATCATCTGCACGTGTATAAAGCTCGCCACCATCTTTATCACATTTGCCTTCTACCGCTGGAGGGTTGAAAACTAAATGATAAGAAGCGCCACAGCTCTTACAAATACGACGTCCACTTAAACGTGCTATTAATTCATCTTTATCAACTTGGATATTAATCGTATGTTCGATTGCACGACCTAGGCTTTCAAGAATGCCATTTAACGCCTCGGCCTGAGGAACTGTACGCGGGAATCCATCTAATAAGAATCCTTTTTCGCAGTCTGGTTGTGATAATCGCTCACGTACGATACCGATTGTTACTTCATCAGGTACTAATGCACCTTGATCCATAAACGATTTAGCCTGTAAGCCAAGCTCAGTACCGTCCTTAATAGCTGCACGGAACATATCGCCTGTAGAAATATGAGGGATTGCGTACTTCTCAACAATTTTGTCTGCCTGTGTACCTTTACCAGCACCCGGCAGGCCCATTAAAACGATATTCATACGAAGTTTCCCCCTAAAAGCTACTGTGTCTAGCTGGTTAAGGAAACGAAATCGTTCCCTAAAACCAACATTATTTCATAAAGCCTTTATAATGACGTTTCACTAGTTGTGACTCTAATTGCTTCATTGTTTCAAGTGCTACACCAACTACGATAATCATACTTGTTCCACCGATTTGAGCAGAAGCAGGTAAGTTCATAAATGTAGTGAATAAAATAGGCATAACAGAGATGACACATAGGAAGATAGCGCCAACGAAAGTTAAACGATAAAGAACTTTTGTTAAATAAGCCTGCGTATCATTACCTGGACGAATGCCCGGAATGTATGCACCTTGTTTCTTTAAATTGTCTGCCACATTTTCTGGGTTCACTTGAACGAACGCATAGAAATATGTGAAGGCAATGATTAAAGCGATATAAAGAGTTAGACCTATTAATCCAGTCGTTTGCTTATAATCAAACATACTTGTAATAAATCTTGTAACACTATTTTCACCGAAGAATGTCGCCAAAGTTTGCGGTGTTACAATAAACGCCATCGCAAAGATTACCGGAATAACCCCTGCAGCATTTACCTTTAACGGTAAGTGCGTTTGTTGACCACCTGCTTGAGGCGCACGACCAGTTACTCGCTTTGCATATTGAATTGGAATTTTACGCAACGCTTGGTTAACGTAAATTACTCCAACAATAACTGCAAGAAGAACTAGTACTAACAAGGCAAGAATGACAATTCGAATGAATAGTTGCTCGCCTGCACCTTCGATTTGTTGTGCATAAACTTGGTTAACTGCAGTTGGAATTGCTGCAACGATACCAGCAAAGATAATAATGGAAATACCATTACCTACACCATTTGCTGTAATTTGCTCAGACAGCCATAATAGGAAGGCAGTACCTGCTGTAAGCACAATTGCGATAGTTAAATACGAACCAACGCTAGTGTCTGTAATCAATGAGCCGCCATAAAGCTGGTTAAAGCCAAATGACATAGCAAATGATTGGATTAGCGCTAAAATGATTGTAAAGTATCGTGTGAATTGTGCTAACTTACGGCGACCAACTTCACCTTGTTTAGCCCATTCTGCAAATTTAGGTACAACATCCATTTGCAATAACTGCACAATAATTGAAGCAGTAATGTATGGCATAATCCCCATCGCAAAGATAGAGAAGTTTGCCAAGGCACCACCACCGAAAGTATTTAAGAAGCCAATAATATTAAATTCATCAGCAGCTTTCAATACATTTGCGTCGACGTTTGGTACGGGAATAAATGTCCCGATACGGAAAACGATGAGCATTAATAATGTAAAGATGATTTTATTTCGTATATCTCGAACGCGCATAAAGTTAGAGATCGTTTGAAACATTAAATCACCTCAGTTGTTCCGCCAGCATTCTCAATAGCTTCTTTCGCAGAAGCTGAGAATTTATGAGCTTTTACTGTAAGCTTTTTTGTTAAAGTTCCGTTACCTAAAACTTTAATACCAGCTTTTTCATTACTCACAATACCAGTTTCTACTAATAATGCAGTAGTTACCTCTGCACCATCTTCAAAACGGTTTAATGCATCAAGGTTAACGATAGCGTATTCTTTACGGTTAATATTTGTAAAGCCTCGTTTAGGTAAACGACGGAATAGTGGGTTTTGACCACCCTCAAATCCTGGGCGAACGCCGCCGCCAGAACGAGCGTTTTGACCTTTGTGACCTTTACCTGCAGTTTTACCGTTACCAGAACCGATACCACGACCAACTCGGTTACGTACTTTACGTGATCCTTCTGCTGGTTTCAACTCATGAAGTTTCATTATGAGTGGCACCTCCTTGTTCAATGATATGAAATTAGATTTCTTTTACAGTAACTAAGTGAGCTACTTTTGTAAGCATACCGCGAACAGCTTCGTTATCAGCGTGTTCAACAGTTTGATTAGTTTTGCGTAATCCAAGAGCCTCGATTGTTTTACGTTGTGCTGGTTTTGTACCAATCACAGATTTAGAAAGGGTAATTTGTAATTTAGCCATTATAATTCCCCCCTTATCCTAATAATTCTTCCACTGATTTACCGCGAAGTTTTGCAACATCCTCAGCTTGCTTTAATTCAGTTAAACCTGCAATAGTTGCACGCACCATGTTAATTGGTGTGTTTGAACCTAGAGATTTTGAAAGAATATCAGTAATACCAGCTAACTCTAATACAGCACGTACTGGACCACCAGCGATAACCCCTGTACCTGGAGCAGCAGGTTTAATTAATACTTTACCTGCGCCAAAGCGACCTTGCACTAAGTGTGGAGTAGTTCCACCTACGCGTGGTACTTCGACTAAGTTTTTCTTCGCGTCTTCAACAGCTTTACGGATTGCGTCTGGCACCTCTTGTGCTTTACCAGTACCGAAACCTACATGGCCGTTCTTATCTCCAACAACAACAAGTGCTGTGAAGCGGAAGCGACGTCCACCTTTAACAACTTTCGCTACACGGTTAATTGTAACTACGCGTTCTTCAAGTTGCTCTAATTTGTTTGCGTCAATGCGACTCATGAAGTATGTCCCTCCTTCTTATTAAAATTCTAAGCCGTTTTCACGTGCAGCTTCTGCTAAAGCTTTCACACGTCCATGATATAAGTAACCACCACGGTCAAATACAACAGCAGTAATATTTTTTTCCGCAGCGCGTTTTGCGATTGCTTCACCGATTTTAGCTGCTGCTTCAACGTTAGATCCGCTACCCTCGAAAGCTTTTTCTTGTGTATTGGCAGATACTAAAGTTACACCAGCAACGTCATCGATTAATTGTGCGTAAATGTTCTTGTTAGAACGGAATACGTTTAAGCGTGGACGCTCAGCAGTACCCGTAATTTTTGAACGTACACGTGCATGACGTTTTTTACGAACCTGATTTTTATCTTGTTTCGTAATCACAGAGGTCACTCCTTTCTAATGCTTGTTTTTAGCATTATTTACCTGTTTTACCTTCTTTACGACGAACATATTCGCCTTCATAACGAATTCCTTTGCCTTTATATGGCTCTGGAGGACGAACGTCACGGATGTTAGATGCTAATGCACCAACGCGTTCTTTGTTAATACCTTTAACGATAATTTTCGTGTTTGAAGGAACTTCAATCTCTAAACCTTGTTCAGGTGTAAACTCTACTGGATGAGAGTAACCTACGTTAAGTACAAGTTTGTTACCTTGCAATTGAGCACGGTAACCTACCCCGATAAGTTCTAGAGTACGAGAGAAACCTTCAGAAACACCCGTTACCATGTTAGCTAATAACGCACGAGTTGTACCGTGGTTTGTACGGTGTTCTTTCGATTCAGATGGACGAACAACAGTGATGATGTTGCCTTCTTGCTCGATTTTCATATCTTGATTAAATTGATTAACTAATTCACCTTTTGGACCTTTAACAGTTACTGTGTTGTCATCAGTGACAGTGACAGTTACGTTAGCAGGTACCTCGATAAGTTTTTTACCTACGCGAGACATGTAAGTTGCACCTCCATTCTTTTGTTACTAATTACCAAACGTATGCTAAGATTTCTCCGCCAACTTGTTTAGCGCGAGCTTCTTTATCAGTTAATAAACCTTGTGAAGTTGATACTAAAGCGATACCAAGACCGTTTAATACTTTAGGTACTTCGTTTGTTTTAGCGTATACACGTAGACCAGGTTTAGAAATACGTTTTAAACCAGTAATTACACGCTCATTATCTTTACCGTATTTTAAGAAGATACGGATGATTCCTTGCTTGTTATCTTCAACATACTCAACGTCACGTACGAAACCTTCACGCTTTAAGATTTCAGCGATTTCTTTCTTTAAGTTAGAAGCAGGAACTTCTAATTTCTCGTGACGAACCATGTTCGCATTACGAATACGAGTAAGCATATCTGCAATCGGATCAGTCATTGTCATGAAAATTTACCTCCTTCCCAAAATTAGGGGATTACCAGCTGGCTTTTTTAACGCCAGGAATTTGTCCCTTATATGCAAGTTCACGGAAACAAATACGGCAAAGCTTAAATTTGCGATATACAGAATGTGGACGACCACAGCGTTCACAACGTGTATATTCTTGTACTTTAAACTTTTGCTTACGTTGTTGTTTAACGATCATTGATTTTTTAGCCACGTTTTCGCCCTCCTTGTTTAATTACTTTTGGAACGGCATACCGAATTGTGTCAATAACTCGCGAGCTTCTTCATCAGAATTCGCAGTCGTTACGATCACGATGTCCATACCGCGTACCTTCGAAACTTTATCGTAATCGATTTCTGGGAAAATCAATTGTTCTTTCACACCTAATGTGTAGTTACCGCGACCGTCGAATGCTTTTTTAGAAACACCGCGGAAGTCACGTACACGTGGTAGTGCGATAGAAATTAATTTATCCAAGAATTCATACATACGCTCACCGCGTAATGTAACTTTAGCACCGATAGGCATACCTTCACGTAAACGGAAACCTGCAATCGATTTTTTCGCTTTCGTTACAACTGGCTTTTGACCAGTGATAGTTGCTAATTCTTCTACAGCAGCATCTAGTGCTTTAGAGTTTTGTACAGCGTCACCAACACCCATGTTAATAACGATTTTCTCTACTTTTGGCACTTGCATTACTGATTTATATTCAAACTTGCTCACTAGAGCAGGTGAAACTTCATTTACAAATTTTTCTTTTAGGCGGCTCATGTTCGTACCTCCTTTCTCGTTTTACTTGTTAGTCGATTACTACACCTGATTTTTTTGCAACACGAACTTTTTTACCATTTTCGATTTTGTAACCTACACGAGTCGGCTCGCCAGATTTTGGATCGATTAGCATTACGTTCGATACGTGGATTGCAGCTTCTTGAGATACAATACCACCTTGTGGGTTTAACTGGTTAGGTTTGATATGCTTTTTAACGATATTAACGCCTTCAACAAGAACACGGTCTTGTTTTGGGAAAGCAGCTAAAATAACGCCTTCTTTGCCTTTATCTTTACCAGTAATAACTTTTACCTTGTCGCCCTTTTTAACATGCATTGTGTGTCGCACCTCCTTGATTGGTACTGTCATGAAAATTAAAGAACTTCTGGAGCTAGAGAAACGATTTTCATGAAGTTGCTGTCACGTAGTTCACGTGCAACAGGTCCGAAAATACGAGTTCCGCGTGGTGACTTATCATCTCTGATAATAACGCAAGCATTTTCATCAAATTTAATGTAAGTACCATCTTTACGACGAACGCCAGATTTTGTGCGAACGATAACAGCCTTAACAACGTCACCTTTCTTGACAACGCCACCTGGTGTTGCTTTCTTAACTGTACATACGACGATATCGCCGATGTTAGCAGTTTTACGTCCAGAACCACCAAGCACTTTAATAGTTAAAACTTCACGTGCACCTGAGTTGTCAGCAACTTTCATACGACTTTCTTGTTGGATCACTTAGGTTACCTCCCTTCGGAATAGGTATTTTCCGAAATAGTTATTAGATAATAACCGCTTTTTCTACAACTTCCACTAGACGGAAATGTTTAGTAGCTGATAGCGGGCGAGTTTCCATGATACGTACGATATCACCGATTTTCGCAGTGTTTTGCTCATCATGAGCTTTGAACTTTTTAGAATATTTTACACGTTTGCCATAAAGCTTGTGCTTTTTGTATGTTTCAACTAATACTGTAACAGTTTTGTCCATTTTATCTGAAACAACACGGCCTGTGTAAACTTTGCGTTGGTTACGCTCAGTCATGCCAGAAAACCTCCTTTATTCGTATTATTGTGCACTGATTTCTCTTTCACGAATCACAGTTTTCATGCGCGCAATCGCTTTACGAACTTCGCGGATGCGAGCTGTGTTTTCTAATTGACCAGTCGCCAATTGGAAGCGAAGGTTGAAAAGCTCTTCTTTCAGTGATTTCACTTTTAATTCGATTTCAGAAGTGGCAAGGTCACGGATTTCATTAGCTTTCATTAGATTCACCACCAGTTTCTTGACGTTTTACGATTTTACATTTAACAGGAAGCTTATGTGATGCTAAACGAAGCGCTTCACGTGCAATCTCTTCAGATACACCCGCGATTTCAAACATAATTTTTCCTGGTTTTACTACTGCTACCCAACCTTCAGGAGAACCTTTACCAGAACCCATGCGGACTTCTAGAGGCTTCTTCGTATAAGGTTTATGTGGGAAAATTTTGATCCAAACTTTACCGCCACGTTTCATGTAACGTGTCATTGCGATACGAGCAGATTCAATTTGACGGTTTGTAATCCATGATGCTGTTGTAGCTTGTAAGCCCCATTCACCAAATGTTACTTCTTTACCGCCTTTCGCCTCACCACGCATTTTACCACGGTGTTCACGACGATATTTAACGCGTTTTGGTAATAACATTATTATTTGCCTCCTTCCACAGAGTTCTTTTTAGTAGGAAGGACTTCACCACGGTAGATCCAAACTTTAACGCCTAATTTACCGTAAGTTGTATCAGCTTCTGCATGTGCATAATCGATGTCAGCACGTAGCGTATGAAGTGGAACAGTTCCTTCACTATAGTGTTCAGCACGCGCAATATCAGCGCCACCTAAACGACCAGATACTTGTGTTTTAATACCTTTTGCACCAGCGCGAATTGTACGTTGGATTGCTTGTTTTTGAGCACGACGGAATGATACGCGGTTCTCAAGTTGACGAGCGATGTTTTCTGCTACTAAACGAGCATCAAGATCAGCACGTTTGATTTCCACGATATTAATGTGAACACGCTTGCCAGTTGTATCGCTTAAGTGTTTACGTAAGTTTTCAACTTCCGTACCGCCTTTACCGATTACCATACCTGGTTTCGCAGTGTGAATTGTGATGTTTACGCGATTTGCAGCGCGCTCGATTTCTACTTTAGATACAGATGCATCTTTTAATGTAGATTCGATATATTTACGAACTTTGATATCTTCGTGTAAAAGAGCAGCATAGTCTTTCTCAGCGAACCATTTTGATTCCCAATCACGAATAATACCAACTCGTAGTCCTATTGGATGTACTTTTTGACCCACGGATTAACCCTCCTTCTTCTCTGATACCACAACTGTAATGTGGCTTGTGCGTTTATTAATTGCGCTTGCACGTCCTTGAGCACGTGGACGGAAACGTTTTAATGTTGGACCTTCATCAACAAAGATTTCAGATACAACTAAGTTGTTTACATCTAACTCATAGTTATGTTCAGCGTTAGCAACTGCAGATTTTAATACTTTCTCAACGACTGGAGACGCCGCTTTTGGAGTATGACGTAAAATTGCAACTGCTTCACCGATTTGCTTGCCTCGGATTAAGTCTACTACTAGACGTACTTTACGAGGAGCGATACGAACTGTACGAGCGATAGCTTTAGCTTGTGTCATTAGGATTTACCTCCTCTCAAAATTAGCGTCTTGTTTTCTTATCGTCTGCACCGTGACCTTTGTAAGTACGTGTCGGTGCGAACTCGCCTAATTTGTGACCTACCATATCTTCTGTCACATATACAGGAACGTGTTTACGTCCATCATATACAGCGATTGTTTGTCCGATAAAGTTCGGGAAGATAGTAGAACGGCGAGACCAAGTTTTAATTACTTGTTTTTTCTCAGAAGCCTCTTGCGCTTCAACCTTTTTCATAAGGTGTTCATCGACAAAAGGTCCTTTTTTCAAGCTGCGACCCATTTAGGAACCTCCCTCCGTGATCCCACCACGGCTCTTCTAGCGAACCGTAGTACAATCACTTTATTTTTTACGTCCACGAATGATAAATTTAGAAGATTTGTTTTTCTTCTTACGTGTTTTATAACCAAGAGCTGGTTTACCCCATGGTGTCATTGGAGATTTACGTCCGATTGGAGAACGTCCTTCACCACCACCGTGTGGGTGATCGTTAGGGTTCATTACAGAACCACGAACCACTGGGCGTTTACCTAACCAACGAGAACGACCTGCTTTACCAATGTGGATAAGTTCGTGTTGCTCGTTACCAACTTGACCGATTGTTGCACGACAAGTAGCTAATACTAAGCGAACTTCACCAGATTGAAGACGAACGATTACGTATTTACCTTCACGTCCAAGTACTTGTGCTGAAGTACCAGCAGAACGTACTAATTGTCCACCTTTACCAGGTTTTAACTCGATGTTATGGATTGTTGTACCCATTGGAATGTTTGCTAATGGTAACGCGTTACCTACTTTAATATCTGCCTCTGGACCAGAAACGATCGTTTGACCTACTTCAAGACCTTTTGGAGCTAAAATATAACGTTTTTCACCGTCAGCATAGTTGATTAATGCGATATTCGCAGAACGGTTTGGATCATACTCGATTGTAGCAACGCGGCCTGGAATGCCATCTTTAACACGTTTAAAATCGATTACGCGGTATTGCTTCTTATGACCACCACCGTGATGACGAACAGTAATTTTACCTTGGTTATTACGACCAGCTTTGCGTGTTTTAGGAGCTAATAAAGACTTTTCAGGTTTATTAGTAGTAATTGCCGCAAAGTCAGATGACGTCATGTTACGACGACCATTTGAGGTTGGTTTATACTTTTTAATCGCCATTTGTGTTCCCTCCTTCTATAATTGCTCAGATTAAGCTATCTATTAAAATAATTCGATTTCTTTTGAATCAGCAGTTAATTTAACAATTGCCTTACGACGTTTGTTAGTGTAGCCGCTGTATTTACCAACGCGCTTGAATTTACCTTTGTAGTTCATGATGTTTACTTTATCAACTTCAACACCAAAGATTTCTTCAACAGCGTCTTTAACTTGTGTTTTGTTAGCGCGAGTGTCTACTTCGAAAGTATACTTTTTCTCTGCCATTAATTCAGAAGAACGCTCAGTAATGACCGGACGTTTAATGATATCACGTGCTTCCATTATCCAAGCACCTCCTCGACTTTTTCTACTGCAGCTTTTGTGAATACAACTTTGTCATGACCTACAAGATCAAGAACGTTGATTCCGTTAGCTGTTAAAACAGTTACACCTGGGATGTTACGAGCAGATAATGCTACGTTTTCATCTAACTCAGCAGTAACGAATAATGCTTTTGAATTGATTTCTAATGCTTTTAAAATAGCAGCGAAATCTTTAGTTTTTGGTGCATTTAAAGTTAATGCATCAAGCACTAAGAAGTTTTGTTCTACGACTTTAGCTGATAAAGCTGATTTAAGAGCTAAGCGACGAACTTTCTTCGGTAATTTATATGAATAGCTTCGTGGAGTTGGACCGAATACGATACCACCACCGCGCCATTGTGGAGAGCGGATCGAACCTTGACGAGCACGACCAGTTCCTTTTTGACGCCATGGCTTGCGACCACCACCAGCAACTTCAGAACGGTTTTTTACTTTGTGATTACCTTGACGTAGAGAAGCGCGTTGTGCGATTACTGCGTCGAATAATACAGCTTCGTTTGGCTCGATTCCGAAAATCGCATCGTTTAATTCGATTTCGCCAACTGAAGCGCCTGTTTGACTAAGTACAGATACTTTTGCCATTCCTGTTTCCTCCTTTCTCTTTGAAATTATTTAGATTTAATAGCAGATTTAACTGTTACTAATGATTTTCTAGAACCAGGAACATTACCTTTAACTAATAATAGGTTACGCTCTGCATCCACCTTAATAATTTCAAGGTTTTGGATTGTTACAACGTTGCCACCCATTTGACCAGGTAATTTCTTTTGCTTGAATACGCGGTTCGGAGCAACAGGACCCATAGAACCAACGCGACGGTGATAACGAGAACCGTGGCTCATAGGACCACGAGATTGTCCGTGACGCTTAATTGCACCTTGGAAACCTTTACCTTTCGAAACACCTGTTACATCAATTACATCGCCTTCTGCGAAAATTTCTACTTTGACTTCTTGACCAACTTCGTACTCTTCCACACTTACGTTACGGAATTCACGAATGAAGCGCTTAGGAGCCGTATTTGCTTTTGCTACGTGACCTTGTTCTGGTTTGTTTGAAAGCTTAACGCGCTTATCTTCAAAACCAATTTGAACTGCTTCGTAGCCATCAGTTTCAACTGTTTTCTTTTGAAGAACTACGTTTGGAGTAGCTTCGATTACTGTTACTGGGATTAAATCACCGTTCTCAGCGAAAACTTGAGTCATACCGATTTTTCTACCTAAGATTCCTTTAGCCATTTGTCACACCTCCTGTAAATTTTAAAAGTTCTATTGTGTTTTACCATTAAAGTTTGATTTCAATATCAACGCCAGATGGTAAATCAAGCTTCATTAACGCATCAACAGTTTGTGGTGTTGGGTTAACGATATCGATTAGACGTTTATGCGTACGCATTTCGAATTGCTCACGAGAATCTTTGTACTTGTGAACCGCACGAAGAATTGTATACACAGATCTTTCCGTTGGTAGCGGAATCGGACCCGATACGCTTGCACCTGAACGTTTAGCAGTTTCAACAATTTTCTCAGCAGACTGATCAAGAATACGGTGATCATACGCTTTTAAACGAATACGAATTTTTTGTTTTGCCATTACTTTCCCTCCTTCTCGCCTATTTTCTAGACATTCTCCACGAAAATTCTCCCACACACCGCCATGGCAAAGCGGCCGGGTGTGTCGGCAACCTCTCGCTTCATCGCAGTCAAAGACCAACATTCAATATTATATACAATACTATTGCAATAAGCAAGTAGTTTTATAAAAAAAATCGAATGTCTTACTAACTCATTATTTATTTCGCTATATTTATAAGCCGTTTTTTAGTATATAAAATATTTCCCATCATTGCAAGTAATAATTGTAGCTCGTTTTACTGTGATTATTCCGTTTATGTATGCTTTTTTATAAACAAACACTTTTTGGGTAATAAATGCTTATCCTATAAGCTGCCTGCTATTTTACTTTGCATATTCATTCAAAAAGAGCGTCTGAAAAGCAGTGCTTCGCACATTTTTTCGGACGCCCCTTTCTTATATTTTCAATCTCTTCCTATTTAATAGCCCTTTATAAACTGTTCTTAATTACCTTTTTATAATATCGAATCGACAGCAGCATAAATACGATGTACATAAGTATATAGAGTCCCATCATAATAAGCATCGGTATAAGCATCTCTGTACCGAATAGAAACCACCCTGACTTGACCGCAAAATAGCTATGCAGTAAGCCAATTGATAAAGGTACTCCGAAGTTAAACACTTGCTTCCAAATAACTCCCCTTAAAATATCCTGCTCGGAAAAACCAATTTTTCTTAAAGTTGTATAGCTTGCCTGTTCATCATCCGCCTCAGCGATTTGCTTAAAGTATAGAATGCTACCTGTCGTTAATAAAAATGCCAATCCGAGGAAAGCAGCAATAAAAATTGTCATACCAGAAAAATTCATATAGTCTTGCCATTCCTGCTTATAGGAATTTTGTTTAAGAATAATCGATTTTTCTCCTTCATTAGTAATAATTTTCCGAATATCCGCCCCAGACTGCATATAGAGCTCTTCAGCCATTGCTACGTCACTTTTATTTTCTAAAAATACGAGCGTTTGAGGTACACGATCTCTTTTGCCATAAAACTCTTTATATTGTTCATATTTTTCATCAGATACGACGAGCACTGCATAGATGACTCCAGCACTTCCATCATTAACAATGGCGCTTTCTTCCTTTACATCAACAATCTTTAATGTGTCCTCTAATCGATTGCCCAAAGACTCTACTGTAACATTGATTTCTCCTTGTTTGTTAAAGCCGTAGAGCTTCGTTACATAGCCTGTCATATTTGTTATTATAGCTTCATCTTTTTGTAGCTCTACTTTTCCCTTTAATTGCTCATAAGTAGATTGGGATAACACCCTTTTTGTAGAGCTCTCTGAATAAAATAGCTCTTGTGCATCAGCAGGATTTTTTAACAGGCCCGCAACATCAAATTGCACATAAAGATCCTCGTATGTGACTTCCTTGTAGTCAATATTATGCTGGTCTAGCAACGCTAAAAACGTCGGGCCCTTCTCTGTTGTTAACACATAATCCGCGGGCACCGTTGTCGCTACCGCTTGCTCGCCAGAATAATAGGCTATATAAGCAAGTGTTGAAATTGCGAGCGACACAGCTGTTAATACAGTAATCAGCGTTAATGATTTAGCATTTCCCTTCATGCGATGCATAATCGGTGTAACTGCTAATACATCTGTCGCCGTTAGATGGCCATTTTTAGATAATCTACGTAAATTAAAAATAAATGCCACCGAGTAACGGAACACTAAAAATGCCCCACCGATTGTTAGCGCTAAAATAAGCAACATATTAATAAATATTCGATCCGCTTGATTGCTATTAAACAATTGTGTTGATTCATAATAGCCGTAGCCAATTAAGACAAGCCCAAGCGCCCCAACTAACATTTGCCATATACTAAAGCGTTTTACACGCTCCTCTGTTTGATTGGATGCTGTAAAAAGTGATAACAGCGAAACCCGTCGTATCATCCAACTTAGTTGTACTAAAATAACAATTAGCATGATACTGAAAAGCACTATAGTTTGCGTAATCGCTTTAGCGTTAAATGTCAATTGTACTAACGATTCTTGTCCTAAAACCTTCATTAAAATCATTGTAAATAATCGAGAGCTTAAAAGACCTGTAACAATTCCAATTAACACAGCACCACTAAATAATACAATATTTTCAATAGCTATTAAGCGAAAGATAAGCCCCTTCGTCATCCCGATAAGCTGGTACATCCCAATTTCTTTACTGCGCCTTTTCGTAAATAGATGATTGGCATAAAGTACAAAAAACAACACAATAAAGTAAAGTAAATAAGATGCCGCTTTAAAGCCTGCAGACGCTGTTGGACTATTCGACGCTTGCTTTAACACTTCTTCGTTAAACTGCAATGTCACGAAAGAAAAATATAGTGTCACACTAAAAATTAACGAAAAGAAATATAAAAAATAATGACGCATATTTTTCAGCATCGAGCGTTTGATTAGACGATTAATCGTCATAGCCATCACCGCCTAGAACGCTCTGCGTGCTTAAAATTTGTTGGAAAAACTCCTGACGGGTTTTATCTCCTTTATAAAGCTCTGTATAAAGTGCCCCATCCTTCAAAAAGAGCACACGCGAGCAAAAGCTTGCTGCCACTGCATCATGTGTCACCATCATAATCGTCACATGACGCTGCTGGTTAATTTGCTCCAAATTTTTTAGTAGCGCTGTTGCTGATTTCGAGTCGAGTGCCCCCGTTGGCTCGTCTGCAAAGACAATCGACGGGTTTGTAATTAATGCACGTGCCGCAGAAGTACGCTGCTTTTGCCCACCAGAAATTTCATTTGGGTATTTTGCCACAATATCTTCAATACCTAGAATCTCCACCAACTCTTGAAAGCGTTGTTCGGCTGCTTTTTGAGGTGTTTTTTTGATTGCTAAAGGTAATAAAATATTTTCTTTGACAGTTAATGTATCAAGCAAATTATAATCTTGGAAAATGAAGCCTAATGCATCACGTCTAAAGGCAGCTAGCTGACGCTCCTTCATTTCCTGCAATAGTTGCCCATTAATTTCTACAATTCCTTCTGTCACATGGTCAATAGAGCATAATACATTCAATAATGTTGTTTTTCCAGAGCCTGAAGGGCCCATAATGCCAACAAACTCACCTTTGTTCACTTCTAAATCTATACCCTTTAATACCTCAACTGCCGTCAATCGTTTTCCATATGTTTTACGGACTTTGCGAGCCGTTAAAATATTCATTGTCTATTCCCCCTGCATTCTTCATGTATCTTCATTTTACAGTTGCCGCAAGTAGAAATCGTTCGTTTTACGTGACAAAAATAAATGGTATGTGACAATGTCGTCACATACCGAATGTTTGCACGTATTCATTTTGCATAGGAAATTTAAGTACAACAGTCGTGCCTTGTCCATAAATCGAGTCAACATATAGCTGTATTCCTAATGAGGTAGCCGCACGCTTTGCCAAATAAAGCCCCATTCCTGTCGCAATATTTGTTTCCCTACCGATTGTCCCCGTGTAGGATTTTTTAAAAATGCGCGGCAAATCCTCAGGGCGAATACCTGGACCTACATCTTTTATTTTGAGCAATATATGCTCTTGCGTATCCCTTGTGACAATTACATTAATTTCACTATCGTGCGGACTATATTTAATTGCATTGGACAGTACCTGACGGATAATAAATCCTAGCCATTTTGCATCTGTCAAAACGACCTCCTCAAGTTCATCTATTTGGAAGCCAATTCCCTTCTCTAAGCACCATGTTTGAAATTCGCGTATTTCCTTAAAAACAATCGTTCGCAGTCGCACTCTCTCTAAGCGATTATCCTCGGCCAATGTTTGGAGACGGGTTTGATGCAGTTGCCGATCTACTAATAAATGCAGACGGAGCCATTCCTGCTCCAATTGATTGCGTGCCCTATAATCCTCCAATTGCTCAATCATTAGCTTCATTGCTGTTAATGGCGCTTTAATTTCATGTACCCATGCGAGTAGCTCATCCTGCTCTTCATTTTTTTCAAATTTAATTTTCTGGACAACCTGCATTTGTTGCTGACTCTGCTCTCTATATAATTCTATAACCTTGCGTGTATACGCATCCCAACGATAAATTTCAACATCATGTAGTGAATTATGGAGAAGGATATTTTTCAGATTAGGCCTTTCCCAAAAATAGCGAGCAATTAGAAATAAGACAAATAGCAAAATCACCACGCTATTCAAATAACCAATAGAAACAGCCGCAAATCCAACATCCAGCATACAAATAAGATTCCATATAACAAGTAACCCGATAAAAAAGCTTATCCATATTAAATGTTGCTTTATAAATAACCAAATCATTTGGATACCGCCATATAGCCAAGTCCTTTTTTCGTTATGATTACATTTGTTAGTCCTACATCTTCTAGCTTTTGACGTAGACGATTGATATTTACTGTTAACGTATTATCATTTACAAAGCGTTCATCATCCCAGAGCTTGCGCATTAATTCCTCCCGTGTCACAATTCGATCCACTCGCTCTACAAGTAATTTTAAAATAAATAACTCATTTTTGGTAAAGTCAATTTGCCTATCATGGTACATAAGAAGCCCTCGTTCATAATCAATAACCGCCTCTTGCCAGCTAACAACTTGCTGCACCTGTTGTTGATAATCATATGTACGCCTTAACAAAGCTTGAATTTTTGCGACAAGCACATCCATATGGAATGGCTTTTGTATAAAATCATCGGCACCAAGCTGCATAGCCATTACCATATCCATCGGGTGATCTCTTGAGGACAAAAATAAAATGGGGACATTGGATACGGCCCTAATTTCCCGACACCAATGAAAACCGTCATAGGCAGGTAATTGAATGTCAATAATGACAAGTTGCGGATTTACCTCGGTAAAATCATTCATCACCTTTTGAAAATCCTTTGGTCCTGTTATTTGTAAAGACCATTGCTGCAACCGTTCTTCTATTAAGCGAAATATCGACATATCATCCTCTATTAAAAAAATTTTCATAATTAGGCCCCCTCCCACTTTTATTTTACAGTAGATGAACAAATTCACAAGCTTACAGGCCTAAGCAATTTTCATCTGCGGGGTCAATTCGTGCCACAATAACAAAAAACCTCAAGAGCGTCCCCTTGAGGTTTTAGATAAATCAATTATTTTTGGATAGTAGCAACTACACCAGCGCCTACAGTACGGCCACCCTCACGGATAGAGAATTTAGTACCTTCTTCAAGAGCGATTGGAGCGATAAGTTCTACTGTCATTTCGATGTTATCGCCAGGCATAACCATTTCTACGCCTTCTGGTAAGTTACAGATACCTGTTACGTCAGTTGTACGGAAGTAGAACTGAGGACGGTAGTTAGAGAAGAATGGAGTATGACGGCCACCCTCTTCTTTTGATAAAACATAAACTTCAGCTTTGAAGTTTGTATGTGGAGTAATTGAACCTGGTTTAGCTAATACTTGACCACGTTGGATATCTTCACGAGCTACACCACGAAGTAATGCACCGATGTTGTCGCCAGCTTCAGCATAGTCTAATAATTTACGGAACATTTCAACACCTGTTACAGTTGTTGATTTAGCTTCTTCAGCGATACCGATGATTTCAACTACGTCACCAACTTTAACTTGACCACGTTCAACACGGCCAGTTGCTACTGTACCACGACCAGTAATAGAGAATACGTCCTCTACTGGCATCATGAATGGTTTGTCAGTTTGACGTTCTGGAGTTGGGATATACTCGTCAACAGCGTTCATAAGCTCAACGATTTTTTCTTCCCACTCTGGCTCGCCTTCAAGAGCTTTAAGAGCAGAACCTTTAATTACAGGTAGGTCATCACCTGGGAAGTCATATTCAGAAAGTAGGTCACGGATTTCCATTTCTACTAACTCTAATAATTCTTCGTCGTCTACCATGTCACATTTGTTCATGAATACTACTAAGTAAGGAACACCTACTTGACGTGATAAAAGGATGTGCTCACGAGTTTGTGGCATTGGACCATCAGCAGCAGATACTACTAAGATACCGCCGTCCATTTGAGCAGCACCAGTGATCATGTTTTTAACGTAGTCAGCGTGTCCTGGGCAGTCAACGTGTGCATAGTGGCGTGTTTCAGTTTCATACTCGATATGTGAAGTATTGATTGTAATACCACGCTCTTTTTCTTCTGGAGCGTTATCAACTTCAGCGTATGATTTTGCTTCTCCGCCTAAGCGTTTTGATAATACTGTTGCGATAGCAGCAGTTAAAGTTGTTTTACCATGGTCAACGTGTCCGATTGTACCAATGTTAGCATGCGTTTTCGAACGGTCAAATTTTTCTTTAGCCATTAGAGAAAGCCTCCTATAATCTATGTTTTAGTTTTTTTATGTTATGAGTGCTGGCTTAAACCGGGCCCAGCTTAAGCCAGTCAATCATAGCTTACAAATTAGTTATACTTTATGCAAGATGAAATTTCAATTATTCACCTTTATTTTTTTTGATGATTTCTTCTGCAATTGATTTCGGTACTTCTTCATAGTGATCGAACACCATTGAGAATACACCGCGACCTTGTGTTGCAGAACGTAAAGTTGTTGCATATCCGAACATTTCAGATAGCGGAACCATTGCACGTACTACTTGAGAGTTACCACGAGCGTCCATACCTTCTACACGTCCACGACGAGCAGTTACGTTACCCATGATATCACCAAGATACTCTTCTGGAATTACAACTTCAACTTTCATCATTGGCTCTAAAAGAACTGGGCTACATTTTTTTGCAGCTTCTTTAAGAGCTAAAGATGCAGCGATTTTAAACGCCATCTCACTTGAGTCAACATCATGGTAAGAACCATCGAATAATTTCGCTTTAATATCGATTAATGGGTAACCTGCAATAACCCCACGGTCAAGCGAGTCACGAAGACCTGCTTCTACTGCTGGAATATATTCACGTGGTACTACACCACCAACGATAGCGTTTTCGAACTCGAAGCCTTTACCTTCTTCGTTTGGAGAGAATTCAATCCAAACGTCACCGTATTGACCACGACCACCTGATTGACGTTGGAATTTACCTTGAACTTGTGCTTGAGCACGGAATGTTTCACGGTAAGATACCATTGGCGCACCAACGTTACATTCAACTTTGAATTCACGTTTCATACGGTCAACAAGGATGTCTAAGTGCAACTCACCCATACCAGAGATGATTGTTTGACCAGTTTCTTGGTCAGTGTGGGCACGGAATGTTGGATCCTCTTCTTGTAATTTCGCAAGAGCTTGACCCATTTTGTCTTGGTCAGCTTTTGATTTAGGCTCTACAGATAAAGAGATAACTGGTTCTGGGAATTCCATAGATTCTAAAATAACAAGGTTTTTCTCGTCACATAGAGTATCACCAGTAGTTGTATCTTTAAGACCTACAGCAGCAGCGATGTCACCAGCGAATACTTTTGAAATTTCTTCACGGCTATTCGCATGCATTTGAAGGATACGACCTACACGCTCACGTTTACCTTTTGTAGAGTTTTGTACGTATGAACCAGATTCTAAAGTACCTGAGTACACACGGAAGAATGTTAATTTACCAACGAATGGGTCTGTCATTACTTTAAACGCTAAAGCCGAGAATGGCTCGTCGTCTGAAGAATGACGAACGATTTCTTCGTCACCATCCACTGAAGTACCATTAATAGCCGGTACATCTGTTGGAGCTGGAAGGAAATCAACAGCTGCATCAAGCATTTTACGAACACCTTTATGCTTGAATGCTGTACCACAAAGTACAGGGTAGAATTCTACCGCGATTGTCGCTTTACGGATTGCTCGTTTTAATTCAGCAACAGTGATTTCTTCGCCTTCTAAGTATTTTTCCATAAGATCTTCATCAACACTTGCAACAGCATCGATTAATTTCTCACGGTACTCCTCAGCTTGAGCCATCATGTCAGCTGGAATTTCACCTACAGTAAGATCAGTACCTTGGTCATTACCATAGAAAGTAGCATTCATTTCAATTAAATCAATGATACCTTTGAAATCATCTTCAGCACCAATTGGTAATTGGATTGGGTGTGCGTTCGCTTGTAAGCGCTCGTGTAAAGTTCCTACAGAATATAGGAAGTTTGCACCCATTTTGTCCATCTTGTTAATGAATACAATACGTGGTACACCGTAAGTAGTCGCTTGACGCCATACAGTTTCAGTTTGTGGTTCAACACCAGATTGAGCATCTAGTACTGTTACCGCACCGTCAAGTACACGTAAAGAACGTTCTACTTCTACAGTGAAGTCTACGTGTCCTGGTGTATCGATAATGTTAATACGGTGACCTGCCCATTGAGCTGTTGTAGCAGCAGATGTGATTGTAATACCACGCTCTTGCTCTTGTGCCATCCAGTCCATTTGAGCTCCGCCATCGTGAGTTTCACCGATTTTATGGATTTTACCAGTGTAATAAAGGATACGCTCAGTAGTTGTTGTTTTACCAGCATCAATATGAGCCATAATACCGATATTACGTGTATTCTCTAAAGAGAATTCGCGTTTCATAGGAAATTTCTCCTTCCGTTTTCGGTTAAGACTGTTTAAGTTTAATTAGCTAGCATAAAGAAGATTACCAACGGTAGTGAGCAAATGCTTTGTTTGCTTCTGCCATTTTGTGCATATCTTCACGTTTCTTAACTGAAGCACCAGTATTGTTTGATGCATCTAAGATTTCGTTTGCTAAACGCTCTTCCATTGTTTTTTCACCACGAAGACGAGCGTAGTTTACTAAATAACGAAGACCTAAAGTTGTACGACGTTCTGGGCGTACTTCTACTGGTACTTGGTAGTTAGAACCACCTACACGACGAGCGCGTACTTCTAAAACTGGCATTACGTTGTTTAATGCAGCTTCGAATACTTCAATCGGATCATTACCAGAACGTTCTTTTACTAATTCAAACGCACCGTATAAAATCTTTTGAGAAGTACCTCTTTTACCATCAATCATCATTTTATTGATTAAACGAGTTACTAGCTTTGAATTATAAAGTGGATCTGGTAACACGTCACGTTTGGAAACAGGACCTTTACGAGGCATGTGTTTTCCTCCTTTCAAGTAATAAGTAGTTATTTTCAAATCTTTGATTATTTCTTTTCTTTAGGGCGTTTTGCACCGTATAGAGAACGTGATTGCATACGACCGTTTACACCAGCAGTATCAAGAGCACCACGTACGATATGGTAACGAACACCCGGTAAGTCTTTTACACGACCGCCACGGATAAGAACAACGCTGTGCTCTTGTAAGTTGTGACCTTCACCCGGGATATACGCAGTAACCTCGATAAGGTTGCTTAAACGTACACGAGCGTATTTACGTAACGCTGAGTTAGGTTTTTTAGGTGTCATAGTACCTACACGAGTACAAACACCACGTTTTTGTGGAGATTTAACATCAGTCCAAGTTTTTTTGAACGAGTTGTATCCTTTATTTAACGCTGGTGAGTCTGAATTCGTGCTTTTTGATTTACGAGGCTTACGTACCAATTGGTTAATTGTAGGCATCGATATTTCCTCCCTTCATTGATTCCTTGTTAATACCACACATCCAGGTGGTTCATTTTTAGGGTAAAAACAAAGTCTTTGTGTACACTACACAAAAACTACATCGCAGTAATCGCAATAACCGCAGCTCCAACATGAATGCCGCAAGCTTTTCCAAGTTCTTTTTTTGACTCGACCAAAGTAATTGGTATACCGATTTCTTTCGCGAGAAGAATGGCCGGATCGGTTACCCAACTGTCTGCATCGAGTGCGACAAAAAGCTCTGTAACTTGACCAGCATGCATTGCTTTCACTGCTTGCTTTGTACCTATGATTGTTTGACTGGTCTTTACTTTACTATAAGACATTTGCATATCCTCCAAAGCTTAGACAGTTAACTATCAACCTTAAATATATTATCATCCTCTACTTGCACCTGTCAACTATTTATTTAACATCTTTCAACAGGTCGAGGAACACCCGTTAAAAACATGTTGTAATCGATAAAATTCCGGCAGAGAATAGCTCTCTACCGGAATTCTCGTTACTCAGCTGAAGTTAGTTCTTCTTCCGTTTCAGCATCCTGCTCAATACGGATTTGACGGTAACGCTGCATACCAGTACCTGCTGGCACAAGTTTACCGATAATTACGTTTTCCTTCAGACCAAGAAGCTCGTCACGCTTACCTTTAATTGCTGCATCTGTTAACACACGAGTTGTTTCTTGGAATGATGCTGCTGATAAGAATGATTCTGTTTCCAGAGAAGCCTTTGTAATACCAAGAATGACAGGACGGCATGTTGCTGGATTTTTACCATTTAAAATAATGTCTGCAT
Source organism: Metasolibacillus sp. FSL H7-0170 (assembly GCF_038593115.1). Taxonomy (NCBI): domain Bacteria; kingdom Bacillati; phylum Bacillota; class Bacilli; order Caryophanales; family Caryophanaceae; genus Metasolibacillus; species Metasolibacillus sp. FSL H7-0170. The sequence continues at coordinate 2,609,516 of NZ_CP151964.1, read as the reverse complement.
TCGCTTCAGCAAATTGATGTACGTCTAATAATGAGCCCGGTAATAAATCTGTGTCACCCGCTTCAATTACACGCACTTTACGTAGCATTTGGCGAACCATTACTTCAATATGCTTATCTCCAATTTCTACCCCTTGCATGCGGTATACTTTTTGTACTTCTTTTAATAAATATTCTTGTACTGTAGATACATCTTTAACTTTTAATAACTGCTTTGGATCAATTGAACCGTCTGTTAATAATTGTCCCGGCTCAACCGTATCGTTTAATTGTACTTTTAGGCGAGCATTGTAAGGCGCTTGATACTTACGCGTCTCCACTTCACCTTGTACAGTAATTTCTTTTAAGCCTTCGCGAATTTCATCGATGTCTGATACTACCCCAGCAATTTCAGAAATAACCGCTTGACCTTTAGGGTTACGCGATTCGAAAATTTCTTGAATACGAGGAAGACCCATCGTAATATCGTTTCCAGCTACCCCACCTGTATGGAATGTACGCATCGTTAACTGTGTACCAGGCTCCCCGATTGATTGAGCTGCGATAATACCTACCGCCTCACCTACTTCAACCTCTTCACCTGTAGCTAAGTTCATACCGTAACATTTTTTACATACACCGTGCTTCGTATTACATGTAAATGCTGAACGGATTGTTACTTGCTCGATGCCTGCATCATCAATTACACGCGCTACATCTTGCGTAATTAAACCATCACGCTCTAAAATAACCTCCCCAGTTTCTGGGTGGAAAATCGTTTTCTTCGTATAACGCCCAATTACACGCTCATCTAACGCTTCAATTAGCTCGTTGCCTTCCATTAATGCACCGATTAATAAACCACGGTCAGTACCACAGTCATCTTCACGTACAATAACATCTTGTGCAACGTCTACTAAACGACGAGTTAAATAACCTGAATCGGCTGTTTTTAGTGCTGTATCGGCTAGACCTTTACGTGCACCATGTGTAGAAATGAAGTATTCTAATACCGTTAAACCTTCACGGAATGAAGATTTGATAGGTAATTCGATAATTCGACCAGCCGGGTTGGCCATTAGACCACGCATACCTGCTAACTGCGTAAAGTTCGATGCGTTACCACGCGCCCCTGAGTCAGACATCATAAAGATTGGGTTCGTCTTCTCTAATGATTTCATCAGCTTCGATTGAATTTCATCTTTTGCAGCTGACCAGCTAGAAATAACGCGATCATAACGTTCTTCTTCCGTAATTAAACCACGACGGAATTGAATCATTACTTTATCTACCTTCGATTGTGCCTCATCTAAAATAGTACCTTTGTCTGGTAACACAACAATATCAGATACGCCTACCGTAATCCCCGCACGAGTAGAATATTTAAAGCCTAAATCTTTCATACGGTCTAACATTTTTGATGTTTCCGTAATATGGAATCGCTTGAATACTTCCGCAATAACATTCCCTAGGAACTTTTTACGGAATGGAGGCACTACTGGTACAGCTGCAAAGTATTTTTGTAGAACTGCTTTGCGTTGTGCATCAATTTTTTCAGCTTCTGATAAGTCAGCATAGCCTTCAGTCGCTTCCAATTCAGCCAATTGTTCCGCATCGATTGCTAATTTTGCAAAGTATTTTTCAGGCGTTTTTTGCTCTAGGTTTACATCTGTTGGCTCATTAATGTACGGGAATGATTCTGGTAAAATTTCATTGAAAATTACTTTACCAACAGTTGTTAATAAGAACATTTTATTTTGCTCTTCCGTAAATGTTTCATTTTGGACAGAGCTTGCATGGATGGCAATACGTGTGTGTAAATGAACATGGCCATTTTGGTATGCGATTAACACTTCGTCAGGGCCGTAGAAAACAGACCCTTCACCACGAGCTCCTTCACGCTCAAGCGTCAAGTAATAGTTACCTAATACCATATCTTGAGATGGAGTAACTACTGGTTTACCATCTTTAGGGTTTAAAATGTTTTGTGCTGCTAACATTAATAAACGAGCTTCCGCTTGCGCTTCTGCTGATAATGGAACGTGGACCGCCATTTGGTCACCATCAAAGTCAGCGTTGTAGGCTGTACATACTAATGGATGTAGACGAATTGCACGACCTTCCACTAATGTCGGCTCGAACGCTTGAATACCTAGTCGGTGAAGCGTCGGTGCACGGTTTAGAAGTACAGGGTGCTCACGTATAACATCCTCTAATACATCCCAAACCTCATTGTGTAAACGCTCAATTTTGCGTTTTGCACTCTTAATATTATGAGCTAGACCACGCTCTACTAATTCCTTCATTACGAAAGGCTTAAATAGCTCGATTGCCATCTCTTTCGGAAGACCACATTGGTACATTTTTAAATTCGGTCCTACTACGATAACCGAACGACCAGAGTAGTCTACACGTTTACCTAATAAGTTTTGACGGAAGCGACCTTGTTTCCCTTTCAGCATATGTGAAAGTGATTTTAAAGGACGGTTACCAGGACCTGTTACTGGACGACCACGACGACCATTGTCGATTAAAGCATCTACCGCTTCCTGTAACATACGCTTTTCGTTTTGGACGATAATGCTAGGTGCACCAAGGTCTAATAAACGTTTTAAACGGTTATTACGGTTAATTACACGACGGTAAAGATCGTTTAAGTCTGATGTTGCGAAACGTCCACCATCTAATTGAACCATCGGACGAAGCTCTGGAGGAATAACAGGTAGTACATCTAAAATCATCCACTCCGGTTTATTGCCAGAGTTACGGAATGATTCCACTACTTCAAGGCGCTTAATTGCACGTGTGCGACGCTGTCCTTGAGCTGTTTTTAATTCTTCCTTTAATGTGACTGTTTCATTTTCAAGATCAATTTTTTCAAGTAATTTTTTAATCGCTTCCGCACCCATCGCTGCATCAAATGATGCACCGAATTTTTCACGGTAAGCACGGTATTCCTTTTCAGAAAGTAGCTGCTTGCTTTCTAAGTTTGTATCTGCTGGGTTAATTACTACGTAAGATGCAAAATAAATAACTTCCTCAAGCGCGCGTGGAGACATATCTAAAATAAGACCCATGCGGCTCGGAATTCCTTTAAAATACCAAATGTGAGATACAGGAGCAGCAAGCTCAATATGTCCCATTCTCTCACGGCGTACTTTTGCACGCGTAACCTCTACACCACAGCGATCACAAACTACACCTTTATAACGAACGCGTTTGTATTTACCACAATGACATTCCCAGTCCTTTGTAGGGCCGAAAATGCGCTCACAGAAAAGACCATCTTTTTCTGGCTTTAATGTACGGTAGTTGATTGTTTCTGGCTTCTTTACTTCGCCATATGACCAAGAACGTATCTTATCTGGTGAAGCTAAGCCGATTTTCATATATTCAAATTCATTAACGTCTATCAAGGAGCCTACCTCCCTTTAGTCTAAGTCTTTATAAAGACCTTTCCGTAGCTCGACATTCATCATCGTTTCATTTGAAAAAATTCAAAAAACGGGCAGGGCAAAATCCTGCCCGATACTGGTTACTCTACAGTTTCTACTGTGTCGCCTTCCTCATCTGTCGGCACAATGTTTAATGCATCAGCCGGTTGAAGATCGTCTTCTTCATCAAGATCACGAAGCTCTACTTCTTCATTGTTGATTGTTAGCATTTTTACATCCATACCTAAAGATTGAAGCTCTTTAATCAATACTTTAAATGATTCAGGAACACCTGGCTCTGGCACACTTTCACCTTTAACGATTGCTTCGTATGTTTTCACACGACCTACAACATCATCTGATTTAACAGTTAAAATCTCTTGTAATGTGTATGCAGCACCGTATGCTTCAAGTGCCCAAACTTCCATCTCACCAAAGCGCTGACCACCAAATTGTGCTTTACCACCAAGTGGCTGTTGCGTTACAAGTGAGTATGGTCCTGTCGAACGTGCGTGTAGCTTATCATCAACCATATGTGCAAGCTTAATCATATACATGACACCCACTGATACACGGTTATCGAATGGCTCACCTGAACGTCCATCATATAAAATTGTTTTACCATCACGGTCCATACCCGCTTCTTCCATCGTTTCCCAAACATCTTCTTCATTTGCACCATCGAATACTGGTGTTGCCATATGAATACCTAAATAGCGTGAAGCCATACCTAAATGTAGCTCTAGCACTTGTCCGATATTCATACGTGAAGGAACACCAAGTGGGTTTAACATGATGTCAACAGGTGTACCATCTGGCATAAACGGCATATCTTCCTCTGGTAAAATACGTGAAATTACACCTTTGTTCCCGTGACGTCCCGCCATTTTGTCCCCAACGCGGATTTTACGTTTTTGAACGATATACGCGCGAACTAATTGGTTTACACCCGGTGGTAATTCATCGCCATCTTCACGGTTGAAGACTTTCACATCAAGTACGATACCGCCTGCTCCATGTGGTACACGTAAAGATGTGTCACGAACTTCACGTGCTTTTTCACCAAAGATTGCGTGTAATAAACGTTCTTCTGCAGTTAGTTCCGTAACTCCTTTAGGCGTTACTTTCCCTACAAGAATATCGCCGTCACGTACTTCCGCACCAATGCGAATAATTCCACGCTCATCTAAATTGCGCAGTGCATCTTCCCCAACGTTCGGAATATCACGCGTAATTTCTTCAGGTCCTAATTTTGTATCACGAGACTCTGACTCATATTCTTCAATATGAACAGATGTGTACACATCATCTTTTACTAGGCGCTCGCTCATAATAACAGCATCTTCATAGTTGAAGCCATCCCATGTCATGAAGGCTACTAGCACGTTACGACCAAGTGCTAACTCACCCTTCTCCATCGATGGACCGTCAGCTAAAATATCTTTTGGCTTTACGCGGTCTCCAACTTTAACAATTGGGCGCTGGTTATAAGATGTACCTTGGTTAGAGCGAACGAATTTCTGAACTTTATATTTCGTTAAATCGCCTTTTACTTCTTTGCCGTCAACTGTTTCAATACGTCGTACATGAATTGAGCGTGCTTCTACATGCTCAACAATCCCTTCGTATTTAGCAACTACAGCAGCACCTGAGTCACGCGCGTCAACATGCTCCATCCCCGTACCTACGAAAGGCGCTTCAGGATTTAATAACGGAACAGCTTGACGTTGCATGTTTGCACCCATTAATGCACGGTTCGAGTCATCGTTTTCTAAGAAAGGAATACATGCTGTCGCTACAGACACTACCTGTCTTGGCGATACGTCCATGTAATCAATCTTATCTTTTTTGAATACCGTATTGTCGCCTCGGAAGCGCCCTACGATTTCGTCTTTTGTAAATGTACCATCCTCATTTAATAATGAGTTTGCCTGTGCAACGACGTAGTTATCCTCTTCGTCAGCCGTTAAGTAATCAATTTGCTCCGTCACTTGACCCGTATCTGGATCTACACGACGATACGGCGTTTCGATAAAGCCGAATTTATTAATTTTCGCGAATGATGAAAGGGAGTTAATTAAACCAATGTTTGGACCCTCAGGCGTTTCAATTGGACACATACGACCGTAGTGAGAGTAGTGAACGTCACGCACTTCCATACCAGCACGCTCACGTGTTAAACCACCTGGGCCTAATGCTGATAAACGACGCTTGTTCGTCAATTCTGCAAGCGGGTTTGTTTGGTCCATGAATTGCGATAATTGAGAGCTACCAAAGAATTCTTTAATAGATGCAATTACCGGGCGAATATTGATTAATTGTTGCGGCACAATCGACGCTGTGTCATTAATCGACATACGCTCACGTACAACACGCTCCATACGTGATAAACCGATACGGAATTGGTTTTGCAATAGCTCACCAACTGAACGAATACGACGATTTCCTAAGTGGTCGATATCGTCTGTGTTACCAACACCGTATAGTAAATTAAAGAAATAAGAAACAGAAGCTAAAATATCAGCTGGAACGATGTTTTTCACTTCTTCTTCGACATAAGCATTTGAAATAACATTGATTTCTTTTTGTGCTTCATCGTTTGGCGCATAGATTTTAATTGTTTGGATTGTAATATCGTCCTCTAATACGCCGCCAACTTGAGATAGCTTGCGGAAACCGATGCCGTTTTCTAAATAAGGAATTAACTTATCTAGTGTGCGTCGGTCAAGAACAGTACCTTTTTCAACTAAAATTTCGCCTGTTTCTGGATCTGCTAATGTTTCTGCAATTGTTTGGTTAAATAAGCGATTTTTAATATGCAACTTTTTATTCATTTTATAGCGACCAACATTCGCTAAATCATAGCGTTTTGCATCGAAGAAGCGAGAGAATAATAAGCTTTTCGCACTTTCTACTGTTGGAGGCTCACCTGGACGCAGACGCTCATAAATTTCAAGAAGTGCTTTTTCAGTACTTTCTGTGTTATCTTTTTCAAGCGTATTGCGTAAATATTCATTGTCACCGATGATATCGATAATTTCTTGGTCTGAACCGAAGCCCAATGCACGAAGTAACACTGTAACCGGTAGTTTACGTGTACGATCGATACGAACGTAAACAACGTCCTTCGCATCTGTTTCATATTCAAGCCACGCACCACGGTTCGGAATTACTGTTGCACCAAAGCCCTTTTTACCGTTTTTGTCCGTTTTATCATGGAAGTAAACACTTGGTGAACGGACTAGCTGTGAAACGATAACGCGCTCAGCACCATTAATAATAAATGTGCCTGTTTCCGTCATTAAAGGGAAATCCCCCATAAAGACGTCTTGCTCTTTTACTTCATCTGTTTCCTTGTTGTGCAAACGTACTTTCACACGTAATGGTGCGGCATACGTTACATCACGTTCCTTGCACTCATCCACATCATACTTCGGTTCCCCTAAAGCATAATCGATGAATTCAAGTGAAAGATTACCTGTAAAATCTTCGATTGGCGAAATGTCGTGGAACATTTCACGCAATCCTTCTGCAAAGAACCACTCATAAGATGCTGTTTGAATCTCGATTAAATTCGGAAGCTCAAGCACCTCTTTAATACGCGCAAAACTTCTACGCTGGCGGTGTCGTCCGTACTGAACTAGTTGACCTGTCAACTCATTCACCCCTCAATAAAGCGATAATAGGTCTTTGCAAAACCATACAAATAGTGTATGATTTCGAAAGACAAAAAGAAAACGAGTCTTTATAAAAAGCTCATTTTCGGTTAAACTCAATTACACCTCAAGCTAACTTTAGTCCGTTTTTTTCGAATGAGTACGAAAACTCCTCTTAAAAAACTGTAACATTTGCCAGAGGCTTTAGGCCAACTTGATGTTGGTCACTCAGTCGCTACCACTGGATGTGGCGCTCTTAGACTGCACTTCTCTCCATCAGCGAAAATTGAATCTCCCACTGAAAGAAAGCAAGATAAATAATTCAGCCCGCCACCTATCTAAAAGATGAGAGCTCTTAATAAATTATGATAAACTAAATTCTCGCAAAACATACCCTACTTAAAATCAAATTCATACAAAAGGGCATACTTCTTCAAAATAATAATTTTGCATTTTATTATATTATCACAGTCAATTTGTCAAGTCAATATTTTAGCGTGAATTGACTTGACAAAAGTTAAAATTCACTTTTTTCCACGCACAATCCAATACCCTTTTTTCTTCTCAACGACCTCTACTTCAGCAAAAAGTCCCTCTAAATGACTTACAGTCGACGGAGCTCCCTGCTTTTTTTGAATAACGACCCATAACTCGCCACCAATTACCAACATAGCGTATGCTTCGTTATAAAATTTAAAAATCGTTTCTTTACCTGCGCGAATAGGTGGATTCGTTAAAATAGCTGCTACTTCTGTTTGAGGCGCTACATTTGCTAGTGCATCACTTTCGATAACTTGCACATTTTGAATCCCGTTCACTTCCGCATTTTTTTGCGCTAACGCTACAGCACGTGAATTAATATCCATCATATAAATAAAGCGATCCGGGTGCGCCTTTGCTAAAGCTAAACCAATGGGACCATACCCACAGCCTACGTCCATAACCGCTCCTTTAATTGCAGGCATTTCAAATGTGTCAATTAATACACGGGAGCCAAAATCTACTTCATTTTTACTAAAAACACCGGCATCCGTTTCAAATATAAACTCTGAGCCAAGCAGTGTAAACTTCCACTTACGCGGTTTACTTTCAACTTGCGGCTTATTAGAATAATAGTGCTCTGACACTTAGTAACGCCTCCTTGCTAAAAAGAATTAGGTAAAAAAACAAGCCCGTCATATGACGAGCTTGTCTATTTTAAGAGATGCTAACAAGAAATTACTTAACTTCTACAGTAGCGCCAACTTCTTCAAGTTTAGCTTTGATTTCTTCAGCTTCTTCTTTAGCAATACCTTCTTTAAGAGCTTTAGGAGCGTTGTCAACAACCTCTTTAGCTTCTTTTAAGCCTAAGCCAGTGATTTCACGAACCACTTTGATTACTTTGATTTTTTCAGCACCAGCGGCAGCTAATACTACATCAAATTCAGATTTTTCTTCAGCAGCACCTGCAGCACCACCAGCAACCACAGCTACAGGAGCAGCTGCTGTTACACCGAATTCTTCTTCGATTGCTTTTACTAAATCGTTTAATTCAAGAACTGTCATAGCTTTAATAGCTTCTAAGATTTGCTCTTTATTCATTTTAATTTCCTCCTACATTAGGTTATGTTTTAAGTTTTAGGCGATTAAGCCGATTTTTTGTGAAGTTCGGTAGCAATTAAGCTCCTTGCTCTTCTTTTTGGTCTGCAACAGCTTTTGTTGCAAGTGCGAAGTTGCGCACTGGTGCTTGAAGTACAGATAAAAGCATAGAAAGTAGACCTTCGCGTGATGGAAGTTCTGCAAGAGCTTTAACATCTTCAAGTGATGCAACAGTACCTTCGATAATACCCGCTTTAATTTCTAACGCTTCGTTCTTTTTAGCGAATTCGTTAATAATTTTAGCTGGCGCTACTACATCTTCATTTGAGAATGCGATAGCGTTTGGACCTGTTAAATGTTCGTTAATTCCTCCAACGTTTGCAATATCAGCAGCACGACGAGTTAAAGTGTTTTTATATACTTTGAACTCTACGCCAGCTTCACGAAGTTGCTTACGAAGTTCTGTTACTTGAGAAACAGTAAGACCGCGGTAGTCAACCACTACTACAGATGCAGCAGCTTGGAACTTGTCAGCGATTTCTTGTACTTGAACTTTTTTAGCTTCAACAGCTTTGCTCATTTGATGACACCTCCTATTAGAATGAGTCATTTATACCGACAAAAGAAAGCCCCTATATCAAAATAGACATAGAGGCAGAAAGTCATCATCTTAAAAAGATTCCGAATTCCGTTGTCCTCGGTAGGAAAATTAAGCGCACAATGCACTCCTACTGTCTACGGTACAAATGGATAATTCACAACAGAAACCATATTAACAAATGGTTGAATTGTTGTCAACTATTTTTTATTATTTAACCGCTACGTTAGCAGCGTCAATTTTAACAGCTGGACCCATTGTAGTAGTTACGTTTACAGACTTCATGTAAGTACCTTTAGCTGCAGCAGGTTTTGCTTTTTGAACTACGTCAAATACAGCTAAGAAGTTTTCTACTAATTTTTCTGTTTCGAAAGAAGCCTTACCAATCGGAGCATGGATAATACCAGCTTTTTCAGCGCGGTATTCTACTTTACCAGCTTTGATTTCTTCGATTGCTTTCGTTACATCAAAAGTAACTGTACCTGTTTTTGGGTTTGGCATTAAGCCTTTTGGACCTAATACACGACCAAGTTTACCAACTTCACCCATCATGTCTGGTGTAGCTACGATTACATCGAAGTCGAACCAGCCTTGTTGGATTTTTTGGATGTACTCAGCATCGCCTACATAATCTGCACCAGCAGCTTCTGCTTCTTTAAGTTTTTCACCTTTAGCGAAAACTAATACGCGTTGAGTTTTACCAGTACCGTGCGGAAGCACTACTGCACCACGAATTTGTTGGTCATTTTTACGAGTATCAATCCCTAAGCGGAATGCTACTTCTACAGTTGCATCAAAGTTTACAGTGCTAGTTTTTTGCGCTAGCTCGATTGCTTCTTCTACAGAATAAAGTTTTGTACGGTCAATTAATTTAGCCGCATCTTGCAGCTTTTTACCTTTTTTAGCCATTATAATTTCCTCCTTGATTGTGGTTATAGCGGAATTTTACCTCCCACGAATAAAGGTTGCGCACCACTCGAGTGCCGCAACCTTCCAAAAACAAATGCATCATCAAGTAAATGGGAATTAGTCTTCGATCGCAATACCCATGCTACGTGCAGTACCTTCAACCATTAACATAGCCGCTTCTACTGATGCAGCATTAAGGTCTGGCATTTTTTGTTCAGCGATTTCGCGAACTTTATCACGTTTAACCGTCGCTACTTTTTTACGGTTTGGTTCACCTGATCCAGATTGGATACCAGCTGCTACTTTAAGTAGAACTGCTGCAGGTGGAGTTTTCGTAATGAAAGTAAATGAACGGTCTTCAAATACTGAAATCTCAACAGGAATGATTAGACCTGCTTGATCAGCAGTACGAGCATTGAACTCCTTACAGAATCCCATGATGTTTACACCTGCTTGACCTAGTGCAGGACCAACCGGTGGAGCTGGGTTAGCTTTACCAGCAGGGATTTGAAGTTTTACAACTTTAATAACTTTTTTAGCCACGAGACACACCTCCTTAAGTCCGTGATGTGGTAATTGGGTTGCCCCTCCCACTCAAATATCTGTCTGTCAGCTAATTTGCCGATAACATTAAAAATCTATCAATTGCCGACTGAAAACAATTTACAGTCTGACCTATGAAATGATAACACTTTTATATCATATACGCAAGCACAAATAATAGTCAAATTTCATTTTATTGCTTTCCACACATTGTCAATTTACGTAGACCACAATCTATTTCAAGTATATTATCTATGCTCAATTAGATTAGATTTTGCGAATTTGTTCGAAGCTAAGTTCCATCAGCGTTTCGCGTCCAAACATATCCACACTAACTTTTACTTTCGATTTTTCCACATCTACTTCTTCCACTTTCCCTTGGAAATGAGCAAACGGTCCTTCTAATACTTCCACAACCTCGCCAACCTCTAAGGCAATATCACCAATTGCTGTATCCTTCATACCCATTTGAGCGAGTAAACGCTCTGCCTCTTCTGGCAATAACGGCGTTGGCTTTGCACCGCCACCTGAAGAACCAATAAAGCCTGTTACGCCAGGTGTGTTACGCACGACATACCAAGAGTCATCCGTCATAATGATTTCCACTAGCACATAGCCTGGGAAAACTTTTCGCATAACTGTACGCTTTTTACCATCTTCTTTTACATCTACTTCTTCTTGCTCTGGAACGATTACACGGAAAATTTTATCTTGCATCCCCATCGTTTCAACGCGCTTTTCCAAATTTGCTTTCACACGATTTTCATAACCTGAATAGGTGTGAACTACATACCAATTTTTCTCCATAGCTACAAGGACTTTTCGTCCGTCCCTCCTTTGTTATTTTAATTCAACGGATGTCACAGTTTTTTAAGAAGATGACGTTAACTTCCATCAAACCTCTCCAAAAATCCGGACAAGATTTTTCGCCAAATGAAAAAACCCGTTATGACTACGGACGGGCTATTTCATCATCAATATTATTTTACAAACTTAAGAACCAACGGAATAACTCTGAAATCCCTAGGTCAACTACCGAAAAATATAAAGCAAAGAAAATAACTGTCACTATAACAACAACTGTATATTTCGTTAGCTCTTTACTTTTTGGCCAGCTTGTTTTTCGCATTTCTGCGCCTACTTCTTGCAGAAAGGTTGTAACTTTACTCATCCTAGCTTAACCTCCAAAATCAATGATATCCTCTATATTGTCTGTTTATGCACCGTATGTTCATTGCAGTGTGCGCAAAATTTTTTCAGCTCTAGTCGCTTTGTTGTACCTTCTTTAGCAGGCATCGCATAGTTTCTTGAGCCACATTTCTCACAACTCATAATGACTTTTTTTGCCATTTGTATCACCTTTTCGGCATTTTGTCTTTTCAAGACTAACACCTAACAATGATGCTTGTCAACAAGCTTCTTGCGTCAACGAATCCCTTCAACTTCCAAATGACGCTCCAATTTCCGCTTCACTCGCTGCAACGCATTATCGATTGATTTGACGTGACGGTTCAGCAGTTCAGAAATTTCATAATATGAACGTCCTTCTAAATAAAGTGCCAGTACTTGCTGCTCTAGCTCACTTAACACTTCACTCATTTTTTCTTCTAGATAGTTGAATTCCTCTTGATTAATCATCGCATGCATAGGGTCATCAGATTGCGGGCTTGTTATGATATCCATCAATGTTCGCTCAGATTCTTCATCATAAATTGGCTTGTCTAACGACACGTAAGAATTAAGTGGGATGTGCTTTTGGCGTGTAGCTGTTTTAATGGCTGTAATAATTTGTCTTGTAACACATAGCTCAGCGAACGCTCTAAACGAAGCAAGCTTGTCCCCCTTAAAGTCTCGTATCGCTTTGTAAAGACCAATCATGCCTTCTTGTATAATATCTTCCTTGTCAGCACCAACAAGAAAATAGGACCTTGCTTTCGCTTTCACAAATAAGCGGTATTTTGTTATTAAAAAATCTAACGCATCTGTATTTCCTAGTCGAACTTGATCTACAAGCTCCTCGTCAGAAAGCTCTTCAAATTGCTGTATGGTTGGCATCTTACTACTTTTAAGCAATCGCTTCACCTCAGTCACTTAAGAATCATTAGCAACAGTATAATTGAACTAAACAGAAAATCAATCATCCCTTAGCTAACGCTTGTCCATCTTTTTCATATGTTTGGCGGAAGTCAATGAATTTTATATTGCACAAGTCTTTTCTCCATTATTCAAGCAATCCACCAAAGATTTCAGCTTAATTTAATTTGGCATAACAGATAAAGTAAAACTTCAATCTCAGTGGAGGTTTTCCTCATCCTCCACTGATTGTTAGGTGAACCAATCGGACTTTTACGGGCAGTTCATCTCCCACTTATCCTAAGCGTATCTTCACTTAAATCTTGAAATGGGCGTCTTACCGCCCGTTAATGCGGGATAAATTGGCTAGTCATCCCATCATCTATGAAGTTACTTATCAAAATCTAGCTAACCTACTTCAAGCCGCGTCGCCACTTTTCAAATGCAAGCTCCACATCTTTAGATAAAGAAATGCGCGAAGCTGGCTTCTCTATTTGTGTTTTTTTTACTTTGGATGAAATTTTGGTTTGCACAATTTGAATTTCAATTTCTAATTCGCGAGCAGATTTGCGCAACGCACCTTGTCCAAACACTACATTTTGCTCGGTCATATCAGAGGTTGCTACATGAATTTGTACTTTTCTACCCTTTAATTCATTCGTTAGCTTCTCTATACGTTCGTCTGCCGTTTCATTTTTCCGCGTAAATAGCACTTCGACATCGTGCTTCATATGCAATTTCTCAGTACCGGGTACAAGATACGCATCGAATACAATAATGACCCGCCATCCCATTGTCGCCTTATATTCAGCAAGCAATTCTACTAAACGATCACGGGCATCCTCTAAGCTTTTATCGCGCAAAGGGCGCAATTCCGCCCAAGCTCCAATCATATTATAGCCGTCTACTAGCAAAACATTTTGCATATTATAAAGCTTGGCGGTTACGGTATACTTCGTACATTAACAGGGCCGCTGCAACTGAAGCATTTAACGAAGTAACATGACCAACCATCGGTAAATGGTATAAAAAATCACATTTCTCTTTCAGTAGACGGCTCATGCCTTTCCCTTCACTACCTATAATAATCGCTAACGGCAATGTAGCATCCATTTTGCGATAATCCGCGGAACCCTTTGCATCGGTACCAGCAACCCATATCCCGCGCTCCTTTAGTTCATCTACAGTTTGCGCTAAATTCGTTACTCGTACAACAGGCACATGCTCGATTGCTCCCGTCGAAGCCTTTGCAACAACCGCTGTCAAGCCAACCGCGCGACGTTTCGGAATAATTATACCATGCACACCAACCGCATCTGCCGTTCGCATAATAGAGCCTAAATTATGAGGGTCTTCCAACTCATCTAAAATTAAGAAAAATGGATCCTCGCCTTTTGCTTGTGCGGCTGAAAATAAATCTTCTAGCTCTGCATAATCATAGGCTGCAACAGACGCTACAATTCCTTGATGGTTTGCATCCGACAGCTGATCCACCTTTTTCTTCGGCACAAACTGCACGAGCACACCACGCTCACGTGCTAAATCTAACAGCTCCTGAATGCCTGCTTTTTTGACACCTTCTGCAATCCATAGCTTGTTCATTTCGCGACCTGAACGCAATGCCTCTAATACTGGGTTTTTTCCTGCAATCATTTCACCAGCTTGCTCTGCCATCTACGACACTCCTCTCTACTGTTCTACGATTGTAATTGCATAATTAATTATTTCATCCACTCGGTCCAACTGTCCTAATAAATATAAGCTACCGAGCACCGCTTCAAAGCCCGAGCTGTTGCGATATGTTTGCACATCTGTATTTTTCGGTATGGAGCCTGATTTAGCATTGCGACCTCTCTTAAATACCGCAAGCTCTTCCTCCGTCAAATAATTTTCCTCTAGCAAACGATATATGACCATTGATTGCGCCTTTGCAGATACATATTTGGTCGCCTCACGATGCAGCGTATTCGGCTTCACTCGCCCCATGCGCAGAAGGTGTTCGCGCACCCTCTGCTCAAGCACCGCATCTCCCATATAGGCAAGTGCTAGCGCATTCAATTGTTTAACATCTTCTTTTCGAAGCTCTGACATCCTATTACCCTCGTTTCCAGCGTGTACCTTGACGCGTATCTTCCAATACGATATTCAAGCTCAATAAATGGTCACGAATTTCGTCAGAACGTGCAAAATCACGGTTTTTACGCGCTGCATTCCGCTCTTCAATTAACGCCTCTATTTCTTCATCAAGCAGCTCTTCTTCCGCTTTTAACACAATCCCTAAAACATCACCAAGTCGGTCAAATGTTGTAAGGAATTTTTGTAAAACCTCTTGCTCTGTATTACTTTCAGCTACATAAATATTTGCTAAACGAGCTAATTCAAATAAAGCCGTAATCGCATTGGCTGTATTAAAATCATCATTCATTGCATCCTCAAACTGCTGCTGGATTGCCGCAATTTGCGTTAGCCACCCTTCAGCATTGTTTACTAAATTAGCCGCTCGCGCAAGGCGATGCTCTACATTGTTATACGCTGTGCGAATTCGCTCTAAGCCTGTGCGTGCTGCCTCAACTAAATCTTGTGCAAAGTTGATTGGCTGGCGGTAGTGTACAGATAACATAAAGAAGCGTAGCACTTGCGGATCGATTTGCTGGCGAATATCATGCACTAATACAAAATTCCCTAATGACTTCGACATTTTTTCATTATCGATATTAATATAGCCATTATGCATCCAATAACGCGCAAATGTTTTTCCTGTATGCGCCTCTGATTGTGCAATTTCATTTTCATGGTGCGGGAATGTCAAATCTTGACCGCCTGCGTGGATATCAATTGTATCACCTAAATGCTCACGTGCCATTACAGAGCACTCGATATGCCAGCCCGGTCGACCATCTCCCCAAGGACTAGCCCAGAAAATTTCATTCGGCTTTACTGCTTTCCAAAGGGCGAAATCAAGCGGGTCTTCCTTTTTCTCTCCCGCTTCGATACGCGCACCAACCTTTAGGTCATCAATGGATTGGTGTGATAATTTACCATAACCATCAAATTTACGCGTTCGATAGTAAACGTCTCCTGCTGATTCATATGCATAGCCCTTATCAATTAATACTTGGATAAATGCAATAATATCATTCATATGCTCCGTTACGCGTGGATGCACATCTGCTTTACGGCAACCTAGTGCTGTAATATCGTCGAAATATGCCCCGATAAAACGCTCCGTCAGTTCAAATACTTCTTCACCTAGCTCATTAGCCGCTTTAATAATTTTGTCATCAACATCTGTAAAATTAGATACGAATTTCACTTCGTAGCCTGCATATTGAAAATAGCGACGCACTGTATCATACACAATAACAGGACGTGAGTTCCCGATATGAATATAGTTATAAACAGTCGGTCCGCACACGTACATTTTTACCTTGCCCTCTTCTAATGGCACAAATGTTTCCTTTTGTCGTGTTAATGAGTTGAAAATCGAAATGCTCATCTTTTTCTCTCCTTTTCATCATTCTCCAAGCCCTCTTGACATCGCCATTTACGCAAATGCCTAGCGTTTATAATTATCAATACAAAAAACGTCTCCGCCACAAAATTGTGACAGAGACGCATAATTAGCGTGGTTCCACTCTGCTTGAAAGGGTCAAATCAACTATGCTTCGGTCAGATTTCTTGAATTTCGCTAGGGAAATTTTTTCGCAATCTGTCAAAAGCGTTGTTTTGATTCAGCGATGCTAAAATCAAGATTAGTCCACTTTCCGCTTTAAAGTCCTTTTAACGATGGACGACTCCGGCTTGCCTACTTTCCGTTTCAGCGAAGCGCTCAAAGGTGCATTTCCGTGTTGCCTAGGCTCAGACTACTTTCAGCCGGTGGTAGTCCTCTCTTGTCGAGCATGCGCGACGTACTTCTCCTTATCAAAGCTTTCATATATAGTAGCTTTATTGTACAGAAATTAGTAAAAAAATCAAACATTTAATTCGCGTACTTTTCTACGCGAGCAATAACTTTCTCTTTACCAATTAATGCAATAGCATTCGGTAGCTCTGGGCCATGTGTTTGACCAGTTGTTACTACACGAATTGGCATAAATAAATTTTTCCCTTTATGACCTGTTTCTTTTTGTACAGCTTTAATCGCAGCCTTAATTGATTCTGCATCAAACGACGCTAGCGACTCTAATTGTGCCTTAAATGATGTCATTACTTCAGGTACCTGCTCACCCGCTAACACCTCTGTAGCTTCTGCATCATAGTCGATTTCATCTTTAAAGAATTGCGCAGAAAGCTCGACAATTTCAGCTCCAAAGCTCATTTGGTCGTGATATAAACCAATTAATTCAGAAGCCCAAGCAGCTTGCTCTTCATTTAGTTCCATAGGTAAAAGATTCGCTTTTTGTAAATGCGGTAATGCCAATGCGACAACTTCTTTACGATCTAGCTTTTTAATATATTGATTATTCATCCACGTAAGCTTCGTTTTATCAAACATAGAAGGTGATTTAGATAAACGTTTTTCATCAAATAGCTCGATAAATTGCGCTTTCGTGAAAATCTCCTCTTCCCCTTCTGGAGACCAGCCTAGCAGTGCAAAGAAATTGAACATTGCCTCTGGTAAGTAACCTAAATCTTTATATTGCGCTACGAATTGAATAATTGATTCATCACGTTTCGAGAGCTTTTTACGCTCGTCATTAACGATTAATGTCATATGCCCGTACTGTGGATATTCCCAATCAAAGGCTTCAAAAATCATCATTTGTTTCGGTGTATTTGATAAATGTTCCTCACCACGGAAGACGTGTGAAATTTCCATGAAGTGGTCATCTAATACGACCGCATAGTTATATGTTGGAATACCGTTTGCTTTTACTAGCACCCAATCGCCGATATCCTTTGATTCAAAAATAACCTCACCGCGCACTAAGTCTGTAAACTTGTACGTTGTGTCTGCTGGTACGCGCATACGTATCGTATAAGCTTCTCCAGCCGCTTCCTTCTTCGCTACTTCATCCGCTGTTAAATGACGGCATTTACCATCATATGTCGGCGCAGCAACACCATTTGCTTTTTGTGCCTCACGTGATGCCTCGAGCTCCTCTGATGTACAAAAACATTTATATGCTTTTCCTTCGGCCAGTAGACGCTCCGCATGCTCTTTATAAATATCAAGGCGCTCCATTTGGCGATATGGTGCATACGGTCCGCCGATATCGATTGATTCATCAGGTATAATTCCTAGCCAGCGCAGGTTGTCGAGCTGAGATGCTTCCCCGCCCTCCACATTACGCTCGATATCCGTATCTTCAATACGCACGATAAATTTACCATCATGGTGTTTGGCATATAAATAGTTAAATAATGCTGTACGCGCTCCGCCAATATGTAAAAAACCCGTTGGCGATGGCGCATAGCGAACACGAACTTGTTTCGTCATAAAAAAACCTCCTGAATTTTAACGGATTTCCGACCGTTTTCAACTTTGTCCATTTTACCACTGTCCTTATACAATTAAAAGTATAGGAGTAAAAAAGCAAAGCACTCATTATAAACGACCAAGCGATGAATATAAAACAGCTTTTTAAATCATGACCTACACTCTAAAAAGCAATAATAGCTGTTCAAAAAGTTGCATGTTAAACCACTTTTCAAACAGCCACCCATTATTGTTTTTTAATTAACAAAATCGTAGCTAAAGCTGCAATTCCTTCCTCCCGACCAACAAAGCCTAACTTTTCTGTCGTCGTCGCCTTTACATTCACTTGTGATGCGTCTGCATTTAACAGCTCCGCAATTCGATTACGCATAGGTTCAATATAAGGTGCCATTTTCGGACGCTGTGCCATAATTGTTGCATCTACATTCCCTAACACATAGCCTTTCTCCTCGACAATCTTCCAAATATACTGTAGCAATTTTGCCGAATCAGCGTCCTTCCACTCAGGGTCTGTATCCGGAAAGTGACGTCCGATATCTCCCTCACCAATTGCGCCAAGTGCCGCATCCGTAATCGTATGTAATAATACGTCTGCATCAGAATGCCCTAAAAGACCGCGTTCATGTGGAATTTCAATCCCGCCTAAAATTAATTTGCGCCCCTCCGCAAATGCATGTACATCATAGCCTTGCCCTACTCGAAACATATTCATCTTCCTTTAATTTTTATTTATTCTACTATTTAAGGTGACCCAAAGTCATCACATAAAAGCTTCTGTTCTATTCCCTATCATACCAAAATTTGCGCTGAAATAGGGAAGAGACCGTCTAAAAAATCATTTTGAGACGGTCCCTTTGTGACGAATAACCATAAGAGCACATGTTTTTGTGCCTGTCGCCTCGCTTTTGGCACAAAAAAATTTATCTAAAATTTTTAAATATGATACTCAATGTTTTTCATTTGACTATTACTAATATTTGGAGATGGTTGTGAATTATAAACACGAGAATACGGTGGGACAGAATGCGTTAGCCAAATATTACTTCCTAGCACCGAATCATGACCGATTGTCGTTTCTCCACCTAAAATCGTCGCACCCGCATAAATGACTACATTATCCTCAATATTCGGATGGCGCTTAATTCCTTTAATTGGATTTCCATTCGCATCAAGCGGGAAGCTTAACGCTCCCAACGTCACACCTTGATAAATTTTCACATTGTTGCCAATTGTACATGTTTCTCCAATAACAACCCCTGTACCATGGTCAATAAAAAATGACTCGCCTATCGATGCCCCCGGGTGAATATCAATACCCGTTAAACGATGCGCATACTCTGACATAATACGTGGCACAATTTGCACACCCATCTCATACAGCTCATGCGCAATGCGATGAGTAAACACTGCTACAATTGATGGATAGCTTAGCAAAATCTCCTCTGTTGAAAGTGCCGCTGGGTCTCCGTTGTAGGCAGCTTGAATATCCGTTTGCAGCATTTTGCGAATTGTTGGGAACCTAGCAATTAAATTCATCACAATTTTGTCCGCCTGCTCACGGCAATACGTCCCACAATTTGCTGGGTCGCTATCTTCCATATTATAAATCAACACTTTTTCTATAATATCACGCAAATCTAATGCTGCCTCACGCAATTTATTACTACTCACAATATTAATGCGCATCTCATCAATTGGTGGCGTTGTGTAAATGCCCGGAAATAATACTTCATGAAAGTTATCTAAAATTTTATAGATTTGATCACGTCCGATAAAGCCTATAGAATTTTCAATATCAACATACTGCTTATTTATATCATTTAAAGAGCTCGTAATTGCTGGTATTTTTTCATTCAACCATTCATTTAAGTTCATAACAACAAAACACCCCTTCAATTTTTAGTCTATTCTCTGATTAATCATATATCAATACTCGTGTTTTTATAAGGGTACAAAAGATTGTCGCGCTTTGCAAGCACAGAAGTTTACTAACGTATAATCATTTTAATTTCCCGCACTATATTGCACTTGGACCCGACTTTTCTTTTCTGAAATTTCATGCTATGATGAAGTCACTCGATAATGATAATCGTTATCAACGGAGAAATTAATATCATCTTTTAGGTTTTAAATACTTTTTAGGGATGTGGAAATATAGTGCAAAATGTATATGATGTAACAATTATTGGCGGCGGTCCCGCAGGTTTATATAGCGCTTTTTATAGTGGGTTGCGCGGCTTAAAAACAAAGCTTATCGAAAGTCAACAAGAATTAGGAGGGAAGGTACTGCTTTATCCCGAAAAGCTTATTTGGGATATTGGTGGCCATCCACCTGTACTTGGAGGGCAATTCGTTAAGCAATTAATTGAACAAGCAAAAACATTTGACCCAACAATCTTAACGAATACGAAAGTTGATTTGATAGAGCGACAGGATGATTTATTCATCGTTCATACTTCAATGGGTGAATGTCATTACTCTCGAACGATTCTTCTAGCAGTCGGTGGGGGCATTATTAATCCGCAAAAGCTCACATTAGAGGGCGCTGAAAAATATGAGATGGCAAACTTGCACTATACCGTGCAATCGTTTCAACGCTTTGTTGACAAAGAAGTTATTATTTCAGGTGGGGGCAATGCAGCCATTGATTGGGCAGTTGAGCTTAGCTCAATCGCGAAAAGTATCACGGTTGTGTACCGAAACGAAAAGCTATCGGCACATGAGGCAACAATACAAGAAGCAATTAATGCAGGTGTTAAAATTGAATGTAACACGTCCATTACAAAGCTCACTTCCAATGCTGACAAAACAGCTATCCAGTATGTAACATGTGAAAATTCAAAAACACAAGAAAACTCTATCCGCCAAATTGATGAAGTCATTATTAGTCATGGTTATAATCGTGAAGCATCATTGGATTTTGATGAAGCAATAGCTCTTCCAAAAAAGGATGACTATTATTTCGAAGGGAAGGCTACTGGAGAAACAGCACAGCCTGGCATTTTTGCAGCAGGTGACATTTTAGCATTTGAAGGCAAGGTCAATCTTCTGATTGGCACTTTCCAGGATGCAGCGAATGCCGTTAACTCCATTAAAACTTATTTAGAGCCTAGCGCGTACCGCTACGGGATGGTATCATCACATAATGAGCTGTTCAAAGAAAAAAATCGTTCCATTATCGAAAAACAATTATCGAAAGTGGGTAATTAAAAAGTGGCTAGGGAACTGTATGAAAACAGTCCTTAGCCACTTTAATTATTTTTGCAAAGCTCGTTTACGCAAAATTGCCTCACCAAATAGCAAGTCTTCCTGTGTTGTCATTTTCAGATTTTCATAACTACTTTCGACAATATGCACTTCATGTCCAAGTCGTTCTACTAGCATCGCTTCATCCGTACCTAAAAAGCCAATTTTTTCTGCTACATCCTCAGCCTCCGCTAGCAAATCGAAGCGAAATGCCTGCGGCGTCTGAATCATCCATAGACTATCACGCTCAACTGTCTCAGCAATCACTGTGCCACGCACCTTCTTCATCGTATCCTTCGCTCGCACACCCGCAATGGCTGCCCCTTTCTCATACGCCACCTTTGCCAATTGCGCAATAATTTCTTGGGTAATAAATGGGCGTGCAGCATCATGCACAAGGACAATCTCTACTTGCTCCATTGCCTTCAAGCATGAGTGCACAGAGTGCTGTCGCTCCTCACCGCCTGCAGGCAAACCTTTTACTTTCGTAATGCTATAGCGTGCAAGCAATTCTTCAATAAATGCTCGTTCCTCTGGCTTTACTGCAAGCCAAATGCCCGTACAATTACAATCCTGCTCAAATATTTCTAATGTGTGCATTAAAATGGGCTTTTCTAAAAGCGGCAAAAACAATTTGTTTTGCCCTGCGCCCATTCGCTTTCCACTGCCCGCAGCAGGCAATACTACTTCATATCGCATTTGCTCACTTCCTAACTTTCTTTTGGCTTAGCAAATATCATGCGCCCTGCCGATGTTTGTAACACGCTTGTAACGGTCACTGTAATTGCCTGCCCGATATAGCTGCGACCACCTTCTACAACAATCATCGTACCGTCATCTAAATAAGCAACCCCCTGATTATGCTCCTTGCCATCTTTAATAACAACGACTTGCATATCCTCCCCTGGAATAACAACAGGCTTCACTGCATTCGCTAAATCATTAATATTTAATACTTGCACGTTGTGTAACTCACATACTTTATTTAAGTTGAAATCATTCGTTAATATTTGTGCGCTGCGCTGCTTCGCTAAGCGCACTAGCTTCAAGTCGACTTCTTGAACCTCTTCAAAATCATCATCTACAATTAGCACTTGTGATGCTCGCTCATCCTGTAGTCGCTTTAAAATATCTAGACCTCTGCGACCTCGCGTGCGTTTTAATGTATCTGAAGAGTCAGCAATATGCTGCAATTCAGTTAACACAAATTGCGGCACAACTAACGCTCCCTCCACAAAGCCTGTGGCAGAAATATCTGCAATACGCCCATCGATAATAACGCTCGTATCTAATAACTTCGACATGGCCATATCATCCTGTACCGTAGTTTTTTTCTTCTGTATATTACTTTTAGGGGTAAATAGCTGCAATAGCTCCTCCCTCTGCTTAAAGCCAATGCGGAACCCTAAATAGCCGAGTATAATTGAGAAAAGAATCGGTAACACTTCTGGCACAACTGGTAGTGGGATACGCTCAATCGCAAAGCCGATAAAATACGCCACAATTAGCCCAACAATTAAGCCGAATGTTCCAAATAGCAAATCACCTATCGGCAATTTGAAAAGCACTTCCTCCATCCAAACAATTAAACGGACGCAATAATCAGATAATAAAAATGATAAAACAAATAGTAAACTAGCACCTAAAATAATCGAAACAATAGGATTGTCAAGCCACGGATTAGAAGATAAATGCATAAACTCGTATAATGGCGGTAAAAAAATAAAGCCTAACGCTCCCCCGATTAATAAAAAGGCAATTTGAATAACTCTCTTTAACATCACATCACATCCTCTCTTTGAGCATAATTATACATTGTTCCTCTTATTATTGCGATGAACAGCCCACTAATTTGCAAGAAATTTGATAGGACGTCCCAAAAACTGCACTTCACCTGCTTTTGGGACGTTTCATTCTTGTTTGGTTAAAATAAAGCTCCGTGTTTAAAAGCAAGTATCCCATTTAAAAAGATGATGAACACTAGACCTCGCAGCTTTCTTTACATTTTAAAATAAAAGAAGTAAAAAAAGCTGTCAGGAAATCAGACTTTCCTAACAGCCTTTACAGTCATTACAAATTATTAAAGCACAAACGCAAGCTATCACCTATCGTTTCGACACCAACGACTTGAATACCGGGTGGGAAGTCCCAGCCACCAATATTCGATGCTGGAATAAAAGCTCGTTGAAAGCCTAGCTTTGCTGCCTCCTGCACACGCTGCTCGATACGTGAAACTCGACGTACCTCCCCCGTCAAACCAACCTCTCCGATAAAGCAATCTGTAGCGCGAACAGCCTCATCTTTAAAGCTCGAAACAATCGATGTCAAAACAGCTAAATCAATCGCTGGCTCATCTAGCTTCACACCGCCCGCTACCTTAATATAAGCATCTTGTGCCTGCAACATCATACCCATGCGTTTTTCTAGTACTGCCATTAATAGCTGCACACGGTTTTGATCTACGCCCGTTGCCATTCGTTTTGGGTAATTAAAGCTTGTAGGTGTGACAAGTGATTGAATTTCCACTAAAATAGGGCGCGTCCCTTCCATCGATGCAACGATAGTCGAGCCCGCTACACCTTGTGAACGCTCCTGTAAAAATAATTCAGATGGATTCAATACTTCCTTTAGACCACCGTGCAACATTTCAAAAATAGCAATCTCATTGGTTGAGCCAAAGCGGTTTTTTTGGCTACGCAAAATACGGTGATTATGATGGCGCTCTCCTTCAAAATAAAGCACCGTATCCACCATATGCTCTAAAAGGCGGGGACCAGCAATTTGCCCCTCCTTCGTCACATGTCCCACAAGAAAAATCGCAATATTTTTCGTTTTCGCAATGCGCATTAGCTCCGCTGTACACTCACGCACTTGCGAAACACTTCCCGGCGCACTCGTCACCTCTGGATGGTGCACTGTTTGAATCGAATCGACAATGACAAACTTCGGTTGCACCTCTTCGATTGTTTGATGCAAAAACTCTAAATTCGTTTCAGAATATATATATAGCTCCTGTGACTTTACCCCTAAACGCTCTGCGCGCAGCTTTGTCTGGCGAATCGATTCCTCCCCAGAAATATAAAGCACCCGCTGCCCACGATTGGAAAGTAGCGCGGACACCTGAAGCAATAAAGTCGACTTTCCAATGCCCGGGTCTCCCCCAATTAACACAAGCGAGCCCGCAACAATACCGCCCCCCAGCACACGGTTCAATTCCGTCATCTCGGTAACAATGCGTGCTTCCTCCACCGTTTCCACAGTCATTATCGGCACAGCCTTTTGCGTTGTTGCACTAGAATGCTGGAAGGCTCCGCGAGGTCCCTTGACAATAACCTCCACTTCCTCCACCATTGTGTTCCACTGCCCACAGCCCGGACAGCGCCCCATCCACTTCGCCGATTCGTAGCCACATGCATTACATATAAATTTTGTCTTCTTTTTTGCCATGATACCTCCGATGTTTTTAGCTTTATTATAGCAAAGTAATAAAATACTGCCTATTCACGCAAGCCTCCCTCCAAAGTCTGTGACACCCGCCGCAAGTCTGGTCAACACGATGTTGGTCACTTAGTCGTGCCAGTAAGATGCGATAGTCTTAGACCAAGTTCCTTTTTATCAGCTTGTGTCCAGTCACCTAATAGAAGTTAAAAAGACAGCAGCTTTATCGCAAGCTACCGTCCAATTTCGTTATTTTCTAATATGAAAATGTTTTACTTGCTCCACTGCCTCTAATAATTTACGTGTGACGATTTCAGATTCGTCAATATGGTTTGTTAATACACGATTCGTGTCATCAAATAGAGATGTTGTCATTTTGAATTTATCCATTACATCTTCATTTGAGGTTTTTTGCTCTTTCATATAGCCTAATAGTTCATCAATGCCTGTTTGGACATTCGTAATCATATGCAGTAAACTTTCAATTTGCGCAGATGTTGCTGCACTCTTTTCGATGCCATTCGTCACTAGCTGCATATTATTTTTATTGTCTTCATAGGCTTGGGCAATTTGCTCTTCGATTTTCTTTGTTAAGTTTGCGATGTCTTCGGTGCTTGTTTTCGTGTTTTCTGCTAATTTCCTTACTTCCTCGGCAACGACAGAAAAGCCTTTTCCATGTTCCCCGGCTCTCGCAGCCTCAATTGAAGCATTTAGAGCGAGCAGGTTCGTCTGATTTGAAATCTCTCCAATCACATTAACAATTTCCGCAATTTGCTTAGAACGCTCACTTAAATCGCTCATGCTTGAAGAGGTTTTTTGCGATTGCTCACCTAATAAATCAATTAGCTGCTCCACTTCATGTACTGCCTGCTTACTCTCAACTGACAATGTCGCCATTTGGTCAGAGGCAGAAATTAAAATATTCCCTTTACTCAATGCATTTTCTGCAATATGGTTTGATTTGATTGTACTATTTTCAACTTTATTAAACTCATCTAAAATTTCTCCAACCATTTCACCTAGTACAACATGCTGATTGTTTACTTTATCATGTTGTTCAATTGTCGAAATCATTTCCTTATGTAACTCATTTAAAAAAATTTGAAACTCGTGATCCTTTTTATCAAGCTGCGCATTTAGTTCATCAATTTTTGTTTTAAATTGCTCGATATCCTCTTTTTTTGATTGAAATATCGTAAACATAGTCCTATCACCCCATATTATCAATTGCGCCTCGGCTCTAGATTTTTTTCAGCTTACGAAGGAAATTTCCTCAAAATTCGTGATGTTCGCCGGAGACTTTATTTTGCCTTCCCATTCATTTTACTGATTTTCTAAAGTTTAATAAACCATTTTGTCATCGATTACACTTTCCGAACAGGTCTAAAGTCACAATTCGCACACAATCATTGGAAATGCGAACGCAAAAAACTTAGCATTGCGAAAAAGCACGAGAAATCAAGGTGATTTCTCGTGCTTCTATCAATTACGCCTCAGCGCAATTGTGTCCAGATTTTTTATGCTATTTAACGGAAGTTAACCTAAAACCTTCACGTCCTGTGACATCCGCCAGAGGCTTTAGCCCAACACGATGTTGGTCACTCAGTCGTTATCTTAGGATGCAATGTTCTTAGACTGAGTCCCTATGCTTCAGCGAGTGTTTGCGCACTAGCTAAAATCAGTCTAATGCTTGCATTCATCTCACCAATTACAGTGGTGGGAGATTTCCGCTGAAAGACGTTAAATTAAGCCTCCACAGCATTTTCCTTGGCACGTACAACGAACTCATCATTGACATAATCGAAAACAATTTTGCCGCCTGTCAATACTGTGCCTTTTAATAGCTCCTCGGATAGGCGATCTTCCACATGTTTTTGTAGTGCGCGACGTAATGGGCGGGCACCATATTGTGGGTCGTAGCCTTCCTCTGCGATTTTTGCAAGCGCAGCGTCTGTCAGCTCTAGCTCGATGTTTTGCTCTTGTAGACGCTTCGTTAAAGATGCTGCCATTAATGAAATGATTTCTGTTAAGTGTTCTTTTTCTAATGAATGGAATACAATCATTTCGTCAATACGATTTAAGAACTCTGGACGGAATGCTTTTTTCAGCTCATCCAGCATTGTGCCCTTCATATCTTTATGTCTAGACGCTGAGTTGCCAACACTGAAGCCTAGATTTTTTTGGAATTTCAACGCATCCGCACCTACGTTTGATGTCATAATGACAACTGTGTTGCGGAAGTCAACGAGACGTCCTTTCGAATCCGTTAAACGCCCATCTTCCAACACTTGTAATAAAATATTGAATACATCTGGATGTGCCTTCTCAATTTCATCAAGTAGCACGACAGAATATGGTTTACGACGCACTTTCTCCGTAAGCTGACCGCCTTCATCGAAGCCTACATAGCCTGGAGGTGCACCAACTAAACGAGAAGTCGCATGTTTCTCCATATACTCAGACATATCAATGCGAATCATCGCATCCTCGTCTCCAAACATTACTTCTGCTAATGCGCGGGCAAGCTCTGTTTTACCTACCCCTGTAGGGCCGAGGAAAATAAATGAGCCGATTGGACGCTTCGGATCTTTTAAGCCTGCACGAGCGCGACGAATGGCACGTGAAATAGCTTCAACTGCTTCTCCTTGACCAACCACTCGCTTATGCAGCTCTTCCTCTAAATTTAACAGCTTTGCAGACTCCTCCTGCGCAATTTTATTTACAGGAATTCCTGTCCACATTGACACAACTTCAGCAATATCTTCCACCGTTACTTGAGATTCCGCCTTACCTTGAGATTCCTTCCATTCCTTCGTTGTTTGCTCTAATTCCTCTTTTAACTTTTGCTCAGAGTCGCGTAAAGCAGCAGCTTTTTCAAACTCTTGGCTTGATACAGCAGCATTTTTCTCAGAGCGTACGCTTTCTAAACGTTCCTCTAACTCCTTTAAGTTTGGCGGTACGATAAATGAGCGTAAACGCACCTTTGAGCCTGCCTCGTCGATTAAGTCAATTGCTTTATCAGGTAGGAAGCGGTCTGAAATATAGCGGTCCGATAATTTCGCTGCCGCATCCACTGCCTCATCTGTGATTTTCACTCGGTGATGCGCCTCATAACGGTCACGTAAGCCGTAAATAATTTGAATCGTTTCATCAACAGACGGTTCATCAACTTGAATCGGCTGGAAGCGTCGCTCTAAAGCAGCATCTTTTTCAATGTATTTACGATACTCATCTAATGTTGTCGCACCAATACATTGTAATTCGCCGCGCGCTAAAGATGGTTTTAAAATATTCGAAGCGTCGATTGCCCCTTCTGCTCCACCTGCACCAATTAATGTATGCAATTCATCAATGAATAAAATAATATTGCCTGCTTGGCGAATTTCATCCATTACTTTTTTCAAGCGATCCTCAAATTCACCACGGTATTTTGTGCCTGCCACGACAGTTCCCATATCAAGTGTCATAACGCGTTTGTCGCGTAAAGTTTCCGGTACTTCGTTGTTAACGATTTGCTGTGCTAAACCTTCTGCAATCGCCGTCTTACCTACACCTGGTTCGCCGATTAACACTGGGTTATTCTTTGTACGTCGTGATAATACTTCAACGACACGTGTAATTTCTTTCGAACGACCGATAACTGGGTCTAATGAGCCTTCACGTGCAATGGCAGTTAAATCGCGTGCTAAGCCGTCTAAAGTTGGTGTGCTCGCAGTCGGACTTGCCGCGCCGCCTCCAGCCTGATTTGCATCGTTATTGCCCAGTAATAGTAGCACTTGTTGACGCGCTTTATTTAAGCTCACATCCGCATTAGCTAAGACGCGTGCGGCTACTCCTTCCCCTTCTCGAATCAACGCTAATAAAATATGCTCTGTGCCAATATAAGAATGACCTAATTTACGTGATTCATCAACAGATAATTCAATTACCTTTTTAGCTCGTGGCGTATAGCTCACTGTTAAGCCTACTTTTTCAGTTCCCTTCCCTACGAGCTCTTCAATACCTGCTTCAATCGTTTGAGGGCTAACACCAATTGCTTCTAGCGCTTTTGCTGCGATGCCACCGCCTTCACGTACGAGACCAAGTAAAATATGCTCTGTGCCAATCGCATCGTGATTTAAACGAATAGCTTCTTCCTGCGCTAATTGTAAAACCTTTTGTGCACGTTGCGTAAATCGATTAAACATCATATGTTTCCTCTCCTTTTTCTCCTGTAGTTAAACTATCTTTACCCAATTTCCTCTGAATATATTGTGCTCGATATATATCACGGTCTACCGCATCGAGCATTGTACCTGCATATTGTTGAACAAAGCCTGGTTGAATTAGCATCACACATTCATTTAAGCTGTTTGGTGAGATTCCTTCAATTAACTTCAAGTCAACACCTAATCGCACACTTGATAGGCAGGATGCCGCCTCTTCACTCGTTAATACACGAGCATAGCGTAACGTTCCTAATGCACGATTAACGCGGTCATCCAATGTCACTCGCGCTCGCTCAAGTAATTTTTGACGAGCAGCGCGCTCTTTCCCGATAATTTGTTCAACAACCTTTTGCAGCTCCTCTAAAATTTCACGCTCTGACTTACCAAGCGTTACTTGGTTAGATATTTGATAAATATTACCCAAATTTTCGCTGCCCTCTCCATATATACCACGCACAACCATCCCTAAACGTGTCATCATTTGGATGAGGACATTCATTTGCTTAGACATTGTTAATGCTGGTAAATGCATCATAATGGATGCCCGTAAACCTGTACCTACATTTGTTGGACAACTCGTTAAATAACCAAACTGCTCATCATATGCATAGCTCACTTGCTTACCTAAGCGATTATCTAGCTTACTCGCCTGTTCATACGTCTCCATCAACTGCAAGCCCGGGCTCAAAACTTGAATGCGTAAGTGGTCCTCCTCGTTAACCATTACACTTGTCGATTCATCTAATGATAAAAGGACCGCCCCTGATTCTTTATGCTTTGCTAAATAAGGGCTAATTAAATGCTTTTCTACTAACAATTGACGCTCTAATTGTGATAAGTCCGCCATTCGAAAATAAGAAAAATTTAATTGCTCTTGTGGTGTGAGCAATGCCTTCATAAGCTTTTCCTGTACGTCATTTGCTTCTTGCTGTGAAAAGCTAAGCGGAAAGCGTGTATTGGCGATATTTCTAGCAAGTCGAATACGAGTCGTCATGACAATATCTGAATGCTCACCATATTCGGCGATGCACTTAGGCGCATGTTTTAAAAAATGCTCGATATTCATACGTCTACACCTCCAGCATCAAGCTTTTGCTGAATTAATTTTATTTCGTCACGCATTTTAGCAGCGTCCTCAAAGCGCTCTTCCTCAATTGCTCGCTGCATTTGCTGACGGATGCCCTCTACTTTTTGCTTGAGCTGCTCCATACTAATGACTACTGATTTCCCTGTATGTGATGTACCTGCCTGTAAACGGCTAAGCACGGGGGGCAACTGCTCCCGGAATGTATCATAGCACTCAGCGCAGCCAAACTTCCCTTGCTTTAAAAATTGGCGATATGTGAAGCCGCATGACGGACATGTGCTTGGTGTGGTCTTTTTTTCCTCTGCTTGCGTGCTTTTCCACATCGGTACACCAAACCAATTTGAAATAAGCTGATGCAGGCTGACAGGTTCCTCCTGTATATCTGTCTGGAACGGATGGAATTTGGATGCACAATGCTCGCAATAATGCTTTGCGACCGCTTGCCCATTTTGTACTTTTGTCACCGTGACAGTTGCGTGTCTCTGTTTACAATGTTCACAAATCATGCTAATCACCTACCTATTTATTATCGTATTTCAACGTAATAAGCATCGCCTTTACTATATATGCACGAACTTGGTCACGTAGTGGTAACGGCAATGCTAATGTGGAACGGTCGACTGCTGCTAATATCAACTTGGCTTCTCGTTTCGTAATAATTTCTTCGTCTATTAAACGATATACCATATGCTCAACTGCCTGTTGCGTTACCGCTTCTCCAGCCTGCTCCATCATATTGTCAATAAGTGCTGCTTTAGAGTGAATCTCAACACGTAAAATACGAATATAGCCCCCGCCGCCACGCTTACTTTCTACTAAATAACCTCGTTCCGCTGTAAACCTTGTATTAATAACGTAATTGATTTGAGACGGAACGCATTGAAATTTATCTGCAAGCTCACTGCGTTTTATTTCAATATGCTCTTGCCCACTTAATTCGAGAACTTGTTTTAAATAACCTTCAATTATATCAGATATATTCCGCACGATTGTCTCTCACCTCAATTCCATAACTGACTTTGACTATCTTTGACTTAATTATAAAAACAGCGAAATCGAAATGCAATTAAAAGACCTTACAATGTAAAAATTCAATTAAGAAGGACAAAATTAGCACAAAAAAAGCAAAACCTCTACATTCGAAGTTTTGCCATTTTTTATACTTTTAAAACTTATACCCAGCGTCCGACAATTGGATACTCCCATGTTGTTTCGTTGACCGCTTTGATAATACCGATAATCGGCACCACAAATAGCATTATAGAGAAGATAATTAAGAATGGAATACCAATTAATATCCAAGATAAAAATGCAGAAATTGTAATAAGCACCCACATCACACCTTGGAATAATAATGCCTGTATCGATAAACGCTTCACTTCACTATCTGTACTAATTAAGAAAAATAAAATAGGTACTAACACAGGTGCAAAAAATGCACTTGCATGAATAATTACTTTTGACCATTTGTCTTCCATAATGTATCAACCTCTCATTTTAAAAAGTTTGTACTTTATATACGGTAGAACATCATTGAAAGTTTCATTTTTTTAAGTTCCTAATTAATAAGGTCCTGTATCATCTGGATTATCTCCAGCCTGTGGGAAAAGGAAATAGGAAATAACAGCCGCGAAAAAGACAGCTCCTACAATAATCAAAAATTTGTGCAATGAAGGCACATCTTCAAATCTATTAAATAGCATCATTGTGGATGAAACTCCGACAACAGCTGTAAGTGGAACGACATACTTTAAACGTCCCTTATGAAATTTCATTGTTCGTTACTCCTTCATTAGTTGATACATTTAATTTTACCTTGTAGCTTCTAAAAAAACAAATCGAATCACGTATATACTTCCGATAAGAGATTGCAAAACTCGTATTTAAAATAGTACAATAGGAACGTTATGTTTTTTATTTTTTAAGATAGAGGAACTACATAAATTATGGGATGGAGAAAATAATGGCGAATTGGTTTACAAAAAAGACTACGGAACAATCAACTTTTTTCGAAACAGCAAAGTATATACAACAAGTTCAACTAGATGTTAATAATTACCCTGATTTAGCGAAACAACTACAATTGCTTAAATTGACAACAGAGGACTTAGCTATTTTGAAGCAGCTTCAACCATTTGCCAAAGATTTAGTCCCTATAATGGTCGAGCAATTTTATGGAGCAATTAGCTTACAATCCAATTTAGTAGCAATCATTCAAGAAAATTCGCATATCGACCGCCTAAAAGGCACATTAACTAAGCATTTAAACGATATTTTCGATAGTAAAATTAATACAGCCTATATAGAAGAGCGCAAAGTTATTGCACATGTACATGTGCGAATTGGCTTGAAATCGAAATGGTATATAGCATCCTTCCAATCATTAATGTCAACATTTATCGAATTTATTAATGATTTAGATTTATCAAAAAGGGAGTGTATTAGAGCTATTAATGCCTTCTCTAAAGTAATTAACTTTGAGCAGCAGCTTGTTATTGAAGCTTATGAAAACGAAGAGGAGCGCATCCGTCTAGAGCTCGAGGCATCTAAGCACGCATTGATTAATACACTGCAAGACACTTCGCGTGAACTAAGTTATACGAGTGAGGAAACATCTGCGTCACTCCAAACAATTTCTCATCAAGCAGGTGGCATTAGCTCTGCTACTGAGCAAGGCCTGGCTTTTGTTGCAGAAACAGAAGAGAAATCAAATTTAGGAAGAAGTCACCTAGAAACGCAAACACGTTTAATGGATACTATTTTAACAGGGGTAGAAACTTTAGAAGCCTCCATGGCTGCCCTACGTACATCTTCACAAAAGATTTCAGAAATTGTTGGTCTTGTGACAGGTATAGCAGACCAAACAAACCTGCTGGCATTAAACGCTTCCATTGAGGCTGCACGTGCAGGTGAACACGGGAAAGGCTTTGCGGTTGTGGCAGACGAGGTCAGAAAGCTGGCGGAAGAAACAAAAACGGCTGTCCAAAATGTAGCACACTTAATTAAAGAAACAGAAAACAACATTTTAAGCATGGCTAATTCTGTACAAGATGTAGACTCACAAGTGCAGCAAACTGTCGAAACACAGCAAAACCTTGCCGCATCATTTACTTCAATTACTGAGGCCGTATCTGGTATTAAACAGCAGTATATGAATACTACAGATGATATTCGTACAATTTCAAACTTAATTGCAGAGTTAACACAAGCGTCTACAATCGTTGCTACATCCTCCGATGAATTATTGCAAATCGTGACGCAAATTAATAAGTTAGAAGATTGATTGGGAGCGTCCAAAAATCCGTGCGGTTGCCGGCGTTTTGGACGCTTTCGTTGTTGTTTTAGCAAAACATTTGTTCATCAATATAGAGAGAGCTTTCTTTGAAAATAAAAAAACACTAAGTTTAGCGGTACTTCCTCTAAACGAGAAGAAAAAATGAAAATTTCCTTTTCCAACAGCTTCCTTTAATATTGCAGTGCACGTTTTGCTTTACGGTATTCCCTACGTTTCGGTGCAGTTTCAAACAACCGTTTTTCCGTTTCTGTCTCGGGATAAACGGCAGGCACCTCCCTTGGTTTCCCTTCAGCATCAATGGCTACCATTGTTACGAAGGATTCCGTCGTTAAACGCTCCTCACGTGTTTTTAAATTACGGGTTACAACGCGCACATAAATTTCCATCGATGTACGTCCTGTCGATGTCACCAAACCTTCTAACTCTAATACATCCCCTACATAGGCAGGCGAAACAAAATCAACCGAATCGATAGAGGCTGTGACAACTTCCCCCTTTGCATGTGTCATCGCTGCAATTGCAGCAATTTCGTCAATATAAGCCAATACACGTCCCCCAAAAATTGAGCCATGATGGTTCGTATCTGGTGGAAGCACAAGACGTGCTTGAATTGTACGCGAATAGCTCATTGGTACTGCATTTCCCATGTACAACCTCTCCTTCAAGAGCAATCTTCTTTTTATGTTACATCCCAACACGTGGAAATTCAAATGTTTTGCGATAATAAAGACCGATTCGAAAATTCGAATCGGTCTTTATATTAATGCCCTATATTCAATTGTTGCTGCTCATCCTGTGTAAAAATACGCGACCTTGTCAGGAAGCGCTTGCCTTCCACACCTTCCAATGAAAACATGCCGCCCCTCCCATCGACTACATCGATAATGAGCTGTGTATGCTTCCAATAATCATATTGATTTTTATGAATATAAAACGGCGCGCTACCAATCTCGCCAAGTAATATATCTTGGTCCCCTAGTAACAAATCCCCTTGCGGATAGCACATCGGGGAAGAGCCATCACAGCAGCCTCCAGATTGGTGGAACATGACAGGTCCATGGCGGTCAACTAATAAATTGATTAAATCGAGTGCTGCATCTGTCGCGATTACACGCTCAACCATTTTTTAGCACCTCCTCTAAATTAGAAGAAACCTGCACGATTTGGATCATAGCTTACTAATAAATTTTTCGTTTGCTGATAGTGACTTAACATCATTTTATGTGTTTCTCGTCCGATACCAGACATCTTATAGCCACCGAATGCCGCATGTGCAGGGTATTGGTGGTAGCAGTTTGTCCAAACACGACCAGCCTGTATACCACGTCCGAAGCGATAAGCTGTATTCATATCACGCGTCCAAATACCTGAGCCTAAACCATATAATGTATCATTCGCAATTTCAAGCGCTTCTTCTTTTGTTTTGAATGTCGTTACAGCGACAACAGGTCCAAAAATCTCTTCTTGGAAAATGCGCATTTTATTATCGCCTTTGAAAACAGTCGGCTTAATATAGTATCCATCTGCAAAATCAGCATCCAATTGGTTACGTTCACCACCAATTAGACACTCTGCTCCCTCCTGCTTACCGATATCTAAGTAAGAAAGGATTTTTTCCATTTGCTCTGTAGAAGCTTGTGCTCCCATCATCGTATTTGGATCAAGCGGATTACCAGTTTTAATCGCCTCTACTCTCTTCAGCACGCGCTCCATAAACTGGTCATAAATGGATTCTTGAATAAGTGCGCGCGAAGGACATGTACATACTTCCCCCTGATTTAAGGCAAACATTACAAAGCCTTCTACCGCTTTATCTAAAAACTCATCATCATGCGCCATAACATCCTCAAAGAAAATATTCGGTGATTTACCACCTAGCTCAAGCGTTACAGGAATAATATTTTGTGATGCATACTGCATAATTAAGCGTCCTGTTGTCGTTTCACCTGTAAAGGCGATTTTCCCTATGCGCGGGCTCGATGCTAGTGGTTTACCAGCTTCTAAGCCGAAACCATTTACAATATTAACAACACCTGGTGGTAATAAATCTGCGATTAGCTCCATTAGCACTAAAATCGAGACAGGTGTTTGCTCTGCTGGTTTTAGCACAACGCAGTTTCCTGCCGCTAACGCAGGTGCAAGCTTCCATGTCGCCATTAAAATCGGGAAGTTCCATGGAATAATTTGTCCTACTACCCCAATCGGCTCGTGGAAATGATAAGCTACCGTATTATCATCAATTTGGCTGAGTGAGCCTTCTTGTGAACGGAGGACACCAGCAAAATAACGGAAATGGTCAATTGCCAACGGAATATCCGCATTTAAAGTTTCCCGTACTGCCTTCCCATTCTCCCAAGTTTCAGTTACAGCCAGCATTTCAAGATTGGCTTCCATACGGTCCGCAATTTTCAATAAAATATTGCTACGTTCTGTTGGTGAAGTACTGCCCCACGCATCTTTGGCATCATGTGCTGCATCGAGTGCAAGCTCAATATCCTCCTCTGTAGAGCGCGCCACTTGTGTGAACACTTTCCCTGTCACAGGTGTAGGATTATCAAAATATTGCCCTTTCGTAGGTGGCGTCCATTTCCCTCCAATATAATTGTCATAACGTTCCTTAAAATGAATCAATGCCCCTTCAGTGTTTGGAAATGCATATACCATTCAATTCTCTCCCCTTCGTTATGAATATTAGATCATACCCTATATGCTATGCTGTAACTTGTGCTAGTAGAAAGGTAGTCTTATATATTATATTGTCAGAAAAAGTGGAATATTTCAAATTTTATTACTCTCACTTTTCATCTTTCATTTTCGGTCCATTACATTAAAAGCAAGAAATACAGTCTCTCCTAATATTTTTTGCTATACTTTTAATAAAGGTGACCTATTAGTTAGGCAAAGGAACGTTAACCTTTCTACTTGCAAGCTACCAAAGCAAGTTATCTACTTTTCGACATAGTAATGATAGATTACCTCTACCTTCAAATAAAATGAAAATCTGCTTTTCATTTTAAGCACGGAGGATATAGTGTTTATCCCATTTTCAAAGAAAAGCGTTACTATCGGAACGTCCGAAAAGCAGTGTTGCGACACCGCTTTTCAGACACCCCTACATTATCTAAATTAAAGGATTGAGAATCGATGCGTATTAACAAATTTTTAGCTGAAACAGGTGCGGTATCACGACGTGGTGCAGATAAATGGATTGAGGAAGGACGAATTACGATTAACGGAGAGCTCGCTACAATTGGTAGTAAGGTGCAGGTGGGGGATATTGTCTGTGTAGATGGTCAGCCCGTTACAAGAGAAGAACAGCTCGTTTACATTGCACTAAATAAGCCCGTTGGCATTACGAGCACAACCGAAAAACATATTAAGGGTAATGTAGTGGACTTCATTAATCACCCACTGCGTATTTTTCATATTGGACGTTTAGATAAGGATTCAGAAGGACTACTATTATTAACGAATGATGGAGATATCGTCAATGAAATTTTACGTGCTGAGCACCATCATGAAAAGGAATATATCGTCCAAGTGGATAAGCCAATTACGGAGAACTTTCTACAAAGAATGGCATCTGGTGTCGATATTTTAGATACGACAACATTACCTTGTCGCGTCGAAAAAATATCGAACAATGTTTTCAAAATTATTTTAGAGCAAGGCTTAAATCGCCAAATTCGCCGCATGTGCACGGCGCTTGGCTACTCAGTTAAAAGACTACAGCGCATTCGCATTATGAACATTCATTTAGGCAACTTAAAAGTCGGGCAATGGCGAGACTTAACAGAGCAAGAGCGAAAAGTATTATTCAAGCAACTAAACTATAAACAATCGTAGCACAAGTCTGGGGGAAAGATGATGCTTACAATTCAACCAACACCACTATTAACAGGGGCGCGCATTAGCGGCGATTATTGGGACATCGACCAGCTAGTTAATGCGATTTACTATATTGCAGGTGATGCCAAGCGCTACTATGATTACCAAGGAGCACGCAACCGCATCTTGAATATGTGCTATAAGCTTCGGCAGGCGACAAAGGGCGAAGAACAAATCGAATATGTAGCAAACGGTGTTAATCGTGGCATGCAAATAAAGCAAAAAATGATGATGCCCGAAAAAAACATTTACTTTGCAGCTAATATTTTATGGCCAGAGTTATTATTTACAGCCATTGCATGTAACGATTTTATCCGTTTACATCAAGAGCTAATCGACGATTCTCCTTGGAATCAGCATATCGCAACCGTACGCAACTTCCAAGCGCTCGTTGCAGACAGTTTACTAGAATTGATTGACGAGGAGCATTATGCCGTTTTCCTACATGTACTAAATGAAAAAACACCTGCCTATTTCCGCTATGCAACGCAATATGTCGATGTGCTTAATATCGAGTACCTTGCTTTGTCACAGGAAGAGCGGGCAGCACATCTTTCGGCATTTGCCATTCGTTTAGTTGTAGAGGGCGAGGATTACCAGTTATTATTAGACCAACTTATGCAGGCTGCAAAAGAAACAAAGCATACATTGCATGAACTACAAATCTCTTTGAAATATCCTGATTTTATTGATTGGTAGTAATAGAAGGTGAAGACTCAATGATATAAAGGTTTTCTGGTTTTGATACTAAAGAATTTCAGAATCATAAAAGGAGGAGCTTTTTAAAATTCTTTTGTTTGAATAGTCTAAATAACTGTTAGATGAAATTCTTGTTATAAATCTGAACGTTCTTGTGCATTAGTTTGGTACAGAATGGTGTTGATTTTAAGTTGAAATATATTTAAAATTTCTTAAAGAAACGAACATAGCAATTTATACCCACTTGCTATGTTCGCTTTGGAATAAACAGAAATATGCAAGTATGTTGAAAGAAATGACATCTAAATTATTTGAGAAGTATAACAAACGAGCATTGAAAATTGAAGAATCTGACGATATAGAGCGATTTCGAAGGTTTTTATTGGTAATATTGAGATAAGAAGGTTATTTCATGAAAGATATTTTGTTTTTAGCAGTGTTATCTATTATTATATTTTTTATTATTTATTATGTCATTGGTAGAGATATAGGTATGTCGTTGATGCTTAGCATAGGATTTTTTCTGTTATTTAGTTTATATCCTTTTCTGAAAAGAAAGATAGATGAGATGAGTAAATGAAGTATCTTATTGTCTTGTTCTAACTTAGGAGTTGTCCGAAAAGTCCATTTTGTTTTGACACCTAATTGAAATAAATGTTTTCATCGCTTCCCTTTTACTGAAGGATAACGCTGCTAAAGCCAATGTTCACCCCATTTTTAAAAGAGGCGTTCTCTGCTTATATGATGCGAAACATCATCGCTACTGTCCAAAATGCCGGCTATGCACGGCTTTTTGGACAGCCCCTTTCTTCTACTTCTCGTTTTTTTATTTGCGCATTTGTAGTGTCGATTCCCATCATACTAAATGGTAAACAAAAATTAATGTTAATACGACTTTTTAAAAATGATGTAGCTTTCATAATATCTCTTTCCACGAACAAGGTTATCATAAGGAATGATGACAATGCTTTTTTCAGACAAAAATAATGTTCATTCGACAAAAGAGATAGGGTTTAAAATAACATGACTTTTCAAAATCATATTGAAGAGTTGGTATTGCCTTTGCTCACATACGCCATCTTGCGAATAACCGCCTCATGCTGTGGATAGTTGGCTAATAGCTCATCCTGTGTGAACAGCTCAAAATCAGCAAAATCAAAACCGGGTGCAACCATGCAACCGACTAAGCTGAATGTAGCTGCCTCATCAACGGACGAGCCAAAAATCGTATGCTTCGGCACTAAAATTTGCGGTGTTTCTCCTTCAGCAATATTTAAACCAAGCTTCTTTGCCTCATACGTCCCATCTGGATAAATCATATGTACCGTTAATGGGCTTCCCGCATGGTAATACCATAATTCATCCGACTGTAAACGATGTAGATGAGAAATATCCTGTGAACGCAATAGAAAATATATGCTCGTATAAATTGGGCGCAAAACATCGCGCGTTGCTATTTCCTCATTAGCACGGAAGCTGGACTTATAATAGCCGCCCTCTGGATGTGCTTCAAGCTGCAACTGCTCAATGTAAAACTGTGCTGACTGTGTCATTTATTATCTCCCCTTTCATTTATCACATTAACGAAAAAAGAGCTGCCTTGCAAATTGTGCAAGACAACTCCCCCCTATTACAGCCCACCAAGATAAGCCGCTTTTACCTCATCGCTCTCCTGTAGCTCTTTTGCTGAACCCGATAAAACTATTTTACCTGTTTCTAAAACATAAGCTCGGTGTGCAACAGATAGTGCCATATTCGCATTTTGTTCAACTAATAGCACCGTCACACCTTCTTTATTGACCATTTCAATAATGTTAAAAATATTTTTTACCATTAAAGGTGCAAGACCCATTGATGGCTCATCCATTAAAATTAGCTTTGGCTTAGCCATTAGAGCACGTCCCATTGCAAGCATTTGCTGCTCGCCACCCGATAGTGTTCCTGCTAGCTGTTTATTACGCTCTAAAAGACGTGGAAACAGCTCATAAACATGGTCCATATCTTTTTTTATGCCTTCCCTATCTTTACGCAAATAGGCACCTAGCTCCAAATTTTCCTCTACCGTCATATTAGCAAAAACGCGACGCCCCTCCGGTACATGGGAAATTCCTGCCTTTACGATGGATTGTGCTGCCTTACCATCAATAGCTGAGCCTAAATATTCAATAGAGCCCTTTTTTGGCTTAAGCAAGCCAGATAACGTCTGAAGGAGCGTGCTTTTCCCAGCGCCATTCGCACCAATTAACGTAACAATCTCACCTTCATTTACTTCCAAGGAGATACCTTTTAATGCTTGGATATTACCATAATACACACTGATATCATTCACTTTCAGCATCTTCTGTTACCTCCTCTCCTAAATACGCCTCAATCACTTTTGGATTTGAACGAATTTCTGCTGGCGACCCTTCGGCAATTAGCTGACCATGGTCGAGCACATAAATCCGCTCACAAATCCCCATAACTAAACTCATATCATGCTCAATCAATAAAATAGTTAAATTAAATTCTTTTCGAATAAATGCAATAAGATCCATTAATTCTTTCGTTTCCTGCGGATTCATCCCCGCTGCTGGCTCATCTAATAATAAAAGTTGTGGTCCTGCCGCAAGTGCACGTGCAATTTCTAACCGGCGTTGCATCCCGTATGGTAAATTTTTCGATAACTCGTCTCGATACACATCTAAGCCAAAAATCTTTAAAAATGCGAGAGATTCCTCCTCCATTTTTTCCTCACCAGAAAAATGCTTTGGCAGTCGGAAAATAGAAGTCAAAATATTATGATTCGCCAAAGAGTGATTTGCTACCTTTACATTATCTAGCACAGACAGCTCTTTAAATAAACGAATATTTTGGAACGTACGGCTAATGCCCCCACGTGTTACTTTATATGGGTCTAACCCTTGAATTTGCTTACCATCAAAATTGATTATTCCTTCCGTTGGTGCGTACACACCTGTCAACATATTAAATGTCGTTGTTTTACCAGCACCATTTGGTCCAATTAATCCAATAAGCTCTCCTTTATTCATATACATATTCACATTTTGTACAGCCTTTAAACCGCCAAATTGAATACCTAAGCCATCGACTTTAAGAAGTGTACTCATATTTTCGTACCTCCCTTTTTACCGAACTTAAATATATCTGTAATTTCCTTTGTCCCCATTAAGCCTTTCGGACGGTATAGCATCACTAAAATTAATACAAGTGAATAAATAATCATACGTGTCTCAGGGAATCCTTGTAAATATGTCGAAACGAATGTTAAGAAAATTGCCGCAAGAACTGAACCAGATAAACTACCTAATCCTCCAAGTACAACTAAAATTAAAATATCAAAGGATTTTAAGAAGCCAAAAGCAGTTGGCTGAATAATGTAGAAATTATGCGCATAAATGGCGCCTGCTACCCCAGCGAAAAACGAGCCGAGTGCAAATGCTGCTACCTTATAATAAGTCGTGTTAATCCCCATCGCATCCGCCGCTATCTCATCTTCGCGGATTGAAATACATGCTCGACCGTGACGTGAATTTGTAAAGTTAGAAATAATTAAAATCGTAACAACTACACCGATAAAGGCATAAGTCCAGTTTGATTGATGCGTTACTTGCATCCCTGCTGCCCCACCAACATAATCAATATTTAAAAAGACAATACGAATAATCTCTGCAAAGCCGAGTGTAGCAATGGCTAAATAGTCCCCTCTTAAACGTAAAGTTGGAATACCTACTAATAGACCTGCTAACATTGCAACAACTGCACCAGCTAAAATGGCAACTACAAATGGCATGCCAAGCTTCATCGTAAAGATTGCTGATATGTAAGCACCTACTGCTAAAAATCCTGCGTGTCCAATCGAAAACTGCCCTGTTACACCAATAACAAGATGTAAGCTAACTGCTAACATTATGTTAATACACATTGTAATAAGCATATTTTGATAATGCATATTGACCATACCGAAAGAAATAAGAGTTTGTACAATTGCATAAAGCGCAATTGCCCCTACTGCATAGCCCCAAAAAACTTTAGACGTTTTCATCCCAGCTCACCTACACTTTCTCACGAGCATTTTTACCGAAAATGCCCGCTGGTCGTAAAATTAAAATTAAGATTAAAATAACGAATGCTGCTGCATCCCGCCATAAAGAAAACCCGAGTGCACTAACAACTGTTTCTACTACCCCTAGCACAAGACCACCAGCCATTGCACCCGGAATAATGCCAATACCGCCTAAAACGGCTGCAACGAATGCTTTTAAGCCCGGTAATACGCCCATTAATGGGTCGATTCTCGTATAATATATACCGAAAATAACCCCTGCTGCTCCTGCTAACGCCGAGCCAATTGCAAATGTCGCTGAAATTGTATTGTCTACATTAATACCCATTAAACGTGCTGCATCAGCATCATGCGAAACGGCACGCATCGCCTTACCGATTTTCGTACGGTGTACAATAAACTGTAATAATAGCATTAAAACAATTGATACCGTCAAAATAAAAATAGATTTTGTATCAATTTGTACACCCAAAACCTCTATAGATGTACTTGCAAAAACTGCTGGATATGCCTCCGGTGATGCACCACGGAAGAAAATAACTGTGTATTCAATTAACAAAGATACCCCGATAGCTGTAATTAATGCGGCAATACGTGTTGCATTGCGTAGACGCTTATAAGCTACCCTTTCAATAATAACCCCTATTACTGCACATAAAATCATCGCCATTAATAAAGCTGGAATAAAATGCATATCCCATCTAGCAATTGCAAAGAAGCCGATAAAGGCACCAAGCATGAAAACGTCACCATGTGCAAAGTTAATTAATTTGATAATTCCATAAACCATCGTATATCCAAGGGCAATTAACGCATATATACTTCCGAGTGAAATCCCATTTACGAGTTGCTGTATCCATTCCATTATTCTCACTCCTTTAATTTAACGGTAAAAAAGGGAGGCCAACGCTCGCCCCCCTTTCATGTCACTTAACGATTAAGGATTCACTTTAGAGTTGAACACTTGATTGCCGTCTTTGAATTCAAGAACTGTTGCCGATTTAACTGGGTTGTGTTTTTCATCTACTGTAAATGTACCTGTCACTAAGCCTAAATCTTTTGTTTCAGCTAACATATTTTTAATCGTTTCGCCTGTCACATCATCACCCGCACGCTCAATTGCATCTTTCAAGTAGTATACAGTGTCATATCCTAAAGCGTGGAAAGCATTTGGAGCTTGGTTGTATTTCCCTTTGAATGCTTCTACAAACTTCTGAATTGTCGCATCAGGATCTTCGGATGAATAGTGATTTGTAATGAATGTATTGTTTAATGCATCTTTTCCAGCTAAGTCAACTAAAGTCGGTGAATCCCAACCATCAGCCCCCATTAATGGCGCTGTGATACCTAGCTCACGTGCTTGCTTAACAATTAAGCCTACTTCCTCATAGTAACCTGGAATGAAAATGAAATCTGGGTTTGCCCCTTTAATATTCGTTAATGTCGATTTGAAATCTACATCTTTTGCTACATAAGCTTGTTCAATGACAACTTTTCCACCGTTCGCTTCAATTGTTTCCTTAAACGATGCAGCTAAGCCTTTTGCATAGTCAGAAGCATTATCAGCAAAAATTGCTACATTTTTTGCACCTAGTTCATTCGTTGCAAAGTTTGCCGCTACAGTTCCTTGGAATGGGTCGATAAAGCATGTACGGAATGCAAATTCATTAATTGAACCGTCCGCATTTTCTGTTACGTTTGGTGCAGTTCCAGATGCTGTTACAACAGGAACTTTATATTGATTGGCAATTTGTACAGTTGCTACTGTATTCCCAGATGTTGCTGGACCAATCATTGCAACAACCTTCTCCTGCTCTGCTAAACGAATCGCAGCAGATGTTGCCTCAGAGTTTTCAGATTTATTATCCACTTTGATTAACTCAATTTTTTTACCGTTAATGCCGCCATTTGCATTAATTTCCTCTACCGCTAATGTTGCGCCATCACCAATTGATGAGCCGTATGATGCTACTGCACCAGATAATTCAAGGTTAGCCCCAATTTTGATTGTATCGCCAGAAGCAGAGTTACCACTGCCTGATGATCCACCGTTTGATGACGAACTTCCGCCAGAATCAGCGCCACAACCTGCTAATGCACCAGCCAAAACTGAAGTTGCTAAGAATATAGAAGCAAATTTCTTTAGTTT
This sequence comes from Metasolibacillus sp. FSL H7-0170, assembly GCF_038593115.1. Classification (NCBI taxonomy): domain Bacteria; kingdom Bacillati; phylum Bacillota; class Bacilli; order Caryophanales; family Caryophanaceae; genus Metasolibacillus; species Metasolibacillus sp. FSL H7-0170. Next base: position 2,565,231 of record NZ_CP151964.1, on the reverse strand, counting down.
ATAATTTTTCATAATTATAAAACACCCTCTCATCAATTTTCTAATGTTTAGTATTTTCAGATAATTATACATAAAACATTCGTCCTGCACAATATAATTTTAAATATTCCGAAATATCTAGTTAAATTAAGTATTCAGATATTTCAGGCTCCTGTATTGTACTTGATTTTTATTATTACGTCCATACCTTTTTAATATTTTTTGCTCTTGATTTTCTCCAAATTTACCCCATATTAACAGGCTGTAAAACCCCCCTTTCAAAATTTAAAATGAAGTCAAAGTAGTTTAAGTAGAGGTTGTTTCACCCTATAGGTACGAACTCCTACGATAGCTTCAACTAACATAGAAGTTCAACATTTAAAATAATAGCGTATAAACACATATACGTTCATTAACATTTGACTCCCCTTTTAAACGCACTTCTTTCCGTAGTGTAAAAGGCGTTTCTTGTTCAAGGTAAAACAAGTAATCAATTGCAGGATAGTATAGAATAATATGAATATTTCTTGGGCTATATTCAAATGAGTATAGTATGTTCGCTACTACTTTACGGAAAATATCAATAGAAAATGGATTGAAAAAGAAAAATACATTATCCTCTTTTTTCACAATATATCGCTCTGCTATCATACGAAAAAATGTAATAGGTACATGCTTTTTCTGCGCCTTTTCTAAATATGCTTCTCTATTTTGTTGTGCTTCAATAAAAAATTTCTCATCCATCTCAATACCAACAACAGGAATATGGAAGCGATAATGAATATAAATGGGAACACGTCCCTTGCCACAGCCAATATCAACAAAAGTAGCATTGTCGGGCAATGTATAATCCTCAAAAAGCTGCTCAAGTCCTGTATATGGCGTAGGCTCATATCGATGGTAATGCGCCAGCTTTGGAAAACCATATTGAAAGCCAGCAGTATTTATTCGTAATAACTTTTCAAAATCATGCTCTTTCATCGCATTTGCCTCCTTTCATCAAACATGCATCATAATAGCTAATGAAAAATTTATAAATTTTTTCAAATTTTGATGAAAGTCTCACCGCATAGCTTTCCAACTAGCCCTCACTGTGTACATAGCAAATTAATTACTTACCTTACTCACTTCTCGTGCCATTGATTGTACGAGTGTTTCCACCGTCTTTGGTACAAAGCCTTCTAATACAGGATTAATCATCGCGGCCAAAAAGCCACCAGCAGTCATCGTTAGGCTCCCAGTTAATGAATAATTACCGTCAGCAGCTGGAGCTATTTCAAAATAGCCACTACCATTAATATTGTCAGATAAGCCGACTAAGTTAAAAGCTAATTTCTCCCCAGCTACGCTTGCTGTTTCGTCTAATTGTAATTTTACAGCCTTCTGTATAATGCCAAAATCCCCTTGAAATACCCAAATCATTTGCTGTGCAGTAGGAAATTCATGATGTAGATAACCCGGAATTAATACTGCCCAGCTCTCTTTATCTTGAATAAATTGCCATAATGCCTCTTTCGTAATTTGAATTGTTTCTTGATGAACACTTGTTGCCATTTCTAAATCCCCCCTAAACAATTAATTACACCCCTGCTACTTGTTTTTCCGTATTGAAGACATTAGCTATACACTTCATTCAGAATTGACACAAGTAACCAAATATTTGCTGAAGTCAATTACGCCTTCGCATAATTGCGTCCAAATTTTTTCGAGCTCGTTTAAAAACTCCCCTTCAAAATCTGTGACATCCGCCAGAGGCTTAACTTGAATCAGCAGGGAACTTGAGTCTCCCTCTGATTTAAAATATTTTTTTGCATTCATCCCTCCACTTATAGAAGTGGGGGATTTCTACTGAATCAAGTTAAAACAAATATACTTCATATAGTAGCAAATAGCGTGTTTTTTAACAATAAAAGGTGAAATTAGCCCCATAATTTTATCTTTTCATTACGTTTCCTTTGACATTTGTTCTAAAATCGGGTAAATTACCAAATGGCGAACATTTTCGCTCATAATAAAAAAAATATTCGTTTTTAGAGGTGTTTATATGATGGATAACGTATTTGATTATGAAGACATTCAATTAATTCCTAATAAATGTATTGTAGACAGCCGTTCACAATGTGATACGTCTGTTACACTTGGCGGACATAAATTTCGATTACCAGTAGTACCTGCTAATATGCAAACAATCATTGATGAAAAAATTGCTTTAATGTTAGCTGAACAGGGCTATTTTTACATTATGCATCGCTTCAATCCTGAAACACGCGTTAATTTTATTAAAGATATGCACGCCCGTGGCTTGATTGCTTCAATTAGTGTTGGTGTAAAAGAAGAAGAATACGCTTTTGTTGAGCAATTAGCGGCTGACAACCTAGTGCCTGAATTTATTACAATTGATATCGCACACGGTCATTCTAATGCTGTTATTCGCATGATTCAGCATCTGAAAAAGCACTTACCAAACAGCTTCGTTATCGCAGGAAACGTAGGAACTCCTGAAGCTGTACGAGAGCTTGAAAATGCTGGTGCTGATGCGACAAAAGTAGGGATTGGACCGGGTAAAGTTTGTATTACAAAAATTAAAACGGGCTTCGGTACAGGCGGCTGGCAATTAGCAGCTTTACGCTGGTGTGCAAAGGCTGCAACAAAACCAATTATTGCAGATGGCGGCATTCGCACACACGGCGATATCGCAAAATCTGTACGCTTTGGTGCTACGATGGTTATGATTGGTTCATTATTCGCAGGTCATGAGGAATCACCAGGTGAAACAATTGAAATCGATGGCAAACTAGTCAAAGAATATTTTGGTTCAGCCTCTGAATTCCAAAAAGGTGAAAAGAAAAATGTCGAAGGGAAAAAAATGTACGTCGACCACAAGGGGCCATTAAAGGAGACATTAATTGAAATGGAGCAAGACTTACAATCATCCATTTCATATGCTGGCGGCACAAAGCTTGATGCCATTCGAACTGTTGACTATGTCATCGTGAAAAACTCTATCTTTAATGGGGATAAAGTATATTAAAATAAACAAAATGGACGTCCCCAAAGCAGTGCTGTGGCACTACTTTGGGGACGTTTCCTTACACCTATACATCCTTAGGTCTAAATGTATTACAGCACGTTTCAAAGGAATAGCGAGCCTTTTCTGGGTTAGCATGCAAATCAAAATCGCGCGCAAACTCCATATTACTTTTTTTGCTTATACGCTCATCCATATCCACTTGAATCCGCTCTGCGCCGCAAAGATCACCTTTGGCATGAAAAATACAATTCACCACTGTACAGTTCACTTCTACTTGTGGCATTGTTCTCCTCCTCCGTCATATTTAGCAGAAAATAGAGCAAACTATCTCTATTTCTTATAAAGTATTATGCCCATTGGGAGGAGCTTTCATAATCTAAAAAAGAAAGTACATACTATATCCAAAGTTGTTTGGAAAGACTAAAACAAGTTTTTCAAACCGCTCTAGTTACACTAAAATTTCAATGGAATCTCCACATACGCAACTGTTTCTGAATCATTTTTAGAATAAAGTGAAATTTGTCCATCATATTTTTCAACAATGCTTTTAACGATAAATAACCCTTGTCCATGCACTTTATCTTTTTCTTCTCGTTTTGTAGAGTATCCTTGCTCAAAAATTGGCGCATTTGGCGAAATTTTAGGCCCTGTATTTGTTATTTGGAAAATGTACTTTTTAAAATCGACTGTGCAATCTACAACAATTTTTCGCTGTTCTTCTGGTAATACAATCGTTGCATCAATCGCATTATCAATAAGATTTGATAAAATCTTAATTAAATCTATCGTTTTTATATAATCAAAGGAGCTTTGCGCAACTGTAAAACTCATATCAATTTGATTATTTTGTGCAGCTAGCTTCTTCGTTTGTAACAAGATAGCAAGACCTGGGTGATTAATATCTAATTTAATCGATTCCAGTGTTTGCACTTCCTTGCTTAAAGCCTCAACATACTGCCTTGCTTGCTCTGCTTCTCTTAATTGTAAAAAGCCATATAACACTTGAATATGGTTCGTAAAATCATGTCTTAAAGAAGAAACAGATGTAATTAATGATTTAATCTCTGTTTGATATGTATCTTCTGTTTCATCAACTTCCTTCGCTAGCTCCTTTTGATACCAGCGTTGAATTAAAAAGAATGAAGTGATAGTAATAATAATTAAAGCACCATTAAAAATAAACAGTAAAATGTTATTTTCTAAAATATCCTTTTTAATGTTATCTAAGGAACTTGCACTTAAATCAATTCCTAAATAACCGATTACTTGCTCAGCCTCATCTTTAATTGGGACACCTACAGTTAAATACGTGCCGTATTTTGAGTCTTCCACAAAATCCGTTACAAACGGCGTTCCTTGGAAAAATGCCTCCCTTACGAATTTTTTAGGTATTAAGCAAATTTCCCCTATTGGATAATCATCAGATTGCTCTTCGTTAACAGGCTGACCAACAACCATTGCTCTTGCGATACTTGGATTATTAATTTCCATTGTATACATATATAACGCACCCGTTTTATCTTTAGCATCGCTTAAATAACTTCTAATGGCCCAATAGTAATTATTTTTTTCTGGATTTCCTAAAAATCTTTTATATGTTTTCATATCAATCGACCGAGCAATTGATTCACCAATTGAAAGGCTTTGACTAATAATGGACTCTTCTACAGTATTCTTCATCTTCATATAGGAAATCACCACATTTGCTGTAGTGAAAAGAAGGAGTAGCATTATCGAAAGAGCCATTATAACTTTTATATTTTTATTTTTCATACAACATTATAAGTCCTCTATAATTATTTTCTTTATGATTCTATTTATTCAATATTAACTGGCTGTAAGGATATAACTTCCGATTCATACAGTTATTGGTTATGTAAGTATTTCCCCAGAATATAAAATCAACAATCTGTAAGGATGAAGGCTTACTTTATACATACTACTACAATTGTACCATAAATTCCTTGCACAAATTCCCATTAGACAACTGTTTTTTCTCTGATTTATTTCATGTTTAGACCTAAAAAATTTTTTACCTTAATCTTATCTGTCAATTAGTAGGTTAATTTTACCCATGAAAAATGGAGCCGTCGAAAAGACTAACTCATTATTGATACAACGAATATGTAATTTCTACTTATTTATTTTAATAGAACACAAAAGAAACGCCTGAAAAGAAGTGCTTTGCACGCTTTTCAGACGTCCCCGTTTTTAATTATTTGTTGAATTGTAATACCTCTGCTGTTGAAGCGTGAATTTCTTCTAAAAGTGCTGGGTTGTCCATTAATTTTTGACCGAATGATGGAATCATTTCTTTAATTTTTGGCTCCCATTTTTTCAGCTCTTGTGGGAAGCAGCGCTTGATTACTTCAAGCATAACTGGAACGGCTGTTGAAGCACCTGGTGAAGCACCTAATAATGCTGCAATTGAGCCGTCAGCCGCGCTAACAACTTCCGTACCAAATTGTAGCGTGCCTTTTCCGCCTGCCTCTGTGTCTTTAATTACTTGTACACGTTGACCTGCGACAATTACTTCCCAATCCTCTGATTTTGCATTAGGAACAAAATCACGTAGCTCGTCCATGCGTTGTTCTTTTGATAATAATAGCTGTTGAATTAAATATTTTGTTAAAGACATTTCTTTCGCGCCACAAGCAAGCAATGTTAAAATATTATGCGGCTTAATCGATGCTACTAAATCCATATTTGAGCCTGTTTTTAAGAACTTCGGTGAGAAGCCTGCGAACGGCCCAAATAACAGGGATTTTTTTCCATCAATATAGCGTGTATCTAAATGTGGAACTGACATTGGTGGTGCGCCAACCGCTGCCTTCCCATATACTTTTGCATGATGTTGGTTAATAATTTCTTCATTTTTACATTGTAAAAATAATCCACTGATTGGGAAACCACCGATATGCTTCCCTTCAGGAATACCTGTTTTTTGCAATAGCTCTAAGCTTCCACCACCTGCGCCGAGGAAGACGAATTTCGCCTTATGGTATTCCATTCTGCAGCCGTCTTTATCATGGACTTTTACTTCCCATAATCCATTTTTCATACGGTTTATGCTGTGTACACTATGTTTAAAGTTTACTTCTACACCTTGGTTTTCTAAGTTTTTAACGAGCATACGTGTTAAAGCACCAAAGTTCACATCCGTACCTGTATCAATTTTAGTAGCGGCAATTGGCTCATTAGACTTGCGGTCGTTCATAATAAGTGGAATCCACTGTTTTAGCGTTTCTGGATTATCTGAAAACTCCATACCTTTAAATAGTGGATTTTGAATCATTGTTTCAAAACGTTTTTTCAAAAACACTACATTATCTGCACCTTGCACCATACTCATATGAGGTAGCGGCATAATAAAATCTTGCGGGTTGTCGATTAGTTTATTTTGCACTAAGTATGACCAAAACTGCATTGAAACTTGGAATTGCTCGTTTACATTAATTGCTTTGCTGATGTCAATTGAGCCGTCAGATTTTTCAGAAGTATAGTTCAGCTCACATAATGCAGCATGTCCTGTCCCTGCATTATTTAATTCGTGAGAGCTTTCCTCACCCGCTTTATCAAGCTGCTCAAACACTGTAATTTTCCAATCTGGCGCTAATTCTTTAAGGATTGCCCCCAAAGTAGCACTCATTATTCCGGCACCAATTAAGATAACATCTGATTGTGTATGTCTGTTACTCATTTTTACCTTCCTCATTATATATTAAGATTTGTAGAAAAATAGACGCCCTATTTTCCTATATCATTTATTACCTTATAGCAGTGTATCACAATTCCGCCATTATTAAAATATATACTAGCAATACGAGAGTTATCATTACTTTTCGAGCCTAGTCCTTCATTATTAAAGCAAATAATGAAACCGCTTATTTCCTGTCAGGCCCCCCATATATACAGTTTCGTCCATTGTGCTTGGCCCTATATAATGCTTTATCTGCCGCATTCAATAATTGATATAAAGTTTCTTCTATTTCCTTTGCTGCTTCAGCTAAACCGCCGCTAATTGTCGTAGCTACTACGATGTCATCTTTAACTAATGGTGTATTCTCTATAGCTTGGCGTATTTGATTTCCTAATTGCTCCGCCTCTACTACTGAATAATTTGGCAATGCAAGGACAAATTCTTCCCCGCCATAACGTGCAAACAATTCCTTGTCCTTTAACTGCGATTTACAGACTTGTGCAACATGTGCCAACACTTGGTCACCAATTGCATGACCATATGTATCATTTACCTTTTTAAAGTAGTCCACATCCATTAACATCACTGTAAAAGGGGCATTTTGCTCCTTTGCCACCGTATATAGTTGCATACACTTCTCAAAAAAAGCTCGACGATTATAGATTTGCGTCAATTCATCATAATAAGCTAATTGCTCTAGCTTGAGCTGTAAATCCTTTAGCTCTGTAATATCATTGAAAATAATCACTAAGCCATTTTGATAATTCGGCTGCTGTAAGGCAGATAAACGCACTTGATAGGTACGTCCTGTTTCTGGTAGCGAAACTTCCTGCATTGTGGCTAACGTGTCAAGTGTATAAGGCATAGGTGTTTTTAATAATGAATCCCATACATCCTGAAAGCTCATTCCGAGCATGGATCTTTTTAACTGCGGAAACATTTGACTACATGCTTGATTAAACTCAATCAAACGATGATGGTCGTCTAATACAACAACACCGTCATTAATGCTGTTAAAAATCCTATCTTTAGCTACCGGCATATTACGAAACAGACTTGATGAACGGATTGCCCATAAAAATAATAAAGATGAGATTACTAGTACTGCTGGCACAGGATCAAAACCGTCAGGCGTTAAACCTAGGGAGTAGATAAAAGCCATTGTCATAGGGAGAAACTGACTTCCCATTAATGCGATTAATTGTGGACGATAAACTTTATCTGTTTCTTTCCAATGGAAAAGCAATAGAAAAAAAGCAACTAGCATGCTAGCAAAAATAAATGCTCCATGAATGGAATACCATAGCCCAATTTCTTGGTAAATGTAGGGTTTACCTAAAATAGCATCAAACTCAAACATTTTGTAGTGCAGATGATGATAGTCATTCGTTGCTACCATTAACAATGTAATGATAGGAACAATCAGCAAGCCAATAAAAACCTTTTTCGTTACGCGAAACCCCAAATATTGCATGATAAGAAGCAATCCTAATGGTGGTGTTACTGCTATACCTAAATATTGAAAAACAGTCCAAACCTTCACTTCTTCTATAGATGTAGCTAATAAACCAAATCCTGCCGCAAAGCAATAAACAGCTATTAATGCGGTATAAGCCATAAATAGATAAATAATTTTAGTATAATGATGGCGCTTAATTAATACATGCAAGCTCAAATAAAGATTTAGCACACCTGCTGTAATGAATATTGTGACAATTGTTGTTATTTGTGAATGCACTATGACCTACCTCGTTTTATGTTTTGATTTTCTTATATGTACTAATATTTATAGCTGCTTCACAAGCGCAGTTAAATAGCTTGAGGCTTCTACCATTTTTGCGCCATACCAAAACATTTCGCCATCCACAAGTACAATTTTCGTATGAGGTAAAAATTCCTGAAATTCAGCAATATGCTTCTCACTATAAGGAAATGGCTCTGATGCAAGAAATAATACATCTAACTGTGTTGCTTTAAATTGCTCTTGCGATACAATTGGATAACGTCCGTCTAGCTGCGCAAACGGATTTTCAAAGCCAAGGCGCGCTAAAACATCATGAATATACGTCGTATCGCCAACTACCATGTACGGTTTGCGCCAAATAACATAGCCCGCTAGCCCTCGACTTTGCTGAGGTAAAGAGGCAAAGCCCGCTTTGCTTGCCTGTACAAGCTTCGTCGCCTTATTATTTTTATTTGTTAACATACCGAGCGTTTCTATAAGACGATAACCATCCTCAATCGCTTGCACCTCCGCTACAAACACTGGGGCAATTTGCTCAAGCTGTGTCACAATTTCCGCTGTATTTTCCTCTTTCTCTGCAAGTATTAAATCCGGCTTTAGCTGCTTTATCAAGTTGATATCAACCTGCTTCGTACCACCGACAGCCGTTAATTTCTCTACCTGTCCTTTCGGAAAAATGCAATACTTCGTACGCCCGATTAGTAGCTCTTCTGCGCCTATAGCAAATAATGTTTCGGTAATGGCAGGGCAAATGGAAATAATGCGCTGTGGTTGGGTAGAACATGTCACCTGTCGCCCAATATGGTCTGTTATTGTTCGCATATTTTATCTCCTCTCATTATTAAATAGCCAAACTTCCTTTTCTTTATGAATGGTCATCTTCTTTTGCATTTCGCCATAATGCGTATAACCAATAATATCCGATAGTACAAAAATAAATGCTTTCTCAAGCTTCGTGCCGTACACCGCCTGTGCTAATTGTTGACCTGTTCGTTCCCCTTGCTGCATTGCCTGCTCGATACGTAGCCATTTCAGCTCCATTCGCCGCAAGCTCTGCTCGATTACTTGTTTTGCATTTGTAAAGCTCGGCTGATGACCTGCAAACACATGCGCTAGCTCAAAGTTTTGCAAAGCATAAAAGGATTCTCGCTGTTGCTGCACAGTTGGGAGCATTGCCCCTTCTTCATCAAAATCTACTAGCGCATTCGGTATACTGTTAGCAAACATAATATCCCCAGCAAATAGCCATTTTGTACTCTCATCATAAAAAGCAATTGAATCAGGCGAATGTCCCGGGAAATAATGAATGCGAAAATCACCTAGCATTTGCGATTGATGCAACGGAAGTATCTCTGCCTGCACTTTCAATTGCTCGCGCTGCTCATAAGTTGCCTTTAACTTCGCCATACGTTGCATAGCCGCTGGCATATGTAACACATCGTACGCTCTATACAACCGCTCGAAAAAAACAATTTTATAATGCAAAAAATCGGGCTCGAAACGCAATCGCGGAACCGCTTTATCGCTTGCATAAACAGGGATTTCTTTACATGCGACAATATCATTAACCATCCCGGTATGGTCATTATGATGGTGTGTTAATAAAATTTGTGAAATATCCTGTAGTTGAAAGCCATATGCCGCAAGCTGCTCCTTGAAAAACTGCTTATAAACAGGATGTTCTATCCCCGCATCAATTAACGTCAAACTATAGGCATCCTCTACTAAAAAGCAGTTGATACTATCACGCGAATTTTGGGATGGCTTATAAATAATCGGATACACTTTTTTATTGCCAGCTTGAATAATTGGTTCCATATGAATACCCCTTACCTATTGAAAAGACATGTTAGAATGATTCTAACATGTCTAAGCCATTTTATCCTATATTAACAGGCTATCTAATGAGCGATGCGTTCGCACATTTTTCTAATATATAGGTTGTAAAATAAATTCATAGTCTGCAAGTGTAATCGCTCTCGGATATCCCTCAGATGGGGCATTTAGTGTGATAAAAATTTGATTCCCATCTATCCCACTGATTGCACCACCAATTGTTGTAGTATCAAACGTAACTTCTACCATTTTGTCTACTAGCTCTACTGGAACACTTTCTGCACAAGTAAGGACTAGCTCCAAATCATCTTTCCCAGCCCCTATTGCATTAATTATGATAGTTGTTGGTGAGTTTACCTCTTGTTTAATTGTTAACTGCGCAATTATTGCTGGTACAAGCTCTGTTGTTTGCTGTGTTACAGGGTCGGTATAAGAAATCGCTTCATTTAATATAAATGTTACTGTATCACCAGTTATTTGAATAGCATTTCGCATTTCCTCTAGTAACCCGAATATAGTTGCTAATTGCTCTTCCTCAAACTTATCATATAGAATGGACCAAATAGCTTCGTACACTATGCCAACACTTGGTTCTTCTCCATCCAAATAAATCATTAACTCTTCCCCGTCTAATGCTTGCTGGATTGCCACAAGCTCCTGCAAACCACTAGCAATATGCTGAATATTTCCTAGTTTTTCAAGCTTTTCTACCATATTATTAATGTCTGTTTGAGTCACAGCTACTAAAAGATTCATATTTGTTAAGGATGCAACCCGTTGATTAGCAATTGGTGAGCGCTTGGCATCTGTCACCATAGTTTGTGCCTCTGTAATCGCCATTTCTAGTGTATTTACTGCCCTTTGAGGTATCCATGCCTGGTCGTAAGAAATATCATAACCATTTTCCGATATAGGTATCGTGCCATTTTTCACCTCAGCTAGCTGTTCAAGCGCATTGCCAATCATTGCTTCAAGGCTCGTTATTACAAGTGGCGGATTTGTATTTCCGCTGCCAGAGCTGCCTCCACCAGTATTGCTACCGCTCGAGCTATTATCTACGACTGCTGGAGTGAACGGTAATTGTTGGCCATTGGCCTGTGTAATTGTGCGGATTTGCCCTCGGTTTTCGATTCGTTGGCGCAATTGATCTAATGGAAGGTCTGTTGTAATATTTCCTACCTCTACTCCCTCTCCAAGTACAAGTCCAGCATTTGCTGCCTCAGGTAGAAGAACATTGTCTATTTTTAATTTACCTTGTAATCTAGCACGCAATTCTTCTGCCCTCCTGCGGTTCTCCTCTTCTAGTTGTTTCTTTTTATTTTCTAGCTCCTGCAGTCTCGCCTCTTGCTGCTTTTTCAATTCTTCTAGCCTTAACTTTTGCAACTCATCTCTAACATAGGAATCAGCTACTCCTTGCATTTTTTCTTTATCTTGTTGTGATAAATTAGGGGCAAGCTGTTCGACAATTTCTCTTATTCGTTCTTCAGGTAATTGTTGCTGTGCAGTTCTCATAATTGAAGCTATTAGCGCATCTAGCTGGTTGGACATGTCAATATTCGCTCCTAGCTCGTTGAGCATGTCGCTATTCTCCATTGAAGACCTTAGGTTTTCTAAAAATTGCTCATTCTCTGCTCGAATTTTATTCAAATTATCCAGAATCGCCCCCATTAAATCTGGATTCATTGACAATAAATCAATTACAGCTGAACCATCCAAAACCTGATTTGGATACATGTTGGGATTCATATCAACCATACCAACATGAGGGACATTTATTTCTAATGATGGGCTAATGAAATTGATATATGGTAGTGAATCATTAGAATTAATCACCGCCCCTGATCCCACAAAAATAGCGTTGATGAAGCTGCCGTTAATTTCCGTTACCGTTACAAAGAAATTAGTGGCTACCTTAGTTAGCGATGCTACTTTAGGTGTCTCATTCTCCTGTAAAAACATTTCTCCATAGACATTTACTCCGTCTAACGCGATATAGGAAGTTTGCCCCGCAACACGAAGGTCTGCCTCGATTGTTATGTTTTTTAATTCAATAAAATCAGCATTGACTACAATATAACCAACAGAGGCATTGCCACCATCCAATACTACATGGGCGTTGGACTCTCCCGATGCATTTAGGTCGATTGCCAACACTTCAGTAATTTCTCCGTTTACAATAATGACATCTAGCTTTGCCCCAGCTAAAGCAGCCGCATTTTTAACGTTTAAAATGGGCTGTGCATTTGTGCCAATGGACCATTTCTGCGCATCTGTTACCAGCTCTCCATTTTCAATATTTTGTACGGTAATAGTAGCCCCCGTAACCTGATTAACAGAGCGTGCATGCTCGCTTGCACGCTCTGCTCTAACGATAAATGTTGCTAATTGACCACGTGTCACAAATTGATTACCGCTAAAAGTAGTAGTAGATGTCCCCTTTGTAATATGATTGGCAAATAACGCAGCTACTGCTTGTTGATGAGCTACCTCCACATCTATAAATGGCATGGCTACACTCTCTGAAGTAGGTAACTGCAATGTTTGTGCAATAATCGCAGCCATCTTATAACGTGTGATAGGTTGATTAATATGGGCTGGATTGTCCAAAATACCCGATAATTGTAGAAGCTCCTCGCCTGTTCCTTCCATGCCAATAACGCCTGCAATCATTTTCGCAGCCTGTGCATATGTCACCGCTTCATTCGGTTTAAATGTGCCATCGGGATAGCCATGAATAATGCCGCGCTCGGCCAAATTTATAATCGCTTCGTAATGACTGTTTTTCTCCTGCACATCTGAAAATGGGACTTCAGCGGCTTGTGCTGCTAGCCCACCCCCTGCAACAGCGCTCGCTGTGACAACCCCCGCTGTCGCTAAAATAAATAATTGATTTTTCTCCATCTCTGCCCCTCCTGTTCGCTTCATTAGCGCATATTGTTAATAATCGACGAGCGACTATCCTGCATTTTCTTCACAAAATCTGTCATCACATCAAATGCCTCATTACGCTTATTATTTAAACTTTGCAGACGTAGCATATCCATTTGCTGTGAATTGCCTAGTGTAGAAATTTGAGCTTTTAATTCATTAATTTGTTGCGCTAATTCTGCTTGTCTAGTTGAATTCGCCGTAGCCGCCTCTTGATTTAATAGCGCTATTTGTTCATTCAATACAGCAATATCCTCATTCCTTTGCTGCACATTCTCGATTTGACTTTTTAATTGTTCATCTAATAAGCTCGTTCGCTGAGATTGAACCATCATTAAAGCCGTTTCAATATCCATCCCTTGAATATTTAATGGCGGAATTGTTCCATTAGCTGAGACCCCTCCGCTACCTATCAATAAACCAAAAGCCAACGCACTACCAATTAACGTTTTCTTCACTTTTCTTACCTCCTCATTTAATTTGTCTAACTCCTTTGCTTCAAACCATAACATGTAAAGGTTAAATCTAGGTTAAAAAATTAAAATTTTTTCTGTATATTAATATAAAAAATCAAGTTACTTAATTAATAACTCAATAAAAACCTCTGTTGCTTTTGTGTGGAATTCTGCAATTGTCGTTGCAAGTGAAAAATTCCTCGTAATTGGAAACCCTTTTATATTCATTAGCTGCAATTTATTTAATTCTAATTCTTTTTTTATAGTTGAATGAGAAAGTAAAGAAATTCCTAAACCTGCTTCAATCGATTCCTTTATAACCTGTGTACTACTAAAAGTCATCAGTCTTTCAGGATAAAAGCCTAGCTGCTTAAACCCCTTTTCTTGCATATCCCGTGTTCCTGACCCCTCCTCGCGAACAAGCCAAGTCTCATGGCTCAAATCGAAAGGAGTTATGTTATATAAATCCAATAAAGGATGGTCAGATGCTGCAATTATTGATAAATAATCAGATGCAAAGGGGGTTATTTTAATTTTTTCATTATTTATTTCCCCTTCTATAATTCCCACATCAATTTGGTTTTGTAGGAGTAATTCAATAATTTCATGGGAATTTTTTATCATAATATTTGGATTTATTTGTGGATACATCTCCAATAAAGTAGCAATCTTATAAGGTAGAATATATTCCCCATAAGTATAGCTAGAGCCAATAGATAAAGTGCCTCTTGCAGTATGCTTCAAATCATCTAATAAATTTTCCATTCGCGTGTAAAGACCTAAAATATCCTTCGCATGATGGTAAACAATTTCTCCAGCTTTATTAAGCCTAACAAACTTATTAGTTCTTTCTAATAATTTTGTTCCCATTATGCGCTCTAAGTTTTGGATATAACTGCTAACTGCTGGCTGTGTCATATGAAGTATTTCAGCAGCACGAGTAAAATTTCGTTGCTCTACAACTGTAATAAAAACACGTAATGCTTGGTCCAACTTTCTCACTCCTATCAAATACGCCTCGGCTAACTTTCTTCTAGATTTTTTTGAGCGAACTAGTTGAAAGTTAACCTAAGAGCGTCACATTCTGTGACATTCGCCGCAAGTCTGACATAGTCACTCAGTCACTATCTTAGCATGCGATGTTCTTAGACTGAGTTCCTCTTTCTCAATCATTTATAGTAAGCCTTAAGCGGTTTAACAATCCACTAATGATAACCTATTACTTATCATTATCATTATTATAATTGATTTTACTTATTATTTTTAGAGGCATATGATTAAAACAAAATGTTAACTAAAGGAGATTTTTATATGACAGATTCACATAAATCATTTGCATCGAGAAATTGGCTTGCGGGAATTGGTTTTACTTTTATTATTGCATTGGTTAGCTTCGGACTTTCAAAATTACCTGTTCTGAATCATGTAGGACAGCTTGCATGTGCCATTATCATTGCTATTATTTTTCGTCAAATATGGGGATATCCTGAAAAACTACGTGAAGGAATTCAATTTTCCTCTAAAAAGCTATTAAGGCTTGCAATTATTCTTTTTGGATTAAAGCTTAATATGGATATTGTTTTTCATCAGGGATTAGGTCTGCTTGTTAAAGATGTCGGTACTATAGTTTTTTCAATAGTTCTTACCATGTTTTTGGCTAAATTATTAAAAGCAGATACCTCATTATCTTTACTCCTTGGAATAGGAACTGGGGTATGTGGTGCAGCCGCTATTGCTGCTGTTTCACCTATTTTGAAAGCGAAAGATGAAGATACCGCAATTGGTGCTGGTATCATTGCACTTGTAGGAACGATTTTTGCCGTTACTTATACTATTATAAGACCTTTAATACCTTTAACGGATATACAATATGGTATTTGGTCGGGGATTAGCTTACATGAAATTGCACATGTTGCCCTAGCTGGTACACCTGCGGGCTCGGATGCTCTTGCAATAGCTTTACTAGCCAAACTAGGCCGTGTCTTCCTACTTGTTCCATTAAGCTTTATACTTATCTATTGGATGAAGCACAAAAGAAAAACAGAAGCTGATTCTAATACAAAAATTGAATTTCCATGGTTTCTTATAGGATTTATTATAATGAGCTTATTCGGAAGCTATATACTTAATCGTGTCATTATAGTCCCTGCAAGTGTCATGGATGGAATATCATTTTTCACTTCTTTTATTTTGACCATGGCTATGATTGGACTAGGCTTAAATATTAATTTGAAAGACCTTCGAACAAAGGCTTTGCGACCGCTTTTAGCTATGCTGATTACCTCACTTTTTCTATCTATCATTACGTATTTCATTGTGTAATTAGCTATAAATTAGGGGAACCAGATTAGTTAAGGGGACTTTTGACACTTATGCTGAGAGTAACCGCAGGAGCAAATGTTTTGTGTGCTGAAAGCGAAGCGATAGGTACAAGCAGTTTTAGCAAATATTTAATGTAGAAGCAAGGGAGTTGTCCGAAAAGTCCATTTTGTTTTGACATCGCATTGAAATAAATGTTTTCATCGCCTCCCTTTTACTTGAGGGATAACACTGATAAAACCAATGTTCATCCCATTTTTAAAAGAAGCGTTTTCTGTTTAAATGAATCAACATTTTGCGAAACATCATCGCTACTGTCCAAAATGCCGGCTATGCACGGCTTTTTGGACAGCCCCTCGTTGTAAATATTTAATTTGTAACAACTGCTTGAATACGCTTTTCAATTAATGCAGTTAAAGCCAATATTGTATCGAAGCTATCACCTAAAAACTCTGAAGTAGCAAAGCTGACATCTAGCTCCTTAGCTAACTCTCTACATTCAGAATTGATTTCACTAAATGATTCTACATCGGCACTAACGCTTAATAACTCACATGTAACAAAGCCTTGTGCCCCGGCAGCGTGTAAATTTTTCATCGCATCCTTCACATTTGGGGACAGCCAGCCTTCAGATTTACCAGAACGATAAACAGACTGGAATCGCTCAATATTAGCCTTTTTAGCAATCGCGGCTGAAAGCTCCTCGAATTGTTTAGCGTAAGGCTCACTGCGCTCAGGAACTAATGGTTGACTATGCGCAGTAAAAAGTACATAAGCTGATTTCTGTGCTTCAATAGGTAGCCAATCAAAGGCACGTCGAACACGCTCTGCATAAACGTTAACAATCCCTTCATCTAAGTGCCAATTATCAATCGCTATATGACGAATATCGCTTCCTTTTACAAGCTCTGCCACTTCCGTATGCACTGCCCCTCCACCACTAACAGATAAAATTGGATTAACTGACAGTGTAACGATTGTCTCTGCACCAGCTTGTACCGCCTCATTATATACATCTTCCACAAACGGAGCCGTATGCTTATAAGCATTGTATAAACGTACCTCTTCCTCTGACCTATTATTTAAAGTCGTTTGCAGCGCTTTTGCGATACGTTCTGTTGAGGAACGAATAAAATCTGGCAACCCTGATTTTTTAAAAGCCTCTTCAATACCACCAAGCATCTGTGCTGGTATGGGCTTCCCCTTTAAAATATTACTGAAATATGTTTGAACATCATCAATTGATTTCGGTGCACCATACGCATAATAAATTACAGCAATCATGAAAACAGCTCCTTATAGCAGTAGTTTTAGCTTGTCTAGAAAATAGGCTAGCACACCAATTTCCAGACTAAAATAAAGTTTTTTAGAATTCATATAGACTTTATAGCTTTACGACTATCATTCTATATTTATTGATAATCATTGTCAATTAGAACTTCGAACCCAATATTTTATAGAAGTATTCCTCTTAATACTTAGAAGCTAAGGACATAAGAGAAAAATCGAGATTGTATTATTACTATAAATATGCTTTACTATTAATTGATTATCATTCTCAAATAAGTTGGGAGGCTATATGATGTATACTGTATCAAATCGCTTTTTAGTTAAAAAAGGAATGGGGCATAAAATTGCTCCTGCATTTACCTCCGAGAAGGAGTTATTAGATTTTGAAGGCTTTCATAAAGTTGAAGTAAGCGTTTGTACACAAAACCGCGAGCATGATGAAATGAACGTCATGATGTATTGGCAAGCCTTAGAAAATTTCCAAACTTGGAGAGCCTCCGATTCCTTTAAAAAACTGCATGCGAGGGATGCTCAAAGCAATGGGGAATCACCAATAATTTCAAACCAAATCGTAATTGCTGAAATCGTCGCTACATTATCTATTTAATTTCATCGCATATAAAGCATAAGAGCTGAAGCTGTCGGGAAAATCTACTTCCCCGCAGCCTCAGCTCTTCATGCTTGTCTATTGAATTACTTGTGGTGCTGGATACTGAAAACCTTTTGTATCAACTTCTACCTTTTTCATTTGTTGATCCTCTAGCGGTTTATCCGCGCTATTACGCTCTACATTAACAATAGCATCCGCTACTTCAATGCCTTCAATTACTTTTCCAAAAGCAGCATATTGTCCATCAAGATGCGGTGCATCCTCTACCATAATGAAAAATTGTGAACCCGCTGAATTAGGGTCACCTGCACGCGCCATTGAAATAACGCCACGCTCATGCTTCAAATCATTTTCAAATCCGTTTGCTAAAAACTCACCTTCGATTCCATAGTCAGGACCACCCGTTCCATTGCCTAGCGGGTCACCCCCCTGAACCATAAAGCCCGGAATCACTCGATGGAAAATCAGCCCATCATAAAAGCCCTGTTCTACTAAAGAAATAAAGTTTGCCACTGTATTTGGTGCTACAGAAGGCTCTAATTCGATAACGATTTTTTCATCATTGCTCATCGTAATCGTTACAATCGGATTTTCCTTAACCTCCGCTGCATAATCGCCTGTTTCCTCTGTCACTGTATCATCCTCCACTTTCTTTGCACCACAGCCTACTAACACTAAAGTTAGAGCAAAAAGTGCAGCGACAATATACAACCCTTTATAACGTGTCAATTTGTTTCAACTCCTATGAATTACTCTTTTACTATTATAAAATTAAACAAAAAAACATGCTATAATAACGTATCATCAAACAGTTTTACCCTAGTCATACTTATCTAAACTTTTACTCGAAATATTGCTGGAGCAAGATGAACAATTATTCTTTAATATCAATTTAGCTAAAGGAATGAAGCGTAATAAATGGAAACAATTATATTTGATGTAGACGATACCTTATATGACCAACTTCAACCTTTCCAAAAAGCATTCAATAAATATTTTAACCACTTGCACTCTTTCCCAATTGAGCAACTTTATATAGCAAGTAGAAAATATAGCGATAAAGTATTCAATAGCCCAATGTCGCAGCACGAGCAACAAATATATCGAATAACTAGTGCCTGTCGGGATTTTGGAATTTCTATCTCAAAAGATATCGCTATCCAATTTCAAAAAACGTATGAAGATGAGCAACAAAAAATTATTTTATTTCCTGAAATTCACCTCCTTCTCGAAAAACTATTACAAAAAAATAAACAGCTAGCTGTATTAACAAATGGTCCATTTGAACATCAAATGAAAAAAGTCCAGCAGCTACAACTAACTAGATGGATACCCGAAAACAACATTTTCATTTCTGGTGGCATTGGTCATGTAAAGCCATCACCTCTTGCCTTTCAGTTTGTAGAGCAAAAGCTATGCCTACAAAAGCAACGGACAGTGTATATTGGTGATTCCTATGAAAATGATATTATTGGGGCTAAGCAAGTAGGTTGGCAAGCAGTTTGGTTTAATCATCGTAATAAAAAACAGCCAAATGTACCGTATCTAGCCGACCAAATAATTACTTCCCCCGCTGCACTACTTAAACACCTCAATGAAAATGAATAACAAAAGCACATTCGAATTTAATTGCCCTCTAGTAAAATTGAGACAATTATATTTGAATGCGCTTATTTAACTTCTTTTAGTAACATTTTTTGCGACGCTTAGCTGCAAACTAGATTCTTTTTGTATCTAAAGCAAGGCGACAGGTCTCCCGGCGAGACATAATTAATTATTATGATTCACTAACCTGATATAAATATTTAATAGCATGATTTTTAGGGTCTTTCATTTTTACAAACGGTAAATCCTTGTCTTCCAATCTATAAATTTCATTAATAAGAGGCTTCACATCAATCATACCGTCTCTTAAATATTGGAGAGCTGCCTTCCATTCAAACCCCGGAAATGGTGCAGTGTAAGACATCCAAGAGCCTGTAATTTCTACTTCTCCTCTAAGAATCTTTTCAAATACATGCGGTGGAAATGTTACTTCTTTTACAGCCGTTCCAACGTAGACAATTTTCCCTAACTTCGCAACTATCTCAACACTTTGTACCTGTGTTTGAGGAACCCCAGCCGTCTCAATCACAACCTTTGGCTTTTCGTGTGTTGTAAAATAATTAATCAAGTCTACTTTTAAGGAATTGATTACATACGATGCACCAAGCTCCTTAGCAATCTTTAACTTATCATCATTAATATCTATGACAGTAACATCGCCTGCCCCTCTTGCTTTCAAAGCTAACAATGTCATAATACCAATTGTCCCAGCACCAAAAACTACTACATTAGCACCCGCATTAAATTGGATTCTTTCAATTCCATGGATAGCTACTGTTAAGGGCTCAATCAATGCCGCCTCCTGTGTACTCACTTCTTCTGGCAAAACTAAAATATTTCTCTCGTCAACAGCTACATACTCTGCCATAGCCCCTTGCTGCCTTGAACCGATAAAGCTATAGTGCTCACATAATGCAAATTTCCCTTGTTCGCAATTGTCACAATTACCACAAGGAACTAATGGTGCAACAGCTACTCGGTTTCCCACTTTTATAGCCGTTACCTCATCACCTACCTGCTCCACGACACCGGAAAATTCGTGCCCAAGAACAATTGGATAATTGTGTACCTTTCCTTCAAAAAATCTCGCCAAATCTGAGCCGCAAACTCCTACATATGCAACTTTCACCAAAACCTGCTTATTGGCTATTGTTGGTTTTTCAATATCATTTAATCCGAAGGTTGCTTTACTTTCTAACACTAGTGCTTTCATTTTATTCTTCCTCTCATATGCAATTAAATATGTTTACTTTTCCGTAGAAACAGCAATTAATATATTTTTATCTTTCATTTTCCTTAATATTTCTTTGTCTATATTTATATCTGTAATTAATATATTTATTTTATTAATAGGTACCATGCTCGTACTTGAAATTATCTTAAAAAGTGATGAATCGACCATTAATAATTTAATCTGACAATGATTTATCATAGCTTGTAGAAAATCCTGCTCTATCGTATCGCCATTAAAAAAGCCTTTATCAACATATATTTTTTCTATATTTTTATAGGCTATAGCACCATCTAAGGATTTTTCATTTTTTCGCAGCCTGCCACCAATTAAAACAATATCAAATGTTGTATAATCTGCTAACTGATTGACAACCAATAAAGAATTTGTGATAACTGTTAATCTTTCTTTATTTAAAATTTCTTGTGCTAAAAATAAACTTGTTATCCCGTGGTCAATAAAAATTATGTCACCATCCTCGACAAATCTAGCTGCTCTCTTGGCAATTTTACGTTTTTCAGCTTCATTCTCTATTTTATAGTGAGCATAATTTATAGCGCTGCTTCCTTCATTAATAATTGCTCCACCATGAATTTTTTGGACTAGCCCCTTAGCCTGTAGTTCATATAAATCCTTTCGAACTGTCTCACGTGATACTTTTAAAAGCTTACTCATATCAGCGATTTTTACTATTCGCCCTTTTTGCAGATGCTCCATAATTTCATTTTGGCGATTTTGTGGAAGCATTGACTCATCCCCATATACTCATTATTTATTTCCTATTTACTTTGAATATAAAGCAAAAAGCAAAATAATGCAAAATATTTATTTGTAATACAACTAATTTCCTTTGCTTTTTTTTGCATATCAGCTTATTATGAAAGTATAAATACTATATTTTAATATTTGGCCAGCATTTTTTAGATAAAAACAACAAATTACTTAAGGAGGATTCAGTTATGATTTTAACAAAAGGGAAAAAGCAAGGTTTACAGCTAATTTCAGATAAAAATAATATTATTTTAGCTACGGCGATGGACCAACGGGGGTCACTTGGCAAAATGATTCAATCCTATAATGGCTCACTTTCTTATGAGGAAGGATTAACTAAGTTTAAAGAAGGAGTTAGCGAAGTGCTTGGCAATCATTCATCCTCTCTTTTATTAGACCCCGAGTATGGTTGGAGTGCTGCCAAAAAATTAGATGCAGACATCGGCTTAATTATGGCTTATGAAAAAACAGGCTATGATGCAACTGAAAAGGGACGCTTACCAAATTTGGTTGATGATTATGCTGTACAGGATTTGGTAAAAGAAGGAGCAAGTGCGCTAAAATTATTAGTGTACTATGACCATAATGAGGAAGAACAATATAACCGCATTAAAAAAGCATTCATTAAACGTGTCGGCGATGAATGTAAACAAAATGATTTATTATTTATTTTAGAACCAGTTTCCTATAGCGCAGCAGGTCTTTCTGAAAAAAGCCCTGAATTCGCTAAAATTAAACCAGAAATCATTGAATATTTCATGACTGAATTCTCGAAAGAGGAGTATGGTATTGATTTACTAAAGGTGGAAGTACCTGTTTCTATTTATAATATTGAGGGCTATAGCCAGTACTCAAATTATCAGGCAGTATTTTCTCAAGAGGAAGCAGCACAACACTATAAAAATTGCTCTGACAAAAGCCGCTTACCATTTATCTACTTAAGTGGTGGAGTGACAAATGAACAATTTATCGAAACGCTACATTTTGCCAAAAAGGCGGGTGCTGAATTCTGTGGTATTTTATGTGGACGTGCTACTTGGAAGGATGGCATTGAAACGTTCGCCAAAGAAGGTAAAGAGGCTTACTACAACTGGCTTCAAACGCAAGGTATTGAAAACTTAAATAAAGTAAAAGAAGCTGTGACTGCGACAGCAACACCTTGGAGCAGCTTTAATCGCTAAAGTGAAACTTCAATCAGTAAGCATCCTCCACTGATTGTTAGTTGAACCAATCGGGCTTTTACGGGCAGTTGCTCTCCTACTTACTTCTTAAGCAGATTTTCATTCAAATTTTGAAGTAGGGAACCCACTGCCCGTTAATGCGGGATAAACGCTCCCCCGCGTGAAAAAGGCTTTATTTCAGCCTTTCAAAAAATACATGTCTTCTCTAAATGACAATAGCAGTCTGAAAAGTGGTGTCAATAATCACTGGACGACACTTTTCAGATAGCCCCTAGCTTTCATAAAACCATTCATTTCATTCCAATTAATTGTCTTGTTCAATTGTTTCGATAATAATTTCCACAT
The DNA here is from genome assembly GCF_038593115.1 of Metasolibacillus sp. FSL H7-0170. Classification (NCBI taxonomy): domain Bacteria; kingdom Bacillati; phylum Bacillota; class Bacilli; order Caryophanales; family Caryophanaceae; genus Metasolibacillus; species Metasolibacillus sp. FSL H7-0170. Next base: position 2,542,206 of record NZ_CP151964.1, on the reverse strand, counting down.
TCTTTTCTTTTATTTGCTTTAATAAATCCATGTCGGCGCTCTTGTCTGTCACTAAAATATCTACTTGTTCAATTGACGCAATTTGATTCATGGATACAATATTAAATTTTGACGAATCAGCCATAATAATATTTTTCTTACTATGCCCCATCATTAATCTGGATACCTCAGATTCACCCATGTGGATATTAGTAAAACCAGCCTGAATATCGACTCCACTCACACCAAAAAAGCCTTTATCCACAAATATTTTTTCAATGCCACGGTATGCTAAAGGACCAAATAAAGACTTTTCATTTTTTCTCACCTGACCGCCAATTATAATAACCTCGAAATCCGAAAAATCAATCGCTTCATTCGCAATTGGCAAGGAGTTTGTAACAATAGTTAAATTGCGCTTATTTAAAATTTCGCGAATAAATAGTAAAGCTGTTGTGCCATAATCCACGTATAACGTATCCCCATCCTCTACAAACTGGGCAGCTCGTTTTGCAATCGCCCTTTTTTCCGCTTCATTCGCACTTTTACGGTCAGCATAATTCGTTTCCAAATTAGCTTTATTTAAAATAGCTCCGCCATGCACTTTGCGCACAAGCCCCATTTCTTCCATCTCATATAAATCTTTACGAATTGTTTCTCTCGTTACATTTAGTGTTTTACTGAGGCTTGAAATTTTAACGGTTTGGAACTCATACAGTTGTTTCATAATTTCTCTATGTCTATCTTGGGGGAGCATCTCTCTACCTCCTCTTTTAATAATGTTCAACTATATAATAAGACTAATTTTCAATCAGTAAGGGCTTTCTACATTCAGATTGGACGTTAAGCTTATTTTACAACAAATAAGTTTGATGTTGAAATCTCCTTGCACGAACACTCATTATCTATGTATTATACCTCAGTCAGCTCTTAATTAACTTATTCAAGCTCACACAGTGCCTACGCAAAAAAATTGGACTACTCAAAAGGATTTCCTTTTTGAATAGCCCAAATTTCATTATCAACTACGCCAGATTTTTTTCAAGCTGTTTGGGGGAAGTTAGCCTAAAAACCGCCCCATCCAGTGACCACGGTTTACTGACCTGCATCATGCATGCCTCATCTATGATATCCGCCGGAGGCTTTAGGCCAACACGATGTTGGTCACTCAGTTGTTATCTTAGAATGCACTTGTTTTAGACTGAGTTCCTCTTTATCAGCGAGTGTCTGGACACTCGCTAAAAGAAGTTAAAATATTTTTAATAAGTCTGCTGGCTTTTCAATAATATAATCAAATTGCTCTGGCTTTCCAAAGCCATATGATGCAAAAACAAAAGGAATTTTTGCAAACTCCGAAGCGACCATATCTCCCTGTGTATCTCCTACATACACGGCATTTTTTATATTATTTCTTTCCATAATTAATTGAATGTTTTCTCCCTTTGATAAGCCTGTTCGCCCCGGATTTTCGAGGTCTATAAAATATTTTTCTAGCTTATGATATTCATAAAACGTTTCAATATAGCCCTCTTGACAATTACTCACAATAAATAAGCGATATTTCTTCGAAAGGGTTTCCAAAGTTTCCTCGAGTTGCGGATATAAAATCCCCCCGCTACGCAACAAATCAATTTTCTCTTGCTCACAGCATGCCAAAATAAGCTCCATCTGCTTTTCTTCCTCTAGGTAATCAAATAGCATTGCAGCAATTTCTTTAATTTGTAGCCCCATTGTCTTCGATAAATCTTCTTCTGTCACCTCTCCTCTTCCAAAGGAGGATTCTTGGATTGCCTTTGTCCATGATTGCGCCACTGTTCTCCTTGAATCCCATAGTGTCCCATCTAAATCAAAAATAATGCTATCTATATTCATGTGTAACCTCCTACTTTATATAAAATGGAGTTGTTCCGAAAAGTCCATTTTATTTTGACACAGCATTGAAATAAATGTTTTCATCGCTTCCCTTTTACTGAAGGATAACGCTGCTAAAGCCCATGTTCATCACATTTTTAAAAGAGGCGTTTTCTGTTTATAGGAATCAACATTTTACGAAACATCATCGCTACTGTCCAAAATGCCGGCTATGCACGGCTTGTTGGATAGCCCCGTTTTAGCTTAATAATATAACTTTTATATTGAAATAGTCTATTTATTACTTCGTGCTTGCTGGATTTCTTGTATAAATACCTTTGCTGTCTCGGTAATCTTATTATATCCATCAACCTCTGGATTTCCAATTAGACTTCCACCTGCCCCAACAGCTACTGCACCTGCACGAATCCATTCACCTACATTATTAACATTGACTCCACCAGTAGGCATTAAGTTGGCATGTGGTAAAGGCCCTTTTATTGCTTTAATCACTTTTGGCCCCATTAATTCACCCGGAAAGACCTTCAGTACATCAGCTCCGTATTCCATTGCTTGGACGGCTGCCTCAATCGTCATTATTCCAGGCATATATGGGATTTGATATCTATTACATAGCTTAGCTGTTTCAATATTAAAGCTTGGACTAACGATATATTTTGCTCCTGCAAGAATTGCTATACGGGCTGTTTCAGCATCCAATACCGTTCCTGCTCCTAAAATAATAGCTGATTGAAAAGTACTAGCAAGCTCTTCAATTACCTTTGTTGCACCTGGAATTGTGTATGTAATCTCAATTGCAGCAACGCCACCATTTATGGCAGCTTCAGTAATTTTTTTAGCTTGTTCGATATTATCCGCGCGTACTACTGCCACAAGTCCAGAATCTGTAATCTGCTTTAATATATTGTGTTTTGTAATCATAGTGATTCCCCTTAACTCCATTTAGGATTATCAATAAGCTCAGGTTGCCCATCTTTTTCAACGACTAATTTGCGGTATCCTTTTGTCTCGATTGTTCCATAATCATGACCTGCATCTGCACGAAATGCATAAAAAGTAATTAGTGGCTCATTACCTGTATTGATGCTTCGATGTGCATAACGTGGTGGCACATAAACCGCTTGACCTTTGCTGAATTTTTCGATTTGCCAATCGCCCTCAGGGTTTTCCATTAACATAATTCCTTCCCCGCTTAAACAATAATATACTTCTCCAGTTTCTAAAATTGTATGGAAATGCCCTTTCGTCATATGATACTCATTTCCGACTTTCCCTGGATATACAATGCTTGTACCAAATAATACATCCCCACTTGTTTGCGGTATATCTAACTCATAAAATTCATAAATTAACGGGTCATTTTCATTTTCCAGCTTCTGATTGTACGCCTCCTGATTAGCATACATCCCCTTCATACTTGATAACTGTCGCTTAGTTGAAGGTGTTTTTTTAGATAAACCTGTTTTTAAATCAAAATCAGTAGTAAATGCTTTTACTGGCTGTGCCATATTAATCCCTCCATCTCTTACCTTAAATCGTTTGAGGTAAGCTCTATTTCATTCATTATTTTATTTGTCAATTGAATATCAAAAACCTCAGCAATTACTTGTGTCCAGCCATGTATGAAATAAATCCAGCCGTCCTCCACATGAAGGTGATTGCTTTGTTTTTGGTTCTCTGCCTGATGAAGGAAATCCAGCTCTCCCCTATAATTTAATTCCCAAACAAAACTGTTTTGCGGAAAATTAGCTTTATCACTAATCGGTGAGCCTTTTCGGTCTTTTCCTAATCCAGTTGCATTAATGACTAGTGAATTTGCTGGTAATGAAGATAATAATTCATCTGTTTGCTCATGTGAGGTAGTTAAGTGATACGCAACATTTGCTGCACTATTTACATCTTGTAAAATATGCTTAATTTCTTCCAAACGTTTATTATCTAAATCTGTAATAATCATACGTTTCGGAATCTCATTTCCTTTTTCTTTATTCAATAAATAAGATGATATGGCTATAGCGCTACCACCAGCACCCAATAGCATTACTTCTCCATTATGCTTTTGCCAGTACCCTTCAGGAATAAAGCGCTGTAATGCTAGTCCACTAGAAATCGGGTCTTTCGCATGACCTACCAGCATTCCATTACGTTTAGATATACATGATAATTCACCAAACATTTGAGCATACTCATCTAGTTCGTCAAATAAATCTTTAGCCGCAGCATAAATATCAATTTTGTGTGTTGTAACAAGAGCGCCTAAAGATAGTGGGTCATTTTTAATAAATTTGACAACTGCTCTGTAGTCCTCTTGTGCTGCATGAATAGGTAAGTCAATTCCGACTAATTTTGCTTCTGGAAATCCTAGAACCTTCACCCATTCTGGGAAAATCTTCATGATAGAAGACTTCGTTGTTGTGACACCTATAAAATACATAGTTGGCACAGTTGCCGCTTGCGGTATGCTAAACATGTTTAGTCATCCTTTCCTCTTACTTCACTAATGCGCGAGCTGCATTGTCTATAGTAATTTTTCGTATAATGCTATCACTCACACCTGCTTTTTTAAGCATTGGTAAAAAAGTTACTTGTAAATAATCTAAGCCTAAACTGCCACCATCGTAGTGACGCATCCTTTTATTTGTTGTATCAAGACTAAGTAAAATACGATTTTCATGCCCTTTATCTAAAAGCCTCAAAATCATATCTACCTCATCTTCATCTGAGTGATATTTATAGCGACCGATTGTATCTAGCTCGATATAGACACCACTTTCAGCTACGTGCAGCATATATTCCAAGTTTTCTGTCTTGCGGTCTAAATGACAAATAATTAATTTCTCGGGTGGTATACCTTGATTTTCATAAAAAGCTATTTGCTCTAAAGCATGGTAGCCCAGTTCTGTGTGAGACATAATTGCTGTATTTGTGATTTTCGAGGCTGCTGCTGCTGCTTTAAATAATGTAAAATATCGCCCTGCTACACCTTGCATATCAGCTGCTGTTTTGATTAACCCTGCTTTTCCATCAATAACTATGGATGGCCAACCATCCTCACCATCCTGATAAAGATGACTCGTTATTTCATTGACAAATAGTTCCGCCAATTCTTCTAATGAGGCTCTATGAATCCAATGGTCATTTTTATAAAATACAAGCTTATGGAAACCTGTACAAGCGACGATATTAATTCCAATCTCCTCAGATACCTTTTTTAACAATGCTGCATTTCTTCCCGCACCAATTGGCTGTGCATCTACAATTGTTTGCACACCATATGCCATTGCCAATATCACTTCATTCTTTGTTTTTTCATAATTATCAAGAACAAGTGACGCATCTAGCTGCATTGGAACGCCTTTTTTTAAAAAAAGATGTTCATGGGGGTGAATAATGCCAAGTTCATCTATTTCTTTTTCGCCAGTTATAGTAGTTACAGTAGTTTTCACTTTACAATTCACTCCTGCTCATTTAACAGGTTTAATATATTTTGCGTTGAAACAATGGCCATTCGCTCTACTGCTTCCTCTGTGTAAGCACCAATGTGAGGTGTTAATATGAAGTTATTAAGTTGGACAAGAGCATCTCCAACTTCTGGTGGTTCTACAGAATAAACATCTTGAGCCGCAACTGCGATTTCTCCTTGTACTAGCGCGTTTAGCAATGCTTGCTCATCTACTAATTCACCGCGAGCTGTATTAATTAATATTGCGGAAGGTTTCATTTTTTCAAAAATCGTTGCATTCATAAGATGTTTTGTTTCAGGTGTAGCTGGTAAGTGTAAAGATACAATATCCGCTTGTTGAATAATTTCAGCAAAATCAGTCGCATAACCAATTTGATATTCTTGAAGGAATTGTTCATCTTGCATATATGGGTCATAAATAGTTACTTCCATTGCTAAACCTTTCGCTCGTTTTGCAACTTCTTTACCAATTTTCCCTCCACCTACAATAACTAAATGTTTTCCTGTTAATTCTATTCCGATAGAACGATTCCATCCGAAATCTTTTACACCTTTAATTGTAGAAGACAGCTTTCTTGCACATTCAAACATCAATGCTATCGCCAACTCACAGACTGAAATATTATTCGTATCTCTTGCATTATCAACCTTAATTCCTAGCGATGCAGCCGCATCTAAATCGATATTATCCATCCCCACACCATATTTCGAGATGGCTTTCAAATTCGGGAGATTTTTTAATACATTTTCTGTTAAAGGGTCTACACCGACAATAATTCCTGCAATGTCTTGATTTTCAAAACTCAATAATTGCTCTTCTGTAAATGTTTTTCCTGTATTATTTTCGATTACGTCATAGCCCATAGCCGTGAGCATTTCTATTGGTCTTTCCTTATATTTTTGAAATGATTTTGGCGTAATTAATATTTTCGGCATTTGCTTCTCTCCTTTTACATGAAGCTATAAATCAAATTAATTCATATCAATAATGACTTTCATTACTTTGTCTTTATTTTCCTCAATAATGTGATATGCCTCTAAATAATCTTCGAACTTCACATGATTTGTGATTAATAATTCCACTTCTACTTCTTTGTTTGTTAATAAGTCTACAGCCTTATCAAAATCCTGAGATTGATACATTGCAGTACCTAAAATTTGCAATTCATGGTCTTGAACATAGCCCATGTTTACTTCCGTTAGATTTGAAACAACTCCTACTATAACTACCGTGCTCCCTTTTCTAGCGATATTAATTGAATTAGCTACAGTAAAGGAAGAACCGACACATTCAAAAATAACATCAGCCTTTTGCATACCGAAATGCCTAATAATGCCCTCTTGTAAGTCCTCACTTTTACTATCAATAACCTCTAACCCGACTTTTTTAGCGAATTCTAATCTTGCCTCACTTAGCTCAGAGACAACTACTTTATTTGCCCCAAATGCTTTAGCAGTTTGAGCAACTAGGTTACCAATTGGTCCCCCACCGATTACCAATACGTTTTTATTCTCAATATGCGGAACTCTCTCCACAGCATGTACAGCAACGGCTAATGGCTCAACCATAGCTCCTTCATCAAATGATAGATTAGTAGGGAGCACTGTCAGTTTATCTGCATCAACAACAAAATACTCAGAGGCAAGACCTGTTGTTTGGAAGCCCATTACTTTTAACTCCTCACAAACATGGTACATGCCATTTTGACATGGGAAGCACTTACCACAAACAACTTGAGGCTGTACGGTTACTTTTGTACCAACTTGCACAGAAGATACATTTGCACCTATTTCAATAACTTCAGCAGCTATTTCATGACCTTGTACTACAGGAAATTGTGTGTAAGGGTGTTCACCATGGTAAACATGGATATCTGAGCCGCAAACCCCAATCTTTTTAATGGCTAATTTAACTTGGTTTTCCCCTACCGTTGGCACATCTACCTCTTGAAATACAATTGTGGCAGGCTTCGTCATAAGAGCTTGTTTCATTTTCATGCCATTTCCTCCTTTACTCGTAAACAATGACTACTTTGCGCTCTGTTTTACCAGACAAATAATCTTCAAATGCTTGAATAATATTTTCAAATGAATAGACATCTGATAAAAAATCACGTAGCACTAACTTTCCTTCTTTAACCCATTGAAGAATTTTTTCATGGTAGTCGCCTTCTTCTTTTTTATAAGGCATTTGTTGAAAATTTATTTTCCAGTTATCAGGTGCATTCTCATAATCTAAGCGCAATTGATTACCTTTCGGAACACCATAGCAAAGTAATTCTCCACGGTCTTTTAAGAGAGTCAAAGCTTCATTCAAAATTCGCTCATTCCCTACAGCGTCTAATACATATTCAACACCGTTGGGATAAATTTTTGAAACCTGCTCCTGCACTGTCCCATTTTTAGTATTAATAACGACTGGTACACCAAACTTGCGCATTAGCTCTTCCTTAGCACTATTCCTAACAACTACTGCAACTGATTTGATACCGCTTAATTGCATAAGCTTAATAAATGCTAATGCCACCGGACCGCTTCCATAAACTAATACCGTTGCATCTTCTTTAATTTGGAAATATTTAATCGTGCTATATACTTCCCGCAAAGTTATTAATATAGGGGCTTCTTCTATTAAACAATCAGAAGGAAGCACTTGCTGAGCGTATGCGGTCTCTGGGAATTCATTGTCACTATAAGCTTTTCTGTCATCAATTACTCCATATTCACTAAAGGCTCCCCAGCCCGAAGTAAACGTTGTACCGTCCTCTGTTTGAACGGTTGGAGCAAAAGGCAATATGACAATGTCTCCCTCTTTATAAGAAACAACCTCCGTGCCTACCTTTTCTACACGTCCTATCGCCTCGTGCCCTAGCATAATTGGATAGGCTGATGACTTAAAGCTTTTAAATCCACCTTTAATAATTGTGGCGTCCGTTCCGCAAATACCACATGCTAATGTTTTTACAAGTGCCTGCTTTGCCGTGATAGTTGGGATTGGAATTTCTTTAAGGAGCAATTCGCTTTTGGTATTAACAACTAATGCCTTCATCATACGTATAAGCCCTCTTTCACCTAGATTGTTCTTTCCTTTTTACTTGTCATTATTTGTAGGAGTACAGCCGCAATAATAATAATCCCTTTAATAATATCTTGCGGGTAGGAAGGTACAGCCATCAAATTCATAATATTCCCAATAAGCCCTAGGATAAGTGCTCCCGCTACTGTATTTAATACGAAGCCTCTTCCACCCATTAAACTCGCTCCACCGATAACAACTGCCGCAATCGCATCAAGCTCTTGTCCCATCCCAATAGTTGCACTACCAGTAGATGTACGAGAAGCTACAAAAACTCCCGCTAGTGCTGCAAGTGCACCGGAAATTGCATATGTAGACATAATATATGCTTTTGTTCGCACACCAGCTAATTGAACGGCTGTTTCATTGCTTCCTATTGCGACAATTTTACGCCCAAAGCCCGTATAACGTTGAACAATCGTAAACATTACAACTAATAATACTGCTATCCAAATAAGTGGATAGAAAAAGCCTTTGCTGCTTAAAACATCAATTGTTCCAGCCGGCACCTTTACTGGTCGACCTTCTGTCAACACAAAGGCTACCCCTCTGGCAATTGTCATAGTTGCTAAAGTTGCAACAAATCCTTGAATTCCTGTATAAGCAACAAGTGCACCAGAGAAAACTCCAAATAATAAACCGACAATAATCGCAACTACAATTGATACTGAAAAATGTAAGCCTATATCAGTTATTAACAGTGCAGAAATTGTCGCACCTAAAGCCATAATAGAACCTACTGATAAATCAATACCACCTGCTAAAATAACGTATAGTAAGCCTATTGCAACAAGAATTGGACCTGCTTGTTGTAATAAAATATTACGGATATTCATTGTCGTTAAAAATGTATCAGACAGCATTGCACTAATAATGATGAGCAGCAGTAAAATAATAAATGTATTATTATTTATTAAAAAATCTTTCCAGTTGAACTTCTTAGCTGTAGATGTCATCATTTAAACCCCCATCGCTAATTTAATTAAATTATTTTCCGTTAACAATTCTTTATCTAGGCTTCCTGTTATCTGCCCCTCGCGCATTACAATCGCTCGGTCACAGAGCCCTATAATCTCTGGCATTTCTGAAGAAATAACGATAACAGCTACGCCCTTTTCAGCTAAATCATTAATAAGCCTATAAATTTCCGTCTTTGCCCCAACATCTACACCACGAGTAGGTTCATCCAAAATAATTAGTTTCGTATCAATTGCCAACCATTTTGCAAGGGCAATCTTTTGCTGATTACCACCACTTAAACTATCTGCAAGGTCCTCTGTAGAGCCATACTTCGTATTAATGCGAGCCAATAAATCTTCAACTTCTCGTTTTTCTTTCGAATGCATTATCCATCCATTAGATTGATTAGAAACCATTGTAGTATTTATACGAATAGATTGTTTTAGTAACAATCCATGTTTTTTTCGATCTTCAGGTAATAAACCAATTCCTAATTTAATAGCCTGCTTAGGACTTTTTACATTAATTTCATTTCCAAGATAAATAATTTTCCCATCTTTTTTTGAAGCAGCTCCAAAAATAACGCTCATCGTTTCTGTTCTACCTGAGCCAACTAAACCGCTAAATCCAACTACTTCACCAGCTTGAACAGAAAAGCTTACATCCTTTATAAGTTCCTCTGTAGATAAATTTTCAACACGCAAAACTTCTTCTCCGATTTTAGCTTGTCTTGTCGGGAATAATGTTTGAATTTCTCGTCCAACCATCATTGTCACAAGCTGCTCTTTTGTAATTGATTTTGTTTCTACTGTGTTTACATATTTCCCGTCTTTTAAGACAGTAATTTTATCGCTAATAGCAAATAGCTCTTCAAGGCGGTGAGAAATATAAACAATCGTTACGCCTTGCTCTTTTAACTTTTTAATCAATTCTAATAATTTTTGTGTTTCTGAATAAGTAAGTACCGCTGTAGGCTCATCGAATACAAGCACTTTAGAATTTTTCGCCAGACACTTACAAATTTCTACTATTTGTTGATAAGCTACGCTAAGCTCTCCAACTTTTTTATTAGGGTCAATATGACCAAATCCGATTTTGTCTAACTCTTTTTGGGCGTCTTTTTTTAGTTTTCTCCAGTTTATAAAAATACCGCTGTTGCTCAATTTATCAATATAAATATTTTCCGCAACTGTTAAATCTGGAGCTAGCATAAATTCTTGATATATTACTGAGACACCCATATCAATCATTGCTTTCGGTGTTGCTACCTTAGCTTCCTGACCATCAATAATGATCGTACCCTCATCTTTAGCGTAGGCACCTGCTAATATTTTCATCAAAGTAGATTTTCCTGCCCCGTTTTCTCCGATAAGAGCATGTATCTCGCCTTTTTCCACTTTTAACTGCACATCTTTCAATGCCTGAATACCACCAAAGTGTTTTGATATATGATTCATTTCGATGATGTATTTAGAATCCATTTTGCCTACACTCCTTCTGTATTCTTTATCTGCTGACACGTTCAACTATTTAGAAGGGGCTATCCAAAAAGAGCGTACCTTTTCGGACAGCCTTAGCTTCTATAATCAATTACGCCTCGACTAACTCTCGTCCAGATATTTTCGAGCTTACTCGAAGTCCTATTTTAAATCTGTACCATCCTTGGCCAACATTGCGTTGGTCACCCTAGTTGTTATCTTGGTATGCGATGTTCTTAGACTGAGCTTCTCTTTATTAGCGCAAGTCTCGCCATCCAAGGAGGCGGTCGCCTTTCTATCGGCACAAGGAGTCGTCTCAAAGTAATTTTTTAGACGACCCCTTATTGACTCAATAGATTTTAGAAACCAAAATCGTAATATTCGTCTACATTATCTTGTGTAACTGCCGCAGGCTGTGTCATCGTTATCTCTTCATAGCTTTCTGGGTCTTTTCCATCTACTAAAATCTCTTTAGCAATCTCTACACCTAATTTAGCTACTTTAAATGGACTATTTTCACCTGTAGCAAAGTATTTACCTTCTTTAATTAAATCGTAGGCCTCGATAGCACCGTCAGCAGCTGCAACAATATCAATGTTTGATAAATTAGCATTTTCAAGAGCAGTCATAGCACCGAATAACATTTGGTCGTTTTCTCCTAATACTGTTGTAAGGTTAGGATTTGCCGTAATTAAATCTTCTGCGGCATTTAAACCCTCTTCACGAGTCCATGCTCCCCAGCCTTGGCCAACTACAGAAAATTTCGCGTCTGCATTTGAAGCTTTACCAGTTGAAGCAAGCTGCTTGTCCAAATCATTTGCTAAGTCCCAAGCCTCGTCCTCAGAAACCCCTAACTTGCCTTCTAAAATTCCAGCAAATAAACCTGTTCTGCGTTCTGTACCCGCTACATTTCCTTTTGCTCCACTTAAAACAATTGAAATGATTTCTTCATCGCCCATTTTCTTCGCATATGCTAAACCAACTAATCTACCATTTTGCTTGTTATCAGAATAAACAGTTGTTACATCATTCGCCTCTTCTGCTACGCCGCTATCTAAGTTAATAACTGGAATACCAGCCTCAGCTGCTTTATTAATGCTTGGTACAATAGAATCTGGCTCTATCGCATCAAGGAAAATTAAATCCATTCCTTGGGCAATAAATGTTTCCATGTTTTCAGCTTCTTTTGTCGTATTGCCATTTGCGTCAAGTACAGTTACTTTCCAACCTTCTTTTCCAGCATAGTCTTTAACTGCTTCTACTAATGAAGCAAAGTAAGGTGAATCCTGTGTTTTAATAGCGAAACCTACTTTAAAAGTATCGCCACCTTTGCCATCCCCTGAAGAATTTGAATCTCCACTACATGCTGCTGTAACAAGCATTACTGCAACTAGTGCTAAAACCAACATAATCTTTCTTGCTTTCATTGTTTTTTCCCCCTTTAATTTAACAATCATAATATCATTACATCCTAATGTCATGACATTACAACTTAATAATTTATACTATACTATATTTAAGGAAGCGTTTACAACTATATTTTTTTAATTATTCAGTGAATTGGAACCTAAAATTCTAAATAATTGTAAACCCACCATCTATCACAAGCTCGCTTCCTGTAGTAAAGGACGCTGCATCTGATAATAAATAAATAACTGCTCCTACCAATTCTGCAGGGTCACCTAATCGCTTCATCGGTGTTAATGTAGCCCATTGAGCTCTCCAATCTTCTCTAACAAACGATGTAAGCTCTGTAAACATATAACCGGGGCTAATACAATTTACTCTAATACCATGCTCTGCCCACTCATAGGCTAATGATTTTGTTAAATGGGTAACTCCCGCCTTTGATGTATTATAAGATGCTTGCAATTGTGGGTAGTTAACAATTAAGCCTGACATTGATGCTGTATTTACGATGGAGCCTTTTAAGTTATTTTCAATTAAATACTTACCGAATAATTGAGCAACATAGTAAACGCCATTTAAGTTTACGTCTATAACACGCTTCCATTCTTCTGGTGTTGCCTCGATTACAGGCTTTTGAATAACAATCCCTGCATTATTAAAAAGCAGCTCAATGCTCCCCATTTCTTTTATTGAATTATTTAATGCCTTTTGAATTGCTTCATAATCTGTAACATCTACTTCCTGTGAGAATGTTTTACGCCCTGTATTATTTGCAATTTCCTTTGCTGTATCTTCAGCCTGCTCGCCATTAATATCAAAGATAACTACATTTGCGCCGGCTTTAGCTAAGCTCTCTCCAACTGTCTTTCCAATACCTCTAGCTCCACCAGTGATTAAAACAGTCTTTCCTTCTAATGAAAATAAATCTGTTAATACTTGCATATTTATCCCTCCAGTTTCTCCACGTAAATTTCTATTTTCGGCAATATATCCTTCATTTTATCCAAATCAACATCACCAGTTTTTTCCGACAATGTATTTGTAGCGGAAACAGCAACACTATAACGCAGCATTTCTTCAGGTGATTTTTGTTCCATTATTGAAGCTGCTAAAGCAGCAACCATAGAATCTCCTGAGCCAACAACATTAACAATTTCTAATTTAGGTGGAATAGCTCTAATGACTTGATTCTTCATCGTCAATAAAGCCCCAGCCTCCCCTAAGGAAACTACAACATATTTAATATTATCGTTTACTAATTTTTTACTAGCCACTATCACATCTTCTATAGAGGCAATATCCTTCCCAATTAATTGCCCTAATTCTTCTTGATTTGGCTTAATTAAAATTGGCTCAGCTTCAATACCATGCTTAAGTAAATCACCACTTGTATCTAAAATAGCTGGTATATTTTGCTCCCTACATATTGCTATAAGTTGTTTATAGATGGTTTTAGGCATACCTACCATGGCACTTCCAGAAAAGGTAACTAACTTTATTCCTTTTAACATAGATGGAAATTCCTTTATAAAGTCAGCCAAATAAGCCTCCTCTAATCGATCACCTGATTCTAATAATTCTGTTGATAATCCTGTTTCATCAACTATGTTGATACATTTTCTTGTTTCAATAGGCAAATTAATAAAATGATGTGCTAATCCATCCTCTTGCGCCAATTTCAATATTCTTTGACCGTTAAAGCCACCAATAATACCTGTCGCTTTAACATCTACCTGTAATTGTTTGACCACTCTAGCTACATTCAGCCCCTTGCCTCCCGCAGTAACTACTTGTCTAGCTACACGATGTACATTTCCTGCCCTAAATTGAGGAACATAATAATAATGGTCAAGCGCGATATTTAATGTCACAGCAAGAATCACTTCCAACACCTCCACAAAACTTTAGTAAGAGTAGTGACTATTGGAAATAGCAGATTATCATCTACATTTCCTAATAGCCATACGCAAATATCAGCCTTTTTGGACAGCCTTAGCTTCTACAATCAATTACTTCTAGGCGTAATTTGCTATCGGTACAAATAAAATTTGTCGCTACGCTTTCGGCACAAAAATATGTGCTTCTGCTGTAGTAACAATGATTTGTCACTGTCCTAAGTACAGGGAGCTATCTTAAACTTGCTTTTCAGATGGTTCCTTGCTCGTTATACATCCCGTCAGTAAGCAATTTAGATAATTGTAAATACTTATCCATTGATTGCCCATAAATCCCAATATTCTCACTATTCGGAGTATGTTCTCTTTGTAGTTGAACCGTTTTTTCTACAGCTTCTTCAAACGATGAATAAACGCCGACACCGACACCTGCTAATAAAGCCGCTCCCAAAGTTGTTGCTGTATCAGAGCTTGGTACGTATATTTTACAGTTTGTCACATCTGAGTAAATTTGAATCCAAAGCTCACTATTTGCTGCACCACCCATTGCATATAGAGATAGCTTATCTAAATCTACCCCCGCATCTTTAGCGACTAGCAAATTATGTTTTACAGACAATGCTACTCCTTCAAGTACGGCCCGAATCATATGGTCTTTTGTTTTATCAAAGCCTAAGCCGTAAAAGACCCCTTTCGCATGTGGATTCCATAAAGGGCTTCTTTCACCAGATAAATAAGGTAGAAATAAAACACCTTCAGACCCCGGTGGAATTGTATCTACGTTCATTGTGAAATCTTGGAATGATTGCTGCGCACCAAACTCCTGTTTAAACCAACGTAAGGCTCCGCCACCTCCAACAGTCCCTCCTTGCAACAGCCATCTATTAGGAACAACATGAGGCGAAAATATTAAATCTGGATGAGCTTTCACTTCATCTAAACAAATGCTTATTCCTCCCGCTTGTCCACCTTGAAGTTGGGTTTCGTATGGTTGAAGTACACCTGCCCCCAAAGTTCCACAAGCAGCATCTAATCCACCTGCTACAACAGGCGTTCCAATCGTTAAGCCTGTTTGTTCGTAAGCTTTCTCATGTACATAACCAATAATTTCATGCGATGCATAGATTGGTGGCAATTTATCCAAGGGAATTCCCAATTTCATAGCTAATTTTGGATTATATTCATATTTAATAGGGTCATAAATGTGTAAACCGTAATTTTGACAACGGTCTGATGAAAATACACCTGTTAGTTTCAAAGCAATATAACTATTACTTTGTAAAAATTGATATGTATTTTCAAAAATTTCAGGCTCGTGCTTCTTAAACCACATTAATTTAGGCGTCGTATAAGACGGAGACCATGCATTTTTGGAAATATGAAAGATTTCCTCTTTTTCTACTTCCTCCTCGATATCCTGCCATACATTCCTCGCTCTTGTATCAAGCCAAATAGGCGTTTTACGCAAGCAGTTGCCTTCCTTATCAACGGGAATAGCTGCCCACCCTTGACCAGCTATTCCTATACCAGCAATCTCATCCGCTTGAAAAGTCCCAATACTCAAAATTTTCTTTATGCATAATGTTACCTTTTCCCACCATTCATCTGGGTCTTGTTCTACCCAGCCATCGTTTGGATAATGGAGAGCATATATCTCACTTTCCTGCGCTACAACACGCCCATTTAAGTGAAATAAAGTAACCTTACATGAGGAAGTTCCAATATCGATTCCCAATAAATATTTTTTCACTTTTATCACGCCTTAATCTATACTTGATAATTAATTATGCCTCGGCATAATTGTGTCTAGATTTTTCAAGCTTTTTGGTGGAAGTTAACCTAAATCGTCACGTCCTGTGACATCCGCCGGAGGCTTATAGCCAACATGATGTTGGTCACTCAGTCGTTATCTTAGTATGCGATGTTCTTAGACTGGGTTCCTATGATTTAACGAGTGTTTGGACACCCATTGAAATCGGTCTAACGCTTGCATTCATCTCACCAACTATAGAGGTGGGAGACTTTTGTACCTGTCTCTACACTTTCGGTACAAAAAAATATGTGCTCCTGCGGTTACTCGCCGCAGTAAACATTGCTAAAAGACATTAAATGCCGATAGTATGATGCCACTTAAATTAGATTCCTCAGCTTCTATTGCTTAATTTCTATAACCGAAAATTTACTAGTTAATTAATATTGATTTTTATGCTTCTCATATACTTTTTGTAATGCAAAATAAAAATCGTCAAATTGCTTTTTAGCTAGCTGATAGATTTCAGCGTTTTGCGGGTTCGGCTGTTGAGAGTTTTGGATATGCAAGAAGTTTTCAATAACATCAAAGCTATCGTAAAGACCTGCACCAACTCCTCCAATAATTGCTGCACCCATTGAACCAGCCTCATCTAAATAATCAGGAATATGGACTGGCAGTTGGAAAACATCCGCTATTATTTGACGCCAAATCTCACTTTTTGCTCCTCCGCCAATTACCATTAAATCGTCAATCTCAATATGTTCCTTTAAGATGTCGTAAATAATACCAAGGTTATATGTGACGCCTTCCACAACACTTCTTAGCATTTCTTCGTGAGTTGTATCCGATTTAATCCCTACAAAGCTCCCTTTAGAAACAGTATCCCAACGCGGGGCACGCTCTCCTAAAAGATAGGGTAAAAATAGAACGCCATTTGAGCCGGCTGCTGCTTTTTCAATTTTATTATTAATCCGCTCATAGGGGGAGTCACCCTCCTGCTTAGCCTGCTGTAATTCAGCCTGACAAAGGGCCTCCTTCATCCAATTATATGAGCCCCCTGCATATTGCATCGTACCATTCGGTGCATAATACCCCGGTATCGCATGGGCCCATGTCACAATTCTCATATCTGCATCAAAAATAGGCTTTTTAGAAGTTGTTGTAACCCAAGCAGACGTACCGAGAGAGCAATATGTTTTCCCTTCCTTAACGGAGCCAGCACCAATATTAGCTGTTACACCATCTCCTGCGCCAATGACAACCTTTGTCCCTTCAGCAAGACCTGTCGCTTTGGCAGCATTAGGTGTAACAACTCCTGCTTGATATGTAGAAGGCTTTAAGTCAGGTAATTTTGCGATATCAATTTTACTTGCCTCAACAATTCGGTTCGACCACGTTAATGTTTCTAAATCAAAGCAACCCATTCCGTTTCCGTCCGAATAGTCCGTAACGAATTCACCTGTAAGCTTATAAACAATATAATCTTTCGCGTTTAATACTTTATAAGTTTTTTCGTAAATTTCTGGTTCATTATCGCGAATCCACATTAACTTTTGTATACCATAAGATGGAGTATTACGATGTCCTACGATATGGTAGAACTCTGTTTGAGAAATACTTTCTGCAAGTTCAGCAGACTGCTTAACTGCGCGTTGGTCAGCCCATATGATTGATGGACGTAAAGGTGCACCATTCTCATCCACAACTAAGCAGCCCATCATTTGTCCACTAAAACTTACTACCTCAATTTGCTTTGGGTCTATATTCGAGTTTTTTAGGATATTTAAGGTAGATGAGCAAACAGCTTCCCACCAATCATTAGGATTTTGTTCAACCCAAATTTCATTGAAATAATTAGTCGAATAACTAGAAATATAACTATCTATCAATTTCCCAGATTCGTGGAATAGTGTAGCTTTATTACCTGAAGTTCCAAGATCATGCGCTAAAATATATTTATCCATTTTTCTATCCACCTCTATGTTAAGTAGCAGTAATTATAATTTCGAAACTGTTTTTATCCCCCCGATAACGGGCAATAGAATACTCAATCGGTTCATCTCGATAATTAAACCCAATCGAAATAAATTTTTGAACCGCTTTGCCTTTTTCCATATTTAAGTAATCAAAATCATATTTTTCAGATTCGACAGCCTCGATATATCGCCTTATTTTACGTATTTCTGTGTCTAAAGAATTTCCTAGAATAGGATATAATGATTCCTTTACAAAATCCTTTTCTAATACAAACTTACATTTATCATATGGAAGATATGTTTTAACCATCACCACTGGTTCATCGTTTGCAAATCTTCTTCTATGCAAATAAATCACTTTAGAGCCTAAAGGAATATTTAATTTATCTGATACAAATCCAGGTACTTCTATTACTTCTAATTCTAATACTTCCGTTCTCGGTGTCATGCCAAGGTCTCTTATTTGGTCATTAAATGAGCCAAGTGCTTGAATAAAGCTTTGTTCGATTTTTGGTGCTTTTACAAATGTACCTTTACTTTTTACTCTATACAGCCAGCCTTCTTGAACAAGCTCAGATATAGCTTGTCGAACAGTAGTGCGGCTTATACCATATATAGCGCTCAATTCTTTTTCTACAGGTATTGCATCCCCTACCTGTAATTTTCCATCTTTAATTTCACTTAAAATTAATTCTTTCAATTGGTAATATAATGGTATCGGTACTGATTTATCTAATTGATGAGTCATTTTAATCCTCCTACATTGTTCAAATGAATAAGTCCGTTTTTAATTTTCTTTAACTACTGTACTTGGCGCTTATCTTTCTCAAATCAACATTCAGATACTACTAAATAGACTAGGCGAGCCCTCCCTATCTGACTATAAGGATTAGATTGGTACTTTTAGTGAATCTAGATAAAATTACTTCCTATGAAGATATTTTAATATATATTCTAATTAAAAAGCACAGTATTATAGCATTTTTAATTATGTTTATTGGCAAATCTAATTATTTAGTATCGAACATTCTCCAATGATTTTAGTACAATATAAAATTGGACTTTTCAAACTGATATCAATTACGCCTCAGCTAACCCTAGCACAGATTTTTACAAGCTTGCTGTTAGAAGCCGTCACGTCCTATGACATCTGCTGGAAGCTTATCATGATAAACGATAGATTTATATCTTTTTATAAAGAATGACCCAAAATTCCCTAATTTTATCAAAATCCTATCATTTTTATGTTTAAAATATTCTGACTTGACTAAATAGTAAACGCTTACTTATAGTTTATTATATCACTAAGTTGAAATATATCAATGTTATTATGTAGTGACATAATGATTTAAAGGGGAGATTTTATTTATGAAATACGGTGTTTACTATGCTTATTGGGAAAAAGAGTGGGATACGTCTTTTGAAAAATATATTGAAAAGGCTAAAAATCTTGGTTTTGATATTTTAGAAATAGCGGCACTTGGGTTAGTGAGCTTATCTGATGAACAACTAAAAAATCTTAAATATTTAGCAGAAAAACAACAAATATCCTTGACTGCTGGAATAGGGATTCCAAAACAATATGATATAAGCTCTCCAAATAAAGAAACGAGGGAAACAGGGCTTCAATTCATGAAAGGCTTAATTGACAAGCTAGAAATAGCAGGAATTGACCGCATTGGAGGCACTGTATATTCCTATTGGCCTGTAGATTATTCTCAGCCATTCGATAAAAATGTTGTCCGTCAACATTCGATTGCCAGCGTGATAGAGCTTGCTGACTATGCTAAAGAAAAAGGCGTTACGCTCTTAATAGAAACTTTAAATCGTTTTGAACAATTTCTTATTAACGATGTGGAGGAAGCACTTTCTTTCGTGAAAGAGGTTAATAGAGAAAACGTTCAGATTATGTTAGATACCTTCCATATGAATATTGAAGAAGATTCTATACCAGATGCTATTCGAAAAGCAGGGAAATATTTAGGTCATCTTCATATCGGAGAAGGAAATCGGAAAGTTCCAGGACAAGGCAGCTTGAATTGGAGAGAAATAGGTGAAGCTTTAGCTTATATTCAATACGACCGCTATGTTGTTATGGAGCCATTCGTTAAAATGGGTGGGCAAGTTGGACAAGATATTAAAGTATGGCGAGACTTAAGTAACAACGCTACAGAAGAACAACTAGATAAAGAAATCAAAGAATCGTTACAATTTGTAAAATCTATGTTTGGATAAATTTCATGCATTTTTAAAAAATAGAGCTGTGAGAAGAGCAAAAAGAACATCTGCATCTCACAGCCTCTTTATTTTAAATTCTAGCCCTTTCTCGCTCTTACAATTAAAAATGACGGACGGCGTAGCTCCTTTTGTATACTAGGTAATTTGTCGATGGCATCATCAGTCGGCTTTGGCTCCACTATTTTTTCAATTTGTAAACCATAATCAATTAGCGTATTCAAAACCGTTGACATTGTACGATGGTAGGTCATGACATTATCAACGAACCAATGCTGTGTACGCAAACTCTCATCTTGATAGTTATCTAAAGCAAAATGGAATATATCCCCCGCTTGATTGGTAATCCAACTATCATTCCCCTTATTCGCTGTAACAATCGGGTGCTCGATAGAAAATAGCAATATTCCATCACTTTTTAATGCTAGACTAATCTCTTTTATAAGTTGCTGGAAATCCGCCATATAGTGGAATACTAATGAGCTACTAATAAAATCAATTGATGCAGCAGGCACTGTTAAATCCTCAAATGCTGTTTGCTTAAAAATTAAGTTTTCATAAGTATAATTACTTTTAGCAGTAGCAATCATATTAGCCGAAATATCAATACCTGTGACATGCTTTGCACCTTGTTGAACACAAGTTGCTGCAAAGTCCCCCATCCCACAACCAATATCTAGTACAACCTTACCTCTTACCTCTGGTACAAGTGAGATAAAATAGGGCTGCTCCAACAAATTATTATAGTTATTTTCCCTAGCTCTTAATGCTTTATACTGCTGAAAAAATTTATTGTTATCATATATATTTTGCTTCATCCTTGCCTCTCAATTCATCATAACGTTATAAGGTATTTGCGCAAAATTATTATCACATGCCACCGAAATTATTAATAGACTTATAATTTCATTTTTGGTAGGATGTAGATAGAGGCATGTCTTCTTTAAGTAAATATTTTGTTCATCTTACAGCAATTGATGTGCTTTAAATTTGGCAATCAGTTCATCAAAAAACATGTCTTGTTGTTCTTGCGACGGGATATGTTGAAATATATCTTGATTCTCCAGCGGTACCCCCCCTTTTATAACTAGATGAATATCCATTGTATTTTGAATATCCATAAGTGGATTGGCATTCAAAATAACTATATCTGCAATTGTCTTTTCTTGAATGCTCCCTAAATCATTGCGTCCCAAGGCTCTAGCCGCATTTACCGTTGCCGCTCGAATAGCCTCTACTTCAGTGAAACCACTTTCTACAAATAGCATCAACTCCCTATGTAATGCTAGTCCTGGGAATGTGAAAATTCCTGCTGGCGTATCTGTTCCTGCTACAACTAACCCACCTAATTTATGATAAATATAAGCAATTTGCTTTATGTACTGATTCTGGATGCCAATTGATTTTAATGAAGATGGATAATCCAATAGACGATTCCACTGATTCATTAGACCCTCATTTCCTTCAATTCTATCAATAATAGGATGATTTATTGTCCAATAATGATCTAACAAATTTGCTTGGTCAAAAATAATCATCGTTGGACACAAAATAATATTTTTACTTACTAATTTTCTACAGATCTCTGTAACCCGTTCCTCTTCAGGATATTCCCAGTCAATTGTATCCCAAATATTTTGGGGAGCCTTCATTGTCCACTCTGGAAATAGCGCCTGTAAAATACCTGAACAATGCTCATTCCACTTGATACCAATATTTGCTGCATCAATAGCCGTTACAGAATTAGAATGAATTAAATCACAACTAACTTCTTTATTATACTTTTTCGCCTCGTCAACAACGGCTTCCATGGTTTGTTTATTTAGCCATCCATACACTTTAATAAAATCTGCCCCAAGTTCAACCTGTCTCCTTACCTCTTGACGAGCCTCCTCTTCAATATCTGTATTTAAATTGTAAGGGCTTGTTTCACCCCAGAGACCTGGAGGACCATCAATCATTCGATCTGCCGAAATAACGCGCGGATTAATACGTTGCGGATTTTCAATCATTAAATCCTCTAGTTCGATAACACTTCCCGCTGTATTACGAACAGTTGTTATACCTGCTGCCGTGAATAAAGGGGCGAAAGGATACTTAATATGTACATGCATATCAATCAGACCAGGAATTATCCATTTACCCTTACAATTAATTTCTTTATATGAATCCTTCGATTCTATATCGTCTTCTATTTGGATAATACGTGAATCCTCTATTAGAATATCTTGCTTTGTGAAGATTCCTGTTTCTACATTTAATACATTTCCATTCCTTAATATCAAATACATTTTAATCACCTTTTATTTTTACTTAATATTTTAATACAATTAAAATATTTTGTCTATTTTAAATATGATGCTATAATTTGAAAGAGGTGAAATAGATGATCTCATTAGGAGAAAAAGTTAAAAAAAGAAGGAAGCAGCTTAAACTCACCTTGAAGGAATTAGCGGGGGAGGATTTTTCATACAGCTTGCTCAGTCAAATTGAAAACGATAAAGCAACGCCGTCAATGGCTACTTTACAGAAAATTGCAGAAAAACTATCCTTACCAGTAAATGAATTAATCAATCCTATTGAAATAGATCGATATCGCAATTTACTAGTTGAATTTGAAAAGTTAATAGTTATGCCTTTCGAGCGAAATCCAGCAATAGATAAAAAAATAACCGATGCAATTGAGCCACTATTAGAAAACATACAATTTAATAGCTTTGAAGAGGCAAGAGTTGTGGAGCTATATGTTATTTCTTATTTTTATCTTCATGACGAATTAAAGATAGAATTACTCAATCAAAGTATTGCCTATTATGAACATACCGGGCTCAACAATAAAATAATACAAGCTCAATTATTCATTTGTAAAAGCCTTATTAATCACAAAAAATATAATGAATGTGAAGCAATCATTCAAGTAATTTTGCAACAAACTGAGGTTGATGAATATTTATTTGAGCCGACAGTGTTAATTGATAGCTTTTATTACAAATCCATCATTGAAGCTGCATTAGGAAACTATATGTTAGCTTCTACATATACAACCAAATGTCTCGAAACAATGAATCGAACAAATTTATACTACAAAATTGATGCTATCTATCGATTACAGCTGTTACTTTATATTCAATTAGATAAGAAATCCGAAGGGGAAATAAACTTACAAAAACTTCATGAATATGCTCAATTCACAGGTAATCTTTATCACTCAGTTTATTATGCATATAGCAAGTTCCACTTTGAAAACCGTTTAGAGTTAAATGATCATTTATCAAATGAAATACAGCAGTTTATTACTCAATTTTCAAAACAGGAGGATTTGTCGCTTAGCATCTTATATAATCAAGAACTAGCATATTCATTATGGAAACAGCAGCTTTATACAGAAGCATTACAACAAGTGGAAGCATACGAGATTCCTTCATATGTTATTCATCCTCTTGAACAAGCTGCCTGCTATGAAATCTTAGCTATACGGGCAGATTGTTATTATCATTTAGGTAATAAAGAACAGGCTTTTGAGGATATCGTCCGTAGTAAAAAGCAAATTAAACATATGCCAAATTCAACTTACAAAAGTTTAATTAACCATATTTATTATTCTATATTTAAGAAAGCATAGAAATAGCCTATTCAAGACTTGATAATCTTGAATAGGCTTTAATGAGTAGAATAAACCCTAACTTTTAACTATTTTATCCGCTTAATAGTTTATCTATCCCTGCCCTTCCCCCGAAACAACCTTAACTTCCCCAAGAGACATCGTGTGTAAAAATGCTAATCTTTCTGCCATTTCTTTAGGGGTACTTTTGAAGCCCTGCTTAATCCAATAAATGAATAAACCTAAAAATGCATATGTTTCATACGAATTGATTGCCTCTACATCAAACCACACTTTCTCTGGCAAGCTCAAATCTTTGCGGCTAATGCTGCCAATTGTTTCACAAAAGATGTTTTGAGAGCCTGGAATAACTTCCCCCATCAGCATAAGTGAAAAGATAAATTGATTGTTATAGACAAATTCAAAAATGGGAATGGTTGGTGTAGGGTCAGCTAATGTAAACGATTTTTTCCCTTTGTAGCTATCACGATAATATTGTGCCAGCTCGTCTAAATAGTCCTTAAAAATATCTGCTAGTAGCTGCATGCTATCTTCATAATGTGAATAAAATGTGACGCGATTACATCCTGCTACTTTTGCAATTTCCGTAATAGAAATATCTTTAAAATCTTTTTCCTTTAATAAAAATAACATAGCATCCTTTAATTTTTTACGTGTCCTTACTATTCGTCGGTCTTCTATTGTCATTGCTAAAATCACCTAATTTCATACAAGCTTTGTACAAATTATAACATGATTCAATTGCATTTCGATTGACAACAAAGATATCGAATATTAAGAAATGATTGTCTTTTTAAAACGAGGGACTTTAAATTGACATTCCCCACTCAATTCTGTTAATTTACAATTGTAGTTTATTTATACTTACCATTTGCAAGAATGATTTTAATTTTATTATTACACTTAGGAGGAGTTTTACTATGGCTCGTTTAGAAGGTAAAGTTGCAATTATTACTGGTGCTGCACAAGGTATGGGCGCTTCACATGCAAAATTATTTGTTGAAGAAGGTGCAAAGGTTGTTATCACTGACTTAAACGAAGAAAAGGGACAAGCATTAGCTGCTGAATTAGGTGAAAATGCAGTTTTTGTTAAACAAAACGTAGCAAGTGAAGAGGACTGGGCAGCAGTTGTTGCGAAAGCAGAGGACGCTTTTGGTCCGGTAAATGTTTTAGTAAACAATGCGGGTATCACAATGGCAAAGTCAATACTGGAAACTACTGCTGAAGAATATCGTCGCATCGTAGAAATTAACCAAGTATCTGTATTTTTAGGTACAAAGGCAGTCATCCCTTCAATGCAAAAATCTGGTAGTGGCTCAATTGTTAATATTTCTTCCTTAAATGGCTTAGTTGCTGGTGCAATTGGCTACACAGATACAAAATTTGCTGTGCGTGGCATGACAAAAGCAGCAGCAATCGAAGGCGCTCATTACAATATACGTGTAAATTCTGTACACCCAGGTGTAATTGCTACACCAATGGTTGTGCAAGAGGATACGAAGGCAGCCGTAGAAGAATTTGCAAAGCATATCCCACTACAACGTGTTGCACAGCCTGAGGAGGTTTCAAAAATGGTACTATTTTTAGCCTCTGATGAATCAAGCTACTCTACAGGCTCTGAGTTCATCATTGATGGTGGTATTTCTGCACGCTAGTAGCTAACTATCAATTACATCTCGGCGAAATTGCATCGGGATTTTGATTCAGTGTATTTGGGACACCGACTGAATTAAGATAAATGGAATATAGGGCTATCATGTCGATTCGAAAAAGCATATGTTTTTTCGAATCGACTTTTTAGATTTGCTACATAAAAAATAAGCCCTCTGTAATAGCTTTTGTCAATTACTTCTTAGCTAACTTTAGTCCAGATTTTTTGGGGCTTGCTCGAAATTTCATCTTCAAAAACGGTAACACCCACTGAAAGAAGTTAAAAGTTATTACTTCCTAAATTAAGAAAAAGGAGTTCATAAAAGTAATATTCAAAAAACATGGTCAACCATACAAAAAAAGCCTATGAGCAATTTGCGAAGGAAGGCTATTTAGAAAGTAATTTATTATTTGAATTACATCCAGAAGGAACACACGATGTTTGTTTCTTTAGCACATACTTTATTAATGCACTTCGTTGGTTATATAGCAGGGTCAATTAAAGGTAATGGAAAGATTCAAGTCAATTAACTGTGCAGAAAGAAAATAAGTATGGTATCTTTTTGCAAGATAGAGTTTTAAAAGAGAGGATTTTATCAATGAAGCAAAGTAATTTTTGGCTTGATTTACCCCGACCATTTTTTATATTAGCACCAATGGAGGAAGTAACGGACGTTGTATTTCGACATGTTATTGCGGAGGCAGGTCGCCCAGATGTATTTTTTACGGAATTCACTAATACAGCGAGCTACTGTCATCCAAATGGCGTCGACAGTTTACAAAGTCGTTTAGCTTTTACAGATGATGAGCAGCCGATTGTAGCTCATATTTGGGGTGACACTCCAGAACATTTCAGGCAGATGAGCATTGGTATGAAGGAGCTCGGCTTTAAAGGCGTCGACATTAATATGGGCTGTCCCGTTGATAATGTAGCAGAAAAAGGAAAAGGAGCAGGCTTAATTCTTCGCCCTGAGCTTGCTGCCGAAATTATTCAAGCTGCCAAAGCGGGTGGATTGCCTGTTAGCGTCAAAACAAGACTAGGCTTTACGGAAATAGAAGAATGGCGCGAATGGCTTACGCACCTTTTCAAACAAAATATCGCCAACCTTTCTATTCATCTTCGTACGCGAAAAGAGATGAGCAAAGTGGCCGCGCATTGGGAGCTAATTGCAGACATTAAAAAATTGCGTGATGAAATAGCACCTGACACATTGCTAACGATTAATGGTGACATTCCTAATCGCGCTAAAGGACTTGAACTAGCTCAGCAATACGGTATTGATGGCGTTATGATTGGACGTGGTGTCTTTACAAACCCTTTTGCCTTTGAAAAGGAACTAAAGGAGCATAACACGTCAGAATATCTTCGTTTACTGCACTTACATCTCGACTTATACGAGCATTACTCAAAGCAATTTGAGACACGCTCATTTAAAGCATTGCAACGCTTCTTTAAAATATATGTACGCGACTTCAAAGGAGCAAGCCAACTAAGAAATCAACTAATGAACGCTAATTCCCTTGAGGAAGTACGTGAGTTACTAAAAGCATTTGCAAGTGAAGAGAAATAGAAAATTTATCGTAAATGGAAGGGGGTATTCAGAAAATTGCATTGCTGATTTCTGAATACCCTTATCTCTGTCTTTTAGTCACTTCATTTGATATGTCTTTAATCTAAATGCAATGCACAAAGGCTAAATTTTAAAAAATACATTTATATAAATTACGCCCCGATTTTTCTAGCTAATCAGTAGAAGTTAACCGCTGTGACATCCACCATAAGTTTTATCCCAACACGATGTTGGTCACTCAGTCGTTACCTCAGTATGCGATGTTTTTAGACTAAGTTCCTCCTTATCAGTGAGTGTTAGGACACTAGCTAAAATAATGCTTGTATTCATCTCGCCATCTATAGAGGTAGGAGAGCTCCGTACCTGTCGACTTGCTATCGGTACAGAAAACATTCCTGAAAGAAATTAAAACAAAAAGGAACAAGCCTTTTAAGACTCGTCCCTTTTCATAGATTGTTCATGCTGAAGCAGCCATTCCTTCCTCCACAAACCGCCCGCATAGCCTGTTAGCTTTCCATTAGAGCCGATAATCCGGTGACAGGGCACAACAATGCTAAGCTTATTTTTGCCATTTGCACTCCCTACAGCTCTAATAGCTTTTTCATTTTCAATAGCAACCGCAATATCCTTATAAGATGCCGTTTCAGCATACGGTATTGCTGTTAAAGCACACCACACTCTTTTTTGAAACTCAGTTCCTTCAAATTGATATGGGAATGTAAAGTCTTGGCGTAGCCCCTTAAAATACTCATCAAGCTGATTGTAGCATGCTGTTAAAATCGGCGATGCCTCAGTTTGTTCTGCATCATCCTTTTCGGAAAAGAGTATAGAAATAATCGCTGCATCTGTTCCCATTATTTCAATTGTGCCAAGAGGTGATTCATAGTATAATTTATATTTTTTCTCCATATAATGACCTCCACAAATAAAAGGTTGCATATCCCTGCCAGCCTTGCCAATTAGCCGCATACGCCTCTATTTGATTTATTGTTGGTTTTTCTTCAAGATGTAAAAGAGCTTTTAATGCATTATGAAGACCCACATCTGTAATTGGAAAAGCAGCGCTTTGATGTAGGCATCGCATCATCACATAATTTGCCGACCATGCGCCAATACCCCTTATTGATGTTAACGATTTTTCTATATCCTTCATTTCTAATAATTTTTCTTTCGAAAGATTGCCATTCACTATTTCCCGCGCAATGTTAATAATATATTCAGCCTTTCTTGTAGTGAATTGAAGCTGCTTCAAGTCCTCTACAGTCAAGTCTGCTATTTTTCCAGCTGTAGGAAATTTCCAAAACTGTTTCCCCTCAAAAACCACATACTCTCCAAATTTTTCAATCAATCGTTTCTTTAATGTGTAAGCAAATGTTAAATTAATTTGTTGACCTGTAATTGCCCAAACAAATGCCTCAAATAAATCTGGAATACACACAATCCTTAAACCGTAATATTTTTCAACAAGTGGCTTGAGTATTTTATCTTGGCTAGCCAATTGATAAAAACCCTCTAAATTTTGTTCCAAATCAAACCACTCCCAAATATACTGTGCTACTTTTTTACGTTCAGCTGCGGGTGGAACCCCCATCGGAAATTCAATCTTTATGCGATGATTTACTGATGTCACTTTACATAAAGTTTCACTTATTACTTTATATATGGAACTATCTGTTATTTGGTGGAGCACCTCTAAATTTGATCTATCTAAATAAACTAAACACGCATCAAAATTAAATTGTTTAGGAGGCAAGACTTCGAAATAAGATTCGGAATCAATCCATTGCATTTTGGAATTCCTTTCTATATTCGCTCGGCGAACAGCTTTTTAAGCTTCGGAACACTTTATAAAAATTAGAAGGGCTTTGAAAGCCAACCTCATAGCAAATCTCCAAATTCGTTAATTTGCTACTTTTAAGAAGATAGGCAGCTTTATCAATGCGTATTTTCTCCAAATATGTGCGTGGTGTCTCAGAAGTTTCTTGTTTAAATAAACGCTCTAAATAATAAGGACTTAAGCCAATCTGCCTTGCTATATCCTTCAAGCTTAAATTTTGCTTATAATGATTAACTAGAAATGTGATAATATTTTTTACAACCTCAATATGCGGTGAATGCTCGATTTCAGGCTGACATCGTTTACATGGACGATAGCCTGCTTCTTCAACAGCCCTTTTATCATCATAAAACTCCACATTTATCTTTTTAGGCTTCCTTGACCTGCAGGAAGGGCGACAGTATATTTTCGTCGTTTTTACTGCAGTGAAAAATAAACCATCATATTTTCGGTCACAAGCCATAATTTTTTCCCACATTTCTTCAAATGTTAGGTCAATATTGGTCACCATATAATCTACCGCTCCTTCCGCATCAAGTTAATTGCATTCATTTTATCAGGAAACCGCTCTTCATTTCATCCTTATTCTTGCTATTATGGTCGCCAAAAAGGAATTCCTTTTCAAACGATGAGGTTGTCTGAAAAGCCTATTTTATTTTGATACCGCAGGTTTTCATTGCTCCATTTTTATCGAAGATAGACACTGCTAAAGCTAATGTTCATCACGTTTTTAAAGATGTCTTCTCTATATAGTTGAGTCAATATTTTGTCAATTATCATCGCCACTGTCCAAAATGCCGGCTATGTACGGCTTTTTGGACGCCCCGGTGAAATGCCTCTCGTAAACTAGTTAAAACTGCTTGTGGCACTTCTTTTATCGTTATATCTTTCCCCAAAAAAAGGAGCCAATTTGTTAGCTCTTCTAATTCATCTGCATTGTTTATATCGATGTAGGTTTCCAGCATCGCTGTCGTTTGGAAGGGATTCGTATAGGTAAGGGAAAATTTTAGAGGATGGTATTTTTTAAATTGAGCAATTGCCCTTGGACCTAGCTCTAAAATAAGATTAATTTCTTCCTCCTGCTTACTTAACTTTTCTAAAATTTTTTTCTTATTTAACTGTTTTTTCATAGAGGCTGGCTCTACATCTATCAGCTTATCCACCGAAAAAATTCTTCTCTTTTCCTCCTTTAAATCAAAGCCTTCGATAAACCATAACCCCTTTTCATGATAAAGATGCAAAAGATAAATGGTATATTGCCCCTCTTTGACAGTGAGCTGTAAACAGCTATCTAAAAGAATGATTTGAATCAGCTTTTCTAATATTGGATGTGGCAAATCAGATAGCTCTAGTAAATCGGGATTGTTTGGATTCGTTCCTTCAAAAAGCAAAATTTGATTTAATAGTACAAGGTCATCTTGCTGTGTTTCCGATATAAGCCCTAGTAATTTTTCAGCTAAGGATTGTCGGCTTTTTAAATAAGGGAGCTGTTGATTTCTCGTTGCCATAAAAGCAATAAAAAGTGCTTTAATTTCGTTATCAGTAAAGCGAACATTGGGTAAAATAGAATTATTCATTACAAAATAGCCGCCCGCTCTTCCCACCTCAGCATCAAGTGGCATACCCATTGCCTCAATTTCTCGAATATCGCGAATAGCTGTCGCACGAGAAATATTAAATTCCCGCATAATTTCAGAAATTGTAAAATGGGAGCGATTGTTGATATACCGCATAATGACATTAATCCGTTCTACTTTTTTCATTATGCCCTCCTAAACAGTATCATTTTTTGATATGATTAAACGCTATTATAAGTATATCAAATGAAAGCTCAAGTCATTTGATAAAATTCAAAAAAGGCAGGTTATAAACATGGGAAACTATACGCTTGAAGAAAAAGATGGCTTCACTGTTTTAGGCATAGGAGTTGAGCTGAAAAGCGATTACACAGATTATATTGGCATTAACAAGGAAAAGTCAGATTTTTGGCAGGCAATCCAAGAAGATGGCAGGCTTAATACTTTAAAAAACCTAGCAACAAATGATTATATCTTTGCTGTAAATGAGGCTGTAAATAACAAGATGATGCACTACGCTGGCGTTTTGACAAAGGAAACATTACCAGAAGCAACAAGAATTATCCAATTCCCAAAAGGCGAATATTTGGTCGTGAAGGGAGAAGCAAACACATCAGAGGAATTAAGCAATCAGCTTACCGGCATTGCCTTCGGTCAAGCTTTACCAGCAGCAGAGGATGTTGCCTATGTTGGTGGACCAAATACAACGGTTGAAATGGGAGAAAAAGACGGCTTAGTATACGGTGAAATGTGGATTCCTGTTGTGAGAAAGTGAAATACTGTAATGTGTGTCCCTTAAGCAGTACATTGCCTGCTTAAGGGACTCTTTCATCAAAGGAATAGCTAGATAAAATTTTGGAAATGGAATAAACACTGGTTTTATAAGCTTTTACGAATTTATTGTATTTAATTATGCATTTTGAAGCAACAAAGCTATCTTTTAGGAAAGATAATAGTAAAAGTTGCGCCTTTATTTATTTCACTTTCTATTTCGATGACAGCATCGTGATAAGCAAGTACTTCTTGAACAATAGACAAACCTAATCCCATCCCATCTTTATTTCGAGCTTTATCTACTCGATAAAAACGTTCAAATATTTTTTCCATTGCTTGTTCTTCCATACCAATACCAGTATCCTTAATCTTCACGACAACTTGAGAATTCTCTTCAAAACTTTGAATACTTATTTCTCCATATTGCCTGTTATACTTAATTGCATTTCCAATTAAATTTTCCCAAGCATTCATCAGCAACGATCGATCTCCAAAAATCGTTACAGGATATAAATCTATTTTAATTTCAAGTCCTTTATCTTCTATACGCCACAACATAGAATGCACAACTTGATGAAGCTGTTCATCTACACGTACTAGCTTTTTATTAATTGGGTAAGTTCTTTGATCAATTGAGGTCAGTATTAGTAATTGTTTCGTTAAATTTGATAAGCGTTTTGCCTCTATTTGAATGGTTTTATTATAATTCTTCCCTTCAACTGAGGAAATTTCCTTATCAAGCAGCTCTGAATATCCTTGTATATTTAATAGCGGTGATTGAAAATCATGAGAAACATTATTGACAAATTTCTTGCGTGCTTCCTCTGTATTCGCTAACTTCTGTTGCATCATTCGGAAGCTATCAGCAAGCTTTCCAATTTCGTCTTTTCTATTGATCATTAAAGGATAATTAAAGTTATGATTAGCAATTTCTTGCGTTGCACTTGTTAATTCTGACAGTGACCGAGTCAATTTTCGAGACACAAGTAAAATGCCTATAATGCTACAAATAAAGACTGCAAATATAAAGCCAAGAATAATTAAATGAAACTCTGTAAAGAAACTTGTATTATTTGAACGTAAAAATAATGCATATTCTTCACCTTCAAGCTCTAGCTGTGTCCCAACAGTATTTTGTATATCATTTGCAAAATGACTCATCATCAAGTATGAATTTTTGAAGGATTTGATTCCATGGTACGCATCTTCTTCTTTAAATATTGAATGCATTTGCTCGTTTAACTCACTATTATGAAATGGTTCTCCAAAGATAATCTGTTGTCCATCTTCCTTAACTAATGCAATTTGGTAACCTAAGTAACTCATTGTTTGTAGAAAATCCGAAGATGCCTGCAGGGTTGTTTCATGCTTTTCCATTTGTTCAGCCAATTGTTCGGCAATATCTAAATAACGATTATTCATTTGTTCTTTTACAAAAGCAACATAAAGTATATTTGAACTAATAAAGCCTATGAAGATACTCATACAAATAATCATGAATGTATATAAAATAAAGCGCTGTAGTAATTTCATCCTCTTACCTCGAGTTGATAGCCAAAGCCTCGAATTGTAACAATTTCAATTGTAGCTTCAGCTCTTTTTAATCGCTCTCTTATTCGATTAATATGAGTATTTAGTGTAAATTCTGGTTGCTCTAAGGTTTCACCCCATATTTCATCAATTAAATCCCAACGATTCACATTTCGCCCTGTCCTTTGTAATAAATAGAATAACACCTCTAATTCTTTCATTGGCCAAATATATTGCTTGTCCCCAATTTTAAGCTCCCAATTGTTCTGATCCATTTTGACATTTCCCGCAACACTTTGTGATTGATTTACTTTTCTATAACGACGTAAAATAGCATTTATGCGGAAAAGCAGCTCCTTTGTTTCAAACGGTTTAACAATATAATCATCAATCCCTTGTTCAAAACCTTTTTCCTTATCTTCAATTTGCCCTTTTGCTGTTAACAAAATAACGGGAATTTCATATTGTTTAGTAACTATATTCGCTAATTGAAAGCCATCCATTCCAGGCATCATCACATCAATGATTGCTAAATCAAATGAATATTTTTTAAAAAAAGCAAGCGCTGCCTCGGCATTGCTTGCTTTTTTCACATTATATCCAGCCTGTTCTAAATGGATAGAAACTAATTGCAGAATCGCTTCATCATCGTCCACGACTAATAATGGCAATTACTGTTCCTCCTCCATGAGCTTATTTACTATCTTTTTCGAAGAATAAAATGAGTGAGGGTAATAACATTCCTCGAACTAAGAATGTATCAATGATAATACCAATTGCGACGATAAATCCAAAAATAAATAAATCTGTAATCGGCATTGTCATTAATGCAGCAAATGTTGCTGCAAGTATAATACCTGCTGACGATATTACTCCACCTGTATTACGTATAGCTATTTCTAAGGCATCCTTCACGTTTTGATATTTGCGTTCTTCTAGGAAACGGCTGACAAGAATAATATTGTAGTCAATTCCTAATGCTACTAAAAATATAAAAGCATAAACTGGTGCACGAGTTGAAATAGCATCAAAACCGAATAACGCATCTACTAAGAAAATTCCTAATCCTAACGCCGATACAAAGGAGATTAAAATCGTTGCCATCATATAAATAGGCATTTTAATTGAACGTGTAAGGACTAGTAAAAGCAAAAGTATGAGCAGTGTTTCTAAAATCACAATTTTAATAATATCTTGATTATTTACTTGTTGTTCATCAACTAGTTTTGCTGTTGTACCAGCATAAGATAACTCAACTTCTTTATTATTTGATAAGCGGTAAGTCGCATATTCATCTCGAAGTTCTCCTAAAAATTCAATTGCTTCAATACTATAAGGATTTTCCTTTAATGATACTGTTATTTTACCATATTTTCCATTATCCGATAACCCTGAAGGTCTAGCCGAGCTAATATCTTCTTTTTCTAAGAAATTGGTTGTAATTTCTTGTAGTTGTTCTTGAGTTAGTCCTTCCCCAGTAACAAGTACTGTTGTTTGAGCTAAATCACCTTTATTAAACTTTTCTTCAACTATTTCAAATGCTACACGAGACGGTAAATTTTCAGGGAAGTTTTTTACAGAGTTAAATTCATAATCTAAATTAAATACATTTATTGCGGTTACTACCAAAAATAGCAATACTGTACCACCAACTAAACCTGGCTTTGTTACAACAAATTTAGCAATCGGTCCCCAAATTCCATGTTTAACTTCCTTTTCCTCACCATATATAGGTACTTTAGGCCAAAATGCTTTTCGTCCAAACAATGCAAATAGTGCAGGTATGAGTGTCACAGAAGCAATCATTATAATAATCATCGCCGCACCAAATACCGGTGCGAAGTTTTGGTAATCCCGGAAATTAGCAAAGTACAAAATAATCATCGCTGCAAATACAGT
Source organism: Metasolibacillus sp. FSL H7-0170 (assembly GCF_038593115.1). Lineage (NCBI taxonomy): Bacteria > Bacillati > Bacillota > Bacilli > Caryophanales > Caryophanaceae > Metasolibacillus > Metasolibacillus sp. FSL H7-0170. The sequence goes on along the minus strand of NZ_CP151964.1, from coordinate 2,507,649 downwards.
ACCACCTGCGAATAATACTGGTGTTGCAGTTGCACGCATCGCTACTCTCATTGCTTCATATTTATCTTCATAATAATTTAACTCTTCACGATAACGAGAGAAAACAAATAATGAGTAATCAATAACTGCTGCAAACAATAAAATGCTCATTATTGATGTTGTAGCATTATTGATTTCAAGTCCTCCCATACCTAGTAAAGCCACTGTTTGGTTAACAATTTGATATACTACTACCGTTGCAAATAGTGGAATTATTGCCAATAACGGAGAGCGATAAATGATAATTAATAAAGCCAAAATGATTGCGATTGTTGCAAATAATAGCTTTAAGTCTGCTGATTCAAATAACTTTACTGTATCACCCGCAATACCTGCTGGACCAGTAATATAGAAGTTTATATTTAATCTTTGAGCAATTTTAATGCCTAATTCTGTAGTTTTATCATTAATTTCTGCATATTCTGCGTTTCCTAAACCTGCTTTAAGATTCATAGGAACAATCAATGTCGTTTTATCTTCTGATAAAAATGCTGATAATGCTTGTGGTGGTAATTTTGAAATATCAACAATACTTTCTATGCCCTCAAAGTTTTCCTGTTTAATTCCATCAATAATTGTAACAGCATCTTGTATTTGTAGTTCTCCTTGTGGATTATGGAATACATATATCCCAGGTGTCCCCTGATCTTTCGGGAAATACTCATCTAATTTAATTTGTGCAACCATAGATTGAGCGTCACTTGGTAGCGATTGAAAATTAGTTACTTTATAATCTCCTAATTTCGGTCCTGCACTAATGCCTATCATTAATACTAACCAAAGTATAACAGTTATCCATGCGCCCTTTTTTGTAGCTACTCTATCTGTTAATGATTTTATGAAATTCATTGTTGTCCTCCTTTGCATAACTTTTTTAAGTATAAAACCTTTATATAAACTTTATATAAATTTCAAAGGAGGCCTATATAGCTCTCTAATAATTTGTAGTTAGCTTATCCAAAAACAATAATAACAAAAATCCCTTTAGCAAAGAAATGCAACAAAGGGATTTAAAGTAATATTCAATTACTACTGCTTAACTAGAGCAACTCATCGAATAGGGTTTTCAAAGTTCCAGTTCGTATATATGACTGCTGCAGTAACTGGATTTGCGGACGTATCTTCTGTAAAGCCACCGATTAGATTCCCTACTCTAAATGTAGGCTCAAATAATTGCTCCTCTTTAGGTGCTGCTGTTGGTCCATCTATCCCTAACTCTGTTTCATCTGTCACAACTACTATCATTCCGTTATCCAATGTAAAGCTTAGACCATCTGCTCCGACCTCTGTGATAAAGCCTTCAATATTTAGCAATACGCTAGCGGCGGGCGCTGTATGGTCCACTACAATTCTTTCCGTCAAATCTAACGCTTTATCGTGATTTATATTTGTTAAAGCAGCTATAGCAATTACTGCGCAGGATGCTACACTTCCAACTATCAATTTTAAGTTTTTCATAAAACCCCTCTTTTCTTTTTGCTCATATTCCATCATCTCTTTTTGCATTTTGCTTTTAAATTCTTCGGAAGCATGAATCTGCTTCATCACATTCTTATAAGCATTCATCACACTTTACTCCCTTCGTCCAAAATCATTTTTAACTTCAATCGTGCCCTTCTCAGCTTTGAACCTACAGTATTTGCTTTCATCTCTAATAAATCGGCAATTTCAGTAGTCGTGTATCCTTCATAATAATGTAAATAAACAATGACCCTATCCTTTGGGTCAAGCTCAAAAATTTCAGGGAGTACCATCTGCTCCTCTTTTGCGATAAACGTCATTTCTTCTGTTATCGGTACCGTCTTCTTAACGCGAGAAGACTTAAAATAATCCTTGCATTTATTAAATGTCACTTTTATGAGCCATGCCTTTAAATGCCCTTCATGATTGAAAGATTTTGTCTGTCTCATTAGTGTCATATAGACCTCTTGAACAATATCCTCCGCCTCAGACATACTTTTGGTCTGCTGCACAGCAATTCGTATTAGAGTATCGCTATATGTTTGAACAATGTCGTGAATACGTAAGCCGGCGAACGTTCTCATACCTAACCTCCTTCACCTCATAATACGATTCATATTCGTTTATTCGTGCAATAGATAAATTATTTTATTTTTCTTAATATAAGTAAATTGATAAACTATTCATATAGGACGAGATTAGGAAACTAGCGTAGATGCTATTAACGATGCTTATGTGGAACGGTTTTCTATGAGACGTGCTGCCGACCTAGATGGAATGGTAGGACCTGCTTTATTCCTAATTAGTGACGACGCTTCCTATGTAAATGGGGCAAGTCTATTAGTTGATGGCGTCTGGGTAATCTCTGGTTATCCATATTTGAGCAAGTTTACGTAATAAATATAGAAATCGACTACAATTAGGAAATGAGCAGGGGGGAGTTTTTTCGTTGAATTAAGACGATGTTTGAATTCAATACTACCTGTAAGTGCTTTAGCTGCGCTTTCTTGTATAAATACTTATTTTTCTAGTTGGTTTTTCGCCTCTTGTACAATAAACCTAATTAAAAAATCTTGCGTAATGCTTTTGACATTATCGCCATATTGAAAGTCATCTATCATTTCACTTATTTCATACCAGATACCTACTTTTTCGTTAGCAAAATGGTCACGTATCACTTGATAAATCTCATATCCAATATTTATCGCATTATTGGCATCTAGTATTATTTGTTGTAACAAATGCTGTACGTAAAATTCCACACTTTCTTCATAAGATGGTTCCGTCAACTTTAACTCATTTAATGCCCTTTTGAAAAATTGTTCTACTTCAAAATATTTAATGGTTCTTCCAAAGCAGCGAGGAAATTTACGGCCGGTGAAGAAAATTCATTATCTAACATTTTATAAGCCCATTCTACATAATCCACTGGCAAAATGTTGCCTTCTAATTTCTTATAATACAAAAGCTTTATATCCATTTAATACTCCTTTACTTATCGTAAGGTTCTTCGTCATAGTACTAACCGAGGTTTATAACTACTTTTATTGGTTCTCATCAAAACCACTTACAAGAACCATATTTTTCGAAATTCATATTATACAAGAAAGCATATTTGTACTCGTTTAACTGCTCTCGAGCAACGGCTTTTATACTTCTTATCTTTCGAAAACAAAAAAAGAAGGTGTTTATAATTCAGAATTCCAAGTATCTAGATATTTTATCTAAACTAGGTATTGAGGGTGCACACCCCGGTGGTATTAATCTGACAAAGGAAATATTCAAAAGGGAGAACATTAACAGAAAATCTTACATTTTAGATGTAGGGTGTGGCACCGGTCAAACTGCAGCCTATTTAGCTTACAAATATGGAGCAAAAGTAACTGGTATAGATATTAATCCAACAATGGTTGCAAAGGCCAGGAGGAGAATGAAAAAAAATCATTTACCTATAAAAATAATTCAAGGCTCCGCTGAGAAAATTCCATTACCAGATAATCTTTTTGATTTTATTATTTCTGAATCTGTCCTTTCTTTTGTAAATAAACCAAAAGCTCTTAAAGAAATCTTTCGGTTATTAAAAATTGGCGGTCGTTTCATTGCAATTGAACATACGATTAACGAGCGACTAAAGAAAGAAGAGGAAAACGAAATCAAACAATTTTATGGATTTGATTCCCTTACTATGAAAAAAGATTGGGTGGCATTGATGAAATTGGCAGGTTTCGAACATATTCGTATACAAAAAAACACATCCATCGATTCAATGCTTAATATCCATTATTTCAATGATATTGAACCTGAATTTTATGACATTATGCGAAAACATTTTAATATCCTTTCCAAATATGAAGGAAAATTAAGCTATAGAATTTATTCATGTACAAAATAAGTCGGAATTTTCCTGAAAGCAATTTAACCATTTCACTTTGTTCTTAGCCTTATGAAAGGCTTATCCGAAAAGAAATCAAAATAGCTTTTTTAAAACTAACATCACAAAGGCCACTTAAAGTGCTGATATATCAGCGTTCTAAGTGGCTTTTTTACAAACCTTAATCGTGGTGGAGTTCACCGTATTATGAATGGCATTTTTTAATGGAATTATAAAACAACCACTGAGATTTGCTCTAGTGGTTGTTTTCATAAACCGCACTTACTTATGGTAAGGTTCACCCTTAATAATCCTAAAACTCCGATAAATCTGCTCAACTAGTACGAGCTTCATTAGCTGGTGGGGTAGGGTCATTTTGCCGAAGCAGAGCTTTTCGTCTGCGCGCTTTAGCACATCTGTGTGCAAGCCGAGTGACCCGCCAATTACAAAAGCGACCTTGCTTTTGCCGTATGTCATCAATGCGTCGAGGTCGGTGGCCATTTCTTCGCTTGTTTTCATTTTGCCGTCGAGGGCGAGGGCGATTACGTGAGTGCCGTCTTGAATTTTTGAGAGGATGCGTTCGCCTTCCTTTTTTTTGACGAGCTCCATTTCGGCGTCTGATAGCTGTTCGGGGGCTTTTTCGTCAGGTACTTCGATGAAGTCGATTTTTGCGTAGCTGCTTAGGCGTTTAGCGTATTCGTCTATGCCCATTTTTAAGTATTTTTCTTTTAGCTTGCCTACAGAAATGATTGTTATATTCACAGCTTATCCACCTTTACAATTCATTTACAAACATCTTATCCACAAAAGTTATCCACATATCAACAAGTAATTTCAATATATTGTGTAAAGTTATTTACTTGATACAATATATATAGCTTGCTCTTCACAGTAGTCACATTTTGTGGATAACTTTTCGTTATTATTTAGTTTATCCATAATGGGAAAATCTTCACACTCTGCTACAAACATGTCTAAGGCATGATCTATATGAGTTTCACAGCTAAATTTTTTCATTTTTTGTCGCCTCCAATAATCTGAAATTTCCACAAACTTATACACATTCTCCACAATGTTATCCACAATCTATTGTAGCAAAGAAAAAACAAGTAGGAAAGAACGCACTTTCTTTCCTACTTGTTGTGTATGACGATGCTTGTAGTTATCCACAGTTATAGCGTTGCACTGTTGTTTAATGTTAATTGTAATTCTACAATTTCTCCTTGGCGATATACCTTTAGCTGTAATGTATCGCCAACTTCTTTTTCATTATATAAATGCTTGCGTAGCTCGATCGCATTTTCAATTTTTTTGCCGTCCATTTCTACGATGACATCATATTGTTGCACACCTGCTGTTTCTGCTGCTGAGCCGCGCACTACGTCTGTTACAACTACACCAGTTGTGATTTCTTCTGGTATTTTTAATGTTTGTTGTTGATAGAAGGCTGGCACTTCCGTTAAATCAAGAAGTGATACCCCCATCGCTGGACGCTTTACTTCGCCATGTTGCTCTAATTCTTCGATAATTGGAATGGCTGAATTAATCGGAATTGAAAAGCCTAAGCCTTCGACAGAAGATTGCGCAATTTTCATTGAGTTAATGCCGACTAACTCACCCGCAATATTAATTAGAGCACCACCACTATTACCGGGATTGATAGCTGCGTCTGTTTGCAATACTTCCGTTTGCCAGTCTTCCTGACCGTCGTTGTTTAAATCAACTGGTACCGAGCGGTCTTTTCCGGATACGATTCCTCTCGTTACAGAGCCGTAAAATTCTAAGCCTAGTGGATTGCCGATTGCGATAACTGTTTCACCTTGCTTTAATGCGTCAGAGTCGCCGAATTTAGCAGTAGCAGTAACATTTTTGCTATCAATCGCAACAACTGCTAAATCTGTCCAAATATCGCTACCGACAAGTTGTGCCTCCTCTTTAGTACCGTCCGCTAAAGTTACTTCTAATTGCTGAGCGCCCTCAATGACATGATAATTCGTTACAATAAAGGCTTTATCTTCAGCAATTTTATAAATAACACCAGAGCCACTTCCTGCTTCTTGTGAAGAAACGGATTGGTTCCAAAAACTAGATACTTCTTGGATGTTTGTTATACCGACAACTGCTTCAGATACTTGCTCTACTGCGGTCGTCACATCCGATGATACTTCCGTTACAGTTTGCTGAATCTTTGTGTTACTTGAATCAGCTGTTTGATTTGCTGATTCTGTGCCAGGCAGTTGCCCTACAAGTGAGGGCAACATAAGCCATACGAGTAGCGCCCCGACAATAATACCGGATAGTCCACTCATAAAATAGCCTACTTTGCTTCCCCCATTGTTCTTTTTATTGCGCTTTTTCTGCGCCTCTAATTCTTCTCGACGTAAACGCTCTTGTAGCGGTGTTAGTTGTTCTTGTTCCGTGTTATGCTCATCGAAATTCGTCATCGAAATCTTCCTTTCGTTCATTTGTTATTATTAGCATACACATGAAACATTAAAATTAGATGAAAATTAATTAAAACTGCAATAAAAATGTTGCGTATCAAATGTCGTGCAGTGGCCGGCATTTTATACACTTTCGGTGGTGTTTTTTTAAAATTTTACTTTGTGGAGAAGGGTTAGAGGATTTTTTTATAGTTTGAAACATTGACTTTAGCAGTATTATCTTTCAGCAAATGGAGTTTTTCGAAAGTTCAAAACATTGAATTCGGCGGCATCCTTTCCCTCTTACACCAAACAAAAACGTCAAAAAGGTCCGCTACTGCACGGCTTTTTGACGCTTCTCTTTATACAGTTACTAATTTCGTTGGCTCCTCTGCATCGGTGTCATGTAAGTGGACGAATTCACCTGTAATAATGCCACATGATTGCAATGTTTGTGAAACGCTCATGCGCGCTAAATCCTTCATATTATTGTCTTTACTTAAATGAGATAAATAAATTTGCGTTGGCTTTTCGAAAACAACCTCGCTCATTGCAACAGCTGCATCCTCATTTGAAACATGTCCCACATCGCTTAAAATCCGCCGTTTAATGCTCCATGGATAACGTCCCATTTGAAGCATACCGATATCATGATTGCTTTCAAAAACGAAAGCATCTGCTCCGCGAATATGGCCTTTCATACGGTCGCTCACATAGCCTGTATCTGTCATAACAGCTAGCTTGCGCCCTTCCTCATGGAAGACATAAAACATCGGGTCAGCGGCATCATGAGACACAGCAAATGACTGAATATCCAGTGTGCCGAATGATTTCATCGTCTCCATATCAAATTGGAAGCGTAAATCGGTTGGAATATTGCCTATGCTCATATCCATTGCTGCCCATGTTTTTTCATTGGCATAAATCGGAACATTATATTTTCGTGCGACAACCCCCAAACCTTTAATATGGTCGCTATGCTCATGAGTTACTAAAATACCTGATAGCTTTTTCATATCACGGTCAATTTTAGCGAAAAGCTGCTCCATTTTTTTGCCGCTTAGGCCGACATCTACTAAAAAGGCATGCTCATCATTTTCTACATAAATAGCATTACCTGTACTGCCGCTAGCTAAAACACTAAATCGCATCGTCAAAACCCCTTATTCTTCTTCCTCTACTGCTTTTACATCGAGCTGCATATCAACCACTTTTCCTTCAACCGCATTGACGAAAAATTCTTCACTTGTTCCTTCCTGCGTTTGAACACGTACTTCCCATGTCGGTGCGAATACTTGTGTTTGCGTAAATTGGAACAATGTTGAATAGCCTAGCTTCATGCTCGTAATATGTGAATTCGGCTTAATAAAATTGCGCGCATACAATACTTGAATAATTTGAATTGGTGGCAGCAAATTTTTTTGTTGCTCTAATTCTCCTAGCTGCTCAAGCATTGTTTGCTCATATTTATAAACCTCGCCTTGCTCGGTGAAATAAACTTTCACAAGACCTTTTAATGAATAGTAAAGGGTCCGGTCATTCATACGTTGAAAGTAAATTGCAGTTCCTTCCTCACGATTAATATCCCACAAGGTATAGGAAGCACCTGCATTTATATACTGTTGGATAAACTCTTGAAATCCTGATTGTTCCATATTACGTAGCTTAATAGGCTTTTGGAACGTCACAATGAGCGTATCCTCATCTTCTACTCGGTACATTTCATTTATTCCTTGCAGTGCATCTGAGGTGTTAAAAAGCTTTACTTTGCCAGATATATAGGCCGCTTTTTCGACGTTATTAGGCAAAGCTGCATACGTAATATTGTCATCCTTTAATTTAGCCTCTATATTTTTTTCCCCGAGTACCTCTACATTTTGATTTTCCTTGTAGTTCTTTACATACTGCGAATAGAGGAAAATATTCAAAATTAAAAAGACAAAGATGAATATAGATTTTGTTTTATTCCAATCCATATTCACTACCTCCTACTCGCTCCAACGTGAGACGTCCCCAGCCATTTGTCGTCAGCATAAACCAGCTTGGTTCTAACGTAAATAGTTGCGCGCCTGCATCATGCACTAAATAATAACCAATTACTAAATCCTCTATTTCCTTCAAATCCTTTTTTAAATTGGTTTGAATATGTTCAATCGTCCGTGGTCCCGATGCTAATTCTTTTGCAGCTTTGTCATCAGGAATAATCATATCAAGCACATAATAAGGTCTGCGATAACGGAAAATACGATTATCTCCCCATGTTGTAGAAATACGTGTTGTAGTCGTATCACTATAAACAGGAAGGTCTTTGAAAAACATTTGATAGTCGATTATATGCTTTTGATAATTCATTGCTGCAAAACGGTAATCGGCAGTAATTCCACCATGCTCATTTAGAAAATCTAAGCTGTCCTTTAGTAAAACAGATGCTGCAATTGGTGAGATGCTTTCAGCTGCAGGATAAACATAGTGAACTGATTGCGTTAGTGTATCTAATGTCATAAGTGACATGGCATCCGTATATTTTTCAGAGTATGCACTTTCTATATTGCGTTGCACGATATTTGGGTCTGTAAATAATATCTTTTTTAATCGCTCGGATGAAATTGATTCTACCAAATACGTGTATGGAACAATCTCTGTCGGATTCATTAAAACATATAATGATGTTGCGCCAGGGCGCTCTATTTCCATATAGCTGTCCAATATTACTGCACGATCAATAATATTTCTCTTAAAGTTTATTTTATCAGGTACCCTCACAAAAGAGCGATGCAATGTACGATTGTCTGTGTTGATAAATAAAAACTGCAATTGATCTGTTATCGCAAGACTGCTCCAATCAATAATGACACGGTCAAAGGTCATTTCAGGTATGTCTTCTTTATCATGGAATGGCAAAATAGAAGCGAATGTAGGCATAGGTATATCCGCTTGGAAAAATAATGTCATGCGATTTGGAGCTCTTAGCATTTCATTTAGTTTTTCTTCTGCTAAATTATGATTAATTAACGTTAAATCATTTGCTTCCATCTGAGAAAGCTCACTCATCAACGTATCAATCACTGCACTCGATGTAGTTCCTGTGAAATTTTCCTCACCTTTAAATAGTAAACGATATGGCTTTACTACTTTATTAAGTGCTTTTTGTTCTCCAAGAGTTACATGCTCAACCTGTATATCCTCTATTGTTTGATACTTCGGTTTATAGCTCCATGTTAAAAAAGTTAATGTCATACTAAGTGCGATGAGTAGGAATAGGATAACTGATTTTATATGCTCAATATATTTCACTCCCATTCCTCCTCTTCATTTAATTCACATGGTAGTGTGAAGAAAATAGTTGTACCCTTGCCTTCCTCGCTCTCTGCCCAAATTCTCCCGCCGTGTGCCGCTATCATATCCTTCGCAATAGCAAGCCCCAAGCCTGTGCCCCCCATTGAGCGAGCACGTGCACGGTCTACACGATAGAAGCGTTCAAAAATGCGCGTTAAATTTTCTTTGGGAATACCCATTCCATCGTCGGAAACCATAACTGTAAGTATATTATCATGCACGGTAAAACCAAAACGAATATTTCCACCATCTGGAGAATACTTCAAAGCATTGGAAATAATATTATCAATTACTTGTGTTAATTTATCGGTGTCAATTTCTACAAAATAGCTTGTTTTCGGCAATAGGCGCACAAATGTAACGTTTTGAGATTTTGACATTTCAAAACGATCGATAATGCGATGTAAAAACTTATTAAACTCTACAAATTCCTTTTTTAAATCATAGTCTTGACTATCCATTCTAGAAAGCTGCAATAAATCATTGACTAAACGAATCATACGCTCTGTTTCCGTTTGCGTTACATTTAAAAATGTTGGTGCGATATTTTCATCGCGCCATGCACCGTCTGCAAGCGCCTCTAAATAGCTTCGCATCGTCGTCAATGGCGTGCGTAGTTCATGCGAAACATTCGATACAAATTCGCGTCGCTCCATATCTATTTTTTCTTGCTCCGTAATATCGTGTAATACGGTAATTAACCCGTTGACAAAGCCCGTTTCCTTTTGAATAACCGAGAAATTAGCACGCAAAATATAAGGTGCCTCCTGTGTGCTAAAATTTAGATTCAGCGGCTCCTTCATATGAATTAAATCTTCAAAGCTGTAATTTTGGTCTAAGCCCAGCACTGACGCAATTGGTCGATTCAACATCGCCTCACTCGTAACATGTAATAAATTCAATGCCGGTTCATTAATTAAAATTACTTTCCCCTTACGATCTGTGGCAATAACACCATCTGTCATATTACTAAGTACGGTTGCAAGCTTACGACGTTCTGCCTCAGTTGTAGATTGCGCCTCCTGCAAGCGATTCGTTAAGTGATTGAAGGCAATAGCGAGCTGACCAATTTCATCCGTACCGTAAACACGAACTTTGCGCGAGAAATTCCCCTTCGCCATCGCCTGTGCCTGCTTACGCATATCAGAAATCGGGCGCGTAATTGTACGAGCAATTAAAATTCCCAATATAACTGTAATAATAAGGGACATTGCCGTTCCCGCTGCAAAAATACGATTAATATCACTCATTTGTTCAAACACTTTTTCAATATTTGATTCAATATAAATCATACCGATTACTTCGCCATCAGGTCCTACCGTATCTAAAACAGGCTTGGCTAACACCCAAATACGCTTACTTGTTTTGTTATCGTAGTAAATCATATCTATCAATGTTTCAGCAGCCATTGCTTTACGTACAAGCTCGTCAGTGGAGGGTTGCCCAACAATCGATTGGTTATTGCTTTCTGATGTTGCTAATATTCGATTGCGATGGTCAATTACGCGAATTTCCTTAATATCGCGTGATGAAATATCACCAGTGGAAAATTCACGCAATAAGGAGCTTAAGCTTTCCTCTAATTGTGGTGATGTATCATTGCGTTCACGTAAAATTTCTTCACGAATGCTATATTGAACAAGGTCAATACGCTGAAAAATCGATTCCTGAAAGCTTGTTTTTAAGTTTTGCTCTAGCTCTCTTGAAAAGTACAGCCCGATAATTTGCAAAGCAATAATAATTAATAAAATATAAATTAAAACAAGCTTTACGTGAATAGATTTAAAAAAACCTACTTTTTGCATTTTTTTTACTCCTGTTCAGGATTTCGTAAATAATAGCCTACCCCTCGACGTGTCACAATCCATGTAGGATGGCTAGGATTGTCCTCAATTTTCTCACGTAGTCGGCGAATCGTTACATCCACTGTTCGCACATCTCCAAAATAATCATAGCCCCATACCGTTTGCAATAAATGCTCACGTGTCATTACTTGCCCAATATGCTTCGCTAAATAGTGAAGCAATTCAAATTCACGATGTGTTAACTCAATTGCTTCATCGCGCTTCAATACTAAGTAAGCATCTGGCTGAATCGTTAAAGAACCTACAACGATGTTGTTCGTTTCCTCTACAGCTTCCTCCGCTTGTGCAATTACATTTAGACGTCGCATATTCGCTTTTACACGTGCAATTAGCTCTCTTGTGCTAAATGGCTTCGTCACATAATCATCCGCACCCATCTCAAGACCAAGCACTTTATCAATTTCCGAGCCTTTTGCTGTTAACATAATGATAGGGAAATTATATTTCTTTCGCACCTCTCGGCAAACTTCCATCCCATCACGCTTTGGTAGCATAATATCTAAAAGCATTAAATCCGGCTGCTCTTCCTCGACCTTTTGCAGCGCCTCATCACCATCATAGGCACAAATAACGCGGTACCCCTCTTTAATTAAGTTAAATTGCAAAATATCTGCAATCGGCTTTTCATCATCTACAACTAAAATTGTCTTTTCCATCTATATCGTCCTTTCACTTTTGGAATGTTCATTTATCCCGTATTAACAGGCTGTAAGACCCCCACTTCAAAACAGCAGGTAAAACCAAGGTGTTAAAGTGGGGAATCCAACAGCCTGTAAAAACCCGACTGGTGAAACTACCAATCAGTGGGGATAAGGCCCCCACTGATTGAAGACTCACTTTATCTATATTTACGATTCTAATATTCAAAATAGTATATAGGAAGGTTTCTAAAAAAACTCCTTCATTTTACTGTACCATGCTTTGCGATTTCGCGCATTAAACAGATATTTCATTTTGAAAATTGCCCAAAATTATTTCCCGAGAAATAATTGATTTTGTCGAAAAATAATAGCATTGTAACTATAATAAAAAAACTGTAGGAATTTGATTTCCTACAGTTTTTATTATTTTAAATATGATAATGGATTGACTACTGAGCCATTTTGATGCACTTCAAAATGCAAATGTGTGCCTGTTGAGTTACCTGTTGAGCCCATAATACCAATTGATGAGCCTTGTGCAACAACTTGTCCAACTGTTACATCAATTTGTGAAAGATGTGCATAAACTGTTTCATAGCCATTATTATGATTAATCACAATTTTATTGCCATATGTGCCGTCCCAGCCTGTAAATGTTACAACACCATTATCAGATGCTTTTATTGTATAGTTAGATGGGCGTGCGATATCAATACCACGGTGGAATTCCCCCCAACGACTGCCCATATGACTTGAAATATAGCCGCCGTTTGTAGGCCATGCAAATGTGCCTGTACCGCGTGATGGGATTACCTTTGTACCTACAACTACAACGCGACTCGAAGGCTCCGAAATAACGTTTTCATCTTTAACAGCGCGCTCTGTGCGTCTACCATTTTCCGTAGTAATTAAGTAGGTTACCTCTTTTTTACCATCTGCACCTTCTTGCTTCACTACTTTTTCACCTTTAAGCATTGTTTCATCTTCTTCAACAATTTTAGCATGGTCGATTGCTTCTACTTTGAATTTTTCTTCAACAATTTTTACTGTAACAAATGGCTTATTAACCGTCACATTTAATTCTTGACCAATTTGTAAAACAGTCGATGTATCAATTCCTGGATTAAGCTCCATTAGCTCAGCAATTGTTAGGCTGTGCTCCTTTGCAATAGAGCCTAATACATCACCCGACTCAATGACATATTTTTGTTGTTCAAGCATTCCTGTTTGTAAAAGCTGAACTGCTTCATCAACATTTAAAATTTCATTTGGTGTTACTTTCGTTTCCTCACCATTTATTTCAGCAGATAAAGAAATTTCTACTATACGTGTTTCATCATCCTGTAAAGCGGGTAATTGAGCAGTAGTAGGCTGATTAAGTGCTTCTAGCTCCCCTTCAGATACATATTGAAGCTTTAATTGCTTCTGTACTTGTTCAAGAGCTTCTGCACTTTCTACGTAAGCGATTGTTTCTCCATCAACAACCAATGAATGAGCGTCTGCTTCTACAACTAAAGCAGCCTCTAGCTTTGCTAATGTTTCTCCATCATTAGCATTTGCTTCAAACACCTGCTCTGGGATGATTTCAATATTGGAATGTGCATCAATCGCTATTCCAACATATTGTCTACTTGCTTGCTGTTCTTTTTTAGCAAGCAGCTCTTCAACTGCTTGAGGATTTGAGACAGCGCCTATGTAATCTTTATTTGCATATATATGATATATCTTACTAAATGTAGCATTTGCCTCTGCTTCTTTAATAAAACCAAAGGGTATCACTAATGTAGAAAGCAATAAAGCGGTTACTGCTACTTTTTTAATTTTTGTAGATGGTTTTTTTACTAGGCTATTTAGCTGTCTATGAGCGTCTTTTGCTGTATTCCATTTCGAACTCATTGTAAAGCCCCTTCCAAAATCTCTCCTAAATACATATAGGACTATTTTCAGTGTAAAATCACACTTTTACACTTTAACATACTTTTTAGTCCATTTGAACTGTTTAGTTATTTTGTAATGAAACTGTATTATTTCGAAAACTTTGTTACATTCCAATTATACGGAGTTGCCCCAAAATCAGGGCTTTACCTATTTTTTGGGGACATTATTAATAATGTTCGAGCAAAGATATCATTAGATAAAATAAGAGGAAGGAGTTGTCCGAAAAGTCCATTTTGTTTTGACACCGCATTGAAATAAATGTTTTCATCGCTTCCCTTTTACAGAGGGATAACACTGATAAAACCAATGTTTATCCCATTTTTAAAAGAGGCGTTTTCTGTTTATATGAATCAACATTTTGTGAAACATCATCGCTACTGTCCAAAATGCGGGCTATACACGGCTTTTTGGACAGCCCCATTGACTTTAGCAGACTTTATTTGAAGTTAAAATAAGAAGTGAAAATCAAATTTTCAATGCACTTGTAGAGCGAGGTTGCTTTTGGAATAGGGCACAGAAAAAAGCCGATTTGCTACAAAACTTTTGTGATACAAATCGACTTTTTAAATTGCTAAACTTTATAAAAAAGTAGGAGTTTCATAATATAAATTAGCAGGTGTATTGATTATCCTTTATTTTACAAAAACAACCTAGGAAATTTGTTGATTTCCGTTGTGGGGGACGCTTTCTGTAGGCACGGCTTCAACTAATTTATTTCGGTTGTCACCAAAATAAATGGATTTTCAGCGTGAGGCCAACAGGATGTTGGTCATGGAGGCGTTGCCGCAGGACGAGGCGGTTTTAGCCTCCCTATACTTTGTCCTGCTGGAAGGCTTTGCTTTGCGACGAGTAATCGCAGGAGCACTCGCCCTCTGCACTCCAATCAACAAGTAAATCCTTTATTAACAGTGCATTCTCTACCTTAAAACACACGCATTAATATTCAATATTTTCATAATCAACACGCCTGATAAATTAGTATTCTGGAGGTGCTTCATATTGCGACCAGTCCACATTGAGGAATTTATTGAATTCCTTTTTAAATGCTAGTGTCACCGTTCCGGTTGGACCGTTACGTTGCTTTGCGATAATAATTTCAATCATATTTTTACTTTCAGATTCTCGGTCATAGTAGTCGTCACGATAAAGGAATGCGACAATATCAGCGTCTTGCTCAATCGAACCAGATTCACGTAAGTCACTCATCATTGGTCGCTTATCTTGACGTTGCTCTACACCACGAGATAGCTGTGATAATGCAATGACAGGAACCTTTAATTCACGCGCAAGCCCCTTTAAAGAACGTGATATCTCCGATACTTCCTGTTGACGGTTTTCTCCTGGACGCCCACTACCTTGGATAAGCTGTAAATAGTCGATTAAAATCATACCAAGCCCATGCTCCTGAGCTAAACGGCGACATTTCGCACGAATTTCATTAATGCGTACACCCGGTGTATCATCAATAAAAATACCAGAGCTTGAAAGGCTACCCATCGCCATTGTAAGCTTACCCCAATCCTCTGCTGAAAGTGCACCTGTACGCAATGCCTGTGCATCGATATTTCCCTCTGCACAAAGCATACGCATAACGAGCTGATCTGCCCCCATCTCTAAGGAGAAGATTGCTACATTTTCGCGTGCCTGTACCGCGACACTTTGTGCGACATTTAATGCAAAGGCAGTTTTCCCTACAGATGGACGTGCCGCTACGATAATTAAGTCATTACGTTGGAATCCGGCTGTAATATTATCTAAATCACGGAAGCCTGTTGGGATACCTGTTACATCGCCTTGTCTTGACTGCAATTTCTCTATATTATCAAATGTGTCGACAAGAACGTCCTTTACATGTTTAAAGTCACCCGCATTTTTTCGGTTGGCTACTTCCATCATTTTTTTCTCAGCTTCAGCTAATAATGCTTCTACCTCATCTTCACGCGTATAGCCATCCTGCACGATTTTCGTTGCCACACTAATTAAACGACGCAACAATGCCTTCTCTTCTACGATTTTTGCATAATGTGCGATATTCGCAGCAGTTGGTACGGCATTCGCTAGCTCAGAAATATACGATAGACCACCGACATCCTCTAGCTCTTTTTTTACGGAAAGCTCCTCTGTAACAGTAACGACATCTATCGCCTTTCCTTGATCGCTTAATGTCAGCATTGTTTGGAAAATAATTTGATGTGCACGACGATAAAAATCTTCCGGTATTAAAATTTCGGATGCTGTAATCAGTGCTTGCGGCTCGAGAAATATCGCACCAATAACCGATTGCTCTGCCTCATGATTATGCGGCGGTACACGGTCTATCATAGATTCGTTCATCTAACTGCTCTCCTTATTCAGCAATAACATGTACTTTCAATGTAGCCTTTACTTCTTGGTGAAGCTTTACTGGTATATTCGTATAACCTAAAGAGCGAATACCGTCGTTGCACTCCATTTTTCGTTTATCAATTTTAATATTATGTGCTTTCTGCAATTCATCTGCAATTTGCTTTGTTGATACAGAACCGAAAAGGCGTCCGCCTTCTCCTGACTTCGCTTTAATTACTACTTCCAATGCTTCGATTTTATCTTTCAAATCTTTTGCTGCTTGTAGCTCCGCAGCTGCATTTTTTTCTTCCAATCTTTTTTGACCTTCTAATTGGCTTAATGCTTGATTGTTAGCCTCTACTGCATAACCATTTTTAATTAAAAAGTTTTGTGCATAGCCATCTGCTACATTTTTAATTTCACCTTTTTTTCCTTTACCTTTTACATCCTTTAAAAATACAACTTTCATTATTCATTACTCCCTTCCATTACTTCTGCAATAGCATCCATTAAATAATTTCTTACTTCATCTATTGAATGTGCCTCCACTTGCGCTGCCGCATTCGTTAAATGTCCTCCGCCACCAAGCTTTTCCATAACGAGTTGGACATTCGTTTCACCTAATGACCTAGCGCTTATTCCGATTAAGCCATCTGCTCGGTGTGCAATCACAAAGGAAGCTGATACATCTTTCATTGTCAATAAAATATCTGCTGTTTGAGCGATAATTACCGAATCATAAACACGCCCATCTTCCCCGTTAGCAATTGCAATGCCTGGAAAGGCGAATTTAACTGTTTGCACGATTTTTGAGCGTTCGATATACGTATCGACGTCCTCTTTTAATAGCTGCTGCACTAAAATAGTATCGGCTCCATGTGTCCTTAAATAAGAGGCCGCCTCAAATGTTCGTGCACCCGTTCGTAGCGTAAAGCTTTTCGTATCAACAATAATGCCAGATAATAACGCCGTTGCCTCTAATGGGGTAATCTTCTCGTTTTTTGGCTGGTACTCTAGCAGCTCTGTTACAAGCTCGGCTGTCGAAGATGCATATGGCTCCATGTAAACAAGTGTCGGATTCGTCACAAACTCCTCTCCTCGACGGTGATGGTCTATGACAATGACTTTATCTACTTTATTAAATAGGCGTTCATCAATAGTTAAGCTCGGCTTATGTGTGTCAACAATAACTAATAATGATTTTGGGGTCATTTTAGCTAATGCTTCCTCTGGCGAAATAAAATGTTGATAAAAATCAGACTTATCAGCGATTTCCGTCATGAGTCGCTGCACACTGCCATATAAATCATCAAAATTAACGACAATATAGCCATCAATTTTATTCATTTGCGCCATTTTACGTACACCAATTGCCGCACCAATTGCATCCATATCAGGTTGCTTATGTCCCATAATGAAGACTTGGTCACTTTCTTGGATTAAATCCCTTAGCGCATGTGAAATAACACGAGCTCTTACACGTGTGCGCTTTTCAACAGGGTTCGTTTTCCCTCCATAGAAACGCAATTTTCCACTTGGCTGTTTGATTGCTACTTGGTCGCCACCTCGCCCTAATACTAAGTCTAAGCTAGATTGTGCTAGCTCTCCTAATTCGACCAATGAGGAGGAACCTGCACCAACACCAATACTAAGTGTTAGCGACATGTTTTTTTGCAAGGTACGCTCTCTAATCGTATCTAAAATCGCAAATTTCTTTACTTCAAGCTCAGATAAAATAGATTCATTTAGCACGGCTAAAAAACGATCAGAAGATACCCGTTTCACATAAATTCCATAGTTTGCTGCCCATTCATTAACAATCGATGTAACCATTGTATTTGTTAAGCTACGCGTTTGGTCATCCATTGCCTGTGTTAGCTCATCATAGTTGTCGATAAATAAAACAGCAATAACTGTGCGATCCGCAAAATATTGTGTTTCAATCTCTACTTGCTCTGTCACATCAAAGAAATACAATAGTTTTTCTGTTTCTTTATAGTAGGTTCGATATTTACGTTCATCAATTGTCACCGTCAGCTCTCGCTTCTCCTCTGGCTGCATAATGCTATACAGCTCCTCAGAAATCGTAAACAGCTCTTCCCCAATTAATGAATCTCTGTTCAAAATATTTAGCATAAATGGATTTGCCCATTCGATATTGTAATCCTTATTGATAAGTACAATCCCTATCGGCAATTCCAAAAAGGCTTCCTCTCCCACCTTTTTCATTCGAAAGGAAAGCTTTTCAATATGCTTTTCTGTCTCAATATACGCTGTCTTTTCCATTTTCCAAACGTAAAATAGTCCGCCTAGTGCTACTAAAATATAGGCAAGCGCTACCCACACATTCCATAAAAATAATAAGATAGCTGCCACTAGCACTAACAAAGATATAAGAAAAAGCGGATAGCGAATTAATCGTTTTCTAAACATATCCATTGTCAACAGCTCCTTATTTTTTCTGGATTTTGTCCTTCATATACTCACGTATATTAAAGCCCAAATCGATAATACCGAGCAAAATAATAAATGAATAGAGCGGCAATGCAATCAGCACAACTAGACCTTTTAAAAAGCCCGGCGATTTGTATTCATCTAATAGGAAAAAGATAAACGATAAACCTTGCAGCGTTAATAGTAACCACAGTACAACAGAGGCATTAAGTACAGCAACATATAAAAATGTTCCTACTTCTGGTTGCACAAATAAATTAATAGAAAGAACGATTAAGTAATACCACAGCACAGCTCTTGGCAAACGCATCATTTTAAAGGATGCAAATTTCGGTACATCAATCCCAAAGCGCTTTAATAGCGGCAGGTTGATGGAAATGAGTACAAAAGTTAAAGCAAAAACAGAAATGGTAATCGTAGATGGCATAGCCACCTCCATCATGCGGAACATTTCATCTAAACTTTCACGTGTAAATGCCTCCTGCATTGGAAATTGCTCAGCAACTTTAAGTGATTGTTCATAACTTGTTTTTGCAATGTCTAAGCCAAGCTTCACAAAATCTAGATTAAAAAAATTAACAAGTGCTACATATAAAAAGGCAAATGTAAATAAGAGTGCTATACCAGTTGACATAAATAGGAATAGTTTACTTTTATTCGTTCGTATTGCATCACCAACTACTACACCTACCACTGCAAAAATGACCGATGTCAACAACATAATAATGCCACCGTAAATAAATGTAATAGCGCTGGCAATAATAGCGATAGTAATTGCATTTGCCCTATTATGCGTTGCAGCAAGCCATGCAATTGGCAGAGGTGCAAACCCCATTGCTACTATACTGACAATCGGTACATAAAAGGCAATCAGCATAATAATTGTAAATAGAACAATTGCAATGCTACCTTGCACTAATTTTTTCGTTTGATTATTCGGCATGAAGAACCTTCCTTCTATCATCAAAACTTTTGCATATTAAATAAGTATGTAAGTAAAGACGCTAACTATTAGCGTTCCACTTTCTCATTATTCTATTGTATCATTTTTTTATGCTACAAACAAAGTACGAAAACGAACGTGTGATTGGTTTAAAAAGAAATATTAATGGAATATTCTAATTTTTACACACTAAATAGAGATGTGAAATTCCGTAATTAGAAGTAATAAAATAGTTAATTATTCCAGAGATTTGTTGGTTGTTATGAAGCAATACAAGCAGCGATTTGAAGTTATCTAGAAGATTTTATAAAGAATCAAAAGCAGGTATAAACAGCAGCTGCCATTCTAATATAAAGTGGATTAACAAGTAGAGTTGAACCAAAAAACTCCGTCTCTTTTTGAGGCGAAGTTTTTTAATTTTTACATAGGGAGATTTAATCAAATGAAAGTCGAAAAGAATATGTACAAAATAGGAAAATTTACTTTATTAAATATCAGCTATGTTAACAGCGATAAGCCAAGTATTCTATGCAAATTGTGTACAAGTAATCCACCCATTTTTATTTACAGACATTAGTTTTTTATAACGTCTGTATACTTTCAATGCTTTGCCTTTTAGCAAAATGTTACCTCTCAATGGCGACATGCATACAATGTAGCCATTGCTTCTATCATGATGAAAAAACACAGCCCACTTCCAACACCTATTGCTGCGGATAGCCTTTTCTCTCTTTTTGTTGTTCATTTTTGAAGCATCTGTAAAGCCTCCTTCATGGTTAATTACGATAAATCATACGCATATTCGTCATCGGCTTCGCTTCCACCGTGCCGTGCTTTGTAAAATAGTCCGCAAGTAACTCCGTCATATCCGTTTGGATATCTTTGACAACCGGACACGTTTTAAAATAATCAAAATTTCCTGCACCTGTCGCTCGGTAACTATTCATCACAACATGATAGTGTTGACTCAATTGCAGTGGCTGACCTTGGAAAAACACAGAAACAACACGTTGACCAGCAGGCTTTGTTAAATCAATTGTGTAGTCGATGCCACTCCACAAATCATAATTATATGGCTGCTCCTTAGGATATTTAAATGCTTCACTAATAGTAGGCTTGTCATTTTCCATTGTAAAATAAGTAGCGGATTGCTCTAATGCTGCGACGATATACCTGCCTTCAACGGATAATACCTTCAATGTATTTGGATAAATATAGTTTGTGACAATATCGCGCATCGTTACATCATTTTGAAAGCCTGCACATGTATCATTAAAAATCGAGGCGCAAGAAATCGAAGCACCCGTTACTTCCATTTGCACCCGATTAACCAATTCCACATAAGAGTGTCCCTTAAGACGCGCTTCAAATGTGTCATGGATAGCTAAACTCCCTGTGATTTTGCCAATGCGCTGATCCAGCCATTTCTCCGTTTTTTCATATAAAGGGGTAATGATATTTTCAATCTCTACATTTAATGGAATCGTTTCATCCAAATAAATTAGGCTAGATGATGTGCGCTGTAAAATGCCTTCATTATTGAATAGCAACTCCACTTTGCCAAGGCAAATCCCTTTCGTTCCTGATTGTACAACAGCTTTTCCAAATAAATGTAACGCTAACTCCCTGTGCTGGTGTCCAGTAATGACAACATCTACTCCTTCTATTTCTTGACAAAGCTGATAGCCAATATTTTCTCGTGATTCCTCTAACCGTTCACCTGTCTGTAAATCTGCTTCAAAGCCACCATGATACGCGACAATCATCACATCTATTGCAAATTTTTCACGTAGATTAGCTATCTCCTGTTGAGCCGACGTAAAAGCATCCTCAAAAATAAGCCCTGCAATATGTGCTGGTGCTTCCCAATAAGGCACAAATTGTGTCGTAATCCCAACAACAGCAATCTTTATCCCTTCAATCTCCTTAATCATAGAAGGCTGTGTAAAGTAATGTCCCCTCTCATCTTTAATATTTGCTGCAAGCCACGGAAATTGGGATTGCTCGACGATGGTCTTAACCGTATGTAAACCATAATTAAATTCATGATTGCCAAAAATTGCGGCATCATATTGCATTGCATTTGCTACTTTTATCATTTGGTTATGGTAATGTGGATCAACTTTTTGTTCATAATAAGTCATTGGACTGCCTTGTATAAAATCACCGTTATCAATTAATAATACCGCACTCCGTTTACGCTCCTCTTCGATAATTGTCATGAGCTTCCCTAGTCCCATTGGTAACACCGACTTGTTTGAAAAGTCTGTCGGCATCACATAACCATGAATATCGCTTGTCACCAAAACAGAAATCTTTTTCATACAAACACCTC
Source organism: Metasolibacillus sp. FSL H7-0170 (assembly GCF_038593115.1). Classification (NCBI taxonomy): domain Bacteria; kingdom Bacillati; phylum Bacillota; class Bacilli; order Caryophanales; family Caryophanaceae; genus Metasolibacillus; species Metasolibacillus sp. FSL H7-0170. Next base: position 2,485,518 of record NZ_CP151964.1, on the reverse strand, counting down.
ATTTCTTAATTAGCTACATTTTAATCTTATCTTCCACTTTTTGAAAATTTAAATCTTTGTAATTCCTTAATATCTTATTTACATTCATCTTTTATAATCGAGTGGCACAACAATTTTAGGAGGAAAATTTATGAAAAAAATGTTTTGGTTGGTATGTTTGCTCGCAATCAGTATGATACTTGTTGCTTGTAATGGCAATGAAGGGGATGAATCGTCTACAACAGATGATGCCAATACAAATGCTTCTTCAACAGATAATACACAGGCAACAGAAGCAACTGCAACAAAATTGGAAAAGCTATCAATTGCTTTCGTACCATCACGTGACCCACAAGAAATTATTACTGCTACAGAGCCGTTAAAAGAATTGTTAACAGCAGAGCTTGCTACATTAGGCTATGACGTTGATAAGGTAGACATTACAGTAGGTACAAATTATGAAGCTGTCGGAGAGGCATTATCTGCAGGTACAACAGATATTGGCTTAATTCCTGGTGGTACATATGTGCTGTATGATGATGGCGCTGAAGTCATTTTAACTGCAACACGCTCTGGCTTAAACAATAATTCGGACGATCCAACAGAGTGGAACAATAATAAGCCAACAACAGCAACAGCCGATCAAGCAACATCTTATCGCGCATTATTAATAGCTGGTCCATCAGCTAAAGGTCGAGAGCTAGCTACTAAAGTCAACAATGGCGAGGACTTAACATTCGAGGACTTAAATGGTGCAAATTGGAATGTCATGTCTTCCTCATCACCTGCTGGCTATATCTATCCAGCGCTATGGTTAAATGAAAAGTTTGAAAAGACCATTACGGATTTATCCAAAGTTGTACAAGCGGATTCTTATGGTAATGCCTTTGGTCGTCTAGCTGCTGGTCAAACAGATGTACTTGTCACATATGCAGATGCCCGTCGTGATTTTGAGGATGTATGGACAACGGACTTTGAACGTTCTACAAGCATTTGGGATGAGACAGATGTACTGGGTGTTATGCCGGCAATTTATAACGATACGATTAGCGTGAGTAAACATTCCAAAATTATGGATGACAAATTAAAGGCTGCGTTGCAACAAGCATTTATTAATATTGCTAACTCAGATGCTGGTAAAGAAGTTATCTCTATTTACAGTCATGAAGGCTATCAAATCGCAAAAGACACTGACTATGATAATGAACGTAAAGCACAGCAATTAGTCCAACAATTAAGCAATTAATGATGTCACAATAGCGGAGTTGTCCGAAAAGTCTATTTTTTTTGACACCGCATTGAAATAAATATTTTTATCGCTTCCCTTTTACTGAAGGATAACGCTGCTAAAGCCAATGTTCATCCCATTTTTAAAAGAGGCGTTCTCTGTTTATATGAATATTTTGCGAAACATCATCGCTACTGTCCAAAATGCTGGCTATGCACGGCTTTTTGGACAGCCCCATTTTTATATAAAGGTAGGTGTAACACAATGATTGAATTTCAATGTGTACATAAAAGTTATAATAACGGATTTGTCGCATTAAAAGATATTAATCTTAAAATTGAGCAAGGAGAATACGTAGCTGTCATTGGCTTATCTGGTGCTGGTAAATCGACACTGATTCGCTGCATTAATCGAATGCACGACATTACGGATGGTTCATTACAAGTCAATGGTGTAGAAGTATCCACATTGAAAGGACAAGAAATACGTACATTGCGCAGAGGCATCGGCATGATTTTTCAATCTTTTAATCTCGTATCGCGCATGTCGGCACTAAACAATGTCCTCGTATCATTTGTGCCCGACATGCCATTCTGGCGAAAAGCGCTTGGCATATTTACAAAGCAGCAAAAAATAGAAGCACTTGAAGCACTTGATCAAATGAAGATTTTAGATAAGTCATTTACGCGTGTTGATCAATTATCAGGTGGACAGCAGCAGCGTGTCGCCTTAGCACGTACGCTTGCACAGAAACCACAGATTATTTTGGCAGATGAACCTGTTGCCTCACTTGACCCAGTCACAGCGCAACAAGTGATGTCTGATTTTCAACGAATTAATGAAGAACTGAATATGACGATAATTATGAACATTCATCATGTAGAGTTAGCACTCGAATATGCAACAAGAGTTATTGGTATTCGCAATGGAGAAATTGTCTATGACGGCCCTGCAAGCGCTGTAACAGAAAACGTATTGAACCTCATTTATAACGGCAAATTGAAAGAGGAGCTGACGATGGTTTGAACATCATAAAGACAAAATCAATGACATTAGGCAATGGGAAAACAGTCACATTTAAACGCTCCAAAGCGCCATGGATTGTGCTTCTATTGCTTTTTTCCTTGTATTTTTCAATCCAAATTACAGGCTTTAGTATTATTGTTCTGATTGAACGTATCTATCAATTTTGGAAAATTGTTGGGGAGATGATACCACCGAACTGGTCTTATTTAGACCGATTATGGCAACCGTTATTTGACACCATTAAAATGTCCTTGCTTGGCTCACTTCTCGGAGCAGTCTGTGCATTACCAATCGCTTTTTTAGCCTCTTCCAATATGATAAAAAGCAAATGGCTTGTCGTAGCCAGCAAGTTATTCTTAAGTCTATTACGCACCCTACCTACATTAGTAGCCGCTTTAATCGCCACATTCATTTTTGGTATTGGTACGATGGCAGGTACGGTCGCGATTTTTTTATTCACCGTCGCTTATGTTGGCAAACTTTTATATGAACAAATTGAAAATACAGATTTAAAGGCTTTTGAAGCAATGCATTCAATGGGGCACTCTACGTTTTCAGCATTCCGTTATGCAATATTACCTCAAATTTTGCCTAACTATATTTCAACCGCGCTGTTTTGCTTTGAAGGAAATGTACGCTACGCTGCCATTTTAGGTTATGTTGGGGCTGGTGGTATCGGCTTACTGCTAAATGAAAGCTTAGGCTGGCGCAACTATGCAAATGTCGGAATGATTTTGCTGCTGCTTGCGGTAACAGTCTTTTGTATTGAAACACTTAGTGAACATTTCAGAAAGAAATTAATGTAGGAGGTGACTGCTTTGCATGCAATTGAAAAACAGCTCATCAATGAACCAAAATATACAACGAAAAGCATCATCTCTATTATGATTTTAGCCGCGTTTCTACTATGGTCTTTATCCGCTATTAACCTTTCAAATATGACAGAAAACGGATTCTCGATTGCCAAAAATATTATGCTTGGGATTTTATCACCGAATACCGAGCTATTATTTACATGGAGCACAAACGGCATACCGTACTTGCTATTAGAAACAGTGGCGATTGCCTTTCTAGGAACAATTGTCGGTGCGATTTTAGCTATACCGCTTGCTTTTTTATCAGCATCCAACATCGTAGCAAAGCCAATTGCTTTTCTTGTTCGATTAATACTAATTGTTATCCGAACAGTCCCTGCAATTGTTTATGGTTTAATGTTTATTCGTGTAACAGGGCCTGGTCCTTTCGCAGGTGTGCTGACAATGGCTTTGGTATCAGTTGGTATGCTGTCTAAGTTATATGTCGATGTTATCGAGAATTTAGAAACTAGTATTTTAGAATCGCTGGAATCAATGGGCTGCACTACTTATGAAAAAATTCGTTATGGTATTATTCCGCAGCTATCCGCTATGTTTATATCCATTGTCATTTATCGATTTGATATGAATTTACGAGATGCTGCCGTTTTAGGATTAGTTGGTGCTGGTGGCATTGGAGCGCCGCTTATTTTCGCTATGAATGGCTATAAATGGTCAGAAGTTGGTTCGATTTTAATTGGTTTGATGATACTCATCTTATTTATTGAGTTTTTATCAAATAAAATTCGCAACAAGCTTGTAAGGGGGTGATGCCGTACTTACTATAGCTTTTTCGCAGTATCCATCTATAGCTAACAAGGAGGAGAAAAATGAAAAATTTTGTAAAGTCTTTACTCATTTTTACTGGATTGATTGTCTTTCTTTACGCAGATTTGAGCTATGTAACAGCAGAGGGACCAAATGACCCCGCTCCCATTATTTACCCAGCAAATCCAAATGGCATGAAAGTGCTATTTGACAACAGTCACGGACAAACGGCTGGGCAATCGGATTGGGTAATTGACGGCGCTTTTTCAGATTTTGCGAATGCGCTAGCGAATGAAGGGTATGTTGTAAAAGAGCATAGAAGCACGTCGCCATTAACATTGGCTGATTTAGATGATTACGATGTCTTCGTTATACCAGAGGCACAAATTCCATTTAAAGCAGCAGAACAACAAGCGATTGTCGATTTTGTTGAAGCAGGTGGTGGCGTATTCTTTATCTCCGATCACTATAATGCTGACCGCAATTTAAATCGTTGGGATTCAAGTGAAATTATGAATGGTTGGCGCCGTGGTGCATATAATACCCCTACATTAAATATGTCTGCATCTGAGATTAGTGCAATGGCTGGTGTCACAAGTTCACAATGGCTAAGCAATGAGTTCGGTGTAGAGTTTCGCTATAACGCGTTAGACCATACAAAAGCTAATGTAGTTGTTCCGTCATATGAATCATTCGATATTACGACAGGTGTATCGGCCGTATCAATTCATGCTGGCTCTACATTAGCGATTACCAATCCATCGCTTGCCAAAGGTATCGTTTATTTACCTACTGGCTTAACACCAACAGCAAATAGATGGAATAACGCGATTGACCAAGGCGTTTATGCCAACGGAGGCATTGCAGAAGGACCATTTGTTGCCATCAGTAAAAAATTAAATGGTAAAGCTGCATTTATTGGTGATTCTTCACCTGTGGAAGATATTACACCTAAATATCGCAATGAAGAAACAGGCGCTCTGAAAAGAACATATGACGGTTTTATCGCAGACGATAATGCTACATTACTTGTTAATATTATTCATTGGCTTGCTACCCAAGAAAGCTATCACACATTAGCAAATACAACTGTTACGCTTGATGCTGTCACACCATTATTACCAATGGAATTGCCAGCAAATTCTATAGAACCGGCTTTTGAGCCTTGGCGCTTACCAACATCGGGTTATCTATGGTACGACCAATCAACATTTGCTGCTGGTTCGTACGGCTCATCGATTAGTCCACCAGCAACTTTAACATATACTTTAGTTACACCTACTGTATTAGATACTACTGGCAATCCATTTGATGTAACGGTGGCTATCAGCGGCTTAGCACCTAATGAAACAGTAACAGGTTTAAGAATGCAAGTGTATCTAGCAGGCGGGACAGCTATTTCTCAAATTCAAAATCAAAATGGTTCTTGGCCTTCAGGCTACGGCTATCAGGAGATTGGAACGATTACGGCTAATCATAATGGCATCGCAACTACAACTGTCCATATGCGTCTCAATCCAAATGTTACAGAAACAAATGCAACTATTCGTTTACGAGCAACAGATGGAACGAATTTAATTACACAATCTGTATTACTTGGCACACCTGAAACACCTGTAGAACCTGAGCCATCAACTGGTGAAACACAAACACTGACAAATGGTAACTATAAATTCATTTTGCCAGCCATACTTCCGAAAAATGGTGAAGCATTTCCAGTACAAGTAGTGATACAGAAATTGGCAGCTAATACTACAATTACAAACGCACAAGTTCAATTTTATTTGAGCAATGGGACAGGCATTTCTCAAATTCAAAATGCCGATGGTTCTTGGCCATCTTCCTATGGCTACTTTAATGTAGCTAATTTAACGGCTGATAGCAGTGGGACAGCTACTAAAAAAATAATGATGCGGATTAATCCAACTGTCACAGCCTCAACAGCAAATATCAGATTACGTTTAGGTTCAGGCAATAATGTGTTAACAGCAACTATCCAGCTCCCTTAATCACTATCAGAAGCACAAGTTTTCTACATTGTTGAAAACACTTCTACCAATGAAATCCCTGTGAATTTCCGCAGGGGTCTTTTTGAATTATTCCAAAAGACCTTCTAGAATTATATATGAAATGAAGTTCAATCCACTTCTTCCAACTTTGGAAGCATAAAAAAAGTACAACAAAGGCTTTGCAACCAATGCTGTACTTTTCATAATCTTATTTATCTTCTGCTACGAATGGAAGTAAAGCCATAATACGTGATACTTTGATAGCTGAAGTCAATTTACGTTGATACTTCGCGCTTGTACCAGTTACGCGACGTGGTAAAATTTTACCGCGCTCAGAGATGAATTTCTTTAAAAGATCAACATCTTTATAGTCGATGTGCGTAATATTATTAGCAGTGAAGTAACAAACTTTACGGCGTTTGCGGCCTCCGCGACGTTGTGCTGCCATTAGCGTTGTCCTCCTTTAGTTTATTTTTCTATTGGACGTGAAGCATTAGAACGGTAAATCGTCCTCTGAAACTTCGATTGGCCCTTTGCTATTTGCAAATGGGTCCTCATCCATACGTGTATAATTTTGCTGATTTTGTGGTGGCTGCTGCTGTTGATAAGAACCAAATGGATCTTGTGCAGGAGCACCGCCATATTGCTGGTTATTATAGTTTTGTTGCCCTCCACCATAATTGTTACCGCCATATGGCTGATTTTGCATACCTTGTGATGCGCCACCGCTACGTGGTTCTAAGAACTGTACTGCATCTGCTACAACATCTGTTGTATAAACACGTTTTCCGTCTTGTCCTTCATAGCTACCTGTTTGAATGCGACCTTCAACGCCAATTAAGCTCCCTTTACGCATAAAGTTTGCTAAATTTTCGGCTTGTTTACGCCACGCAATACAGCCAATGAAGTCAGCTTCACGCTCACCTTGTTGGTTCGAAAATGTTCGGTTTACAGCGACTGTAAAGCGAGCCATAGGAACTCCACTTGGCGTATAACGAAGCTCTGGATCTTTTGTCAGTCTGCCTACTAGTACGACACGGTTAATCATCGGTACACAGCCTCCTTTTCAGCATTATGGTTAAAAATTATTTATCTTCTTCGCGAACAGCGATATGACGGATAATGTCTTCGCTAATGTTAGCTAAACGAGTGTACTCATCGATTGCTTGAGAACCAGCGTTTACTTTCACGATTTGGTAGAAACCTTCGCGGAAGTCGTTGATTTCGTAAGCAAGACGGCGTTTACCCCAGTCTTTTGCTTCGATGATTTCAGCACCGTTTGAAGTTAAGATTTCGTTGAAACGCTCTACTAAAGCTTTCTTCGCTTCTTCTTCAATGTTTGGGCGTACGATGTACATTAATTCATACTTTCTCATCTTTGTTTTGCACCTCCTTATGGACTTGGGCTCTCCTACTAAATAGGGAGCAAGGAGCAAGTAACTTGTATTACTCACATCTTTGAATTATAGCATGTTTTAAATTTATGTGCAATATATTTTCAAACAACGATTGAGTCAAGTATTAGATGAGCTACTAGAATATACAATAAACTGAGAGTAGCGTATAGCTGCTCTTTTATTTTCAAAAAAATAAAAGTGACTTATAATAAGAGGGGTGGAAATTGTTTGTACGATTTATGCAGAGTTTGATATGACAAGCGTGTCAGTGGCAACCGAGTATTACCAAAAGTCAGATTACTAGGTAAGACGCTGACTGAAGTTCGACTACAAACTATTTAAAGGGGTTTATGCTGATGATGATACCAGATTCAATACAGCCATCAATTTTTTATGTTACATTTGCTTATTTTATTTTTTTATGCCTATTTGTTTTCTTTAGAGTTGTCGTTTTTAATTTCGCTTTAAAAACGATTAAACGCCCTCTAAGTATTGTTTACGATATTTCTCTTTTCGTTATTACAACAATTTGGTTCTTTTATCTACATTCACAAGACTTTATTTATTACAGTTATGATTCGCCGATATTATTATTTGTTAGTTTTGCTTATTTCGTTTCAATATTCGATTTCATATATAATTATTTTTTGTATAAAAAGGCAAACTCCACGAGTTTATAAACTCGTGGAGTTTTATTTTTATTTAGCAAAATTCCAAGGTACATATGCAACATAAGAAAATTTTGTTAACTTTCTTTCGGACTGGTAATTACCATTTTTATCAGTAAAACCAATTTCAGTATACGTAGTTTTGATGATTGCACCACCTGATGAATCAGCCGATACATTGACATCTATTTTATCTCCGATTTTTGGGAATGGGAATGTTACTGTACTCGTATCCCATACTTGTGAACCAAAGAAAACAGAAATAGTACTTCCAATAAATTTGAGACTTCCCGCAAGAACTGCAACAAGAAGAACGATTGCTTCTCCGTTTTTCGCTTTTTGTACGGATGCCGCATCATGAACAAATGTAGGGTTATTATGTGAACCATACATTTTCACAGTTGGGTAAATCACATGTGAACCAATAGCTGGTGATGCTAATGTTAAATCTACTTTAAATTCACCATACCATGGTACATCAATTGTAATATTATCACTTTTCACACTTCGATTATAACTCTTACTAAATACTCTTTGACCGTCACCACCACGAGTCACTGTTAATGTTGCCTCGTAAGGTAGAGTAGCTGACCACTGAATTTGTAATTTACGAGTCGCTGTTCCAAACCCTACTTGTATTGCTGTTAAACCGTAGTTTGCCATTTTATATTCCTCTTGTCTTTTTTATTTATTTTCAAAAGCAATTAAATTACCTAGGATGATTGCTTTCTATAATCTAAAGGGAGATAAATAATTGTTTTGACAACCTTAGTGAAAAATATTTTTATGTTTGATTTAAAGCTCGTTTTGAGCTAGTTTTTCAGTTTCTACTAATTCAAAGAACGAAGGTGCTTCTTTGAATTTTTTTGTTTGGATGGTTTGAATAATCATTAAGCAAATTTCTTGTTTGAGGTCATCACGTTCTTGTGGACGAGTATGACGTAAAACGGCATGAATTTTAGGTTGTAACATGTCTAAAATCTCTTGTTGGAATGATGTGTTATTAACTTTTGTATTGGGCAATTAGTTCCCTCCTTATAATCTGCTTCCCAGAATTGCCTAAGTTATATGTATACCAAGCGCGGCTATATGTTAGAATTTGATAAAACGAAAGGGGGCGTAACATGAAAAAAATACTGATTACTTTTATTATATTATTTATTTTAGTAGGGTGTTCAAATAAAGAGAACACTAGTCAACAATCAAGCAGTGACAATGAGGATAAATTGAATGTATTAACTAAACAAAATGAAGAGCTAAAAAAGCAGCTTGAAGAAAGACCGAATCTTACTTCCGACCAATTAAGAGAAACGATGAATCTTTCTTTGAAAATCATTCGAGCGATGGTGAATTCAGATTATAGTTATCTTGAAACAATTATAGATTCTAATGTGACAATTGATTTTGAGAAAAAAATTTTTATATTCGAAAATGGGCATGAACAAAATTTTTTGCAGTCTATTGATTACAACATTTTAGAATACCGATTCCATCATTTAGAAAATAATATTATAACAGTCGGTTTTGGCCAAAATAATGCCGCCATTTATTTTGATTTTTCACAAAAAAATGGGGAGTATTTATTAAATTCATTTATCACCAATTAAATTCTAAATAATTATCAATATAGGAGTGGTCCTGTGACAGAGAAGCAACCTGTAATAATTGAATTAAATATGAAGAAAATTGCGAGGCTTAACTTTTGGCTAACGATTGGCTTTATCGTTTTCTTTACTATTATATATAAATTAATTTATGGACAAACGAATTTTTCACTTTTAGCAATGCTGGCAATGGCTGTTTTATATATTATTTTTATCGTTTTACACGAGGTATTTCATTTAATAGGCTTTATGATTTTTGGCGGAGCAAAGTTTAAGGAACTTGATTACGGTATTAATTTAAAGCTTGGTATTGCCTATGCGACAACAATTAAGCCAATGACAAATAGTGCAATGAAAAAGGCTTTGCTCCTCCCTTTTTGGACAACGGGCATTTTGCCGACTGTTGCTGGTCTTTATATAGGAAGCTTCACACTCGTGATAACTGGTGCATTATTAATCGCGGGAGCTGTTGGCGATTTCGCCATGTACAAAGAGTTACGTCCATTTCCAAACGATGCACTTGTCAAGGATGACCCCGAGTTACCAAAGCTATATGTGTATGAAACGAGAGTATAATGGAGGGCTGTGAATGACTGCTGTTGTCTTTTGCTTTATATTATTTATTCCGATATATATTATTTTAATTTGGCAATATAAAAATCCGAAAGAAGCCATTTTATGGGGAAGAAGATGGATGTATAAAGAGCAAAATGAAGTCAGTGAGGCGGCTGTTAAATATTCAAGAATAGCTGCATTAATTGGCATCATATTTATTACCTTTCTGTTCTTTTTCCTTTTTCTCAATCAAATTTAACTATCATTTGGATTGCTTTTTATAAAAATAACAGCCCCACCATATTAAAATATACAGATACCCTAAAATAACATATACAGTCCAAATATCACCTTGTTGTAGTCTACTAATAAAATAATGAAGTTCATCTTCACCTAATTTACGTTCGATACTATGAATAAAAGATATTATTGGAACAGTTATCGCAAAAAATATTGTTAAGACAGATAAAACTATAAGTTTTCTTTGTTTAATACATAGTCGAGCAGTTATTATTGTTATAAATAAGAATAGGTAATAAATTATCCAAAACCAATTAGGAAGTGTTCCATACTGCATTTTTTTCAATCTCCCTTCTAATTTTATTCATTATCAAAGTCAAAAAAGCGTTTAAAAAGCCGGTAGCTGCACGGCCTTTTGAACGCTTCTCTCAATTAAACATTAAAACGGAACAACATAATATCGCCATCTTGTACGATATATTCCTTACCTTCTAAACGTACTTTGCCTGCTTCTTTTGCTGCTGTCATTGAGCCTAGCTCAACTAAGTCGTCGTAGGCAACCGTCTCGGCACGGATGAAGCCGCGCTCGAAGTCGGTGTGAATCACACCCGCACATTGCGGTGCTTTCATGCCTTTGCGGAACGTCCACGCACGTACTTCTTGTACGCCAGCCGTAAAATATGTAGCAAGTCCTAATAAGTCATATGAAGCACGGATTAATTGGTCTAAGCCCGACTCTTTAATGCCTAGTTCTTCTAAAAACATTGCTTTTTCCTCGTCGTCAAAGCCCGAAATTTCTTCTTCAATTTTCGCACAAATTGTAATGACCTGAGCACCTTCTGCTGCGGCGAATTCGCGTACCATCTGCACATATTTATTGCTATCTGCATCTGCTACTTCGTCCTCAGATACGTTAGCAACATAAAGCATCGGCTTGATTGTTAATAAGTGAAGCCCTTTAATAACCTTTAGCTCATCGTCTGAAAGCTCTGCTGCACGTGCGGGCTTTTCAGCTTCTAGCGCCTCTTTTATCTTCACTAAGATTGGCTCTTCAATAAGTGCTTCTTTATCTTTTTGCTTCGCCATTTTTGCAACGCGCTGCAAGCGTTTTTCAACAGATTCCATATCAGCTAAAATAAGCTCTAAATTGATAACTTCGATATCATCGATTGGATTAACTGTACCTGCTACGTGCGTAATGTTTTCGTCCTCAAAGCAGCGTACCACTTGGCAAATTGCATCTACTTCACGAATATGTGCTAAAAATTTGTTACCAAGCCCTTCACCTTTTGAAGCACCTTTTACGATCCCTGCAATGTCCGTAAATTCAAATGCTGTTGGTACAGTTTTTTTAGGCTCTACTAATTCTGTTAATTTATTTAAACGTGCGTCTGGTACTTCCACGATTCCTACGTTTGGGTCAATTGTTGCGAATGGGTAGTTAGCAGCAAGTGCGCCAGCCTTCGTAATCGCATTAAATAATGTTGATTTGCCGACGTTTGGTAAACCGACAATTCCAGCCGTTAATGCCATATAGGACACAACCTTTCTATGCTCAGTTCATTTTACTTATGTTAATAGCCTTTTCTATTATATTGATAATACGCCTAAAAGTCTAACTGCATTATTGTTCATCGACTTTTTTAATTACTTTTTTCATCTTCTTTTCAAATTCACGTCTAGGAATCATAACGCTATGCCCACAACCTTCACATTTAATGCGAATATCTGCACCTAAGCGAATAATTTTCCATGCATTTGTTCCACATGGATGCTGCTTTTTCATTTCTACAATATCATTTAATTCAAATGCCTTACCTTCCAATTTTATTCTCTCCCTTCAATTTCTCGTCCCATTACACGGTCATACAGCATCATTTTTGGGAATGGAGTGACTATACCATTTTGCTCTAGTAGCTCCTTCACGTCTTGACGAATTGTTCGAGCAATTGTCCATTGCTGTAATGGTAATGTTTCAGCTATAATGCGCACAGTTACTTCATTATCGGTCGCATTTTGAACGCCTAAAAAGGCAGGTATATTTGTTAATGCTGGATGCTGTTGTGGTAGCTTTTCTAAATAGGCAGTAATGAGTTTTTCTGCCTTTTCAATATCAGCATCTATATTTAACTCCATGTCAATCATAAACTTCGAGTGATTGATGGAATAGTTCGTTACATTCGTAATAGAACCGTTTGGAATAATAAATTGCTCACCTGTATTGCCCTTTACCTTCGTTGTACGTAAACCAATTTCCAGGACAGTTCCCTCTGCCCCGTTTATTTTTATATAATCGCCTACACCAAACTGATCCTCAAAAATAATAAAAAATCCTGTAATCACATCTTTTACTAAGCTTTGGGCACCAAAGCCAATTGCTAAGCCTGCAATACCAGCCCCCGCAAGTAGCCCTGCAATTTGAATATCAAGGGCAGATAAAACGCCCATAATGGCAGAAAAGTACACTAAATAAGATAAAACACTTTGCAATAATTTTAATATTGTTTTTTGACGACGTTCGGAGTGATTTAATGGAGAACGCATGCGTACAACAAAAATTTTCTCAATAATCTTCCTTCCAACACGAACAGCAATATAGGAAGCAGCCAAAATTGCAATCACTTTTATAGAGGCTATTAAAATAAAATCCCATAACGCTTCACTCGTAAGATAATCCCAAGTTTTTTGACTAATTCGTGTGAGCCCCCTTAGATTGACTGTTGCTGCTGCCGAATAATATAATTCCATTTTTTCACTCCCTGTATAAGAAATTAACAAATTGAGTATACTGCACAAATATAACGTACTTTTACTATTTTTAGAAAGTGAGTGAAACAAATGAATAATCATTCTATTCATTATGAAGCATCAAGTGCAGTATGGAAACTAAGCGATATTTTTTTACAAATGATTCCCTTTGAGCATAGCCAGCTAGTCTTTTGTTGTATTGGTACAGACCGCTCAACAGGCGATGCACTCGGTCCATTAATCGGTAGCCAGCTATTGAAAAGCTATGCATTTCCCTTTGATGTTATCGGGACGTTAGAGGAGCCGTTACATGCATTAAATTTACTAGAAACATTTAATAATTTACAAGCACAAGCCGAGCCACCATTTATTGTTGCAATCGATGCCTGCTTGAGTGAGAAAAACCGCATAGGAAACATTATAGTAGAGAATGGTCCACTGTTCCCTGGCAAGGCTGTAAAAAAACAACTACCCCCAATTGGTGACATTTCCATTAAAGGAATCGTCAATATTGGAGGTTTTATGGAAGCACAAGTATTGCAAAACACTCGTCTTCATTTGACATATAATATGAGTGAAAAAATTGCTCGTTCCTTACAGCTAGCTTGGCAACGCCATCTATTGAACAATAAACATAATAGCTACAATAATCGCCACACACAAAATACTTGGCAGCAAATTGGCTACTCGAATTTTCGTTAAACCGGTAATATTCAAACCAATTGCTAATATCATAATACCACCTGTAGCTGTCATTTCTTGAATAAATAAATCGAGCGCTTCCTGCGGAATATATTTGCTAATTGCCCCTGAACAAATGGCGATAAGTCCCTGATAGATAAAAACGGGTATAGCCGATAATAAAACTCCAATACCTAAAGTAGATGCTAAAATAATGGACGTAAAGCCATCAATAATACCTTTTGTAATTAAAATATTATGATCATTACGCAGACCACTATCAAGTGCACCAAGTATCGCCATAGAGCCAATAACAAATATCAGCGTTGCCGTCACAAAGCCTTCAGCAATCGAGCCACTACTATTTTTACCGAATAATGATTCTACCCATTTTCCCAAGCGGTTAAACCATTTGTCTAAATCGAGCCATTCACCAATCATCGTACCAACAACGAGGCTAACTATGACGATAATGAAATTACCACTCTCAAAGCCCATTGAAATTCCTAGGACAGCCACGGCTAACCCGATAATAGACATAACTGTTTCTTTCATTTTATCTGGAATATTACGAAACAGTCTACCAATAAACGCACCAGCTATTATTAGCGCGGCATTTATTAATGAACCTAATAAAATCATATTTACCTTCTCTCTATTCAGTGCGCTCTAATTGTAAAATTTCTAAAATACGCTCTAAATCCTCATCTGAGTAAAATTCGATTTCTATTTTCCCTTTATCTTTCTGTTTTTTAATTTGTACGCTCGTTCCAAAATAATCTCGGAGCTGCGCCTCTGTAGCCTGTACAAAAATATCACGTGCGGGTGTTTTTGTTTCACGTGAAACATTTTCATTTAATGATTGAACGAGCGCTTCTAATTGACGTACATTCAATTGCTGTGCAATTACCTTTTTTGCTACTTCTGCAATTTGTCTTTTATTTTTCAAACCGAGTAATGTACGACCATGTCCCATTGTTAATGAGCCGTCGTTTACTAATGCACGCACTTCCTCGGGTAGCTGTAGTAGGCGAATATGGTTGGCGATATGTGGTCTACTTTTTCCAAGACGATTTGCTAAGTCTTCCTGTGTGAAATTCAATTGTTCAATTAAACTACTATATGCCTCTGCTTCTTCAATTGGTGTTAAATCCTCGCGCTGTAGGTTTTCCAAAATAGCTACTTCCATCATTTGCTGCTCTGTCATTTCTTTGACAAGCACAGGTATTTCATCTAAACCAGCTAATTTTGCAGCACGCCAGCGACGTTCTCCAGCGATAATTTCAAACTTACGTCCCTTTTTACGTGCAAGTATAGGCTGAATAATGCCATGCTCTTTAATCGATTGTGCAAGCTCATCTAACGCTTCATCTTGAAAAAGCTTGCGTGGCTGAAATGGGTTTGCTACAAATTTGTCAATTGCCACCTGCTGCACATTGCCCTCCTGCTGTACTGCCTCCTCTGGAAATAGTGCGCCAATACCTTTTCCCAAACCTTTAACCATTTTTAATCACTTCCCTTGCTAGCTCTACATACATTTCTGCACCTCTTGATTTTGCATCATATAAAATAATTGGCTTACCATGGCTCGGTGCTTCTCCTAGGCGAATATTGCGAGGAATAATCGTTTTATATACTTTATCCTGAAAATACTTTTTTACTTCCTCTATTACTTGTAAACCTAAATTTGTCCGCGCATCAAGCATTGTTAAAAGAACACCTTCTATCATTAGCTGTGGGTTTAAATGCTTTTGCACAAGTCGAACTGTCGATAGTAACTGACTTAAGCCCTCTAATGCGTAATATTCGCATTGTACAGGAATAATAATTGAATCTGCCGCCGTTAATGCATTAATTGTTAATAAACCGAGTGATGGTGGACAATCAATAATTATGTAATCATAATCTTGTCTTATTGGTTGTAGTGCATTTTTTAATTTTCCTTCACGTGAAATAGCTGACACGAGCTCTATTTCTGCACCAGCTAACGAAATTGTTGCAGGCACAACAAATAAATTTTCTATTTTTGCTGGTAAAATTGTTGTTGTAATATCCTCGTCGTCAATAATGACATCATAAATACAGCCATGTACATCTGCTTTATTTATCCCAGTACCACTTGTTGCATTGCCTTGTGGATCAATATCAATTAACAGTACCTTTTTCCCTAAATAAGCTAAACAGGCGCTTAAATTTACAGAGGTTGTCGTTTTGCCGACTCCCCCCTTTTGATTAGCAATTGCGATAACTTTCCCCATAATCCCACCTACTTCCTACAATTCATTATCTTATATCGTAAATACGCTTTAAAGGTATTCTATCAAAATTTACGCGTAGTTCCTAAAGTTATCCTACTATTCTAATAAAAAAAGCTGTCTAAAAAGTTGGTTATCGTACCACTTTCCAGACAGCATTGTTATTTTTTTGAAGTATTGACCATAAAAAATGAAAGCTTTCTTTGAAAAGGGCGTGTCTGAAGGGCTTTTTTAGATATGACCTTTACGACAAGAATAGTTAACACTTTATTATAACTACCTTTCCTATACCTAAAGCGAGGCGACAGCTCCTGTTCTTCAATATCAAGCTTTATATAAATTTTTTAAATAGCTCTATATATTAAATGGTTTACTTCTTCTTCGGTATTTTAACAGTGATTTGGTAATATTCCTCTGTATCCTCTTCCTCTGTTTTCAATTGAATACCGCTTTTCGTTACCATTGTTAACGAGTGCTTAATTGTATTTAGGGCGATGCGCACATCTTTGCTAATTGCTTTGCGCTTTGGTTTTTCTTTCTTTACAGGCTCTTCCTCGGTAGATGGTGATAGCAACTGTTGAATTTGCTCTTCAAGCTGACGTACGTTCCAGTCGTATTCTTTAGCTGCTGTAATTAGCTGTAATTGTAATTGCTCATCTTTCACAGCGATCAGCGCACGTGCATGTCGCTCAGTAATTTCGCGCTTTAAAATGGCCTCTTGTATAAATTGAGGCAATTTCAATAAACGTAGCTTATTTGCTACAGTTGATTGGCTTTTTCCAAGACGCTGTGCAAGCGCCTCTTGCGTTAATGAATGTAATTCAAGTAATTGCTGATAGGCAAGTGCTTCTTCAATTGCCGTCAATTCTTCACGTTGTAGGTTTTCAATTAATGCAATTGATGCTGTTTCTTTATCACTTAGCTGTCGTACAATCGCCGGCACTTCCGCCCATTGTAGCTTTTTCATCGCACGATAGCGTCGCTCACCTGCAATGATTTCATAGCCATCATCGCTGCTACTCCTACGCACGACGATTGGCTGAATGACACCATGTATATGAATCGTTCTAGATAATTCTTCAATTTTTTCATCGTCAAATATAGTACGCGGTTGAAAACGATTCGGTATGATTTTTTCAATAGGAATTTTCACTACTTCTTCTGTAGCCTTTTTTTCTTCTATAGCTGCTACTTCACTTTTTACTTCAGACTCTTTTCCGCCTCCGAAAAAACGTGAAAAAGGACTTTTCATCCGAGTGGCACCACCTTTAAGAAACTTCTTACTCACTATAAATATTATTGATTATTCAAGCAGAAATGTACATAGTTTGGAATCAATCAATTATGAAACTTAGCATCTACGTATTCTATCATTAATTAATGCCTACTATCATTATGTATGCTTGAAAACGATAAAATATCTATCAAACATACAAATTACTTGTGAGATTTCAGTAGAACATACCAACCAATTATTACTAACTAGCTCTTGACCTGCTTTTATTGAATAGGTGTTTTGTTTGGAACACCAGGTTTACGTGGGTATTTCTTAGGTGTTGGCTTTACTTTATTAAATATATATAAAGTACGCTCACTTTCCTCTACTGGCAATTCAAATAAAAATTCCTCTTTCAGTGTTATACCAAGTGTTGTAATTGCTTTTTTCGCATCTGCTAATTCCTGCTTTCCAGCCGCTGCTTTTAATGCCACAAACTGACCACCTTCTTTGACAAGTGGCACACATAGCTCTGATAGAACAGAGAGTCTAGCTACTGCTCGAGCTGTTACAACATCGAATTTCTCACGATATTTAGCATTTTGACCAAATTCCTCTGCTCTTGCATGAACAAATTCTACATTTTCTAAATGTAGCTCCTCGCTTAAATGATTTAAAAATGTAATTCGCTTATTTAATGAGTCGACAATCGTTATTTTTAAATGAGGGAAGCAGATTTTAATTGGTAAACTTGGGAAGCCTGCTCCTGCGCCAACATCACAAACAGATGTTATCTTTGTAAAATCGAAATAAAAGCTAGCGCTAATGGAATCATAAAAATGCTTTAAATAAACACCTTCTAGGTCAGTAATAGCCGTTAAATTCATTTTTTCATTCCACTCTACAAGTAGCTCAAAATATTTTTTAAATTGGGCAATTTGGGCAGCTGTCAGCTCAATGCCCTTCGCCTTTAATGCTTCAATAAATTGTTGCTCGTTCACTACAATCCTCCTTTAATTAAGGGGCTGTCCGAAAAGGATATATTTTCCGGACAGCCTCAGCTCTTTATCTACTTATTCATTTGATAAAACATCACCGAAAGTGTCTAAAAGTAGGCAATGCACTACGCTCCCTTTTCAGACGGCTCTTATAATCTCGATGCGTCGATATGCTATTAATTAATCATTGGCTACACGGGCAATTTTCCCCTGCTCAATATAAACGAGTAAAATTGAAATATCTGCTGGATTTACCCCAGAAATACGAGAGGCTTGTGCAATTGATAACGGGCAAACAGATTTTAATTTTTGACGCGCCTCAGTCGCTAAGCCCGAAATAGCATCATAATCGATGTTATCTGGAATTTTTTTATCTTCCATTTTGCGTAAACGCTCAACCTGCTGTAACGCCTTTTGAATATAGCCTTCATATTTTAATTGGATTTCAATTTGCTCTTTTACTTCCTCTGAAAATTCCTTTTCGGGAGGTGTTAAAGTTGCAACTAAGTCATAATGCATTTCAGGACGCTTTAATAAATCTGCTCCCCGAATACCGTCTTTTAATTCAGTTCCACCTACAGAGCGAATAGCCGCCTGTGTCTCTGCATTAGGCTTAACGATCACTTCGCGTAAACGCGCAATTTCTTGTTCAATTTGCTCACGCTTCGCTGTGAATTTAGCATAACGTTCCTCAGAAACCATTCCCACTTTATAACCGACATCAATTAAGCGCATATCTGCA
Organism: Metasolibacillus sp. FSL H7-0170; assembly: GCF_038593115.1. NCBI lineage: Bacteria > Bacillati > Bacillota > Bacilli > Caryophanales > Caryophanaceae > Metasolibacillus > Metasolibacillus sp. FSL H7-0170. Next base: position 2,466,550 of record NZ_CP151964.1, on the reverse strand, counting down.
TTATCGTGACGCAATAATAAACGATATTCAGCGCGTGACGTTAATAAACGATATGGCTCGCTTGTGCCCTTCGTTACTAAATCGTCGATTAGTACACCAATATACGCTTCTGAACGGCTTAAAATCGTTTCTTCTTTACCAAAAATTCTAGAGGCAGCATTAATACCTGCCATTAATCCCTGTGCCGCTGCTTCCTCATAACCTGATGTACCGTTAATTTGACCTGCTGTATATAGATTTTTAATACGCTTCGTTTCTAGCGTTGGCCATAATTGCGTTGGAATAACCGCATCATATTCAATCGCATAGCCAGCACGCATCATTTCTGCATTTTCCAATCCCGGCACAGATGCGATTAATCTTTTTTGCACATGCTCAGGTAGGCTTGTTGATAAGCCTTGAACATAAACCTCACGCGTATTACGTCCTTCTGGCTCTAAGAAGATTTGATGGCGTGGCTTATCGTTAAAGCGCACTACCTTGTCCTCAATCGATGGACAATAACGCGGACCTGTTCCTTTAATCATACCAGAGTACATCGGAGATAAATGCAAATTCTCTTCGATGATTTGGTGTGTCAACGGGCTTGTATATGTTAGCCAGCATGGTAGCTGATCCAAAATAAACTCTGTCGTTTCAAAGCTAAATGCACGTGGCACATCATCCCCTGGCTGAATTTCCGTTTTTGAATAATCGATTGTACGATTATTTACTCGAGGTGGTGTCCCCGTTTTAAAGCGAATAATATCAAAGCCAAGCTCCTTCAAATTGTCAGCTAGCTTAATAGACGGCTGCTGATTGTTTGGGCCACTTGAATATTTTAAATCGCCAAGAATAATTTCACCGCGCAGGAATGTCCCTGTCGTAATAATGACTGTTTTCGCACGATAAATCCCGCCGATTTGTGTGATGACACCCTTCACTTCATCATCTTCTACGATTAATTCTTCCACCATCGCTTGGTGAATTTGGAGATTTTCTTGTTCCTCTAATAAGCGTTTCATTTCTTGCTGGTAAAGCACTTTATCTGCCTGTGCACGCAATGCACGAACAGCCGGCCCTTTACCTGTATTTAACATACGCATTTGAATATGCGTTTTATCGATTACTTTTCCCATTAATCCGCCTAATGCATCAATTTCACGTACAACAATTCCCTTTGCTGGTCCACCAATTGATGGGTTGCATGGCATAAAGGCAATCATATCAAGATTAATTGTCAGCATTAGCGTTTTAGCGCCTAATTTTGCGGCAGCATAAGCTGCTTCAGCTCCTGCGTGTCCAGCACCGATAACAATGACGTCAAATGTACCTGCTTCATATTGTGTAGGCATGCTGTAACTTCCTTTCGTTTTTTATTTTCCTAAACAAAACTGTGAAAATAATTGATTGATTAAACTTTCCTGTACTGTATCACCGACAATTTCACCAAGAATCTCCCATGTACGTGTAACATCTATTTGTACCATATCAACAGGCACACCCATCTCTGCGGCGTTCAGTGCATCTTCGACTGTTTGCCTTGCTTGATGTAATAATGCAATATGACGTGCATTTGAAACATATGTCATATCTCCACCTTCAACTTGTCCCGCAAAGAAAATTGCAGCAATCGCCTCTTCAAGCTCAGCTACTCCTTCTTCCTTTAATAATGAAGTTGTAACGATGCGACGCTCGCCAGCTAATTCTTTGACACGCTGCAAGTCAATTTGTTGTTGTAAATCCGTTTTATTAACAACAACGATGTAATCCATATGTTCAATTGTTTCAAATAGGCGCTCATCTTCAACTGATAAGCTTTCTGCCCCATTTAATACGAGTAAAATTAAGTCTGCTCCTTTTAAAGCCTCTCTCGACCTTTCTACCCCTATGCGCTCAACGATATCTTCTGTTTCACGAATACCCGCTGTATCTACTAAACGTAGTGGTACGCCGCGCACATTAACATACTCCTCTATAATATCACGCGTTGTCCCAGCAATATTTGTTACAATCGCCTTGTTTTCATGCACTAAACTATTCAATAAAGAAGACTTTCCTACGTTTGGTCTTCCTAAAATAACCGTCGATAAACCTTCACGCAAAATTTTCCCTTGCGCAGATGTCGTTAGTAATTTATCTATTTCGTCACGTACCCAGCTACATTTTTCAAGCAAGACAGGTACTGTCATTTCTTCTACATCATCGTATTCTGGATAATCGATATTGACCTCCACTTGTGCTAATGTTTCGAGTAGTGCTTGTCTTAATTCGCCAATTAAGCGTGACAGCTTACCGTCCATTTGTGTTAATGCCATATTCATGGCACGGTCTGTTTTGGCACGAATCAAATCCATTACAGCCTCGGCCTGTGATAAGTCGATTCGTCCATTTAAAAAGGCACGCTTCGTAAATTCCCCCGGCTCCGCCAATCGAGCTCCATAGCGTAACACAAGCTGTAATACGCGATTAACAGAAACTAGCCCACCGTGACAGTTAATTTCTACAACATCCTCGCGTGTAAATGTTTTCGGCCCACGCATCAACGATAGCATAACCTCTTCCACTACTTCCTCTGTCTTCGGATCAATTAAATGCCCGTAGTGAATCGTATGTGTCACTTGCTCGGCTAATTTTTTTCTATTTGGCGCTTGAAATATTTTATCTGCTATCGCTATTGCTTCATCACCACTCAAACGAACGATTGCAATAGCTCCCTCTCCCATTGGTGTGGATATCGCAGCAATTGTATCAAAATCCATCAAAAAGCCTCCTGACTTCATGTTTATAAAAATCAATTACGCCTCAGCATAATTGCGACTAGATTTTCTTCAAAATCAATTTATCCACATGTGGATAACGTAACCGAACGATATTTCCTAACAACTTAGATTAACATATTTTCAGCAAAATCTAAAGTAATTGTTGTTAAACAAGCCATGCAGCTGCCGGCTTGTTTAATATTAGCGATGATGTTTTGGCAAAATGTTTATACAAGAATGTAAACGTTAAAACAAACTGGTTCTTACGTACTTTTGGTGAAAGTGAATTAGATGGGGATTTCGTATATACTTTATTTAGATTTATTTGGTACATGGCACTCCTGTGGAAGTGTCGTTAACGGACTTAAATTTATATTTTCGAAAGCAGGGAAGAAAAATGATTGAATTAAGAAAGATTACCCACGATAATTTTGAGGCAGTGTTGAAGTTAAGCATAACAGATGAGCAGAAAGGAAATGTGGATTCCAGCATATATTGTTTGGCTAAAGCCTATGTAAAGATACTTAACGACGAAAAACCTCCCATGATCTTCGCTATATGCAACAATGATGAAGTCATAGGATATGTCGATATTGGATTTTACGAACTGGCGGAAAGCTCAATTTTATGTGAAAAATATGGAGATAAGTCTACTTATGGACTTAATCGTTTTATGATTGATAAAAAGCATCAAGGCAAAGGATTTGGTAAACAAGCAATGATGAAAGTTATTGATTACATAAAGTCGTTTCCACAAGGAAAAGCCGATGCAGTTGCAACATCATATTGGATGGTAAACGAAGCCGTTCGGAAGTTGTTTGCGTCTGTCGGTTTCGTTGAAACAGGAGCGATATGGGACGGACAAACAGGGGACAATTGGAATGCAGAAAGAAAAGATATAGAGTACGCAGAAGTTGGTGCCAGACTCGGATTATAAAGCTAATAAGTTAGGTGTCTGGCTCTGGACTTCTTTGATAAATCACTCGCACTTTGTTCCCTGATTCTATCCTGCCACTGGACTTTTTCCATGTTTCGATGTTTTCAGAGTTATCAAATTATCATCTCCCTACTGCTCTAATGTTGACAAAGTGTGTTGCCAACATTATTTGCCGTAATAGGGCGCAGTTGTAGCATAACTGTCTATAGCAAGTCAGATTGTTCAATCACTTAGTTAGCGCGGAAGGTGAAATTTATGACAATTGAAAAAAGAAAAAATGTTAGACCGCAATCTAATTAGTCTAACATTTTTTTGATTTAAGAAGGAATATTCAACCCCTTGAAACGAAAAAATAATTATCTTTTTTCATCATTTTTCGAAATAATAGAGTTATGTCCCAGCCTCTTTTACTATTTTACAAGCTCATTCAAAACACTAAAAAAGTCATTGTCCCCTTTAATAACATAAGCTACTCTCTTATTTTCAGGAACTATTATTTTCTTATTAGAATCAAGATAAAGAACATATCCCTTATTCAAAGTAATATTAATACGATAATCCCATTCAGAAGAATAATTTGTTTTTTGAAATTTTGCTTTTGAAAAAGTATCTATTAACTTTTTTTGTTGAACTTCTGAAATTTCAATTACTTTGAACATGTCCTCTGTTTTTATATCAATACTTTCAACACTTAAAGATTGCTCTTCTACATCAAAATCGACACCTTCAAGTATATCAGTCACAGAATAAATAGTTTTTTTCATCATAAAATTACCACCAACAATAATAATAACTAAAGCTAAAAAAGCGATTATTACAATCCTCTTTTTTACCATAATATTCCCCTCCCTAGTTTTGAGCACTTTCGTACCTGTTCGAAGAAATTCCCTTACCTCAAAAATGCTCCTAACCTCAGTTCTTTTTTACAGAAGTTTTAACACTACCAATCTTTACTTATAATATAAGTTTATCAAACTTCAATAAGGAATTTCCAGTAATTTAAACCAAAAACTTCCCCCAATGTTCAACATATTTTCAAAAAAGGACACCTACTATCCTCTACAAGATAATATTTATAAATAGCAACAAATAAAGCGTCAATCAAGCCGGCAACTGCACGGTTTGATTGACGCTCTCTATCCATTTGTCGACTCGATTACTAAATAGCGATTTGGCTCTACACCTTCAGAATACGTTTCAATATCTAATCGATTTGTTAAAGCGTGGTGGATAATTTTTCGTTCATATGATGGCATTGGCTCTAACATCACTTGCTTGCCAGTGCGAACTGCTTTGTCTGCCATACGCTCTGCTAATTGCTCTAAAGCAATGCGACGACGCTCACGATAATCCTCAACATCAAGCTTAACGAGCATAAAAGATTTTGCACTTTTGTTTAACACAAGCTGTGTTAATTGCTGTAAAGCGTTTAATGTTTGTCCACGTTTTCCTATTAAAAGTGCAGCCTTCTCGCTTTCTAACTTAAATGTTGTATACTTGCCTTCTGTTTCGTACTCTATCTGTAAATCGTTAATTCCCATACTCTCAGCTACACTTTCAATATAAGCTTTCGCCTCTTGTATAGGGTCTACATTTAGTTGCCCTTCTGCTGGTTGAATCAGCTCTTCATTCACGTCATCAGTTTGAACTTGTTCCCCGAAAACTTCCTCTACTAGCGTCTCCACTAGCAGTTCTTGAACTTGTACTTCTTCTACAGCTACTTGATCAACTTCTTCTTTCATTGTTACACGCACCTCAGCAGGACGTGCACCAAAGCCTAAAAATCCTTTTTTACCTTCTTGTAAAACTTCAACATCTACTTGTTCGCGGGTTTTGCCAAGCTGTTGTAACGCTAATGAGATCGCTTCTTGTACCGTTGCGCCTATTTGCGTAATTTGCTTCACTTTTTCGCTCCTCCTGTAGTAGCTTCTTGTTTATTTTTATTCCAAGGCTTATAAATCACAAGGTTTTGAGACACAGAGAAAATGTTCCCGATTACCCAATATAATGATAGTGCCGCTGGTAAAAACATACCAAAGCCCATAATCATTACTGGCATAATGTACATCATCATTTTCATTTGCGGGTTGTCAATTGCAGGACCTGTCATTAATACGACAAACTGGAATAACCCTGCAATAATTGCTAATACCACGCTAGGTTCAGCTAATGGGAAAATTAGAAATGTACCTAAATCAATTGTCGGTGTTGCATTCATACGGCTAATCGCATGGTAGAAACCGATTAAAATTGGCATTTGAATTAACACAGGTAAGCAGCCCATTAAAGGATTTGCACCTGATGATTGCATTAATGCCATCATTTCTTGCTGATATTGCTGCTGTGTTGCCGCATCTTTAGAGCTGTACTTTTGTTGTAGCTCCTTTAGCTTCGGCTGTAATTCTTGCATCTTTTTAGAGCTTTTAATTTGCTTGATTGTCAATGGTAAAATAGCAGTTCGAATAATAATCGTTACAACGATAATACCTAAGCCATATGTACCAAGCAATTCTGCAAAATATTGAATAACTGAAACTAACGGCCAAACAATGAACTCATTCCAAAAGCCTTTACTTTCAGCTGAGATCGGTTGGTTAAATTCTGAACAACCTGATAGCAATAATGTAGTAGCAACCAGTGTCAGAACGATCCAAAGTCTTTTTTTCAACTTTCTTCCCCCTAGATGAATTCCTCTATTTATTCATTTGTGTTTGAAGATATTCTATCATGTGAAGGCATTTGCACTCCACTATTTTGTAGTGTCATTTCGATTACTTCAATACTTTCGCAATTTTTAAGACATGCTGCAAACTTTTTTTTGTTTCATGAAAATTTAAAATGGCCGCCTGATGCCGGGCGATAATAACATAATCCATATCCTGCCTAACTTCATCCTTTAATTCAAGAAATGTTTGACGGATATAGCGCTTTATTTGGTTACGTGTTACGGCTTTTCCTACTTTTTTGCTCACTGATAAGCCTATACGAAACTCCTCTTGTGCCTCTTTTGTCAAGCAGTAAACGACAAATTGGCGATTTGCAAAGGATCTTCCTTTCTTAAACACCTTTTGAAAGTCTTCATTTTTTTTAATTCTTTGGCGTTTATTCATTCCTTCACCATCTCCATCTACTCATTTCATCAATTATATAGAAAAAAAAGACCACTGATGTGGCTCAGTGGACTTATGCTGATAATACTTTTCTTCCTTTACGACGACGAGCAGCTAATACTTTACGACCGTTTTTCGTGCTCATACGTGCGCGGAAACCGTGTACTTTGCTGTGCTTACGTTTTTTTGGTTGATATGTGCGTTTCATTATATTACACCTCCTATAAGAATGAGAGTTTGCTATTTATCTATTTCGACATACAGACTTGGATATTATATATATAAACCGTACTATTTGTCAATCCTTTAATGAGAAAAGCGCTAAAGAAGCTGTTTAGCTCTGACAGACATTGGAGTGCACAAGTGCAAAAATAAACGCTTCACCACTTCTCAAAATAAATGAGCAGCGCATGTTTAACCTAGACGCTGTTTAAAAACCAAAAACTTATACTTCTTATTTTTTAAATATGTCCTCTTTTATTTCTCTCTTAGTTATCCACAAGATAAGCAGCTTTAGCAAAAATAACTATGTGCATAATTTTTTTCACTTTCAAAATTATCCACATACGTTATTGACAGCTTTTTCACAAACTAATAGCATGTGGACAACTGCTTTGTGAACAGTTTGCACTATGTGGATAAGTTTGTTAGAGTATTGTAATTGCTCGCTTTTTTTGATACGATAAATGTGTTTTCTTTTGTGGACGATTTTCTTGGGAAATATTTTATCCACAGTTGTTGATAATCTGTGGACAATATTATACATAGGCTTAGGATATCATTTATCCACAGGCTGTGATTATGTGTATGTCTATTTCATATTTACGTAAATGAAATAAAAAAATAGAGGTATTATCTTTAATTCAGCAAAATAATTAGTTACCGGCTGAACAAAAAGCATTCATCTTAAAATAGAGCAGGAAAGTGAATGCCACTTTAAATAAAATTAAATTTCGAACGAAAGGACGAGTCCGCTTGGAGCATTTAGAAGAATTATGGAATAATGTCCTTGCTCAAGTAGAACGAAAGATTGCAAAGCCAAGCTTCGATACATGGCTAAAACCTACGAAAATTTTAACTTTTGATGGCTCGACGATAACAATTGCTGCGCCAAATACTTTTGCAAGTGAATGGCTAGAAAAGCATTATATGCATCTTTTAACAGGTAGTTTAAACGAATTAGTAGGACAAGATTTAGTCATTAAATTTGAAGTTCAAAATGAGCAGGATGAGGATGATTTTGAGCTACCAGCACCTAGAATTAATGGGCATAATCAAGATCACCAAGAAATTTCACCCGGAATGTTAAATCCAAAATACACATTCGATACATTCGTTATTGGCTCTGGTAACCGCTTTGCACATGCTGCCTCGCTTGCAGTCGCAGAAGCACCAGCGAAAGCATACAACCCATTTTTCATCTATGGAGGCGTAGGGCTTGGCAAAACACATTTAATGCATGCAATTGGTCACTATGTGTTAGAGCATAACCCTTCGGCAAAGGTTGTATACTTATCATCTGAAAAATTCACAAATGAATTTATTAACTCCATTCGCGATAATAAAGCCATTGATTTTCGCAATAAATATCGAAATGTAGATGTTTTATTAATCGACGATATTCAGTTTTTAGCTGGAAAAGAGTCTACACAAGAGGAATTCTTCCATACATTTAACACATTACATGAGGAATCAAAGCAAATTGTGATTTCGAGTGACAGGCCGCCTAAGGAAATTCCAACACTGGAAGATCGCTTACGCTCGCGTTTTGAATGGGGCTTAATTACCGATATTGCACCACCTGATTTAGAAACAAGAATTGCAATTTTACGCAAAAAAGCGAAGGCTGATCATTTGGATATTCCTAATGAGGTAATGCTTTATATTGCCAATCAAATTGATTCCAATATTCGTGAATTAGAGGGCGCTTTAATTCGTGTTGTAGCCTACTCCTCTCTTGTTAAAGAGGATGTAACACCAGAGCTTGCAGCAGCCGCATTAAAAGATATTATTCCAAATGCGAAGCCACGCATGATTTCAATTTTAGATATTCAAAATGCAGTTGGAGAGCATTTTAATATTCGCTTGGAGGACTTTTCTGCTAAAAAGCGTACAAAATCAATTGCGTTTCCAAGACAAGTTGCCATGTATTTATCGCGTGAACTGACCGACTTCTCACTGCCGAAAATTGGTGAGGAATTTGGTGGAAGAGACCATACAACCGTTATTCATGCACACGAAAAAATTTCAAATCAGCTTAAAAATGATCAAGGACTTCAACAAGATATTAAACAAATTCGTAGCATGCTAGGCAAGTAAGCCTTCTTTTTTGTTCAGCATGGATGTGGATAACTTATTAATTTCCGTACAAATTTATACACAGTCTATCTACATGTGGATAGACTGATTTTACTTGTTAAAAGGCACTTATCCACAAATCCACAGCGCCTATTACTATATCTATTTATTCTTTTATTATTTTAATAATATTATATATGGGGGTACGACATGAAATTTGATATTATGCGTGACCGGCTTTTAGCAGGATTAAATGATGTCATGAAAGCAGTTAGTTCAAAAACAACGATTCCAATTTTAACTGGTATTAAAATTGACGTAACACACGAAGGTTTACATTTAACAGGCAGTGATGCAGATATTACAATCCAAACATTTATTCCGGTTGAAGAAGATGGAGAACAATTAATAAATGTTAGTACAACGGGCTCAATCGTTTTACAAGCGCGTATGTTTAACGAAATTGTAAGAAAGCTTCCTACAAATGATGTAGAAATTGAAGTATCAGCAGGCTTTGCAACAAATATTCGCTCAGGTAAATCTGAATTCCATTTAATTGGCCTAGATGCTTCAGAATATCCATTGCTACCTGAAGTCGCTGAAGACCGCCAGTTCTCAATGCCTGCAGATTTATTAAAATCTGTTATACGTGAAACAGTATTTGCTGTTGCAACGTCTGAAAGCAGGCCTGTGTTGACAGGTGTAAACTGGAGAATACTAGAAAATGAATTAATATGCGTCGCAACGGATAGTCATCGTTTAGCACGTCGCAAAATTCAGCTTGAGCAATTACCTGCTGAAATTAATAGTGTTGTTATTCCTGGAAAAAGCTTAAATGAATTAAACAAAATTTTAGAAGATTCAACAGACCCTGTACAAATTGCATTAACAAATTATCATGTATTATTTAAAACGGAGGATGTATTATTCTTCTCTCGTTTATTAGAAGGCAACTACCCTGATACATCACGTTTAATTCCAGAGGACTATAAAACAAATGTAACGATTAATGGGAAGGCGTTACTACAAGCGATTGACCGTGCATCCTTATTAGCACGTGAAGACCGCAATAATGTTGTACGTTTTGAAACATTAGAAAATAATACAGTAGAAATTTCCTCAAACTCACCAGAAATCGGGAAAGTAGAGGAACAAATTACGGTAGAAAACCTTGAGGGCGAGTCACTTAAAATTTCCTTCAGTGCTAAATATATGATGGAAGCACTACGAGCAATCGATGGACAAGATGTAGTGATTCAATTTACTGGTACGATGCGCCCGTTTATTTTACGTTCAATACATGACGACGCCATTTTACAGCTTATTTTACCGGTTCGTACTTACTAGTTTTTTTCGAAAAAGCTGTCTGAAAAGCATGCTGCTGCATGTCTTTCCAGACAGCTTTTCATGTTTAAATGAATTTTTCTGTCAAATTTGAATGTAGTTAAAGTCTTTCGCAAATGGCATATTTTTTAAAACGAGGCTTGCATAATGTAGGTCAGTTAACCGTTGTTACAGGACGTGACGATTTTAGGTTAACTAACTTGAAGAAATCTGGATACAATTACGCTTCTGCGTAATTGATAAGAAATACAAGTGTTTTAATTTGCTATTCATCTAGAAAAATTTGCTTCACTTACGCACAAGCCGATTTTTTGGTATGATAGAAAGATAGATTTCGTTTAGCGGAGGATGACAATCGTGCAAGATATTTTTATTGATACAGAGTTTGTAACGTTAGGGCAAGTGTTAAAAATGACGGATGCAATTAGCTCCGGTGGAATGGCAAAATGGTTTTTAAGTGAGCACGTTGTTTATGTCAATGGCGAGGTCGATGATCGTCGCGGGCGCAAATTACGTAACGGTGATGTAATCAATATCCCAGGCGTCGGTCGCTTCCGTATTGTGGAGAACGGTGCAAGTGAATGAATATTGAGCAATTAAAGCTGATAAATTATCGAAATTATGAGTCGTTAACGCTGGATTTTTCTCCTAAAATCAATGTTTTTATCGGGGAGAATGCACAGGGTAAAACAAATGTGATGGAATCCATCTATGTTTTGGCTATGGCTAAGTCCCACCGTACATCGAATGATAAAGAATTGATACGCTGGGATGCAGACTATGGTAAAATAGAAGGTGTTGTGCAAAAGCGTTATGGCGGTTTTCCTATTGAGCTGACAATCTCAAAAAAAGGCAAAAAGGGAAAAATAAATCATCTTGAACAAACACGTCTTAGCGATTACATCGGGCAAATGAATGTCGTGATGTTTGCACCAGAGGATTTATATGTTGTCAAAGGAAGCCCTCAACTACGGCGACGCTTTATTGATATGGAAATTGGGCAAATATCTCCTGTTTATTTACATGATTTATTAACATTCCAAAAAATACTAAAGCAACGTAACCATATTTTGAAAAGCAATCAAGGTCGCCATACATTAAACGATGTCATGTTTGATGTTTATACAGAGCAGTACATACAGGCTGCTGTTCAAATTATTCGCAAAAGATTTCAATTCATGGAGCTTTTACAGGCATGGGCTGAACCAATACATGCCGGTATTTCGCGTGGCTTGGAAAAGCTAGTTATAAAATATCGACCAATTTCAGGGCTAGTGGCAGATCAAAGTGCTGAGCAAATGGCTGCTCATTTAGAGCAAAAGCTTTTAGAGGCACGAAAAAGGGAGCTAGAGCGCGGTGTTACATTAGTAGGACCACATCGTGATGATTTGCAGTTTTTTGTCAATGACTATGATGTTCAAACATATGGTTCGCAAGGGCAACAGCGCACGACAGCTTTATCTTTAAAGCTTGCTGAAATTGAATTAATTAAACAAGAAACGAAAGAAACACCCATCTTATTGTTAGATGATGTGTTATCAGAGCTAGATGATTATAGACAATCACATTTATTAAATACAATTCAAGGTGAGGTTCAAACATTTGTTACAACGACAAGTGTTGAAGGAATTCATCATGAAACGATTGAACAGGCCAGTTTGTTCCATGTGAAACAAGGGTCTATTGTAAAATAGCAAGACCTTTAGGGAATAATGGTTGTACACAGTGTGAAGAAAGAGTGGGTGAACATAGTGTCTTTAGAAGAAAAAGACGTTCAGCAGCAGACATATGATGCTGACCAAATACAAGTATTAGAGGGCTTGGAAGCAGTTCGTAAACGCCCTGGTATGTATATCGGTTCTACAAGTTCAAAGGGGCTACATCATTTAGTATGGGAAATCGTTGATAATAGTATTGACGAGGCGCTTGCTGGTTTTTGTACGGATATTACAGTAGCAATTGAGAAGGATAACTGGATTCGCGTAGAAGATAATGGCCGTGGTATTCCTGTAAGCATTCAGGAGAAAATGGGTTTACCAGCTGTTGAAGTTATTATGACTGTGCTACATGCTGGAGGGAAATTTGGCGGTGGCGGTTATAAAGTATCAGGTGGTCTACACGGTGTAGGTGCTTCTGTTGTGAACGCATTATCTATTGAAACTGAGGTTTATGTAAAGCGTGACGGTCATATACACAGCATTAAATTTTCTCGTGGACGTACTGTGCAGCCACTAACGGTTGTCGGTGATACGACTGAAACAGGAACAATGACACGCTTCAAGGCGGACGCCGATATTTTTACTGAAACGACTGTTTATGAATTTGATATTTTAGCTACACGTGTGCGTGAATTAGCGTACTTAAATCGTGGAATTCGTTTAACAATTGCGGATGAGCGTGAGGATGAAGTACGTTCAACTACATATCACTATGAAGGTGGTATACGCTCATATGTTGAGCATCTAAATGCCAATAAAGAGCCACTTCATGAGCCGATTGATGTACATGGAGAAAAGGACGGAATTGCCGTTGAAATTGCTATGCAATATAATGCAGGCTTCTCTTCTACGATTATGTCGTTCGCCAATAATATTAATACGTATGAGGGCGGTACACATGAATCCGGCTTTAAAATGGCTTTGACGCGAGTTATTAATGATTATGCACGTAAAAACGGTCTACTAAAAGAGGCTGACACTAATTTAACAGGTGAGGATGTGAGAGAAGGTTTAACGGCCATCGTATCTATTAAGCACCCAGATCCTCAGTTTGAAGGACAAACGAAAACAAAATTAGGTAACTCAGAAGTAAGCCAAATTACGAATGCTTTATTCTCAGATGGTTTTGAGCGCTTTATGCTAGAAAATCCAACTGTTGCACGTCAAATTGTTGAAAAAGGCTTAATGGCAGCTCGTGCTCGTGTTGCAGCGAAGAAAGCCCGTGAATTTACACGTCGTAAATCAGCTTTAGAAGTATCCAGCTTGCCCGGGAAACTGGCAGACTGTTCTTCTACAAATCCTGCTGAATGTGAAATTTATATCGTTGAGGGTGATTCTGCTGGTGGTTCAGCGAAAAGTGGTCGCGACCGTCATTTCCAAGCGATATTGCCTTTGCGCGGGAAAATTTTAAACGTAGAAAAAGCACGCTTGGACCGAATTCTTTCGAACGCTGAAATTCGCGCAATGATTACTGCCTTTGGTACAGGAATCGGAGAAGAATTTAATTTAGAAAAAGCGCGTTATCATAAAATTATTATTATGACAGATGCCGATGTTGATGGCGCACATATCCGTGTACTGTTATTAACATTTTTCTTCCGCTTTATGCGCCCGCTGATTGAGGCTGGTTATGTCTATGCAGCTAAGCCACCACTATATCAGGTGAAGCAAGGGAAGCATGTAGAGTATTGCTATTCAGATGCAGAGCTAGAAGAAATTTTAAATCGATTATCAAGTGTACCAAAACCAAACGTACAGCGTTATAAAGGTTTAGGTGAAATGAATGCGGAGCAATTATGGGAAACGACAATGGACCCAGAGCATCGTACATTAATTCGTGTTGAATTGGATGATGCGATTGAGGCGGATCGAATTTTTGATCAATTGATGGGTGATGACGTTGAACCACGCCGTCATTTCATTGAAGAAAATGCTGTTTATGCAGATTTAGATATTTAATCGTTTGGAAGGGAGGTCTATATTTTGTCTGAGATCGAACATGGGAATATTCAAGGAAGAAATATTACGACTGAAATTAAAACATCATTTTTAAGCTATGCTATGAGTGTTATCGTGGCACGTGCTTTACCTGACGTACGAGATGGTTTAAAGCCGGTGCATCGCCGAATTTTATATGGGATGCAAGAGCTAGGAAATACGTCAGATAAGCCATATAAGAAAAGTGCCCGTATCGTAGGGGATGTAATGGGTAAATATCACCCACATGGAGACTCATCTATTTACGATGCAATGGTTCGTATGGCACAGGACTTCAGCTATCGCTACATGCTGGTGGATGGGCATGGAAACTTCGGCTCAGTTGATGGTGATGGTGCAGCAGCGATGCGATATACGGAATCGCGTATGTCAAAAATTGCAATGGAAATGCTACGTGATATTAATAAAGACACAATTGATTATGATCCAAACTATGATGGTAGTGAGCAAGAGCCAAGGGTATTACCATCTCGCTATCCAAACTTACTTGTCAATGGTGCTTCTGGTATCGCTGTAGGTATGGCGACAAACATCCCACCACATCAGCTTGGTGAAACGATTGATGCAGTGCTTGCTTTGTCTGAAAACCCAGCTATTACGACAGAAGAGCTAATGGAGATTATACCAGGACCGGACTTTCCAACAGGGGGTTTAATTATTGGTCGCTCTGGTATTCGCCGTGCTTATGAAACAGGTAGAGGCTCAATTATTATTCGGGCTAAAGTAGAAATTGAGCAAAGTAGCAATGGCAAGGAAACAATTTTAATTCATGAGCTACCATATCAAGTAAATAAAGCGAAGCTCATTGAAAAAATCGCCGAGCTTGTACGCGATAAAAAAATCGATGGTATTACGAATTTACGTGACGAATCAGACCGTCGTGGTATGCGTGTTGTTATTGAAGTACGTCGTGATGCAAATGCCAATGTCGTTCTGAACAATTTATATAAACAAACAGCTATGCAATCCAGCTTTGGTGTAAATATGCTTGCGTTAGTAGATGGACAACCGAAAATTTTAAGTTTAAAAGAAGCGTTACACCATTATTTAGAGCATCAAAAAGTAGTAATTACACGTCGTACAAAATTTGAGTTACGCAAGGCAGAAGAGCGTGCGCATATTTTAGAAGGTTTACGTATTGCACTTGATCATATTGATGAAATTATTTCGATTATTCGCGGCTCTCGTAGCGGTGATGAGGCGAAGCCAGTATTAATGGAGCGCTTTACATTGAGTGAGCGACAAGCGCAAGCAATTCTTGATATGCGTCTTGTTCGTTTAAGCGGCTTAGAGCGTGAAAAAATTGAAGCGGAATATCAGGAGCTACAAAGATTAATCGCTGATTTAAAAGCAATTTTAGCAGATGAAGCAAAAGTGCTTGAGATTATTCGTAAGGAAATGCTTGAAATTAAGGAGCGTTATAATGATATACGCCGTACAGAAATTACTGCTGGCGGTTTAGAAATGATTGAGGACGAGGATTTAATTCCGCGTGAAAACTCGGTATTAACATTAACGCATAATGGTTATATTAAGCGTTTAGCTGCGAATACATATCGTTCACAAAAACGAGGTGGTCGTGGCGTGCAAGGTATGGGCACAAATGAGGACGATTTTGTAGAGCATTTATTATTTACATCGACTCATGATACGATTTTATTTTTCACATCTAAAGGGAAAGTGTTCCGAGCGAAAGGCTATGAAATACCTGAATTCGGTCGTACAGCAAAAGGTTTACCGATTGTAAACTTATTAAACATCGAAAAAGATGAGAAAGTAACAGCGATGATTCGCGTAGAATCTTTTGACGAGGATGCGTACTTTATCTTTACAACGAAAACAGGTATTACAAAACGTACACCAGTATCGCAATTTTCCAATATACGGACAAACGGCTTAATTGCGATTAGCTTACGTGAGGATGATGATTTAATTTCTGTCCGTTTAACAGATGGACAGAAGCAAATTATTATTGGAACACAGGACGGTATGCTAGTCCGGTTCAAAGAAGAAGATATTCGCTCAATGGGACGTTCGGCTGCCGGAGTCCGAGGAATTAAACTGCGTGAAGGTGACTATGTAGTCGGTATGGAAATTATCGAACAAGGTCAGGAAATTTTAGTTGTTACAGAAAAAGGCTATGGAAAACGTACGCCTGAGCACGAATACCGTTTACAAAGTCGTGGTGGTGTTGGTTTAAAAACAATGCAAATTACTGAGAAAAACGGTAAGATGTGTGCGGTAAAAGCAGTTGATGGTACTGAGGATATTATGCTCATTACAATTAACGGAATGCTTATTCGAATGGACGTACAGGATATCTCCATTATCGGCCGTAGCACGCAAGGTGTCCGCTTAATTCGTTTAGCGGAAGAAGAATATGTGGCAACTGTAGCGAAGGTTGAAAAAGACAATGCAGATGAAGTGACAGATGATGAGGACGATGAAAATCTAGAGTAAAAGAAAAAATCTTTTACACGGAGCTATAGAAAAGCAGAGGAATATTTGCTTTTCTATAGCTCCTTTCTTTTATAAATACTACTATATTTATACAAATTGTTACGATACAATGGAAGAAAAGTACGTACACAAAGGTGGTTTTTAAATTGGAGGCTACTCACATAAATGTTAAGGAAATAAAGGTTGGACAGACTATAGCAGACCATATATTTGCAAATACACAATATCCTATTATTTATAAAGATACGAAAATCACTTATGAGCATATACATTTACTAAATGTCTTTAATATTAAAGCTATTCCAATTTATCAGCAGTTGGCAGGAAGTAATAAAACGGTAGATGTTGTTGAAAGTAAGCCTGTTCAGCATATTGAGCAAGCTGTTTCATTCGAAAAATCCTATGCTAGTGCAATCCAACAATTCAAAAAGGAATTTTTCAATTGGGAATCTGGCGCAAAAATTGATATGACAAAAATACGTGGGATGGCTATTCCGCTAATCGAACAAGTACTTGAAAATCGCTCTTATATATTTGATTTAAACAGCTATTCAAACCCGCAAGACTATTTATACCATCATTGTATAGCAACAGGATTAATTTCCTCTATTATGGCGCAGAAGCTTGGCTATGAAAAAGGTATTTGTATCCAAATGGCAATTGCCGGTGCATTGGCAGACTCTGGAATGGCAAAAATTCCTGCAAAAATCCGTGACAAGACGAGTAAGTTAACTGCACAAGAGTTTGCTGAAATACGGCAACACCCTGTTCATAGCTATGTAATGGTAAAAGATTTAGCAGCATTAAAAAGTGAAATGAAGAAAGCCATATTCCAACACCATGAACGATTAAATGGCAGTGGGTATCCAAAAGGAATAAAAAGTGAGGACATTTTAATTTTCTCTCAAATTATTGCTGTAGCAGACGTTTATCATGCTATGACAAGCGAACGACTATACAGTGAACAAAAAGCAACTTTCCAAGTAATAGAGATGATTAAGGAGTCGGAGTTTGGAAAGTTTGATATTAAAGTTGTGAATGCTTTAATCGCTATTGTCGCTGATTTGCCAATCGGCACTAAAGTCGAGCTATCAAATAAAGAGCGGGCAGAAGTTATGTTTATTAATAAATATGCACCAACAAGACCGCTAGTGAAAATAACGAGAACTGGCGAAATTATCGATTTAGCAACAGTGCGTTCCTTCTATATATCACGAGTTATTACAAAGAGTGATGATTAATTGCTCATTAATAAAGCTGAAGGATGGGAAAGTAGGAGAGCCCCTATAGCCTCATTCGTTTTATTTTTATTTAGATTCAGCAAAGGATTCGTCTGAAAAGTCATTTTGAGGCGGATCCTTTGTACCGAAAATGAAGCAGCAGAAAAAAACGCCTATTTTTAAATACTTCATTCAATATTTAAGGCATATAAATACTCACTAATTTTAAATAAAAATTATTTTTAAAAAGTATTGACCTTAGATTAGATATCTGATAATATTTAAAAAGTCGCTATGATGTATGAGCAATATTTTCAAGAAAAAGTTTTTTTAGAAAAGTAGTTGACTTAAAAAACATAGCGTGCTATTATATAAAAGTTGCGTCTGACAGATGCAACAATAACATGAACCTTGAAAACTGAACAAGCAAGACGTGAATGAATAAAGTTTCATTGAATAGATGAAACACAATTTTGGACATCGAATGAAGATGCCAGCAAATGTTTTAATGTATCGAAAGCGAAGCGACAGATACAAATTTGAGCTTACTCAAATTCTTTTTATGGAGAGTTTGATCCTGGCTCAGGACGAACGCTGGCGGCGTGCCTAATACATGCAAGTCGAGCGAGTGTTACTTTGGTGCTTGCACCGAAGTAACGCTAGCGGCGGACGGGTGAGTAACACGTGGGCAACCTGCCCTGTAGATGGGGATAACTCCGGGAAACCGGGGCTAATACCGAATGATACTTTGAGACACATGTTTTAAAGTTGAAAGATGGTTCTGCTATCGCTACAGGATGGGCCCGCGGCGCATTAGCTAGTTGGTGAGGTAATGGCTCACCAAGGCAACGATGCGTAGCCGACCTGAGAGGGTGATCGGCCACACTGGGACTGAGACACGGCCCAGACTCCTACGGGAGGCAGCAGTAGGGAATCTTCCACAATGGGCGAAAGCCTGATGGAGCAACGCCGCGTGAGTGAAGAAGGTTTTCGGATCGTAAAACTCTGTTGTAAGGGAAGAACAAGTGCCGTAGTAACTGGCGGCACCTTGACGGTACCTTATTAGAAAGCCACGGCTAACTACGTGCCAGCAGCCGCGGTAATACGTAGGTGGCAAGCGTTGTCCGGAATTATTGGGCGTAAAGCGCGCGCAGGCGGTTTTTTAAGTCTGATGTGAAAGCCCCCGGCTCAACCGGGGAAGGTCATTGGAAACTGGGGAACTTGAGTGCAGAAGAGGAAAGTGGAATTCCAAGTGTAGCGGTGAAATGCGTAGAGATTTGGAGGAACACCAGTGGCGAAGGCGACTTTCTGGTCTGTAACTGACGCTGAGGCGCGAAAGCGTGGGGAGCAAACAGGATTAGATACCCTGGTAGTCCACGCCGTAAACGATGAGTGCTAAGTGTTAGGGGGTTTCCGCCCCTTAGTGCTGCAGCTAACGCATTAAGCACTCCGCCTGGGGAGTACGGTCGCAAGACTGAAACTCAAAGGAATTGACGGGGGCCCGCACAAGCGGTGGAGCATGTGGTTTAATTCGAAGCAACGCGAAGAACCTTACCAGGTCTTGACATCCCGTTGCCCACTATGGAGACATGGTTTTCCCTTCGGGGACAACGGTGACAGGTGGTGCATGGTTGTCGTCAGCTCGTGTCGTGAGATGTTGGGTTAAGTCCCGCAACGAGCGCAACCCTTGATCTTAGTTGCCATCATTCAGTTGGGCACTCTAAGGTGACTGCCGGTGACAAACCGGAGGAAGGTGGGGATGACGTCAAATCATCATGCCCCTTATGACCTGGGCTACACACGTGCTACAATGGACGGTACAACCGGTTGCCAACCCGCGAGGGGGAGCTAATCCGATAAAACCGTTCTCAGTTCGGATTGTAGGCTGCAACTCGCCTACATGAAGCCGGAATCGCTAGTAATCGCGGATCAGCATGCCGCGGTGAATACGTTCCCGGGCCTTGTACACACCGCCCGTCACACCACGAGAGTTTGTAACACCCGAAGTCGGTGAGGTAACCTTTTGGAGCCAGCCGCCGAAGGTGGGATAGATGATTGGGGTGAAGTCGTAACAAGGTAGCCGTATCGGAAGGTGCGGCTGGATCACCTCCTTTCTAAGGATATTTTCGGAATATCTCCTACGGAGATAACATTCACGGATTGCTGTTCAGTTTTGAAGGTTCATCAATGGATGAATACTTCTTATTGTGCTCCTGCGGTTACTCGTCGCAAATACGCGAGGAAGCAAATACAGGTAGCCTATTTGTTCTTTGAAAACTGGATAAAACGACATTGAAAGTAACAAGTTTTAAATAGATCAAGTAATTGATCGTGTAAGTTCTTAAATCTTATTTCTTTTATGAGATAAGTTGTAACTAACAAACTTGCTTGAAAATACAATACGTATTGAAAGCTGAAGGTTAAGTTATTAAGGGCGCACGGTGGATGCCTTGGCACTAGGAGTCGATGAAGGACGGCACTAACACCGATATGCCTCGGGGAGCTGTAAGTAAGCTTTGATCCGGGGATTTCCGAATGGGGAAACCCACTATGTTTAATAGCATAGTATCCATACGTGAATTCATAGCGTATGGAAGACAGACGCAGGGAACTGAAACATCTAAGTACCTGCAGGAAGAGAAAGAAAATTCGATTCCCTGAGTAGCGGCGAGCGAAACGGGAAAAGCCCAAACCAAAGAGCTTGCTCTTTGGGGTTGTAGGACACTCTATACGGAGTTACAAAGGAATGAAGTAGATGAAGCGACTTGGAAAGGTCCGCCAGAGCAGGTAAAAGCCCTGTAGTCGAAAGTTCATTCCCTCCAGAGTGGATCCTGAGTACGGCGGAACACGTGAAATTCCGTCGGAATCCGGGAGGACCATCTCCCAAGGCTAAATACTCCCTAGTGACCGATAGTGAACCAGTACCGTGAGGGAAAGGTGAAAAGCACCCCGGGAGGGGAGTGAAAGAGAACCTGAAACCGTGTGCCTACAAGTAGTTAGAGCCCGTTAATGGGTGATAGCGTGCCTTTTGTAGAATGAACCGGCGAGTTACGATAACGTGCAAGGTTAAGCTGAGAAAGCGGAGCCGCAGCGAAAGCGAGTCTGAATAGGGCGAAGGAGTACGTTGTCGTAGACCCGAAACCAGGTGATCTACCCATGGCCAGGGTGAAGGTAAGGTAACACTTACTGGAGGCCCGAACCCACGTACGTTGAAAAGTGCGGGGATGAGCTGTGGGTAGCGGAGAAATTCCAATCGAACCTGGAGATAGCTGGTTCTCTCCGAAATAGCTTTAGGGCTAGCCTCGTGATTGAGAATACCGGAGGTAGAGCACTGTTTGGACTAGGGGGGCATCTCGCTTTACCGAATTCAGACAAACTCCGAATGCCGGATATTTATACACGGGAGTCAGACTGCGAGTGATAAGATCCGTAGTCAAGAGGGAAACAGCCCAGACCACCAGCTAAGGTCCCAAAGTAATCGTTAAGTGGAAAAGGATGTGGCGTTGCTTAGACAACCAGGATGTTGGCTTAGAAGCAGCCATCATTTAAAGAGTGCGTAATAGCTCACTGGTCGAGTGACACTGCGCCGAAAATGTATCGGGGCTAAACGATTCACCGAAGCTGTGGATTGACATCTACGATGTCAGTGGTAGGAGAGCGTTCTAAGTGCGTTGAAGTCAGACCGGAAGGACTGGTGGAGCGCTTAGAAGTGAGAATGCCGGTATGAGTAGCGAAAGATAGGTGAGAATCCTGTCCACCGTATGACTAAGGTTTCCTGAGGAAGGCTCGTCCGCTCAGGGTTAGTCGGGACCTAAGCCGAGGCCGATAGGCGTAGGCGATGGATAACAGGTTGATATTCCTGTACTACCTCCCCACCGTTTGAGCAATGGGGGGACGCAGGAGGGTAGGGTAAGCAGAGCGTTGGTTGTCTCTGTTCAAGCAGTAAGGCGTGTGTGTAGGCAAATCCGCACACTCTAACGCCAAGCTGTGATGACGAGTCCGTATGGACGAAGTTCCTGATCTCACACTGCCAAGAAAAGCCTCTAGCGAGGTGGGAGGTACCCGTACCGCAAACCGACACAGGTAGTCGAGGAGAGAATCCTAAGGTGTGCGAGAGAACTCTCGTTAAGGAACTCGGCAAAATGACCCCGTAACTTCGGGAGAAGGGGTGCTCTTGAGCGTGCAAGCGCATGAGAGCCGCAGTGAATAGGCCCAGGCGACTGTTTAGCAAAAACACAGGTCTCTGCAAAACCGTAAGGTGACGTATAGGGGCTGACGCCTGCCCGGTGCTGGAAGGTTAAGAGGAGTGGTTAGCGCAAGCGAAGCTATGAATTGAAGCCCCAGTAAACGGCGGCCGTAACTATAACGGTCCTAAGGTAGCGAAATTCCTTGTCGGGTAAGTTCCGACCCGCACGAAAGGCGTAACGATCTGGGCACTGTCTCAACGAGAGACTCGGTGAAATTATAGTACCTGTGAAGATGCAGGTTACCCGCGACAGGACGGAAAGACCCCGTGGAGCTTTACTGTAGCTTGATATTGAATTTTGGTACAACTTGTACAGGATAGGTAGGAGCCAGAGATCTCGGAGCGCCAGCTTCGAAGGAGGCGTCGGTGGGATACTACCCTGGTTGTATTGAAATTCTAACCCGTGCCCCTTAGCGGGGTAGGAGACAGTGTCAGGCGGACAGTTTGACTGGGGCGGTCGCCTCCTAAAAGGTAACGGAGGCGCCCAAAGGTTCCCTCAGAATGGTTGGAAATCATTCGTAGAGTGTAAAGGCACAAGGGAGCTTGACTGCGAGACCTACAAGTCGAGCAGGGTCGAAAGACGGGCTTAGTGATCCGGTGGTTCCGCATGGAAGGGCCATCGCTCAACGGATAAAAGCTACCCCGGGGATAACAGGCTTATCTCCCCCAAGAGTCCACATCGACGGGGAGGTTTGGCACCTCGATGTCGGCTCATCGCATCCTGGGGCTGTAGTCGGTCCCAAGGGTTGGGCTGTTCGCCCATTAAAGCGGTACGCGAGCTGGGTTCAGAACGTCGTGAGACAGTTCGGTCCCTATCCGTCGTGGGCGTAGGAAATTTGAGAGGAGCTGTCCTTAGTACGAGAGGACCGGGATGGACATACCGCTGGTGTACCAGTTGTCGTGCCAACGGCATCGCTGGGTAGCTATGTATGGACGGGATAAGTGCTGAAAGCATCTAAGCATGAAGCCCCCCTCAAGATGAGATTTCCCATTACGCAAGTAAGTAAGATCCCTCAAAGACGATGAGGTAGATAGGTTCGAGGTGGAAGTGTGGCGACACATGGAGCTGACGAATACTAATCGATCGAGGACTTAACCACAATTAAAACTTGTTTCAATGTTCGTTTATCCAGTTTTGAAAGAACAAACTCTTTCAAGGAACGTCTACTAAAAGCACCACATCCTGTGGTAACGTAGACGCCAGCACATCCATGTGCAAGTGAAGTAATGATGGCAAAGAGGTCACACCCGTTCCCATACCGAACACGGAAGTTAAGCTCTTTAGCGCCGATGGTAGTTGGGGGCTTCCCCCTGTGAGAGTAGGACATTGCTTCGCAATCAAAACCACTGAGGAATCAGTGGTTTTTTATATGGAAAAGAAGCCCCCAACTACCAAAGACCGAAGGTCAGCTCGGCGCGTAATCGGAGGCAAACAATTGCAAACACTTTTAATCGAATACAAGCTGAAGCAGTGCAGAAGAGCAAGGAGTCCGAGGCGCCAAGGAGTGCGGAGCGGAATGTGCATGGCACATGAGCACCGCAAGCGTCGCGGGCAACGAAGGAATCCGCCGCTTAGCTGTACTGCGTTGAAGTGCCGATGGTAGTTGGGGGCATCCCCTGTGAGAGTAGGACATTGCTTTGTAGCAAGATAGTTGTCTAAAAAGAGATTCCATATCACATGTGTAAAAAAACATGAACATGGAA
The DNA here is from genome assembly GCF_038593115.1 of Metasolibacillus sp. FSL H7-0170. NCBI lineage: Bacteria > Bacillati > Bacillota > Bacilli > Caryophanales > Caryophanaceae > Metasolibacillus > Metasolibacillus sp. FSL H7-0170. Next base: position 2,442,774 of record NZ_CP151964.1, on the reverse strand, counting down.
TAAAACTCAGAAAACGTGGAATAAACTCAAAAAAACGTGGAATAAACGTCGATAAACATGGAATAACTAGCCCCGTCAGATACATATTGTAAATAAATATAAATTATCTACTGTCATTTTTTTATTAAGAAAGGCTCGTTGAAAATATGGCAAGAAAAGTTTTAGCATTTTACTTTCATTTAGGGGAACTGCTGCTTTATCAGACCTCTAGTTAGGCAAATCTCTATCATTAACTCCTAAAATGCCGGGAACTGTACGGCTTTTCGAACGTTATTTTTAGCCACTTACTGATAGAACTCGAAAAGTTATTGATAGAAATAACTTTGTTGAATCCTGCCTCTTTTAGTTTATTAGGTATCACCTTCGATTTCTATCAAGTAGACCCTCTTAAAATATGTCAGTACGCGTTTGAGACCCTCCATGAAAGCAAGACATTACTTCACAATTACACACCTCTGATGAATCAGATAAAAAAAGTTTAACATATGGTTTGTTTGTATTTATAAATAAGCCTACTACATTAAAATCACTTTCTACGGTACTTTTCTAAAGCGTTCACATACAACTAACATATTTGGCGAAAATTTTTTATTATAAGTCTTCAATAATTCGGTAAAAAATTTTTCATGGGCATCCCACCAAAACTGATAATCACCCTCACCTTCTGCTAAAGCAAAGTCTACTGTTACCTCATTCATTGGAACAACTTCAACGGATTGAATTTGAATGACTGCTACTGGCTCTTCCTGTCCATTTAGAACGATATAATACTCACCACTTTGAGGTAGAGCCTCATTTTCTAACTCATAAAACATATAACCTGAAGTTGTTGCTGTTTTCTTTCCTTCAACAACTAAATTAGCTAACCAATCAGCTGAAACTCCAAATTGAAATGCATCTTTATATTGAATTTCTTCTTTACCATTTGCTCTGCAAAAATCATGCCAAAATTGTTGAATCTTATTCATATATAATCATCCTCTAATAGTATTCTTTCTAAGTGTATCAATTTTTTATAGTTCAAGAAGTACAGAGCATCTATTTTGAAGATTTGTAAGCAAGAAAAATATAAATAAAATATAAAAGTGTTATGATAGGAATGAACAAAGCTCTTTTCTTTATATTTAAAATTGGATAATCAATAGTCGGAATTATTTTTCTTTTTATAATATCTTGACACCGCAGGAGCACGTTGATAACCTTACAATAATATTCTTTTACCTAGGAGGAATTTTCGAAATGTGGGAAACAAAATTTGCTAAAGAAGGATTAACATTTGATGATGTACTACTAGTCCCAGCTCATTCAGAAGTATTACCAAAAGACGTGGATTTATCAGTACAATTAACACCGAAAATCAAATTAAATATCCCTTTAATAAGCGCTGGTATGGATACAGTAACAGAAGCGAAAATGGCAATTGCAATGGCACGTCAAGGTGGAATTGGTATTATTCATAAAAACATGACGATTGATGAGCAAGCTGAGGAAGTAGAAAAAGTAAAACGCTCTGAAAATGGCGTTATTACAAACCCATTCTTCTTAACACCAGAGCACCAAGTGTTTGATGCTGAGCACTTGATGGGGAAATACCGCATTTCGGGCGTTCCGATTGTAAACAATATGGACGACCAAAAACTAGTAGGTATTATTACAAATCGTGATTTACGTTTTATTTCAGACTACTCATTAAAAATTGATGATGTAATGACGAAGGAAGATTTAATCACAGCACCTGAAGGTACAACATTAGAAGATGCTGGGAAAATTTTACAACAATATAAAATCGAAAAATTACCGATTGTTGACGAGAACGGTAAGTTAACGGGCTTAATTACAATTAAAGATATAGAAAAGGTAATTGAGTTCCCAAATGCGGCAAAAGATGTTCATGGTCGTTTATTAGTAGGGGCAGCAGTTGGTGTTTCAAGTGATACAATGACGCGTATTGCCAAGCTTGTAGAAGCACAAGTTGACATTATTGTTATTGATACAGCACATGGTCATTCACAAGGTGTTTTAAATACCATTAAATCAATCCGTGCTGCTTATCCAGAATTAGAAATTATCGCGGGAAATGTAGCTACAGGGGAAGGTACACGCGCATTATTTGATGCTGGTGCAGATGTAGTAAAAGTAGGTATTGGACCAGGTTCAATTTGTACGACTCGTGTTGTCGCTGGGGTAGGCGTACCACAAATTACAGCTGTATATGATGCTGCTTCAGTAGCACGTGAGTATGGTAAAACGATTATTGCAGATGGTGGTATTAAATATTCTGGTGATATTGTTAAAGCATTAGCGGCTGGTGGAAATGTAGTTATGCTAGGCTCATTATTAGCAGGTACCTCGGAATCACCAGGGGAAACGGAAATTTTCCAAGGACGTCGCTTTAAAGTATATCGTGGAATGGGATCACTTGGTGCGATGGAAAAAGGTTCGAAAGACCGCTATTTCCAAGAAGATGCGAAAAAATTAGTGCCAGAAGGAATTGAGGGACGACTTCCATACAAAGGACCACTTGCTGATACGATTCACCAATTAATTGGCGGTATTCGTGCAGGTATGGGTTACTGTGGTTCAGCCAATTTACAAGCTTTACGTGAAGAAGCGCAATTTGTTCGTATGACGGGGGCTGGTCTTCGTGAATCACACCCACATAATGTACAAATTACAAAAGAGGCACCAAACTATTCTTATCAATAAATCAATTACACTTTAGTGTAATTGTGTCTAGATTTTATTCGAGCTAATTGATAAAAGTGTCAAGTCCTATGACATCCGTCAATGGTCTATCTCTTTTTGAGCAAGTGTGTTACACCATCTGGGTTAAAGTAAAATAAATCATTCATCTTATCGCCTAAAGATGTGGCGTTTGCTGAATAAAAAAATGCAACTAATCCACTCTGTTAACGTCAATACTATTGTTAACAGAGTGTTTTTTATTAATTAAGCTTGAAATAACTATGACATTCGTCGGAGCTTTATCTTGATTTTTCTAATAATTGAACTACATACAATCTATAAAAGGTAATTTTTTGTAGCATCGAGATAAATCCTACATTTATTGACGTTCTATGATAAAATGGCGAAGGAGAAACTATTTAGTGGAGGTAGCTTTGTGAAAAAGGCAAGTATGAAAATGATCAGTTTGCTAATGCTTCCGATTTTATTACTAAGCATGCTAGTAACAGCACCGGTGGCAAATGCAGAAACTGATTTAGGTTTGACAGTAGACGCAGCGATTTTAATTGACGCAGATTCAGGGAAAATTTTGTATGAACAAAATGCAGATACACCATTAGGTATTGCAAGTATGACAAAAATGATGACAGAATATTTATTGCTTGATGCAATAAAAGCGGGAACAATTACTTGGGAACAGGAATATCGTGTAACAGACTATACGTATAAAATGTCTCAAAATCGTGCATTAAGTAATGTACCATTACGAGCAGATGGTGTTTATACAATACGAGAATTGTATGAAGCGATGGCAATTTATTCAGCAAATGCTGCGACAGTTGCGATTGCAGAAACAATTGCAGGGACGGAAACAGAATTTTTAAAGTTAATGAACGCAAAGGCGGAAGAGCTTGGACTTGAGGGGTATAAATTTGTTAACTCAACAGGTTTAAACAATATTGATTTATTCGGTATGCATCCATCAGGCACTGGCGCAGAGGATGAAAATGTGATGTCGGCTAAATCGACAGCGAAATTAGCCTATCTTCTACTAAAGCAGCACCCAGAGGTTTTGGAAACATCTAAAATTGCTAAAAAGACTTTCCGAGAAGGGACAAGCGATGCAATTAAGATGGAAAACTGGAACTTCATGTTACCAGAACTTGTTTACTCCTATGAGGGGGTAGATGGCTTAAAAACGGGTACAACAACATTTGCAGGGTATTGCTTCACAGGAACGGCTGAGCGTAATGGAACACGACTTATTGCAGTGGTAATGAAGGCTGTTGATGCAAATGGTGTAGGCTCTTATGAAGCGCGTTTTGATGCAACAGCAAAGCTATTTGATTATGGGTTTGGTCAATTCACAAAACAAGAGTTATTACCTACTAACTATGTATTTGAAGAGCAAAAGTCAGTGAAAGTGACGAAAGGGAAGGAAGATAATGTTGCAATTGCAACGAAAGAACCTATCTCTGTCATGATTAAAACAAATGAAAAAGATTTATATAAGCCTGTTTTGAATTTATCGAACGAGGAATTAGAGGCTGCAGTTGAGGAAGGTGTCGTAGTGGGACAAGCCTCATTAGAGCGCTCAGAAGGCACAGATTACGGCTTTATTGACGGCAAGCAACTAACAGTAGATATTATAACAACAGCGTCTGTAGAGCGTGCTAGCGGCATCTCATTATTTTTCCAAGGTATCGGCAAATTTTTCAGTAACTTATGGGGAAGTGTAACAGGCTTATTTAGCTAATAATTTAAAATGAAGTTGTCCGAAAGCACATTAGTACATCGCTTTCAGACAACTCTTTGTGTTTTAGAAGGTTGTAAACAGTCAATTTAGCGGCTTCTCTTTGAATAAGTAAAAAGTGATTTTAATTATAGTAAAGCAACCACAGTTTTTTGGACTATGTGTAGCTCCATATTTTATTGAGATTAAAAACACGGATTTTAAAATCTCCTTTTAACATGTATTAACTGTCTGTAAAAGCTCGATTATTGCTGTTCTACTAAAATGGAGAGGTGCATATACATAATACGTGAAGGAGCGTGAAAAAATGTGTGGAATTGCGGGTATCGTGAGCTTTGCTAAAGTATTAACTGATACGCAGCAAATACAGCAGATGACGGATATTTTAGCGCATAGAGGCCCTGATGCACAGGCTATTTGGACTGAACAGCATGTACAGCTTGGTCATCGCAGATTGGCGGTAATTGATGTGGTAGGCGGGGCGCAGCCAATGACAAGAACTCATCGAGATAAACTTTATACCATTGTGTATAACGGTGAGCTTTATAATACTGAGGAATTGCGTCAGGCGTTAATCACACAAGGCTATACATTTACAACAACATCAGATACGGAAGTTTTACTGTATGCATTTATAGAATGGAAAGAGCACTGTGTAGAGCGTATAAACGGCATTTTTGCCTTTGCTGTATGGGATGATAGCCAGCAATCAATTTATTTATTCCGCGACCGATTAGGTGTAAAGCCTCTATTTTACACACAAAACGCTGAGGGACTATTATTTGCTTCTGAAATAAAGGCCTTATTAGCACATCATACAATCCGTCCAATTGTTACCTATGAAGGATTAACAGCATTGTTAAGCATCGGCCCTTCTAGAAAACCAGGCACAACAGTTTTCAAAAATATTTTTGAATTACCACCTGCACACGCTTTACAATTCAATCAAAATAAGATGACGACTTGGTGTTATTGGGATGTGGAGAGCAAGGAGCATAAAGATTCATTAGAGCAAACGATTGAGCATGTACGAGAATTGACAATCGATGCAATTCAACGTCAATTAGTTAGCGATGTGCCGCTTTGTACATTACTATCTGGAGGGCTTGATTCAAGCATTATTACTGCAATTGCCGCGAACACATTAAAAGAGCATGGTGAAAAGCTTCACACTTATTCAATAGATTATGAAGATAATGCCCAATTTTTTAAAAAAAATGATTTTCAAACGACACGGGATGGTTATTGGATAGACATAATGAGCAAGCAATTTAATACAGTGCATCATGAAATTATTATAGAGCAGGAGCAGCTCGTTGCGTATTTAAAACAGGCACTACGGGGGAAGGATTATCCGAGTATGGTGGATATTGATAGTTCCCTTATATTATTTGGCCAAGAAATTAAGAAAAATTTCACTGTTGCCTTATCGGGTGAATGCGCAGATGAATTATTTGGTGGCTACCCTTGGTTTTATAATGAAACACCATTCTTTCCTTGGATTCGCTCTATCGACGAACGAGCGCAATTACTTCAAGGTAGCTGGCAGCAAAGACTACCATTAAAGGATTATTTACAGCAAGCTTATCAAGATGAAATTACACAGATACCTACAAATGATAAGAGACAGCAGCTCTTTTATTTGAATCGCCAATACTTTATGCAAACCTTATTGGAGCGTAAAGATCGTATGACGATGGCAGCAGGCTTAGAAGTTCGCGTCCCTTTTGCAGACCATCGCCTTGTTGAATATGCTTGGAATATTCCCTGGGAAATGAAAACAATTGGCGGCTTGGAAAAAGGTATATTAAGAAAATCCTTTGAGGGCATTTTACCTAAAGAAGTAGTATATCGGAAAAAGAATCCATATCCTAAAACCTACCACCCTAAATATACAAATGGGGTTCAGAAAATATTGCAGCAGCGACTAGAAAATGAAAATTCAATTTTATACGAGCTGTTCAATCATGAAAAAATCAATGAGCTGATGCAATCGGGAGGTTCATCTTTCCGAGTGCCTTGGTTTGGCCAGCTAATGGCAGGACCACAGCTGCTAGCATTTTTAATTCAGATAGATATGTGGTTTGAGGAATATGCTATTGAGCTGGTGGAGCATTAGTGTTTACTAATGCTCCATGCTTTTATTAAAGTATTGATTGTACTTTAGTACGTAAAATGATAATTATCTATTAGGACAATCTTTATTTCCTTACATTCATTTTTGTATTAATGTTTGTCAATGCTCCATACTGCCATAAGTGCGTCAAGATGGGGCTCGATTTTATCGATTGGGATGCCGCCGAAACCTAATAGAAATGTTGGGCGCTTGAGCTGTATTGGAGTTAATAAATAATTCGAAATAGGTAATATGGAGATATCATTTTCGATAGCAATTTGTTGTAATTCATGTTCCTGTTTTTCGTGTGGAACTTGTATTAATACGTGCATGCCAGCGACATCTCCTGATACTTTAATTGCTGGATAATGCCTCGTGAGTATGGATAATAGCTTATCGTGCTTTTTACGATAAATTTTACGCATGCGATTGAGATGCTTTGAAAAATGCCCATCCTTCATAAAGTGGGCTAAAATATGCTGATCAAAGCGTGGAACAGTCGCAGAATAATAGCCGAATACTTCATTATAACGAGACAGTAAAGTTGGTGGAAGCACAAAATATGCAACACGTAACGAAGGCATCAACGATTTTGTAAATGTACTCATATAAATAACTTTATCATTTTGGTCCAGACTATGAAGTGCAGGGATTGGTTTTCCAATATAACGAAATTCGCTATCATAATCATCTTCAATAATATATCGTGATTCTTTTTGGGCAGCCCATTTTAATAATTGAGCCCGGCGCGCAGCAGATAAAACAGCGCCTGTTGGGAATTGATGTGAGGGCGTAATATATACTAAATTCGCCTCTGTTTTTTCTAGCTGGTCAACGAGCAAGCCATCTGCATCGACATCAACAGGAATCGCCACATGCTCTAAATGATTGCGAGGAATTGCCGAATAGCCGGGGTTTTCTAACGCAATATTTGTATCATCGAATAAGCGTAAAATAAAGGGCATGAGCTGCTCTGTACCAGAGCCAATAACGATTTGCTCTGCTGTGCAATTGATGCCACGCGATTGATATAAATAGCTGGCGATTTGCGTACGCAATTCATACTCCCCTTGGCGGTCGCCAATTTGTAGTAGCTCTTTGGAGTGCAAATCAATAAGCTCTTTTGCATATTTTCTCCAAACAGTGAAAGGAAAGGAATCCTCGTCAATTTTCCCAGGAGAAAAATCAATTTTATATGTCCGTTTTTTTTGAACAGTTGGTGTACTATTAATCGGCTTTTCAATAAAGGGTAGCTCATCAATATCCTCAACAAAATAACCTACGCGTGGCTTTGAGGCGATATAGCCCTCCGCCAAAAGCTGTGCATAGGCTAGCTCAATGGTTGTTTGGCTAATATTTAAAAAATCACTAAGCTTTCTTTTAGAGGGCAATTTTTCACCGACGGCAATTTTCTGCTGAATGATTGCGTCCTTAATGCCCTCATATAACTGCTCATACAATGGCGTGCTCGTATCGCGGTCCAATGAGAATAGCAGCATATCCATTGTTCGTCACTCCTTCAAATATAATATTGAGTGTTTGAAAAGCAAACGAACGCACTGCTTTTCAGACATGATTTTTGATGAAAGGGTAAAGTCTTTTCTTTCAAATATTAAATGAACTTCAGTTGCGTGCTTTTTTTACTATTAGCCCTCAATTGTAATAATAATACCACTTTGATTGTCACCGGATATAGTATATGTTTTATCCTTTGGAAGTACAGCTTTTGAAAATAGTACACTGTCATAGTACTCAATTGTATAATCTTGACCATTAACAGATGTATGAACGATTTGTTCATCTTTTAAAAATTCAATATACTCTTCAAGTGCTAAATCTTTTTCCTGCATTAGTACACTATGTGGCAAGCCAACATAGCGAATATGCCAAGGCTCATATTTAATTTTTGTAATATGCGTTTTATTTTTCGGGTAACGCATGATGAAGCCATGCTGCCATACATTTTCAGCGAGCCATTGTCCTTCAAATGTATCTTCCATACGACCTTGTGTAGAGCCAATATCTAATGATAAACCTAAATTATGCTCACTATAGCCAGCAGGAAGAGCACTGTCCTTGCCATATTCATCATATAATCTTTTCTGCTCCTCAAAGCTTCTGAAGCCACTGCTTATCATAAAATTGGAGATGCCTTCATGATAGGCCTGCTCCATTAAAGCTTCGAATGGTGCTTTTATATGTTCAGAAATTAAAATATCGTTATATAAAACGACGTAGTAATTGTTGTAATTTGTTTTCGAAGCATTAACAAGATCCTTTGGGATGTATTTCTTTTTAATCGGAAAATCATGATTTACGATTAATAAATCACCCTGATATACTTGTTCTTGGGTTGATGTATGTCCATCAATATTTGATTTTTGATTATTGAAAGTAAACCATGCGCTGATACTAAAAATAAGTAAAATAACAATGATTTTTTTCATTTTTTCTCCTCCCTGCTATTACTTTCATAATAAAGAGGAGAGCTTAAATAATTTGTACGGAAATACTTAAATCTTTCTTAAATTAATAATAAAGCATGTTTCCTTCAATGAGCTTGTAGCAGAAATTGTGCCTTCGTGCTGCTCAACAATATTTTTAGCGATAAATAAGCCTAATCCAGTACTGTTATGTTCAGAAGAACGCGATTTATCAGCTGTATAGAACATATCAAATAGATAGGGTAAATCTTTCTCGGGAATCATACTTCCGTAATTACAAATTCGTATTTCAAGCGAATCGTCTACAGTCTTAGCTGTAATATCAATATATTGACCATCTACACCATAGCGACATGCATTGGTAATTAGATTTTCAAAGACACGTGCTAATAGCTCTCCATCTGCGTAAACCATTAAATTATCTTCAATTTCGGTGCGAGTAATCAAATTCGCTTGCTCAACAATCGGATACATCTCCTCAGCAAGTTGTAATAAAAGATGTCCGATATCGAATGCAGTTTGCTTTAGTGGAAGCATGCCGTAGTTTAATCGAGTCACTTCAAATAATGTATCGATTAAACCTTCTAATCGACCTGCTTTCGTATAGGCAATCGTTAAAAAATGCTTTTTTTGCTCCTCTGTTAAATTTTCATCATGTAAAATTAAATATAAATAACCGAGTACAGAGGTAAGAGGTGTGCGTAAATCATGTGCTAAATTTACGATTAATTCATTTTTACTTGATTCTGAAAAATCACCTCGTTCAATTGCCTCTTGTAGCATTTTGGCAGCTATATTTATATGCTCAGCTACCTCGCCAAATTCATTGCGACTTTGGATATGAATTTTTTGAGAAAAATCACCGTCTGCGAGATGGCGAATGCCAGTAGAAATCGTTTGAAAATAGCCCGTATATTTTTTAGTTAACAGCATAAAAATGAGAAACGATAAGAGGGCAAATACAACTAAAAAGGCATTAGTATCACCAAAGGCTCGCAAATTTTGGCGTAAATCAGCTAAGCTGGTGTCAGCATAAACATTTTGCTTGTAATACCAGCGCAATATCGAGAAAATCACGCCTGTAATAGCCCCTGAAAAAGCCATACTAACGGCAAATAAAAAAGCCATTTGAACACGGAAATTGTGAAATCGCTTAATCATTAAATGTATAACCTACTCCCCACACAGTTTTGATAAACTGATTTTTTTTATTCTCTTTTAATTTTTTGCGCAAATTACGGATATGTACCATCACTGTATTGGCACCTTCAAAATACGCCTCATTCCATACTTCCTCAAAAATATTTTCTGTGCTAAATATTTTTTTAGGGTGGCTGGCAAGTAAATATAAAATATCGAATTCCTTACGGGTTAAATCAAGCACCTCATCATACAGCTTGACCTCACGCTTCTCTGGCAAAATGATTAATCCACCATATTGCAGTATCGGTGCTGTAGTAGAAAAGGCTGTATTTAATGTTTTAAAGCGTCGAAGCTGTGCATTGACACGAGCTGCTAATTCAATTGGCGTAAATGGTTTTGTTATATAATCATCAGCGCCGAGTGCAAGTCCATGAACCTTATCAAAATCGGAAGTTTTGGCGCTAACAAAAATGATGGGCATATTGAAATTTTTGCGAATTTGTGTAGCTAATGTATAGCCGTCCATATTAGGCATCATAATGTCTAATATAATAAGGTCAATTATTTGATTTTGTAATATAGACAATACTTTTGTGCTATCGTAGCATGTAATGACATCATAAAATTCCTTTTCTAAATGTAAGGAAATTAAGTCAGCAATCTCTTTTTCATCATCAACAACAATAATTTTTGCTTGTTGCATAGGCAAATCACCTCACCGTCATTATACGTAAAAATAAGTAGCAATGCTTGTTACGAGTTGCGAAAAAAAATAACCTATAGTACAATGAATGCAAATTATAAGATAATGCGATGATAGGAAGTAGTAACAAGCACGTTTTTTTATAGAGAGTTAGCGGTTGGTGCAAGCTAATAAAAACACTTGTGAATCCGTCCTTGAGTTGTCTTGCTGAAAATGATAGTAGGCAAAGACCGGTGACTAAAGCCGTTATGAACGAAGTGGAATAAGCAGTATTTGTTTATTCAATTAGGGTGGCAACGCGGGTAGCTCTCGTCCCTTTTTAGGGGATGGGGGCTTTTTTGTCGTTTCAGCGAATTAGTGTACTAAAGAATGGAGGAAGAAATATGTTAGATATTAAACGTATTCGGGAAAATTATGAAGAAGTAAAAAAAGTGTTGCTTACACGCAATGAGGATTTAGGAACTTTTGACCAATTTGAAGCATTGGATGCAGAGCGTCGTGATTTAATTGCCAAAACAGAGGTATTAAAGGCAGATCGTAATAAAGTATCTGAGCAAATTTCAATGATGAAGCGCAATAAAGAAAACGCAGACGATGTCATTGCACGTATGCGTGAGGTAGGGGAAGAAATCAAAACGCTTGATGAAACATTACGTGCTGTAGAAGAAAAATTTGAAGATATGATGATGCGTTTGCCAAACATTCCACATCCATCTGTACCTGTGGGTGAAACAGAGGATGACAATGTGGAAGTGTATACATGGGGCGAAAAGACAGCGTTCGATTTTGAACCAAAGCCACATTGGGATGTAGCGACAGACTTACGTGTTGTTGATTTCGAGCGCGCGGGTAAAGTAACAGGCAGCCGCTTCTTATTTTACCGCGGTTTAGGCGCACGTTTAGAGCGTGCATTAATGAGCTTTATGATGGATTTACATGCCGAAGAGCATGGCTATGAGGAAATGATGCCTCCAGTTATTATTAATCGTGATGCGTTAACAGGTACAGGGCAATTACCAAAATTCGCAGAGGATGTCTTTAAGCTAGAGGAGTTAGATTATTTCTTAGCACCAACCGCAGAAGTACCTGTAACAAACTTCTATCGCGATGAAATTTTAGATGGAGAAATGCTACCAAAAGGCTTTGCAGCATATAGTGCTTGCTTCCGTTCTGAGGCAGGTTCAGCGGGGCGCGATACGCGCGGGCTTATTCGTCAGCACCAATTCAACAAAGTAGAGCTTGTGCGCTTTGTAAAACCAGAGGAATCTTACGAGCAATTGGAGCTATTAACAGATCATGCTGAAAAGGTATTGCAATTATTAGAGCTACCATATCGCAAACTATTAATGAACACATCTGACTTAGGCTTTACAGCAGCAAAAAAATATGACTTAGAAGTATGGTTCCCAACGCAAGATATGTATCGTGAAATTTCTTCTATTTCAAATTTTGAAGATTTCCAAGCGCGTCGTGCCAACATCCGTTTCCGTCGTGAGCAAGGAGCAAAGCCAGAATACGTGCATACATTAAATGGTTCAGGCTTAGCGATTGGACGTACAGTCGCTGCAATTTTAGAAAACTATCAGCAAGCGGACGGCAGCGTAAAAGTTCCTGAAGTGCTAGTACCTTATATGGGGGGGAAAGCAGTAATTGCAGTGCCAGAAAAATAATATCAAAAAGGCTATAAACTCAGTATTTATAACTGTAGCTTTGAAAAAGCCCGATAGTAATGTTACACAATACATTACATTAGATAACTAAAGAGGTTATTTTTACAGTATCATGCTGGTGACAATAAAATAGAAGAAGTAATGCTACTTACACTTTGCTGCGGGGGTATTTATGAAAACTCACTATTATTTAGGCTGGTTTAATAATTTTTTTCCAGAGAATTTAAGCAAGGTGTTACAGGAAGATATTACTGACAGAAAATCGCTTGCTATGATTAGCTCCAATCCATTGTTTTATGAAGATGACGGTGCGATTGAACGCACGTGGCTTGAGCAGGCAGGCATTATATTTGATGAATACCATATAATTAATTATCGCGTACAGAAGGAAGATGCCCAAACCTTAATTCAAAATGCTTCAGTCATTTTCTTGTTAGGTGGAAATACTCTTAAACAAAATGAGTTTTTGATGGAATATGAATTGTCAGGCTTGATTAAAGAAAGCAGAGCCGTTGTAATGGGAGCAAGCGCTGGTGCAATCAATATGTCCGCTAAATGGTTATGCTCGAAAAACTTTGGTTATAAAGTTGAAATAAGCTCTGTTTACGATGGAATCGGCCTTAGCAATTTTTCCGTCCTGTCTCATTTTGACCTTGAAAATAATATTGCGCTTGTTCAAGATGAACTATCTCCCTTATCGAAAGAAATGAATGTTTATGCTTCGAACAAAGATTGCGCTGTACGTGTAAAGGGAGACAAAATCGATATTTTAGGCAATGTCTATTTAATTTCCCACTCACAGATTCAGAAATTGGGTGAGACACTTTAGTCATCATGACCTAACTGAATTAATTTCTTTATGCAAAGCTCCTATTTTAAATCAACAACTGTGCAGCAACAAAAATAATGAGCTAACTAAAAATATTTAGAGCGTGTTTTGGTAAATCCTTTTTTCTAAAACACGCTCTTTTCTTTGATATTTATTATCTATTTCATCAAACTTATCCCACATTAACGAGCAGTAAGAAGCCCACTTCAAAACTTAAGTGAAAATACACAAAGGATAAATGGGAAATCAACTGCCCGTAAAAGCCCACTGATTGTAGTTCCGCTCTATTTGCAATCTTTCAAAAATTGTACACCTCTTTCAAACTTTAATAAGAAAAAAGTGTCTGAAAAGCAGTGCGTGCGCACGTTTTCAGACACTTTTTATTGTATTAACTAATGCGAACACGATTTTTCACTTGGAAATTATGTTCTTTTTGTACTAAGTAAATAATTCCTTCGATGAAGCCGATAAAGCCTGGAATATAAGTCCAACAGAAGATTAAATAAAGAAATCCCATTCCAGGACGCCCTAAATAAAACTTATGGATACCTAGTGAGCCAAATAAGATAGCGAGTACAGCAGCAAGCAGTTTTGATTTAATTGGCCATGAAGGGTCTATACCAGGAGCAAGACTAGTATTTACAGGTGCTTGGTAAGCCTGCTGTTGAAAAGTAGGTTGAGCTTGTGCTGTTGTTTGAGGGGGAAGGTCTAATTTCCCACCACAATATTTGCAATGTGCTGTATTTTCTTCAACAGGTGCACCACATTGAGAACATTTTAAATTACTCATTTATAGAAACCTCCTAAAATTACACGACTATAATGTAAAAGTTATGTTATTGCTTTATTACGAATAAGTTAGTTTGCTTTTTCGCCGCAATTATGACAGAAGCGGGCATCGAAATCGAGTATTGTCCCACAGGAACAAGTAGATTTTTTAAAGCTCTTACCACAGTTGCCACAAAAGTTCGCATTTTCATTATTTTCAAAGTTACATGAAGGGCAAGCAAATACCTTTTTCTCCATATTAGCTCCGCATGAATTACAAAATTTGCTATTCGGCTTAACCTTTTCATTACATGAAGGGCAAACGGAATGCTTGTCTATGCTTTTTAACGGTGGAAGTTGTTGCTGCATGCTCGTAATAATTTCAGAGGCTGTATTTAAGCCAAAATTACTTAATAGCACCGAGCTTGTCACGTTATTTTGATTATTTGCCGCACCTTCATAAACATCAAAGCTTCGCTGTGTTGTATAGCGGTCATCGCCCATAATCTCAAATTTAGCGCGAGCTGTTAAAATTTTATTAATCTCCTCAAAGTCTTCATCTGGGAAATTAATTGATTTTATATGAAAGCTTAAAAGTGAGAAGCCATACCCCTCAAATTTTTCTTTTACGATTTCTTCCATTGATTGAGAAAGGTTTGCTAATTCTGTTGAGATTTCTAAGGCAGAAATTTTTTCACGAATAATCTTATTTGCTAGCTCTGTTTTTATATGTGTAATTAATAAGCCTCGGAAATATTCTTGTACTTTTTCATATTGCACAATCTCATCTGAAGTCATGCTGCCAATAAGCTCTGAGAAAAATAGCATATAATTATCGATACGAAGAGCCATTTGACCAAATGCACGAATTCGTAATTTAACAAAATATTTAGGGTCAATCAATTGGATTGGATTAGATGTTCCCCAATATAAATCAAGCTTGCTAGCTAAGTTAATATAATAAATTTCAGCCGTAAATGGTGTTTTTCCACCATATGCAAAATTCACAATAGAGCCGATGATTGGTAAATTATTTGTGGAAAGTACATATGAACCAGAAGGAAAAGCGTCACATACTTGTCCTCCCTTTACAAATAATGCTACTTGTCCTTCATTTACAATTAAAGTACTACCCAGTTTTATATTTTCCGTTGGGTATTTGTAAATAACCCAATCTCTTGAGCGCAGTCCATCAAATTTAATACGATCAAATAATGCCATAATGATTCATCCTTTCAATTATTTCAAATATTGTAAAAGGCGTATATTCTATTTATTATTGTCCTTCGGAATGAAATATGTGTCAACTGCTATTTCATTTAAGTATAGATATTTTCCAATACTTTACTGACTTAGTACTATGATAAAAACAAATGATTAGTGGAAATTCACCAAGTAATATTTTACTAGAATATATAGGTACTATTGTTTTGGTAAATTTATTAGAATGTAATTATTATGGCTTGTAGATGTATAATAAACTATTACAAAAGGCTGGTAAATAGCTAGGTTATCAGTCCTTATTAAGAAAATAAAAGCAAGATGGCGGAAGAAAGTATGATTGCATTACAAATATTCGGAGTGAAATAATAGGGTAGTTAGATTCCCTGTACATTGTAAATGAAAACGAACTTATAAAAGCTTTAATAACTTTGATGTTTTATCTTTAAAGTTGATGGAAAAACGGTATTAATGAATAAATTAATTGCGTGAACGAGGGAAAATATAATAGACAGAAAATAAAAAATATTTCAAAAAGGTATTGCAAATTTAATTATCGGTATGCTAAAGTATGGATAAGAATTTTATGAATTCGAATTCAAAAAAGAGAGGGGATATTTTTTGAGCCAGAGACCAAATGCATATGACGTAGCTAAACTTGCAGGTGTGTCTCAAACAACTGTTTCGAGAGTGCTTAATGATTTTCCTTATGTTCGACCTGCGACTAGAATGAAAGTATTAAATGCGATTGAAGAGTTAGGTTTTAAGCCTGATGAGATTGCTAGAAGTTTAGTGAAGAAAAAAACGAATACAATTGGCTTGATTGTTGGGAATTTAGCGAATCCATTCTATGCTGAAACGGCGCAGGTGATTCTAAATGAAGCCAGTAAATTGAATTATGATGTAATTATGATGGATGGGGATTCCAAAAACGAATCGCTTTCAGAGGTACTAAGTAAATTATTAAATCGTAGGGTAGATGGTGTCATTGTTGCAACTGTGAAGCGACGAGAAGAACTAACAGTCAATATAGTTGATAGTACAATCCCAATTCTGTTTTTTAATAGGTCTATGGATAACTTAGAGCAAGCGAATTATGTAATAGTTGATGATTTAAAAGGTTCGAAAATAGCAATGCAATATTTGATTGAAAATGGACATAAAAACATTGCTTATATAACTATAACTGGTTATCAAGAGTACTCAACATTTAATGATCGATTTTTAGGGTACAAACAAGCATTACAAGATAATGGTATTGCTTATAATGAAGAATTAGTTTTTGAAGCGAATAATCATAATAGTGCATTAGACTTTTCCATGAATTTATTACAGACAAATCCAAATGTGACAGCTATCTTTGCTTCGACAGATAGCATCGCATTAGAAGTATTGGAAGCGATTTCTCGTTGTAATAAAAAAGTACCTGAAGAAATTTCTATAATGGGGTTTGATGATATCAACATAGCTGGGAATCCATATGTAAAATTAACAACAATTTCTCAACGAAAAGAAGAAATGAGTAAATTAGCACTTACTAATTTGTTGGCATTAATAAGTGGAGAATCGAGTTCCCCTGTTCAAATTGTATTAGAGCCAAAACTTATTGTACGTGGAACAACTAAAAGTACAAAAGGATAATAGAGGATGTTAAATAAATTATTTGATATTAACGATAAAGTTGTCATTGTCACTGGAGCAAGTGAAGGAATTGGAAAAGAAATAGCATTATTTTTATCAGAGCAAGGGGCTCATGTTGTGTTGATTGCACGCAATGAAGCCAAATTGAAATTAGTGGAAGATGAAATAAACAAGAAAAATGGAAAGGTAACAATAAAGCCTTTCGATTTAGAAAATGTTCATCAAATTGAAGGTTTAGTTTCTGATATTTATTCAGAATGTAAAAGAATTGATGTTTTAATCAACAACGCAGGTATTAATATTCCAGAGGCTATTGAAGATGTAACAGTAGAAAATTGGGAAAAGATTATGAGGCTGAATGTAACGAGCGTTGCCTTCCTATGTAAAACTGTAGGAAAATACATGAAGCTGAATAACTATGGGAAAATTATTAACATGTCTTCTCAAATGGGGTTTGTTGGATACTATAAACGTAGTGCATATTCTGCAAGTAAAGGAGCTCTAAACCAATTAACAAAAGCCCTAGCCATTGAATGGGCAGAATATAAAATTAATGTTAATGGTATTGCTCCTACTTTCATTGCAACAAACTTTACGGAAAAGATGTTCCAAGAACCTACCTTTAAGCAAAATGTTTTAGACAGAATACCTTTAGGAAGATTAGCAACAAGTGAAGATATTTTGGGGGCAGTTTTATTATTAAGTACAAAGAGTTCGGATATGATAACAGGTCACACATTATTAGTGGATGGTGGCTGGACAGTTTGGTAAATTTTGAATTCGAATTCAAAGGGAGATTTTAACAATGAATAATGGATTTTCTGTAGAAGTGAAAGATTTCAAAAGCCCGAAATGTATTAGATTCGGTTATGATTCACTTCAATCTGTGAAAGGTTTGTTAAATGAATTAAATGTTAGCAAAGTCTTAATTATTAGTGATAAAGGGATTGAAAAAACAGGTCTTGTTAGCCAGCTTGTATCATTGATTGCTGATGAATCTCTACAAATCACAACATTTACTGATATTGTAGGTGAGCCAACATTCGAATTAGTGAATGCAGTATACGATAGCATAAAAAATAAAGGCATTGAAGCGGTTATCGGAATTGGTGGTGGTAGCTCTTTAGATGTAGCGAAAATTACTGCTGCACTAGCTGATAAGGAAGATATTCAACCTTATTTAAGCAGTGAAAAAATAATCGAAGCAAGAGCTGTCAAATCCATTTTAATTCCTACAACTTCAGGAACAGGTTCAGAAGTAACAATGAATGCAATTTTTGGTGATGAGGTACAACAAGTTAAACGCGGTATTATTAGTGATGTTTTACTTCCAGACATTGCAATTATTGATCCCAATTTAACGCTTACTTGCCCGCCAAGAGTCACAGCAGCTTCTGGCGTAGATGCATTTACACATGCAATCGAATCATACTTAGCGAAAAGAGCAACTATGTTAACAAAAATATATGCCGAAAAAGCAATGGCATTGTTCCCTAAAAACATTAAGAAGGCTGTACATGACGGGGAAAATAAAATTGCTCGAGAAAATATGAGCTGGGTTAGTTTATTAGGTGGCGTTTCCTTAGCAAATGCAGGTGTAGGAGCAATTCATGCCTTAGCTTATCCATTAGGGGGCTATTACCATATCGAGCATGGTGTGGCCAATGCTTTACTACTGCCCTATGTATTTAAAATGATAGGGAAAGCCAACACAGAAGAATTATTAGAAGTGATGAAGATTATGGATTTATACGAAGAAGACATCAATTCTAGCAATGTTGTTGAGCATTTTGTAGCATATTTATTTAAGTTACTTGAAGACTTAAATTTACCATCTACATTAAAAGAATTGAATGTTAAATTTGAAGATTTAGAGATGATGGCGACAGCTGCAAGTCAAATTCACCGTTTATTAGATAATACGCCATATAAATTAACTGAAGATTCCATTAAAAAAATTTATGAGGATGCCTACTACGGCAATATCAAATAACTAAGGAGAGATTATTTATGACAGTTCAACCAAAATTCAAAACAAATTATTCAAATGAAGAAATGGAAAACAATTTCGTTATCCGTTTTGATGAGCTTAAGAAAGATGGTATTCCTTTAATGTTCATTGATAGCATTTTACCAGGGCATAATCGTATAAATTACGCGCTAATCGGAGATACAGCGAGTGAAAATGATAAATTCTCCCCAAAAATTACATCTCCACATGGCTTCCAAATCGGTATGGTAAAAGCACCAAAAGGAAATGGACCAGCCTACCATACACATGATTATATTGAAGCGTTTTTACCTCTAACAGGTCAGTGGCGCTTCTATTGGGGAAATAGCGAAGATGAAATTCAAGGCGAAACAATAATTGGTCCATGGGATTTAATTTCTTTACCACCAGGCTTATGGCGAGGCTTTGAAAATATTAGTGAGGAAGAATCTTGGATTTTTGCTGTATTAGAGCAGCATGAAGTATTTGAAGGAAAAGATCCATACTGGCCTAAAGAATTAATTAAAAAGGCAGAAGAGTATGGCTTTAAAGCAGATCAATTTGGAAAAATGATTAAACCAGATAATTTTGAAGAGCTGGAAAAGAAAATAGCTGAGAATTTAAAAATGGGAGAAAAATAATGTCACTTCCTATCGTATATTTGTCTGGTACGCTTTGTACAGAAAAATTATGGTCCGAAATGACTGAATATTTAGGTTATTCAGGGGAAACTATAATTTTTAATTTGAATGAAAAAAATACGATTAAAGATATGGCACAAGATGTTTTACAGCATATAGAAGGACCATTTATATTGGCAGGTCTCTCTTTAGGAGGAATTGTAGCACTTCAAGTAGCTGCAATTGCTCCAAAGAGAGTGGAAAAACTGATTTTATTTAATACCAATCCTTTTCCACCAACGCAAAATCAATTTAAAAGCTGGGCTAATAATCGACATTTTATTGAAACACAAGGCTTTGAAAATTTTGTGACAGAGTGCTGGGCACCTGCACTGGCTCCAACTAATTCTTCTTTATTTTCTGCTGTTCAAGATATGGCGTTAGAAGTTGGACAACAAGTTTATTTGCAACAATTGGATGCTGTACAAACGAGGCAAAATCAAACTACTATTCTAAGCTCTATCTCTTGCAATACATTAGTTGTTGTAGGCGAAGAAGATCAAGTTTGCCCAGTTGCCATGTCGCGTTATCTGTCTGAGAAAATTGCTAATGCAAAGCTAGTCATTCTACCTGAAACAGGACATTTATCAACCTTAGAACAGCCCAAAAAAATCGCAAATATCGTAAAAGATTGGTTAGCAAATTCTTAAAAGTTCAGGAGGGTTTAAATGGCTGATTTAACATTAAAAAATATTTATAAAACATATAGTGACGGCACAAATGCAGTTGAGAATTTTAATTTAGAAGTAAAAGACCATGAATTTATTGTGCTTGTTGGACCATCAGGCTGTGGGAAATCTACTACTCTACGTATGATAGCGGGGTTAGAGGAAATTTCATCGGGTGATTTTCTCATTGGCAATGACCGCGTAAACGATGTTGAGCCAAAAGACCGCGATATCGCGATGGTGTTTCAAAACTATGCCTTGTATCCTCATATGACTACTTATGACAATATGGCATTTGGGTTGAAATTAAGAAAAATGGATAAAGCAGAAATTCGCCAAAGAGTAGAAAATGCTTCTGAAATACTAGATTTAACAAAGTACTTGGATAAAAAGCCGAAAGCCTTATCTGGAGGACAACGGCAACGAGTTGCATTAGGCAGAGCCATCGTTCGAGATGCCAAAGTTTTTTTAATGGATGAGCCTTTATCAAATTTAGATGCGAAACTACGAATGCATATGCGAGCGGAAATTATTAAGCTACATAAACGATTACAAACAACAACGATTTATGTTACGCATGACCAAACGGAAGCACTGACAATGGCATCACGCATTGTAGTGATGAAAAGCGGACGCATTATGCAGATTGGTACGCCAACGGAAGTTTATGAAAAACCGCAAAATACATTTGTTGCTAGCTTTATTGGATCTCCACCAATGAATTTTTTGACGGGGGTCGTAACAAATGACGGTTTAAAGGTAGACAACATTATGTTAAAAGCTTCTGCTCAAAGTATAAAAACTTTAATTGACAAAGGTTATTTAGATAAAAAAATTATCATTGGCATTCGTCCTGAAGACATCTCCAAAAGCCTTGAGGCTGTACAAGATGAAAAAACATATAAGGCTCGAATTACAGTGCCTGAAATGCTTGGCTCTGAAACGATTCTTTATTTTGATTTAGATGGGCATGACATGATTGCCAAGTTGCGTACTGCTGAGACATTTAACATTGATGATAATATCTTTATCCAAATTAATATGGATAATGCCCATTATTTTGATGAGGAAACAGAACAAAGAATTTTTTAAGGAGTGTTATAGATGCAATCAAAAAATGATTTAACCTCTACAGATAAAATTTCAAATGGGATGTTTCTTGGCACATATGCCCCAGCGTTAGTTGAGATGTGTGGTTTAGGGGGCTTCGATTTTATTGTTTTGGATAATGAGCACGGTGCTTTTAGTGACAGAGATTTAGAGGAGCTCATTCGAACAGCAGATGCGGTAGATTTATTATCAATCGTCCGTGTTTCATACGATGAATCAAGTATTCAAAAAGCGCTTGACCGAGGTGCTCGCGGGATTCAAGTACCGATGGTTAATACGAAAGAGGATGCATTAAAAATTGTGCAGCAAGCGAAATACCCTCCTTTAGGTAAAAGAGGGGTCGCTTATTCACATAGAGCAGCAAAATATGGCTTATTGAGTGGACAGCGTTATTTAGATGAATGCAACAATGAGACATTTATAGCAATTCATATTGAAACATATGAGTCATTTGAAAATTTGGATGAAATTTTACAGGTGGAAGGAATTGACCTTATCTTTATTGGTTTAACAGATTTATCTGTAGATATGGGATATACGGACAATTCAAATCATCCAGATGTTATGAATGTGGTGCAAGAAATTTATAAAAAGGCAAATGCAGCGAATGTTGCAGTTGGGGAAGTTGCAGGAAATGTAGAAGCAGCCCAAAAAGCAGTAGCTAGAGGGGCTAGCTATGTGGTTTTAGTAGGAACAAATTACTTAATGAAATCATTGCAGGGATATATTGCAAGTATGGAGTAACATTGTGATGACAATTCAAGCTTTATTAAATGGATATAAGAGCAAACGATTTAAGCCACGGGAAATCATTCAATCCTATTTTCAAAAAATTCATGACTTGCAACCAAATGCCAATAGCTTTATTCAAATAACGGAAGAGTTAGCACTCGAAGAAATAGAATCCTTGCAGGACAATCAACCATTGTATGGTGTACCGTTTTCTGTGAAAGATTGTATTGATGTAAGAGGGTACATAACAACAAATGGTGTACTCGAAACAAATGCTGTGAAAAAAACTGAGCATGCCTCTATTTTTGATAAACTTGAACGGGCAGGGGCAATCTGTCTAGGAAAAACCAATTTATCGGAATATGCAACAAGTGTGCTTTTACCAAGTACCTCGTTTGGTGCAGTGACGAATGCACAGCATCCAACCTTTATTCCAGGCGGTTCAAGCAGTGGTTCAGCAGTAGCAGTTGCCCAAGGTGTATCTTTATTTTCAATAGGAACAGATACATCAGGCTCCACGCGTATTCCTGCTGCATGTAATGAAATTGTAGGGTTTAAGGCTCCATATAAAAGGGCGCTTTTACATGGGGTAACACCACTATCTGTGACTCAAGATCATATTGGCATATTGACGAAAAACATAGCCGATTTGAAAAAGGTATTACAGAGCCTTGATATGGTTAGCACGGATACTATAAAAACTGTGAAAAAAATCGGTATTCCTAAAGGGTATTTTGATACATGCTTAGATGCAGAGGTTGCCAACTCACTAGAGAAAGTTTATCAACAATTTCTGCAATTAGGATTTGAACTAGTTGAGCTAGATACATCTTTTTTGCAAGACACATTAGCTGTAACTAGAACGATTGGTACAAAGGAATTTGGCAGGGAACATATGAAGGGTCTGGGGGATAATCCACATCTTTCCCAAACAATCAAGAACACATTACAACGGAGCTTAGAAATTACAGATAATCTGTACAATGAAGCTTTAGAAATAAAAGAAGCATGGATACGGAAATTTATTCAGTATTTTAAACAAGTTGACATGATTGTAACACCGACATTACCGATTGTTCCACCTATGCTAGACATTACAACGATTACATTAAATCAAAAGCAACACGATGTAGAAGAATTACTTGTTAGGTGTACAAGTCCATTTAATGTCATGGGGTTCCCAACAGTGTCTCTACCATCCAATATAGTTCATCGAGACTTGAAATTTTCTATACAGCTCACAGTTTTAGAAGAAGATATTAATTTATTATTAGATTTTGCAAATGACGTTTTCGAAAAATGATAAATTAGGGGGCAATTAGATGAAGAAATTTATGAAAAAAAGTAAGTTCTTATTGGTTTTTGTTAGTGTCTTAGTCTTAGTTCTTAGCGGCTGTTCAGGTGGAAGCTCGGGTGAGGTTGATACATCAAAGCCTGTCAAAGTGCTATTATCTGCTGGTGATATTGGTCAGTTTAATGCTTGGAAAGCGCGTAGTGAGGAATTCACAAAAGAGACAGGTATTAAAGTTGAATTTTTAGAAACACCGTATGACAACTTACTAGAAAATATTACGACTGATGGTATTTCTAACGGTGGTGCATATGATTTAGTTGTATTTTTAGATTCTATGGGACCCGCCCTTACACAATTTTTGGAGCCTTTAGATAGCTATATTCAAAAGGATAATTTTGATGTAGGAAGATGGCCGAAATCGTTAGTTGATTTATCTACGTTTGATGGTAGCATCTATAGCTTCCCAGTGCGTGGACATGTACAGATGATGTTTTACCGTGATGATATTTTTAAGAAATACAATTTAGAAGTGCCAACGACTTGGGATGAATTTGATGTAGTAGCACAAACGATTAAAGAAAATGAAGGCATGGATGCCATTGTTCCATACTATAAAACGGGTAACAATGGACAAAACCTGTTCATGTGGACATCTTATTTATGGGGCAATAAAGGCGACATCTTTGATGAGAACTACAAGCCAATTTTCAATAACCAAGAAGGAATTGAAGCAACTCAAAGATACGTAGATTTATTAGTAAAAGATAAAGTAGCTGCTGCTAGCTCTGTTTCTTATGGAGAGCAGGATTCTCGCACACATTTTAAACAAGGCGACGGTGCTATTTGGATTGGCTGGTGGTGGGTGTACTCAGAATTTAACAGTGCTGAAGCATCCGCTCCTGAAGTTGTAGGAAATGTAAAGTATGCACCAGTACCAACATGGGATGGTCAAGGTACATCAACAAATATTAGCTCATTCCCATTAGCCATCACAAAAGGCTCTAAAAATAAGGATGCTGCTTGGGAAGTTTTAAAATGGATTTCGTCTACTGAAGAAGAGCTAGATATTGTAACGCAAACTTGGGAAAACACAATTGACCCATCGCAGGCATCAACAGTTGTAACACAGCTTGATAATTTAAAGGATGCAAAATTAAATGAGCTTTCAAACAACTTCTATCAAGTTGGAGCTGAAGGATTCGAAAATTCGAAAGCATTACCAAACATTCCAGAATGGTCACAGATTGCAGATACATTGAGCTCTGCTATTTCCAATATGGCTACAGGTGCATCTGTAGAAAGTGAATTAAATAAAGCTGCATCTCAAGTTGAAGCCATTTTACAAAGCGCTGGTTATTACGAATAGTAAAACTGTACAAGTGTGTTAAGTAGCTTAAAAATATATTAGCACACTTGTCTATTTTCATCTCATTCAAACGATTTCTTATGAATCTGTAGATGTTCATATGAAATAAGAAAAGAGGTACAAGATGAATAAAAATCTTTTTAAATATTTACTGTTGGCTCCAGCACTATTACTTATCTTATTAATTACAATTTATCCGTTATTTAATTCATTTTGGATTAGTCTTCATGAATGGGATTTGAAAAAATCCGTTGAAATGGGTAACTTTGTTGGATTGGATAACTATATGAGGGCGTTTACAGATAAATATTTTTGGAATAGTGTCATCATCACACTAATTTTTGTAATTAGTACCGTTGTAATTACATTGACGTTAAGCTTTATTGTTGCTCTGTTACTAAGCACTGATGGTAAGTTTATGCAGTTTGTACGTGCGATTATTATTATTCCATTTGCAATCAGCCCAGCATTAGTAGGTTATTCATGGAGATTTATGTTAAACCCGGAATATGGCCTATTCCATAAAATTATGGGGACATTTTTCCCCTTCTTAGGTGATGTTGTTTGGCTAGGCAGTAGTGTCACTTCTTTGTTGGCTTTAATATCGGTGACAGTATGGATTTGGCTACCATTTATGAGCTTAATGTTTATTAGTGGATTAATCGGTATTTCAACAGAGGTATATGAGGCAGCAAAAGTAGATGGAGCAACGTGGGTACAAACGATTTTCAAAATTACACTACCATTAATGAAGCCTATTATTTTAATTGCTTCTATTTTAATGACAATGTTCACACTAAAAGTATTTGATCCTGTTGTCACTTTAACGCAAGGAGGACCAGGTAACTCAACAGAGGTATTGAATTTCTTCATTTATAAAAATGCTTTCAGATACTTTGATATGGGGTATTCGTCAGCGCTAGGATATATATTAGCAATGATTACAATTATTTTTGTAGTCATTTATATGAGAAAGCTAAGCAAAGGAGATGATTGGAGTTGACAGTTGTAAAATCGACAAATCAAAAAAAGTTCAACATGAAGAATTTCCTTAGATATATTGGTGTATGCCTTGTGCTTATTTTCTTGTTCTTACCTATATTATGGATTGTGATGACAGCTTTTAAGACAGAAAATGATTCATATAATTTTACGATATTTTTTCAGCCAGTTTTAGATAATTTTAAGTTTTTATTTAGCCAACAATTTAATTTAGGAAAGTACTATTTCAACAGTATATGGATTGTCTTTGCTACATTGATTATTACGATTCCAGTAAGTGTTTTAGCGGCATATAGTTTGTCTCGCTTTGAAATTAAAGGAAAACAATTAATTATGTTTGCTATTTTAGCTACACAATTTATTCCGCTAGTGGTGAATTTAATTCCATTATTCTTGATTTTCAGAAACTTAAATTTAATTGATACGACAGTCGCGCTTATCATTGTTAATCTGGGACATACAATCCCGTATGCTATTTGGTTAATCAAAGGCTTTATTGATCGCGTTCCCATTGATACGGAGGAGGCAGCTTCGATTGATGGCGCGAATAGATTTCAGATTATTACTAAAATTCTGATACCTACAGCGCTACCTGGAATTATTACCGCCACAGTTTTCTGCTTTGTTATTACATGGAATGAGTTTATGTTTGCATTGATTTTAACACAAAGAGAGGCTGTTACTTTACCAATCGCATTATCATTCTTCAATGGAGAAAAAGGTGTTGTTTGGAATCAAATGGCGGCTGCAGGAATTGTCTTCATGCTACCAACAGTTATTTTCATGCTATTAGTGAGAAAACAGTTTGTACAAGGTATGACTTCAGGAAGTGTTAAATAAATAAAAAGGTGTGGTATGCAAATGGAAAAAGAAAATAAACAGCTAGAAAAACAAATGGAAAAAGAAGAGGTGTCGAATGTGAAAGAAACTATGCCTACAACGAAGAAAAAATATGACCATATCATACATTATGCGAATACGGCAGATGTTAATATGATTGACCATCGAGATGATGAAGACTATATATCACTAGAAAGCCATCAAATCAAGAAACAGAGTATGAAAGGTTTTAATAGTGAGTACAACAATATCGTTGATTATATTGTTAAAATTACAAGACAAATCTGGAAAGAGAAGGATATTGGTCTTATTTATGACACATACAGTACTAGTATATCTGTTCATAAAGGTTTAGTGAATTCACATGGAATTAACGAAGTTATTTCGGGTACATTGCAAACGCTGCAAGCATTCCCAGACCGTAAAGGATTAGGCTGGAGCGTCTTGTGGTCTGGCAATGATGAAGATGGCTTTTTCACATCGCATCGAGGAAAATCCTATGCAACCAATGCTGGAGATAGTGCCTATGGCAAGGCTACAGGTAAAAAGGTGATATTTAGAACGAGCGCGGATTGCTTAATTAAGGATAATAAAATTTATGAAGAATGGCTCGTAATGGATACATATCATTTAGTGCAACAATTAGGTATTGATCCTGTAGAAGTAGCCAAGAAATTTGCAAAAAGCTCAGTTAATCTAGCACCTCCAATTCAATTTGGTTTACCGGAAACAGCAGAAATGGGATTGCCACCAAAATTATTAGATATAGATTTGAAAAATTGGGAAGTAGGCAATTTCATGCTTTACATGTTTAATCGAATTTGGGATCGACGCTCGATTAATTTTGTACGTGAATGTTATGAGGAAAATGCAGTTGTGCACTATGTATGTAATAAAGATGTAGTAGGGTTCAATGAAATCCAAGGTATGTATATTAGCCTATTTGCATCTGTACCAAATGCCAAACTAATTTTAGAACGCATCACATGTAATAAACGCGATAACGACTTTAATTGGGATGTGGCAGTACGCTGGCGCTTACAAGGTGTACATGAAGGATTAGGTTATTTTGGTGCACCATCTGGAAAGTTTATCGAAATTTGTGGCATCAACCATTATAAAATCCGCAATAAAAAAATTGTAGAAGAGCATTTTTTATTTGATGGAATCGAAGTTTTACGACAAATTCATACTGAAGTAGTGAATGAAGATAGCGGCATTATTATTGAAGATGGCAATTTTTCTGGGGTATCTTAAGCAATTTTAAACTTTCATATTCAAAGGAGAACAGCATGAAAAAGACACAGTTGTGGATTAATGGTCAATGGGAGCCGACAGACCAAACATATGAACTTTATGCACCATTTTCTGGTGAATTACTTGCACATGTAGCTAAAGCAACTGTTTCAGATGTTAATCGTGCAATAGAAGCAGCACAAGAAGCATATCAAGCATTTAAGCAAACAAGTGCATATGAACGCTCTGAAATATTGTATAAAGTAGTGGAACTACTGAAGATGCGTAAACAAGAAATGGTTGATATTTTAGTGAAGGAAGCTGGTAAACCTGCGAAAGCGGCAATGGCGGAAGTAGAGCGTACCATTTCAACTTATTTATTTGCCGCTGAAGGTGCTAAACAGCCTAGCGGTGAAACTGTTCCTTTGGATGCTGCACCAACGGGAGTTGGCTATATGGGCTATACAAAAAGAGTTCCTTTAGGCGTTGTTTCAGCCATTACGCCATTTAATTTTCCGTTTAATTTAGTAGCACATAAATTAGGACCTGCCTTTGCTGCGGGGAATACAGTTGTGTTAAAACCAGCAAATCAAACACCTATGAGCGCACTATTTATGGCGGAAATATTTAAAGAAGCTGGATTACCAGATGGGGCATTACAAATTGTTACTGGTTCAGGTGGAGAGTTGAGCGAAGCTTTGACTACTCATAGATACATTAAAAAGGTCACATTTACTGGTAGTGAAAAAGTCGGGTTGGAGATTAAAGAAAAAGTAGGCTTACGGAAGCTGACGTTAGAATTAGGTTCAAATTCTGCATTAATTATAGAGCCCAGTACCCCAATTCAACAGATTATTCAGCGAGCAGTAAATGGCGCATTTAATTTCGCAGGACAAGTATGTATTTCGTTACAAAGGATATATGTACATCAATCTATTTATTCACAATTTGTAGAAGCTTTCGTAGAAGAAACAAAAAAATTAGTTATTGGCAATCCGGCAGATGGAACTACTGATATATCAGCTATGATTAACCCAAAAGAAGTACAACGTTTGCAAAGTTGGTTAGAGGAAGCGAAGGAATCAGGGGCACAAATTATTGCTGGAGGGACTTTTACAGAGCGTATTATGACACCTACAGTCGTCGTTAATACTTCTCCAAACATGAAAATCGTATGCCAAGAAACATTTGCACCTGTCGTTTCAATTGTACCGTATAAGGATTTGGATGAGGCAATTCATCTAGTTAATGCTTCTAATTATGGATTGAATGTTGGCATCTATACGCAAAATTTAACAGATGCCCTGTATGCAGCTGATGACATTGATACGGGGTCATTGATTATTAATGATATTCCCTCTTTCCGTGTAGATAATATGCCGTATGGTGGCGTAAAGCAAAGTGGTTATGGGCGTGAAGGAATTAAATTTGCTATTGAAGAAATGACAAATTTGAAATTTATAGCAGTGAAAAAGAGTTTGTGAGACGAGTAGGAGGGAATTTAAAATGATTTATGTGAAACAAGCCAAAAGCACAACTGCAACATCAATGAACGAAGTGTCTACAATTGTTAAGGATATTATTGAAGATATAAAGCAAAATGGGGATGCCGCAGTATTAAAATATGAGGAGAAATTTGGTTCTTCTAACAGACCATTTCGCGTAACGCAAGAGGAGATTGATAATAGCATTGCTCAACTCTCTAGTGACACAAAAGAATTAATTGATCGAGTAGTAGAACGGGTAAATGCCTTTGCTAAGGCGCAGCTAAAGTGCTTGCAGCCATTAGATGCAGATTTCGGTGATGGCATTAGAATGGGGCATAAAATCGTACCAATTGAAACAATTGGTGCATATATTCCGGGGGGACGTTTCCCATTACTTTCATCTGGCCCAATGGTGGTTGCGCCAGCAAAAGTAGCAGGTGTTAAGCGCATTGTTGCATGTAGCCCCGCAAACTATCAAGGAGGAATTCATCCTGCTGTTTTATACGGACTTGTCAAATCAGGTGCTACAGATATTTTTGCTATTGGCGGTGCACAAGCCATTGCTGCGATGGCTTATGGTACAGAAACAGTACCAGAAGTAAGCATGATTGCGGGTCCGGGAAATAAATTTGTAGCAGAAGCAAAAAAACAAGTTTTTGGGAAAGTAGGAATCGACTTACTTGCAGGTCCAAGTGAAGTTATGGTATTTGCTGATGAACATGGCAATGCATTAAAGATTACGGCTGATTTATTAGCGCAAGCCGAACATGACCCGAGTGCACGTGCGATATTTGTGACAAATTCGATGGATGTAGCAAATCGAGTAGTAGAACAAGTACATGAAACATTGAAGGAATTTTCAAATGATTCACCAGCACATGCTTCTTGGGAAGATTACGGTGAAGTCATTGTTACGGATTCAATCGAGGAAGGAATCACGGTATGTAATGATTACGCAAGTGAGCATTTACATGTACATGTAGAAGAAGCTGATAAATATACAGCAAGTTTAACAAATTACGGTTCTTTATTTATTGGAGAGGATAGCTCAGTTGTATTCTCTGATAAAGTGTCGGGAACAAATCATACACTGCCTACATTAAAAGCTGCTAAGTATACAGGCGGATTATGGGTAGGAAGCTATATTAAAGTATTAACGCATCAAAAAATAACCGGTGAAGGTGTCCAATACTTAGCGAACCACGCTGCACAGCAGTCTGAAATCGAAGGGTTAGAGGGGCACAAACTGTCTGCCGCAGTTCGAATTAAATAAATAAGAAGTGCCGGATCCCCCCTTTCCGGCACTTTTTTTAGCTACATCACATTAGATTGTTAATAGCCTATTAGAAGAAATACTTGAGTCATTTGAGGATATTCGGGGTGAAAAAGCGCCTTTTCTGACGCTCTTTTACTGTACAACCCCATCAACCATCTTCACAATACGATTAACGTATGGCAGCATTTCTTCATCGTGTGTGACGATTAATGTAGCGATATTTAGCTCTTTTGTGATGCTTTGCAGTAGCTCCATTATTTCTTTCGAGCGTGTAGAATCTAAGCTAGCAGTAGGCTCATCTGCAAATAAAACCTTTGGCTGATGAATGATGGCACGGGCAATTGCGACACGTTGCTTTTCACCACCCGACAGTGAGGCAGGGTACATGTTTTTTCGGTGCTCCATGCCAATCAATGATAAAATGTGGTCGATATGCTGCTGTTGCTTAGTCTTAGCCCATTTTACTTCTGCTACATCAAGCATAAGGAAGAGCTGTTCCTCTACAGTTAAAAATGGTACAAGATGGGCAAATTGAAAGACGAAGCCGAACTCACTAGCACGCACCTGACGAATTTGTTCTTCATTCATTGTGGCTAAATCGTGCTCATTAAAAATGATACTTCCCTCAGAGGCAGATTGAAGTCCAGCGGCAATTGTGAGCAGTGTGCTTTTGCCTGAGCCAGATGAGCCTACTAAAGCAGTCATTTCACCTGGATATAATGTCAAACTAACTCCTTTTAATATTTCTTCTTTTACTTCTCCCATTTGAAACGTTTTGTGTACATCAGTCACTGTAAATAAAGCCATTTTATCCATCTCCCCGCTGTATCGCCTGTAAAGGTTCAATTTGTTTAATTTGCAAACCAGAAAGCGTTGCCCCTATGAAGCCGATTACTAAAAAAATGCCAGCCAATTGTAGCGTAGTAGTAATTGATAAATGGAAGGGCATTTCGCTCGGCGCAAGCAAGACAAAAGCCTGGCTTAAGGCAATTGCAAATGCAAGGGCAATAATAGTAATTACAAGCATTTGTGTCCAAATTAATTGGAATAGCTTAACCGTTTTTAAACCGATTGCTTTTAAAATACCGTATAAGCCAATTTTTTGTACATTCATCATATAGAAGAAAATAGCGAATAGCATTCCGCTGATGATAATCAAAAAGCTTACAATCATATTTAAAGACATTTGCTCTGCTTTATAGCTTGGGATACTTTGAAGTAATGCTTTTGCAGTAAATGCTTGCAATCCATCAATCACAAGTACCTCACTATTTGGGATAAAAATTAATTGCATCGTATTTGTGCGATACATTTCTTGATAATCCTGTTGACTAATAAAGGCAACAGGTGCATGACTGTATTTTTGCTCCTCAACAAAGCCTTTCACAGTCAACTCACCATTCAATTGATTACTTACTAAGCGATCCCCTATATTTACACCTTTTGCTTGCAGTGATTGATCAAGCACAACCTCTCCCTGCGCTATTTCTGGAAATAAATTTGAAGACGTCGCTGTAGTGAAGGCTACACCATGCTGCTGCTCCTCTATATCATTTAAAAAGCCCATTGAAATTGATAAGGCAACCGCATTGTCATGCTGTTGAAGCAAATCATCCTGTATATTTTGCGGGATTTGAGACATATTGAATGACCCCTCCGCCTTCTCCGTCATATAAAATTGCCCATTCGGCAAATTTCTAATCAGCGCCGCATTGTCCTGTGACAAACCATTCGCCAACCCCGAAATAATCAATGTCAAAAAGCTGATAAGAAAAACAATTGAACCAACAATAATAAACCTCACTTTATTTCGTTTCATTTCCTTCCAAGCAAGATTCATACGAAGCACCTCCATGTTTCTTGATAACCTAACTATAAAAGGTAAAACTGAACTGAGCATGAACTAGTAAAGTGAAAATAAAAAAGACTATAGGTTCGCCTACAGTCTTTAAGGTGTGTGGATTATTACAATTTATTACCTAATAGAATGTTTTTAAAAAAAATTTTAGGATGCAATTTATATTTGCTTACATTAATCAAAATATTTTAATGTATATATTGCCCGAATTCTAAAGTAATTGTTTGAAGTAAAGAGTCATCATTATATATTTTAACTAATTCAATTGCTTTGGATAAATAAGGTGTTTCGTTAGAAGGTTTTAGTTTTTGTAAGCATATTTCTTTTCTCGATAGACAAACTACTAGTGATACATAAGGTAATGTTTTCAATTGGTTATTTAGTAATTGATTTATTATTTGTAAAGCTTCATTGTATTGTTCACTTTTAATTAATAATAATGAGACATTAATTTGCACACTCGTTTTTAAATGCCTAACTTCTTCAAATTGTTTATATTTTTTTAAACGCTGGAGCATGTTTTTTGATATTTCAATTGCTGTTTCTGTAGGAAAAACATATAAAATAGAGTTTAATAAAAGAAAATCCGCAATATACCAGTTATGTAACGCTGACATGCGTTCCCAAATAGGAGAAACAAGTTCCCTTGCATTTTCCATACCTTGTTCGTACCAAAGATGAAGTAATGCCGTGCAGACTATACGTAAATCCTCTAAAAATAAATCTTCGTTATGTTGTAAATAGTCTTCAATCATAGCTAGTATTTTTTTCAATTCCAACTTTGAATTATATGATAGCGAGAAAAAATCTTGTATTAATTGTGCTTTAGGGTCCTTTTGGAAATTTTCGTGAATAAAGGAGAATTCGTTATATGTCATATTTAGTCTTTCTAATAATTGATGAAAAGCGACAAAATTAATATCAGATTGATTATGTTCAAATTTCGAAAAAGAACTTTGGGATAAGATTCCTTTTGCTAAATACTGCTGACTATAACCCTTGTTTTTACGAATTAATTTTAAAGTTGTTCCATAAGTCATTGATTACTTCCTTTCTAAAATATCTAAATTTGAATATTTTGTTTTGATTTTAAATATATCGTATAAAATAAAGGAAAAAGATTCACGCATATTATGGGATTTATTAAATACTAATAATTGAAAATCAATAAACTTTTCATCAAGTACAAATCATTTCATTATAAAAGAACGACTATTGTAGCTCATAATTAATCTCACAATCCTTGATTTTTTGATACACATATTTTAGAGAAAATATAGGTTAAAGTTCACTTTCAGCCCACAAAACTCCTATACACTATTAAAGGAATTTTTTAAGTAATTTTATTTATAAGTGTAACTGTAAAACTTGTGTTAAATAGGTCCGTTCCTCTTCTAGTTTTTCTATTAATTCCCGATCTCCAATAAGTGTAGCAAGTTCAAATAAATTATTAATATTATCTTCAACATATATATCTTTGTTTATTTTTGCTAGTAATAATTGATGGCGTAACATAGATAGGGCTGTCTGAAAATAGATTTTCCTTTTCTTAAAATTTGTTATCACTTGTTCATTTAATTCAAGTGCTTTTTTCAAATAGCCTTCACGAATTAATAAATGCACTAAGTTATATTGAAATGTAATAGTCAAAAGATGATACTTAATATCCAAATTATGATATCTCTCGAGCTGAGCTATTGCCAAGTTACTAATCGAAATAGCTGTTTCTACAGGGAATAAAAACAGAATATTATTTATTAAATAAATATCGGATAAATACCATGTATCAAATTTCTGTAAACGATTCCATACTTGTTGGGCATAGGAGGTTGCGATATCAAAATTTCCGTCTCGTTTTAAGGAAATAAATCCTTTGCTTATAAAATAAATATCCTGAATGTACCTATCTTCCTCTGATTGTAGTAGTATTTCCGCTTTATGAATTATTTCTTCCAATACACTAATGTCTATGAATCGTAGCTGGAAGAATGATTGGATAATATAGTTACGTTCTGTTAATTGATGGTTATTATGAATATATTCGAATTCATCATGGCTAAGGTCCAGTCTGTGTAAAATTCTATTGAAATGTTCTACTGTTAAATTAATTTTACCTAATTCAAATTTTGAATAGCTAGTTTGATGAAGAATACCTTTAGTAATTTGTGTTTGGGAGTAATTTTTGCTATTTCTTATCTTTTTAGTTGTTGCACCAATCATATAATATCCTCCTAAAAATCAAAATAAGCTTATACGCTTATTTTATACTATTCTCTCATAAGAGCTATATGATAATTGTATATTATGGATGGGAGAAAAAGGAGGGAATAGTATGGTTTATGAAGTAGCACTTTTTATTGACTGGTTAATCGGTATTGGTGGTTAAATATCTTTATATACATGGAATCCTAATTTTCTGAATATTCGTGAAATTAGGATTCTATGTAATTTCGATATATAATACCGAAATAATTTAGTGCAAATTAAGTCTAGGTGAAACAATATAAATAAAAATTTAGCTTTTTACTACAAATAATTATCTAAAGAGGTGGTTTTACAAAATGAGAGTACAAGCTTATTTTCACTTGTTAAATAAGTATGAGAGCTTTCCAGTTGAGGAAGTGACAAAGGTTTTAAATCTACTTCCGACGTTTGTTAATGAACGACAAGAAATGCCTCTGTACACCTCGATATTCTGTAACTTCACCAATTGGCAATATGGAAAAGAATATAATGAATTTCATAATATAAATGATTT
The DNA here is from genome assembly GCF_038593115.1 of Metasolibacillus sp. FSL H7-0170. Lineage (NCBI taxonomy): Bacteria > Bacillati > Bacillota > Bacilli > Caryophanales > Caryophanaceae > Metasolibacillus > Metasolibacillus sp. FSL H7-0170. Next base: position 2,407,504 of record NZ_CP151964.1, on the reverse strand, counting down.
ATTGATTTCGTTAGTTGAAGTACTTGAACCAAAAATGAATTTAATTAAACAGTTAATAAACAAGTATAAATTGACTGCGGAAATAGCAATCGTAATGGGTATAGATGAAGGACGTATGCTTAGTCTGATGATAGATTCAAGGGTTTGCAATTTTGCCGCTGAGATTAATGCTGGCATTAACATTTATTCTTATGAATTTGAAAGTTTAATAGATAGTAGTTTGTATTTGTTAAATTGAATTATTATGGGGAATTAAGCAATATACTATTCATAAAACCCAAGTAATGATGAGACTTTTCGTCATTATTTGGGTTTTCTTAATTAATTGTAGCCTCCCTTTACGGGCAATCACACATAAGGTAGAATTTTTAGTGAGTAATACAGAAAAGGGGTGTTTGTATTGGCTAGTAATAAAATATGGTCATCGTTTAGCGAGGCTGTGGCAGATATTGGGGATGGCAGCACGTTAATAGTTGGTGGCTTTGGTCTTTGTGGTATTCCTGAAAAATCAATTGAAGCGCTGAAGGATAAAGGGATAAAGGATTTAACAGTTGTTAGCAATAACTGTGGTGTAGATGATTGGGGACTAGGGTTACTCCTTGCCAATAAGCAAATTAAAAAAATGGTCGCTTCTTATGTGGGAGAAAATAAAATTTTTGAGCAGCAATTTTTAAGTGGTGAGCTAGAGGTTGAACTGACACCACAGGGAACACTAGCAGAACGCATTCGTGCAGGTGGTGCAGGTATTCCAGGTTTTTATACGGCAACAGGAGTAGGAACACCAATTGCAGAAGGGAAGGAAATTAAAGTCTTCAACGGCAAAGAATATTTGCTCGAGGAAGGTATTGTCGGCGATTTTGCGCTAGTGAAGGCTTGGAAGGCTGATACAATGGGTAATTTAGTGTTCCGTAAAACATCACGCAATTTTAACCCACTTGCGGCAACAGCGGGAAAGATTACGATTGCAGAAGTGGAAGAAATCGTTGAGGTTGGTGAGCTTGATCCAGATGAAATCCATACACCGGGTATTTATGTACAGCGTGTTTTGCTAGGAGAAAACTATGAGAAACGCATCGAACGACGTGTTGTGAAGGGGGATCTTTGATATGCGTGATAGTAGACAATTGATTGTAGCGCGTGCTGTACAAGAAGTGAAGGATGGCATGTATGTCAATTTAGGTATCGGCATTCCAACACTTGTCGCGGACGCTTTACCAGCAGATGTCAATGTATTATTACAATCAGAAAATGGTTTGCTAGGCATCGGACCTTATCCAACAGATGCGGAAGTTGATGCAGATTTAATTAATGCAGGAAAGGAAACGGTTACTGCTGCGCGCGGTGCAGCCTTCTTTGATAGTGCTGCGTCATTTGCGATGATTCGTGGGGGACATATTGATTTAGCTATTTTAGGTGGGATGGAAGTTTCACAGGAAGGCGATTTAGCGAATTGGATGATTCCCGGCAAAATGGTAAAGGGCATGGGTGGCGCAATGGATTTAGTTGTTGGCGCGAAGCGTGTCGTTGTTATTATGGAGCATGTCAATAAACATGGTGAGTCGAAAATTAAAAAAGAATGCACATTACCTTTAACAGGAAAGGCAGTTGTACATCGTCTAATTACGGATTTAGCGGTGTTTGATTTTACAGAAGAGGGTATGGTTTTAATTGAAGTGCAAGAAGGTAGTTCTGTACAAGAAGTTCGGCAGAAGACAGAGGCGAACTTTATAGAAAAATTATAGTGAGTAAACTTTTGTTGCTAATAAAAAGCTTCTTTTTAAATAAGCAATAGTAAATGAACTAAGCTGATGGATAAGGTAGATTACTGCCTCTTCCATCAGCTTATTAGGTTGGTAGACCTTATCAAAATTGCCTCGTTATCATGACCTAGCTGAATCATTTTGCTCAAATATTCGTTTATTAGATTTTCGAAATAAATCGCTGTGGCTCGATATGGTTGCGTTCCAAAAATAACTCCCTTACTTTTAAATTTTCTGTAACAGATATATTTTGTTTATCTACACACTTACTACTTCGCTCCTAATAATAGGTTAGGTAAAAATAACGCAAATGCTGGGAAGTATGTAGTAATAAGTAGTGTAGGAATCCAAGCAAAAATTAACATAATTAATGTAGGATTAAGCATGTACTTAATCTGTACGTTACCAACACGTCCTCCAAGATATAGTAGAGGTGCAGTAGGTGGTGTTAATAAGCCCATACCTAAGTTAACACCGATAATTGCAGCGAAATGAATAGGATCTATACCGATACCAACGACAATCGGTAATAATAAAGGTGTTGCTAAAAGTACAGCACTTACATCATCCATAATCATGCCTAAAAAAATTAGGAAGAGGTTTATTAGTAATAAAATAACAAATTTATTTTCACTAATTGATAGTAAAATGTCCATAATTGTATTTGGAATATTTTCCATGATAATGATACGGCTAAATAGCATAATTGCATACAGCATTACCATGATAACCCCTGTTGTCGTTGCAGCTTCGAGGAAAATAGTTCCCAATGACTTAATTTTTAATGATTTATATACCCATATACCTACAGGAATTGCATAGAATACAGCTAATGCTGCAGCTTCTGTTGGTGTTGCGATGCCGCTGTAAATACTACCTAAAATTAATACAGGCATTAATAATGCTGGAACAGCAATCAATCCATTCTTTTTAAGCTTTACAGAAAACGTAAGGTCTTCCTCACTGAAACTTTCTTTTACTAAGACATTTTTATTATTTCTCATATAGAAGAAGTTAATAATGCCAAGGAAAATCATCAAGAGGATTCCTGGTCCTACAGTAGATAAAAATGCCCTTAATACAGATTGATTTCCTACCCATGCGTATAAAATCATAATGCTACTTGGTGGGATTAGTAAACCTAATACAGAAGCATTCGCAATAAGGGAGCTTGCAAAACCCTTTGAGTAGCCTTTCTCTAACAGACGAGGCATCATAATTTTACCAATACTTGTCAAGGCGGCAGCAGCACTACCTGACATTGCGCCGAAAATAGCGCAAGCTAAAATCGTTACATAACCCATTCCACTTTTTATTTTACCAATAAAAATTTCAGCAAAATTAACGATTTTCTCACCGATTCCTCCAACACTCATAACTCCGCCAGCTAAAACGAATAATGGAATTGCCAGTAAGACGATATTATTAAGCTTACTAAAGCCATAAGGCAATAAGAAAGAAGGATCATATCCAAGAGTGAATACTAGATAAATAACAATACCTAAGAATACAAACGGAATCGGGATTCCTAGTAGTAAAAGTATAATTAGCCCTATTATGGCTGTAATCCATATCATATATTATTCCCCCTCTAAGCTCCGCGAAACACTACTTTTATTTGTTGAATAAATTGAATTAAAGTATAGAAAACCATCAGTATAAAGCCGATTAGAATTGTTCCATGTGGTATGTATAGTGGAATTTTCCAACCTGGTGTTCTACCACCTGCACCGTAGCTCCAAATAAGATAATTTAAGCTCCAATAAATGATGATGCCGCCAACAATTAAAACAAAGAATTGGTTAAATAATTTCAGCGCATTTAATGTTTTTTCAGAAGTAATATAAGATTCTAGTAAATCTGCTCGAATATGGTTTTGCTCATAACTTCCTTGAGCACCGCCAATAAAGTATAAGAGAAAGATGGGAATTAATAGTAGTTCATCAATACCGAAGAGGTCAATTTTTAAGAAATATCTAAGAATAACTGTAAAAAATAAGCCTAAAGCTACTAGGACATTTGCTGTAATTAAAAGATATTTTTGGCTATTCACAATAAATTTCAAGGACTACTCCTCCAATCTGTATGAAATAAATAAGCGGTGTGTTTTACACCGCTTATTCGATTAAATGTAATTACTGATATAGCCTAATTAGCTCTTCTACAACATCTGTACCAAATTCACCTTCAAGTCGATTCCAAGTTTTAGAACGTACTGTTTCAGCAAGTGTGCTAAGGTCTGCGTCAGACAACTCAACGACATTAATGCCGTAATCTGCAAGCTTCACTAAAAATTCCGCATCACCTGCTTTAGATTCATCAATACTTTCAATGAACATTTCGTTTGCTAGTACTTTAATAATTTCTTGGTCTTCTTCTGTCAGTTTTGAGAATGCATTTTGATTAATAATAAAACCATCTGCATTGAAAAAATCTTTTGTGAAATAGAAGTGTTTAAGAACATCGCGGAATCCTGTATAGTTTAATGCAACGTCACCGCCAGACCAACCATCAGAAGCTCCTGTTTGCATCGCTGTATATAAATCAGCAAAAGGAATAGAAGTTGTACGGAAACCTAAATCCTCCATAGGAAACTTATAAACACTACTAGATGGTGAGCGTAATAAAAGCCCTTTATCAACAGTTGGATCAGTTAAGTTTTTGATTTCTTTAGTTGTTCCAAGGCCGCCATAACCATTAGCATAATAACCTAAAAACTCAATACCTAAGCTTGCATTTGCTTCCTTTACTACGTCATGTACATAAGAACCTACACCGATAATATCTACTGCATCTGCGTAGTCTGGAACTAAATATGGTGCTGCTGCTACTGTTACTTGTCCGTTTAACTCTTCTGGCATAGTAATTAGCCCCATTTCAATTGTGCCATGAGAAATTTCCTCATATACTGTTGTGTAATCCCCAAGCTGGTTAGCAGGATACACCTTAATATTGACACGACCACTCGTTCGCTCTTTCACTTTATCTACAAATCGATATAATGCTTGTGTACTTGGATGATCGTCAGGCGATTGTCCAGCTAATCGCAGGTTTACTACATCGCTATCTGAACTCTCTTTGCCTCCACTTTCTCCACCACCACACGCTGCTAAAATCAGCAGGAGTGCTGATAAAAATAAAACGCTTACAATCTTTTTCATAAAAAATCCTCCCTTTATTGAATTGTTGTACTAAATATCAATAACTGAACTAATATCGGAAAATTCAGTAAATTAAACTTAGTATTTATGAAGATTTAAGTTGCAATAAGTAAAATGTAACATTAGATAAAGAAAAAGTAAACCGTTTATTTTAAAAAAGGAATAAAACTTCCTATTGTAGTGAATTAAAATAGCTAAATTACTAGGTTATTAGCTATTTTAAAGTGTAGATTGTTTCTTTGCGATTTAATAAGAATCCGTTTACTAAAACATCGTCAGGGCGAAGAATAAACGTATGTTTACCAATCACATCTGCATTCCCACGTATTTGAGGTGTTACATATATTATATTGCCTTCGTCATGCAAGTTAATCAGTTGCCCTTTAAAAGCAGTTTCAATAATACTCTCTGTGTTATAGGGTTCATTTAATCCTAACTTTCCTTTAGCAAATTGGGCCGCCATTTGTGCAGATAACCCTGTCCCACATGCTGATCTAGCTACTTGCGTTTCACCAAATATAGCTAGATTTTTTGTATTAATACCTTCATTTTTAGATTTATCTACAAATAAAATTAAATCAATTGTATTAATGCCTTCATTTTTGGGATGCTGGACTTTAAATTGCTGATTAGCTAAAGCTTTAATTTCCATCCCTAATTCTGCTAGTGCATTTGTATTTTCGATTGAAAGATTATACTCAAGTTCATTAATATCAACAATGGCAAAGAAACTGCCACCAAAGGCAATATCTAGCTTAATTGTTTTCCCTGATGCCATTTCTAATGGAGCGTCAGATAGCACAGAAAATGCAGGAACATTTGTAATTGCCACTTCCGTTACTTTATCGCCAGTTCTCGTTGCTACAACTTCAATTAGCCCAGCAGGTGTTTCTAATTTAAGAGGAACAATATCACCTGGTTTATCAATGATGTTTTCTTCAAGTATTGCTGTTACGACACCCATAGTGCCATGACCACACATATTTAAGTACGATTGTGTATCCATAAATACGACACCAATATCCGCGTCTGGTAACGTTGGAGGTAATAGAATTGCACCAAACATATCACGATGGCCTCTAGGTTCGAGAATTAAACTGCTACGAATAAAGTCAAAATCTCTAATTAAACTTAATTTTTTTTCGAAGACTGAATCGCCTGGAACTTCAGGCATACCTTCAACTACAATTCGAGTTGGATCCCCCATTGTATGTGTTTCAATTGTTTTAATTACTAATTTCTCTGTTAATACCATTTTATTTCCTCCTAAAGTTTTAGTTGTGTATCTTTATTTTCCTTATACTGCTTGATAAAAAATTCACTAATATCTAGAAGAACGATATTGACACCTTGCCTCCTCTCTTCATAAAATCCAACAATAACCATTTAACTATGAAGCATATCAAGTCTATTTTTGGATTTTATATGAATTGTAATACACAAAAAAATTTTTTCAACCTCTTTTATAAAAAAAGAAATTTTTATTTTTTATATACAAAATAACTGGAAGGTGTTACGATCATCGGAAAATGAACACCGTTTAGAAAAAAAGGGGCAGATTTCTATTTTTCAGAGTAGGAGGAAGTTATGAATAATAAATTTTTGGGGGCAGTGTTTTTATCACTTGCTGCTAGTATTTGGGGAGGAATGTATGTTGTTGTAAAAGTAGTGGTGGAAGTCATTCCGCCGTTCGAGATTGTTTGGTCACGTTATATTATTTCTGTCCTCATTCTATATATCGCAGCACTTATGATGAAACAATCTCTTAAAATTGCTCGCAAAGACTGGGGTATTTTATTTTTAGTTTCAGTGGTTGGATATATTGTATCTATTGTTACGCAGGAGTATGGCACGATGTTTTCAACTGCCCAGATGGCTGCCATCATTACATCCACAACACCTGCCTTTATGATTATTTTTGCACGTTTTATACTAAAAGAGAAAATAACAGTTAAAAAAAGTTTATCGATTATTCTTGCTACAGCAGGTGTGTTTTTAATTGTTGGAACAACAGGCTCGCAAGGTGAAACGATGCAATTAGGTGGTATTTATTCAATCATTGCTGCGTTAACATGGGCGCTAATGTCTGTGCTAATCAAAAAAGTACCAAGTCATTATTCACAAATTGTGTATACGATGTACAGCTCTTTAATCTCAGCTGTTATTTTAACACCTTTTGTCGTTCCAAATTTAGATCAAATTGATTGGCAACGTGCGATGGCTCCTGAAATTTCAGGAGGTATACTATATTTAGGTATCGTTTCAACAGCAGGTGGATTTTTCCTTTGGAATAAAGGGCTACAGCTTATGAATGCATCAAGTGGTGGGTTATTTTTCTTTTTTCAACCGATTGTAGGTGCATTTTTAGGGTGGTTATTATTAGGGGAAGAAATTGGTCTACCATTTTTCGTTGGAACTTTATTAATTTTTAGCGGTGTATTTTTAGTTATAAAGAACGAAGAAAATATGTAAGAGCCGACCAGAGATACTTATTATAGACAACTCTTCAGATTTAAAATGTAAGTTCTATACTATATAAAATAAGTATATTGGTAAAGAAAAATGTTAGATTAATTATATGTGAATCTAACATTTTTCTCAGCGTCATCTGTAATCCAAGGAAACAGATTGGATCGATAGTATCGACTACATATCAATAAGAGCTAAGCTACCTAATAATTTACTAATCTATCCGGTAATACGTATATTTCAGCATAACGAATTTTGCCTTATTGATTAAACTTTTCATATATCTCTATTGAAAGGGCTATATCTAAAACACCTGACCCCACACTTTCATAAAGCGTAATTTCATTATCATTTTCACGTGTTGAAATTTTTCTTGTTAAAACTTCTCCAACAGTGCCAGTAAGTTTATCTTTTGAAATTAAGCCTTTATTTAAAGGAATAATGAGATCACCAGCTACATCCCAAAAACCTTCTTTATGTTCAGTAATAATTTTATTAGATTTCATCACTGTATCTTCATCAAGTTCCTGCATAAATGACGTAAACGATCCAATTGCATTAATATGTGTACCAGGTTTAAGTGCACTACCGCTGAATACAGGTGTAAGAGAAGTAGTACATGTACAAATAATATCTGATTGAGCAACACACTCATCTGCCGTAGTTGACGCTATTATTTTATAAGGGTGATTCTGAATCTTTCGAATCTGATAAATAAAGTTCTCTACTCTTTCAGGGTTTACATCATAGACATATAACTCGGTAATATTTCTCACTTCTTGAATAGCCAACGCTTGTGAATACGCTTGAAGCCCAGAACCAATGATACCTAATTTACTTGCATCTTTTTTCGCCATTAAATCTGTTACAATTGCAGCGCTACCACCAGTTTTAATAGCCGTAAGATAATTTGCATCAATTAACGCTTGCAGTTCACCTGTTACCGCTGAATACAAGCTGACCTTTGATATCACACTTGGCAAAGTAGGTACATTTTGTGGAAATACAGATGAAAACTTAGCCCCGAAATATGGTTTCTCTGTACAGTTAGCAACTAACCATTGCCCGACATTTTCTTGCCCACGTATTGGCATGAAAATCCTACCACCTGCATAAATTTTCCCTTCTGCACACTCTTTATATGCCTCTCTAAGTGCTGATAGGGCCATTTCCATCGAGATGATTTCTTGTACTTGATTTTCTGTAATCTGTAACATATCCTTACCCTCCTTGGGATCTTAATATTAATTTCAATCTTTACTATTTCTCAAACAAGAACCACCCACCTTCTATTCAGAACCTCGGATAAAATATAACTACATAAAAGGAAAAAGTAAACCTTTATTAAAATAAAAGGAATAAAAACTTTAATTAAGAGCTCGAAAAAGCTTTTTTCTTACAATAATTTGTTTACAAAATTCCAACTAGGTGATAATATTCTAAAAAATGAACATGTTCATTTTTTATATAATGTTTTTTAGAGTGGAGGTTGTTTTAATGAAAGATGTGATTATTATTGGGGCAGGCTTAGCAGGACTCTCTGCTGGATGGTATTTACGTAACAAAGACATTTTAATCTTAGAAAGTGATAGTCGCGTTGGTGGAAGAATTCATTCTGAAAAACGTGGATATTACTGGTTAAATTGGGGTGGACATGTTTTTGCAGGAGAAAACTCACCAACGGATAAATTATTGAAAGAAGTAAATGTTGAGGCAAGAAATGTACCTGGTTCACTCAAAAGTATCGCTATGAATGGGAAATTACTATTGGATGGAAAAGTTGAAAAAGTACTTTATAAAGTACCGATGTCATGGAATTCTAGATTTGCATTGTGTAAAGCAGGAATAAAAGTATTACGCTCACTTAATCAATATAAAAAAGCTTTAAAAAGAATACCTGGCGAAAATTATTGGACATATCAACAAAGGGTATTTAATTTTTTAAATGATCAAAGCTTTACAGAATTCGTTGGTAAATTACCCGAAGATGCAGATGCACTTTTTCGACCAACAGTCAGTCGTTCTGCTGGAGATCCCGAAGATGTATCTGCTGGAGCTGGGATTGGATACTTCAACTTAGTTTTAAGTAAAAGTAAATCTGCTGGACTAACAAGAAATATTGTAGGTGGTGCCTCTGTCTTACCTGAAACAATTGCAGAGAAACTAGGAGAGAAGGTGCAATTAAATGCAAATGTAGTAAAAGTGTTTCATAAAGAAGACTATGTTGTCGTTGAATATTATGTAAATGGTGAATTAATTTCTGAAATGGCTAAATATGCTGTAATAACTACTCCCGCACCGATTACAGATAAAATAGGAATCGATTTAGATGTCGACATGAAAAACGCTTTGAGAAAAATTGTATATGGACCATATGTTAGTGCTGCATTTTTAACAAAAGAAGAAGGTCCTCAATTATGGGACAATATTTATGCTATGGCAACACCTAAAAAATCTTTTAATGTAGCATTTAATATGGCTAACTTAGTGAGAGATTCTGAAAGTGAAAGAAAAAAGGGAAGTAGTTTTATGACTTTTTCACCAGCTACATTAGCTAAAAATTTATTTGAAAAAACAGATGAGGAGATAATAAAAACATATTTAAAAGACCTTAATAGCATTTTCCCTAATTTTGAAGATATTGTAATAGAAGCGCATGCACAGAAATGGCTACACGGTCTTCCCTATTGTTTTCCAGGAAGAGCTAAAATACAAGAACCACTAACTAAACCATCGGGGAAAATTTATTTGGCAGGTGATTACTTAGGTACATTCTATACTGATACGGCTATTGAAACAGGTGAAATTGCAGCAAATGAAATACTAACTAAGTTACTAAAGGAATCAAATATATAAAATTCAACAAGAACTTTTCATATAGGAAGTTTAATTTTTCAGAAAATTCATATAGGGCGGTGGACATTTAGATTATGATGATGAAGGAAACATACTATGTGATTATGAGCAACAAATTTTTATGTTTTTGACCGTTTAAATGAAACATTATAAAAAGTGCAGTCTAATATTAAAAATACCATTCAATGCCTGATTTCATTAGAACAATTGAATGTTTACATTAATATTTATATCTAAAACTTCAATACACGTACGCTTCCTGTATAAACAATAGTGGAAATCGCTAATTTTCAAAACCATACTTTAATTGTAGCCTATTTATTAGCATACAAAGATGAAACTTTATACGCCTACTTGAAAAAATGATATACTCTTTATATGTACTAATCTATAATTAAAGAGGCAAATACTATTGAAAAGAAATAAGATTATTCAAACTAAAAGAATGTATAATATTTTTATTGATGCCACATGTGATATTATTAGTAATGAAGGTATAAAAAATGTTACGGCAAGAAAAATTGCCGATTTATCTGGTTATACTAGCTCAACTATCTATAATTATTTTGATGAACTATCACATCTAATATTCTTTGCTGCAATGAAATTTTTAGAACCATATAATGCAGAATTAGAAGATTCCTTAAAAAAAGCAAAAAATGCTGAGGAAAAATTTTATATAACTTGGGAAATTTTTTGTAAGCATTCCTTTAATAATCCAGATATATTTTATGCGATATTTATTTCTAATCTTGGTACAGATCCAAACGAGCTAATCAACAGATACTATGAGATTTATGATGTTAAAATAAATACCTATTCTCAAGAAGCTCAATTTATAATACTTGAGCATGATTTGGCGAAACGCAACTACTCACTTGTTAAAGAATTAACTCTTTATAAAAACATCGATGAAGAAAAAATATCTACAATCCTTTCAACTACTATTTTTACATGGCAGGGTATCATGGTTGAAATTATAAACAATAGAAATAGAGTGTCTAAAAGTGAATATATAGAAATATATATGAAGTTTTTAAAATTCATTATTAAAACTTAAAATAATTATTATACTTTTTCAAAGCATTAATTTAACTAAATTGATGCTTTTTTGATGTTTTTCTAATTCATAAGCTCTTGTAGTAGAATCACCCCACTTACTTATCTAATATCATAGAGATAAAAAGTGAATCTATATTAAAAAACAGTATTAATCTGCTTTATTGATTCTTTCAAAAGACTCGCTATGACTTTTTGTGTTATCAGCTTGTCTTGGTGGAGGAAATTACATTTGTATTGTAAAAAGACTAAGGTTTTTATTAGGTCAGATACCATGGTCAGCCTAAAGCAAACTGATGATTGCCTCAATCGTACCGAAAAATTGAACTCTGACTTATGTATACAATTATAGACAAGAGCTGGCTTTGGATACTATTCTAGACAGCTCTTTATATACTTTAATATAATATTTACGATATTCATATTCTATTTTGATTTTTGAATAAATTTTTAGGGAGGCGTTATTAATGAATATATTAGATGAAATATTAAGAACGAAAAATTCTTTGCCTAAAAAACAATTACAGCTTTGTAACTATATTTTAGAACATTATCAAGACATTCAGATTACAACAGTAAAAACTTTAGCTCATAACGCAGGGGTTGGTACAACAACCGTACTAAGGTTAGTAGAGCAATTAGGCTTTGACAGCTATTCAGACTTTAAAATGCAATTTTACACTTTACAAAATGAGTATATTAGTAAGTGGGATAGTGTCAAATCGTCATTTGCAGAAGGTTCGAATGCCGAGAGTAATACCTCCGTTGAGAAGATATGGAATGAATCCATTACAAATTTGAATGAAAGTTTAAATCCGCAACTTATTATTAATTTTAATCAAGCAATTGATACATTGATGAATGCGAAAAGAATTTTTATATTTGGCGCTCGACCATATAAAGCAGCAGCCGTTTACTTAGAATTATTATTAAGCGAATTTAAAACGGATATTTTTCAATTGAGTAATGATAGCGATTCTATGTTTGATCGGATATTACAATCTACTGATACAGATGTAGTATTATTGTTTGGTTTTGAGCCATATACAAAGCGTAGTATTTCTTTAGCACGGTTAGCACACGAAAACTCTTTAAAGGTTGTATTGATTTCTGATGTATTGTCTAATCCTATATCGCCATACGCAGATGTTAGTGTTCAATTAAATGTTTCGAGTAAATATTTTTCCATTATCCCAATATTTGCGTTAATGGAGTCTATTGCATTGGAAATAGGGAAGAAAACTTCTAATAGCTCAATCGATGCAATTAAAAAGCTCGTGCCTAAACTAAGGGAATATGATGTGATACTTTAACTAAACTCAGCATTGTTTTTTTGTATAGAAAGCAGAGTCACAGATTTTGAAAAGGAGCTTTTCGAACAAGTTCGAAAAAGTCAGGACACAATTACGTTGAGGCATAATTGATTAATATGAATAGCTGTTGAGAAAATTCTACTTTCTCAACAGCTATTTATTTTGGAGTAATTGAATTGTTCAGGAAAATTAAACTTATTAATAGAATTTCGCAAAAGACGATTATTAGCGCTATTTGTATGCTAATTAAACTTGTTATTTGCAAAGGGATTTTGAATGTCTATAAATAAAAATAGGAATATTGAAACTTTTTTTTATAAAAAAGGTTTACTTTTTCCGTTTTTATTGATATCTTTTGTTTAAAGTTATCAGAAAATTTCAAAAGGAGAGAGGTTTATGAGTAAAAAAGTAGAGTTTATTTATTTATCGCAAGAAGATTGCATTAAAGCTGGTGGACTTGATATGAAGGGAACACTAGAGGCAATTCAAAAATCTTTCGAGTTACATGGTAAAGGGGATATCGTTCAGCCTTCGAAGCCAGTTATCCGTTGGGGAGGTCCTGAAACAGAGGAAACGCGTGGGCGCATTATGACGATGCCTTCTTATATTGGTGGAGAATTAGATGTAGCGGGGATGAAGTGGATTCCAAGTATGCCTGAAAATCCAAAAAAATTAGGGCAACCTCGTGCTTCGGCTATCATTATTTTGACTGATCCAAACAATGGTTTCCCATTGGCGATTATGGATGGAACGATTGTCAGTGCTATGCGAACTGGTGCTGCGACAGGTGTAGCTGCAAAATATTTGGCAAATCCAGATTCGAAGGTGGCGGGGATTATTGGGGCAGGTGTTCAAAGTCGCACACAGCTAATGGCTGTTGTAAACGCAGTGCCAAGCATTGAAACGATTAAAGTGTATGACTTAAATCGGGAAAAAACAATTCAGTTTGCTGCTGAAATGCAGAAAGAACTAGGCGTAGAAGTGAAACCGATTACATCGGCTGAAGAAACAATTCGGGACTCTGATATTGTTATTACTTCTACAATGTCAACATACCCATATGTAAAATACGAATGGCTGAAGGAAGGCGTATTCCATTCTGAAATTTCCTTCTGGGACACAGCACCAGAAGAAGTAAGACACTATGACCGCATCGTTGTAGATGACTTTGAACACGTGAAACATCACGGTGTAGACGTGAGCTATAGAGCTGTAGCGGCAGGGTATGTAGAGGAAAGCGAAGTTTATAACTTAAGTGATATTATGCTAGGGAAGTTAGAAGGACGTAAAAATAAAACAGATAAAATTATTTTCAACCCGATTGGTATGTCCATTCATGATGTATCGGAGGCTTACCGTGTATATAAAAATGCGAAAGAGCAAGGAATCGGTCAAAAATTGAATTTATGGGAAAACCCTCACTGGATGTAAGGGGATGTAGAAGGCGGTGAAATAAATGAGTGTCATGAGTACTTTTTTCCAAGTAGTAGGGAAAAATAAATTAGCCAATAAACTAGCGTTGCGTTTTGGAATGCGTTTTGGCGCACAGCGTTTTGTAGCAGGCGATAAGGATGCCGAGGCTATCAAATGTGTACAAGAGCTGAATAATAAAGGCTTATTAACAATGCTAAATTATTTAGGTGAATTTGTATATACAGAAGAGGCGGCACATGTAGCGACACAAAACTGTATTAAAACTTTGGATATTATCCATCACAATAAGCTACAAAGTAATCTATCTATTAAAATATCATCTTTAGGTGTAGATATTAGTCAGGAATTTTGCTTGAGTAATTTACGAAAAATATTAAATCATGCGCAGAAATATAATATTTTTGTGCGACTTGAGATGGAGGACTACGCGCATTGTCAGGGAACACTTGATATTTATAAAACGCTACGTCAAGAATTCGAAAATATTGGGACGGTTTTACAGGCTTATCTATACCGTACGATGGATGATATTAAAGACCTCAATCAATATAATGCAAACTTACGATTAGTAAAAGGGGCTTATTTGGAATCGGGCCAAGTGGCCTATCAAAATAAAGTAGATGTTGATAAAAACTATATGGAAATGATTAAAACACATTTATTAAATGGCAACTATGCAGGTATTGCTTCGCATGATGATAAAGTCGTGGAGGAAGTCGTAAAGTTTACGAATGAAAATAATATTAGTAAAGATCAATTTGAATTTCAAATGCTGCTTGGTATTCGGGGCGACCTCCAGCAAAAGCTAGCCGCTCAAGGTTATCGTGTACGTGTTTATGTTCCGTATGGCATTGATTGGTTCGGCTATTTCATGAGACGGTTAGCGGAGCGACCAGAAAACGTTTCGTTTGTTCTTAAAAACCTGTTTAAAAAATAATGAAGTAAAGGGGAAATAACAAAATGGTAACAGTGAAAGACTTCAAAAACGTGAAAGACACAGACTTTTCAATTGAGGCAAATGTAGAAAAAATAAAGAGAAAAATTGCTGCGGCTGAAGCACAAGTAGGCGTAAAAGTGCCACTTATTATTAATGGTGAGCGTATTTTCCGCGATAACGTCATTAGCTCGTTAAACCCTGCACAGCCATCACAAGTAGTAGGTACTGTATCAAAAGCAACAAAGGAAGATGCAGAATCAGCATTAAATGTAGCTTTAGCTGCTTTTGAAGATTGGTCAAGACGTAGCGCAGAAGAGCGAAGCAATGTGCTTTTCCAAGCGGCGAAGCTTATGGAAGAAGAACGCTTAGATTTAGCAGCACTAATGATTTTAGAAGCTGGTAAAAACTATGAAGAAGCAGATGCTGAAGTTTCAGAAGCTATTGACTTTTTAAATTTCTATGCAACGGTAGCACTTGAAATGACAACTGAAGACAATAAATTAGTGCGTCTTGCAACTGAAGATAATAGATTAGAATATATTCCATTAGGTGTAGGCTTCATTATTCCACCATGGAACTTCCCATTCGCAATTACAACAGGTTTAACTGTATCTGCATTAGTAATGGGGAACACAGCGTTATTAAAGCCATCTTCATTAACACCAATTATTGCGTTTAAATTTGTGGAAATCATGGAGAAAGCAGGTTTACCAAATGGCGTTCTAAACTACATCCCTGGTGATTCAGCGGATATTGGTGATTACTTAACGGGGCACCCTAAAACAAGATTCATCAGCTTTACAGGTTCTAAGAAAGTAGGACTTCATATCAATGAGCTTGCTGGAAAAACTGCACCTGGTCAAAAATGGATGAAACGTGTAAATGCAGAAATGGGCGGTAAAGATGGTATCGTTGTTGATGAAACATCGGATTTGGACTATGTAGCTGACCAAGTTGTTCAAGCAGCATTCAGCTTTCAAGGTCAAAAATGTTCAGCAGGTTCACGTTTAATCGTTGTTGAACAAGTATATGACCAACTAGTAGATAAAGTGATTGAGGCAACAAGCAAACTATCATTTGGTTTAGGGAAAGACAATCATGATGTAGGTCCCGTTATTGATGAAAAAGCTTATAATTCGATTCAAAAATACATCGAAATTGGTAAAGGAGAAGGCTCGCTTGTATATGGTGGAGAAGTATCGACATGTGAAGGTTACTTCATCAAACCAACAATTATTAAAGATGTAAGTAGCAAAGCTCGCATTATGCAAGAGGAAATTTTTGGACCTGTATTAGCTATTGCGAAAGCAAAAGACTGGAAAGAAGCAATCGAAATTTACAATGATACAGAATACGGCTTAACAGGCTCATTCTTCTCTCAATTAGAAGAACGTATTGACTATGCTCGACGCGAAATGCACTGCGGTAACTTATACATCAACCGTAAATGTACAGGTGCGTTAGTAGGCGTGCACCCATTCGGCGGTTTCAACATGTCTGGTACAGACTCAAAAGCAGGTGGCTATGACTACTTAAAACTATTCAGTCAAGGTAAATTATCAACTGTGCGCAAATAGTAGATAACATCGCCTTGGAAGGAATAAAAAATCCTTCTAAATGAAATAAATAATCAAATACTCCCTAGAAAAGCTCTAGAGAAAGTGGTTTACTGGCCACGCTTCTCTAGCGCTTTTTTATTACAAAATAAAACCCCATACCCAATAATAGAAGAAGCAGCACGCCTGTAATGCCAAAGATTAGCGTAGTTTGTGTATCTGCAATAAAAAAATAGGAATCCTTTACCTCATACATTTTTTTACCTACCTCTCATGTTTCCTACAATTAAATAGAAGTAATTTGTTTGCTGATTGTGTTCGCTCAATTAGAGTGAATGCGGTATTGTGCATACGTGGGAGGTCTTGTCCAAGAAGTCGGAAAAATCGTTGCAATAAGTCACCGTGGGTGACAACGAGTATCCGATCTGCTGGAAAATCATATTGGATAGCATTCAAAAAAGATTGGCAGCGGGCGATAACTTCTTGTTCAGGTTCTATTCCTAACTCTACATTTTGCCAATGGATGCCCCATTTTGCAATCCGCTCCTGTTCTGTTGTTCCTTCTATCATGCCTGTGCCAATTTCACATAAACGCGCATCTATCCATAAAGGGATGTTGCCATGCTGCTTCGCGATGATTTCAGCAGTTTGTTGTGCACGAGCTAGAGGGCTTGTAAAAATGGCGTCCCATTGCTCATTAGCAATTCTTTTAGCTAACATTTGTGCCGCAATGATACCCTCTTGATGTAAAGGGATGTCTAGCCGTCCTTGCTCCCGCCCCTCTTTATTCCATGCGGTAATACCATGTCGGATAAAGCCAATTGTCGTCATTGTAATTCCTGCTGCTGAGCTCGCTTTTGTGCCTTTTTACGAGCTCGCAATGCGCGAAAGAAGTCTGTTAAAATTTGTCCGCATTCCTCAGCTAAAACCCCTTCAACTACATCGCATTCATGGTTAAAACGCTTGTCGTTGAGCAAGCGATATAATGAATCGACACAGCCTGCCTTTAAGTCGCGTGCACCATAAACAACACGTGGCACTCTCGATTGTAAAATAGCGCCAGCACACATTGGGCAAGGCTCCAACGTAACATATAAAGTAGTCTGTTCTAAGCGCCAGCTTCCGATTTTTTCGCATCCTTGTTGAATAGCTAGAAGCTCAGCATGTGTAACAGCATTTTGCGTCGTTTCACGCAAATTATGGGCACGCGCAATAATTTCTTCGTTATGTACAAGGACAGCTCCAATTGGCACTTCCCCCTTTTCACCTGCGTGTTGTGCCTCGATGAGTGCTTGCTGCATAAAATAACGGTCTTTTTCAAATACGTCCATCTTCATCGCTCCTTGCCCTCATTGTAACAGAGTGCCAGGCACACACACAATTCTCACACAATTCACTGTGTCTATGATACAATGAAAAGCATTGACGAATTTGAAATTTAGGGGAGGAACTTTTCGTGTCAGTTCCATTTATAACAATCGAAGGCCCGATTGGTGTTGGGAAAACATCTTTATCTAATGCTGTTTCAAAGCATTTTACATATCATTTATTAAAAGAAATTGTTGATGAAAATCCATTTTTGGGGAAGTTTTATGAAAATATTGAGGAGTGGAGCTTTCAGACGGAAATGTTTTTTTTGTGCAATCGCTATAAACAGCTGTCTGATATTAAGCAATACTTAGCATGCGAGCAGAAGCCCGTTGTAGCGGACTATCATATTTTCAAAAATTTAATCTTTGCCAAGCGGACTTTACAGCCTTCAGAGTATAATAAATATGAAGCAATTTATAGTATTTTAACGGCAGACATGCCTGTTCCAAATATGGTCGTTTATTTATATGCAAGTGTTGATACATTGATGAAACGCATTGCGAAGCGTGGTCGTGAGTTTGAAAAAAATATTACACGTGAATACATGGAGCAGCTAGCGGCAGATTATCATGAATTTATTCAGCATTTTGTGAGGATGCATCCGGAGATTCCTGTTATACAGCTTAATGGTGATGAAATAGACTTTGTAGAAAATAAAGCTGATTTAAAAAATGTACTGCAAATTATTGAGCAAAAGTTACAACAAAGGAGTATAAAGTAGTTATGAATTTACGAGAAAAATATGGAATCCCGACAAATGCAGTTATTACAATTGCAGGAACAGTTGGTGTTGGTAAATCAACAATGACAAAAGCATTAGCAGAGGCCTTAAAATTCCGTACATCATTTGAAAAGGTTGATACGAATCCATACTTAGATAAATTTTATGAGGATTTTGAGAAATGGAGCTTCCATTTACAAATTTATTTTTTAGCAGAGCGCTTTAAGGAGCAAAAACGTATTTTTGAATATGGCGGGGGCTTTATTCAAGACCGCTCGATTTACGAGGATACTGGCATTTTTGCGAAAATGCATTATGATAAAGGCACAATGAGTCCAATAGACTATGAAACATACACAAATTTATTTGATGCTATGGTTATGACACCGTACTTCCCACACCCAGATTTACTCGTTTATTTAGAAGGGCCTGTGGAGGATATTATCGGTCGCATTCAAGAGCGTGGACGAGCGATGGAGCAGCAAACACCACATGATTATTGGTATGAAATGCATGGTCGCTATGAAAATTGGATTAATAATTTCAATGCATGCCCTGTACTGCGATTAAATATTAATGACTACGACTTAATGGAAAATCCAGAACAAGTTGAAAGTATTATAGACCGCATCGCATATATGATGGAGCAAACAAGCCATTTAAGAAAGTAGAGGCTAGTATATTTGTTATAAGCTTACTACTAGAAAAGAAGCTAATACTTTGTCTTACTGAGTCAGTCGTAAACTTTACATTTAAGAATATAAAGAGGTATAAAGTCCAGTATATTTGAAAGATTGCTGTGTGCTTTATACCGCTTTTTTATTTTAGCCTGTTGAAATATTATTATTAATATAATAAAATTTATTTCGAATAGAGAAATACTGCAATAAAAATATTCGGAAAATTTAGATAAATTTACATTGCGTTTGTTTTAGATAGACGAGGAGGAAAATTTATGATTCGCATACAAGAAAGTTATTTAAACACATTATCAGAGTGGCGCAGAGATTTTCATCGCTATCCAGAACCGGGCTGGCTGGAGTTTCGGACAACAGCAAAAATTGCTGACCAGCTTGAGGAATGGGGTTACTCAGTATATGTAGGGAAGGATATAGTTGTTGGCGAGCGCATGGGGCTTCCAGGCAAGGAAGAGATGGATATATTTTTTGAACGTGCAAAAAAGATGGGTGCCAATGATAAATGGCTCGCAAAAATGGAAGGTGGCTACACAGGTGCATTAGCTGTTCTTGAAACAGGAAAGCCCGGTCCGAATGTGCTGTTTCGTGTAGATATTGATGCACTACCGATTTTAGAAACGACAAATGAAAGCCATGTACCACAGCAGCTAGGCTTTCGTTCGGTAAATGAAGGTTATATGCATGCCTGTGGTCATGATAGTCATGCAACAATTGGTCTTGGACTTGCCGAGCAAATATTGCAGCAACGCGATAAGCTAAAAGGGACAATCAAAATTTTGTTCCAGCCAGCAGAAGAAGGGGTACGTGGTGCGGCATCGCTTGTTGCCTCTGATTTATTTGATAATATCGATTATTTTTTTGCTCTCCATATTGGAACAGGTGTTGAAAAAGGGGTATTTGTTGCTGGGACTGACGGGTTTTTGGCGACGTCGAAGTATGATGTGTTATTCGAAGGAGTTGCCTCACATGCAGGGGCCTTCCCAGAGCAAGGGAAAAATGCCCTTCTAGCAAGTGCTCAGGCTACTCTTGCTTTACATGCATTACCACCGCATAGTGATGGCTCAAGTCGTATAAATGTTGGGACACTCCATGCGGGCGCAGGGCGAAATATTATTGCACCAAATGCCAAAATGCAGCTTGAATTACGCGGGGAAACAACAGAAATTAATGCATTTTATGAAAATCAAATGCGCAATATTTTAGAAGGGATTGCGATAATGTATGATATTCAAGTTCACTATGAAAAGGTTGGAGGTGCGATAAGTGTACCATCAGACAAAAAGCTGGCTGAAAAATTAGCAAACATAACAAAAGCATTAAATATTCCAACTGTTGAATACCAATATTTCAACGCGGGCTCAGAGGATGCTACATATTTGATGGAAAAAGTACAAAGTAGTGGTGGGGTAGCTACATATTCTATTATAGGAACAGATTTAGCAGCGGGGCATCACAATGAATGCTTCGATATCCGTGAGGAAGATATGTTACCAGCTATTGAAATATGGCTAAATATGCTATTACATCTTAGCGAGGAGGAAAAGTAAATGGCAGTGACAGCGCTTGCGGCAATGCAAGAGCTTGAATCTTATCTAATTAAATATGAGCAAGACATATTTACTTTATCTGATCGGATTTGGGAAATTGCAGAAATACGTTTTGAGGAACAACAATCCGTACAATTATTAACTAGTTATCTTAAGGCAAATGGCTTTGAGATAGAAACAGGTCTAGGTGGAATCGAAACGGCCTTCGTAGCAAAGTATGGGACAACGGGTCCGATTATTGGCATTTTAGGTGAATATGATGCATTACCCGGTTTAAATCAAAAGGGTGGTGCGACAGCACGTGAAGCATTTGTAGAAGGGGCAAATGGACATGGTTGTGGTCATAATTTGTTAGGTACAGCAGGGGTTGCAGCAGTAATGGCTTTAAAGGAATGGATTGCTGAAGGGAAAATGCCTGGGCAAATTCATTATTATGGCTGTCCAGCAGAGGAGGGCGGCTCAGGTAAAACATTTATGGTGCGTGAGGGTGTGTTTGCTGACGTTGATATCGCCTTAACTTGGCATCCAGAATCATATGCCGGTGTTTGGAATCGCTCTTCTCTGGCAAACTACCAAGTGTACTTTGAGTTTGAGGGCATCGCTGCACACGCTGCAAATTCACCAGAGCTTGGTCGCAGCGCATTAGATGCAGTGGAGCTGATGAATGTAGGCGTAAACTATTTGCGTGAGCATGTGCCATCAAATGTACGCTTTCACTATGCAGTAACAAATACAGGTGGCATTTCACCAAACGTAGTACAAGCAAATGCAGAAGTATTATATTTAATTCGCGGCAAGGATATTAAGGAAGTGGAGCAAATTTATCAGCGTGTGGTCAAAATTGCAGAAGGTGCGGCACTGATGACGGAAACAACAATTAAGGTGAAGTTCGATAAAGCTTGCTCTAATTATTTGCCCAACGACACAATTAATCAACTTCTCTATAAAAATTTAGAGGCAGTAGGGTTGCCGAAATATACGAAGCAGGAGCTTGCATACGCAAAGCAAATGGCTCAAACATTAACAGCGAATGAAATACAGGCAGGAAAAAATGACGTCAAGGACATAGCGGGTGGGCATAATATCGATGAAGCCTTTTTGCAAATGAATGGCCCATTTTTAAATATTGTATTACCCTATGAACAATCAGATAAAGCGATGGCGGGCTCAACAGACGTCGCAGATGTTAGTTGGGTTGTGCCGACAGCGCAATGCTTCACACCTTGCTTTGTTTTTGGCACGCCGCTTCATACTTGGCAAGTCGTATCTCAAGGGAAGACATCTATCGCACATAAAGGCTTATTATATGCAGCGAAGGTGATGGCATTAACGGCAATTGACTTATTGCGGGAGCCTCAGCTTATCACGAAAGCAAAACTAGAGCATGCCGCTCAAACAAATGGCTCATACGTCAATCCAATTCCAGCTCATGTGAAACCGAATATGAATAAATAAAAATTGTGTGAGTGCCTGGCACTCACACAATTTTTATTTTCAAAAAGCGCAGAAAAAAAGCGAGCATGAGAAGCACAACAGGTGTTAATGCGATGAGCTGGTAAGTGTTATTTGCGCCTACTAAAAAATAAAGGGCAAGCGGTAATGATGCGACAGCACTTACACAGATGAGTAACCAAGATAATCGAGTGAGTCCAACTAGCAATGCACCGACTGAAACAGCTAACGACAAGTAGAAAAGTGTTAACATTTCTTGTGAGCCTCCTAGAAGTTAATAGTATCAGGCGTGTTGATTATGAAAATATTGGATATGGATGCGTGTGTTTTAAGGTAGAGAATGCACTGTTAATAAAGGATTTATTTGTTTATTGGAGTGAAGGGGGCGAGTGCTCCTGCGATTACTCGTCGCAAAGCAAAGCCTTCCAGCAGGACAAAGTGTAGGGAGGCTAAAACCGCCGCGCCCCCCGCAACGGAAATCAACAAATTTCCTAGACTCTTTTTGTAAAATAAAGGCTAATCAACACACCTGTAATAGTATATATAATTATAGCTTGTTGGGAGAGCTTTTCGTAAATTGAAGTGCGAACTTTATAAAAAACCTTATTAATTCGCTAGAAAACTGTTAGTAATAAAAAATAAAATAAATTAGAAATAATGCATTTAAAATGATGAAAAACTAAAATATTTTGCGTATTTATAAAAAATAGAGAATTTAACGATGTTTAGTGTGCTTTATTACGATTATTTTTGTAAGATGTTGGGGATAGCTAATACTTTAGTATGATTGAATTATGATATAATTCAGAAAGTACCTTACTATTTGATTTGAGCTACTATGTTAAGCGTACTGAAATGAGGTGAACCTTTTTGCACATAGGTAATCGAATACGAAAAATCAGAATGCTAAAAGGCTTTTCTCGTGAGTATGTTTATACAGGCATTGTATCTAACTCTCATTTTAGCAATATCGAAAAGGGAAGATATCAACCGCCAGCTGAGACATTGCAATTGATGGCCAAAAGAATGGAAGTACCGCCTCATTATTTGAGTGATTTTTATGATGAGGATGCAGAAGTTGCAGCGATTATTGAACGTTTAGCCGACTGTGTGAAAAACCATCAATTACAAGAGGCGCAAGATATTTTAAACACTTATCAAGACAAGCTAACGTATATTTCCTCTGTTTGGCAAGAGTTAGACTTCAATCTCACTCGTTTCGATGTATATGCGAAGCTTCATCAAGATGATAAGGCAAAATTACTATTTGAGAAGGAAATACAAGACATTATACAATTACAAGATGTACCGCCTGAATTGCGATATAGATATTTAAAAGTATACGGTACATACTTTTTAATGCAGAAAGACTTTGAGCAAAGCTTGCTACATTATCAACAAGCGTTGAGCAGTACCTATGCTATATCAGACCAAATTCCGATTCGCTATAATTTAGCCATTTGCTATTATCGGTTGGGTGATATAGAGCAGGCATGTAAAAACTTAGACAAAGTGCTCCATTACGCTTTACGTACACAAAATTGGATAAGTGCTATTCATGCCTATAATTTATTTGGCGTCTTGTTTCAAAAGAAAAAAGACTATCAACAAGCGCAAAGCTATTATCAATATGGCATTGCACTTAGTGAGTTAATTCAATTGGATGAAGTATTAATTATAGGGAAGCTCTATCATAATTTAGGGTTCATTTATTTTGAGCAAGCAAATTATGAGGAGGCAGAAAAAACGCTATTGCATTGTGTGGAGCTTAGAAAAGATGCACCTCAAATAGATAAGGTCAAAACCATTTATTTATTAATAGAAACTTATATTAAACAAGGTAGCTTAGAAAAGGCATATCTAGAGTTAGCGAATTATAAAACGCTTATCCCGCATTCGCTCTATATTTTTTGTCAGGCAAAGCTTGCTAAAGGGCTGCACAAAGATACGGAGTTTGAGCAGTATATTTTACAGGCAATGCATCTTTTCGAAAGAGAGAAGGAGCTTGTTTATTTGTCAGAGGCATTTGAGCATTATATTCCTTATTTAGAGGAAAAGCGCAAATACAAGCAAGCATATGAGTTATTAAAAAGGTATCACGATATTAAAAAATAAAGGAGTTATGCAAAATGAAAAAATGGATTTTAGTATTAGCTTTATTATTAGTAAGTGTTCCACTTTATGGTGAGGTTAGCCCGCAAGATAATAGCGACATCGGCGAAGCAATGTAAAATAAGTTTTGTTACATCGGAATGTTATCATTTCGTTAAATATTTCGGCTGCAACTAGTCATGCACCTTCCTTGTCTATTAATATAATAGAAGAAAAGGAAGGTGCATTTTTAATGAATGTTGCAGTATATTGTGGTTCACAAATGGGGAAATCCCCAATTTATAAGGAAGCAGCGGCACAGTTAGGGGAAGTATTAGCTAATGCGGGACATGGCATTGTCTATGGCGGTTCAAATATTGGCTTAATGGGACAGGTTGCAGATGCTGCATTGCACGGAGGCGGAAAAGTAATCGGCATTATGCCTACGCATTTACAGCAACGTGAAATTGCCCATACGAGCTTAACTGAAATTCATTTTGTAGAGTCTATGCATGTGCGTAAAGCAAAGATGGTAGAATTAGCAGATGCCTTCATTGCATTACCAGGGGGCTGTGGCACGTTAGATGAATACTTTGAAGTATTTACTTGGGCGCAAATCGGTTTACATGACAAGCCTGTTATTTTGTATAATGTCAATGGATTTTATGATGCAATCGCACAGCATTTCGAAAAGATGCTAGATGAAGGCTTTATACGAGCAGAGCAACGTAGTTTACTACATATAGCGACATCACCCCAGCAAATAGTGGACATTTTGGCGAGGTAACCCTCGCTTTTTTTATTGCAAACAATTTTAAATTGTGTGTAAATTGTATGTGTGCCTGGCACTAAAATAATTTAAACTTTTTCATAAACTCATCCGTCTAGTAGTTGTATACATTAATCAAAGGAGTCTTTCGGAAATGAGTAATTCGCGCGCGGAACAAAATTTAGTAACATTTATCCGAAACAACAAAGAGCGTTTCTATTATCTTGCCTATAGTTATACGAAAAATGAGCAGGATGCGCTGGATGTTGTACAGGACAGCATTCAAAAAGCGTTACAATCGCTTCATACATTACAAAATGAGGAGCAAATAAAGAGTTGGTTTTATAAAATCGTTGTGCGCACAGCTATCGATTTCCTCCGTAAACATAAGCGTCAACAAATAATGGAAGATGATAAGCTCGCGCTATTAACACCACAGCAGGTTGATTCGTATGAAAATACGGATTTGGAGGTGGCTCTTGATAGTTTACCAACTATTTATCGAGAGGTAGTTATCTTGCGTTATTTTGAGGATTTAAAAATTGAAGATGTTGCGCGTGTATTAGATACAAATATTAGCACAATAAAATCTAGATTGTACAAAGCGTTAAAGTTGTTAAAGATACAATTACAAGAGGAAGAAGGTTTTTAATGATGGATGAGCGTTTGAAAAAGTTAGAGCAACAGTATAAAAATGTACCGATACCGAAAAGTCTTGATTCAATAGTAGAGGCAAGCTTGAAGCAGCGACCAAAAAAGCGTGCGCCTAAATGGGTTTTAGGTGCGGTTGCAGCGACGGCGCTCTTTACTGCTGGTTTAAATATTAATCCTGCAATGGCCAAAAGTTTAGTAAATGTGCCAATTCTCGGTGATGTAGTAAGTGTATTGACATTTGTGAGCTATGAGATTGAACAAGATACGTATTCTGCCAATATAGATGTGCCAAAAATTAACGGGAAATCAGAAGAGATTGTGGCGCTAAATAAAAAATATGCGGCAGAAGGCAAAGAGTTGTTTGAGAAATTTAAAGATGATGTAGATTGGATGAATAAAAACGAAGGTGGCTATCTAGGTTTAGATAGTAGCTATGTTATTGCAACAGATACAAGCCAAATTTTATCAATAGGTCGCTATGTTGTTGAAACAGTCGGTTCTTCGTCAACTGTTATGAAATACGATACAATTGATAAGCAAAAGGAAATAGTCATCACTTTACCAAGTTTATTTAAAGACAATGCTTATGTAGAAAAAGTTAGCGCCTATATTGCTGATAAAATGCGCGAAGAGATGATAGCAACAAATCAAGATAAAATGTATTGGGTAAGCGATGCAGGTCTTGAGGATGAAAGCTTAGTCGAGCTCTTTACAACAATTAAGGCAGACCAAAATTTCTATATTTCGGAACAGGGTAAGCTTGTAATCGTTTTTGATAAATATGAGGTTGCACCAGGTTATATGGGAATAGTAGAGTTTGAAATCCCAACAGAGATAGTGCAAGATTCACTTGTAAGCAACGAGTATATTAAATAAATGGGGCGTATAACAAGCGGTGTAGTTGCCTGCTTGTTATACGCTTTTGTTGATGCTTTGTCAAAGCTATAACTCGTAAAAGAGAGAACCCTCCTCTTTGAAAACAGGCGAAACATGGGCTTTAGCAGATTTTTTGCATTTAAAATACTTAACTCTATATTAAAAAAACCGCTACATCAGTAGCGGTTGTCATTTGAAAAATATGGCGGAGGAAGAGGGATTCGAACCCCCGCGCGGTTTAACCCGCCTGTCGGTTTTCAAGACCGATCCCTTCAGCCGGACTTGGGTATTCCTCCGTATAGATGTCTTATCGACAAGAATTAGAATATCATGTATTAAAATGTTGGTCAAGCACTTTTTCTGAAAAATATTGAAATCAGGCCTTGGCTAATTATTTGATTCGATTAGATATCTGTTGTTACAATCGCCTGTTTGCTTGATAGCAATAGAAGAACATCGCTAAATCAAGATAAACAATAAATTCCTATGTACAATTCATTGCTTTTTTTGTGGCATATGAGTATACTTATAAATGCCGTGCTAGATGGGGAGGTAGCGGTGCCCTGTAACTTGCAATCCGCTCTAGCAAGATTGAATTCCTTTTCTGAGGCTGTCCGTATTGTTTGGTCTGCCTTTTGCACGTAGTGTTGACGGTTGGGTCCTGCGCAATGGGTACCCATGAACTATGTCAGGTCCGGAAGGAAGCAGCATTAAGTGGTTTCACTCATGTGCCGCGGGGTAGCCTAACCTGAGCTGTCGACAAGAGTAACGCTTATGTGCGGCTGTCGAAGGAAGGTGCACGGCTTTAAATTGCAGGTAATAGCGCATTCATCTACTAGGATGGATGCGCTTTTTTTAAAGAAAAAATCGCACAATTAATGCTATACTATAGCTAGTGAATTCAAGCAAAGGAGAGGAAACCGTTGACGTATCAAGCATTTTATCGTGTCTATCGCCCTCAATCTTTTCGGGATATGTCAGGGCAAGTACATGTAAAAAGAACGCTGCAAAATGCCCTCCTGGCAAATAAAACAACGCATGCCTATCTCTTCTCTGGTCCGCGTGGTACTGGAAAAACAAGTACGGCGAAAATTTTTGCGAAAACATTAAACTGTGAGCATGCCCCGACAAGTGAGCCTTGTAATGAATGTGCTACATGTAAAAGTATTACGGAGGGTTCACATCCAGATATCATTGAATTTGACGCAGCCTCTAACTCTCGTGTAGAAGAAATGCGTGATATTATTGAAAAAGTCCACTTCACACCAGCAAATGCGCGCTTCAAAGTTTATATTATTGACGAGGTACATATGCTATCAACAAGTGCTTTTAATGCACTATTGAAAACATTAGAGGAGCCTCCAGCGCATGTTGTATTCGTTTTGGCAACGACAGAGCCACATAAGCTGCCAGCGACGATAATTTCTCGCTGTCAACGCTTCGATTTTAAGCGCCTTTCTTCCACTGATATTTTAGAGCGTATGAAAGTTGTTTTAGAAGATATTGATCTACCGTTTGAAGAACA
This sequence comes from Metasolibacillus sp. FSL H7-0170, assembly GCF_038593115.1. Classification (NCBI taxonomy): domain Bacteria; kingdom Bacillati; phylum Bacillota; class Bacilli; order Caryophanales; family Caryophanaceae; genus Metasolibacillus; species Metasolibacillus sp. FSL H7-0170. The sequence continues at coordinate 2,379,255 of NZ_CP151964.1, read as the reverse complement.
GGCATTAAAGGTAATTACACAAGCGGCAGCAGGGGGAATGCGTGATGCACTTAGCTTGCTAGACCAAGTGGTATCCTTTAGTAAAGACATATTAACAATGGAGGATGCGCTTTTTGTAACGGGCTCAGTTAGTCAAGATGTATTTTATGACCTAACAATTGCCATTGGGCAAAAAGATGTCGCGCAAGTACTCTCATTATTAGAGCAGTTAGTTGCTGATGGCAAAGAGCCATTACGTTTAACAGAGGACCTAATTACATTTTTCCGAGATTTATTATTGCTACAAACTACTGGCGATTTAAGTGAGCTACTGGAGCTTGTGACAATGGAAGAGAAATTTGTTCAATTAGCGGAGCAATTTTCGGCAGACACGCTGTATAGTTTTATCGACACATTAGCGCAAACACAGCAAGAAATGAGATTTTCTCATCGCACGAAAATCTATTTGGAAACAGCTTTGTTAAAAATAACGCAATTTACAGCGAGTCCCACAGCATCAGTGGGCGTAAACCCAGCGCTAGAAGAAAAAGTTGCAATGCTAGAGCAGCTTGTTCAGCAGCTAACAGAGCAATTAGCGAATGGCACAACTATGCAACAACAGGAAAAGCAAGCGCCGCGACAAAGGGCAAAAACGCCAAATGGGTTTAAGCCGCAGACAGGGCGTATTCAAGAAGTGTTAAAAGATGCTACGAAGGAAGATATTCAAAAAATAAAATCAGCTTGGGCACAAAGCTTAAATCAAATGCAAAAATCACAAGCGGCACTTTTAGCGGAGGCAGAGCCTGTTGCAGCATCTTCTAGTGCTTTTGTGTTAAAATTCAAGTATGATATACATTGTCAAATGGTAGCTGAAAATCGCTCTTTATTAACAATGTTTATACAAACATTGGCAGCTCAAATCGGTACGATGTATGAGATGCTGTGCATTCCAGAAAGCTCTTGGCTTGAATTGCGAGAGAACTTTATTCGCGATAACGGTCTACACGCTAAAAAAAGTGAGCAGGTTCAGGAGACGGCGCAGCCATTTATTGACGACGCACAGCCAATCGCGTCGCAGGACCCACTTGTAGTGGAAGCTGAAGCTTTATTCGGCAAAGATTTTGTTGAAGTTATTGAAGAATAATTTATTCAATTTAGGAGGAATTTAATTATGCGTGGAATGGGTAATATGCAAGGCATGATGAAAAAAATGCAAAAAATGCAAAAAGAAATGATGGAGGCACAAGAGGCTTTAAATGCCCAGCAATTTGAAGGCTCTGCAGGTGGCGGCGTAGTGAAAGTAATCGTTAATGGCCAACGTGAAATTCTTGAAGTGAATTTGGATGAGTCAGTAGTAGACCCAGAAGATATTGAAATGCTACAAGACTTAATCGTTGTTGCAACAAACGATGCATTGAAAAAAGTAGAAGAGACTACAAATTCAACAATGGGCAAATTCACACAAGGCTTAAACCTTCCATTCTAGGAGGTACAACATGCATTATCCTGAACCAATTTCAAAGCTTATTGATAGCTTTATGAAACTGCCAGGCATTGGACCGAAAACTGCGGCCCGTCTGGCATTTTTCGTGCTAACGATGAAAGAAGATACCGTTTTATCATTTGCAAAGGCGCTAGTTGATGCAAAGCGTAATTTAATGTACTGCTCGCAATGTGGTCATATAACCGATATTGACCCGTGTCATATTTGCTCCGATAAGCAGCGAGATGTTTCAATGATTTGTGTAGTACAAGATCCGAAAGATGTAATTGCAA
>NZ_CP151964.1:2285000-2372500 GCF_038593115.1 Metasolibacillus sp. FSL H7-0170 | reverse complement strand
GCAGGAGGGTAGGGTAAGCAGAGCGTTGGTTGTCTCTGTTCAAGCAGTAAGGCGTGTGTGTAGGCAAATCCGCACACTCTAACGCCAAGCTGTGATGACGAGTCCGTATGGACGAAGTTCCTGATCTCACACTGCCAAGAAAAGCCTCTAGCGAGGTGGGAGGTACCCGTACCGCAAACCGACACAGGTAGTCGAGGAGAGAATCCTAAGGTGTGCGAGAGAACTCTCGTTAAGGAACTCGGCAAAATGACCCCGTAACTTCGGGAGAAGGGGTGCTCTTGAGCGTGCAAGCGCATGAGAGCCGCAGTGAATAGGCCCAGGCGACTGTTTAGCAAAAACACAGGTCTCTGCAAAACCGTAAGGTGACGTATAGGGGCTGACGCCTGCCCGGTGCTGGAAGGTTAAGAGGAGTGGTTAGCGCAAGCGAAGCTATGAATTGAAGCCCCAGTAAACGGCGGCCGTAACTATAACGGTCCTAAGGTAGCGAAATTCCTTGTCGGGTAAGTTCCGACCCGCACGAAAGGCGTAACGATCTGGGCACTGTCTCAACGAGAGACTCGGTGAAATTATAGTACCTGTGAAGATGCAGGTTACCCGCGACAGGACGGAAAGACCCCGTGGAGCTTTACTGTAGCTTGATATTGAATTTTGGTACAACTTGTACAGGATAGGTAGGAGCCAGAGATCTCGGAGCGCCAGCTTCGAAGGAGGCGTCGGTGGGATACTACCCTGGTTGTATTGAAATTCTAACCCGTGCCCCTTAGCGGGGTAGGAGACAGTGTCAGGCGGACAGTTTGACTGGGGCGGTCGCCTCCTAAAAGGTAACGGAGGCGCCCAAAGGTTCCCTCAGAATGGTTGGAAATCATTCGTAGAGTGTAAAGGCACAAGGGAGCTTGACTGCGAGACCTACAAGTCGAGCAGGGTCGAAAGACGGGCTTAGTGATCCGGTGGTTCCGCATGGAAGGGCCATCGCTCAACGGATAAAAGCTACCCCGGGGATAACAGGCTTATCTCCCCCAAGAGTCCACATCGACGGGGAGGTTTGGCACCTCGATGTCGGCTCATCGCATCCTGGGGCTGTAGTCGGTCCCAAGGGTTGGGCTGTTCGCCCATTAAAGCGGTACGCGAGCTGGGTTCAGAACGTCGTGAGACAGTTCGGTCCCTATCCGTCGTGGGCGTAGGAAATTTGAGAGGAGCTGTCCTTAGTACGAGAGGACCGGGATGGACATACCGCTGGTGTACCAGTTGTCGTGCCAACGGCATCGCTGGGTAGCTATGTATGGACGGGATAAGTGCTGAAAGCATCTAAGCATGAAGCCCCCCTCAAGATGAGATTTCCCATTACGCAAGTAAGTAAGATCCCTCAAAGACGATGAGGTAGATAGGTTCGAGGTGGAAGTGTGGCGACACATGGAGCTGACGAATACTAATCGATCGAGGACTTAACCACAATTAAAACTTGTTTCAATGTTCGTTTATCCAGTTTTGAAAGAACAAACACTTTCAAGGAATGTCTACTAAAAGCACCACATCCTGTGGTAACGTAGACGCCAGCACATCCATGTGCAAGTGAAGTAATGATGGCAGAGAGGTCACACCCGTTCCCATACCGAACACGGAAGTTAAGCTCTTTAGCGCCGATGGTAGTTGGGGGCTTCCCCCTGTGAGAGTAGGACATTGCTTCGCAATCAAAACCACTGAGGAATCAGTGGTTTTTTATATGGAAAAGAAGCCCCCAACTACCAAAGACCGAAGGTCAGCTCGGCGCGTAATCGGAGGCAAACAATTGCAAACACTTTTAATCGAATACAAGCTCAAGCAGTGCAGAAGAGCAAGGAGTCCGAGGCGCCAAGGAGCGCGGAGCGGAATGTGCATCGCACATGAGCATCGCAAGCAACGCGGGCAACGAAGGAATCCGCGGCTCAGCTGTGCTGCGTTGAAGTGCCGCTGGTAGTTGGGGGCGCTCCTTGTGAGAGTAGGACATTGCTTCGCAATCAAAACCACTGAGGAATCAGTGGTTTTTTTATATGGAAAAGAAGCCCCCAACTACCAAAGACCGAAGGTCAGCTCGGTGCGTAATCGGAGGCAAACAATTGCAAACACTTTTAATCGAATACAAGCTGAAGCAGTGCAGAAGAGCAAGGAGTCCGAGGCGCCAAGGAGCGCGGAGCGGAATGTGCATCGCACATGAGCACCGCAAGCAACGCGGGCAACGAAGGAATCCGCGGCTCAGCTGTGCTGCGTTGAAGTGCCGCTGGTAGTTGGGGGCGCTCCTTGTGAGAGTAGGACATTGCTTCACAACCAAAAACCACTGAAGAATATCAGTAGTCAAGTGCAGAAGTTACCAAGAAGAAAAAGAGCGAACATAGAATAAATCTCAGAAAACATGGAATAAAAGTTGAAAAACGTGGAATAAACTCATAAAAACATGGAATAAACTTCGAAAAGCATGGAATAACGAACCGCTGGGAGCCTATTATAAATAAATTTAAACTATCAGCTAGAACCAACAGTTACTAAAAGTAGAGATAAAACAATATAGATAATGCCTTTGTAAAACAAAATATCAATGGAATTAAAGCTTTCCTGTAACATGCTAATAAAAGCTTGAAATGACCTACGGAAAGGGAGAAGCTTACCGTTATAGTATCACAGCCTTCCAATAACCTTCAAAATCTACTTATATGACAATAAAAAAATCCGCCATACTTGCCCTAACCTCCTCCTTTTCTACAGATACATAAAATATTTATATTTTTACTAATTCCAATACGAAGTTTATTCGTCTTTAATTATAAGAGGAGGGGATGCGCGTGCAGGATATATATGAGCAACACTATGAAGCAATTTATCAATACATACTCTTTTTAACTACAAATCCTGCGATTGTGGATGATTTTGTTCAGGAAACATTTATCCGCTATTATCATACAAAGCATGTACGAAATGAAAAAGCATTACTTATCCGAATCGCTCGGAATTTAGTATATGACTATTTTAGGCGAAAGCAGCTATTAAAATGGTTGCCTTTAACTAAAACAGATTATGAAGATGAGGCACTTTTACCCGAGGAGTTATTATTACGTTCGCAGGAAGTACGGGAACTGTATAGAGCATTAGCAAAAATTAAAGTAAATTATCGAGAAGTGATTATTCTTCGTTATATTGAAGAACTATCAGTGAAAGAGGTGGCTCATTATTTGGAGTTGTCAGAGGTGCAAGTGAAGAATTATACAGCGCAAGGCTTAAAATCGTTGCGTGGTATTATGGGGAGGGAAGCGGATGTTTGATTTTAAACAATTAGCTGTAAAGCCTAGTGAAGAAAAGAAGGAGCAGCAATATCGTTTGATTGAAAAACGATTACAAAAAAGAAGACCTCATTTATTACCAATTGTATTGCCCCCAGTCATTGTATTAATTGCTTGCTTATTGTTTATTACGATGCCAATCCATCCATCTGAGCGAACAGCGCTTAAATCCAATGATATTGTGCAAATTTTAGGAACGTTAGGAGAGGGGAATCCTAGCTCCATTTATCGTTGGAATGTAAAAAATATAACAAGCCCCTCACTGCTTGATAGCTTTGAGCAAGCTTTACATGAAATGAAGCCAATTACGTTGTCAAACGTTCCTGATATTACATATACGGTGCAATTAACATACGAAAATGGGGTAATGGAGAAGTACTTTATTAATTGGGGAGAAGATATGCATCTTGGCGATATGAATGGGGAATGGTACATTTTAGATAATCATAATTTATATGATACAATGGCAGGGCTAGTTTTCCTTATTACTGAACGTGATTTTCGCAGTACAGGATATATTATTTTAATTATCAGTATGTGTTTATTATGGGCAGTTGAAAAAAAGATAAGACCACAAGGACATGATGGGAAGAAACTCCCTTTATATTCAATGAAGTTACAATATGTCATAGATATAGTAATGATGTTAATTATTATTGTTCCATTCATCGTTATAAAAAATCCACTTGTATTTAACTTTTTCGCTACTGTAATTATAAGTGGGGGGTTAAAATTGTGGTTAGAAGCTCGCCACGGTGCTGAAAACTGGCGTTATAAAATGATTGTTTATCGTACTTGTTATTTGTTGATAGCGTTTAGCTGTATATTATTTATTATCTAGAGCATGGGGTCATTCCCCATGCTCTTTTTCATGTATAATGAGAGCAGGAATATGAACGGGGTGAAGGAAGATGAAACGAGAGCGCCCGCTTGTGGAAGCTTTACAAAAATTTATTGAGCAGGAGCCGTATTCTCTGCATGTGCCAGGGCATAAAAATGGCAGTATTTCAAATTTACCAAGTGAAATGCTGCCAACTTTGCGCTATGATGTAACGGAGTTGACTGGATTGGACGATTTCCATCAGCCAGAGGAGGCAATTGCCCAGGCAGAGGAGTTGCTATGTCAAACATACGAGGCAGACCGAAGCTTTTTTTTAGTGAACGGCTCGACCGTTGGGAATTTAGCGATGGTTTATGCAACATGCCAAAAAGGTGATACAGTTCTTGTTCAGCGTAATGCACATAAATCCATTTTCCATGCACTGGAGCTTGTTGGGGCACAACCTGTTTATTTAGCACCAGAATGGGACGAGCAAACATGTACAGCTACACATATTCATTTAGATATAGTGAAAGAAGCATTACAGCACTTTCAAGATATTAAAGCAGTTATTTTAACATCACCTACGTATTATGGAATCGTAACAACACAATTAAAGGCGATTATTGATTTATGTCATACATATAAAATTCCAGTACTTGTAGATGAAGCGCATGGTGCGCATTTTGTTGCGAGTGAAAGTTTTCCAATGTCGGCTTTAGCATTAGGTGCGGATATTGTTGTACACTCGGCTCATAAAACATTGCCTGCCATGACGATGGCTTCATTCTTACATGTGAAATCAGCTCTTGTAGAAGTGGATAAAGTGAATCGCTATTTACGCATGCTACAATCGAGTAGCCCCTCCTATTTATTGCTTGCCTCTTTGGATGATGCAAGGCACTATGTTAGCACGTATATTGAAGCAGATGCGCATTATTTAAAGGAGAAGCGAGCGCAATGGATAGAGTCTTTACGAGCAATTGATGCGCTGACAGTTATTGAGGTGGATGACCCTTTAAAATTGTTGTTGCGTGTTCACGGATATACAGGCTTTCAATTAAAGGAGCAACTGGAGCGACATCAGTTATATGTAGAGCTTGCAGATGCAGAGCAAGTGCTCGCCATTTTACCGCTTCTAAAAAGAGGAGAGGCATATCCATTTGCGGATATGCGTATACGTATAAAAGAAGCCATAGCAACGCTGCGAACAACAGAGCAAGAGGTTTTACCAAAATTAAGTGAGCAATTTAGTTTAACGAAAATCGTGACACCAGAATATCAATTTGGAGAGGTAGAGCAGCTAGAGAAAGAATGGATACCTTATATGCGCGCAATAGGAAGGGTAGCAGCATCCATGATTATTCCGTATCCACCGGGGATTCCATTGTTTATACCTGGAGAAAAAATTACGGTCGCAAAACTAAGTCAGCTAGAGGAATTATTGGCGATAGGCGCAACATTTCAAGGGAACCATCAATTAAATAAAAAACGAATTTATGTCATAAAGCAGTAGTTGGAGGAATATAACAACATGGTAAGCAATTTATTTATTACGTTCGAAGGGCCAGATGGGGCAGGAAAAACGTCTGTGCTGAAGGAAATTGTACAACGCCTAGAGCAACAAAAGGTAAATTTTTTAGCAACGAGGGAGCCAGGTGGTATTCGCATTGCTGAAAATATACGGGAAGTTATTTTAAATCCAGCATATAAGGAAATGGATGCACATACGGAGGCATTGCTTTATGCTGCAGCGCGCAGCCAGCATTTTTATGAAAAAATTATACCTGCACTGCAAGCGGGAAAGCATGTATTATGCGATCGTTTTATTGATTCTTCGCTTGCATATCAGGGTTATGCTAGAGAGCTTGGCGTGGATGAAGTACTCAGTATTAACGAGTTTGCCATAGGGAAAAGAATGCCTGATTTAACATTGTTCTTTGATTTACAGCCTCACATCGGATTGACACGCATTCAAGCAAATCGTTCAGATGAAATTAATCGTTTAGATGCTGAAAGTTTAGTGTTTCATGAGAAAGTGTATGCTGGTTATGAAGAGGTACTGCGTCGTTATCCAGAACGAATTCGCATAGTAGAAGCCTCAAAGCCTTTGGAGGAAGTAATTGAGGATGTTTGGGAAATTTTAAAAGAGGTTATAGTTTAAAAGTAAATGAATTGCATGACTGTGTTGTGCTATAATAGTACTATCAATTTTATTGAAGGGGTGAGGGCGGATGAAATTAGTAGTGGCCGTTGTACAAGACCAAGACAGCAACCGTTTATCGAACGCATTAACAAAAAATAATTTCCGAGCAACAAAATTAGCGAGTACAGGTGGATTTTTACGTTCAGGAAATACAACGTTTTTGATTGGTACAGATGATTCGTTGATACCGAAGCTTTTAGATATTATTCGAGAAAACTGTCGAGCACGAGAACAAATGGTAGCACCAGTTTCACCGATGGGAGGCAATGCAGACTCTTATATCCCGTATCCTGTTGAAGTAGAAGTTGGTGGCGCTACAGTATTCGTATTGCCAATTGAGCAATTCCATCATTTCTAATTCCAAACAAAAGATACTAAAATAGAAGTGGCGCTGGAGGGGAATTCATTGAAAATCAACCAAGATTTACGTGTTCTAAACACCAATCGCAATGAACTACGGCCTACAACACAAAGCGCTAATCGGTTTGGAGAAATGGTTGTAAAACAAGGAACCAAAATGCAAACAGACCAGTTAACACGTTTGCTTGGTGATATTTCAGCAGCAGGGGAGCGCGTAGCAAGATCCCGTAATTTACGTGAGTTGACACGTTATAAAATGTTGATTAAGCGTTTTTTGCAGGAAGCTGTTGATTATGGTCTTGAAATGAAGCAATCACATACGTGGAATCGCTTTGGTGAAGGGCGTCGTTTAAAAATTATCGAAACAATCGATGAGCGTCTAGTTGAATTAGCACAGGATTTATTAGATGAAGAAAAGGAAACAATTGACCTATTGGCTAAAATAGGTGAAATTAAAGGATTATTAATTAATCTATATATGTAAAACCCGTGTCTCCACCACATGACACGGGCTTTTTTCTAACATGGATAAAAAGTCAGAAAAACGTCTGGACGAGATTTAGCCGATGCATAGTTGATTCAACAAGCTTTCTATGAAAGCTGGAGAAATTTGAAGATGTGAAAAGGTGAAGCAAATGGCACATAATATGAATGAGCTAGAAATGCTACAGCCTGTAGTTATAAAGCAAATTCAAACAGTTTACGAGAAAAATAGGATGGTTCATGCTTATATTTTTGATGGTGAAAAAGGTAGTGGAAAAAGAGCTGTTATGCAGTTTTTTGTAAAGCTTTTATTATGCGAAAACGTGTCGAATAATGTTCCATGTGAAACATGTCGAAATTGTTTAAGAGTAGATTCGGGCAATCATCCAAATATTCGACAAATAGAGCCTGATGGACAATTTATTAAAGTCGATCAAGTGAGGGAGCTTATTTCTGAAATGACAATGACAGCAGCGGAGGCAGGTAGGAAAATTTATGTGCTACATCATGCAGATAAATTAAATACAGCCTCTGCAAATACATTGCTTAAATTTTTAGAGGAGCCCGATGGTGATGTTATTGCGATTTTATTGACGGAGCAAATCCAGTCGATGCTACCGACAATACGTTCACGCTGTCAGCATATAAAATTTTCACAGCTACCGCGACAAGTGATTGTGCAGCGGTTAGTAGAGCAAGGTGTCACACAGTCGATGGCAGCTACAGTAAGTGTGGTAGCAAATGAACTAGATACAGCACTTTTTTTAGCGAAAGATGAGCTATTTGCACATGCGAGAAAAACAGTGTTAAAATTAATAGAAGCTGTCAGAAAAAATGTCCATGAGGCGATGTTAATTGTGCATGAAGAGTGGCTACCTTCCTTTAAAGAAAGAAACGAAATGGAGCAGGCGCTTGATTTACTGCTATTTGCTTATCGTGATATTGTCGCATTAAAAGCAAATATGGAGTCTGCTTGTACCTACCCAGATATGTTACAAGCCTTTAAAGATATAGCCTTACACACGACATACGAGCAATTATCAAATCAAATGCAGGCAATTTTACAAGCTAGACAGCAGCTACAACGTAATATGAATAGGACGTTGTTGATGGAGCAGCTTATGCTGAATCTGCAGGAGGGGTATACATTTGTATAATGTAGTTGGTGTTCGTTTTAAAAAAGCGGGCAAAATATATTATTTCGATCCGGCAATGTACGAATTAGTAGAAAATCAATACGTCATTGTAGAAACAGCGCGAGGCATTGAATATGGTAAAGTCATTATACCGACGAAGGAAGTTGGAGAAAATGATGTTGTATTACCATTAAAGCAGGTTGTACGCCCAGCGGATGAGCGTGATCGTATTCAAGTTGATGAAAATCAAACGGAGGCAAAGCGCGCGTTTGATTTAGCAAATGCTAAAATTATCGAGCATAGCTTAGATATGAAGCTTGTCGATGTGGAATATACGTTTGATCGCAATAAAATTATTTTCTATTTTACTGCGGAGGGGCGAGTCGATTTTCGTGAGCTTGTAAAAGATCTTGCATCTGTTTTCCGTACGCGTATTGAGCTACGTCAAATAGGTGTTCGCGACGAGGCAAAACTATTAGGTGGAATTGGTCCATGTGGACGAATGCTGTGTTGTTCAACGTTTTTAGGTGATTTTGATCCGGTATCCATTAAAATGGCGAAGGATCAAAACTTATCATTAAATCCGACGAAAATTTCAGGACTTTGCGGTCGTTTAATGTGTTGTTTGAAATATGAGAATGATGAGTATGAGACAGCAAAAGAAGGAATGCCGGATATTGGCGATTCAACAATGACGCCAGATGGCATCGGAAAAGTAATAGGCTTGAATGTGTTAGAGCGTATAATTCAAGTTTATTTACAGGAGCAAGAGCGAGCAGTAGAGTATACGCTTGAAGAACTATTGCAATCTGAGGGAAATCTTATATAGATTACATGCGTCGTAGAGTAAGTGAGTCTAGATTCGATAGCTCATTTAAAAGCTGGATGCAATGGGGTAATTGATAAAGGTGATAAACTTCAACTGAATAAAGATAAAGATTTAATGGGGTGGCTTGAGTGAAGGACCGTAATTTCTTAAATACCGTTATGGAATTCGAACAACAGCTTGAAGCGATACAAGAGCAATTTAACTATTTAAAACAGTTTGTTGCACATATGATGGAAGAACATCAAACACTTCAAGCAGAAAATCTTCACCTACGTGCGCGCTTAGATGAGTTGCAATCAAATGAAGCGATACAAAATGAGGAGCGCAAAAGCGATGTGGCAGACATTGGTGAAGGCTATGATAACTTAGCACGTCTTTACCACGAAGGATTTCATGTATGCCACGTACATTTTGGCAGCTCGCGTAAAGGTGAGGATTGCTTGTTTTGCCTATCGTTTTTAAATAAAACAACATAGTTAAAAGAGGGCTGTCTAGAAAAGAGTTTCTTTCTGGACAGCTCGACTTTGTTAAAAACCTAATCATCGCGTCAGCAATGATAATCGTATTGTAAATATTTTTTAACTTGTTTCGGCAGAAGTCTCCACCTCTATAGGTAGAGAGATGGATGCAAGTATTAAGCCAGTTTCAGCCGATGTCCAAACACTCGCTGATAAAGAGGAACTCAGTCTAAAACAAATGCATACTAAGATAACGACTGAGTGGCCAATATCGTGTTGGTTTAAAGCCTTCGGCGGATGTCACAGATTTTGAAGGGAGTCTTGTGTGTGATGCAGGTCAGTTAACCGTTGTCACAGGACGTGACGGTTTTAGGTTAATATCCACCAAACAGCTTGAAAAATTTGAACGCAATTAAGCTGAGGCGTAATTGATAATGGAAGGGCTGGGGGAAGGCAGATGAACATTTGCTATTCCACCAGCCCCTCTCTTTTGGTGCTTCATCATAAAGGAGGAAATATTAGAAATGGAACAGTGGCTACGAGATGATGAGCGTTTAGATTATTTATTAGCAGAGGATTTACGTATCATTCAAAGCCCCTCTGTATTTTCGTTTTCTTTAGACGCTGTATTGTTATCACGTTTTGTGAATGTCCCAAAAAACAAAGGACATATTGTTGATTTATGCTCAGGTAATGGGGCTATTCCATTATTTTTAAGTGCACGAACAAAGGCACAGATTACAGGAGTAGAGTTGCAGCCTAGATTATACGATATGGCTTGTCGGAGTGTTGATTATAATGGACTTAACCAGCAGATTACAATGACGTTGGGGGATGTAAAGGAAGCTGCTAATCAATTAGGTGTTGAAAAATATGATGCAGTAACATGTAATCCTCCATATTTTTTAGCACATGAGATGAGCGACAAAAATATAAGTGAGCATCATGCAATTGCACGTCACGAAATTCACTTAACATTAGAGGAAGCTGTCATTGCTGCAAGTCGTTTGTTAAAGCAAGGCGGGAAAGCCGCTTTTGTACATCGACCAGGTCGTTTGCTTGATATTATTACAGCTATGAGAGCACATCGGTTAGAACCAAAGCGCATTCGCCTCGTTTATCCGAAAGCTGGCAAGGAAGCGAATACACTATTAATAGAAGGAATTAAAGATGGTAAACCAGACTTAAAAATCTTACCACCCCTTTATGTGTATGATGATGATAACAACTATACAGCAGAAGTGAGTGAACTTTTATATGGAGAGCGTGGCTAAGCATTATTTTTATGTTTTACAATGTAAGGACGGGTCTTTATATGCGGGTTATACGAATAATTTAGAACGGCGGGTTGCTGTCCATAATGCTGGTAAAGGTGCAAAATATACGAGAGCAAGATTACCTGTCACATGCGTCTATTTTGAGGAATTCACTACGAAACGGGAGGCAATGCAGCAAGAATATGCATTTAAACAGCTAACACGTGAAAAAAAGGAAGATTACATAGGGAGGAATGAGCATGAAATCACAAAAAAGTAGCCAGCATGAAGCCAGTGCTTGCCTCTATTTGGTCGCGACACCAATCGGCAATTTAGAGGATATAACGATGCGTGCATTACGTATATTAAAAGAGGTTGATATTATTGCTGCTGAAGATACGCGTAATACGAAAAAACTTTGTCATTATTTCGATATTACAACACCACTCGTCAGCTATCATGAACATAATATAGAAGCGGGTGGAGAAAAGCTTTTGCACTATTTGCGTGAAGGGAAATCCGTTGCACTTGTTAGCGATGCGGGATTACCCTGTATTTCAGACCCCGGTGCAGATATTGCCATGAAGGCAATCGCAGAGGATTTTGCTGTTGTGCCGTTACCTGGAGCGAATGCTGCATTGACGGCATTAATTGCTTCAGGTATTACAGCACAGCCGTTTTATTTTTTTGGTTTTCTAAATCGACATAAAAAGGAGCGCCGCTTACAGCTTGAAAGCTTAAAAAAGCGCCAAGAAACAATTATTTTTTATGAAGCGCCGCATCGCTTAAAAGATACTTTGAAGGATATTGAGCTTGTAATCGGCAATCGTCAAATTACATTAGCCCGTGAATTAACAAAGAAATTTGAAGAGTTTTTGCGCGGTAATGTGAATGAGGCAGTAGAGTGGGCGATGAACAGTGAAATTCGGGGAGAATTTTGCGTTGTGCTGGAAGGTAACCAAGAGGTCCCATCAGAGGATGAGCAAGCATTTTGGACAAACATGACAATTGAAGAGCATGTAGAATATATAATTGAAGAAATGGATATATCTTCGAAGGATGCTATTAAAGAAGTTGCGAAACAACGCAATTTACCAAAGCGAGATGTATATCAGGCATATCATAAATGAACGAATGCTTAACATCCTGTTTGTGACGAGTAATCGCCGGAGCACATTATTTTTGTACTGAGAGCAGGGGGACAGGTACAGAGAGGGGAAATCCAAGAACTCGATATGTATAGGAACATCGCATTAGCTAGACTTGCGGAGGGTATCATAAATTTTGAGGGGATTCCCAAAAAATCCAGATTAGAGTTGGCCGAGGGGCATAATGGATATTGTTAAAAAAGGCTGTCTGATAAGTGGCGTATAGGAGCACACTTATCAGACAGCCTTTTCTATAATTTTATTTTTTTAAGCCTGCTTCGATTTCTTTAATTAATAATTCAGCACCTTCTGGGCTTAAAATTAATTTACCACCTACAAGACGTAGGTTATCGTCAGATACTTCACCAGTTACAGCACATGTCATATTTGGCATGTATTTCTTTAAGATGATTTTGTCGTCATCTACATAAATTTCTAAAGCATCTTTTTCAGCAATACCTAATGTGCGGCGTAATTCAATCGGAATTACTACACGTCCTAATTCATCGACTTTACGAACAATACCAGTTGATTTCATAATATAATTCCTCCTTAAAATAAATTGTATAACAATTCTACAAAATTCGACATGAATTGCTTGTCTACCATGAATCATACCAAGTAATTACATAATCGTCAATAAATTAGTTTGAAAAAAAAGTTACTTTATAAATGATTTGTTAAAAAGTAAGTTAAAATGGCGGTTTATTGAGAGAAATTAGGATATAATAAGAAAAAGCATCTATTTATTTATCGGCGTTATTCTACAAAATTCGACATATTTTGTCGAATTATTTAACTTCTTTCAATGGACGTCCCGGATTTCGAGGGAATTTCCTTGTTAGAAAAAACTGACACCCTGTTAAGGCTGTAATATTCTATCATTGAAACGAAATTCGTACTTCGATAGAATAGATATTATATTGCAAAGTAATTGGAGGCACTTTACGTGAACGAAAAACAGACATTTTATATAACAACCCCTATCTATTATCCGAGTGGAAAATTCCATATTGGTACAGCGTATACGACAGTTGCATCAGATACGATGGCACGTTATAAACGACTGCGCGGCTATGATGTACGTCTTTTAACAGGTATGGACGAGCATGGACAGAAAATTCAAGAGAAGGCAGCGGAGGCTGGCAAAAATCCACAAGATTATGTAAATGAAATTGCGGACGCAGCGAAAAAGCTGTGGGCGTTGATGGATATTTCATATGACGATTTCATTCAAACAACGCAGGAGCGCCATAAACAAAGCGTTGAAATCATCTTTAAAAAGTTTTTAGAGAATGGTGATATTTATAAAGGCGAGTATGAGGGCTTATATTGTGTGCCGTGTGAGTCATACTATACAGAAATGCAGCTTGTAGATGGTAAATGTCCTGATTGTGGACGTGATGTACAAACGGTAAAAGAGGAATCATATTTCTTTAATATGAAGAAATACGCGAGTCGACTATTGGAATACTATGAAAATAATGTAGAATTTATTGAGCCAGAATCACGTAAAAATGAAATGATTAATAACTTCATTAAACCGGGATTAGAGGATTTATCGGTTTCACGTACATCATTCGACTGGGGAATTAAAGTACCCGGTGATCCTAAGCATGTTATTTATGTATGGGTAGATGCACTTTCAAACTATATTACGGCATTAGGCTACGGCTCTGATAATGAGGAACTATTTAATAAGTATTGGCCAGCAGATGTCCATGTTGTAGGAAAGGACATTGTACGTTTCCATACAATTTATTGGCCAATTTTCTTAATGGCACTTGATTTGCCACTACCGAAAAAAGTATTTGCACATGGCTTTATTATGATGAAAGATGGAAAAATGTCGAAATCAAAAGGAAATGTCGTATATCCTGAAATGCTTGTAGAGCGTTATGGATTAGATGCAGCGCGCTACTTCTTATTGCGCGAGCTACCATTTGGATCGGATGGCGTATTTTCTCCAGAATCATTTGTAGAGCGTACAAACTTTGATTTAGCGAATGATTTAGGGAACTTATTAAACCGAACTGTATCCATGATGAATAAATATTTTGATGGCATTATCCCGACTAATAATTTACAATCAACGGAGTTTGATGAAGCGCTAAAAGCACATGCAAACGAAACGCGTATTAAATATGAAGAAAGTATGGAGAAAATGCAATTTAGTGTCGTATTGGCAGAGTTATGGTCGCTTGTTTCTCGCACAAATAAGTATATTGATGAAACAGCTCCTTGGGTATTAGCGAAAGAGGAAGCAGATCGACCAAAATTGGCATCGGTTATGGCGAATTTAGCAGAAAGCTTGCGCCATATTGCGGTTATGCTACAGCCGTTTATGACACAAACGCCAGCACGCATTTTTGAGCAGCTAGGGTTAGATGATAAATTATTAGCATGGGATACAATTGAAACATTCGGCAATGTTATTGCGCCAAACGTTAAAGTGGCAGAAAAAGGAACACCTATTTTCCCGCGTTTGGAAAATGAAGTGGAAATTAATTATATTCGTGAGCAAATGCAAAGCTCAGTTCAAACACCACAGGAGCAACCAAAAAATCCGGAGGCTGGAGAGGTTGCAGAAATTTCTATTGATGACTTTATGAAGATTGATTTACGCGTTGCTACAGTGACTGCTTGTGAGCCTGTGCCAAAAGCAAATAAATTATTGAAGCTACAAGTTGATTTAGGATACGAAAAACGTCAAGTTGTTTCAGGCATTGCGGAGCATTATACACCTGAGCAGTTGGTAGGTCAAAAGGTGATTGTTGTCGCAAATTTAAAACCAGTGAAGCTACGCGGAGAATTGTCACAAGGGATGATTTTAGCCGGCTCGCATGATGGAGTGTTAACATTAGCTACAGTTGATTCAAAACTTGAAAACGGTGCAAAAGTAAAATAATGTATGAGGGGCCTGTTGGAAAAATTGTTTACCACAGGCTCTTTTTATTGAAAAGTAGAATATGGATTAAATTATATTAGCATAATTAAAAAATGCAAAAAAAGTATTAAAAGTAGTTATATAGGACTAAATAAAAATTCTATACACATATAATGTCATAAAAGATAAGGTTTTTGTAATATAAACGTAATAATTTTGAAAACTAAGAAATAATTCAATCCAATAAAATATACGTCAGGAGTAATGAAAGATGGTAACTTTTATAGACACACATGTACACTTAAATGCAGATCAATATGATGGGGATTTACAGCAAGTAATTGACCGTGCTCTAGCAGCAAAGGTTGAAAAAATGGTGGTTATTGGATTCGACCGCAAAACAATTGAACGGGCAATGACCTTAGTAGATAAATACGATTTTATTTATGCGGTCATTGGCTGGCATCCTGTTGATGCCATAGATTGCACAGAGAAGGATTTAGAATGGATTGAAGAGCTTGCAGCACATCCTAAAGTAGTTGGTATTGGTGAAACGGGACTTGATTATTATTGGGACAAGTCACCAAAGGATGTACAAGAGTTTTGGTTCCGTAAGCAAATTAAGCTAGCACAAAAATTAGATTTACCAATCATCATTCATAACCGCGATGCAACAGGAGATGTTGTTCGTATTTTGCGCGAAGAAAATGCTGCTACTGTTGGTGGCATTATGCACTGCTTTGGAGGCAGCGTGGAAACTGCGCGTGAATGTATCAATATGAATTTCATGATTAGCTTAGGAGGACCTGTGACATTCAAAAATGCGCGCCAGCCAAAGGAAGTCGCAAAGGAAATACCTTTAGAACATCTATTAATCGAAACAGACGCACCGTATTTAGCGCCGCACCCATACAGAGGGAAAAGAAATGAACCTTCTTATGTGCCATTGGTAGCTGAAGAAATAGCAAGACAAAAAGAGCTCCCTTTGGAAGAAGTTGCTAATGCAACGACGGCTAATGCAATACGTTTTTTAAAATTAGATGTTTAAATTGTGAATATGCCTCCAATACTGCGTTTAAAGCACTTTTTTTTAAGTGTTTTTTAGCGGATAAAAAACTTTATAGTTGACAGCATGAAATCAAGTCCGTATAATTCAGCGAGTATCAAGGAGGCGTATTTTCATGTCAAATAATTCCATGAAAAGCCAGTTCTTAGGATCATTGAGGAGCAAGGAAACAAGAACAAAAATATTATCGTTTGTCTTGTTTGCAGCTGTAATTTCATTCGTTCTTTTCCAAGGAACGAAATCACCTGTCATTATTATGGCGGATGGGGAAGAGCAAAAAGTAGCAACACACGCAAAAACGGTCGGCGAGCTTTTAGAGGCACGCGACATTAATGTATCACAATATGATAAAGTATCACCCTCATTAGATACCAAAATCGTTAGTGGAATGACGATTGAATGGGAACAGGCAAAAGAAGTAATCGTTTCAGTTGACGGAGAAGAGTCAAGTGTATGGACAACTGAAAAAATAGTGAAGAACATTTTGGAAGAAGCAAATATCGAAGTAACAGAGCACGATAAAATATCACAAAGCTTGACTACTGAAATAGAGGCAGATAACAAAATCGATATTCAAAAGGCGTTTCAGTTAACGCTTGTCGATGGTTTAGAAGAGAGACAAGTTTGGTCCACTTCGACTACGGTCGCTAACTTTTTAAAACAACAAGAAATTCAATTAGGTGAATTTGATCGTGTCGAGAATAAACTGGAGGACGTTATCACTCCAGCAGAGAAAATCGTAGTTGTTCGCGTAGAAAAAGTTACCGATGTAGTGGAAGAATCCGTTGATTTCGCAGTCGAAAAGAAAAACGATTCTTCATTGCTAAAAGGCAAAGAAAAAGTTGTAACAGAAGGTGTCGCGGGGAAAGTAGAGCGCACTTACGAAGTAGTAAAGGAAAATGGTAAAGTTGTCGAAAAAACATTGAAATCTGAAAATGTAACAAAGAAGCCGACAACAAAAGTTGTAGCCGTAGGGACAAAGGTTGTCACTGCGAGTGTTTCTCGTAGTAATTCAGCAGCACCTGCTGGCGGCACAGAGTTTTATGTAACAGCGACTGCATATACACCATACTGTAATGGCTGTTCTGGCATTTCGGCTGCAGGCATTAACCTGCGTAGCGACCCTGGATTAAAATTGATTGCTGTAGACCCACGTGTCATTCCTTTAGGAACAAAAGTATGGGTTGAAGGCTACGGCTATGCAATTGCTGGTGACACTGGCGGTGCAATTAAAGGCAATAAAATTGATATTCTTGTGCAAACAAAGCAACAAGCATATAGCTGGGGACGTAAGCAAGTACGTATTAAAGTATTAAATTAAATATATAGTTAATGAGCTAATTTTTTTGCTCATTTATTTCGTGCTGTTTAAATGACGCAAACTTCCAAAAAATGTGCTTTTGTAGTAGTTGTATTCAATGCTACTTCACACTGCACAAAAGAGCTGTCTCACTATGATTTTTCAGGCAGCTTCATTTCTACATGTTTAACTTCCTTCGGCAATGTTTTCTGCGACGAGTAACCGCGGAGCACATGTTTGTATCGAAAGTGAAGCGGACAGGTACGGCAGTCTCTTTTCTAGAAGTGGCGAGAGATAATGAATGCATTTGTAATTGATATACTAGCGAACGAAAACTAAAGCAATACCAAAATGTTCATAGGGGGTGTAGGGAAAATTTTGACTTTCCTTACACCCCTTTACTTCGCTATAAGAGCCACTATGTTTTCTCTATAGTAAGAAGTGTTTTCTGAAGAGTGTATTGGAGAAAATTATGATAAAATGGCTCTATCATTTACCCCACATTAACGGGCGTAAGATGCCCATTTCAAGAATTAAATGAAAATCGGCTTAAGGGTAGGTGGGAGATTAACTGCCTGTAAAAGCCCGATAGGTTCAACTAACAATCAGTGGGTGCTGAAGAAGAGCCACTGATTGAAGTTTCACTTTATCTAAATTCAGCAGAAAAGAGGAGCAGCTTTTGGATATAAAAGAAATTATCGTTGTAGAAGGTAAGGATGATACAACAGCGATTAAACGAGCTGTCGGTGCGGACACAATTGAAACGAATGGCTCAGCCATCAACGAGGAAATATTGTGTCGCATTGAGCATGCAAACGAGAAGCGTGGGGTCATTGTATTTACAGACCCAGACTATCCAGGACGCCGTATACGTGCAATTATTGAGGAGCGTATACCGAATGTAAAGCATGCATTTTTAGCGAAAAATAAAACAATTGCTAAAAATGGTAAAGGTCTTGGCATCGAGCATGCCAGTGATGCAGATATTCGTCAAGCACTTGAGGATGTTTATACACCGAATGAGCAAACGAATATGGAGGAAATAACCCTTGAGGATTTAATGCTAGCGCACCTTATCGGACATCCACAATCAAAGCCACGTCGCAATCGACTAGGAGAAATATTAAATATTGGTATGACAAATGGTAAGCAGTTGCATAAGCGCTTGAAAATGTTTCAAATTACACCGGCACAATTTGCCCAAGCAATTGCACAGTTAGATCAGGAGGAACAAAATGCATAAAGATATTGCAACACCTATTCGCACGAAAGAAATTTTGGAAAAGTACGGATTTTCATTTAAGAAAAGCTTGGGTCAAAACTTTTTAATTGATCCAAATATTTTGCGAAATATTGTAAGTCATGCAAAGCTAACAGAAAACAGCGGTGCAATTGAGGTCGGTCCGGGAATCGGTGCTTTAACCGAGCATTTGGCACGCGAGGCTAAAAAAGTTGTGTCGTTTGAAATTGACCAGCGCTTATTGCCAGTGCTAGAAGATACGTTAAGTCCCTATGACAATGTTACAATTGTTCATTCAGATATTTTAAAGGCGGATGTAGCACAAGTAATCGCAAAGGAAATGCCTGATGTTCAGGATATTATGGTTGTTGCCAACTTGCCATATTATGTGACGACACCAATTTTATTAAAGCTTCTACATGACAAACTACCGATTCGTGGTTTTGTTGTTATGATGCAAAAGGAAGTGGCGGATCGCATTACTGCAAAGCCTGGCACGAAGGAATACGGTTCACTTTCTATTGCGATTCAATATTTTGTGACAGCCGAAGTAGCAATGATTGTACCGAAAACGGTGTTTATGCCACAGCCAAATGTCGAATCAGCAGTTATTCGATTAATTAAGCATGATAAGCCACCAGTAGCGGTTATTGATGAAGAATTTTTATTTGAGGTGACACGTGCATCATTTGTGCAACGTCGTAAAACAATTTTGAATAATTTGCAGGCTGGACTGCCAAATGGTAAGCAAAAGAAAGAAGATATTTTAGCGGCATTAATAAAATGCGAAATTGAGCCAACACGTCGTGGAGAAACTTTAACAATTCAAGAATTCGGTAAATTAGCGGATGCACTTTATCCAAATTTCGCAAAACGCCAATAATTTGGCTAACTTAAGACAAGAATTAAAAAAAATATTTTTTTTATAAGAAAAAAGTTGACTAAAATTATTGTATGGTGATAAAATATATATCTTTTGACATTGTTTATAAAACGTGATACACTAATAAATAGTGAGGTGTATGCGAAATGCCAAAAACAATTGCCAATATTAAAAAGGCTCTAGATGGTCATTTAGGCAAGCGTTTGCAAATAAAAGCAAACGGTAGCCGCAAAAAAACGGTTGAATGTGCAGGTATATTAAGTGAAACACATCGCGCAGTATTCGTAGTAGAGCTCGATGAAAAAGATAATGCGTGTAAACGCGTTTCTTACAGCTACACAGATATTTTAACAGAATCAGTAGAAATTACATTTTTAGATGATGCAATAGCAGTTGGTAAATAATTACCGATACTTTTTAACGGGTTTCCAAAAGAAGTCTCCTATTCTCAAGGAACATGAGTGAATTGGCGATAGCCGAAGCCCACGCTATAATATAGAAACAAAAACTCTTGGAACAAGAGGGTTTGCTCGGGCACTTATCGTTGGTTAGTAACAGCAACGATAAATCGAGAACCCCCCACTTTAATTAGACTTGTAAGGTCAAATAAGTGGAGGGTAGTTCACTATGTAAAAGGACACTCAAATTTTTGAGTGTTTTTTTGTTTTATGAATTAGCTGTATAAAGAAAATGAATTTAAGCATACTAATGAAGCCAACTGAACTTTAGAAAGGGAGGTCATCTGCATGGCACGAAAAGGCATCATGTCGAATCGTCTGAAGGAAGAGATTGCAAAAGAACTTGGATTTTATGATGTAGTAGAACGTGAAGGCTGGGGTGGTATTACTACCCGTGATGCAGGGAATATGGTTAAACATGCGATTGAGAAAGCAGAAAAGCTTCTTGCTGAGCAACAAGCTACAGACACAAAGTAGCGATAGTTTTAACTTAAGTAAACCGATCATATAGGAAAGTTGGCAAAGGAAAGAGGAGCGTCCAAAAAGCCGTGCAGTTGCCGGCATTTTGGGCGCTTTTGTTGGTGTTACTTCAAAAAGCTCACTCAGCTAGAGTGGCAAGAAGGTTCTTTGAAAAGATGAAAAACAAAAATTAGGGGATATTCTTCTGAATGAAAATGAATAACGGAAAATCAAGTTTTTATTGTTTAAGCAAGGCGGACTGCCTTTTCATACAATCCTGTTTTTTGTTTAAAAATGTGATTCCTTAAAAAAACAAGGCTGAAAACAGTGAAACTAGCACCTTTATTTGAATTAAAGATGAAAGAGTAAAAAATCAATTTTATCCCGCATCAATGGGCAGTAAGCATCTCACTTCAAGACTTAAGTTAAAATCGGCTTAAAGATAAGTGGGAGATTAACTGCCTGTAAAAGCCCGATAGATTCAACTAACAATCAGTGGAGAATGAGGAAACCTCCACTGCTTGAAGTTTTACTTTATTGGGTAGTAATTTTTTTATTTTCGAACTATTCCTATTTCGTGTTCCGTACAATGAATATGATAAAATATAAATACTTATTATATGAGAGAGCTCTATTAGGGAGGGATTCAAACATGCTTTATGTTAAAGCGCCAGCTAAAATTAACTTAACTCTAGATGTACTATATAAAAGACCTGATCATTATCATGAGGTTGATATGATTATGACAACGATTGATTTATCAGATAGAATCGGTCTAGAAATACGTCAAGATGGCTTAATAAAGATTACCTCAGCAAATCGTTTTGTACCGAATGATGAGCGTAATTTTGCTTATCAAGCGGCGAAGCTACTTAAAGATACATATAAGATTAAAGAAGGTGTATCAATTACGATTGATAAGGAAATTCCTATCGCGGCAGGCTTAGCGGGAGGCAGTAGCGACGCCGCAGCAACACTTCGAGGATTAAATGAGCTCTGGAGCTTAAATTTAACAATAGATGAGTTAGCGGAGCTTGGCGCACAAATTGGCTCGGATGTGCCGTTCTGCGTATTTGGAGGAACCGCTCGTGCAACAGGACGTGGGGAAAAAATTGAGGAGCTGCCAGCACCACCGAATTGCTGGATTGTGTTAGCTAAACCTAAGATTGGCGTCTCAACTGCAGATGTCTATGGAGGTTTAAAATTAGATGATGTAGAGCATCCGAATACAGCAAGGGCAATAAAAGCGATTGATAGGAAAGATTATGCAGCATTATGCGCATCTCTTAGTAATGTATTAGAAAGTGTGACGCTAAAGCTCCATCCTGAAGTTGCGATGATTAAGGAGCATATGCAGCGCCTAGGCGCTGATGCAGTGCTTATGAGTGGTAGTGGGCCGACTGTTTTTGGATTAGTAGATAATGAGGCACGTACAGCAAGAATATATAATGGGTTACGAGGTTTTTGTGACGAGGTGTACACAGTTCGTTTACTTGGTGAGAGGAATCCACTTGCGTAAATGCGTACATTTATGTTAACTTACGTATAAAATATTCGTGTTAACTTTCTCTAGTCAGCTTGAAAAAAGCTAGCTAGAGTGTAATTGATAGGAGAGGGACATACTATGAAATGGAAGCGTAGTGAACGACTTGTTGATATGACATATTACCTGCTTGAGCATCCGCATCAATTAATCCCCCTCACTTACTTTTCGGATTTGTATCAGTCGGCCAAGTCCTCCATTAGTGAGGATTTAACGATTGTAAAGGAAACGTTTGAGGAGAAGGGTATCGGACTCTTAATAACAGTTCCTGGCGCAGCGGGCGGGGTAAAATATATTCCGAAAATGTCTGAGCAGGAAGTGAAGGAGATTACTCAGGAGTTGATTACTCAATTGGGGCAATCAGATCGATTATTGCCAGGCGGCTATTTGTTTATGACGGATTTACTTGGTAATCCAGATTTTATGAATCGCATTGGTAAGGTATTTGCGAGCGCCTTTGCAGGGCAACAAATCGATGTTATTATGACAGTAGCAACAAAGGGTATTTCTATAGCACATGCAATAGCACGCCATTTGAATGTGCCTGTTGTTGTCGTTCGTCGAGATAGCAAAGTAACTGAAGGCTCAACAGTGAGCATTAATTATGTATCAGGCTCTTCGCGTCGTATTCAAACGATGGTTTTATCTAAACGTAGCATGAGAAGTGGACAACGTGTGCTAATTACCGATGATTTTATGAAGGTAGGCGGTACAGTTAATGGAATGAAAAGCTTGCTAGAGGAATTCGAATGTGAACTAGCAGGTATCGCTGTATTAGTTGAAGCAGAGCATGCGGATGAAAGATTAGTGGATGATTACTATTCTTTAGTTAAACTTCATGAAGTAAATGAGAAGGATCGTATTATTGAACTTAGCGAGGGCAATTATTTTCAAAAGGGGAGATTCTAAATGAAGGCAGTATCAACAACAAAAGCACCAGCAGCAATTGGACCATATGCGCAAGGCATGATTGTCAACAATATGTTTTATTCATCAGGTCAGATTCCATTAACAGCTTCAGGGGAACTTGTAGATGGTGATATCGTTGAGCAAACGAATCAAGTATTCGAAAATTTAAAAGCCGTTCTTGCAGCAGCAGGCTCTTCACTAGACCAAGTGGTGAAAACAACAGTATTTATTAAAGATATGGATGAGTTTGGAGCATTGAATGAAGCATATGCTGCTCATTTTGGAGAGCATAAGCCAGCACGCTCAACAGTTGAGGTAGCTCGCCTACCACGCGATGTAAAGGTAGAAATTGAAGTAATCGCATTAGTGAAATAAGCGAATGAATTAGGGTTGTTCGAAAGCAGGCTAGTATGCAGCTTTTGGACAACTCTTTTTTTAAGACTTTAATAAAATATTAACTATTAGGAAGATAAAAAAACATCGTTTAGTGCGTTTTTCGCTCACTTATTACAAAATTTAAGAATAAATTTTTATAATATTTGAACTATTTTAAAAATTTAGTAATATTAAAGGAGGAATTAATATTCTATGAGAAGAATATTATATTTCAACATAGGCATCTTAGATTGAGGGGGTGAAAGAATGGAAGTAACAGATGTAAGATTGCGACGTGTACAATTAGAAGGGCGTATGCGTGCTATCGCTTCCATCACACTAGACGATGAATTTGTTGTACATGATATTCGCGTAATAGATGGCAATACAGGTCTATTTGTAGCAATGCCAAGCAAGCGTACTCCAGATGGCGAGTTCCGTGATATTGCACATCCAATTAAATCGACTACGCGCAACAAAATTCAAGAAAGCGTATTAGCTGCATATCATGCGTCAAGTGAGGATGAAGAGCTAGAGTTAGAACAGGCAAATGCATAGAAGGCTAGATAAACAAAAATAGTCGGGCTGTGAGGAAGTTAAAACTTCTTTACAGCCTTCTTATTTTTATCAAAAAGTACATGGTTGAGATTAGCTAAAAGAAATGACAACAAAAAGCTGATTTTTTTCCTATTGAATATAAAGTGAAACTTCAATCAGTGGAGGTTTTCCTCATCCTCCATTGGTTGTTAGTTGAATCAATCAGGCTTTTACGGGCAGTTGATTTCCCACTTACACTTAGCATATTTTCACTTAATTCTTGAAGTGGGAATCTTACAGCCCTTTAATGCGGGATAAAATTAAAGAGAAAGGCTTTAAATTCAATGTTTACAACTCCAAACGGTCATATTTTAATGAAAAACAAATGAAATGCCCAAAAATTGGTACGTTATCATGTTTTTTAGACATCCCAATGTCATAGTTTTGTCAAGTCACAATACCTTGAAAAACACGGTGATTTACTATATAGTCAAGTATGAGACTTAGAGTTAAACTGGGGGACTTATATGACAAATATTTTTGCAATCGTTTTGGCTGCAGGTCAAGGAACACGTATGAAGTCCAAATTATATAAAGTACTACATCCTGTTTGTGGAAAACCAATGGTAGAGCATGTCATCAATCATATTGAAACACTAGATGTAAATCGTATCGTGACAGTGGTTGGTCATGGTGCTGATAAGGTACAAGAGCAATTAGGCGATAAAAGTGAATACGTGCTACAGGCTGAGCAACTAGGGACGGCACATGCGGTTCAGCAAGCAGAGGGCATTTTAGGTGACCTTGAAGGGATAACGCTTGTTGTATGTGGTGATACGCCGTTAATTAGACCAGAAACGATGAAAGCATTAGTTGATTTCCATCGTGAGCAAAATGCTAAGGCTACAATTTTGACAGCGATTGCAGAGGACCCAACAGGTTACGGTCGCATTATTCGTAACGAGGGCGGGCAAGTAGCGCAAATTGTAGAGCATAAGGATGCGACACCAGAGCAGCACTCTGTTAAAGAAATTAATACAGGTACGTATTGCTTTGATAATAAGCTATTATTTGAAGCATTAAAGCTTGTAAACAATAATAATGCGCAAGGTGAATATTATTTACCTGATGTGATTGAAATTTTACAAAAGCAAGAGGAAATCGTATCTGCTTATGTGACGAAGGATTTCAATGAAACGCTAGGTATTAACGATCGCTTCGCTTTATCACAGGCGGAGGATTTGATGCGCGCACGTATCAATGAACGTCATATGCGCAATGGTGTAACAATCATTAATCCTGCCACGACACATATTAGCGTGGATGCAATTATCGGTAGTGACACAGTAATCCTACCAGGTACGATGATTGAAGGAAAAACAATTATAGGTGCGGATTGTGAAATTGGTCCCAATAGCCATATTATAGACAGTCAAATTGGTAACGACACGTCTATTCATAGCTCTGTTGTAAAAAGTAGTGCAATTGGTGATGCGGTAGCGATTGGTCCATTCGCACATATTCGACCTGAGTCCACACTCGGTAATCATGTGAAAATTGGCAACTTTGTTGAAGTGAAGAAAAGCCAAATAAATGAAGATTCTAAAGTATCACATTTAAGCTATATCGGCGATGCCGAAATCGGCAAAAATGTGAATATTGGTTGTGGCTCCATTACTGTCAATTATGATGGTAAAAATAAGCATAAAACAATTATTGAAGACAATGTATTCGTAGGATGTAACACGAATTTAGTTGCACCGGTAACTGTGCGTAAAAATGCATTTATCGCCGCAGGCTCTACGATTACGAAAGAGGTTCCTGAGGATGCACTAGCAATCGCACGTGCAAGACAGGAAAATAAATTAGGCTATATGAATAAATTAAAATAATATAAATTCAGGAGGGCATCATGCCATATCATTACGCTGACTCAAAACTAAAACTTTTCTCACTAAATTCAAATAACCCACTTGCACAGGAAATTGCACAAGAAATGGGCATAGATTTAGGTAAATCATCTGTAAAACATTTCAGTGATGGAGAAATTCAAATTAGCATTGAAGAAAGTATTCGTGGTTGCGATGTATTCATTGTGCAGTCAACTTCCGCACCTGTAAATGAGCATTTAATGGAGCTTTTAATTATGATTGACGCAGTGAAGCGCGCTTCTGCTCGTACTGTCAATGTTGTAATCCCTTACTATGGCTATGCTCGACAAGACCGTAAAGCAAAAGCTCGTGAGCCAATTACAGCAAAATTAGTGGCGAACCTATTAGAAACTGCTGGTGCAACACGTGTAATTGTATTAGATTTACATGCACCACAAATTCAAGGCTTCTTCGATATTTTAATTGACCACTTAGTGGCAGTACCGATTCTTGCTGATTACTTCGGTTCAAAAGGCTTTAACCAAGAGGATTTAGTAATCGTTTCTCCTGACCATGGTGGTGTAACACGAGCACGTAAAATGGCAGAGCGCTTAAAGGCACCGATTGCCATTATCGACAAACGCCGTCCAAAGCCAAATGTTGCTGAAGTAATGAATATCGTAGGTAATGTTGAAGGTAAAATTTGTATTTTAATTGATGATATTATTGATACAGCAGGTACAATTACAATTGGGGCTAATGCATTGATTGAGTCAGGCGCGAAAGAAGTATATGCTTGTTGTTCACACCCAGTACTATCTGGACCAGCAATTGAGCGTATTGAAAACTCAGCAATTAAAGAGCTGGTTGTCACAAATACAATTCAATTACAAGAAGAAAAGAAATCGCCAAAAATTAAAGAGCTTTCTGTTGCGAAATTAATGGCAGATGCAATCTCTCGTGTTTATGAAAATAAATCAGTAAGTACATTGTTTGATTAATGACTAAAAGCTGTAAAGGAAGAGGCTGGGACATAAATAGTTCTGGCCCACACAAAAAACGAAATGACGTCATGTCATTTCGTTTTTTGTGTGTAGCGAAGTGAAAATGGTGGTTTTCGTTACCCCCTTGCCACATATTTTCGGATGTTCACAGCCATCAAGGCAATGCCGATTTCATTTTCGACTTTCGATTCCCCACGAACCGAAAATCTCGTGAAACCTAAATTCGCTTTCAAAAATCCAAAAACTGGTTCTACATCTGTTTTGCGTTGATGATATAGATAGCCAGCTTTTTCTTCCGAAAGCTTCGTGCGTACATATTCTTTTTGTTGTTCCCAGCGCTCATTCACCGACAGTTTCCGATGCTTGCCTTCCTCCTCTTTCGTACAACTCGCACGAAGCGGACAACCCGTGCAGTTTTCACATTCATACACTTGGAACGTGCGCTCAAATCCATCTTTATCTTTTCTTTTAGACGTATAGCGGAAGGTTAACTTTTGCCCATTCGGACAAGTGTACGTATTTGTCTCTTTATCATACACCCAGTTACTCGTTTTGAACGGATCTTGTTTATACTTTTTGGTTTGTTCTTTTCGGAATTGATTATAGGTGATGAGTGCCTCACGCTCGTGATTCTCTAAAATATCCTTATAATTGGCTTCACTTCCATAACCAGCGTCTGCCACAATGTATTTTAGTAACTCAAAATAATCTGTTTCAATTCGATTTAAAAAAGGCGTCAATGTTTTCGTATCCGTTGGGTTTGGGTAGACACCATACGCCAATGTGTATTGTCCTTCTGTCGCGATTTGTACATTATAACCAGCTTTTAATTGGCCATTCTTCATATAATCGTCTTTCATTCGCATGAACATCGCATCTTTATCGGTCTTGGAATAGCTATTCCGTGTGCCGAAAACTTCAAAATCACGCGCATATTTTTCTTTTCGTGTGACCCAGTCAGTTACTTGTTTTATCAGCTGTTTCGGCGTTTTACGTGCGCTTCGTAATGCTTTTCGTTCTTCGACTTGAGTAGAAGCTTCGATCTTTTCCGTGTAATCGACCACCACTTCTTCTAACTTTTCCGCCATCTCCTTCAGCTCGGGAATCGATAATTGTTCTTCCGATTCACGCTCGATGGCTGGAATGATTTGCTGTTGTAGCAGTTCTTCATATAAACGATTCGATTTTTCAATGAGACTCGCCTCCTATTTTTCGATTGCACGTTTCCAAACAAACGTAAATTTATTCGCATCTGCTTCAATTTTTGTACCATCAATGAAGATTGCTTCTAAATCGATGAGTTTTTCTTCAACTAGTTGGCAACGGAATTGCACAAAACATTGGCGAATTAATTCCTGCATGACAGGATGAACACGGAAACGATTGATGGTGCGGTAACTTGGTTCGTAGCCTTGCGCGAGCCACATCATGCGCACGCTATCTTTCGTTAAGTCCTCGATCCGACGCCCTGAAAACGTCGATTGTGTGTAGCCACATAAAATAATTTTTAACATCATACGTGGATGATACGAGGGACAGCCTGTGTGTTGAATAAAAGGGCTAAACGCTTCAGTGGGAATACTTTCGACAAGCTCATGAATGACAAACGCAATATCATTTTTTTGTAATTTGATTTCTAAATCGAGCGGTAAAATTAATTGATTCATGTTATAATCTTTAAACATAAGGACACTTCTTTCGTTTAAAATTTGGTAGTAGGATACTTAAATTTTAACAGATAGGTGTCTTTTTTTGTATTCAAAATCAAAGCCCCTGAAATTTTACTGTTCGTAAAATTTCAGGGGCTTTTCAGTTAGAGGTTGGGTTTTGTCCCAGCCTCTTTGTTTATAAACCAAAAACACAATTACTATAACAAAACCTAGTTAAATTATTAATAATATGAACAAAAAACTTATACAGTACCACTAAATTTGACTGAGAAAAAGAAATAAAAAAAGAACAGTAATAAAGATCATACCAAATAGTGCTACTACTTTTGAATATCTAACTGCCGCTTCACTAACCTCATTTTGTTCTTTATACATCCATTTCCTTCCCCATAGAACAGAGTCTTTTGGATTTTTATATTGTCTAAATAATATGAAATATATGGGGATAAATAAAATAAAACAAAGAATAATAGTAATCATTTGTATCTCTCCCTTAACATAAGACATCTTACTAATGGATTCTAAAAAACAACTTTATGAAAAATTTACAATTACCACTTTCTTTAAATATACCATATTTATCATATTATTTTAATAATACAGATAAATACATCAACTATCATTCTGTTCTCTTGATAAAATAATTTTGTGCCTGCCAATTCCAGAAAGTAACAATAGAGTATGCTTTTTCTTCAACATCCGAATCCTCATCGTCCACTCGAATCAAATCGCCTTCATCAACATCATCTAAATTTAATTCCTTATGTACTACCTTCAACAAACCACCATAGGAAATCATACGCTTTCGGTATAAGCCTTCCTCCAAGTCCTTGACTACTTCCAAATCATTTTCTTGATTAATAGTTAAAGCCGCACCAAATGGACCTACTTTAACAGCTCCGCCCACAATCTGTTTAATTAAAGACCAGCTCAATAAATTACCTGCTTTTAGTGCGTTAATTATATCATCAGCAAAACCTAAAACTCCAAAGGTAACTAAATCTAGTTCTTTACTTTTTAATGCATCCGCATGACCTTGAAATCTTATGAAATTAGCAGTAGTTTTTGTAGTGTTTTTATAATAGGGATTTTGCCCAATCATAATAGCCTCTGCAGTTCCATCTGTAAATAATCTATATCTAACATCTGAAACATAAGAACCCCCATAAGATGCTGATTTTAAAGTGCAATTGAGGAACTATTAGAGTCCAAAGGTATTTTTTTCATCTATCGAGGTTACCTCTAACATGCCAGAAATCAATTCGGAAACAATAGTAGTTTCATTATTAAATAATAATTTTTCATTCCCTTCGATTTTATAAGCCTTGATGTTTATTATTTCAGCATTACTTATCAATTGATTAATCGATTATAATCGATTACTATTGATTTATAAAATAATCGATGGAGTGAGTGTAATGAATTTGAAAGAATCACTGACATTGGAATTTAAACGGGAATTAACGGATGCTATCAAGCGAGAAATCATTGCTTTTGCAAATACACAAGGTGGCGAACTTTACATTGGGGTCGATGATGATGGCACTATTATCGGTCTTGACAATGCTGATAAAGTGCTTGAATCTATTTCTAGTATGCTGCACGATGGTATTCAGCCAGACATTTTAGTGCACACTTTTTTAGAAATTATTGAGTTAGAGGATAAAGAAGTTGTAAAAATCAGCATTGCAAGGGGAGCTCGTCGCCCATATCATTTAAAAGCAAAGGGCATGAAACCATCCGGCGTCTTTATTCGATACGGTACTTCCGTTACAAATGCTTCCGAAGAAAACATCCGTCAAATGATTATTGAATCTGACGGGATAAATTATGAAACGATGCGAAGCATACAGCAAGAGCTGACATTTACAGAAGCTGGAGCTGTTTTTAATGAGCAAAACATAAAGTTCGGTCCAGAGCAAATGCGTACGCTTGGTCTTATAACAGACGATGGCTATTACACAAACTTAGGATTACTTTTCTCGGATCAATGTGAGCATACAATCAAATGTGCTCGTTATTTAGGAAACGATAAACTTGAATTCCAAGACCGCAAAGAATTTACTGGCTCTATTTTAGCCCAAGTAGAGGCAGCTTATGAATATTTATCGTTAAATAATGCAAAGCACGCATATTTCGAGGGGCTTAAACGAATTGAAACGGAAAGCTATCCGAGTTATGCATTACGTGAAGCGTTAATTAATGCGGTTACTCATCGCGATTATAGCTTTAGTGGTAGCATACTTATTCACCTATTCCAAGATCGATTGGAGCTTGTTTCTGTTGGTGGTCTAGTTAAAGGATTAACGCTAGAAGATATTGAATTAGGTATCTCACAAAGTCGTAACCCGAAACTAGCAAATGTCCTTTACCGATTAAAATGGATTGAAAGTTATGGCACAGGCTTACAGCGCATGAAAGAGAGTTATAGGGGGAGTGCTATTCAACCGTTTTGGACAGTTGGACCAAATGCATTCGTCGTCACACTTCCTAAAAACAACCTTTCTACTCCTACTGAAGATAATAAAATCTTATCTGACTGGTTAACACAAAATAAAGAATTTGCTTCCAAAGACCTTGAAAATTATTTAAATAAAAGTAAAGGTACAGTACGGAAAATTATTATGGAATTACTTCAGAGCGGACAAATTATACGCATTGGGCGAGGGCCGAAGACAAGGTATAAAGTGATTTAACATACTTGCAATAAAGTGAAACTTCCATCAGTGGGGGTTTTCCTCATCCCCACTGATTGTTAGTTGAACCAATCGGGCTTTTTCCAGCAGTTGATCTCCCGCTTATTCTTTAGCGTATTTTCACTTAAGTCTTGAAGTGGTAATCTCACAGCCTGTTAATGCGGGATAAACAAAAATAGTTGTATATGATGCTTTGTTCGCTATAATCAAATTAACAATAATAGAAAGTAGCGTTCAGATGAAAACATATAATGAAAAGATGAGCATTTATCATGGCATGGCTTCCACACTTGCTGCCAATACAACGGCAAATTATATTCCGATATTTTCGATGGCGATTTTAGGGGCGACGAATTATCAGGTCGGCTTAATTAGCTCTATTCCGCCTTTAGTCACATTGCTGATGACGATTCCAGCGGCAATTTTATTGAATAAGGCGGTAGAGCAAAAGAAGCTTGTTGCCTTTTCCGTACTGATTGCAAGGCTTATTTTTATGTCATTCATCTTTATCGCCTATATCCCGCAGGCAATTGCGTCATGGGCTTTATTAGCGTTGATTGCGTTAATGAGTATACCAAACACAATGGCGAATATGGGCTGGCAGGCATTAATCGGTAATATTATTGAGGATAGAAGGCGTGGTCAATTTTTTAGTGACCGCAATCGCCTGCTAACAATTGTAGGACTTATTTCGACATTAACTATTGGTATTATTATGCGAGAGGCTACGAATAGTACCTTTGCTTATCAGCTTTTATTTTCAATCGCTTTTTGCTTTGGCTTGTTAGAAGTGTACTTTTTGTTAAAGCATGAGGAAGGGGAGCCTGTACAGAAAAAGGAACGAAATAAGGCTATGAATTGGGGTATTTTCAAAGACTCTAATTATGTCCGTTTTTTATTTGTAGCTTTACTTTTTAATTTCGGCTGGCAAATTGCATGGGGGCTTTTCAATATTTATAATGTGCGCTATGCAGGGGCAACAATATTTTGGATTAGCATGTTTAGTGCGGCAAATATGCTAGCGCAAATTTTTTCCTTCCCATTATGGCGTAAATGGTCAGAGAAATACGGCAATATGCGTGTCTTCGTTTGGGTAGCCTTCGGTATGGCGGTAGCCCCATTCGCGATGTCACTATCGACAAATCTTGTCTATTTAACACTCGTATCTGTACAATCGGGTTTATTCGTCTCTGGTACAACATTAATTCTATTTAATTTATTGCTAGAAAATTCCCCAAAGGAAAATCGTACATATTGCATTACGAGCTATAATGTTTTATTAGCGATTATCGCCTTTATCGCACCGCAAATCGGTATTTGGATACTCGAAACATTTACAATGACAACTGCTATGAACATTAGCACCATTGTTCGACTAACAGCAGCATTTGGTTTCCTGTATGTATGGATGAAGAGTAGAAGACCAGTGAGCTATTCCAAAAGCCGTGCGTAGCCGGCTTTTGGATAGTAGCGATAATGTTTGATAAAATGTTGATGTAACTAAAAAGAGAAATCCTCTTTTAAAAATGTGATGAACATTGGCCTAAGCGGTGTTCCCGCTTGGTGAAAAATGGAGCGATGCAAACCTTCATTTCAATGTGGTATCAAAACAAAATGGATTTTTCGGACACGCCCTTCAATACTGACAATTAATAAGACTTTTCTAATGTATAGCCGATTAATGTGTTTTGTTTTAATAATAGGTATACTTTTCCTGTTTCTGATTTTTTACTATAATAAAAATCAAATCTAGAAATAGGCCATTGACTTTTAGG
This sequence comes from Metasolibacillus sp. FSL H7-0170, assembly GCF_038593115.1. NCBI lineage: Bacteria > Bacillati > Bacillota > Bacilli > Caryophanales > Caryophanaceae > Metasolibacillus > Metasolibacillus sp. FSL H7-0170. Next base: position 2,339,823 of record NZ_CP151964.1, on the reverse strand, counting down.
GATAAAATCTTGTTTGAATTGGTGTAGGGCATCTTTCCTGTATAACCATATTTGGCTACATGATTAGTTACTGCACCCGTGTTCATTTTTGTTAATGCTAATCCACTAAAATCTACACGCTCTAATCTCATATCATCTATACTATAGGTAGTAATATCCTCAGTTAGTAAATCTAACTCAAACTCATTAATTTCCGAAGCATTTGCCGTATCGTTGATGTTAATTAGAAATAGAATTGCTAAGCTATATAAGATGGTTGTTAAAAATTTTGTAAACTTCATTTCAAATATGCCACCTAATTAGTTGCTATAGTATTTTTTATATTCTCGAGTTAACCCCATTATAGTACTACACATAACACATAAACAATTGCGTGATTCCGCAAATAAAATATGCGGAATCATGCAATTGACTTTAGTTATAAAATTATCTTGAATTTCCAATTTGATACAAATAAATACTGAACTATGCTCTACTGTCCTTGCTGTGAAACTAAGACAATGGTACTATATTCTCTAAGTAAGGTGGGTGATAAAGTTGGTATATAAAAATGATATAATAGATAAAATGAAGGAAATTATCTTATTAGAAAATATAGAGGAACGCTTCAAAATAACTTTATTAAGTTATATAAATGAAAAAAGTAATTCTGCTATGTCTTTTGGGGAGCTTTGTATATTCCATTATCAGGCATTTTTACAAGAACCAGAGATAGATAGAGACATCATACGAGTTGCTGCTGCTGTTGAACTATTAGTACTGAGCTTCGATATAATAGATGATTTGCAGGATGGCGATGCGGATTATATATGGTGCAATAATCCTGCTATTGCGATGAATGGTGCGTTGGCAATGATTTTTTTAACAGCCAAGCTGATTCATGAAAGTACATTTCAGCACAAAGCGCAGGCTCTGCATGTGCTAAATGAATTTGCAATAAAGAGCATTAATGGACAATATCTTGATTTAGAAAATAGCGCAAAAGACGAAGCTTCTTATCTCAAAATGACAGAGGCTAAATCAGGTGCATTAATAGCACTTAGCAGTTCGATAGGTGCTAGCCTAGCGCTAGGTCAATTGGATGAAAGAGTAATTGAGTATTCAACATATATTGGTGTAGTCCAGCAAATATTAAATGATATCCAAGACCTGAAAACATGGGGTAAAAAAAATGACTTGCTAAATCGCAAGTATTCTTTACCAATCCTTTATTTATTGGAGCAGTCAGAAGCGTATGCAGATATTTTGAAAAAATATTATAATGGTGCAAAAGTGGAGCTTGAACCTACATATTTTAAACAAGTATTATTAGAAAGCGGTGCAATTAATTATGCACTTGCTATAAAAAATATTTTCAAATTCAAGACATTGCATATAATAAAAACGATGCCATTTAACAATGAAGAAAAACAATATTTAATAAAATTAGTAGAATAGGAAGTTTTAACGTGATTAGCAAATTAATTAAGTATGTAAAAGAAAATTCTCAACTAATACCACTATTAGAGGATAATAAGTTATCACTTTTAGGTGTCTCGAAATGGGAGCAACAGGCAATTGTTGAGGCGATGAATGAGCCGATGAAAGCATTATTTTCCAAATGGAGATAAAAATGAGCAAAAAAGTGTTTTTGGTAGTGTTATTTGGATATACTACCTTATTTATATACTTAATATCATTTTTATTAAGAACACCGTTTATCGGTATTGAAATAGTGCAAGTGCAGCAAGAGTGGAAAATTCAAGATTTTGCTCATCCTGAATGGGCCGAGAATCATAATATTGAGCGCGGAGATATCATACTGGAGATTAATCACCAGCCAATAAAAATTGCTGATGATGCCACGCAATATGTAATAAAGGGCGCAAGCAGCATACTTACCCAAAGTACACAAGGGGACAGTAAGCTTATCAAAATTTCATATCGCGATTTTCCGATACAATCGTTTTATTGGGTATTATTACCGATTGTTTATTTTATAATGAGTTTAATTATATGTATTTATTTGAAACTATATAGAAAAGAATCCTTTCAATCTATTAATATCTTTGTATTATTTATATTAACAGTAGCATTAACATACGGTGCTATAGGACCATCAGGATACTTGGGGAATATAAGTGTTTTTATTATGAGTAATGGAGCTATAGCAAGTATTATTTTATTACTACATTTTTTAATTAACTATCTACAATTATTAGATGTTAACCATAGATTGATAATTAAGCCTACTTACTTGTATGGGATTCTTATTATTAGCTGCTTGTTGACGTTATCAGAGAAAATTATTCCAACTATCTATGAATGGAATACAATTTTTATACTATTAGGAATAGCGTTTCTTATTTTTTATGCATTCCTAATGCTATTAATTGTCTACTTGAAATATCGTAAACAACAGCTATTAGTATTGCTCTTTTGCTTAGTAGGGCCCTTTTTACCGATGCTCTTACTATACTTGTTACCGATGCTGTTATTTCAACAGCATGTACTAGCTATGGCTTATTGCACCTTGTTTTTACTCTTGATTCCCATTTTGTTAATGCTCACACAGCTCCCAGACTATTTGTTCGATGTCGATTATGAAATTTCAAAAATACGCTACTATAGTATGCTATCATTAGTTGCCTCTAGTATCGTTGTAATAGGCCTTTATTTTATACTGGATATAAAGCGATTAGATGCTTTTAAAAGCTTTCTTTTCTTATTTATTGTTATTTTTGGTTTGTTCTACGTAAAGGAACGAATCGATTACGCAAGCCGAAAAGTTTTATATTCTCCTAAAGGCGATTACGTGCATTTTGTGTATAAAACCATTGAACAAATTACGCATATGCCTTCAGTTAATAAGTTATTAAAGCATTTTAGTGAGGCATTGGCTCAGCAATTATCTGTGAGTCATGTTGAGGTACATACTTATTCCACTGCTAATCGGGTGGCAAATCCTAAAATAATTGAAAACTTAGCGTTAGGTACTGTGAAAAGGGTGGATGGTCGTTATATTGGCTGTTTGCATGAAACATTGGATAAAAAGTATATTGTGACGATTGCTAATGAGGGCGGTCTATATTTAAAAAAAGAAGAGCTATTATGCTTGGAATTGCTCATTATGTATGTTAGTAATTTCATTGATAACACGCAGTTTGTCGAAGGGCTTATTGAGCAACTTGATACATCGCAGCAAGGCAATCCAGCATGGCTGAAGAAATATATTTGGCTGCAGCTAGAAAATAAAAAATCCCAGCTTGCACAGGAACTACATGATACGATTTTACAGCAGCAACTTTATTTAATACGTGAGCTAGATGTAGCGCAAATAGATAAGCAGTTAATTAAACGTCAGCGGGAATATTTAATCCAATTAAATGTCGATTTGCGTCATTATTGTGAGCAATTGAAGCCACCTTTACTAGAGAAGCAAGGTTTACGGGTTGCATTGAATAAATTATTTGCGGAAATAGAGCGACAGGCGAACTTTACAATTATCCATGCAATAGAAAATGTCGTATTGGACTCCCCCGAACTACCACTATTAATTTATCGTACAATCCAAGAGATGTTGAATAATGCATTAAAGCATTCACGGGCAACCTATGTCAAAATTACACTAACCGCTTCGACGCAAGGTTTTGAATTAGTTTATTTTGATAATGGGGTTGGCTGTGATTTATCTGAAATTGATGGGAAAAATTCGATGGGATTACAAGGAATGAAAGAACGAGTGTATGCATATAACGGCTCGTTTGAGTTAACATCAGCCTTAGACGAAGGTATGCATATTGTTATCAAAGTTAAGGAGTAATGTAAGGATGATTAAATTATTATTAATAGACGACCATCCATTGATTTTAGAGGGAAGTAAGCAAATTTTTAGCAATGCACCTGATATAGTAGCTGATACGTTAGAAGATATGCAATCATTCTCAAAGGTGCTCACAGAAACACAGTATGATGTGTTTTTAATTGATATTAATTTAGGTGAGAGCAGTGGATTAGAGTTTGCGGAGCAGGTAAAGGCTAAGTATCCAGCAGCTATCATTATATTGTATACAGGTGAGCAAATAGAAGATTATTATTCACTTATTTTAGAGAAAAAAGTGGATAATGTCATTTCGAAAACAGCAACAAAGGATACTATTTTAAAAGCGGTATATGCTGCGGTGAATAATGAAGTGCTGTTGCCTAAAAGCTTTATCGATTACGTACAACAGAATCCAATGAAAAAGCAACTACAATTAAATCAGCGAGAAAAACGAATTCTAGAGCTAGTGAAAGAAGGCTATACGAATAAGGCAATTGCGTTAGAGTTAAATTTAGCGCAGCGCACAGTAGAAAGTTGTTTATCCCAAATGTATATGTTGCTAGATATAAATACACGTGCCGATGCTGTGCTGAAAGCTACGGAATTGAAGTTGATTTAAGTAGTTTTTTGAAAAACACCAAGTAGCTTAAACCCCTTTATTCTATAGGAGTTTAAGCTACTTAATCTATTTTTATTGAAATAAAACTAATCCTTTTTTAAAAAAAGTGATATAACGCCCATAATTCCTGTAAGAGTTTGAATTATTCCTAAAAAAAGATAAAAGTAATTTTGATTATTTACTATATTAATAAGACCATTTAAAATGAATAAAAAAAGTATAAAAATAATAAGTTTCCGCATCGTAGTATTCATAATTTATTCTCCTGATAATACGTTATACTAGAACTATGGTAGAAGTAATAAAAAATTAATAACTCTTGCTTTTTAGTAAGAATACAATCAAGAATTTTGGATTTTTTTATACTTTCTATATAAAACTATACACGAAACGGAGTTTGTCAAAAGCCCTATTAAATGAAGTATGATAAAAAATTGGCTTTTTTCTATAATAGCAACAATTGTTGTTATTATGAAGAAAACCAATAAGCATAACACACCGCCTAGTGATCGTTTGATATGGGATCCGCCAAGACTATACATAATATACTACCGCCCCTTCCACCATTAATTGTAGATAATTCTTCAACTCATAACTAGATTTTTTTAGATGAAGTACGGAATAAAGCGAACAATGAGGCGGTTAATATACCAAGGAAAGGGAGGCGAATATATCCGTAATCTCTAAAGAAATGGTTAATAAATAGAGCACCGCATGTATTGCTTATTATAAATAAAATTGCGATGAATATTTTTTAAACATGTAATCTAGCCAATCTTATAGTATAGCAATTTGATTAAGAGTTTTTATTAGCTTTTTTGTATAAATCCCCGGTGAATAGTATAAAGTGCAAGGAATAATATTCCGATTGCTAAATGCCTAAAATAATTCATCACCATAAACTGATCGATTAACCACATTTCTGACATAAAACAAATGGCATATAACGCCCCAATTATGATAGATTTCATCTTATTCAACTTCCTTATATATTAGAAATTACAGTGTTGATACAGCTGCATCCATCATGAAGAAAAATTTCGAACGGACGATAGGGAATCATACTGTAGAAACTAATTGTCAGAGTATTTGACAAAGTACACAAAAATGAATTTAACTACGATGTCTTTGCCTGTACTGCAAAATTATATCGTGTTACTTACCACATTAACAATTGCGTGATTCCGCATGAAATTTATGCGGAATCACGCAATTGTTTTTGCAATCTCAGCTAGATATAATAGAGTACACTAGTGTCGCATTAAAATAATTCAACGCATTCGATTAAACCGAATTTCCTGTAATATAATCTAAACACAAAAAAATCCTTTATAATGGTTGGGCGGTAGGTAACCATCCAAATCCAATATAAAGGACTTAAGCATGGATAAGTTTACACGAAAAACATTATTTGAACAATGGTTTTCACCGATTTCTCAGACAAAATTGGAGGAATTGGTCGGATTCCATCAATTAAATTACTATACGAAGAAGTTACACATCGCTTCCTTCTTGAAATTACTACTGTTTGTCCAGCTGAATGAAACCGGAAGCTTACGTGCAGTTAGTGAAACACTGTATTCAGACGACCTACGAAAAGCTACGGACTTAGAATCGATTAGCTTTTCGCAACGTGGACGCCGGTTAAATCAAGTGCCGACAGAGATTTTTCAACAGGTATTTCTTGATTTAGTTGCCCAAATTCACAAGAAATCGCAGTATGAGCAGCGAAGAAACACGACGACACCGCTGAAAATCATTGATTCGAGTACGTTGCCGTTGAATTTGAACAATCACAAATGGGCAGAATTCCGCAAAACGAAGTCGGGCATTAAGCTACATTTGCGTCTTGTTTTCGCAGAAAACGCCTTTCGTCTCCTCAAAGTGCTCGATTCAAAAGGAAACGAACTACATTTGATCACCAATCGATTTGATTTGAGTGCGGATGAAATCTCGGAGCTGTATAAATCACGTTGGGCAATCGAATTGTTTTTCAAGTGGATGAAGCAGCACTGAAATATCAAAAAATTCTACGCGCAGAGTGAACAGGGCGTGCATAATCAGGTGTACATCGCAATGATTGTGTACTGTCTGTATGTGCTGGCACAGCTGAACACGAATAGTTCAAAAGCGTACTTGTAAATCAGTCGTTTATTGAAGGCAGCCTCGTGGAAATCGGCTCGGCTCTGGATTCGTAAAATCGCAGGGAAAGCTGTTCCAGTGTCTTCGTTTTTCATCTGAAACGGAAAAACAAAAAACAGAAAATTGCGTCAAAATTTATGCGACGCTAGTGAATAGAGTAAAATAAAGAAATTTTTGAAAGAGGGTGAGAGAGTTTATGAAAATGAGTATAAAACAGGAGTTTATGGCTACTGTTGCTATTGTTTTGGCTATATTATTATTTGGTTTCTTTGCATTACCGAAAATGGAAAGCCTTATGCTTATTGTACCGATTGTGCTGGTGATGGTTTTAGCAGGGGGCACTCTTCTAGGTAAAGTTTTAACGATGAGAGCGACGTTGAGGTAAAAATGGTTGTCTGAAAGTAGGCTAGCACGCTACTGCCAGACAGCCGTTTGTTTTTTACGTTAAAATTTTTACATAATTACTTGCTTTGATTAGTAAATATTCAAGCCGTATGTACAAAATAGTAATTATCTGAAAAGAAATTTCAATTAGTTAACAGACTCCTCTGTTTACCGTAAAGATATGCTATTTTTAGATTATGGATTAGTATTTTTCATTTTCTTAGGATTTTTTTATTATATTTGATTATGAAATCAGATGGGGGTGTAAGAAAACATATTAAAGTGAAGTATGGAGTTAAAGGCGAAGATTTAGCTCTCAATGAGATTATAAGGGCAATCAACACGCTATAAATATTGCTATCTGGCAGTGACATTTTGCTGTGCTCCCTGTTCGATGATGTAGATTATCTAACTAAAGGTATTCTTTTAATTAAGAGCAAAAGACATTACCAAAATAAAATTAGGAATCACTCTTTTATTTTTGAAAGTAGATAGGGGATATTTACCTGTAATGTCTTTGCCTTTACTATAAAACTATAGCGCGTTACTTACCGCAAAAACAATTGCGTGATTCCGTATGAATTTTATGCGGAATCACGCAATTGCCATACGGATGTGAGTAATAGTACTATGAGAATAACTCGAATACGGGTTATCTATTTATAGTTATAGTGGATTTTGGTCAAAGTAGATTATTTAATAGATCTTTTCCATATGCTTAGTAAAGATCAAAATGTGTTTTGAATGATTTATTTTACCACTGGGATATTTTAATTATTTTAATAGATTAATTATAAGGAGAATTCCTATTGAGAAATATAATCAAGTTACAATTAATCTTAAATATTACGCATTTATAATCAATAATAAGTTTTGGATTAAAGATCCAAAAGGTAATAAAATATACAATTTCCTGAATACTCATTTTTCAGTGAGAAATAATGACTGTATGAATAATGTCAAAGATATTAAATTGAATTACTCCTCTACAGGGACAGATTTAAGACAAAACACTTTTGATATTATTAATCAAACGAGTTCTTTTTCAAATCTAAATAATGCAATATGTTACAAAGCTAGTTTAAGCAATGTTAAGGAAGATTCGCCTATTATTTTTCAAATTATTAGTCCATCAGGTGAGCTACACTTTATTGATGTGGAATATTTAAAAAAGAATAGTCAGAATGGTATAAGAATCTATTACGCAGGTTTAAAAATCTCACCTTTCTTGGGTGAAGGGGTATGGACTTTTCAAATAATATTTAAAGAAAAAATAATAGATGATAAAAAAGTTATTTATAAAATTTATAAGAACAACTATAGCCAAAATAAAATAAATCATTTCACGCAACAATATAGTAGCTTTAATATGGAAGTGTGAAATTTTGTAATTAATGAATAGAGGATTTGATATTTTAATGATGATTCATAGTAACACTCGCTCATTTTTAATCGTTGTATATTATGGTACCTTTTTCGTTCTTTCAAAAGTATATGACTTTTCGATGTTTATAAATTATGTAATATGTTTGGTCCCTTTTATAGTTTTTATCATTTGGCGTTATAGGAAAAGAAAGCAGAGTGGGAATTATAAATCATAATACGTTTCCTTTTATAAATAACTTCTTCTTGCGAAAAATAGCTGATGGATTGTAAATAGCATAAAGAATAATAATCCTATTGCTACATAACTTAAAAAGTTCTTCTCCATGAACTGATTAATTAGCCACATGCCTGCCATAAAGCAAAAGGTAAATAATATGCCAATGATAATACGTTTCATCATCGTTCATGTCGTATGTATATTGCAACCCAATAGTGAGCCATTTATTAACTGAGCCAGTGAGCCACTTAAACCTCTGTGTATTTTTCAGACGCACACCTCGGCTTTATTTGGAGTGGCGGGCATGATACCCTTGTTCGGGCGTTAAATCCTTATTACTACTATAAATGCGCTTATAAGTACGTACAAAAACGCTCGTTTAACGATGTACATTTTTGATTACCTCTGTATATTACAACTTTACATGGAGGGGCGAGCATGATAGCCTTGTTCGATTAGCCAGCCCTTGTAACAGCTGGCTTTTGGCTGCCGAATCATGCGAGTAGAGGTCTCCATGTAAAGTTGTAATTCTTCAATATTGCTTCGCTCGGCTCTTTTGTAAATTACCCCATTGATCAATAGCATGATGCCTAGAAGCGTTGATAATATAAAGGATGTTTTATTAATTTCGGCTTTTAAAAAGATTACCGCACTATTATTGATAAAAATGAATGCGCATAAAATAAAACTTAAATTGCCAGTAAATTTATTATTTTTCATAGCTATTTTGACTGTTTTCCTTCCTTTCATTTACTCTTTTGCGAGTATCGTTCGTATACCATAAAAAATAAGCTGACGATAAAGCTAAAACAAAAGGGGGCCAATTAAATTTTCCAGCTAAAATTGCTGTATATAAAGTACTCGTTATACCAAGCGCACATATTACCCCAAGTATAATCATTAATTTTTTGTATTCCATATGTAGATCACCTCTTATACAGTCATTTTATAAAGAGCAAGATTGAAAAACAATTGCGTGATTCCGCACTACTTTTATGCGGTATTGCGCAATATATAATGGAAAATCAACAACAAAGGACACTTGTCAATTTCTATGGTAGAATAGGCTAGAATTGTTGTAGTTAGATAAAACTAAAAGGGTGAACATAGATGAAATTGATAATTGGTTTAGGCAACCCTGGCAAACCATATGCTCATACACGCCATAATATTGGCTTTGATGTCATTGATGCAGTGGCAGAAAAATGGGGAGCACCGTTAAACCAAACGAAATTTAATGGTATGTATGCGACTGTGCATCGTCCTGAAGGCAAGGTGATGCTATTAAAACCGTTAACATATATGAATTTATCGGGTGAATGTGTGCGTCCAATGATGGATTATTTTGATATTGCAATAGAGGATCTTATCGTTATTTACGATGATTTAGATTTAGATACAGGCAAGCTACGTCTGCGCCAAAAAGGCAGTGCTGGCGGGCATAATGGGATTAAGTCATTGATTCAACATTTAGGTACACAAGAGTTTAACCGCATCCGTGTTGGCGTCAGCCGCCCGCCGGCAGGCATGAAGGTGGCAGACTATGTGCTGTCGAAATTTTCAAAGGACGAAGAGCCAGTTGTAGAGGATGCAATAAAAAAATCATGCGATGCAGTGGAACTCGCATTATCAAAAAGCTTTTTAGATGTAATGAATGTTTTTAACGGTGCATAAATAAACAGGAGAAAGCCTATACTTTGAATACATAGCTTTATCATGATTTAGAACATCTATACTGTTGAATATTCGGTATAAAGTCAACTGAACCATGATTAAGCCCCTAGTGCATGTGACAGGTTTTTTAGTGCATTCGAGAAAATAGCCGTGGGGTAATTGATTCAAAGGAGGACTTGCCTTGTCAGTTCGTTATCGTTGTAGACATTGTGAAACAGAGATTGGCACATTACCATTTGATGCAGATGAAACCATTCGTAAGCTTCACCAATTTGAAATTGGGGAAGTGGATGACTATGTGGAAAGGGACGAACGAGGGGATACGACGGTGCATTGTATATGTGAGCATTGCGAAAATTCCTTAAGACAATTTCCAGATTACTATGCATTGAAAAAATGGCTGCAATAATGAAATGCTTTGGCTGATGAGGCCAAAGCTTTTTCCACTTCCTACTTATTTAATCAATTAAACAGAGGTGTGATTGCGTTCAGATTTTTTTGAGTAGGCTCGAAAAAACCTGTGACATCTACTCGAGGCTTAATTTGAACTAGCAGGGAATTTGGCACACCCTATGATTTAATTACTTCTCCACCTATAGAAGTGGGGGGCTTCTGTATCTGTCGCTTTGCTGTCGGTATAAAAAAATGTGCTCCTGCGGTAGTCACAATAGAATTGTCACTATCCTCGACGGAGTAAATAATTCTGAATCAAGTTAAACTATTGAAAGGAGGCTTTGCTATGGATATTTTCCATCAACTATTCTCGCAAGATAAGCATATAAATCCTTTTTTGCAGCAAGTAAAAAAGGATAGTAAAGTAAGCCAATTGGTTACAGGCTTAACGGGTGGCGCAAGACCAGCGTTATTGCAAGCCATTTATAAAGAAACAGAGCGTCCGCTATACGTGTTATCGCCCAATTTATTGCAGGCTCAAAAGCTTGTGGATGATTTAACAGCACTTGTAGGCGAGGACGAAGTGCATTATTATCCAGCGGAGGAGTTTATTGCGGCAGGTATGTCAGTGGCGTCTCCAGAGCTACGCGCGCACCGTATTACGACATTAGACAATTTAGTAAATCGGAAACGCGGTATTTATATAATTCCAATTGCAGGTATGCGTAAAATGATGACGCCAATGACAGTCTGGCAGTCACATTTACTGAAAACAGCAGTGGGGGAGGATATCGCCATTGATGAATGGCTAGTGCAGCTCGTTACGATGGGCTATAGCCGCAGTCAAATGGTAACGACGCCTGGTGAGTTTGCGGTGCGCGGGGGTATTTTAGATATTTACCCACTCGATGCAGAGGCGCCTGTTCGTATCGAGTTATTTGATACAGAAGTAGATTCAATCCGTACATTTTCAGCAGATGACCAACGCTCAATTGATAAACTAAATCATGTGCATATTTTGCCTGCTGCTGAGCTGCTTTTAAACATTGACCAACGTATTCAACTTGCAAATCGTTTGGAAGCAGCACTCGCAAATAGCTTAAATAAAGTTAAGAAACAGGAAATTCAGGAGTTACTTTATCAATATATTCAGCAGGACATTGCCCTACTAAAAGAGGGGAATTTGCCTGATACTGTAGCAAAATATGGTTCCTTATTATTTGAGCAGCAAACATTTTTAGGTGATTATTTTGCGCAAGATGGCATCGTTTTTTGGGATGAGCTTGGACGTATTCAGGAAGTAGCAGATGCATGGGAGCGTGAGGAGACAGAGTGGTTTTTATCGCTAATTGAAGAGGGGAAAATGCTACACGATGTGAAGCCATCCTTTACTTTAAAGGAAATCGATGCAATGCTAACATTACCAAAATATTATTTTGCATTATTTACTAGGACGTTTTCTGGTTTCAAATTTACTAAAACAATCAACTATTCTTGTAAGCCGATGCAGCAATTCCATGGGCAAATTGCGTTATTGCAATCAGAGCTTGTGCGCTGGCAGCAGGAAAAATATACGGTTTTATTTGTTGCGGAAGGTAAGGAGCGTCTAGCCTCTATCAAGCGCACATTAGAAGACTATCAAATTCATGCGCAAATAGGTTTAGGACAGACTGGCGGTATTTATTTAATCGATGCCGCATTATCAAATGGCTTTGAGCTCCCATTGCAAAAGATAGCCGTTGTAACAGATGATGAGCTATTTAAGCAGCAAGCAAGAAAAAGGGTGCGCTCGCAAAAAATGTCCAATGCGGAGCGTATTAAAAGCTATTCGGAAATTAAACCTGGTGATTATGTTGTGCATGTGCACCATGGTGTCGGGAAATATATCGGGATTGAAACGCTCGTTGTAGGCGGGCAGCATAAAGACTATTTGCATATTCGCTACAGAGCGGATGATAAGCTATACGTATCAGTAGATCAAATCGACTTAGTGCAAAAATTTGTAGGGTCTGAGGATAAAGAACCGAAGCTACATAAGCTAGGCGGGCCAGAATGGAAAAAAGCTAAGGCTAAGGTTGCCTCTGCTGTACAGGATATTGCAGATGATTTAATTAAGCTTTATGCAAAACGTGAGGCAGAAAAAGGCTTTGCCTTCTCGCCAGATTCTGATGATGTACGCGCATTTGAAGATTTATTCCCATATGAGGAGACAGAGGACCAACTACGTAGCATTATTGAAGTGAAGCGCGATATGGAGCGCGAGCGACCAATGGATCGACTTGTTTGTGGTGATGTTGGCTATGGTAAAACAGAAGTGGCAATTCGTGCAGCATTTAAGGCAATCCAAGATGGGAAGCAGGTTGCTTTTTTAGTACCAACAACAATATTAGCACAGCAGCATTTTGAAACATTGCAAGAGCGCTTTACAGAGCAAGCCATTCATGTAGGTTTATTAAGCCGCTTCCGCACGAAAAAGCAGCAAACCGAAACATTAAAGGGTTTGCGTAATGGAACGGTTGATATTGTCGTCGGGACACACCGCATGTTATCGAAGGATGTTGTTTATAACGATTTAGGCTTATTAATTGTCGATGAGGAGCAGCGTTTCGGTGTAACACATAAGGAAAAAATTAAGCAATTAAAAACGAATGTGGATGTATTGACATTAACAGCTACACCAATTCCACGTACATTACATATGTCAATGGTCGGTGTACGCGATTTATCGGTTATTGAAACACCACCACAAAACCGTTTCCCGGTGCAAACATATGTGATGGAACATAATGGGGCGCTTGTACGTGAAGCGATAGAGCGAGAGATGGCACGCGGTGGGCAGACATTTTATTTATATAATCGAGTAGAGGATATGACACGTCGTGTAGAGGAAATTCAAATGCTTGTTCCAGATGCACGCATTGGCTTTGCACATGGTAGAATGACAGAGTCAGAGCTAGAGTCTACGATTTTAGCGTTTTTAGATGGTGAATACGATGTGCTTGTAACGACAACAATTATTGAAACGGGTGTCGATATTCCAAATGTCAATACGTTAATCGTACATGATGCAGACCGGATGGGGCTTTCACAGCTTTACCAATTGCGTGGACGGGTTGGACGTTCCAATCGTGTAGCTTATGCATATTTTATGTACCAACGCGACAAAGTATTGACAGATGTTGCCGAACAGCGTTTACAGGCAATTAAAGAGTTTACTGAGTTAGGCTCGGGCTTTAAAATTGCAATGCGTGATTTATCAATTCGGGGTGCAGGTAATTTACTAGGTGCCCAACAGCACGGCTTTATTGATGCAGTCGGCTTCGATTTATATTCACAAATGTTAGAAGAGGCGATTGCTCTACGTCAAACAGGTGTGAAAAAAGAGGAGAAGCCAGAGGTAGAAATCATTTTGCATACGGAAGCCTATATTCCAGATGCCTATATTCCAGATGGCTATCAAAAAATTCAAATGTATAAGCGTATTAAAGCAATGGACCGTATAGAAGATTATGAGGAAATAATTGATGAGCTACAAGACCGCTTTGGTGATGTGCCAACCGAAACGATTCGTTTATTGCGCATTGCACGGATGAAAGTATGGGCACTAGCAGCAGGCATCGAGGCGATTAAAGAAAAGCAAGGCATTGTTTCGATTCATCTATCAGAGCAAGGAACTGCACAAGTAGACGGTGCGAAAATTGTTTCTGAATCGATGAAATATGAGCGTGCAACAGGCTTTAGCATGGACGGTATGAAGCTTACTGTCACAGTCGACAGCAAACGCTGTAATAAGCATACACCCTTCGATGTTTTAGAAGGTATGATGCAAATTATTGCCGAGGCAATAAAGGTGGGCGATCCAAAGGCTGTGCAGTAGCCGGCCTTCGGAACGCTATCGATGATGTTTTTTCAAAGAGTGCCCCCGTTAAAATAGCAAGAGGATTCTTTGAAAATAGGTGAAACACTTGGTTCGGAGGATTTTCTTCCGAATGAAAATTGACTTTTTTCCTTTAAAACATAGATAATCATTACATTTCACATCCTTATAAAAAAGATGTTTGAAGCTAGGGTCATTCAACTGTGAAAATAATACTTGTTTAGCTCGTCCAAAACCAAATGTATTTGATTTAAGAGACTGCTTTATCAATAAAAGCGGGATTTATATAGAGCGCAAATTGTTTTGAAAAGCTTGAATTAAAGGGCTTTGGCTTTTTAAGTGTCGTTATTGGCTTACTAGGTGTAGAGTCCCTTTCAATCCATAATAAACTTAATCTGTTATCAAAAATTAGTGCGAGTCTCCCTGACTGTTCAAATTTTTCTTGTGTTAATAATGATTTATCAACTAAAACAGAATCTGTTGAAGTAAAATTCGCTTCAAATAAACGCTTAAGCGTTACTTCCTGTAGTTTGCCTCTGAAATCATAAGGCTAATAACAACCAAAAGATGTTTCATCATGCCAGATATACTAATAATCCATACTGCGTCGGCAGGTATATGAATAATCCCTATATTTATCCTGTTTGTCTTAATAATATAGCCTGACAAAAAACATTTCATAAACAGTACAGCAATTTTTTTGGTCCGACTTGCATACATTTCAACTTTTTACACCATACTACTTTAAAGTGCAGTTTGAATTTGTTGAAAGTGAGGCAATTGATAATGAAAGCAACAGGAATTGTACGACGTATTGATGATTTGGGACGAGTTGTTATTCCGAAAGAAATTAGACGCACGATGCGTATTCGCGAGGGAGATCCACTTGAAATTTATACAGACCGCGAAGGCGAAGTTATTTTAAAAAAATACTCACCGATTAACGATTTAGGCGAGTTTGCACAAGAATATGTGGAATCACTTTATGAAACATTCGGCACACCAGCACTTATTAGTGACCGAGATGAAGTAATTGCGATTGCAGGCGTGTCGAAGAAGGAATATGTCAATCGTAGGCTATCCGCTTTTGCGGAGGATTGCTTAAAATCTCGCAATACGACACTTGAAAAGATGGAAACAACTTTAGAAATTGTGCCGGGGCAATTTGAACAGGTTAAATCCTATTGCATCGTACCTATCGTTAACAATGGCGATATTATCGGGGCGGTATACCTATTTTCAAAGGCGCATTTTATCGGCGAAGTCGAACAAAAGGCAGCTGAGCTAAGTGCAACATTTTTAGCTAAGCAAATGCAGCATTAGTAGAGGCGTCCGCAAAGCGTGCTAAGGCACAGCTTTATGGACGTTTTTTAATTACTTTAAATTTACCTTGTTTATAATTAAAATCTCTAACAGAATATTTAGCATATGTGCCTAAAATAGGAGTTGATATTTCGGTCGATTTTTCATAAATTATGCCTCTGACTATATTTACAATAGAGTAGGTATTTGCCAAATATGGTTAATTTCGTGTGATTCCTTAGTCGTAGATATACCATGTATCATATTCCTCATAATAATCTAGTAAGACTCCAGTCGTTCCATCGTAATCTGTATTAATAGGACTGGAAAATTCAACGGAGTTACAGCTTTCTAAATTACTCTCCATAAGAAACACAATTTCATCGTCTGCAATCTTTCCATTAACAAAATTCATTTCTGTTTTAGTATTACTAAATGTCCCCAATACGACAAATGTCAAAATGTTATAATAAATAAAGTGGGTTTTTCAAACCGATTATCTTCTCCCTAGTCAAGATTAATGTAATCATATAGCTAAGCTACAGTTATTCTTTATTATAACAAATGATGTAATTTATTAGGTTCCATTTAGAATATTGTGAATATTCATTGTTTTCACCGGCAGCATTCCCCCACCTTACTACTACATTTTTATCGGTATTAGTAAATTTTTAATATGGAAAAGTTGGTTGAAAATTTTGCTAATTGGTTGTACTTACGAAAAGTTTTCAAAAATATTTTTTTATTTTTAATATTAAAAGTTTAACTTGTAGGAAACTTGCTCTCATTTTAAGCAGTCTTTCTATAGGAATGCTATACTGTAAGCACTCGTAGGATTGGGGAAGGATTTGAACGATGACGCAGCAATATGGAATGAAGAAATATATGAGAGGCGCACTATTATTGACGCTGGCAGCACTTGTAGTGAAGGTGCTGAGCGCTGTTTATCGTGTGCCTTTTCAAAATTTAGTTGGGGATGAAGGGTTTTATGTTTACCAGCAGGTGTACCCATTCATCTCATTTTTTGTTGTATGGACATCCGGCGGGTTTGCAATTGCTATTTCAAAAATGCTGGCAGACACTGCTGATATAAATAGAAAACGGTCGATTTCAAAGATAATTTTCAGCTATTTAACTGTGCTGTCACTCGTGTTTTTCAGTTTATTATTTTTCGGTGCACAAATGCTAGCATATTGGATGGGCGATGAAAAGCTAGCACCGTTGCTGCAAACGGGCGCTTTTGTTGCGCTCTGTATGCCGACACTCGCTTTATTAAAAGGAACGTTTCAAGCGAAGGGAGCAATGGAGCCAGTTGCTTATGCACAGGTATTTGAACAGCTAATTCGTGTGCTCGTCATTTTAGGTGGCACGGTTTTAGTCATGCACACATCGAAGTCTATTTATGCGGCAGGTAATGTAGCGGTACTTGGTGCGGTAGTAGGAGAAATCGCAGGTATTATGCTGCTATTATTTTATATTCGTAAGCAGTTAAATGGCAATTGCCATGTTATCAAAATAAATATATGGGCAGTTATCAAAGATGTGACGCTGTTCAGCCTAAGTGTTAGCTTAAGTAGCTTAATGTTGCTCGGCTTTCAATTAGTTGATTCCTTTACAGTTTATACGTCATTGCTTGAGCAAGGAATGCCTATGGAGCAGGCGATGGTGCAGAAAGGTATTTATGATCGTGGTCAGCCGCTTGTACAGCTTGGTGTCGTTATTGCATCATCGCTGTCACTAGCAATTGTGCCCCTCATCGCACAAAAAATAAAAACAGCGGGTCGCGGGGCGATGCCATTTGTGCAATTAACATACCGTACAGCATTATTATTTGGTACGGCAGCCACATTTGGTTTAATTATTACAATGCCATATGTCAATGAACTTCTATTTACTACCGCTGATTTATCGGCTGTATTAATGGTCGTAGTAGTACAAATTATCCCGTTTTCACTTATTTTGACATTTACAGCAATTTTACAAGGTTACGGCAAATTAAAAATACCAGCATTGATTGTTGCAGCAGGTTTTATCGTAAAATGGCTGAGCAATATATGGTTGTTGCCAACAATCGGCATTATCGGTGCAGCATTGGCGAGTAATTTTGGCTTGTTCCTTAGTGCTATTTTCCTTATGCTATATATAAAGCGAATTGTCAATGTCAGTCTAGCACCGCTTGTTTTTTATAAAACACTGGCGGCGGCAAGTATAGCAATGGTCATAGCAGTGAAAGTAAGTGCCTTTCTTTTCCACGTGTTACTAAGTGCAATAGATGGGCGTACGCAAGCTGCAATAATGAGTGGCGTTTTGATTTTAATAGGGGCATCTACCTTTATTACGATTATTGCCAAAAGCCGTATATTGAAAGAAAAAGAGTGGTTTTTAATTCCATTTGGTCGACGTATGGCACTATACCAACTATGGCTAAATAAAAGAAAGTAGGAAAAATAATGAATGAATTAACCGTAATCGGCTTAGGGGCATCTGATTTGGAGCAGTTGCCATATGGCGTTTATAAAAAGCTTAAAGCGGCTAAAAAAATATATGTGCGCACACTAGAACATCCTGTAATAGAGGATTTGAGAGAAGAGGATATTCAATTTCATAGTTTTGATTCCGTTTATGAAAAGTATGACACATTTCAACCTGTCTATGAGGAGATAGCCGCGTGTTTAATCGAGGTTGCACAGCGGGAGTCGGTATTGTATGCAGTGCCAGGGCATCCGCTAGTGGCTGAGCAAACGGTACAGCATTTAATTGAGGCAGCAAGGAATGGGGAAATTAAGCTCAAAATCGAGGGTGGGCAAAGCTTTCTAGACCCGATTTTTACAGCGTTAAAAATCGACCCAATCGAAGGTTTTCAATTATTAGATGGTACAAGCATGTCTATGGACGAGTTGAATATGCGCCAGCATACTTTGATTGCACAAGTGTATGATGAGTTTAGTGCGTCAGAGGTGAAGCTGACATTAATGGAAAAATATCGTGATGATTATCCTGTAACAATTGTGACAGCAGCAGGCTCTTCACAAGAAAAGATAGTGACAGTCCCTTTATACGAGTTAGACCAAGTGGCAGAGCTTAATAATTTAACGACAGTTTATGTGCCTCCTGTGGCATCAGACGAAGATGCGCTGCGTGATTGGACAACTTTGCGTCGTATTATTGCTGTTTTGCGCGGACCGGATGGCTGTCCTTGGGACCGAAAACAAACACATGAATCCTTGAAAAAATATTTAATTGAGGAAACGCATGAATTTTTAGCGGCTGTTGATGCAGAGGATGACTTTGCGATGGTCGAGGAGCTAGGCGATGTTTTGCTTCAAGTGTTTTTACATGCGCAAATTGGCGAAGATAATGGCTATTTCAATTTAGAAGAAGTGCTTGCGTCGGTTAGTGAAAAAATGATTCGCCGTCATCCGCACGTGTTTAGTGACGTAGCAGCAGAGGATGCCGATGCGGTCATTGCTAATTGGGAGGCAATAAAGCGTCAGGAAAAGGGCGAACAGCTAGAGCCGCTTTTAGCAGGTGAGCACCGTGCGGAGTCTTCGCTGCAAACCTCTTATAATTATCAGAAAAAGGCTGCGACAGTTGGCTTTGATTGGCCAAATGCAGAGGATGTATGGGCAAAGTTTGAGGAGGAGTGGCAGGAGTTTCGTCAGGAAATTACAGAGGGCTCTGCTGCTGCGCAACTTGATGAATTTGGTGATGTGTTATTTACACTTGTGAATATCGCGCGCTTTTATAAGATTTCGCCAGAGGAAGCGATGATTCATGCAAATGAAAAATTTGCTCGACGCTTTGGCTATGTGGAGCAACGAGTGAAGATGAGTGGACAGGGTTTCACCGCATTCACACTAGAACAATTAGATGCCTTCTGGAATGAGGCAAAAAAGCAGGAAAAGGGAGAATAATATGCGATTAGATAAATTTTTGAAAGTATCGAGATTAATTAAACGCCGTACATTAGCAAAGGAAGTTGCTGTGCAAGGACGTATCACAATTAACAACAAGGTCGCAAAGGCGAGCAGTACTGTAAAAGTCGGTGACGAGTTAGCGATTCGCTTCGGACAAAAAATCGTCACAGCACGTGTTGAGCAGCTAAATGAAAATGCCCGCAAAGAAGACGCGGCAAATATGTTCACCATTTTAAAGGAAGAGCGCCTAGAAAAAATTGAGCCAGAATTCATTGACGACGAGGATTGAGCAAATGGCAGATGAAAAGGAATGCCCGCTATGTGGCGGCAGTAATAACTGTGGCGTTGCGAGCAAGCAAAGCGACTGCTGGTGTATGACCGTGAAATTCCCAAAGGAAATACTCATAGAAAATCCAACAAGCTGTATTTGCGAGAAGTGCTTGGAGGAATATGGGGAGCGTAATGTATGAGAAAATTAGGTATTTTATTTTCTTAAGTTTAATAACTAAGTCAAGTTGGAATTTGCTATCTCTTTTTTTGCCGGATAATGACTAAAAAACAGAAACCATAGCGACAACTAGCCTAAATGGTTCACTCTACTGTAAAACAGAAGAACCCCCAACAGGTGCAACTGCTGGGGGTATCTGGTGCTAAATCTTTTTTTGCTAATGCCAATATAACATCAGTCATCAGCTTTTTAAAGTATGTTCCCTTCCCTTTTATCTATTCAAAATATTTTTCTACTTAGGTTGACTTTTAGGAATGAAAAATCCCTTTATATAACATCATCTTTTTCAGAAAGGAGCATTCATATGACTGATTATACAAATTTAATAAATCTAATAAGTAATGTCGGCTTCCCCATTCTAATTGCTTTTTATTTACTGCACCGATTTGAGCAGAAATTAGACACACTTATTGACAATATCAGTATTCTCTCTCAAGTAATCGAAAAACAGCAACAAAAAAAATAAAAATTGCTATTTCCTCAATCTCAAGATGACAACTTAATAGCTATGTTCATTCTTATTTTTTTAAATTAAAATAGAACATATATTCCTATTTTACGTATTGGAGTTGATTTTTTTGATTCAAAATCGCCTATTACACACTTTTTTAACAGATAAGAAGATTAATAATTTATATCTCGATTACATGGGGAATCCTTCTCCAGACAAAAAAGAAGAAATTGAAAAACTATTTCAAACTCATGTATACAAAGTCCAATTACTCACGTATTTCTCAAAAATATTACACTTTGAATCTCAAAGATTTGACAAAAAAATTCGTCATCTTCATACAACTCAACCACTAATTTTAGATAAAAACATGGACGATGGAGAAACAACACTTCTCGACTTGATTGGAGAAACACAAACTTCTTATGAATACAGGTCACTCGGTTCAACACTCACCGACCCAAACAATCTTACCTCTCTTTTCGAGGACAAGTTACTTCATGATATTATTTCGAAATTAAGTGCTAAACAGAAAGAAATTCTTTATTTACTTTATATTGAGGGAATACCTGAAATTGAAATTGCTCATAAATTAGCCATTACAAAACAAGCAGTTAACAAAACAAAAAACCAGACCTTAAAGAAAATCAGAAAAAATTATCAACAAGGAGAGAGCTAATTGCCCCATTTAAAAACAAAAAATGCCCCATTCCAACAAGAAATTTTAGATATGTTACAACCTAAAATTCATGCCGTATTACGTCAAACCCATCCACAAGAACGGGAGGACCTAAAACAAGAAATTCACTTAATGATTATTCACACCATCCAAACAAAAAAATTCAAAAAAGCACCTTCATTTTTTGGACTAGTAGAAATAGAAAAATTAAATCAAAACCAATCTTAAAAACACCTATAAAAATATTTTTCATTAAGGTTGTCAAAACAATGATTTATCTCCCTTTAGATTATAGAAAGCAATCATCCTAGGTAATTTAATTGCTTTTCAATAACAAAAAGAAAAAGGAGAGATTGATAATGGGATGGACAAAAATTAGTTCAACAGTAGAACACATTACTTTGGAGGATTTCCGACAACAACAAGCACAATCTGCAGGCTTTAATTATCAGTCATTCACGATTATGGTTGCAGGTCTAGGAGTAGCAGCTGTGTCATCTTTACTTGCGAGATATATCGGACCTACACTTGCTCAAAGATTAACACATGCAGGGTTTGGTTTATCTATAGCGTCGGCATTAGATACTTATCTAAAGTCACCAAATCAAGCTAGTCTAGAAGCTGCTGTACGCGACGCAGACCTAAATAAGAAAAAGTATATGCGTATTCATTCGGAAATGTGGTACTATGAAAGTGCTAATGGTAACTCTTCCACTTGGGATTGTCGAACGACATATACAGCTTATTAGTAAAAAAAGCAAAAGACTTTTTAGTCTTTTGCTTTTTTATACATTAATAAAAATATTTTCGTTGTAAAAACTAGTATTAGAAAAATAGAAAAAAATATGAATATTAACTCTTCTTTCAATACGGAAAATACCAAAATTGGTATAGATAGTATTAATTGTAAAATATTAATTGAAATATTCACTCTTTTGGGAATGTTACCAAAAATCTCTAAACCACCATTGATAAGCAGAAGCAGATAGACAATTATAGTGCCATATATCAATGTTTTCATATGGGTAGGTAAGTGAGGCATTTGCAAACTCACAAAAATAAATATAATAAATGTGAGCCAAACCATAGCATAATTATAAATTGGAGAATAAGAAATTGAAGGTTTATTTTTTTTATCCATTCAATCGTTCCTTTCTAAATTTAACGTAATCCGCTAGAAATCGCCTACTTTAAGCACAGCTAAGTGGGGTGCAGTTCACTTTAGCTTTTATATAAGCTTATCAAATTCTAATAAAAAATTCTCGTTTTTTTCACTTCAAGTGCCAACTTTAAATTAATAGTTCAATTCTGTATAAATTTTTTCAACTGCAGGAACAGACTTCCAATTACACTTATCATAAATTGTAAGAACCAATTTATGTATTTTTCATTATCGTAGCCAAGGCAAGCATAATTTTTCCATTCAATTTCTGATGACTGTGCTTCCCAAACTAAATGACTCAGAAACTGCAAACGGCTTCCATCTGCTTTTTTGTCAAACCATCCCCATTCATTTTCGGGAAGTGTCAGAGAAACTTCTTTCTTAACTCCACCTGATGGACAATCAACAGGATTTTCTCAGGTAAAAATTTCTGCCTAACAATTTTGCTAATACACTTTCGGTTCGTCATTTTGCACTTGCCAATTCTAAAAAGCAACAACGGAGTATACTTTTTCTTCAACGTCTGAATTTTCGTCATCTACTCGAATCCAATGGATACGAAAACGTGAACTACTGATTCCTTATACACATTATCGAAAAGAGCAAACATCGTTAGAAACCGTGTTTACCATACTTTTAAAAGAGGCGCTCGCTATTTATATGTTTTGTGAAAGATAATCGCTACTGTCCAAAATGCCGGCTATGCATGGCTTTTTGGACAGTCTCCTCGATATTAGTCTACAACGATAACGCCCATTAATGAAGCTAGCTGAATTGCCTGAGAAGAGGATACTTTGCAGCCATTTAAGCTATTAATCGAAATGGTTAGTGTTTCAAAGGTAGACGAGCTAATATCGATGCCTTTTAATGAAGTTTGCTCGAAATTGGCGTCATTCAAATTGCAGCAATTGTATTCAATTCCTTTAAATTTGCATTCGTAAAAATCGCTATTTGTTAAGAGTGTTTTGTTGAATATCACTTTTTCAAGCTTTGCGCTGTCAAATGTTACTAAGTGTAAAATGCAATTGTCGAAACGTACATTGCCTAAAGAAGATGTAGGAAACTGGCTTCCTAACAGTTTGCAATTGATAAATTCCACGCGATGAATCGAGGATTTGCTAAAGTTTACATTGGACAAATCACAATTTTCAAAGCGAACATCGGTTAATTGGATATGGCTGAAATTTGTATAATTAAAGTGACTATTTTTCAGAATGGCTTTGTCGATACGAACCCTCTCTATTGCCTCATTCGTAAATGTAGAGTCAATAATTTCACACATTTCTAGCTCTGGATATTCCTCATACAAAATATCAGAGAAGTTTCTCGCAGTTAATTGTGCTGGGATTTTAGGTAAAGTAATTTTCATTAAAGGCTTCCTCCAATTGGTAAGTGAAGTTTACAAGCTGTTGTTGTTTTTTCAAAAAGCTTGTTAATTTCATTTGCTGGGAAAGGTTTGCTAAAATAAAATTTTTGTATACTATCACAGTCAAATTGTTTTAATATATTTCATTCTTCTTGCGCTTCAACACCTTCTGCCACGACCTGTAAATCAATTGTTTTTCCTGGTCGAGCGATTGTTTGGACGATAGCTGCACTGTTTTGATTGATGCTTATATTGCGTATAAACTGACGGTCAATTTTAATTTGGTGGACAGGGAGGTTTTGCAAGTAGGCAAATGATGAATATCCTGTTCCGAGGTCATCGATTGAGATAGAAAAGCCCATAGCTCTACCATTCGGTTTTTAGTAGCATCACGGTCTTCAATTGCTACATTTTCAGTAATTTCTAGTATTAAGCTTTGTGGGGCGATACCGGCTGTTTTAGTGCAATTCAATAAAAAATCGGGTAAAGTCGTACTCAAAAAATGAATGGGTGATAAATTAATCGATACCGTTAAATGCGCTTTGCCTTCAATCTGCCATTTTTTTAATTGAAAAATCAATTGAGCAATCCATATACTAAACCTCTCTCCTATCACGCAAGTTTTTTTATTAATTATAGCATTTTCCTTTTTTTATTTAGCAATAAGTTAGTTATATTATTTTCTTCTTATAATTTTAGTCATGCCTTTCCCATATGCTGCATAAAGTGTGACAGAAGCAAAAAGGAGGGGATGGACATGACATTGCATCAAGAAAGTAATCGTTATACAATTCCGTCGGGTGAGCATTTAGTGACAATTCGCAACCGCAAGCGAATGGACATGACATCAATTAAAGCAATTGAGCGTTTTGATCAGGAGGAATTTTTCATTCACACATCTCAAGGACATTTGCTAATTCGAGGTGAGGAGCTACGCATTGTGCATTTAGATGTGGACAAGGGGCTACTTACATTAGAGGGCAATGTGAAGCTCATGCAGTACGATGAGGAAGACGGTGCGGCAAAGGGCTTTATTCATAAATTGTTCGGATGACGATTTCAGCACAGCTAATGAGTGCTGTCATCATGTTGGCAAGTGGACTATTTGTCGGCTGTGTTATTGACAGTACTCGAGCCGTATTGGGAGGGCTATCTGGGCGACAATGGATTCGTCAGTGCGCTGTAGTGCTAGAGCTTATGGTATGGGTTGCTCTCGGATTTTGTACATTTTACTTTTTATATGTGACAAAGGGAGGGCAGTGGCGCGCGGTTGATCCACTATTTCAGCTAGTTGGTATTTTTGCGTATGATAAATTATTCAGACGCTTTTTCCGATTTGTCGGTCGTGTATTTGTATTGCTCTTTATTCGTCCAATTTATTGGATTATTTATATTATCGGGCGCTTTTTCCTAATGTGTTGGCATGTGTGTAGGTCGATAGTCTTATTCATACTTACACCTTTCACGAAACTGTACAAAGTAACAATTGGAAACCGCTTTAAAAAATAGTTTTTACAAAGTATAATAGCTGTATTATTCAAAATCGTGAGGTGAACAAAATGGCAAGGCGAGATTACCAAGAACCATCACCTAACAGAGTAAGAGCGTTAGATAATGATTATGTTCGTTCTAGTGAAATTCAGGCGAGCAATAAACCTTCAAAGCAGCAGATTGTTCGCCGACGTCGCAGGCTGGTAGCTTTCTTTGTTATAGCAAGTGTAGTCATTTTTGGACTAGCTAGCATGCTAATGAAGCAGTATGAGCGCCTTGATGCGAAGGAGCAGAAAAAGGCAGAGGTTTTAGTGGAGCTAGAGCAAATACAAGAAGTGCAGGATATGTTAAAGCTGCAAATTGCAAAGCTTGAGGATGATGAATATATTGCGAAGTTGGCACGTAAAGAATATTTTATGTCTGAGGAAGGCGAGATTATTTTTACAATTCCCAAAAAGAAACAATCGAATGAACAACAAGAAGATGATGACGAGTAAGGGTGAGGGCGAATCCGTGAAAAGTGTTGGGTCGCCCTCCTTGCTGTGAAACGAATCAGATTTAGCGCAGTGTTGTTGACACGATTATCCTGTTCGTTATAATAGAATAGAAACTGTTATTAATGATAAAAGTTTCAGTATACTTAGTACATGACTTATGAAGTCGCTTAATTTTTAAGGAGGAGCATTTTTTTTATGTCAATTGAAGTAGGCAGCAAATTACAAGGTAAGGTAACAGGCATCACAAATTTTGGAGCATTCGTTGAGCTGCCAGATGGCAAAACGGGTTTAGTACACATTAGTGAAGTGGCAGACAACTATGTGAAAGACATCAACGAACTTCTAAAAGTAGGGGATGAAGTTGAAGTCAAAGTGATGAATGTTGAAGCTGACGGTAAGATCGGTCTTTCAATCCGCAAAGCGAAGCCTCAACCAGAGCGACCAGAACGTCCTCAACGTCCACGTCGTGATAATCGATCAAATGAGCGAAATGATCGTCAACCGAAAGAGACTTTCGAGCAAAAAATGGCACGTTTCTTAAAAGATAGCGATGAGCGTCTTGCAACATTAAAGCGTGCAACAGAATCAAAACGCGGTGGCCGTGGAGCTAGACGAAGTTAGTTTACTGGCTATTTCAGGCGTAGAAAAGATGTAATATAAGGGCGTCCGAAAAGTGTGCAATGCACTGCTTTTCGGGCGTTTTGTTTGTATTTTATGAAAATGAATTCTTATAAATAAAAGTAGGTAGCCATTTTAGCATCTTTCAGGAAGATTTTCTGCGACAGGGCTGTTCGAAAAGGTGGCTCCATTTTACGGTTCTTACGCAAAATTGGTGATGGATTGCTCAAAGTGCTATTCGGGTATAGTAACTTAAAAGGACGTGGCTTTCATGTATGAAATGATTACTCCATTTGGAGCGAATTTTGAGTTAGTACACCAAGAAGCATCGGATATTGAAATGCGATTTTTTCTAATTAGTCGTACAAAATCGGCTATTTGTCCAAAGTGCCAACAAGTAAGCACACGTAGACATAGTCGCACAAAACGCCAAATTAAAGATTTACCCATTGTTCAAAAAGAGGTCATTTATCATATTCAATTAACAAAATGGT
Source organism: Metasolibacillus sp. FSL H7-0170 (assembly GCF_038593115.1). Classification (NCBI taxonomy): domain Bacteria; kingdom Bacillati; phylum Bacillota; class Bacilli; order Caryophanales; family Caryophanaceae; genus Metasolibacillus; species Metasolibacillus sp. FSL H7-0170. The sequence goes on along the minus strand of NZ_CP151964.1, from coordinate 2,312,844 downwards.
TTTGCGAAACAAGTTCATGCACTTCCAAAATTTTCACTGAACAGTTAACAGAATGTCCAGCGTATCAACGTTTTACGATACGAGCAATGGACTTTTTGCGACAGTTGGCATTTAAAATGAATTGTGTACAGGCTTCGAATTTAAGTCGTAATTTGAAATTGCCTGTCAGTCACGATACACTTCTTCGTCTCATCTATAAAACACCAACACCTCAAATGACATCTCCCTTTCCTTGCGATTGATGATTTTGCCTTTCGTAAAGGAATTCATTATGGGACGATTATTTGTGATTTACGCACAAATAAACCTATTTGTCTACTGAAGGGGCGAGATATGAATACGGTGACCAATTGGTTACAAGCACAGCCACCTATTCATCTTGTGGCAAGAGATGGCTCACGTAGTTATCAAGCCGCCATTAGCAATACTTCATCTTCTATCTTGCAAATCAGTGACCGTTTTCATCTTGTTCAAAATCTCTATAAAGTTATGAAAGAAATGATACAGCGATTATTACCATCCCATTGGGAAAAGCCAGACTCCTCCAATAATCGATTATCTATCCCTATCACTAGTTTAAATGAAAAAGAAGAAGCAAAATGGCAATTAATCCAGGTGATTCAAAAAGAAAAGCAATTAGGTTTATCCATGAGGGGTCTTGCAAAAAAATATAAGATAAGTCGTAATACCGTTAAAAAATACTTAGAAACAAATCAGCCACTCACTTATAGCCCAAGAATAAAGCGGTCAATTAATACTACAGAATTTCAAACATCCATTGTAGAAGGACTTGAAAAGAAACAATCGATTACAGCGATTTTTCAACAACTTCAACAACAAGGATTTACTGGCAGCTACACCGCTGTTCGAAATGCCATAAACCAAATGAAACGTACGCCTGTTCAAACACAACTGTTCAGTAGACGACGGATTATCTCATTATTTTGGCGTAATCACGCTCACTTAACAGTGAAGGAACAACAACAGCTTCATCAAACATTGACGATTTATCCAGTAACGCAAGAAATATATGCGTTTGTTCAATTATTTCGCGAAGCGTATCAAACCTTAGATTTTCCTTATTTTCTTCGTCTTAAAGCGAAGTTTCAATCAAGCAAATTAAAAGAAATAACACGATATCTTTCCATGATACGTGAAGATTTAGAAGCCATTAAAGCTGCTTTTTTCTATACGTATAATACAAGCATTGTGGAAGGCCAAATTAATCGATTGAAAATGATCAAACGGCTCATGTATGGAAGAGCCAGTTTAGAGTTGTTAGAAAAGAGAGTGCTACTAAGTTGATATTGTTATTTTAAGATAATTTTAGGGATTGCAAATACATGGTTAATGCTTTTTTCACTAACTATGCGTAAGAACCCATTTTACGATGCAATGAAAATTTCAATTACTTTTATTCGGAGGGAAATCCGCTAAACGTAGTGTTGCTCCCGATTTCGAGGAACCCTCTATAAGTGCGCTCTTTGAAGAAGCACTGCCGAGGGCATTTTAAGCGCCTCTCCCCATTTATTTTTTCTCTTGCTTTATTAGCATGCGAATGAGCGAAATGAAGCAAAAAATTCCAGAAATAAGACCGACACTAATCATAAGTGTTTGCACGATGAGGGGTAATTTTGTTAAGAGTACACCACCTACAATGAGTAGCATACTAAAAGAGCAGAGCAATGTTAGGTATGTAAATTGTTGGGTCATGATTTATAATCTCCTATCTATTTCGATATATCTAGTATAATCAATAACTTACTTTTTTTCATATGGTGCTTTGTCCCGCATTAACGGGCAGTAAGGCTTAAGTGAAAATACGCTAAAGGATAAGTGAGAGATGAACTCCCCGTAAAAGCCCGATTGATTCAACTAACAATCAATGGGGATGAGGAAAACCTCCACTGATTGAGGTATCACCTTATTGGACATATCCATCCTTTTTATGACAAAGAAGTAAATCAGATATTCACCAATCCACTCATTTTTCCCACTATTTGCTAACAATTCGTCGAAACATTTTTTCTAGTTGCCTATATGAACAGACAAATTTTACGCTTTAATTTTTATATAATGGCAAAAAAGCTAGAGGAGATGACTATATGACACGAGTGGAAATGCTAGAAACACCTTCTATGTGGCAGGGGATGAAGGGGTATGCAAAAAATAAAAAAACTATCTATAGTTTGCAAGCTACCTTTTTCATTATTGCTTATTTTTTAGCACAAGCAGTATTTTTTGATGCGACACTACCTTTTTTATTGCCATTTTGGGCAATTGTGCGACTGCGCTATGACAATATGCGGACAGCTGTTATTATTGGTGGCTTGTTAGGTTCCTTATCGTTTGGATTAGGACAGGCAGTGATTTTATGTTTGCAGCTCATCGTCTTTGAACTGTTATGTCGCTTCAAATATTATAAGATGCCAGCTTCTTTGGCGATTGGCTTATCCATTTTACTTATCCAATTGCCATGGCAAAGCGTGTCATATGGGGGAGTGCCGCCATTTTTAGTGCTCTTATACGTCGGCTATGAGGTAGTATTAGCTGTGTTAATGACATTATTTATTCAGCTTTTCTTCGTGCGTCCACACCAATTTTGGCAGACAAATTGGTCGTATGAGCGCATTGGGGCTGGTTTTGTCATTGCGGCCGCCTTGCTTGGCGGGATGCAGTCTGTTGTTATCTATTCTTTGTCTTTAACGATTTTTATGCTACATCTCATTATTTGCATTGCAGCTAGAGTGGCAGGTGTCCAAGTAGCAACGATGACCGCTACGATTTTAGGAACGTTGCTAGGTGTTGCAAGCCTATCCTTTACGGGAATGCTTGCTTTGTATGCAGTGACAGGTGTTGTTGCGGGAAGCTGTAAGCAACTAGGACGGCTAGGTGTTGCACTAGGTAGCATAATACCTAGTGCGCTATTCTTTTTTTATGATGCGACATTACCGCTCGATCTCGTCTATTTCTTCTCAATTGTCGTAGCAGCAACTTTATTTTTGCTACTTCCACAATCATTATTTACAACATTGCATGATTTGTTTTACCCAGAGCGAGATGAGGTGCTATTAAAAAGACAGACGTGGATGACAGAGCATGCGACAGAAAATTTAATGCAATTTCAGCATTTTGTTGATTTTATGAAGGAGCTTGTATTCGATCGGTTTACTGCGGATTATGTGGAAAAGAAAAAAATTGAGCCATTGGCTACATGTATGAGCTGCTTTCGCTATGATCGCTGCTGGGCTGATGCAGAAATGAGTCAGACGATTGAGGGCTGGTGTGTGGCGAAAGCGGCTTCGAAGCCAGCGGAGGTTGTGCGTACAGAGGAGCAGGTGAAACAAAAATGTGTGAAGTCAACTAAATTGTTAGAGGAGCTGGAATTGCAGCTCTATCAGGAGCAAATGAATGGGCAATTTTATCATGGAAAAAAAATGATTGCATTGCAGTTGCGTGATTTGAGTCGCCATCTGCAGCGACTTATGCAGGAAATTAAAGAAGAAGCACTATCCTTTCAGTCTGTGGAGGAGGAGCTAATGACTGCGTTCAAGCAAGCTTATGTGCCTTGCTTTCAAATAGATGTGTTACAAAGTAAACCAGGCGAGCGTATCGTCGTGTGCTCACTGACACCGAAAAACAGTAATCAATATGATATGCTACAGCTTTGTGAGCGGCTTATTGTGCCGATTTTTTATGATGCTTGGCAGGAGCCTCTTTACGTAGAGCATTATGAAATGAGGCAAGAACCATTCCGTCATATGCAGGTGCGTTTTCGTTCAGCTGTCCGTTATGAATTAGCGCATGATAGCTATAGTCAAGCGAAGGAGCTAGTAAATGGCTCAGGAGATTCGCATGCTATTTTTCCGATACATGCTGGGCTGACAGCGGTTATGCTTTCAGATGGAATGGGACAAAATAAAGAAGCGCAGCGTGAGAGTAGAAAGCTGATTCGCATGATGCGTGAATGTTTATTGTATAATATGAATCCAGAAACAGCGATGCATACGTTACACTATGTTATGTCGTTAAAGCGTGAGATAGACATGTATGCAACGATTGATTTTGCGCTAATTGATTTACAAGGTGGCACACTTTGGTCATGGAAGGCTGGTAGCATGTCGACATATATAATTCGTGGTCAAACGGTTATGAAAATTGATGGGACAAGTGCACCTGTAGGCTTTATGCCACAGTTTTCTGTAGAAACACAAAAAATGAAGCTGAGAGCAGATGATGTTATTTTTATGGTGTCGGACGGTTTATTTTCAAGCGAATTGAATTGGGACGAGCAGGAGTCTTATTTTTTGGAGTTGATAAAGCAAAGAATTGCCGAAAAAATGCCGATTGATGTGTTATTGTATGATGTAATGGCGCATTATAAAGGGCGTTATGATATTGAGGATGATTGTACATTGATTGGTCTGACATTGCAGCATATTATTCCACAATGGGCAACTGTAAAGGCGAATTAGTATAGAAGAACGGAGGTGAGAAGGTGGATTCATTCGAAATAAAGGTGATGCATAATATTCGAAAGCAGCAATTAGTAGTAGCAGGAGACCGTCTTCTCATCGCTTGCTCTGGTGGCGTTGACTCGATGGGCTTACTGTATTTTTTCCGAGCAATGTGTGCGCAGCTAGAAATAGAAATTGTCGTAGCGCATGTTGACCATATGCTAAGGGCGGAAGCCTCGGCAGCAGACCGAGAATTTGTTGAGGCGTTTTGTGTAGAAGAAAATATTAGGGTACATAGTACGGCGATTCCAATAGCCGATATTCTTGAAAAGAAAGGTGGCAATTTGCAGACGACTTGTCGCAGTGAGCGTTATCGTTTTTTAGCGCAAATTATGCGGCAGGAAAAGTGCACGAAGCTTGTTACAGCACATCATGCAGACGATCAGCTCGAGACGATGCTGATGGCTCTCGCAAAAGGCGCGACGATTAACGGCTTACAAGGAATGATGGCAAGTCGTTCATTTGCAGATGGTGAGCTTATTCGTCCCTTTTTAGCAGTAACGAAGGCAGAAATTTCTAGTTATTTGCAAAGTCAGAATGGAGTATATCGTGAGGATGCAAGTAACGCGAAGGATGATTATACAAGAAATCGCTTCCGTCAGCGTATTATTCCTTTATTAGTTGAGGAGAATAATCATATAGCCGCACATGCTGTTCAATTAGCTAGCCAGCTACAGCAGGATGATGCATACTTAATGGAGTTAGCAAAAGGAGCATATGCACGAGTAGTTAAGGAAAATACGGCAGAAATTTATACGATTGATGTTCATGCTTTTCAAAGAGAATCACCTGCTTTACAAAGAAGGCTCATTTTAATACTATTAAACTATATTTATAACGATTCAAGTACACTTTTTAGTCAATCATTATTATCATCTATCTACGCCTTATTTGAAACTACAAGTGGTAGTGCGACAATCCATTTACCGAAACATTACATGATGCAACGCGCATATGATACTGTGACTGTTTATCCACATAAAGTATTCGAGGTGCGTGAAGCGAAAGCATTAGCGTTAAATAAATGGCTCGATTATGGGCATATCTGGCTATTTGTAGGGACTTATACAGGGCAGCACGATGGCGAATGCTACTATTTTCAGTCAAAAGCAGTAAACTTCCCATTACATATTCGTACAAGACGAGAGGGCGACCGTATACAGCTTGCTAATATGATGCAAGGAAAACGGTTATCAAGGTTATTTATTGACTGTAAAATCCCTTTAGCGAAACGCGATAGCTGGCCGTTGTTAGTCGATGCAGAGGATGAGGTATTAGCTGTACTCGGTGTGCGTGTAAATAACAAATTTTCCAAGCAGCGACGCGGGGAGGATGATTGTGTTCTCATCGTGCGTAGCGCTCGTTAAAATTTGCAACAATTTGAGGGGGAATCACATATGATTCAAAACGATATTGAAAAAATTATGATTTCGGAGGAGCAGATTCAAGAACGCATTCGAGAGTTAGGCGCACAGCTAACAGCTGAATACGACCATAAATTCCCGCTTGCTGTCGGTGTTTTAAAAGGTGCAATGCCTTTTATGACAGACTTAATGAAGCGTTTCGACTCTTATGTTGAAGTGGACTTTATGGATGTATCGAGCTACGGCAATGCCACTGTTTCTTCTGGCGAGGTAAAAATTTTAAAGGACTTAAACACAAGTGTGGAAGGTCGCGATGTTATTATTATCGAGGATATTATCGATAGTGGCTTAACACTTAGCTACCTTGTCGAGCTATTTAAGTATCGCAAAGCTAAATCAATTAAGATTGTAACGCTATTAGATAAACCTTCAGGGCGCAAGGTGGATTTAAAAGCAGATATCGTAGGCTTTGAAGTTCCAGATGGTTTTGTAGTAGGATATGGATTAGATTACGCAGAAAAATATCGTAACTTACCGTACATTGGCATTTTGAAAAGAGAAGTGTATTCATTCTAAAATCAGAACATATGTAACGATTTTGACATAAATCGACTTTCACATATATTCTTTAGGGCTTTTCATTGTATCAAAAAATGAACGTATGTTAAGATTTTATCTATAGTTTTTCTGTTATGTTGTGAGGAGGCTGGGGATGAATCGAATATTTCGATATACCATATTTTATTTATTAATTTTTCTCGTAATAGTCGGGATTTTTGGCACTGTCAATGGCAGCAACTCTGCTGTTGAGGAGCTAGATTACAAAAAGTTTTTTGCGGAGCTGGAGTCTGGTAATGTTGATTCAGTGATGATACAGCCAGCAAAGGGCGTACTCTCAGTTGTTGGGGAATATAAAAAAGCTAACGATGATGAGGCAAGCAAAAAATTCACGCTGAATATTTTACAAAATGATGAGCAGGCAAAGGAGCGCATTTTTAATCTTGAAGAGGACTACGGTATCAAGGTTGAGCATGCGCCAGAAACAAGTGGATGGGTAAGCTTCTTTACAGGTATTATTCCATTCATCATCATTATCATTTTATTCTTCTTCTTGTTGAGTCAATCACAAGGTGGCGGTAATAAAGTGATGAACTTCGGTAAATCAAAGGCTAAGCTATATGATCAAGATAAGAAAAAGGTTCGCTTCAACGATGTAGCTGGTGCCGATGAAGAAAAGGCAGAGCTTGTCGAAGTAGTAGACTTTTTAAAGGATCATCGTAAATTTACTGAAATTGGCGCGCGTATTCCGAAGGGGATTTTACTTGTGGGTCCTCCGGGTACGGGTAAAACTTTACTTGCACGTGCAGTTGCTGGTGAGGCTGGCGTCCCATTCTTCTCGATTTCAGGTTCTGATTTCGTAGAAATGTTTGTTGGTGTTGGGGCATCGCGTGTACGTGATTTATTTGAAAATGCGAAGAAAAATGCGCCATGTATCATTTTCATTGACGAGATTGATGCAGTAGGTCGTCAACGTGGTGCGGGTCTTGGCGGTGGTCACGATGAGCGTGAGCAAACGTTGAACCAACTATTGGTAGAAATGGACGGCTTCGGAGCGAATGAAGGAATTATCATTATTGCTGCAACGAACCGACCAGATATTTTAGATAAGGCGTTATTACGTCCAGGTCGTTTTGACCGTCAAATTACAGTAGGGCATCCTGATGTAAAAGGGCGTGAGGCGATTTTAAAAGTGCATGCACGCAATAAGCCACTAGCGGATAGTGTGGATTTAGGAGCGGTAGCACAACGCACGCCAGGTTTCTCAGGTGCAGACCTTGAAAATCTGCTAAACGAAGCAGCACTTGTAGCAGCTCGTAAAAGCAAAAAATCAATTAATATGGCAGATATTGACGAAGCGTCTGACCGTGTTATTGCGGGTCCAGCGAAAGCAAGTCGCGTTTACTCGGCAAAAGAGAAAAAGCTTGTTGCATTCCATGAAGCTGGGCACGTAGTTGTAGGTTTGGAGCTTGATGAAGCAGATACAGTGCATAAAGTAACGATTGTTCCTCGCGGGCAAGCAGGCGGTTATGCCATTATGTTACCGAAGGAAGAGCGTTTCTTCACGACACGTCAAGAGCTGCTTGACCGCATCGCTGGTTTACTAGGCGGGCGTGTTGCAGAGGAAATCGTACTTGGCGAAGTGTCAACAGGCGCACATAACGACTTCCAAAAAGTAACGAGCATCGCACGTGCAATGGTAACTGAGTACGGAATGAGCGACAATCTTGGAGCAGTTCAATACGGTTCAAGCCAAGGGGGCAATGTTTTCCTAGGGCGTGATTTCAACTCGGACCAAAATTACTCTGATAAAATTGCTTATGAAATTGACAAAGAAATTCAAAATATTGTTGATGCTCAGTATGAGCGTACAAAACGCATTTTAACAGAAAAGCGTGAGCTATTAGATTTGATTGCTAACACATTAATGGAAAAAGAAACATTAAATGCACAGGAAATCGAGCATTTACGTGACTTTGGTAAATTGCCAGAAGTAGTTGAAGAGATTGTAAATGAAGTGCCTTCTGAAGTAGTAACAGAAGCACAGCCGACAATCGAAAAAGCTGGTTCTGCAACGGTTAATGAAGAGGTTGTAAGTGAGCAAACACCACCAACAACAGAAGATTTACCTGGGGAACATAAGCCTTTAGGTAAGCTATCTAACGAACAACCACACAAGCCTCTAGGCAAAACTGTACAATCAGACGAAGAACACAAGCAATAAAATGGAGGCTGATGGGAAACTTACTTTCCCATCAGCCTTTTATAGTTAGCTAATGTTCACATAAGTTGAGGAAAGCACAGATAATTCAGAGTAAAGTGCAGATAACTTGAGAAAAACGCAAATAATATGAAAATAATGCTGGTCAAAATAGCATAAGTTTTTGCTTTCGTATGGTATGATTTTATGTAAAAGTGAAAATGAGCTGGTAGGTGTCGTATAGATGATTTTAGTAATGGATGCGGGCAATACGAATATTATTTTTGGCATATATAATAATCATCAGCTTCTGCATAATTGGCGTATTGTAACGGAGCGCAGTAAGACGGAAGATGAATATGCGATGCAGTTGAAAGCCTTTTTTTCTCATGAGGGCATTTCATTTGAACAAATTGAAGGAATTATTATATCCTCAGTTGTGCCACCAATTATGTTTGCTTTGCAGCGGATGTGTGAAAAATATTTTCGCATTAAGCCGCTGATTGTTGGACCGGGCGTTAAAACAGGATTAAATATTAAATATGAAAATCCCCGTGAGGTTGGAGCGGACCGCATTGTCAACGCCGTAGCGGCCTTAGTGGAGTATGGCATAGGTCGCCCAATAATTATTGTTGATTTTGGGACTGCTAATACCTATTGCTATTTAAACGAAAAAGGTGACTATATGGGTGGGGCGATTGCGCCGGGAATTGCGATTTCGACAGAGGCGCTGTATACGCGCGCTTCTAAGCTACCGCGCATTGAAATTGCACGACCTTCACAAATCGTTGGCAAAAATACGGTTGCCGCAATGCAGGCAGGAATTGTTTATGGCTTTATTGGTCAAGTGGAGGGCATTGTCAGCCGTATGAAGCAGCAGAGTGTTAAAGAGCCGTTAGTGATTGCAACCGGGGGCTTTGCCGAACTAATTGCAAATGAGACGCAATTGATTGATATTGTAGACCCATTTTTAACATTAAAGGGGCTTTATATTTTATATCAACGAAATTAAAAGGAAAGAGGATTTAACATGAATGATTATTTAGTAAGAGCAATAGGCTTTAATGGACAGGTGCGTGCCTTTGCGGTTCGCACGACAGAAACAATTGGAGAAGCACAGCGTCGTCATAGCACATGGCCAACAGCTTCGGCGGCACTTGGACGTTCGATGACAGCAGCAGTTATGATGGGAGCTATGCTGAAGGGCGATGACAAGCTAACGGTAAAAATTGAGGGAGATGGACCAATCGGACCCATCATTATCGATTCGGATGCGAATGGTAATGTGCGTGGCTATGTCACAAATGGACAAGTACATTTTGATTTAAACGAGCAAGGAAAATTAGATGTGCGTCGCGCTGTTGGTACAGAAGGGGCATTGACGATTGTAAAGGATTTAGGTTTACGTGATATGTTCTCAGGTCAAACGCCAATTGTATCTGGTGAAATCGCAGAGGACTTTACTTACTATTTTGCGACAAGTGAGCAGGTGCCCTCATCTGTAGGACTTGGAGTACTTGTCAATCCAGATAATACAATTTTAGCTGCGGGCGGCTTTATTTTGCAATTAATGCCGGGTTGTGAGGAAGAAACAATTGATGCGATTGAAGCGCAGTTGGCGTCAATTGAGCCTGTATCAAAAATGATTGAAAAAGGCTATACACCGGAGCAGATTTTAGAGACAGTGCTAGGGGAAAAGGGCGATATTTCAATTTTAAGTGAGGCGCCTGTACAATTTAAGTGTCAATGTTCAAAAGAGCGTTTTGGTGCGGCAATTATCGGTTTAGGTGCGAAGGAAATTCAAGAGATGATTGCTGAAGATGGAAAAGCGGAAGCACAATGTCATTTTTGCTTAGAAACATATAATTTTAGCCAAGATGAATTGGAAGGCTTCATTGATGAAATCAACGCGTAATATTCGCACAACACCAACACCACCAATAAAAACGCCACTTTCACAACGTCGATTAAAAACAAAACCGGCACTAATGATACTAGCGATTTTACTAGCAGGAAATTTGTTTTGGTTTATTATGTGGCTCTTGCCATCGAAAGATAAATCGAATAACGATGAGGTCGTTGCAACGATTGATGGAGATAATATCACACGTCAGCAATGGCTTGCTAAAATGGAAAGTATGTATGGAAAAGAAACACTACAAGGCTTAGTCAATGAAGCTGTTATGGAAAAGGCAGCGAAGCAGCATAAAATTAGCGTATCGGATGAGGAAGTTGATTTAGAGCTAGCATTAATGCACTCAACTCAGGATATTACAGACAGAACATTCCAAAGTCTTTCTGATAAGGAGCTGCGTCAAAAAGTCCGAACGCAATTGATTTTAGAAAAGGTATTAGCGAAGGACATTATTATTACAGAAGAAGCAGTTGAAGCCTTTTATCAGGATAATCAATCGCTCTACAATATACCGACATCGTATAGGACGAGCATGATTGTAGCAGATTCTAAAGAAAATATAGATAGTGTGTTGCAGGAGTTACAAAATGGCTCTGAATTTTCTGTGCTAGCAAGAGAGCGCTCAATTGATACCCCATCAGCTAGCTTAGGTGGCGATATAGGCTTTATTACCGAGCAGCAGGCGAATATTGATGCCGCTATATTGAAAGCTGTCGCCAAGCTAGAAAAAGGGACAACGAGTGAGGCGATTGTTTTAAGTGATGGTCGCTATGCTGTTTTGCATGTAAGCGAAGTTAAAGAGGGGCAATCCTTTACATTTGAAGATGTGGCAGCGCATATTAAGCGTGTGTTAGCTGTGGAGCAATTATCGGCTAGCATAACGCCAGAAATCTTCTGGACAGACTATGATGTAAATTGGTTTTATGGGGAAGCGAAATAGCAGCTATAGCGTATTGAAAAAGTGAGGGGAGTGTCTGAAAAGTCGCCCCATCACTTTTTCTTTTTACTCTACAGAAAGGGAGGTGTTTTCCAAAATAAACTGTAATTATAGCGAGTTAATTAAATGAATTTTCTGTATCTGTTACTTTTATATTCTTTAATAAGGGTTTAACGAAAGATGAATATTTTGAATGAGTTGATTCAAAAAATAGAAATGGCGATGCGATGTTGAGCCATTTTAATACAACGATAGAACCAGTTTATATTAATACAGATACAGTATTTATATTAGTAGATAATTGGTGGCGCGGAAAAGACAGCCGAGATTACGGTTCAATTTCAATAAAACAACTGAATGGAAAAGTTTTGGGTTATGAGAATTAAAGGTGGCGTCCCAAAAAACATGCGTGGTGCTGCTTTTTAGGCGTTTAGGTTATGTTTTATTATTTTTAAATAATTTCAAAGGGGTGGAAACAGTGCTTTAAAAATCGAGCTGAAACGTAATTTATTTTCTAAAAACAAACAAATATTTGTCTTTTTTGTGTCAAATCTATTTTAAAAAGCATATTATTGAAGAAAATTAGAATTCCTATTGATTTTATAAGAATTGACGAATATAATAACTTTATTGAAAATTGATTCGCGAATTTCAATGGAAAATAATATACATAGAAATTACTAAATTTTTTTGTGTAAAACCAAGTAAATTTATATGTTAAATAAAATTAGAAGGAAGGTAAAGTTTAATGAGTTTGAAAAAATTTATTAATGTAGTAGGAATTATTGGTTTAAGCGCATTCCTTGTAGCTTGTAGTGGAAATGATTCGGCTACTGAAACGAATAAGCAAGATGTTTCGGCGGAGCAATCGGAAGGCGGACAAAAAATAGTTGTTGAAGATGCGGTTATTCCAGCAGAAAACCCAGCAGCTTCACCAGAAACGGCAATTAAACGTGGGGATACAGTTGTAGTTGGTTTGCAAGAGCCTGGCGGTGTATTTACGCCATATTTTAATACAAGTGGCTATGATGGAAACGTACAGTCTGTTATGTTTGAGCCTTTAGTAGATATTAATGCAAAAGGTGAAACGGTAGCAGGCTTAGCAGAGGACTGGGTTATTTCAGAAGACGGCTTAGTATACACATTTACTTTGCGTGATGGGTTAAAATTTGATGACGGTACACCTTTAACAGCGGAAGATATCGAATTTACATTAACTTTATTACATGACCCAGCGTATGCAGGTAACACAGATATTACAGAAGCAAGCATCGTTGGCGGGTTAGACTACAAAAATGGTGATGCGACAAGTATTTCGGGTATTACGGTAATTGATGAGCGCACAATTGAGATTACGACAGATAAAGTAAGTGCTCGTACTTTACGTTTACTAGGCGGTGCAGTGCTGAAAAAGGATTACTATGGCAATGGCTATGTGAAAGGTAATTTAGATTATTTAGCCGCATTACATCAAAAGCCAATTGGGGCGGGTCCATACCGATTTGTTGCTTACTTACCGGGGCAAGAAATTCGTTATGAGGCGAACGAGCATTATTATGGTGGTGCACCAAAAGCAAAAGGCTTTATTTATAAAACAACTGTTGGGGATGCACAGCAATTCTTCCAAACAGGTGAGTTAGATTATAGTGCATTAGCGGCAAACCAAGATAATTTTGAGTTTTTACAAGCATTAGGCTTCGCAGATATTAATATTTATACATCTTCAGCTTATGGCTATATGGTATTTAACCATGAAAAAGAGGTGTTTAAAGACCCGAAAGTGCGCCAAGCATTTTCATTGGGACTAGACCGTCAAACAATCATTAGCACATACTATCAAGGTTTTGCACAAGTAGCAAACGTACCTGTATCTCCGACATCATGGGCATATACTGCTGATGTAGGTTCGACTGATTATAATCCAGAAAAAGCGAAAACTTTATTAGAAGAGGCAGGTTGGACTGTCGGGTCAGATGGTATTCGTGAAAAAGATGGTAAAAAGCTTACAGTATATTACTTTACGACAGCAGGTGGCTTAGGCGATACGTTAATTCCAATTGCGAAGGAAAACTATAAAGAAATCGGCATCGATTTACAGGTGGAGCAAATGGATTTTAATGCGTTGTTAGCACGTGTAGATAAAGGTGACCATGATTTAGCTTCTTTCACAACAACAATGTTACCTGACCCGTATAACGGTGTTGAAGGCTTCCATTCGAAAAGCAATAACTCAACATTTAAAGGCTATGGTGATGAAGAGATTGACGCATTAATCGAGGCGACAATTGGAACGAATGATATTGCAGAACGTACAGCTGCATTCCATGAATTATACGAGGCATTAGAGGAAAATCCACCAGTGATTTATATGGCTTATACAAAGGTATTAAGTGGTGCTAATGCACGTATTGAAGGTTTCGAGCCAAATGGCTACCGCGGTATTGCAAGTAGCTTGCGCAATTTACAATTAGCGGAGTAATTAATTAACTTAATTCAGCATTCGTTGGGGCTGTCCAAAAAGCTGTGCATAGTCGGCATTTTGGACAGTAGCGATGATGTTTCACAAAATGATGATTCATATAAACAGAGAGCGCCTCTTTTAAAGATGTGATAAACATTGGCTTTAGTAGTGTTACCTTTCAGAAAAGTGGAGCGATGTAAACTTTTATTTCAATGGAATGTCAAAACAAAATGGACTTTTAGATAATCCCGACGAATGTGGGAAATTCAATTCAACCAGGGGTAGTTCCATACTTCCTGTTGCAAAGAGGAACCCAGTCTAAGACTATTGCATACTAAGATAACGATTAAGTGATCAACGTCATGTTGTCCAGACTTGCGGCGGATGTTACAGATTTTGAAGGAAGGCCTGCACGATGCAGGTCAGTTGACCGTTGTCACACGACGTGGCGGTTTCAGGTTAACTTCCACCACCGAGCCCGAAAAAATCTGGACGCAATTACGCCGGGGCGTAATTGATTTTTGTAAAAGTAATGAAAAATCCGCTTTACTTGTCGGAGAGAAGCGCTGTAATCCTCTTTTTTGGGGTTACTCGTTCCACTTTCTGAATAAGTGGGAGCGGATTTTTCTTTGAAAATTTTAAAAAGCAGAAAGGAATGAGCTAATGAAGGGCTATGTTGTGAAGAGACTTCTTTACATGATTCCAACATTATTTGGGGCATCGATTTTAATTTTCTTTTTATATTCCTTAGTACCGGGAAATTTCATTGATGCAGACCAAAATCTAACGGCTGAACGAAAAGCAGAATTGTATGAATTGCATGGATATAATGAGCCAGTCGTTATTCGTTATTTTATTTGGCTAAAAAATTTATTAAAAGGTGATTTAGGCTATTCGCTACAGTTTCAATTACCTGTTGGTGAAGTAATCGGAAATTACATATGGAGTTCGTTTATCGTAGCGCTGGCATCGTTAATTTTGACGTGGTTAATCGCTATTTTAGTTGGAATCATATCAGCGATTCGACAATATTCAATATGGGATACATTTATAACAATTATTGTCTTTGCTGCAATGGCAACACCATCTTTTTTCCTAGGGTTAGTAATTATTAAAATATTTGCGGTTGATTTAGGGTGGCTGCCTGCTGGGGGCATGATTACTACTGGCAGTAACTTTACGGGCTGGGATTATGTAAAAGATGTGGCAGAGCATATGATTTTGCCCGTTCTCGTCTTAACAATGCTTGGTATAGGCGGCTTAACGCGTTATTTCAGAACCAATATGCTGGAAGTGATTAAGCAGGATTTTATGCGGACTGCTCGGGCTAAAGGATTGAAGGAGCGAGTTGTTATTTTTAAACATGGCTTACGAAACGCATTATTACCTGCGATTACTCTGTTTAGCTTTGAGCTACCGGCTTTATTTGGCGGTGCGATTATTACAGAGCAAATTTTTAACTGGCCGGGCATAGGTGCGATTTATATGCAGGCATTTTCAGTACGTGATTATCCGCTGTTAATGGGCTTCACGATGTTTATCGCGGTGCTAACAGTGCTTAGTAATTTACTGGCGGATATTTTGTACGGAATTGCTGACCCACGAGTACGGGTGAAAAAATAAGCGAGGAGTTGAAATTGTGGAAAGTAGTGCTGCAACGCTAAAGAAAAATAAAAAACTACCGAAGCCTTCTTCATTATTAAGGCAAATCGTAAGGCGTTTTTTGCAAAATAAAATGTCGCTTATTGGATTAGCGTTTTTAATATTTATTATTTTATTGTCTTTTATAGGACCTTTTTTTTCGCCGCATATAAATTTAGGCGTTGACCCAACGAAAATAAATCAAGCACCGAGTGCCGAGCATTGGCTTGGAACGGATAAATTAGGGCGCGATGTATTAACGCGCTTAATGTTAGCTGGACGCATTTCGCTATTAGTCGGATTAGGTGCGATGGTTATGTCCGTTGTCATTGGGGGCGTGTTAGGCATTGTCTCCGGTTTTTATCGTGGTATTGTCGACCAAATTATTATGCGCATTGCTGATGTGTTAATGACATTGCCTGGATTGCCATTACTATTTATTATGGCGGCGATTTTATCAGAATGGAAAGTGCCTACGGAGTACCGCATTTATATCGTCATGCTTATGTTAAGTATTGTCGGTTGGCCGGGCTTGGCACGACTTGTGCGCAGTCAAATTTTGAGCCTAAGTGAGCGTCAATTTATGCAGGCAACAGAGGCGCTCGGCTTGCGTGATAGCCGTAAGTTATTCAAGCATTTATTGCCGAATATAGTGCCCCTCTTAATTGTCTCGGGTACATTAAGCGTTGGTGGCGCAATTTTAAGTGAATCAACATTGAGCTTCTTTGGATTAGGTGTTGTGCCACCAGATGCCTCGTGGGGGAATATGATTACTTCCGCCAATTCACTTATTGATTTTCAAAAAAGACCTTGGCTATGGATTCCACCAGGTTTAGCTATATTTTTAACAGTTATTAGCATTAACTTATTAGGTGATGGGCTGCGTGACGCAATTGATCCAAATATGAAAAGGAGGTAGGGACTGTTATGGAAAATGCGGTGTTAGACGTTAAAAATCTTTTAACTCAATATTATACTGGCGATGGCGTTATTAATGCTGTTCATGATGTTAGCTTTTCGATTCCAAAAGGGCAGACGGTATGCTTAGTAGGGGAGTCGGGCTGTGGAAAAAGCGCAGTCGCTATGTCCATTATGGGATTGATTGATGCGGGTTCAGGTGGCATTAAGGACGGCGAAATTTTATTTGAAGGCAAAGATTTGTTAAAGATGAAAAAACATGAGCTACGTCAGCTCCGTGGTAATGATATTTCAATGATTTTCCAAGAGCCAATGACCTCTTTAAATCCCGTCTTAACAATTGGCGGTCAAATAATCGAGCCGTTAATGGAGCATGAACTCATTTCGAAAAAAGAAGCGAAAAAAAGAGCATTGGAGCTAATTGAGCTTGTTGGCATCGGGCGTGCAGAGGAAATTTTTAATAGCTATCCTCATGAATTGAGTGGTGGTATGCTACAGCGTATTATGATTGCCATTGCGTTAGCATGCTCGCCTAATTTGCTTATTGCAGATGAGCCAACAACGGCTTTAGATGTAACGATTCAAGCGCAAATTTTAGATTTGCTTCGTTCATTAAAAGAGCAAAGAAATATGTCGATGCTATTGATTACCCATGATTTAGGGGTAGTGGCAGAGGTGGCAGACTATGTCATCGTTATGTATGCGGGGAGGGTGATTGAGGAAGGGCCTGTTGTGGAGCTTTTCCAAAATCCTAAGCATCCATATACGAAAGGCCTGCTAAAGGCAAAGCCTGTTATTAATCAAAGGCAAGAGGAACTATATACAATTGCAGGGCAAGTGCCGAATTTAGCTACTTTAACACCTTCTTGTTATTTTAGTGAGCGCTGTGAGCAGTGTATGGCGATTTGTAACGAGCAAATGCCGGAAATCAAGGACTTGGATAATGGGCAAAGGGTAGCTTGCTGGCTATATGAAGAGGTGACAACGATATGACGAACGAAGCGCCATTAATAGAAGTGAAACATTTGAAAAAATATTTCGGTGAAAAGGGCGGATTATTTCAGCGTAACGCAAGTGTAGTAAAGGCTGTGGATGGTGTTAGCTTTCAAATTCACCGCGGTGAAACATTTGGTCTTGTAGGAGAGTCAGGGAGCGGCAAAAGTACGATTGGGAAGAGCATTTTGCGCCTTCAATCTATTACGGAGGGGGAGGTGTTATTCGATGGCAAGGATTTGCATAAGCTTTCCAATGCAGAAATGCGCCATTTACGACCTAAAATACAATTTATCTTCCAAGACCCGTATAGCTCTCTAAATCCACGCATTCGTGTTGGTGATGCTATTGGGGAGGCATTGCTAGACCATGGATTGTGCGAAAAGCATGAAGTGGCTGAGAAAGTGAAGGAAGTACTTGAAATATGCGGACTCTCTGAATACCATATGGAGCGTTATCCACATGAATTTAGCGGTGGTCAGCGTCAGCGAATCGGCATTGCACGTGCGATTATTTTGCAACCAGATTTTATTGTGGCGGATGAGCCTGTATCAGCATTAGACGTTTCCATTCAAGCTCAGATTATTAATTTATTTAGCAAATTACAGCGTGAAAGAAATATTACTTTTCTTTTTATTTCGCATGATTTGAGTGTTGTGGAGCATTTATGTTCACGCATTGGCGTGTTATATTTAGGAACGATGATGGAATTAGGTAGCCGCGACCAGCTATACAGCAATCCGTTACATCCATATACAAAAGCACTTTTATCGGCTGTACCAATCCCAGACCCGACATTAAAACGTGAGCGCATTATTTTAAAGGGAGATATTCCGAATCCTGCGAATCCACCAAGTGGCTGTAAATTTCATACGCGTTGTCCATTTGCGACAGAGCGCTGTCAAGTAGAAGTGCCTGAATTTAGGGAAGTTGAGCGTGGTCGCTTCGTTGCCTGCCACCTTGTGTAAAAAAATTTTGTATTAGGCTTATGAATGCGTTGACAACTTCTATACTTAATTGGTAATATGTGAGTTAGGTAAAGTCTATAAACTTAGTAGGAATTATAGAGGGGATGAATGAGATGAGTAAATTAGCAAATTCAATTGCAGATTTAGTAGGTCGTACACCGATTGTTAAGTTAAATAACGCAACTGGTGAAAACGAAGGCACAGTATATGTTAAGTTAGAATACTTCAATCCAGGCAGCTCTGTAAAGGATCGTCTTGCTTTAGCGATGATTGAAGCAGCGGAAAAAGACGGAACATTGCAAGCGGGCGGTACGATTATTGAGCCGACAAGTGGAAATACAGGTATCGGTTTAGCGATGATTGCAGCAGCAAAGGGCTATAAAGCAATTTTAGTTATGCCTGAAACGATGAGCTTAGAGCGCCGTAACTTACTTCGCGCGTATGGTGCAGAATTAGTACTTACACCGGGTCCAGAAGGAATGAAAGGTGCAATTGCTAAGGCGGAGAGCTTATCGAAGGAGCATGGTTATTTCTTACCGCAGCAATTCGAAAACGAAGCAAATGCTGAAATTCATCGTTTAACGACGGGTCCAGAAATCGTAGAGGCATTTGAGGGCTTAAAGTTAGATGCATTTGTAGCGGGCATCGGTACAGGTGGAACAATTACTGGTGCAGGGGAAGTGCTAAAAGAGAAGTATCCAGAAATTGAAATTATTGCAGTAGAACCGCAGGATTCACCAGTGCTTTCTGGCGGTAATCCAGGTCCACATAAAATCCAAGGTATCGGTGCAGGTTTCGTCCCTAAGGTATTAAATACAGAAGTGTACAGCTCTGTATTTACTGTTGAAAACGAAACGGCATTTGAAGTAGCTCGCAAAGTAGCTCGTGAAGAAGGTATTTTATGCGGTATTTCTTCGGGCGCAGCGATTCACGCAGCAATCGAAACAGCTAAGCGCCTAGGTGCAGGAGCAAATGTATTAGCTGTTGTTCCATCAAATGGCGAACGTTATTTATCGACACCGCTTTATCAATTTGAAGATTAATTTTATTGAATGGGGTGTGGGAGGCAACTGTCTCTCACACCCCTTTTTTTGGAAACGGGTGTTTCAATGACTTTATATCATTTTTTTGTGACAAAATTAAAATGGCTGCATCAAGTTTTTAGCGCAAAAGAAACTGTCTACAGAGGAATTCCTCTATAGACAGTTTCTATAATTTTCGGGTTTAATAATAGTATACGTAAAGGGGTGTTACCATATGGATAAATTACAATGTGTTACTTTATTTATGACAAAGGATGCGTTTTTTTATAGCTATAAAGAGCAAACAATATTAGAGAAAAGCCATGTGTTTTTAGAGAGTGGTCGTGGTGGGCGTTACTCGATTGCTGCATGGAATCCATTTGCAACGTTATATGCAAAAGAGGGCGGTTTACAAATTGAGGAGCGAAACGGTGCACGCTTTTTGCAGGGAGACCCATTAGTATTATTAGAGCAATACCTGCATGAGTACGAAATAAAAAAAGAGGACGAGCTACCTGATTTTCAGGGCGGTGCAGTTGGCTTCGTATCGTATGATTATGCTCGTCAAATCGAGTGCTTGCCAACGATTGCACTAGATGATTTGCAAGTGCCAGATATTTATTTTTATGTTTTTGAGCATTGGGCAGTGTTC
This sequence comes from Metasolibacillus sp. FSL H7-0170, assembly GCF_038593115.1. Taxonomy (NCBI): domain Bacteria; kingdom Bacillati; phylum Bacillota; class Bacilli; order Caryophanales; family Caryophanaceae; genus Metasolibacillus; species Metasolibacillus sp. FSL H7-0170. Next base: position 2,292,698 of record NZ_CP151964.1, on the reverse strand, counting down.
GATGAAGAGACGAATCGTGTGACATTAATGAAGCGTCCTGAAAGTGAGATGGACTTGCAAGAGTGGGCACTTAAATGGCAGGAGGCCGCGGAGCAGGGGTTAGGCAAGCGTTTATTCCATGCTGAGAAGGCGGCTGAGGTAACGAACGATGAAAGTGAGCTCTCTGTATCATTTTTAGGTGAGGAGTTTGAGCAAGCTGTGCGCAAAACACAGGAGTATATTGCACAGGGCGATGTATTTCAAGTGAATTTATCTGTGCGTCAGGCAAAGCCATTGCATGCAGCACCGATTGTTATGTATGAGGCGGTACGCTCATTTAACCCATCTCCGTATATGGCCTTTATTGCAGCACCAGAGTTTGCGGTTGTAAGCGGTTCGCCAGAATTGTTAGTGAAGCGCAAGGGTACAGCGTTATCAACACGCCCTATTGCTGGAACGCGTCCACGTGGTCAGTCAGAGGAAGAGGACATTCGTCTAGCACACGAATTAATTGATAATGAAAAAGAGCGTGCAGAACATGTGATGCTCGTTGATTTAGAGCGCAATGATTTAGGGAAAGTTAGCCGCTATGGCACTGTAGAAGTGGACGAATTTATGGTGATTGAACGCTATTCACATGTGATGCATATCGTGTCCAATGTGCGCGGCGAAATAGCGGATAACAAGACCAATGCTGATGTGATTCGCGCGATGTTCCCAGGAGGCACGATTACAGGGGCACCGAAGATTCGCACAATGGAGATTATTGAAGAGCTTGAGCCAGTGCGCCGCGGCTTATATACAGGCTCAATTGGTTGGCTCGGCTTTAACGGAGATATGGAGCTAAATATCGTCATTCGCACAGCTTATATTAAGAATGAAACGGCGTATATTCAAGCGGGTGCGGGCATCGTTATTGATTCCGTACCAGAAAATGAATATATCGAATCGCTTACGAAAGCGAAGGCGATGTGGCAAGCTAAAGGAATGGCTGAAGGGGTGTTAAAATGATTTTAATGGTTGATAACTATGATTCATTTATTTATAACTTAGTGCAATATTTAGGTGAACTGGGAGAAGAGCTCATGGTTGTGCGTAATGATGTGATTACGCTTGCGGAAATTGAAGAACTTGCACCAAAAGTAATTGTTATTTCTCCGGGCCCTTGCACGCCAAATGAGGCGGGGGAGAGTTTGAATATTATTCGCCATTTCGCTGGAAAGATTCCGATTTTAGGTGTTTGTTTAGGGCATCAAGCGATTGCGCAGGCTTTTGGGGGCAATGTTATTCGTGCAGAGCGCCTAATGCATGGCAAAACATCACCTGTTTATCATAGCGGTGTAGGTTTGCATCGTAAAAATGCCAATCCTTTTGCGGCGACACGTTACCATTCATTAATCGTAGAAAAGCATTCATTGCCGGATTGTCTAGAGGTAACATCGTGGACAGAGGAAGGCGAAATTATGGGCTTGCGTCATAAGGAGCTTGCGGTGGAAGGTGTGCAATATCACCCAGAATCAATTATGACAGAGGATGGTAAGCAGCTACTCAAACAATTTTTAGAACTGTACTGCAAGGAGTGAGGTCGTATGATTTGCTGGATGAATGGTCAATATATAGGGGCAAATGAGCTGATGATATCGCCATTTGACCACGGTTTTTTATATGGCTTAGGCTTTTTTGAAACAATGCGTACATATCAAGATGTGCCCGTATTTTTGCAGGATCATTTCCATCGTTTGACTGAATCTTTGAATATGTACCGTATTTATATGCCGTACACACTAAACGATATAGCGGAAGTGATGCATCGTTTAAATGAGTTAAATGGCGGGGGTGATGGTTATTTTCGCATAAATGTATCTGCTGGCGTACATGATTTAGGTCTTGCTACTGCTGACTATCCACAACCAATTGTAATTATTTTTCGAAAGCCTCTTGTGCTGCCTGAGCGTGGGACAGAGAAGCAAGCTGTCTTATTAAAAACGGTGCGCAATAAGCCGGAAACCGAAGTGCGCTCGAAAAGTCATCATTTTGGCAACAATGTATTAGCGCGTATGGAACTGCCAAACTTATCTAGCTATGAAGGTGTTTTTTTAACAGAGGAAGGCTATGTTGCGGAAGGGATTACCTCAAATATTTTTTGGGCTAAGCATGGTGTGCTTTATACACCAGCTTTAGCTACGGGCATATTGCCGGGCATTACACGTAAAATCATCATGACGCTTGCAAAGGCGCAAGGGTATGAAGTGCGTGAAGGTCTATATGACCGCTATGATATACAAGAGGCACATGAATGCTTTGTAACAAACTCGATACAGGAGCTTGTTCCAATTTCATCGCTTGAGCATAAATCCTTTGCGGGGGCGGAAGGGGCTATTTATCAGCGCTTACACCAATCGTATATAGCGGAAATTCGGGATATTATTAAAGGGAGATAAACAATGCTAGAACATTATAGAACGCCGCTTGTATTAAACGGCATTCCACTAGATTTTCAAAAGGAAACAGTTATTATGGGTATTTTAAATGTGACGCCTGACTCGTTTTCTGACGGAGGTAAATATGATTCAATTGATGCGGCTATTACACAAGCGAAGCGCATGGTAGCAGACGGTGCAAAAATTATAGATATCGGTGGAGAATCTACAAGGCCGGGGCATATACCTGTTTCTGAGCAAGAGGAGCTTGAGCGCATTCTCCCAATTATTCGCGCATTAGCGAGTGAGGTGCCGGCAATTATTTCTGTCGATACTTATAAGGCGAATGTGGCGCGTGCGGCAATTGAAGCGGGTGCGCATATTATTAACGATATTTGGGGTGCGAAAAAAGAGCCTAAAATCGCACAAGTTGCTGCTGAATTAGGTGTACCTATTATTTTAATGCACAATCGGCAAGATGAGGATTACGTCGATTATTGGGCGGATTTTAAAAAAGATATGCAGGAAAGCATTGGTATTGCAAGACAGGCAGGGGTGCCGGATGCCCATATTATGCTAGACCCAGGCATCGGCTTTGTGAAAAATTTACAGCAAAGTATTGAGACGATGCAGCGCTTAGACGAGCTAGTGGCGTTTGGTTACCCGGTGCTTTTAGCGACATCTCGCAAGCGGATGATTGGCACAATACTTAATCTACCTGTTGATGAGCGTGTTGAGGGAACGGCTGCAACCTGTGCATTTGGCGTGCAAAAGGGCTGCCATTTAATGCGTGTACATGATGTGAAGGAAGTAGCTCGCACAGTGAAAGTGATGGACGCATTAGTAGGCAAGTTCGAAGTGAAGGGGGAGTTGTAATGGATTATATACATTTACGTGATATGCAATTTTTCGGCTATCACGGTGTTTTAAAGGAAGAAAATGTGCTTGGTCAACGTTTTCGTGCCTCGGTTTCCCTTGCTGTCGATATACAACAGGCTGGGCAAACGGATGATTTGGAAAATACAGTGAGCTATGTTGGTGTTTACGATATTTGCCAGGAAATACTTGAGGGTAAGCCGTTTCAACTGATAGAAGCGGTGGCAGAAACCGTAGCAACAACTATTTTGCAACGTTATAAGGGGCAAATTTTCGGGTGTCGTGTGGAAATCATTAAGCCAGACCCCCCAATTCCGGGTCATTATAAAGAAGTAGCTGTTGAAATTGTGCGAGGTAAATTTTATGAATGATGTATTTTTATCAATCGGCACAAATATCGGTGAGCGAGAAGCAAATTTACAACAGGCTGTGCAATTATTGCAGGCACAAGTTGAAGTAGTAAAAGTTTCATCGATTTACGAAACGGCACCTGTCGGCTATACAGACCAGCCGTCCTTCTTAAATATTGCTGTACATGTCAGAACAACGCGCAGTGCTACGGAGATGCTTGCCCTATGCCAAGCGATAGAGAACGAGCTTGGTCGAGTGCGTGATATTCGCTGGGGACCTCGCATTATAGACCTCGATATTTTACTTTTTAATCAGGAAATAATTGCGACTGAACACTTGCTTGTGCCGCATCCACGTATGTATGAACGTGCATTTGTTGTCGTGCCTTTAGTCGAAATTAGCGAAAGTTTTGAAAGTGAGCAAATGGCGCTAGCCCGTGATACACTAGACAAGTTAGATTTACAACAAGAAGGTATTATATTGTGGGGAAAATTTGAATAAAATGGGGCGTCCTCAAAGCTAGCAACTGCACAGATTTGAGGACGCAAAGAGCTTGATGGTGCTTTTCCTAAGTGGAAAATTGAGATTTTCCCTCTGATGCGCTACCAAAACAAAATTGCCTTTCGGACAACTTCTAGCGATTTAGTGAAGGGGGCTTGCCCGTAGATACCTTTGCACCTGAAAGAAAGAGCTTAAAGTATAAAGAGGGAGGATACTCAAAGTGAATATTGCACAGCAAAAGCCATTTCAAATTGCAGACATCGTTATGGAAAATCGCGTCGTATTAGCCCCGATGGCTGGAATTTGCAACTCGGCTTTCCGTTTGACGGTAAAGGAGTTTGGTGCAGGTTTAGTTTACGCCGAAATGATTAGCGATAAAGGTATTGTTCAACGCAATGCCAAAACATTGGGCATGCTTTATATTGATGAGCGTGAAAATCCATTATCATTACAAATTTTTGGCGGGGACAAAGAAACGTTAGTAGAAGCGGCAAAATATGTAGAAGAAAATACAACAGCAGATATTATCGACATTAATATGGGCTGTCCTGTTAATAAAATTATAAAATGTGAAGCGGGCGCACGTTTATTATTAGACCCGAACAAAGTATATGAAATGGTCGCAGCTGTTGTCGATGCAGTAAAAAAGCCTGTCTCGGTAAAAATGCGCATTGGCTGGGATGAACAGCATATATTGGCGGTTGAAAATGCACAGGCGATAGAACGTGCAGGTGCATCCGCAGTAGCTGTCCACGGTCGCACGCGTGTGCAAATGTATGAGGGCAAGGCAAACTGGGACATTATTCGTGACGTCAAGCAAAGCGTCAACATCCCTGTACTTGGCAATGGTGATGTCGAAACACCACAAGATGCCAAGCGCATGCTTGAAACAACTGGTGTAGACGCCGTAATGATTGGACGAGCGGCATTAGGCAACCCATGGATGATTTACCGTACGGTACAGTATTTAGAAACAGGCGAACTAAAGGATGAGCCATCGATTCGTGAAAAAATGGATGTATGTTTACTACACTTCGAACGTTTAATGCAACTAAAAGGTGAAAGAGTCGCCGTGCGTGAAATGCGCAGCCATGCTTCATGGTACTTAAAGGGTATTCGTGGCAACGGTAAAATCCGTAACGCCGTTAACCAAGTGGAAACGAAGGAAGAGCTATATATGCTACTAAACGGCGTCGCAGCCGACTATGAAACACAAGAAAAATCGGCTTCCCTATAAATCTAATGGGAAGGCCGATTTTCGTCTTTCATATAAAGAGGGTAGAAGCCCAATTCTCCGATAGGACAAGGAAAATGCCAATTAATAAGAGTGAACCTCCGACTAGAACAGCAAAAATCACCAAAAGTCCCCCCTGATAGCCAAACCAATGGGACTTTCTCAAAATGTTCATCTACAAAAATTGCAAAAAAGATGAATCCCCTCTCGAAATTGTGTACAATAATAAAATATGGACAAAGCAGACCAATCAACTATAGGAGTGAATAACGTGTCAAATATAGAAGAATTAAACGATCAGCTTTTGGTGAGACGCCAAAAGATGACTGATATTCGCGAGGGCGGGCTTGACCCATTCGGTAGCCGCTTTGAGCGCACGCATTTATCAAATGAAGTAGTAGCAGAATTCGATGCTTTCGATAAAGAGCAGTTAGAGCAGGAGCCAAAAAGCGTAACGATTGCAGGGCGTATTATGACGAAGCGCGGCAAAGGAAAAGCGGGCTTCGCACATCTGCAAGACTTAGGTGGTCAAATTCAAATTTATGTGCGTAAAGATGCTGTTGGTGATGAGGCATATGAATTATTTAATAAAGCCGACCTTGGGGACATCGTTGGTGTGACAGGAAATGTATTCCGTACACAAGTAGGCGAACTTTCTGTTAAAGCGACAGAATTTATATTTTTAACGAAGGCGTTACGACCAATGCCAGAAAAGTTCCATGGCTTACAGGACGTAGAGCAACGCTACCGCCAACGTTATTTAGATTTAATGACGAATGCAGAAAGCAAGGAAACATTTATCGCACGCTCTAAAATCATTCGCGCCATTCGCAACTACTTAGATAACAATGGCTATCTAGAGGTGGAAACACCAATGCTACATACAATTGCTGGTGGAGCTGCGGCACGTCCGTTTATTACGCACCATAATGCACTTGATATGGAGCTTTATATGCGTATCGCAATTGAGCTACACTTGAAGCGATTAATCGTTGGTGGCTTAGAGAAAGTATATGAAATTGGACGTGTCTTCCGTAACGAAGGGATTTCAACGCGCCATAATCCAGAGTTCACGATGATAGAATTGTACGAAGCGTATGCAGATTACAATGACATTATGAACTTAACGGAAAACTTAATTGCGCATGTGGCACAAGAGGTACTTGGCACGACAACAGTGCAATACGGTGAGGATACAATCGACTTAGCTGTAGGCTGGAAACGCATGCATATGGTAGATGCAGTCAAAGAGGCGACAGGCGTGGACTTCTGGCAGCCAATGACAGTTGAAGAAGCACGTGCATTTGCAGCGGAGCATGGCGTGGAAGTGCAAAATACACATGAAGTAGGCCATATTATTAATGAGTTTTTCGAGCAAAAAGTGGAGGAAACATTAGTACAGCCGACATTCATTACAGGTCACCCTGTGGAAATTTCACCATTAGCGAAGAAAAACCCAGAGGACGAGCGTTTCACAGACCGCTTCGAACTATTTATCGTGCGTCGTGAGCATGCTAATGCCTTCACGGAGCTAAACGACCCTATCGACCAACGCGAACGCTTTGAAGCACAAATGGCTGAAAAAGCAGCGGGTAATGATGAAGCTCATGAAATGGATAATGATTTCATCGAAGCATTAGAATATGGCATGCCGCCAACAGGTGGTCTAGGTATCGGTATCGACCGCCTCGTAATGCTATTAACAAACGCACCATCAATTCGCGATATATTATTATTCCCAACGATGCGTCATACAGGGAAATAAAACAATAACGGCTATCTGGAAGTAGCGTGCTTGCCTACTTCTCTAGATAGCCTTTTTTTATGTAGACATATTTATTGAAATATTTAGTTGAATACACAGTAGAAAAGAACTGTTATTTGCTAAAATTATACTAAATTTGAAGTTTTAATAATGGGGGAGGGGAAGGAATGAAGTGGCTATCAATTATGACAGTAATATGTACGTTACTAATAATAATCGGTTGTGCAGAGTTTTCGGAAGAAGAACAAGTGCTAGATAATCTAGCTGTTACAGAAGGAAGTGTCATTGATGTGGCTGCCACAAGCGATGAGACCCTAGCGAACGGCTGTTTAATGGGAGAAGTTTATATAGCATCCGAGGATACTTGTACATTGCCTTTGAATTGCGATAATGATGCTTCTTGCGTGGCACGTGGGGATGAGCTTGTCATAATGCTTGAAGAAGAGTACGGCTCGTTAATAGCAGAAGAATCGGTATCAACAGATTTAGAAGGCATTTACGAACTTTATGTATATGAAATCGATAACGAAGAGGAAATGATTCTGACGGATGATGACGTGACAGATGAGGAT
>NZ_CP151964.1:2277500-2280000 GCF_038593115.1 Metasolibacillus sp. FSL H7-0170 | reverse complement strand
TAACAGGTTGATATTCCTGTACTACCTCCCCACCGTTTGAGCAATGGGGGGACGCAGGAGGGTAGGGTAAGCAGAGCGTTGGTTGTCTCTGTTCAAGCAGTAAGGCGTGTGTGTAGGCAAATCCGCACACTCTAACGCCAAGCTGTGATGACGAGTCCGTATGGACGAAGTTCCTGATCTCACACTGCCAAGAAAAGCCTCTAGCGAGGTGGGAGGTACCCGTACCGCAAACCGACACAGGTAGTCGAGGAGAGAATCCTAAGGTGTGCGAGAGAACTCTCGTTAAGGAACTCGGCAAAATGACCCCGTAACTTCGGGAGAAGGGGTGCTCTTGAGCGTGCAAGCGCATGAGAGCCGCAGTGAATAGGCCCAGGCGACTGTTTAGCAAAAACACAGGTCTCTGCAAAACCGTAAGGTGACGTATAGGGGCTGACGCCTGCCCGGTGCTGGAAGGTTAAGAGGAGTGGTTAGCGCAAGCGAAGCTATGAATTGAAGCCCCAGTAAACGGCGGCCGTAACTATAACGGTCCTAAGGTAGCGAAATTCCTTGTCGGGTAAGTTCCGACCCGCACGAAAGGCGTAACGATCTGGGCACTGTCTCAACGAGAGACTCGGTGAAATTATAGTACCTGTGAAGATGCAGGTTACCCGCGACAGGACGGAAAGACCCCGTGGAGCTTTACTGTAGCTTGATATTGAATTTTGGTACAACTTGTACAGGATAGGTAGGAGCCAGAGATCTCGGAGCGCCAGCTTCGAAGGAGGCGTCGGTGGGATACTACCCTGGTTGTATTGAAATTCTAACCCGTGCCCCTTAGCGGGGTAGGAGACAGTGTCAGGCGGACAGTTTGACTGGGGCGGTCGCCTCCTAAAAGGTAACGGAGGCGCCCAAAGGTTCCCTCAGAATGGTTGGAAATCATTCGTAGAGTGTAAAGGCACAAGGGAGCTTGACTGCGAGACCTACAAGTCGAGCAGGGTCGAAAGACGGGCTTAGTGATCCGGTGGTTCCGCATGGAAGGGCCATCGCTCAACGGATAAAAGCTACCCCGGGGATAACAGGCTTATCTCCCCCAAGAGTCCACATCGACGGGGAGGTTTGGCACCTCGATGTCGGCTCATCGCATCCTGGGGCTGTAGTCGGTCCCAAGGGTTGGGCTGTTCGCCCATTAAAGCGGTACGCGAGCTGGGTTCAGAACGTCGTGAGACAGTTCGGTCCCTATCCGTCGTGGGCGTAGGAAATTTGAGAGGAGCTGTCCTTAGTACGAGAGGACCGGGATGGACATACCGCTGGTGTACCAGTTGTCGTGCCAACGGCATCGCTGGGTAGCTATGTATGGACGGGATAAGTGCTGAAAGCATCTAAGCATGAAGCCCCCCTCAAGATGAGATTTCCCATTACGCAAGTAAGTAAGATCCCTCAAAGACGATGAGGTAGATAGGTTCGAGGTGGAAGTGTGGCGACACATGGAGCTGACGAATACTAATCGATCGAGGACTTAACCACAATTAAAACTTGTTTCAATGTTCATTTATCCAGTTTTGAAAGAACAAGAAGAAGTGTAAAAAATACACTTGACTGTAACATCAAAAGTGTTATAATAAATCTTGTCTTTAAAAATAGTCTAGTAATGATGGCAAAGAGGTCACACCCGTTCCCATACCGAACACGGAAGTTAAGCTCTTTAGCGCCGATGGTAGTTGGGGGCTTCCCCCTGTGAGAGTAGGACATTGCTAGGCGTATATATGGAGGATTAGCTCAGCTGGGAGAGCACCTGCCTTACAAGCAGGGGGTCGGCGGTTCGAACCCGTCATCCTCCACCATTCAAAATGCCGGTGTAGCTCAGTTGGTAGAGCAACTGACTTGTAATCAGTAGGTCGTGGGTTCGACTCCTATCGCCGGCACCATTTTGAGCCATTAGCTCAGTCGGTAGAGCATCTGACTTTTAATCAGAGGGTCGAAGGTTCGAGTCCTTCATGGCTCACCATTTATAAGGAAAAATAGTCTGCTGCGGGTGTGGCGGAATTGGCAGACGCACTAGACTTAGGATCTAGCGCCGCAAGGCGTGGGGGTTCGACTCCCTTCACCCGCACCATTTAATTTAATATACTGTCAGAATAAAAATTCTTTAGCACATGCGGAAGTAGTTCAGTGGTAGAACACCACCTTGCCAAGGTGGGGGTCGCGAGTTCGAACCTCGTCTTCCGCTCCAATATGTGCCGGGGTGGCGGAACTGGCAGACGCACAGGACTTAAAATCCTGCGGTAGGTGACTACCGTGCCGGTTCGATTCCGGCCCTCGGCACCATTTTAAAAAGCGCCCGTAGCTCAATTGGATAGAGCGTCTGACTACGGATCAGAAGGTTATGGGTTCGACTCCTGTCGGGCGCGCCAAAGAAATTCGGGAAGTAGCTCAGCTTGGTAGAGCACTTGGTTTGGGACCAAGGGGTCGCAGGTTCGAATCCTGTCTTCCCGACCATTATAAATTTAGGGGCCTTAGCTCA